>NZ_JASAOI010000030.1 GCF_029953285.1 Yinghuangia seranimata | reverse complement strand
CCCCCCCCCCCCCCGGGGGCCCCCCCCGCGCCCCCCCCCCCCCCCGCCCCCCCCCCCCCCCCCCCCCCCGCCGGCCCCCGCCGCGTTTCCGCGGCTCAGCGGCAGCCGCTCAGCACTCGATGATGTTGACCGCGAGGCCGCCGCGGGCGGTCTCCTTGTACTTGGTCTTCATGTCGGCGCCGGTTTCCTTCATCGTCTTGATCGCCTTGTCGAGCGAGACGTGGTGGCGGCCGTCGCCGCGCAGGGCCATGCGGGCGGCGGTGACGGCCTTGACGGCGGCCATGCCGTTGCGTTCGATGCACGGGATCTGGACGAGGCCGCCGACCGGGTCGCAGGTGAGGCCCAGGTTGTGCTCGATGCCGATCTCGGCGGCGTTCTCGACCTGCTCCGGGGTGCCGCCCAGCACCTCGGCCAGGCCGCCGGCCGCCATCGCACAGGCCGAGCCGACCTCGCCCTGGCAGCCGACCTCGGCGCCCGAGATCGAGGCGTTCTCCTTGAAGAGCATGCCGACCGCGCCGGCCGCCAGCAGGAACCGCACGACGCCGTCGTCGTCCGCGCCCGGCACCGCCGCCACGTAGTGGTGCAGGACGGCCGGGATGATGCCCGCCGCGCCGTTGGTCGGCGCCGTCACCACGCGGCCGCCCGCCGCGTTCTCCTCGTTGACGGCCATCGCCCACAGGGTGACCCACTCCATGGCGTGGCTGGCCCGGTCGCCCTCGGCGCGCAGCACCTTCGCGGTGTGCGCGGCCCGGCGCCGCACCTTCAGGCCGCCCGGCAGGATGCCCTCGGTCCTCAGGCCCTGCGCGACGCAGGCGCGCATGACGTCCCAGATCTCCAGCAGGCCGGCGCGGACCTCGTCCTCGGTGCGCCAGGCCTTCTCGTTCTCCAGCATCAGCGCGGACACCGACAGGCCGGTGTCGCGGGTCAGGCGCAGCAGCTCGTCGCCCGTGCGGAACGGATAGCGCAGCTCGGCGTCGTCCGGCTTCACGCGGTCCGCGCCCACCGCGTCCTCGTCGACGACGAAGCCGCCGCCGACCGAGTAGTAGGTCTTCTCCAGCACCGGCACGCCCTCGGCGTCGTACGCGCAGACCGTCATGCCGTTCGCGTGGTACGGCAGCGAGCGGCGGCGGTGCAGCACCAGGTCGCGGTCCACGTCGAAGGCGATCTCGTGCGCGTCGCCGACGTCGGCGCCCAGCAGGCGCAGCCGCCGGGTGGCGCGGATGCGCTCCAGCTCGGGCTCGACGCCCAGCGGGTCCACGGTGCGCGGCGAGAAGCCCTCCAGGCCCAGCAGCACCGCCTTCGGCGTGCCGTGGCCGTGCCCGGTGGCGCCGAGCGAGCCGAACAGCTCGGCCCGGACGGACACGGTCTGCGCGAGTAGGCCCTGAGACTTGAGCCGGCGCACGAACATGCGCGCGGCCCGCATCGGACCTACCGTGTGCGAACTCGACGGACCTATGCCGATCGAGAACATGTCGAAGACGCTGATCGCCAACGGAGGTGGCCTTTCGTGGGGTCACGGGTCGGGGCGGTGCGGGCCGCGGCGCCCGGGACGGGGGTGGGTCCGGGCAACGCTCTCCCCAGGGTACGCACTGTGACGCACGTGATCACCCGGCCGTACCGGATGTTCCGGAGCATTCGCGCGCATGACGCGGACCGCTCACCGGGCGTATCCGGCCGCGCGGGTCCAACGCGGTTGCGGCGTAAGGGCGGGGCTCAGCGCGCGTACTCGGTCGCGCGGCTCTCCCGCACCACGGTGACGCGGACCTGGCCGGGGTAGGTCAGCTCCTCCTCGATCCGCTTGGCGACGTCCCGCGCGATGACGTGCGCCTGGATGTCGTCGACCAGGTCCGGCACGACCATGACCCGCACCTCGCGGCCGGCCTGCATCGCGTAGACCTTGTCCACGCCCGCGTGCCCGCGCGCGATCTCCTCCAGGCGGGCCAGCCGCTTGACGTACACCTCCACCGACTCGCGGCGCGCGCCGGGACGGCCGCCCGAGATCGCGTCGGCGGCCTGCGTCAGGACGGCCTCCACCGAGCGCACGTCCACCTCGTTGTGGTGCGCCTCGATCGCGTGCACCACGTCGTCGGGCTCGCCGTATCGGCGGGCGAGCTCCGCGCCGACCCGGGCGTGGCTGCCCTCCATCTCGTGCGTCACGGCCTTGCCGATGTCGTGCAGCACGGTGCAACGCTTCAGCAGCGGGGCGGGCAGGCGCAGCTCGGCGGCCATCATGCCGGCGATGTGCGCGGCCTCGACCAGGTGCTTGAGCACGTTCTGGCCGTACGACGTGCGGTAGCGCAGCTTGCCCAGCAGCGCGATCAGCTCCGGGTGCAGGTCGGTCAGGCCGAGGTCGACGACGGCGTCCTCGCCGGCCCGGACGCAGCCGCGCTCCACCTCCAGGCGGCAGCGCTCGTGCGTCTCCTCGATGCGCTGCGGGTGGATGCGGCCGTCCGCGACCAGGGTCTCCAGGGTGAGCCGGCCCACCTCGCGGCGCACCGGGTCGAAGCACGACAGCAGCACCGCCTCGGGGGTGTCGTCGATGATCAGGTTGACCCCGGTGGCCGCCTCGAACGCCCGGATGTTGCGGCCCTCGCGGCCGATGATCCGGCCCTTCATGTCGTCGTGCGGCAGATGCAGCAACGACACCACCGACTCGGCGGTCTGCTCGGTCGCGACGCGCTGGATCGCCATCGTGACGATGTCGCGCGCCCGCGAGTCCCCCTCCCGGCGCGCCGCGGCCTCGATGTCGCGCACCAGGATCGCCGCCTCGCGCTTCGCCTGGTGCTCGATGCCGCGCACCAGCTCGTCCTTCGCGGCGTCCGACGTCAGGCCGGCGGTGCGCTCCAGGATCGCGCGGCGCTCGTCGGCGGCCTGGGCGAGCCGGGACCGCTCCACCGTCGCGCGTTCCTCGGCGGCGGCGAGCTCGGCGGCCCGAGCGCGCAGCCGGGACCGGTCCGCGTCCAACCGCTCCTCGCGCTCGGCGGCCCGGTGCTCGCGGCGTTCGACGTCGGCGCGCTGCTCCCGCAGTTCGTCCCGGATCCGCCCGGCGTCGCGCTCCGCCCGGTCCCGGATCCCGGCGGCCTCGACGGCGGCCCGGCTGAGCTCCGCGGCCACCGCCTCGGGCGCCGCCGCGCGGACCCGGCGGGCCGCGGCCAGCAGGGCGAGCGACACCACGAGCGCCCCGACGGCCACGGTCGCGGCGACGGCGTACGGCACGGCCTGTCCGGCATCCAGGGCTACCACCACGAGGCCCACTCCCTCTCTCCGCACTCGGTCCGCTCGACGCGCGGCGTTCCGCGGACACGCTGAGGCACCGCGAGGCGAGGGAGGACCGCGAACAGCACCGCGGGACACCGCGGTCGGTGTCGCCCGGCGGAGCCGGATCCGGGAACCGGCCGGGCTCGCACCGGTTCCGGAGTCGGGTGGGAGACCGGAGACGGGAGTCCGGCCACGGATGTCGGGGTTGTCGGATGGCGCGTGTGGCGTTGGCAAGACGACAGAACGGGGCGACCACGCGGTGCGCGATGATCCCTCACTGTCTGTGAGGTTAAGTCGAGGTCACAGAACGGTCAAGCAGTCCAGCCCGAACCGACCGTGTTCCCGACGGCAGTTGCCCCGACCTCCACCTGAACGCCCGGTTGCTCCGCCCGGCCGACCGGCCTCCCGACGAGCCCGATCGAACGACGAACACCGGGCCCGGACGGGCGGGTTGCCGGACGCTGAGACAGGGCAGGCACGAGACCACCCGCCGCAGCGGCGGCGCACGCCGCGCGCTGGGCACGACCGCCCCGCGACGGCAACCGCGTTGGTTGTGGCGGGTCGTCGGAGGGCGGCGGCGTCCGCCACGGTTCGGCCCTGGTCGGGGCCCGGTCGTCGCAGGGGCTGTCCAGGCGTCAGTCTTCCGGGGGTTCCGGAGTGTCGTCGTAGTCGCCGTAGGGCCAGGCCTCGTCGTCGTCCGGGGGTGGGTGGGCGGCGGCGTCCTCGTCGAGGGCGGTGCGGACTACGCGGAGGGCCAGGCCCTCGCTGTAGCCCTTGCGGGCCAGCATGCCGGCGAGGCGGCGGAGGCGGACCTGGCGGTCCAGGTGGCGGGTGGCGGCCAGGCGGCGGTCGACGAGGGCGCGGGCGGTCTCGGACTCCTGTTCCGGGTCCAGGCGTTCGACGGCCTCGTCGACGAGCGAGGGTGCCACGCCGCGTTGGCGGAGTTCGCGGGCGAGGGCGCGGCGGGCGAGGCCGCGGCCGGTGTGGCGGGTGTCGACCCAGGCGTTGGCGAAGGCCGCGTCGTCGATGAGCCGGACCTCGGCGAACCGGCCCAGGACGTGGTCGGCCACCTCGTCGGGGACGCCGCGGCGGCGGAGGGCGTCGGCGAGTTGGGCGCGGGTGCGCGGCTGGCCCGTGAGCAGCCGCAGGCAGATCGCACGGGCCGCCGCCTCCGGGTCGGCGTCGGGGTCGATCTGCGCCGGGCCGATGCGGCGCTGGCGGCGTTCGCGCGGTGCGCCGTCGGAGGACGCGTCGCTGTCGCGGGAGCGGCCGCGTCGGTTTCGGCGCCCGCCGCGGCGGCCGGTGTCGGGCGGGGTGTCGAAGTCCCCGTCGGTGTCGCCGGCGGCCGGTGCGTCACCGCGTTCGGCTCGGCCGCGGGCGTACCTCGCCGCGGGGGCGGCCGGGTCGGCGTACTCCCCCGTGCCCGGGTCCGCCGTCGCGGAACCGGGGCCCCCGAGCCCCGTTCCGTCGTCGCTCCCCCTGCGGCGGCGCGTGGCCGCCTTGGGCCGCTCGGTCAGCCCGAGCCCTTCGAAGGTCAGCGTGCCGCCGCGCGCGACCGCCGCCTCCAGTGCCTCCCGGGCGCGCTCGCGCTCGGCCGGGTCGGTCTCCCGGGCCCAGGTGTCGTTCCAGCCCGGCGTGCGGCCGTCGGGCACGCCGACAGCCGGTTCTTCGGGCGGGTCCGCGGACGCGTCGTCGTGCGGCCCACCGGGGGCCGGGTCGGGCCCGGCCCCGTCAGCCTCGTGCTCAGGCCTCTTCTTCAGCGGTGACATCTGCGTCGACGCGCGGGCCCACGCCCAGCTTCTCCTTGATCTTCTTCTCGATCTCGTTGGCGAGGTCGGGGTTGTCCCGCAGGAAGTTGCGGGCGTTCTCCTTGCCCTGGCCGAGCTGGTCGCCCTCGTACGTGTACCAGGCGCCGGACTTGCGGATGAAGCCGTGCTCGACGCCCATGTCGATCAGGCCGCCCTCGCGGCTGATGCCCACGCCGTAGAGGATGTCGAACTCGGCCTGCTTGAACGGCGCGGCCATCTTGTTCTTGACGACCTTGACGCGGGTGCGGTTGCCGACCGCCTCGGTGCCGTCCTTGAGGGTCTCGATGCGGCGGATGTCGAGACGCACGGACGAGTAGAACTTCAGCGCGCGGCCACCGGTCGTGGTCTCCGGCGAGCCGAACATGACGCCGATCTTCTCGCGCAGCTGGTTGATGAAGATCGCCGTGGTCTTGGTCTGGTTGAGCGCACCGGCGACCTTGCGGAGCGCCTGGCTCATGAGTCGGGCCTGGAGGCCGACGTGCGAGTCACCCATCTCGCCCTCGATCTCGGCGCGGGGCACCAGGGCCGCGACGGAGTCGATGACGATGATGTCGAGCGCGCCGGAGCGGATCAGCATGTCGGCGATCTCGAGGGCCTGCTCACCCGTGTCGGGCTGGGAGACCAGCAGGGCGTCGGTGTCGACGCCGAGCTTCTTGGCGTACTCGGGGTCGAGGGCGTGCTCGGCGTCGACGATGGCGGCGACGCCGCCGGCGCGCTGGGCGTTGGCGATCGCGTGCAGGGCGACCGTCGTCTTACCGGAGGACTCCGGGCCGTACACCTCGACGATGCGGCCGCGCGGGAGGCCGCCGATGCCGAGCGCGACATCGAGCGCGATCGCGCCGGTGGGGATGACCTCGACAGGGGCGCGCGCGTCGTCGCCGAGGCGCATGACCGAGCCCTTGCCGAACTGTCGCTCAATCTGGGCGAGGGCGGCGTCGAGCGCCTTCTCGCGGTCCTGTCCTGCCATCGCTGATGCCGCCCTGTCGGGTCGTGGTGTGCGCTTCATTGTCATGACGCTAACCCGTCGCACCGACATCGTGGGCCGCGCCTCGCACACCTGTGGACAACTCCGGCGCCCCAGCGTAGGCGAACTTTTGTTCGAATACGACTTCGACACACCCCCAGGCCCGGAAAATCAGGCGAAAGAGACCTTGTGGGGGACGTCGAACAAGGGCGCGGAACGGCTCCGCGGCCCGGCGTCAGGCGCGCGCGGCGGCCCGCGCGGCGTCGCGCTTGCGGCGCGCGACCAGGAACGCGAGGTTCCCGTCCAGGCCGGCGAGGAGCAGGAACGGCACGCCGAGCCAGCTGCCGTTGACGAACGCGACGACGGCCGCGACCACGGCAAGCACGGCCACGACGGACGCGAGGACGACGAGACGGTTCATGCCCTCATTCTCCCGGACGCCCCGAACCGCCGGAGCCCGCCCCCCGACACCGGGAATGCGGCCCGCACCGACGCGGTTGAGGACCCTCGGACACCAGGGAAGTTGAAAACGCAACGACCTGGCGCTAGATTGTTAAATGTTCAACCAGAAGAAATGCGTCGCAGGAGGCTCACCATGTCCCGCATTCTCGCCATCTCCGGCTCCATCCGCGCCGAGTCCTTCAACACCGCCCTGCTGCAGGCCTTCCCGACGCTCGCGCCCGAGGGCATGAGCATCGAGGTCTTCAAGGGCATCGACGAGCTCCCGCACTTCAACCAGGACCTCGAGGGCGACGTCCCCGAGTCGGTCGAGCGCCTGCGCCAGGCGATCCGCGAGGCGGACGGCGTGATCATCTCGACGCCGGAGTACAACCGCTCGATCCCGGGCGTGCTGAAGAACGCGCTGGACTGGGCCTCGCGCCCGTACGGCCAGTCCTCCTGGGTCGGCAAGCCGGTCGTGGCGCTCTCCGCCTCCCCGGGCGCCCAGGGCGGCATCCGCGCCCTCGAGGAGCTCACCGGCCAGCTCCGCAACCTCGCCGTGTACCTGGTGCAGGGCCCCGAGATCGCCATCCCCGAGGTGCACAGCCGCCTGGGCGTGGACGCCGAGGCGCAGCGCGTGCTGACCGACCCGGCCACCGCCGGCATGGTGAAGTTCACGCTGCAGGCGCTGCAGACCGCGGTCGAGAAGAACACGGGCGTCCAGCACGTCCAGGCGCTCCGCGACTGGACGCAGTCGCTGGCCGGCTGACGCCGCGTCAGTGACGAGCCGACCCCGCGCGACGCTTTTCGGATCGGCTGAACACGCGTGAAAACGCGGGCGGGCCCGGCACCCCACAGGGTGCCGGGCCCGCCCGCGTTTCGCCGTACGTACGCGGCGTCAGCCCTCATGCGGCGTCGCGCGCACGGCACGTGTCAGTCGGCGCGCACGCAAGAGGGCGCGTGCCGGACAGCGCGTGTCAGACGTCGGTGATGCGCACGCCCGCGTGTGCCTTGTAGCGGCGGTTGACCGAGATCAGGTTGGCGGTCAGCGCCTCGACCTGGCCCGCGTTGCGCAGCCGGCCGGCGAACACCCCGCGCATGCCCGGGATACGGCTCGCGAGCGCCTGCACGACGTCGGTCGCGGCGCGCTCGTCGCCGAGCACCATGATGTCGGTGTCGAGCGACTCGACGTTCGGGTCGAGCAGCAGCACGGCGGAGACGTGGTGGAACGCCGCGGTCACGCGCGAGTCCGGCAGGACGGCGGCGGCCTGCTGTGCGGCGCTGCCCTCCTCGACGGGCAGCGAGTAGGCGCCCTGCTTGTCGAAGCCCATCGGGTTGACGCAGTCGACCACGATCTTGCCGGCGAGCTGCTCGCTGAGGGAGACGAGCAGGTCCTTGTGGCCGTCCCACGGCACGGCGACGATGACGACGTCGCTCTCGGCGGCGCACGTCGCGTTGTCGGTACCGCGAACTCCCGCGCCCAGCTCCGCGGCGGCGGACTCGGCGCGGTCCGCGCTGCGCGAACCGATGATCACTTTCTGGCCCGCCACGGCGAGCCGGTAAGCGAGGCCGCGGCCCTGCTCACCGGTGCCGCCGAGGACGCCGACCACGAGGCTGCCGACGTCCGGCAGGTCCCGCGGGTCGCGCTGAGCGTTGGAGGGGGTAGTCATGGGCGCGATCCTGCCAGGGGGGTCTTGAAGAGGCACGGGGGCGACGCCCAGATGCAGCCGAGGTCACAGCTCAATTCCGGGCTAAGCGGCCATTCGGGGTATTTCGGATCTTTGACACCTAATCTAATACGCCTGATATATGTGACAACAGCCACAAATCGTGCTTCTTTGATACGGAAATCGTTCGGCGACGGGCCGGACATGTCCCGCCCACGGGAGGCACCGATGCCGGCGAAGTTCGTTCTCAGCAAGGCACGTACAGGCAAGTACGGCTTTGTCCTGGAGGCGGCGAACGGCACCACGCTCGCCAAGTCCCTGTCCTACGACACCAAGCGCGAGGCGCTCGCCGCGCTCCGCTCGGTGCAGCGCAGCGGTTCGACGGGCGAGGTCGACGACCAGACGTCGGGCGCCACGGCGGCGCCGAAGAAGGCGACCACCAAGAAGGCCACCGCGAAGAAGACGACGACGAAGAAGGCGACGGCCAAGAAGACGACCGCGAAGAAGGCGGCCAAGAAGGCCGCCAAGACGGCGGTCGCGAAGGCGACCACCGCGAAGAAGGCCATCACGGCCAAGGCCACGGCCGCCAAGAAGGCCACCGCGAAGAAGGTGTCCGGCAAGAAGGCCGCCACCAAGAAGACCACCGCCGCGAAGAAGACGACGGCCAAGAAGGCGACTACCAAGAAGACCGCGGCGAAGAAGACGACCGCGGCCAAGTCCGTCGCCGCGAAGAAGACGACCGCCAAGAAGACCACGGCCAAGAAGGCGACCGCGAAGAAGGCGTCCGCCAAGGCGCCGGCGCGCAAGTCGGCGGCCAAGAAGGCGCCCGCGACCAAGAGCGCGGCGCGCAAGACGGCGACCCGCCGGGTCGCGGCGACGAAGCGCTAGTCCCCCGCGCCTCAGCGAGTCCCCCTGTGGGCGTCGGCCGCCGGCCGGCGCCCACTGCGCGTTTCGCGCGCCGCGCAGCCGCTAGGCGTCCTTGGCGTTCCCGCCGTCGTCACCGTCGTCGCCGCGGCCCTCCCAGGCCTCGTTGCGCTCCCGGACGAGCTCGAGCGCGTGCTCGGCCTCCGAGCGCGTCGCGTACGGCCCCAGCCGGTCGAGCGCGCGGCACTCGGGCCCTTCCTCGACCTTGTTGTGGCGCACGCAGTAGTACCACTCCCCCGCGCGGCCCTTCGGCCGCCGCCACAGCCTCAGCATGGTGTGTGCTCCTGCCGGTCGAATCCGATGCGGCTCGTCCGCCCGCAGTAACGCTCGCGGGTGATGATGCCCCTGGCGCGCTGACTACACTCGCAGGTTATGGCGACTCTCGTTCCCGGCAAGCCGACCCCGATCCGTACCGTCCCCGCCGACATCCCGCGGCCGGAGTACGTCGGGAAGGACGCGCCCACGCCGTACAAGGGGTCCGACGTCCAGGACGCCGAGACCGTGGAGAAGATGCGGATCGCCGGGCGGATCGCCGCCGGGTCGATGGTCGAGGCCGCCAAGCACGTGGCCCCCGGCGTGACGACGGACGAGCTGGACCGGATCGCCCACGAGTACATCCTCGACCACGGCGCCTACCCGTCGTGCCTGGGCTACCGCGGCTTCCCGAAGACCGTGTGCACGTCCGTCAACGAGGTCATCTGCCACGGCATCCCGGACAGCACGCGGCTGAACGACGGCGACATCGTCAACATCGACGTCACCGTGTTCATCAACGGCGTGCACGGCGACACCGACGCCACCTACCTGGTCGGCGACGTGGACGAGGAGTCGCGGCTGCTGGTGGAGCGCACCCAGGAGGCGCTGAACCGCGGCATCAAGGCGGTGCGTCCCGGTCGCCAGATCAACGTCATCGGCCGCGTCATCGAGTCGTACGCCAAGCGCTTCGGCTACGGCGTGGTCCGCGACTTCACCGGCCACGGCATCAACAGCTCGTTCCACTCCGGCCTGATCATCCCGCACTACGACGACGAGCGGGCGGTCACCGTGATGGAGCCCGGCATGACGTTCACCATCGAGCCCATGCTGACGCTCGGCACCCACGAGTACGACATGTGGGACGACGGCTGGACCGTGGTGACCAAGGACCGCAAGCGGACCGCGCAGTTCGAGCACACCATCGTGGTGACGGACTCGGGCGCGGAGATCCTGACGCTGCCGTAACTCCTGGCGCGCAGTAGGGTTTCGCGCGTCCCCGCAGTGTCCCGCGGCCGCGCAGGCCGACGGGCCGCCCCGGAAGGCTTCCATGGCCCAGGCAGGTCGTACCGCGCGTCTCGGCGCGGCTATATGTGTGCTCGTCTTCGCGCTCCTCGCGACGACCGGCTGTGTGACCGTCGACGGCAAACACGCCAAGGTCGCGCCGCTGGGCAAGGCCGAGGCGGCGCGTGTGCTGGCGGACTTCGACGCACGCAACAACGAGGCCTTCGGCAAGCGGGACGCGAACGTGAACGCGGCCATCGAGACCGGCTCGTTCGGCGCGATCGACCAGGCGGCGCTGCACATCGCGGACTTCACCGACCCGCGCAGGACACGCCAGTACCAGCCGTTCACACACGCGCAGCCGGAGTTCTGGATCCCCGCGACGGTGGGGTGGCCGAAGTGGTTCGCGGCGCGGAACACGCCGTCGTACCCGAAGGCGCACAACCAGCTGCTGGTGTTCACCAAGGCGGGCCCGGACGCGCCGTGGATGGCCGCGTGGGGCGCGACGCTCGCCTCCGAGACCGACACGTTCCCCGAGCCGATGCGGGACGGCAAGGGCCACGTCGAGGCCCTTCCGCTGGACGCCGGCGGTTATTCGGTCGGCCCGAAGGACCTGGCGGGCACGTTCACGAAGTACCTGGCGGACGGCAAGACGTCGGCCGACCTGATCACGGCCAACACCATCGTCACGAAGCTGCGCCAGACCCGCGAGGAACCCGTGCAGGACGGCTTCATCCGGCAGGTCGTCGACTCGCCGGCGCAGCAGTACCCGCCGCTGGCCATCCGCCTGAAGGACGGCAGCGCGCTGGTGCTGTTCGCGGTCACGCACAGCACGAAGGTGACGGTGCCGGGCACCCTCGGGGACCTCGACGGGAACGTCCAGGCGTTCCTCGCGAAGAAGCCCAAGCAGACGTACACCAAGCACGAACTGGCGTCCTACGCGGCCGTGGTGCCGCCGACGGGCAAGGGCCAGGTGCAGGTGATCGGCGTGATGAGCGGTGTGATCGGCGCGGACGGCGACTGACCCGCCCGCGCGCGGTCACCTGGCGGGACGCGTCCCGCCGGGGTCACATGCCCATCAGCCAGCGGGTGTCGACCGAGGTGGCGCCGACCGTGTCGCACGCGTCCGTCAGGACGTCGAGCACGCGCAGCGGATCCGGCAGCGGGGTCGCGGGCCCGCGCAGCCAGTGCACGGTCCCGCCGGACGGCAGCCGGGACGGCGGGAGCAGCACGTAGCTGCCGCGGCAGTGCCAGCGCAGCCCGGGGTGTTCGGCGAGCGTCTCGGGGTGGCAGTCGAGTTCGCACGGCCACCACTCGTCCTCGTCGACGGGCGTGCCGCGGGTGGCGGTGAAGAACAGGTAGCGGTCGGGGCCGACGGCGGCGACCGGGCCGACCTCGTCGCCGAGTGCCGCGAGCGCGAGTTCGCCCGCGTCGACCGGGACGTCGAGGACGTCGTGCGCGATGCCGGTCGCGGTCACGAAGTTCGCCTCGGGATGGCGCTCGAGCCACCGCGCGACCTGGGCCGGGTCGGTGGTGGCCTGGGTCTGCCACGCGGACGAGAGCGGGTGCATGCCCGGAGCGGGACAGCCCACGCGGTCGCAGGAACAGCCGTATTCGAGGGGGTGCGCGGCGGGGCACACCGGCCAACCGAGGCGTACCGCCTCGAGGACCAGGTCGGCGCGCCGGTCCCGGACGGTGGCGGGGTCCTCACGCTGCTGGCGGCGCAGCCACCCGGCCACTCGGGCCCGCTTGCCGATGCGATCCGTACGGTCCATGGCACCCCTTCTTCCGCGTGCTTCCCATGATCTCCCGACGCGCGGCGTCACCGTGCACAACGCGGAAGAACGACGAAGGCAATCCCCATCATCGCGGTTTGTCGGACGCGACGACCGGGGTGGGTCAGGAGGTGACCGGAATGCGATCGGTGTGGTACTTCCGGTCATCGGTTCCGGTCGGACGGGGGCGGAATCTGTACGCGGGGCACGCGGGCCCGAGTGGCGGGCGGGCGGGCTGCGGCGCCGGTGTCGGGGCGGGGCGACAGGCGACGGGGCGTACAGGGGTGCGGCGTTCGGTGTACGGCCCGGCCCCGGGGGGAGGCAGGGCCGGGCCGGGGGCACCGGCCGCCGCGACAGCGGTCCTCATGCGAGCAGCCCCGCCCACCGGGAACCGGGGACGGGGCGCTCGTCGCAGCCGACAGCGGCCAAGGAGGGCGACCGCGTGCGGCAGGTTCAGCCGCCGTTGACGCAGGTGTTGCCGAAGGCCGGGTTCAGCGCACCGATGAGGTTCGCGCTGTTGCCGCACACGTTCACGGGGACGTGGACCGGGACCTGGACCGCGTTGCCCGCGACGACGCCGGGGGAGTCGACAGCGGCACCGTTGGCCTCGCTGCTCGCGTGCGCGGCGCCCGCGCCGGCGCCCACGGCGGCACCGGCGACGGCCGCGAGGACGGCGGCCTTCTTGATGTTGTTCACAAATTCCTCCACGAAAAGCTGCCGATCGGGTTCGGCAACCTGCTCAACGAGCCCACCCGCAGAGGGAAACGAGCGACTTGTCCAGATTCACCCGTTCGATCCAGAGGCCGCCGGCTGGGCGATCGGATCGTTGTCCGTGGTGTTGCCGGCCTTCACCATGAAGCACACCAGGCAGTACTTCGACCAGGGCTTTCCCGGCACGTACGCCCCGTTGTACTTCCAGGCGTGCGGCACGTCGTCCTGGCACCGGAACGGCCACGCGTTCCGCCATCCGCTGTCATCGTCCACAGGCACTCCAGAGCCGTGAGGGGTCCTGCACTCACCGTAACGGCCCTGGGGGCGAACGGAGGACCATCCGTGGAGTGCGGCGCGTGCGCAGCCGCCGCCAACGGCCTTCCCCGGGGCACCTTTCCCGCGAAACAGACGGATTCCGGCATTCCGCGACGCGGGTTTCCGCGAAACGCAACAACCGTTCGGGTGCAGCTGTCAGCCTGGCCGCCATGTCCTACGGATACGGGGGGCCGCCCGCGTTCGGCCCGCCTCCTCGCGCCCTGCCCTGGTACCAGCGCACCGGCTGGATCGTGGCGCTGCTGATATTCGTGGCGCCGATCGGGATCTTCCTGATGTGGAGGTTCACGAACTGGGCCCGCCCGGTGCGGATCGCGGTCTCGGCGGTGTGCGGCCTGCTGTTCCTCGCCGCCGCGGTGGGCAGCGCGAACGGGTCGGACGGCAAGGGCGGCGAGGCCGTCTCCCCCGCGACGGCGTCCGCGAGTGCGAGCCCGAGCGCGTCGCCGACGCCGTCCGCGACCCCGACCGCGGCCACGGCGTCGGCCGCGCCCGCGACGACGGCCCCCGTGACGTCCGCGCCGCCGGAGACGAGCGCGCCCGCCACCACCACCCCGGCACCCGCACAGCCGGCGACCGCCCCGGCCGTTCCCCCGGCGAATCCCCCGGCCGCACCGCGCACGGAGGCTCCGCGGCCGCCGGCGACCACGCGGGCACCGGCCCCCGCGCCGGCGACGACGCAGGCGCCCGAGCCGGGCTCGATCGCGGGGGTGCACCCGGGCGCGTTCTGTTCGCAGCACAACATGTTCGGCCGCACGAGCACGGGCACCCTGATGGTCTGCAGCACGGCGCCCGGGGACGACCGCTTCCGCTGGCGGGCGGCCTGAGCCCCCGCGCCTCAGCCCAGCGTGGCCCGGGCGGCGGCGTCGAACTCGACGTACTCGATGGTGGCGCCGCCCGGGTGCCGCACGGTGAGGTTGCGGCCGGTGGGGACGTCGTTGGGGCCGTCGAGGATGTCCGCGTCCTGGTCCCGGGCGAGCCGGAGCACGGCGTCGAGGTCGTCGACCAGCGTCGTGGCGTGCGTGCCGCGGTACGGCGCGAGCGCCTCGTCGGTGCCGGCGAGGAGCAGGTAACCGCCGACGCTCGCGAGCTCGAGGTCGCGGTAGGCGAACCGCAGCCTCGGCTCCTCGCCGGTGAGTTGGAGGAAGGTCGGCAGCGCGGTGTCGAGGTCGTCGACATAGACGCGGGCGAGAGTGGCGAGCACGGACATGGCCCCTCCTGATCATTTCGATATTCCCGAAACAACGAAGCGAGCGGCATACTACGTCCCCTGGGCACGGATACGCGAGGAGGACCGGTGGCACGGCACGACGACAGGGACCTGGACATGGCGGCCGTCCTGCACGCCTTGGGCGACCCCGTCCGCCTCGCCCTGGTCCGCGGCATGGCCGGCGGCCGGGAGAGCGCGTGCAGCCCCGACGGCCTCGACGTCCCCCGCTCGACCCTGTCCAACCACTGGCGCATCCTGCGCGAGGCCGGCCTCACCGACACCCGCGCCGACGGCAAGGCCCGCTACATGACCCTGCGCCGCACCGCCCTGGACACGGCGTTCCCAGGCCTGCTCGCCGCAGTCCTGGGCCCGGACGCGTGAACGCCCGGTCCCCCAACAGGGGCCGGGCGGCGGCGGAAGAGTCGGCCTGTACGCCGGGTTCTGTCTCGCGGGGGCCTTGCGGCCCGCACGGAGGCGGCCATCCATCTACGGCCGACGTTGCCGCCGGCCTCTAGCGGTCTACCCGCAGGCTCGGGCGGGCCGCCCTCGAACGCCTGCGCAGGCGCCCGAAGGCGCCCTTTTGACCTTGCTCCAGGTGGGGTTTACCGAGCCGCCCGAGTCACCTCGGGCGCTGGTGGTCTCTTACACCACCGTTTCACCCTTACCAGGTGTCCGAGGACGCCTGGCGGTCTGCTTTCTGTGGCACTGTCCCGTGGGTCGCCCCAGGTGGGTGTTACCCACCACCATGCCCTGTGGAGCCCGGACGTTCCTCGGCGAGCCCCCGAAGGGACCCGACGCGGCCGCCCGGCCGGCTCTTCCGCCGTGGGTCAAGCGTATCGGTCAGGCCGGCGCGAACCGCACGCGGCGCTCGGCGAGGTCGGCCTCGGTGAGGCGGACCCGCACCGCGGAGCCCAGTTTGAGGCCGGTGCCGGTGAACTTGGCGCGTACCGCCGGGGTGCGCAGCTGGACGGTGCCGGCGTCGCCGCGGTCGTTCAGGTCCACCACGACGGCGTCGAACTCCTCGCCGACGTGCGGCTCGAGCACCGCGGCCTCGACCAGGTCGACCGCCTCGCGTTCGACCTCGTGCGCCTTGCGGTCGCCGGACTCCATCGCCTTGGGCAGCTCGGGCAGCCGGCCGAGCACCCACGCGGGGACGTCGTCGCCCGCGACCACGCTCACGCAGACCTCGCCGGCGAAGCGGTCGACCAGCCGCCGCAGCGGGGCGGTGACGTGCGCGTACTCGTCGGCGACGGCCGCGTGGGTGGCGAGTTCGGGAACGCCTCCGTCGAACGCCGTATAGCCGGCGCCGCGCAGCAGGCCCGTGGCCTCCTGCAGGAACGCGGCGTGGTGCGGGAGCGCCGGGTCGAGCGCGTGGATGACCTCGCCGTAGGTGGCGCCGTCCGGCCAGTCGACGTCCAGCGCCTTGGCGACGCGGCGCATCTGCGCGAGGGCGGTCGTGGGCGCGTCCGGCAGGGTGCGCAGGACGCCGACGCCCGCGTATGTCATCAGGTCGGCCGCGGCCATGCCGGTGAGCAGGGAGATCTGTGCGTTCCAGCCTTCGGCGGCGATGGGCGCGCGGAAGGCCAGCGCCCAGGTGTCGCCGGTCTGGACGATCTCCTGTTCCGGGATCGGCAGGCTGACGCCGCCCCGGTCGCGCTCGATCTCCTCGCGCAGCAGGCCGATCTCGCGCAGCAGCGCGAGGGGTTCCTCGGCGGTGCCGGCGTCGAGCGCGCGCTGGACCTCGGTGTAGTCGAAGCGGCGGCGGCTGCGGACGACCGCGCGCCGCACGTCGGTGCCGACCAGCTCGCCGTGGGCGTCCAGGTCGAGGGTCCACAGCAGCGCGGGCCGGTCCTGCCCCGGCAGCAGGCTCGCGGCGGCCTCGGACAGCTCGGCCGGGTGCAGCGGGATCCGGCCGTCGGGGAGATAGAGGGTCTCGACGCGGCGCATGGCCTCGGCGTCGATCGCCCCGTCCGGGGCCACCCAGGCGGCGACGTCCGCGATCGCGTAGTGCACGCGGTAGCCGGAGCCGTGGCGTGCCAGGTGCATCGCCTGGTCCAGGTCCGTCGAGTCGGCCGGGTCGATGGTGACGAACGGCAGGTCGGTCGCGTCGTGCCCGGTGAACCGCGGCCCGGCCGCGGCGGCGCCGGCGGCTTCGGCGAGGACCTCGCGCGGAAACCCGTCGGGCAGGCGCAGATCGGCGCGCAGCGCGGCGAATCCGGCGCGGAGCCGGGCGCCGTCGGCGACCCGCAGGTGCATGTGGCGTCGGGGCACGCCGCCGAGCTTAGGGTGATTGACCGGCGAATGACGGCTTTTGCCGGTCTTTGGACGGCCGGGCGCGTCATAGGCTAGGCGCGCGGTCGCCACCCTCGCCCCCTGGCGGTCGCGTGCCCTTGTCACCGCGCCTTCCCGGGAGTTCCGTCCGTGCTCGTCCTGCTTCCGCCCTCGGAGGGCAAGGCCTCATCCGGAGATTCCGGGCCCGTCCTCGACCTGCCGGGGCTGTCGCTTCCCGGGCTCAACGCCGTACGCGAGCGGGTCATCGACTCGCTCGTCACCCTGTGCGAGGGCGACGAGGTCAAGGCCCTCGAAGTCCTCGGCCTCGGCCCGAAGCTGCGCGGCGAGGTGCTGCGGAACCTGGAGCTGCGCGAGTCCCCCACACTGCCGGTCGCCGAGCTGTACACGGGGGTGCTCTACGACTCGCTCGGGCTGCACACCCTCGACAAGGCCGCGGGCGAGCGGGCCGACCGGAGCCTGCTGGTGTTCTCGGGGCTGTGGGGCGCGCTGCGGCCGACGGACCGGATCCCGCCGTACCGCCTGTCGATGGGCGTGCGCCTGCCGGGCCTCGGCGCGCTCCCCGCCCTGTGGCGCGAGGCGCTGGACGCCGAACTGCCGGAACTCGCGGGCGACGGGCTGGTGCTGGACCTGCGCTCGTCGGCCTACGGCGCCGCGTGGCGCCCGGTCGGCGCGGTCGCGGCGCGCACGGCGACGGTCCGGGTCCTGCACGAGCGCGAGGTCGACGGGGTCGTGAAGCGTTCCGTGGTCAGCCACTTCAACAAGGCGACCAAGGGCCGGCTGACCCGCGGCCTGCTGGAGTCGGGCGCGGAGCCGGCCACGCCGCAGGAGCTCGCGGAGGTGCTGCGCGAGGCGGGCTGGACGGTGGAGACGAACGCGCCGGCGAAGCGCAACGCGCCGTGGGGGCTGGACGTGGTGGTCAGCGAGATCTGACCGGCGGAGGGAGCGGGACCGCCTGGCCCCGCTCCCCCGCCCGCGTGTGTGTCAGGGGCGCAGGTGCGAGGTCTCGTTGAACACGCGCAGCGACGCGTTCCCGTCCGCCCACCAGTTGATCGACGTGATGGCGGCCGCCGACAGCTCCATCCGGAACATCGACTGCGCCGGGGCGTCCAGCGCGAGCCGCACCAGGGTCTTGATCGGCGTCACGTGGGTGACGACCAGGACCGTCTTGGCGGGGTGGCGGGCCAGGACCTTGTCGCGGGCGACCGCGACGCGGCGGGTGACCTCGGTGAAGCTCTCGCCGCCGGGCGGGGCGGCGTCGGGCGAGTCGAGCCAGGCGGCGAGCTCGTCCGGCCAGCGGTCCCGGACCTCGCCGAAGGTCAGGCCCTCCCACGCGCCGAAGTCGGTTTCCCGGAAGCCCTCTTCGACGCGCACCTGGAGGCCGAGGCGGCGGGCGGCCGCGTCGGCGGTCTGGCGGCAGCGGGTCAGGGGCGAGCTGATCACGGCCTGCACGGTGCCGCGGGACGCGAGGAACTCCGCGGCGCGTTCGGCCTGCCAGAGTCCGTGCTCCGACAGTTCGGGGTCGGTGCCGCCGCCGGAGCCGGAGAACCGCTTCTGCGGGGTGAGCGCGGTCTCGCCGTGGCGCAGCAGCACCAGCGTGGTGGGGGTGCCCAGGTCGGGGCCCCAGCCGGCGGGCGGCGGGACGGACTTGGCGTCGGCTATGTCCTCGGGCGACTCGGCGGCGGCGGCCGCGGAGGTCGCCGCGGCGGACTGCTTCGGCTCCCACTGGCGGCCCTGCGCCGCGGCGTCCATGGCCTCGTTGGCGAGCCGGTCCGCGTACTTGTTCTTCTCGCGCGGCACCCACGTGTAGGTGACGCGGCCCGCCGGGAAGACCGCGCGCACCTGGGCGGCGAGGTCCTGCATGTCGGCGTGCTTGATCTTCCAGCGCCCCGACATCTGCTCGACGACGAGCTTGGAGTCGGCGCGCACCTCGACCCGCGCGTCGGGGTCGAGGTCGCGGACCGCGCTCAGGCCCGCGAGCACACCGCGGTACTCGGCCACGTTGTTGGTCGCGACGCCGATGGACTCGCCGCGCTCCCACAGCACTTCGCCGCTCTCGGCGTCACGCACCAAGGCGCCGAAGGCGGCCGGGCCCGGGTTGCCCCGGGAGCCGCCGTCGGCCTCGACGATGAACCGGCGGGTGCTCAAAGGCCCGACTCGGCGGTGCGCACCAGGATGCGGCGGCAGTTGTCGCAGCGCACGATCGCGTCGGCGGCCGCGGCACGGATCGCGTTGAGGTCGGTGATGCCGAGCTCGAGACGGCAGCCTTCGCAGCGGCGCTGGTACAGGGCGGCCGCGGCGACGCCGTGCGCCTGCTCGCGGATCTTCTCGTACAACTTGAGCAGGTCGGCGGGGATCGCGGCGGCCACGACGTCGCGCTGCTTGGCGTCGCCGGCGCTGTCCTGGTCGATCTCGGCGATGGCGGCGTCGCGGCGCCCGGCGGCGGCGTCGCGCTCGGCCTGCGCGGCGTCGCGCTCCTCGACGAGACCGGCGAGCCGGCCCTGGATCTCCTCGCGGCGCTCCATCACCTCGAGCACGACCTCTTCGAGGTCGGCCTGGCGCTTGCCGAGCGAGACGATCTCGTGCTGGAGGTTCTCCAGCTCCTTCGGGTTGCTGATGTGCCCCGAGTCGAGCCGCTGCTGGTCGCGCTCGGCGCGGGTGCGGACCTGGTCGACGTCCTGCTCGGCCTTGGTCTGCTCGCGCGCCGCGTCGCTGTCCTCGGTCTCGGCGGCGACGACGAGGTCGCGCAGCGTGGTGAGGCGGCTGCCGAGGCGGTCGATCTCCTCGTGCTCGGGCAGCGTGCGGCGCCGGTGGGCGAGCCGGTCCAGGCGCGAGTCGAGGGCCTGCAGGTCGAGCAGGCGGAGCTGGTCGGCGGGCGCGGCGTTCAGCGGTTTCTCCTTCACACGGGTGCTGCGGGGCGGTACGGGCTGGACGGCGCCGGTTGCTGACGCCCTGTCATGTCGGGGTGGCGCCGCGGAGGCGGGCCGGGTGCGGGGCCGACCGGGCGGCCGGGGGGCCGGACGGCTCGGGGCCGCGTCGGTCAGGGGCTGGGCACGTGGAACGACCACGGGTCGGTGGCCAGGCGTGAGACGTACGTCTCCACCGTAGCCCCGGACGCCGCCAACGCGGACGTCAGTTCTCGCGCGGCCTGGTCGAGCCACGGCCACTCGGTCGCCCAGTGCGCGGCGTCGACGAGCGCGGGGCTGCCGGCCTCCAGCGCCTCGGACGCGGGGTGGTGGCGCAGGTCCGCGGTGACGTACGCGTCGACCCCCGCGCGCCGGGCCGCCTCGAACAGGCTGTCGCCCGCGCCGCCGCACACCGCGACGGTACGGACGAGGCGCTCCGGGTCGCCGGCGACCCGGATGCCGGCGGCGGTGGCGGGCAGCGCCTTGGCGGTGCGCGCGGCGAACGCGGCGAGCGTCTCGGGCTCGGCGAGCGTCCCGATGCGGCCGATGCCGCGGCAGCCGTCGGGGTCGGCGGCGCTCGGGTCGAGCGGGCCCGTGACCGTGAGGCCGAGCGCGGCGGCGAGCGCGTCGGAGACGCCCGGGTCGGCGGAGTCGGCGTTCGTGTGCGCGACGGCGAGCGCGCAGTCGCCCTTGATCAGGCTGTGCACGAGGCGGCCCTTGAAGCCGGTCGCGGCCACCGAGTGCACGCCGCGCAGGAACAAGGGGTGGTGGGTGACCAGCAGGTCGGCGCCCCACGCGAGGGCCTCGTCGGCGACCGACTGCACGGGGTCGACGGCGAACGCGACCTTGCGGACCTCGGCGTCCGGGTCCCCGCAGACCAGCCCGACCGCGTCCCACGACTCGGCCCAGGTCGGGTCGTACAAGCGGTGCAGGGTGGCGAGGACGTCGGAGAGCTTGGGCACGGGGTTGAGATTACCGTGATCCGCGCGGACGGCCGGACGAGCGGCCGAGCCCGCGCGGACGGGCGCGGAAGCGCTCGGGACCGCGCTCCGACAGGGGCGCTCGGCGCGCGACGGCGGGCCCGGCGGGGAGCAACCGGCGCCAACCCGGCGAAAAGCGCCTGAGCCCTGCGAGATTCGCATCACAGTTCGAGCGCTGGTCCGTTCAAACGGCCCCAACCACCCGGACGATCCGGTATTACCGGCGACGCGACAGGGCCGAGCCAACCGGCCCGCCGGGTCACGGGGACGGTGGGGACTCCACCCGCGACCCGTCCGCCGCGAACCGACAGGGGGCGGGCACAGAGATGCTGCACTGCATAATCTGCGGCACCGACAACGAGGACGCCGTGCAGTACTGCGCGGGCCCGGAGTGCGGATCCGACCTCGCCGGACAGCGCGAGGCGCGGACCGGCCTCCTCGTCCAGGTCACCTGCGAGCCGCCCGACGCCGCGGCGCACGCCGGCGAGACCGTCGAGGCCACCCTGACGGTCCGGAACGCCGGACGGATCCCCGACCGCTACGTCCTCGAACTGCGCCGCGACGTCGGCGACCGGGTCACCGTCGAACGGCACGGCAAGGCCGGCGACGTCGCGCCGGGCGGCACGACCACGTGGACGGTCCGGTACGCGGTGCCGCAGGACTGGGACCCGGCGGGCCGCCTGGCGGGCGTCGGCGGACTGTTCGGCGTCCCGGGCGCGGACGCCGCGGGCCACGCCCTCGACGCGGCCGACGGCCCCGGGGACACGCTCGAGGTACCGCTCCGCATCGTCTCGACGAGGGACCGGCGCGCGGCCGCGGGGGCGCTGCTCACCGTCTACGCGGCGGAACTCCCCTCGTACGACCCGCTCCACGACGGCGCCGGCGGCACGGGCGCGGGCGGCCGGAACCGCCGCACCTGGCTCGCCGCGGGCGGCGCGGTGGCCGCGGTCGCCCTCGTGGTGGCGCTGATAGTGGGCATGGCCGCGGCCGGCACGGGCGGCGGAAAGAAGGACCCGACCAAACGCGCCGCGGCCACCTCCACGGCCCCGGCCTCCCCCGGCGACGTCGTGGCCCCGCCGGCGGAGGTCCCGACCCTGCTGACCGAAGCCCCGACGCAGTCCCCCACGAGGACCCGAAGCGCCAGCCCGACGAAGACCAGCGCCTCCCCCACCCGCCAGGACCCGGAACCGGGCCCGTCCACGGAGCCGGGCCCCAACCCGCCGACCAAGCCCCAGACGAGCGCACCCGGCACGTCGCCGTCGAGTTCCTCCTCCGGACTCAAGCCGATCCCGAGCGTGATCGGCAAGAACCAGAGCGACGCGGTGGGCACGCTCACCGGCCACGGCTTCGACGTGAAGGTGAACAACGGACGCTGCGGCGGCGGCGAGGCATGCATCGTCGTGGGCCAGAAGCCCGGCGGCGGAACCATGGCGCAGGAAGGCACGACGGTCACCATCACGATGGGCCCGAAGTCGCCGATCACGATCTCGCCTTTGGGCTGAGCGCGGCACCGTCCGGCGACCGACCCGCGACGCGCGGGGCCGCGCGAGGACGACGCCCCGCAGACGCGTAGCTCCCGCCCGCCGCGCGAAGCGTGGGCAGGCCTCAGCAACGGGCGGGACGAGTCTCCGTGTTGAACCGCGGCTGGCAGAGAAGCGCTCGCGACGCGCGAAAGGGTGTCCCGCCCACAGGCGGCGTGCGGCCGGTGCTCTCAGCGCCGACAGGGCCGCCGGCACGGCACGCATGCCTCGCCGGTCTGGCCGCGGGGCGCGAATGCTCGCACCGTGCGGACGGCGCCCCGCAGGCGGGTGGCGTCGGTTCGGCGCGCGCAGCGCCCGGCGGAGGCGGCACGCGTCGACGAGCAGGCGACGGTGCGCAATCCGCGCCGTCGTCGCGCGGCACGGGCATCGGGCGGCAGGGTGTCCTCCTCGTCCCCTCTTCGATGCGATCAGCGCCACATCGTGGGGCGATCCCTCGGTGGGGTCATCCGTGCGATGCTCCCTGACGTCGTATCAGCTTGTCTGAGTCAAGCAGTCTCCGTCAGGGAGGTCCCATTCATGCTCGATCTCGCAGCAGCCTCGGCCGTCGTCACCGGCGGGGCGTCCGGGCTCGGTGAGGCGGCCGCGCGGCGGCTCGCGGCCGGGGGGACGATCGTGGTCGTCGCCGACAAGAACGAGGAGCGCGGCGCCAAGGTGGCCGCCGAGATCGGCGGGATCTTCGTCGCGACCGACGTGACCGACGAGGCGCAGGTGCAGGCCGCCGTCGACGCCGCGGTCGGCGCCGCTCCGCTGCGGGCGCTCGTCGCGTGTGCCGGGACCGGTTACGCGGCCCGCACCGTCGGGCGCGACGGTACGCCCCACCCGCTCGCGCCGTTCGAGTTCATCGTCAAGCTGAACCTGATCGGCACGTTCAACGCGGTGCGCATCGCCGCCGCCGCCATGGCGAAGAACGAGCCGCAGGCCGACAACGAGCGCGGCGCGATCGTCTGCACGGCGTCGGTCGCCGCGTTCGACGGCCAGATCGGCCAGGCCGCGTACGGCGCGTCGAAGGCCGCAGTGGCCGGGATGACCCTGCCGGTGGCGCGCGACCTGTCGGCGATCGGTGTGCGCGTCAACACGATCGCCCCCGGCACGATGGACACCGCCCTGTTCGACCTCGCGCCGCAGTCCGTCAAGGACACCCTGGGCGCGGCCGTGCTGTTCCCGAAGCGCATGGGCCTGCCCGAGGAGTTCGCCGCCCTCGCGCACGAGCTGCTGACGAACAGCTACATCAACGCCGAGGTGATCCGGCTGGACGGCGGCATCCGCTTCCAGCCGAAGTAGCCCGCCTGGACGGGACGGCCGCCGCTGTGACGGTGGCCGTCCCGTGGGCCGCGGTGACGCATTGTGTGGCGCGGCCCGTGGCGAAGCAGGGCGTTACGGGGCTGACCTCGGCACTTGAGGCGCGTACCGCCTCACCCTGCGCAGGACCTCCCGATTCGCGGTTACTTCACCCATGCGGGTGAACCCAGCGGTAACTCGTTGAGCCCTCCCGAACACGAAACGTACGGTCGTTCTCGTTCTCGCCGAGGCCTCGCAACACCGGGGTGTGGCGGGGCAGTTCCACGTCGGGCGCGGCAATGGGGCCGGGCCCGGCGGCAGGTTTCCGGGCGCCGGTCGCGACGGACGGCTCATGGGTCCGCCGCACCGGACGCGAGGGGGGTATCAGGGTTGGCCGCAACACGAGTTCGTGGGCACCGCGCCGCGCACGGCGCCGTCCACGACCTGCCGGGGGGAACCCTGGTCGAGCGCGTCCGAGCGGCGCTCGACCGGCACCAGGCCGGCGCCCGGGAATCCTCCGAAACCCCGTCCCACGATGTGGCCGAGACGGCGGCGGACTCCGCCGCGGTGGAGGGCGGCCTCGACTGGGACGTGCGCGTCGACGACCTGTGGTGCACCGTCACCCCCGTCGGCCGCGTGCTGCCCGCGCAGGGCTGGAAGATCCACGTGAGCGCGGCGTCGGCGAGCGCGATGACCGTGCTCGACCGGGTGTGCGACGTGCTCGTACCGCGTGGTGTGCCGTTCAAGTGCCCCGCCGATATCGAGCTGCTGCGGCTGCTCAACTCGCGTGAGGCCGAGCGGAGTTCGTCGGGAAAGTTCATCACCGTCTATCCGGCGGACGACGTCGAGTTCGTCGAGCTGGTCGACGCGCTCGACCTGGCGACCCGCGGCATGGTCGGCCCGGGTGTCATGTCGGACCGCGCGTGCCGCCCCGGCAGCGTCGTGCACTACCGGTACGGCGGGTTCACCCATCGCTCGCGCCTGGGCAACGACGGCGCCTACCGGCCGACACTGACCGCGCCCGACGGCTCGGAGGTCGAGGACTCGCGCGAGGCGTGGTTCGCGCCGCCCGCGTGGGCGCCCGATCCGCTGGCGGCGCGGCATGTCGCCCAGGGTTCGTCCGGTCCCAGCGGGGTGCTGGTCGCGGGACGGTTCGCGGTGACGGCGGCGATCCGGCACTCCGCGAAGGGCGGCGTGTTCGTCGGTACGGATCGGATCACCGGTGCCGACGTCGTCGTCAAGCAGGCCCGCGCGCACGTCGAGGTCGACCACTCCGGACGGGACGCCCGTGCCGCGCTGCGCCACGAGTCCGCGCTGCTGGAGCGTCTGGCCGACACGGGTCTGACGCCGAGGCACATTGCGCTCGTCGAGCAGGAGGGCACGCTCTTCCTCGCGCAGGAGCGGATATCCGGAACGGCACTGCGCGCGTGGGTCATGCAGCACGCCGGCACCGACCCGCGCGACCCCGGCGGTTCGCCCGACGTCCCGTGGCAGCTGGCCGGCGGGATCGTCGCCGAACTCGTCCGGGTGGTCGCCGGAATGCACCGCGCGGGGCTGGTCATCCGCGACCTGTCGCCCACGAACGTCATGGTGACGCCGGACGGCAGCCTGCGTCTCGTCGACCTCGAACTCGCCGCCGAGGCAGGCGGTTTGGCAGGAGCCGCGGGAACGCCGGGATACCGCGCCCCCGAGCAGCGCGCCCCCTCCGGTTCACGCGGGCGCGGCCACGGTTTGCACCCCGTCTCACCCGAGGCCGACCTGTACAGCCTCGGCGGACTGCTCTTCCTCCTCGCCACCGGCGTCGACCCGGGCCTGCCCGACGACGTCCAGCAGACCGGGCACGCGCCCCGTTCCACCGTCGACCGCCTCGGCGGCTGGCTCGACCTGGCGGCCCGGCACGGCCGCACCGCGCGCCTGCTCGCCCCGGCGATCCGCGGCCTGCTGCGCGACGAACCGCAGCTGCGTTGGGACCTCGCCCGGGTGCGCGCGCACCTCGACGCGGTCGAACGCCGCGGGGGCAACCCCGTTCCGGCGCCCGGCCGGGTCCGGGACGGCGCGCGGCCGCATGCGTGGCCGGGGGCCGAAACCCGACCTGACGGCGAACGCGTCGGCGCGGCGCTCGTCGACCGCGTCCTGGCCGACGGCCTCGAACACCTCGCCGCGACAGCTACGCCCGAACGCCGCGACCGGCTCTGGCAGGCGACCGCAGGCGGCGCGGCGATGGACCCGTGCGGCGTGCAGTACGGCGCCGCGGGCGTCCTCGGCGTGCTGGCCCGCGCCGCGCACACGCCCACCCTCTCCCCCGCGCTGCGGGGCACCCTGACCGGGACGGCACGGATCGCCGCAGACTGGCTGCGGAAACGCGCCGCGCACGAGCCGGTGGTCCTGCCCGGACTGCACTTCGGCCGCTCCGGCACCGCATGGGCGCTGCTCGAGGCCGCGGAGCTGCTCGACGACCGCGAACTCGCGCATCACGCCGCCGAGATGGCGCTGAAGGTGCCGGTGCGGTGGCCCAACCCTGACGTGTGCCACGGCGCCGCCGGGGCCGGGTTCACCCAGCTGCGGCTGTGGGACGCCACCGGCGACGACCGGTTCCGGCAGCGCGTCGTGGCGTGCGCCGACGGCCTGCTGTCGGCCGCCCGCGAGCACGGCGACCTGGTGCTGTGGCAGGTCCCGAAGGACTTCGACTCACGCCTGGCCGGAGCCGCGCACCTCGGGTACGCGCACGGCGTCGCCGGCATCGGCGCGTTCCTGCTCGCCGCGGGCAAGGCCACCGGTCGCGGCGCCTACCTGGACGCGGCGTTGGCTGCCGGACGGACGCTGTCGCGCACCGTACGGGCCGACGACGGCGCGGCCTGGTGGGCCCAGGGTCCGACGGACCCGCCGGGCGTACGCCTCGCCCACTGGTGCAGTGGCGCCTCCGGCGCGGGGACGTTCCTGATCCGCCTGTGGCACACGACCGGCGACCCGCACCTGCGCGACCTCGCCGAACAGGCCGCCACCGCGGTCCGACGGGCCCGCTGGCACTGCGGCACGACGGCCTGCCACGGCCTGGCCGGCAACGGCGAGTTCCTGCTCGACCTCGCCGACCTGGACGACCCGGGCGCGGACGCGACGTTCCGCGGCCACGCCGAGGAGTGCGCCGAACTGATCGCGGCCCGCAGCGCGTTGGTCGACGGCCGCCTGGTCCCGTGCGACGAGACGACGGTCGGTGTGTCCGCGTCGTACGGCACGGGCCTGGCCGGTGTGCTGGCGTTCCTGCTGCGCCTGCGGCACGGCGGACCGCGGCTGTGGATCGACCCTGACGGCGCCGCGGCGGTCTCGGCGGACGAGCCCGCCCGGGACGAACACCTGGCGAGCGTGAGGGCAGGCGGATCGACGGGCACGAACGCACAGACGACGGAGTCGAATTCCGGCGCGGGTGCTGCAGGGGTGGCGGAACCGGCTGACCGCGCGGTGATCGCGGACGGCGGCGTGACCGCTGGACCGGGATCCGTTGCGGACGACGCGCCGAGCGCGGGATGCGGCCGCGACGAGACGACGGCCACCAACACCGGTACGCCGATTGCGAACGGGTCAACGCCCGCTTCCACGGCGGCTCAGGCGACATCGCGCGGCAGCGTGAGGACGTGCGGCTCGGCGGGCGCGCAAGTGCAGGCGGTGGAGTCGACTTCGGGCGCGGGTGCTGCGGCGGCTGCGGAACCGGCTGACCGCGCGGTGATCGCGGACGGCGGCGTGACCGCTGGGCCGGGATCCGATGCGGACGGGTTCGACGCGCCGGGCGCGGGATGCGGCCGCGACGAGACGACGGCCACCAACACCGGTACGCCGATTGCGGATGGGTCAGCGCCCCCGTCGACCGCGGTTCAGGCTGCATCGAGCGTCGATGTGTGTGCGTCCTTGGACACGGCCCGGGTGGCCGAGCAGGCCGCGGGCGGCGCGACGAACACAGCGGCAGGCGTGGATGGCCGCGGGCACGATACGTGTGCCGCAGGCGTACCCTCCACGCGCGGCGCGGCCCCGGCGGCCGAGCGGGCTGCCGGTGGCGACGAGGCGAACGCCACGCCGGCCGTGGAGGGCCGTGCGGACGGTACACGTGCCGCGGGCGCCCTCGGGGGCGTGGCGTCGGCGCGCGGCGCCGACCACTCTTCCTCCCCCGCTGATGCCCTCGCAGCACCCGGCGTTGTGGCGTCGGCGCGCGACGCCGACCACTCCTCCTCTACTGATGCCCTCGCGGCGCCCGGCGTTTCCGCTGTGGTGTCCGGGTCCGCCGAAGGGGGGCACGCCGCATGAGCACGACACTTGCCGCGCCGCCCCTGCGTCGGGTCAGTTACTCGTTCTCGCTCGACGGCGGGCACGCCGCGTGTCTGGCGACGGTGGGCGACGGCACTTGGCACGTCGAGTCGTGGCCGCTGGTTCCCGGAGCGTCTGGTGCGGCACCGGTCCCGGAGCGGCCGAACGGTGGGCGTGCCGAGCACCTGCACACGCAGTTGCTCGCGCTCTCCGACGGCAGCGTGCTGCTGTGCCGCCACGAGCCTGGCGGGCGGCACGACCTGGTGCTGGTCGGCGGTCCTGACGCGGACGGCGAGCAGGTGGTCGCGAGTGTGCGCAGCCCCGGCCTGCGGCTGCTGCCCTATCCGGGTGCGGACGGCCTCGCGCTGGCGCTCGGGACGGATACGACGCCGACGACGACGGTGTGGCGTGTGCCGATCGGCGGCGGCCCGCTGGAGACGTTCGCTGAACTGCCGGGCATGTTCGGCGGCGGCGTGTGGCTGGACACCGAAGCGCGGCGGCTGGCGTTGGACGCGGTCCGCGGCGGTCGGGTCAAGAGCGCCGTGCTCGACCTGTCCGAGGGCGTGCTCAGCCCGCTGCTCGAACTGGCGGAGGACAGCAACGACCGGCTGCAGCTGTGCGATCCGGTGAGCGGCCTGCTGGTGATCTCCAGCGACGCGCCGGGGCACGAACGGCTGGGCTGGATCCGGCTGCCGGAGGACCGCGGCGAGTCGCCGGAGCGGGTCCGGTTCCCGGAGATGGTGCACCTGCCGAACACCACGGTGCGGCCGGTCGCGATCGCACCCGACGGGGCGCGTGTGGCGCTGCAGTTGGACCGCGGCGCGACGTCGAGGCTCGCGGTGTGGGGCCCCGAGGACGGCACGCTGCTGGACGTCGCGGTCCCCGAGGGCTGCCTGGGCGGGGTCGGCCGCTGGACGTCGACCGGGCTGCACATCCCGTTCTCGACACCGGACCGGCCGGGTGCACTGGCGACGGTGCTGCCGGACCGGCCGGGCCGCTGGCAGCTGGCCGGCAACAACGGGGGCGTGCCGCAGGCCCGCGTCGCCTCGGCGGGGTTCGCAGGCTTCACCGCCGACGCCGAGCAGTCGGAAGCGACCGCGCAGGCCGAGCCCGACGGAGACGCCGCGCCGGTGTGGCACCCCGCGCATCTGGAACTGCTGGTCGGCGAGGTCGGCCCGGTCGAGTCGGTCGTGTACGGCGGCCTGGACTGGCGTACCGCGGAGCACGTCGTCCTGGCGCTGCACGGCGGCCCGGCGGCGGCGTGGCGGTTCGAGTTCTCGCCGGTGCTGCAGCATCTGGCGGCACACGGCATCGCCGTCGTCGCGCCGAACCAGCGCGGCAGCATCGGGTACGGCGAGTCGTACGCGTCGTGCCTGCACGGCGCGTGGGGCGGCCCGGACCTGGAGGACATCGCGGCGATCGCCCGCACGCTCGGCGGCGAACGCGTCGCGGCGGGGCTGCCGTTGCCGTCGCTGTTCGGCACGAGCTACGGCGCGTACCTGGCGCTGCTGGCGGCCTGCACGGAGCCCGACGCGTGGTCGGGTGTGCTGGCCGTGGCGCCGTTCCTGTCGGGGCCGCGGCTGATCGCCGAGGCGTCGCTGCCGGTGCGGGCGCTGATGACGCGGCTCGGCGGCGACGTCGAGTTGGACGACGCGCTGGGCCCGCGCGACGTGCTGCGCCTGTGCGAGGGGCTGCGCGCGCCGTTGCTGGTCGTGCACGGCGACCGGGACGACGTGATCCCGGTGGGCCAGTCCCGCACGTTGCGCCACCGGCTGCTGCAGCTCGGCCGCGCCGAGGGCGGCGACTTCCGATATCTGGAGCTTCCCGGCCAGGGCCATGAGGTCTTCGCCGGGGACGGGGCTCCGGAGCTGTACACCCGACTGACCGCGTTCCTGAGGTCGTACGAGGTGTGAGCGAACAGCCCGGCCCCATCGCACCACCGCAAGGCCCGCGCCGAACTACGTCGGCGCGGTTACGGGAACGGGCAAACCCGTTGGGGGGCGGCCCGTGACACGAAAGGACACACCATGCAGAACCTGGAGACGGACCTCGCGGCCCTGCAGCGCCTGCCGGAGACCGAGTCGGTCGAGCTGGGCGGCGGCCACGGCGGTGGCGGTGGCGGCTGCCAGTTCACCTGCCTGGTCATCACCTGCCTGATCTTCACGATGGGCTGCTAACCAGCAGGTAGCGCCACCTCGTTCGGGCATCCGCTCCTGCCGGAATCAGGAGCGGATGCCCACCGATTCTGTCAGCACCTCACGATCCCTGCCAGGAGGACCGCACGTGGCCGAGACCGGGACCGGTTTCCGGACCGCATGGCGGTGCGCTCCGGCGGCAACGGCCGCGCTGCTGCTGTCGGTTCCTGCGGCGTCCGCGGCCGCGCTGCTGCTTCCCGCGGCGGCGTCGGGCGCGGTGGACACGGTGCTGGGCGGCGGCGGGGCGGGCACCGCCCTGCTGCCGCTCGGCGGCGTGCTCGTGCTCGGCCTCGCGGCCGGGCTGCTGGGCGAGGTGGCCGGCCCGTCGGTGACCGCCGCGCTGACCGCGCGGCTGCGCCGCCAGGTGGCCGACCACGTGGTGGACCTCGGCACCGGAGGCCGCAACCCGCACCCCGCCGGCGACGTGACCGGCCGGCTGGTCGGCGCGGCACCGGACGCGGCACGCATGGTGCCGGCCCTGGTGGGCACGCTCGGCGCGCTCGCGACGTCGCTCGGCGGCGTCGTCGCGCTCGGGCTGCTGGACCCGTGGCTGGCGGTGGCGTTCCTCGCCGGGCTTCTGCCGGGGCTGGCGGTCGTGCGTGCGTTCATGGCGCACGCGACACACCTGTTCGAGCGGTACCAGGAGGTCCAGGGCCGGATCGCCGCTCGACTCGCGGACGCCCTCGGGGGCGTCCGCACCATTCGGGCCTGCGGCACGCGCGAGCGCGAACAGCAGCGCGTGCTGTGGCCCCTCACCGAACTCTCCGCCGTCGGCCACGGACTGTGGCGCGCGCAACGACGCGCCGTCGCCCAGGTCCTGTTGCTTGCGCCGGTGGTGGAGCTCGCGGTGCTGTCGGTCGCCGGTTGGGGTCTGTCGGAGGGGCGGATCCCTCCCGGCGGGCTGGTGGCAGCCGCGGGATATGCCGCACTGGGCCTCGGGTTCCTCGAGCAGCTGGAGAGCCTGGTCGGTGTGGCGCACGCCCGTGCGGGGCGACGGCGTACGGACGAACTGCTGGCCGTCCCCGCCGCCCCGCACGGGACCAGGCGGATACTGCCGCCGGGGCGCGGCGAGTTGACGTTCCACAAGGTCACCGTGCGGTCGGGCGACCGGCCGCTGCTGACGGACGTGGACCTGACCGTCCCCGCCGGCAGTTGCCTGGCCCTGGTCGGCGCGACCGGGTCCGGCAAGTCGCTGCTGGCCGCGCTGCCGGGACGGTTGCACGACCCGGACGAGGGCGAGGTGCGGATCGACGGCCTGCCGGTGTCCGCTTTCGCACGCGGCGAGTTGCGCCGCGCGGTGGCCTACGCGTTCCCGGATCCGGCGCTGTTCGGCACGGACATCCGCGACGCGCTCGGCTACGGCCGCCCGGGCGCGGACGCGGGCGAGGTCGGCCGCGCGGCGGCGATCGCCCAGGCCGACACGTTCGTACTGCGGCTGCCGGACGGCTACGCCACCCCGGTCGCGGGCCTGGGCCTGTCGGGCGGCGAGGTGCAGCGCCTCGGCCTGGCGCGCGCCGTCGTCCAGGACGCGCGCGTGCTGGTGCTGGACGACGCGACATCGGGCCTGGACATGGTGACGGAGCACCAGGTGATGGACGCCTTCCGGCGCCGCCTGGCCGGCCGGACCCGCATCGTCGTCGCGCACCGGGCGACCGCCGCCGCACAGGCCGACCGGGTCGCGTGGCTGGACGACGGCCGGCTACGCGCGGTCGGCACGCACGAGGAGCTGTGGGTGGACCCGGACTACCGCGCGGTGTTCGCGGGGGATTTCGCAGGGGATGCAGCGTGAGCGGAGTGAGGGACGAGACGGCCGAGCGGGCCGCCGAGGGGGCGGCGCGGTCTTCGGCGAGGTGTGGCGCGGCACCGGTCGCACGCACTCCCGACCAGGCGGAAGCCGTCGGTCCGGCCGACGTCCGCGCCGCAGAGCCCCAGCCGGCGCGAGCGGCCCGAGGCCGCGTCGCCAGGTGTGGCGCGGCACCGGTCGCACGCACTCCCGACCAGGCGGAAGCCGTCGGTCCGGCCGACGTCCGTGCCGCAGAGCCCCACCTGGCGCGAGCGGCCCGAGGCCGCGTCGTCAGCCGCGTGCCGCGCGCGCGATCGCGGTCGCACGCCCGTCCCGCGGCCGACCGGACCCGCCGATGAAGCCCTTCGGCCGCCGCCGTGCGTCGCGGACCGCACGGCACTCCGCCGCCGACCCCGGCGGGATCCGGGCCGGGCGGGACCTCATCGTCGGCGAACTGCGGCCCCGTAAGGCCGCGCTGCTGCGCGTCCTGGGCTGGTCGGCGCTGGAGGGCGCGCCCGCTCTGCTGTCGGGCGCGCTCGTGGCGGCCGCGCTGGACCAGGGCTTCCTCGCCGGGCGGAACTCCGTCGGGTTCGCGCTCCTCGGCGTGCTCGGCCTCGCCATGCTGATCCGGGTCGTGGCGACGTACGCGATGTTCCCGCACCTGGCCGCGGTCGTGGAGCCGCTCCGGGACGCGCTGGTGCGGCGGGTGGTGTCCGGAGCGCTGGACGCGGCGGTGGCCGGGCGGCGGCCGGGGAAGGCCGATCCCACGGCGGCCGTGGCCCGGTTGACCGAGCAGGTCGAGAGCTGCCGCAACCTGACCGCCTCGCTGCTGCGGACGCTGCGCCAGCTGGTGGTCACCGTCGTGGCCGCGCTGATCGGCCTCGCGGTCCTCGCGCCGGTCGTGCTGCCGCTCGTCCTCGCCCCGCTGGTGCCGGCGGCATGGCTGTTCGTGCGGCTGCTGGGCCCGTTGGCCCGGCGGCGCCGCGACCTGGTGGTCGCGGACGAGCGGATCGCCGCCGAGTCCGGCCGGCTCGTGGCCGGCCTGCGCGATGTCGTGGCGCTGGGCGCGCAGGACCGGGTGACGGGCGAACTCGCGGCCGCCATCGAGGCGCAGGCGCGCGCGACGCGCGCCCTGGCCCGGGCGTCGGCGGTGCGGCTGCTGGTCGTGGGCGTGGGCGGCCAGCTCCCGCTGGTGCTGCTGCTGGTGGCCGCGCCGCATCTGGTGCGCACGGGCGCGCTCACGCCCGGCGAGGTCGCGGGCGCGACGCTCTACCTGGTCAAGGAGCTCGCCCCGGCGCTGCGCGCGCTGACCGCCACCGTCGGGGACTGGATCCTCGAACTCGGCGTCGTGGCGGGCCGGCTCGCCGAGGTCGGCGAGGCGCCGGCGCCGGACCCCGTTCCGCTGCCGATCCCGGCCGCCGCGGCCGAGCGCCCTGTGCGACCGGCCGCGCTGTCGGCGCGCGAGGTCACCTTCGCGTACGGCCCGTACGCCGCGCCGGTCGTCCAGAACCTGGACTTCGCGCTCCCGGAGCGCGGGCACCTGGCGATCGTCGGCCCGAGCGGCATCGGCAAGTCGACGCTCGCGGCGCTGCTGGCCGGGCTGCTCACGCCGCAGCACGGCACGATCCTGCTGCGCGGCGCGCCGATCGCGGGCCTGGACGAGGCCCGGCTGCGCCGCGAGATCGCCGTGGTGCCGCAGGAGGCCTACGTGTTCGCGGGGACGGTCCGCGAGAACCTGGCCTACCTGCAGCCCGCCGCCACCGACCTGGAGCTGGACCGCGCGGTGCGGCTGGTCGGCTGCCGCGACCTGGTGACGCGGCTCGGCGGCTACGCGGCGGAGATCACCGACCCGGGCGCGCTGTCCGCAGGGGAGCGGCAACTGCTCGCCTTGGCACGCACGTTCGTCTCCCCCGCGCGCGTGGTCGTCCTGGACGAGGCGACGTGCCACCTCGACCCGGCCACCGAAGCGCTGGCCGAGACCGCGTTCGCCGCGCGGCCCGGTGCGCTGATCGTGATCGCACACCGCATGGACTCGGCACGGCGCGCGGACCAGATACTGCTCATGGACGGCCATCTGCCGACCGTCGGCACGCACGACGAACTGCTCGCGCGTTCCGCGCTGTACGCGGACCTCATCGGGCACTGGTCGGTGGATCCGCGCCCGGTGGCGCGCCGGACGATCACCTCGGCGGCGCAGGCCGAGGAGTCGCCGGCACGGGAGGCGCCCGCGACCGGAACCGGTCACGTCGCCACGGCTGCCGATGCCGCGGCGAAGCCCCACTGACATCTCGCTGGGTCCCGCCGAGTCTCGCCGAGTCCCTCTGAATTCCCCCTCCTACACATCCAAACGGATGGGCAGGTAAGGGGGTTCCCTCACGTTCGCCGGATTCACCCGTTCGAGGGGAACCGGGTGCGGGCGGCCTCCGTCTCCCCGGACGTCCTGTGCGTCCGGTGCCGTTTCGGGTGAGCCCGGAATGCACGGCACCACCGGAAGGGGGATCCACGATGAGGCTGTTCTGCCGCCTGTGCGGTGCCCGGACCGACGGCCGCGAGCGGCTCGGCGTCTACTGCCCCGGTGAGTGCTGCGGCACCGACCTGCGGGTGGACGGCGGCGGCGTCCAGGCGTGGATCGAACCGGCCCGGCAGCGCGGACAGGCCGGGCACGCCGTCACGGTCCGCATGCACGTCCGCAACACGGGCGCCTACCCGGACACGTACCGCGTCGAGCCCGTCGAACGAGTCGAGGGGCGCCTGGAGTTCGACGCCGCGCCGCTGACCGTTCCGCTGCCGCCGGGCCGCACCCAGGTCGTCGAGATCCGCTACACCCTGCCCGCCGACCGGGTCGGCCAGGGCCTGGACATCGCGTCCCGCTTCGGCATCCCGGGCGCGGACGTGCTCGGCGAAGCGCACGAGGCGCAGAGCGACCGGTTCGGCGTCGCGCTGCGGGTCGTGTCGACGACGGGCGGTCGGGGCGCGGCGTGCGCGGCCTTCGCCGTGGACGTTCCGGGACGGCTGCATTTCGACCGGCAGCAGGGCAACACCGGTGCGGCCCGCGGCCGTTCCCTGCCGATGCTGGTGGGTGCCGTGGTGGTCGCGCTGATCGTGGTGGGCGCCGCGGTGGTCGCGCTCGCCGCGAACAAGGACGACGACGGCGGTTCTACCGCGTCCGGCCCCGGCCGATCGGTCACGTCCGGCGGCGGGTTCGCCGACAGCGGCGGCTTCGGCCCCGGCCCGGACACGCCCGTCACCGCCCCGATCACGACACCGGGCTCCGGCAACGGCGGCGCCAAGGGCTCCGTCAGCGGAAACGGAAACGGAAACAGCAACGGAAACAGCAACGGAATCGGCGGCAAGAGCGGGGGGAACGGCTCCGGCACCGACTTCGTCACGCTCCCCGACCTCACCGGGAAGACCACCGACGAGGCGGACAAGAAGCTCAAGGAGCTCGGTCTCACCGCCGACGGCGAGTGGGTGGAGAACACCGGCCCGGCGGAGAACACCGTGCTGAGCACCGTGCCGAAGGGCGGCACGAAGGTGCAGCGCGGCAGCCAGGTCTTCGTGAAGCTGTCCGACGGCCGCGCGAACGTCCCGGACGTGATCGGCAAGTCCGAGGCGGACGCCGTCGCGGCGATCCGGAAGAACGGGTTCACCACGGCCAGGGCGACCGACTACCCGCGAGGCGAGGGTCAGTCGTGCGCGCTCGGCACCGTGCTGAGCACCGACCCCGGGCCGAACAAGTCCAAGCCGTACGGCTCGAGCGTCACCGTCACGGTCTGCCAGAAGCCGCTGATCAAGTAGGCCAGGGGGGAGACGCGGGCGCGGCGCGGGAACTCCCGTGCCGCGCCCGCCTCGTCATGCGGGGCTGCGAACTTACTCCCCCGGGTGCCCGTCCAGGATCTCCTTGAAGCCGTAGCGCTGGTGCGGGCCGAAGATGATCTGCTCCAGCACGCCCACGCCGGTGCGTCCCTCGCCGCCGATCTCGGTGACGCGGATGACCTGCTGGCAGTGCTGCCGGTCGAACGCGAGCGGGTCGACCTCGTCGATCACCCAGCTCTCGGCCTCGACCTTGAGCTCGCCCTGCCAGACGCCGTGGCCCCACGTGCTGTGCAGGTAGCCGAGTCCGGCCAGGTAGCCGCGGGTTCCGGTGGGCTCGATGCGGTACGCGAACTCCTTGCCCTCGCCGTCGACGAGGTGCATGGTGCCGCCGGAGACCAGCCGCGTGCCGGGCTTGAACGTCAGCTCGTGCCGCACGGGGTGCAGCTCCTGGTAGCCGGTGGCCTCGGCGCCGTCCGTGGGCACGGCGACGGCGGAGGCGTCCGGCGCGGTGCCGAGCGGCTGGGCGGCGACGCGGTGCCCGTCCTTCTGGTACATGTCGCCGTCGGCGCGCTCGAACGAGCCCCACAGGGTGACCTCGTCGTCCCAGTGGAGCGGCGCCCACAGCCACATCAGCGGGTTGAACGGCTTGGGCGCGCCGGCGTCGCGCTCGCCGACGGGGCGGATGCCCCACGAGCGGTCGCGGGTGCCGGGCGTGGTGGCGGCGTCGACCTCGATGACGCGGCCGCCGGGCACGGTGATGGTGCCGGACCACGCGCCGAGCTGGGTGAGCCGGGTGGCGTCCATGATCACGTGGTGGCCGTTGCGCGTGGTGACGCGCGGCTCCTCGATGACCGCGGCGCGCGCGGTGAAGGTGAGGTCGAACGCGATCCCGGTGTCGTTGGCCTCGCCGATGAGGCGCAGCACCTTGAGGGGCTCGACGACCTCGACGCGCAGCGGGCCGACGCCGAGGTCGAACCGGTCGAGCGAGGCCCGGCGCGAGGCGTGCAGGCTGTGCTGGACGCCGTCGACGGTGACGGTGAAGTGGGCGTCGGCGACGAAGCGGTTCGGGTAGAGGCCGTGGGCGAACGCGAAGTAGAAGGCGCCGTCGCGGTCGTACCCGTTGAACCAGTAGCGGTCGTACGCGTTGCGGTCCGAGGTCGCGGGGTTCGCGACGGGCTCGGGCGTCTGGTGGATCGGGAAGTCGTCCGCGGGCGTCAGCACTGCGCGGCCCCTTTCTGTCGAGTCCCTTGCGGGTGGGTGCGCCATCTGATGGTGGCTGCCGGACACGGGTCCGGCGAGGGTGACACGTGTCACCCGGAAGTCGAGGGGGAAGGCGCGCCCCGGGCGGATCCCGCGGGGCGCGCCTTCGCGGCGGATCAGCGCTCGCGCTTGAGGAACAGCAGGTCGGTGGCCGAGTAGCCCTGGTTGAGCTTCTTGTCCGCGTAGTGCGGCACCAGGACCTGCTCGAGCTCCTCGGGGGTGAAGGTCTCCTGCTTGGAGTCGAACTTGGCCTGCAGGGTCGGGCGCTCGACGACCGCGACGAAGCCGCCGTGCACGACGAAGACCTGGCCGGAGATGTTGTCGGCGGCCGGGCTGGCGAGGAACGCGACCAGCGGGGAGACGTGCTCGGGGGCCAGCGGGTCGAGCTCGCCGTCGGCGAGGCCGTCCTTGGCGTTGAAGACGTTGCTGGTCATGTTGGTGAGGGCGCGCGGCGCGATGGCGTTGGCGCGGACGCCGTAGCGGTGGCAGCCGTTCGCGGTGCTCATCGTCAGGCCGACGATCGCCGACTTGGCGGCGGCGTAGTTCGGCTGGCCGGGCGAGCCGGCGAGGAACGCCTCGGAGGCGGTGTTGACGATGCGGGCGTAAACCGGGCCGCCCTCGGCCTTGGACTTGTCGCGCCAGTACTTGGCGGCGTGGTGCGAGGTGTTAAAGGTGCCCTTGGCGTGCACCGACAGGACGATGTCCCACTCGGCCTCGGTCATGGAGAACAGCATGCGGTCGCGCAGCACGCCCGCGTTGTTGACCAGGATGTCGATCGAGCCGTAGGTGTCGATCGCCAGCTGGATCAGCTCGCCGCCGACCTCGAACTTCGAGATGTCGCCGCGGTGCGCGATCGCCTCGCCGCCGCCGGCGACGATCTCGTCGACCACGGCCTGGGCCGGGTTCGGGGCGCCTTCGGGGGCGAAGTCGTTGACGACGACCTTCGCGCCCTGCTTGGCCAGTTCGAGGGCCTCGGCGCGGCCGAGGCCGCCGCCCGCACCGGTGATGACGGCTACCTTGCCGGCAAGGGACGTGGTCATGTGCTGGTCTCCAGGGGTGGTCGCGGGCCGCCGGTGGCGGGCCCGCCGCGGCCGCCTCGGGGCGGTGGGGCGGCGGGCCCGGGTGGATCGGCCTCGGGTCAGGCGAGGGTGACGATGGTGCGGATCGACTCGCCGCTCTTCATCAGGTCGAACGCGTCGTTGATGTCGGCGAGGTCGAGGCGGTGGGTGATCATCGCCTCGAGGTCGAGGCGGCCGGCGCGCCACATGCGGATGATGCGGTTGTACTCGCGCACGATGTCGCCGCCGCCGTAGATGCTGCCGATGATCTGCTTCTGGTCGAAGAAGAGCTCGAACATGTTGAACTGGACGTTGTCGTCCATGGCGCCGGCGCCGACGATGACGGTGTTGCCGCCGCGGCGGGTGAGCTCGTAGGCGCTGCGCGCGGTGAAGGACTTGCCGACGACCTCGAAGACGTAGTCGAAGCCCTGGCCGGCGGTGAGGTCGTTCTTGGCGGCCTGCGCCTCGTCCGGCGTGATGGCGTGCGTGGCGCCGAACTTCTTGGCCCACTCGTGCTTGCTGGTGGCCGGGTCTATCGCGACGATGTCGGCGGCGCCCGCGGCGCGCAGGGCCTGGATGACGGCGATCCCGACGCCGCCCGCGCCGATGACCGCGGTGGAGGCGCCCGGCTCGATCCTGGCGCTGTTGAAGACCGCGCCGACGCCGGTGGTGACGCCGCAGCCGATCAGCGAGGCGACCTCGTAGGGCACGTCGTCGGGCACCTTGATGGCGCACGGGGCGGCGACGACGACCTCTTCGGCGAACGTGCCGGTGCCGGTGAAGCCGAACGCGGGGGTGCCGCCGTAGGTGAAGTTCTGGGTGCCGGCGTTCATGAAGCCGCTCAGGCACAGGTTGGACTGGCCGCCGGTGCAGTAGTTGCAGACGCCGCACGGCGGGGCCCAGCAGATGACGACCTTGTCGCCGACCGCGACGGAGGTGACCCCGTCGCCGACCTCGACGACCTCGCCGGCACCCTCGTGGCCTGGCACGAACGGGGCGGGCTGCGGCAGGACGCCGGTCATCGCCGACAGGTCGGAGTGGCACACGCCGGTGACGTGCAGCTTGACCCGCACGCGGCCGGGGCCCATGCCCACGGCCTCGACGTCGTCACGGACCTCCAGCTTGTCCTGTCCGGTCTCGTGCAGGATGGCTGCGCGCATGAGCTGCTCCTCGTCCTAGCCGTGCCCTTGAGGTCGCCGGCGCCCTGGCCGGGCCCGGTCGGAGGTGTGGTCGTCGACGCCGCGAAAATATAACGCGTTCTTGTTTTCGACAAGGTCGATGACAGGGTCAAGCTATACGCCCGGCCGCGCACGGTGAAGGAGTCCGGACCGCCCGGAGCGCGCTCGGGCGACAAAGAGACGGGCCCGGCCTGCACAAATACGTGCAAACCGGGCCCGCCGCCGACTGTTTCGACCGACCGTGGGGTCGGCTCGGGTTCAGCTGGTGTACTCGACCACCGTGTCCGACAACACAACCGCGTCGTCGCGCTCGACCGACGACGTCTGGACGATCAGCGAGCCGCCCTCGTCCCACACGCGCACGCGCATGGTCTCGCCCGGGAAGAAGATGCCCGCGAACTTGGTGCGGTAGCGCTTGACGCGGGTCACGTCGCCGCCGAGCACCGTGTCGACGACCGCCTTCAGGGTCAGGCCGTACGAGCACAGGCCGTGCAGGATCGGGGTGTCGAAGCCCGCCGCCTTCGCGAAGTCCGGGTCCGCGTGCAGCGGGTTCCAGTCGCCGGACAGGCGGTACAGCAGCGCCTGGTCCTCGCGGGTCTTCACGTCGACGGTGTGGTCGGCCTCGCGCTCCGGCACGTCGATCTTGGTCGTCGGGCCGCGGTCGCCGCCGAAGCCGCCCTCGCCGCGCACGAAGATCTCGGCGCGCGAGTCGTACAGCGGCGTGCCGTCCTCCAGCGTCGCCGAGGACTCCAGGACGATGACCGCCGCCTTGCCCTTGTCGTACACGTCGGCGACGCGGCTGGTGGCCTGGATGTTCTTGGCCTTGGCCGGCAGCGGGTTGTGGATGATCACTTCCTGGCCGCCGTGCAGCACGGCGCGGAGGTTGATGTCGATGCCCGGCAGCGCGGACAGGCTGCCGCCGACCTTGGTGCCCGCGACGGTCGCGAACGTCGGCAGCACCTGGAGGTTCTTCTCGTACGTGTAGCGCAGCTCGTCGGCGCCGGTCGCCGGGGTGCCCGCGCCGACGCCCAGGTGGTAGAGGATCACATCCTTGTGCGTCCAGCTGATCTCGCCCTTGCGGGGCTCTGCACCGGTGGCCACTGCGACGTCGATGGGCATGACGTCTCCTCCCTGGGTGTGGTCGTCGAGTCCGTGCCGCGCGGGTGTTCCGCGGCGCTCACAAACTAGAACTTGTTTCCTTTTTGCTGCAATGATCGGGCCTCGATCGACCGCGTCTGTGACCGACACCGCACCTGGGGGCGCCATGTCCACGCTCGAACCGCTGCCCGCCGCGAACGACGAACCGCCCGCGTGGGCCCCCGGGGTGCCGGAGGTGCCCGCGGACGTCCTGGCGGAGCTGCGCGGCACCTGGACGCCGCGCCCGGACCCGGACAGCGCGGGACGCGCCGCCCGCCACCGCCTGGCCGAGGCCACCCGCCGCCTGATTGAGGCGGCCAAGACCATCGACCCGGAAGGCGACGCGGACGCTCTCGGCAGCGTAGCTGACGAGGTATCAGATTTGGCAGCCCGGATCGCCGCGATGCCCTCGCTGAGAGATCGCACACCCTCCCTCGCCGACATCCAGCTGCACGAGCGCAGCCCGTTCGTGGGCGCCGCCAACCCGCTGGCGCCGCCGATGGAGCTGGCCGCGGACGGGCCGGTGATCCGCGCGCACGCGGTGTTCGGGGAGGCGTACGAGGGCCCCAACGGGCGCGTGCACGGCGGCTACGTCGCGGCCGCGTTCGACGAGGTGATGGGCGTCGCGCAGTCCGGCGCGGGCGCGCTCGGAATGACCGCCTACCTCACCGTGCGGATGCGCCGCGGGACGCCGCTGCACGAGCGCGTCGACTACGAGGCCGAGGTCGTCCGCGTCGAGGGCCGCAAGGCGTGGGTCGAGGCCCGTTCGTACGCGGGCGGCGTGCTGGTCGCGGACGCGGAGGGGCTGTTCATCCGGGCCCGCTCGGTGTGACCCGGGGCGGCACCCCGGACGGCCCGCGGCGCGGAGGCCGGGGCACGACGCGGGGCCCCGCGCGGCACGCCGCGCGGGGCCCTCGACGCCTTCGGCCCTGGGACCGGGTCAGCTCTTGACGCTCACCCGGTCGAACAGGATCAGGCCGTCCTCGAAGAGCGTCAGCCCCTCGATCTTGCCCTTCTTGCCCTGCACCGCGGCCGCGAACGACTTCTCGTAGGAGAAGAACGGCAGGTCCTTCACGAGCTCCTGCTGCACGGTCGCGTACGCGGCCTTGCGCACCGCCTCGTCGGTCGAGTTGCGGGCCTTGTCCAGCGCCTCGTCGACCTTCGGGTTGCTGTAGCCCGTGCGGTTCTCCGCGCCCTTGGAGTCGAGCACGTTGTAGAGGACCGGCTCCGGGTCGTCGAAGGTCACCGCGAACTCGGCGGCCTGGAAGTCCTTCTGGATCATCACCTTCGTCGCGTACGACGAGCCGTCGAGGAACTCGAGGTTCATCTCGATGTTCTTCATGCCCTTGGTCTGCGCCTGCCAGTACTCGGCACCGGCGTGCGCGGCCGCGCTGCTGTTCGTGGTGTACGTGAACTTCAGCGGCTTGCCCTCGGCGGCCAGCTGGTCGAGCAGCGCCTGCGCCTCGACCTTGTTGTTCGACGGCATGACCGCGGTCGGGTCGACGAACGGCGAGGACGGCATCAGGAACGTCTTCAGCGTCTGGCCGGCGCCGTCGGGGCCCTGGATCTTCGCGGCGCGGTCCGCCGGGTCCATGATCAGCGCGTACGCGCGGCGGGCGCGCGGGTCGTCGAACGGCGGCTTGTCCGTCTTGAACATGGTCATGAAGCCGCCGTTCTTCTCGTCGTAGGCGACTGTCAGGCCCTTGTCCTTGGCCTCGGCGACCATCTTGAAGTTGGCCGTGGTGACCAGGTCGGCCTGGCCGGCGGACAGCGCGTTCAGGCGCTGCGTCTGGTCCATGACCGGCTTGAACGTCACCTGGCTGAGCAGCGGCTTGTCCTTGGCCCAGTAGGCGGTGTTGCGCTCGAGCGTCAGCGCCGAGTCACGCACCCACGACTTGACCTTGAACGGGCCGGCGCCGACCGGCTTGGCCATGAAGCCCTTGGGGTCGGCCTTGATCGCGGTCGGCGAGCCGATGAACGCGAGGTTGTGCGCGATCAGCTTGTCGAAGGCCATGTTCGGCGCGGCCAGCGTGACCTTGAGCGTGGTGGCGTCCACCGCCTCGAACGTCAGGCCCTTGGCGGCGGCGAACGCGACGGACTTGTTGTCCGGGTTCTGGTGGCGCTCCCAGTTGAACTTGACCGCCTCCGCGTCGAGCGGGGTGCCGTCGGTGAACTTCACGTCGGGGCGCAGCTTGATCGTCCAGACCTTGCCCTCCGCGTCGGAGGTCGCGCCCTCCGCGAGCTGCGGGACGGCCTTGCCGGTCTTCGGGTCGATCCAGAACAGCACGTCGAAGACCGCGGCGGCCTGGGTGCCGCCGTTGAGCGACGAGATGGTGGAGACCGCGGGGTCGATGCCGCGGGTCTCCTGCGTGATGAGGACGGTGAGGTCGCCGCTGCTGCCCGGGGCACCGGTGGCGCCGGCCGGGGAGGCGTCGGACTTCTTGTCGGTCTTGCCGCCACCGCCGCACGCGGTCACGGCGAGGGCGATGGTGACGGCACCGGCGACCGCGGCGAACCGGCGGTGGGTGCGGACTCGTTCGTGGCGCAAAACTGCTCCTGGCGGGCAACCGAGATTGGTGGATTCGGTCAACCTAGCAACGATCGCCCAGCGATCTGACGGATCGTCACATAACGATTTCGCGTCATGAACCTTTGCCCCGGCACGGGTTGACCGTTTACCCGGAGTAGCAGTGCAGATGACAACCGGAAGGCAAACGCCCGGATGTGGTCCGGTCCCGCGCCGCCCCGCGCGCTGCCCCAGTGGTCCAGGCCACCGGCGGCGAATTGGACCGGGACACCCGGTGGAACCGGCGATTAGGGTCCCCCCGTGGGCGATTTGCGAGGAGCGGCGGAACAGCGCCGCGGACTGTGGCTGGGTGTCGCGGCGTACATCATGTGGGGCCTGTTCCCCCTGTACTGGCCGCACCTCAAGCCCGCCGGCGCGGTCGAGATCCTCGCGCACCGGATGGTGTGGTCGCTGGTCTTCATGGTGCTCGTGCTCGCGGTGCTGCGCCGCTGGTCGTGGATCCGTGAGCTGCTGCGCAACCCCGCCCGGCTCGCCAAGATCGTGCTCGCCGGCGTGGTCATCACCACCAACTGGGGCCTGTACATCTGGGGCGTCAACACCGACCAGGTCGTCGAGACGTCGCTCGGCTACTTCATCAACCCGCTCGCGTTCATCATGATCGGCGTACTGGTGCTCGGCGAACGCCTGCGCGGCGCCCAGTGGATCGCCGTCGGGCTCGGCATCGCCGCGGTCCTCGTGCTGACCGTCGCGTACGGACGACTGCCGTGGCTCGCCCTCGTCCTCGCCACCAGCTTCACCATCTACGGCTACGTCAAGAAGACCGTCGGCCTCGCGCCCACCGAGTCGCTGACCGCCGAGACCGCCGTGATGTTCCTGCCCGCCGCCGGCTACCTCGTCTACCTGTCGTGGACCGGCGAGGGCACGCTGGGCACCGTGTCGGCCGGCCACACGCTGCTGCTGATGGGCACCGGCGTGGTCACCGCGATACCCCTGCTGTGCTTCGGCGCCGCCGCCGTACGCGTGCCGCTGTCCACCATCGGCATGCTGCAGTACCTCGGCCCGATCCTGCAGTTCTCCGTCGGCGTGTGGATCTACCACGAGGCCATGCCGACCTCGCGCTGGATCGGCTTCGGCCTCATCTGGACCGCCCTCGTCGTACTCAGCGCGGACGCGCTGGCGCAGTCCCGCCGCACCCGGCGCGCCGTCGCCGACGCGCGCGAGGCGGCGGCGACGACGGCGTCCTCGTCGGCCCCGGCTCCCCCGGCTACGCTCCCGGCCGAACCAGCAGATCCAGCACGTGCGCCCGCCCGTGCTCCGCGAACCGGTTCTCCAACGCCTTGACCTCGGCCTCGGTGAGCGGCTCGTAGGCTCCGTCCTTGCCCGGCCGCACCCACAGCGTGTCCGCGCCCTCCGGGTCGCCGTACCAGGCCTGCCGGGCCAGCACCCGCGTCAGCACCTTGTTGGTCTGCGTGTGCGGCAGTTCGCGCGCCACGCGCACGTAGCGCGGACGCCACGTCGGCGACAGGTCCGGCTGGTCGGCCTGCCACGCGGCGAACCCGGCCGGGTCGAACTCGGCACCGTCGCGCAGCACCACCGCGGCCATCGCCTGGTCGCCGGCCGCCTCGTCCGGGACCCCGTACACCGCCGCGAGCACGACGTCCGGATGCCGCGCCAGGATCCGCGCGACCGGCGCCGACCCGAAGTTCTCGCCGCCGACCCGCACCCACTCGCCGCTGCGGCCCGCGAAGAACACCAGGCCGTCCGCGTCGCGGTACGCCAGGTCGCCGCTCCAGTACCAGCCCTCGCGCAGCCGGTCGGCGGTCGCCGCGTCGTTGTTCCAGTAGCCCTCGAACGCGCCCGCGCCGTCCAGGTTGACCAGTTCGCCGACCGCCTCGTCGGCGTTCAGCAGCCGCCCGGACGCGTCGAACCGGCCCGGCGGGCACTCCTCGCGGGTCTCCGGGTCCAGGATCCGGATGTTCCCGTTGGGCTTGCCCAGCGCGCCCGACGGCATGTCGGCCACCGGCGTGAACGACAGGCCGCCCTCGGTCGAGCCGAAACCGTCGCGCACCGTGCAGCCGAACCGGCGCGCGAACCGCTCGACGTCCTGCGGGCCGCCCTCGTTGCCGAACACCCGGGTCAGCGGGTTGTCGGCGTCGTCCGGCAGCTCGGGGGTCGCCAGGATGTACGACAGCGGCTTGCCCACGTAGTTCGCGTACGTCACCCCGTAGGCGCGCACGTCCGGCAGGAACCCCGACGCGGAGAACCGGCGGCGCAGCACCAGCGACGCCCCGGCCGCGACGGCGGGCGCCCAGCAGGTGATCATCGCGTTCGAGTGGAACAGCGGCATGGCGCAGTACGCGACGTCCTCGCCGGTCAGCCGCTGCATCCCCACGACGCTCATGCCCTGCGTGGCGATCTTGCCCTGCGAGCACACGACGGCCTTCGGGTGGCCGGTGGTGCCCGACGTCAGGATCAGCATGAACGGGTCGTCCAACGTCGGCTCGGCTTCGGGCAGCGCGGCGCCCGCGTACGGCGCGAGCGCCTCCGCCCAGCCGGGCTCGTCGACGTTCCACACCCGCTCGGCGGGGAAGTCCGGCAACGCGTCACGCAGTTGCGCGGCGTGCGCGGCACCGGTGATCAGCATCGTGCAGCCCGTGTGCTCGACGTCGCGCGCCAGCTCGCCGCCCTGCCGGGTCGGGTTGAGGCCGACCACCACCGCGCCCGACACCGCGGCCGCGGCCAGCAGGAAGGAGAACTCCGGGACGTTCTCCAGCAGCACGCCGACGTGGAACGGCCGCCCGGGGTCGCGCTGGTCCGCCAGGAACGCGGCGCGCTGCGCGGACAGCGCGACGTGCTCGTCCCACGTCCACGAGCGGTCCTCGTACCGCAGAGCGACGGACGGGTCGCCGGCGCGCCGCCGGACCAGGTCGTTGACTGAGACACTCCACCGGCCGGCCATGCGCGCTCCGCTCGTTCGGTCGACGGACGTCGACTGTGGTACCCCTGCCCGACTGCCTTGCCCTGCTGCCCCGCACGTGCCCTGCACGTGCCCTGCGCAAGGTAGTGGGGTCCCCGGGACATGTGAAGATCGACGCCGGACACGGGGCCGCGGGCGCCGGACGCGACCGGCCCCTGAGGCGGCCGGACCACGCCCGTACGGCCCTGGTGCGGCGGTCACCGCAGTGCCACCGTAGGAAAGGTCAAGAGGTGTAGGGGTCACGGCGCACCGCGCGGGCTGCACCCGCCCGGGTCCGCCCGCCCGCGCGCGTACCACCCGTCGAGGAGGATCGTCGTGCCCGAACTCTCCGTTCCCGTCGCGCGCGCACTGGTGCGCCACGGTCTGCGCCCGGTCCTCCACCCGCAGGTGCCGGTGGCCGTCCAGCGGGCCTGGCTCGAGATGAACGCGCAGGCGCAGCCGCTGCCCCCTGGTTCGCACGTGCTGCGGCGCAGCCCGGGCGGGGTGCCCGCGCGGCGCGTCTCCGTCGGGCCCCGGGTGCCGAGCCGCGTCATGCTGTACCTGCACGGCGGCGGCTACGTGGTCGGGTCCTCGCGCGCCTACCTCAGCTGGACCGCCCACCTCGCCCGTGCCGCGCACGCCACCGTCTACTCGCTCGACTACCGGCGCGCGCCCGAACACCCCTACCCTGCGGCCCTCGACGACGCGCGGGCCGCGTGGTGCGCACTCTCCGCCGACACCCCCGCGGACACGCCGATGGTGCTGGCCGGCGACTCGGCCGGCGGCGGGTTGGCGCTGAGCGTCGCGCTCGAGCAGGCATCGTCCGGCGGGCGGCGGCCCGACGCGCTCGTGCTCGTCTCGCCGTGGCTGGACCCGCTGCGGGCCTGGCCGTACGAGCCGATCTACCACCGCGACCCGGTGCTGCGGACCGCGTGGCTCACCCGCTGCGCCGGCCGGTACGCGGGCGGCGCGGACCGCGAGGAGCTCGCACCCGCGTGCTTCGCCGACCTGTCCGGTCTGCCGACGACGATCGTGCAGAACGGCACGGACGACATCCTCGCCCCGCAGGGCGCCGCGTTCGCCGAACGCGCCCGGGAGTTCGGGGTGACCGTCGAGCACACCGAATACCCGGACCTGTGGCACGACTTCCAGGTGCTCGCCGGCCGGCTCCCGGCGGCCGACGAGGCGCTCCACGACCTGGCGAAGAGCCTGGACGCGGCGCTGCCCCGCTGAGCGGCCCGCCGCTACAGCGTGAGCGCCCGCACCTCGTCGCCGTCCGGCACATAGACGTACGGCGCCGCGATCGCCGGGTCGACCATCGTCAGCGAGCTCAACGCGCCGCGCCAGCGCCACCGTTCCGCGCCCGTGGCGCGGTCCAGGACGGTGAGCGCCGGGTCGCCGTGGGAGCGCACGCACACCATGTCGCCCCCGACCAGGATCGGCAGCGTCCGGTCGAGCATGCCGCCGACCGGGTCGCGCTGCCGCTCGGCGGGAACCGGGTCGCTGACCCACCGCACGGTGCCGTCGACCAGGTCGATTCCGTGCACCCGCCGGTCGTCGCCGCGCAGGTAGGCCTCGCCGCCCGCGGACGCCACGGCCATGCCGGACGGTCCGCCGCGCCACGGCAGCGCCCAGCGTTCCGCGCCGGAGGCGGGGCACAGCGAGCGCAGCTGGCCGCCGCCGAGGATGTACAGCACGCTGTCGTCCAATACGGCGAAGTCGCCGGGGCGCTCGTCGCGGCACAGCAGCTTGCCGGTGCCCGCCGCCCGCACGACGTAGTGCGCGACCTCCGCCGTCGTCGCCCGGAAGCGGGCGCACAGCACGAACCCGCGGTCGACGGAGGTGACGATCGAGTCCTCCGCGTCGTCCCGCCACATCAGTTCGCCGGTCTCGGGGTCGAGCGCCCGCACCGGCTCGCGCCCGTCGCCGCTCAGGTACACGGCCCCCGCCCCGTCGCGCGTGAACACGCTTCGGCGCGGCTCCCTGCGGTGCCACAGCACGGCGCCGGTCTCCGGGTCGAGGCCGAACAGCTCGCTGTGCCCGCCGACGGCGGTCAGGCCGCCCGGCACCGGCGCGTTCACCGCGTGCAGGCGGAACGCCCGTTCGGCGCGCGAGAGCCGGCTCGTGCCGCGCGCCCACAGGCCGCGTGCGGCGGCCACGTCGGCACGCCACAGCTCGGCACCGGTCGCGGCGTCGACCCGGGCGATGCGGGTGCCCTGCGCGCAGTACGCCTGGCCCTCGGCGGGCTCGGCGACCAGCCGCCAGCCGGGCTTGCTCCACAGCACCTGCCCGGTCCGCCCGTCGAGCGCGGTGAGCGCCTCGCCGCCCGCGAACAGCCGTCCCTCGGCGGCCGACAGCGCGCGCACGCCGGGGAGCCGCTGCTTCCACAGCGTGCGGGCGACCGTCTCCTGCGCGGCCGCACGACCGCGCCCCCGGGGCACGGACTGCCGGGCGGGCGACGGCTCCGCGTCGGACTGCGCGTCCAGCGTGCGGCGCGCCGCGACCACCCGGGCACCGAACGCGGCGACTTCGGCGTCGGTCGGCACGTCGCCGCCGTAGCCCGCCAGCGGACGGGCGTACTGCGCGATCACGCGGCGGGCCGGCTTGGGCAGCCCGGCGGCGAAGTCCGGGCTCGCGACGTCCGGCCGCTCCGCCGCGGCCACCGCCTCCAACTCGGCCTCGACCTCAGCCGCTTGGGGACGCGCCGCCGCGTCCGCCCCCAGGAGCGCGGCGGCCAGCGGCGCGATCACGGACGGCACGCCGTCGAGGTCGTCGGCGCCGGACGGCACGCGCCCGGTCAACGCGAGCACTAGCAGCACGCCGAGCCCGTACAGGTCGGCCTGGCGTGTCCCGTCCTCCCGTTCGGGCGGCTGCAGCGCCGGTCCGGCCAGCGGCACCCACAGCGCCCCGACCGGCGGATCCTCCGCCAGGCCCGCGGGCTTCGGCGTGAACATGCGTGCCAGACCGCCGTCGACGAGCTGCGCGCTGCTTCCCGTCACGAGCACGTTCCCGGGCGTGACACCCCCGTGCGGCAGCTCGGCGTCGTGCATCGCCGCGACGCCGCGTGCCGCGCCGGCCACGATGCGCAGCGCGGCCACCAGCGGCAACGTGCCGCAGACCGCCAACAGTTGGGTCAGCGACGCGCCCGGCACGTAGCGGCGCGCGTACCAGGGCCGGATGTCCTGCGCGTCCCACTGCACGATGCGGCCCGCGCCGAGGTTGCGCACCCGCGACAGGTCGGTCATCGCGTCGGCGAACCGGTCCGCGAAGTGCGGGTCCGTGCGCAGCAGGTGCGGGTGCGCGAGCTTGATCGTCACCCGCCGGTCGTGCGGCGCGCGGGCGACGTAGACCCGGCCGAACCCTCCCGTGCCGAGTATCCCGACCACTTCGTGGTCGCCCAGCCGGTGTGGATCGCCCGGTTCCAGCTCTCGCATGCGAAGACGCTAGCCGAGTCGCGGCCCGGGCACATCCGGCCGGTTTCCCGAATGTCCGGGCACGGTACGGTACGCGCTCAGCGGTCGACGGTTTCCGGCCGTTCCGCCGGTCCGGTCACGGCGTCCCCGACGACCTCGGCGGCCGCCGCGGGACGGCTCTCGGACACCACGGTACGCGTCGGCCGCAGTCCGGGGACCAGGGCCGCGGTGACCGCGATCGACGCGACGGCCATCACCGTCATCCCGGTCGCGGGCGAGGTCACCTGGGCGACGCCGCCGGCGAGCGCGGCGCCCACGCCCTGCATCGTGACCATGCCCGACGTGTGCAGTCCGAGGGCGTGGCCGCTGAGTTCGTCGGGGGTGAGGGCGATCAGGCGCTCCTGGAGCATCAGCGTGGCCGAGTAGCCCACCGACGCGACGGCGACCAGTACGAGCGCGACGGGCAGCGGCGGCCGCAGGACGAACGCCAGGTACGGAACGGCCAGAAGCAGCCGCATCGGCGCCTCCAACCGGGCGCGCCAGTACGACGGGACGAACCGCCCGGCCACGGTGTCGCCGGCCAGCATTCCGACAGCGCAGAAGGCGAACAGCAGGCCGGCGTCCGACGCCGAGTACGGGATGAACAGTGCCTCGCAGCCGACGATGAGGCCGTTGGGCACCCACAACGCCAGGTACACATAGCGGCGTTCGCGCGACGCCCACAGCCGGCGGTTGTCGCTCCAGGTCTGCGCGGCCGAGGCGCGGCCCGAGGCCCGCGCGGGGCGCGCGGCGAGCCCGAAGCGGGAGGCGAGCGCGGACACCGCGTACAGCCCGGCGGCGACCAGCAGTGTGCCGCGCGGCGACAGCACCGCCACCAGGACACCGCCCACCGCGAAGCCGACGATCTGCATCACGCCGTTGGCCATGTTGAGCACCGAACGCCCGAGCAGATAGCCGTCGCGCGGCAGGACCTCGGTCATCAGCCCGTAGCGCACGCCGCCGCCGAGCGCCGCGACCGGGCTGAGCAGGACGACGATCGCGAACACGGCGCCCACGGGCAGCCCTGGCAGGGCGATCACCACCTGGGACGCCGCGAACAGGGCCGCGATCCCCGTGAGCGCCCCACGCGGGGGCATCCGGTCGGCGGCCGAGAGCAGCACCATCGCGCCCAGCACCTGGGCGAGCGACGGGCCGAACATGGCCAGCGCGGCGAGCAGCGGCGAGCCGGTCGAGTCGAAGACCAGCGTGCCGATGGCGAGCCCGCCGACCGTCGCGGCCGCGTTGTGCGCCGCGGACGCGCCGAACAACGGTCTGAACTCCGGTGTCGTGAACAGTTCCCGATAGGTGCGCATGTCCGGGAGTCTCGGTCCCGGAATCCGAGCGCCATAATGTTTCGCGGGGAGGCGAAACATGGGGTGGTGGCAGCTCGACACGGACACGCTCGCCGGGAGCCGGTTCGTGGTGTCGGCGTACGCGGAGACGACCGCGTGCCTGCTCGCGCTGCACAAGCGCGACCCGGCGCACCCCGGCGAACGGGGCTGGCTCGACACCCACGCCCCCGCCTACGACGCGCTCCTCGCCGACGAGCCGGTCACCGCCGCCATGATGCGCGCGGCGGTGGGCCGCGGGTGGATCGCGGACTTCCTGACCCGCCCGCCGCTGCGGGGCGACGACGAGGCCACGCTCGCGGACGAGTTCGCGCGGGTCCGGGCCCTTCCGCCGGCCGAGGCGCGGGCCGACCTCGAGGTGTCGAACGGCGGCCCGCTCCGCCCGCCGCTGGCCGGACGCGACGACCTGGCCCGGCGCGCGGCGGACCTGCTCCAGTGGGTGTGGACGCACACCGTGGAGCCGTACTGGCCGCGCCGCAGGCGGCTGATCGAGGCCGAGGCGGTCGGACGCATCGACCTGCTGGGTCGCGGCGGCTGGGCGGCGGCCGTCGCCGACATGCGGCCCGGCATGCGGTGGCTGGGGGCGGGCCGGTTGCAGGTCAACGCGTACGACTACCCGCCGCGCGCGGTCGACCCGGGCGCCGAACTGCTCTTCGTGCCGGTCACCATGCGGCAGTTCTGGGTCGCCTGGGACCACGCCGTCCCGGCGCGCCGCTACGCGGTCTTCTACCCGTGCGCGGGCCCCCTCGCGCACGTCGACGACGCCCGGGCACCCGCAAGCCTCGGCCGCCTGCTCGGCCGCGCCCGCGCCGACGTCCTCGCACTCCTCGCCACCCCGCTGAGCACGACCCAGCTGGTGGCCGTGACCGACCAGGGCCTGGGCTCGGTGGGCCGCCACCTTAAGGTCCTGCTGGACGCAGGCCTCATAGAACGCCGCCGCGCGGGCCGCTCGGTCCTGTACTACCGGACCACCGCCGGGGACGTCCTGATCGGCGCACAACCCGACGCCGAAGGGCTGCGCGAACTGTCCCAGAATACCGCAGAGTTGGACCCCTGAATCGGATGAAGGCCGCCGCCGAGGTCGAGCAACCGTTCGACTGACGGGCGGGACTGCCACTCGCCTCAACCCGCAGAGGCCCACGCACAGCAGGCGCATGTCGGGCCGGGGGTCGGGGGTCGGGCTGCCCGAGCGGGCTGCGGGTGAGCACCGCGGTGCGGACTGTGGACCGGTCACGCGGGCGGCGGGCGGATGACACCAGCCGCCGCCCGCGTGACCTGCTCGTCGGGTTACACGCGGGTGGTCAGGAGCATCGGCATCGGGACGTCCTGCTTGGCGAGGCCGTACGCGCCCGAGACGCGGACCTCGTGGCCGTCGGCGGCCACCGACCACGGGGTGTACTCGGTGCCTTCGCTGGTTGCGGGGAAGTTCAGCGAGGCGGCGTGCGTGCCGGTGACGCGGAGGGCGTAGCCGCTGTCGCGGGACAGGGTGGAGCCGACGGCGACCACGCCGCCCGGAACCGCTGCGACGCCGGTCAGTTTGCCCGCGTCGGCCGGGGCCTGGACCTGGGTCCAGGTGCGACCGTCCCAGTGCATGACCAGGGCGTGGCCGCGGTCCTTTTCGTCGACGACGGTGCGGCCGACGGCCCAGACGTCGCGCGGGCTGTTCGCGACGACGCTGTTGAACTCGGCCCACAGACCGGTGAACCGGGGCGTGGGCAAGGCCTGCCAGGTGTGCCCGTCGTAGTGCAGGGCGACGGGCTTGTCGTCATCGCCGTAGCCGTTGCCGACCGCCCACACGTCGTTCGGACCGCTCGCGCTGATCGCGTTCAGCCCCCAACTCGCGTACGGCTTGGGCAGGTTCATCTGCGTCCAGGTGCGGCCGTCCCAGTGCCGGACGATGCCCTCGTCGTGGTCGACGATCTGCGTCGGTCCGCCGTCGGGGTCCGGGATGCGCTGGTCGACGACCTGCGCCCAGCCGGCCGCCCACACGTCGTCGGAGCTGACCGCGTCCACGCTGAGGAGGCCGCCGCCGAGGGCGTCCCCGGACAGTTCGGCCGGGACCACCTGCCAGGAGGTGCCGTTCCAGTGCTGGGTCTGGATCCGCCCGCCGGGCAGGTCGTTGTCGCCGACCACCCACACGTCCCGTGGAGACGTCCCCGCGATCGCGTTGGCCCGCCCCTTGCTGCCGGGGGCGAGGGGCAGTTCCCGCCACGCGGCGCCCTGCCGGTCGTCGTGCGTGTACACCGTCGGCGTGAAGTCCACGCCGCGGTCGTCGGCGCTGATGCGGAAGCCGGTCGCCCACGTGGTGTGCGCGTCGAGCTTCACCGAGCCCATCAGGGAGCACGCGCCTTCGGGGAGTTTGGCGCCGGTCCAGCCGCCCCGTGCGAGGTCCGCGTCCGAGACGGCTGCGGGGTCGCCCGCGGCGGGCGGCGGCGCGACGGTCGCGGCGCCGGCCGGGACGGCCCCGACGACGAGCGCGGACGCGGCGGCGAGCAGGGACAGCCGCAGCCGGGATCCGATGGTCATGGATGGTGTCTCCAGACTCGGGGTGGAGATCACCCCGTCGTCCGGAAGACGCGACGAACGCTCCCGCGCGTAACAAGCGCGCGGGAGCGGATTCGACGTCGGCGCGGTCGCGGACGGTCAGGCGACGCGCGCCTGCGGCCCGGTGCGCGGCCCCATCGCGTTGCGGCGCGCGGGCTGCTTCAGCACGACCATGCGGCGCGTGCCCCACAGCCGGTCGTAGGCGTAGGCGCCGTGGATGCCGGCCGCGATGAGCACGCGCTGCGGCAGCGACCAGCTGAGGATCCGGCCCATGCGGCGCATCACGGCGAGGCTCACGTCGCGGTTGACCTTGATCTCGGCGCGTGCGGTGCGCCGCAGTTCGGAGCGGATCTCCGTGGCGCGCGCAGGGTCGTCGGCCGACAGGCGGAGCAACTCCTCGTGGCAGTACGCGAGGTGGTTCTCCTCGTCGTCGCAGATCATGCTGATCCCGCGGCCGATGTCCGGGTCGTCGCCCAGGTAGCGGCGCAGCAGCCGCATGTCCTCGGCGGCGCGCTGCTCGGTGACGCGGCTGTGCACGAGGTAGCGCACGATGTCGTCGCGCGTCATGGGCTCGTCGCGGCTCAGGCGGGCGTGCGCGAGGCCGATGCCCTGCTGCTCGAGGAGCATGCAGTAGTCGGTCTCGGGCGGGACGTCGGCGGCCTCCAGGCCGCGGCGCCGCAGCATGGCGGCGAAGATGCGGCCGTGCTTGTCCTCGTCGGCGCCGTGCCGGGCGATCTTCGGGGCGAGCTCCCGGTCGTCGACGAGTGCGGCGATCCGGGCGTTCTCCCAGCCGCCCTGGCTCTCACCCTTGGCGGCGATGCTGCAGAAGAGCCGGAACGCCTCGTCGTCCGCGTGGATGTCCTGAAGAATGCCGCGCGCGCTGAGCATGGCGCGTCCTTCCCCGTGCGCGAACGCACGCAGATCGCGCGAATAACAACAAACCCAATGTAATCGGACGCTCGGTAGGTGTCGCGCCGACGGCGGGTAGCCGGGGCGGCGCACGCCGCACACCGTGGGGCCGGTGTGCGGCGTCGCCTGGCCGGGGGGCGCCCGGTGCGCACAGGGCGTCACACGTTGGACGTACGCCGCCGTCGGTAGTACGCCACGGTCGCGACGCCCAGGAGCGGGCCCCACAGCAGGAGCGGCGCATAGGCGGCCGTCATCAGCCAGTATTGACCTCCTCCTCAGGCTGAAGCCCGGGGATTCTCCGTCTGCCGGTGGCCGCCCCGTGCAGGGGCGGCCACCGGCTTCGGTCGGGTTCCTGCTTCGTCGCACCGCGCCCTGATCACCCGGGGTCTTACCGGTGCTCCACAGGCGTTTACCCCGCGTGTGCGGGGGCCCCCGGTCCGGGGGTGGGTGGTGCGGTCTGGGAGGCGGCGGCCGCAAGGCGGACGCCTTCGTTCCTGATGTTGCGCGCCGCGTTCACGTCCCGGTCGTGGACGCCGCCGCAGGTGCGGCAGGTCCAGGACCGGACGTCCAGCGGCTTGGGGCCGTCGCGCTGGCCGCAGTCCGAGCACAACTGGGAGGAGGGGAAGTCCCGGGCCACGCGGCCGAAGGCACGCCCGTACCGGCCGGCCTTGTACTCCAGCATCGCGACGAACTGCGACCACCCGGCGTCGTACACGGACTTGGCCAGGCGGGTGCGCGCAAGTGCTTGCACCGCCAGGGTCTCGACAAACACGGCTTGGTTCTCGCGCGTGATCTTCGTCGAGAGCTGGTGATGGAAGTCCTTGCGCGCGTCCGCCACCCGCACGTGCGCGCGGGCCACGCGGACACGGGCCTTGTCCCGGTTACGCGACCCCTTGTCCTTGCGCGACAGCTCGCGCTGCCGCTTCCGCAGCTTCTTCTCCGCCCGGCGCAGGAACCGGGACGAGGAGACCCGCGTCCCGTCCGCCAGGACGGCGAAGTGGGTAAGGCCCAGGTCGACGCCCTGGACTCCGTCCGCGACGGGCCAGGCTGCCACATCCCTCTCGGGGGCAGTCTCCACGACGAACGAGGCGAAGTACCGGCCGGCGGTGTCCTTGACCACGGTCACCGTGGACGGGACGGAGGGCAGTTCCCGTGACCAGCGGACCTTGATGTCGCCGATCTTCGGCAGCCGCAGCCGCCCCTCGCCGGTGATCTTCCAGTGGGCGTTGGCGGTGAACCGGACCGCCTGCCGGTGGTCCCGGCGGGTCTTGAAGCGGGGGCGCCGGATCCTCGGGCCTTTGCGGGTGCTGGTGACGGAGGCGAAGAAGTTCCGGTACGCGGCATCCAGGTCCCGCAGGGACTGCTGCAACACCACGGCCGACACCTCGGCCAGCCACGCCCGTTCCGGGGTGCGCTTGGCCTCGGTGATCACCCGCCGGGACAGCTCCGCTGACGTCGGGTACGGCAGCCCCTGCGCATATGCCTCCTCGCGGATGCGCAGCGCGTCGTTGAACACCACCCGCGCGCAGCCGAACGCCTGCGCCAGCGCATCGCGTTGGCCTGGGGTCGGCTCGATCCGGAAGGCGTAACGCAGTTGCATGACAGTCAGCATATGTAGTTGGTTGACAGCTCATATGCGGAAGATCAGAACAGACAGGCGCAGTGCTTCCGTGGTTCGTGCGCACCCGGTCCTGCGACGAAGTACCGGCCACTCCGGCGGGCACGGGCTCGCGGGGCTGCGCGAGGCGGTCACCGCCGCGGGCGGCACGCTCTCCAGCGGTGCCCTCTCCGACGCTTCGCACGCGCCCGGCGGATGGCGGGTGACCGCCCGGTTCCCGGTGGTGGCACGATGACCGCGGTGACCACGCGCATCCTCGTCGCCGACGACCAGCCCGAGATCCGCGGCGGGTTCCGGCTGATCCTCGACTCGCAGCCGGACATGACCGTCGTCGGCGAGGCCCCGGACGGCACCACCGCGCTCGCCCTCGCCCGCGAACTCCGGCCCGACGTCGTGCTCACCGACATCCGCATGCCGGGCATGGACGGGCTCGAACTCACCCGTGTCCTCGCGCCGACGACGCGGGTCGTCGTGGTCACGACGTTCGACCTCGACGAGTACGTGCACACCGCGCTGCGCGCCGGCGCCTGCGGGTTCCTGCTCAAGCGCTCGGGCCCGACGCTGCTGATCGAGGGCGTCCGCGCCGCGATGGCGGGCGACACGCTCATCAGCCCGCAGCTGACCGTACGGCTGCTGAGCGCGCTGAACGGCCCCACCCCGGCCCCGGGTTCGGCACCCGCGCCGACGCCCGCACCGGCCGCCACGCCCGGCACACGGCCGCCCCACCCGCTCACCGAGCGGGAGTTGGAGATCGCGGTGCTGGTCGCGCAGGGGCTGACCAACGCCGAGATCGCCACCGAGCTGTTCATCAGCGCGGGCACCGCGAAGACGCACGTCGCGAACATCCAGGCGAAGGTCGCGGCCCGGAACCGCGTCGGCATCGCCGCGTGGGCGTGGGAGCACGGTCACGCGCGCGGGGACGCGGGCAGCGGCGGGCGCTGACCCGCCGGCCGGACGCCGCCCGATCACGCGCGTGTGGGAGCGCCGCCCGGGCGCAGCGGCAATATCCAGCCAGCGGCAGGACCCGGCGGAAGAGACCACGTGCTCGGCCGAGACCCCCGCAGAACGCGCGAAGCCCTGTCCAACGCTCGTACAGCGTGCGGCCCCTCGACGCGTGTCCTCCGCGACGCGTACTAGTGCGCGTCGGGCGCCGCCGCGTCGCGGGGCGGGGGCGGCGAGGGGGCTGCCGTTGGTTCATAGGACGTGGCGGAGTTGGAGGCCGAGCCTGCGTCGACCCGCTCAGCCGATCCGCAGCGTGCGGCCGATCCTGTCGAGCTCGTCCAGCCGCTTGCCCGCCCCGGACTTGGCGACGCCGAGTGTGTAGACGGGCGTGCCGCCGGTCACCGTGACGACGGTGACGCGGAACCGGAACGGCGTGTCCTTGGCGTCGTCGGGGACGCATTCGAGGTCGGTGTACCAGCCGTCGTGGCCGTCGACCTTGACCGCGTGGTCGTCCTTGACCTGGTCCTTGGCGTCGTCCGGGTAGAAGAACTCGGCGTACTGCTTGGCGAGCGCGTGCGCGGCCGCCTTCGTGTCGCGCTCCTGGGACGCGAACATCTTCGCGTCGAGGACGCCGACGAGGAACATCGCCTGGTCGTCTTCGGACCCGGAGGCGGTCGGCTTGGGCTTCGCGGACGCGTTCGGGTCCGACTCCGCCGGGGCCGTGCTCGCGCCCGAGGTGAAGTACGTGAGCAGGTTCTTGGACTGCGTCCACTCGCCGGGCACCGAGTAACGCACGTGCGCTGTGGAGTCGTTGATCTCGTGCGTGCCCGCGCCGGTCAACCCGCCGGACCCGGCGCCGGGCGCGCCTCCGCTCGCGGCCCCGCTCCCGGTCCCGGGCGAGGACCCCGGTGTGCCGCCGGTGGACGTGGACCCGTCACCGCAGCCCGCGGCGAGCAGTGCCACCGTGAGCGCCGCGGCGGCCGCGCCCGTCCTGGCGGCTCCCCCTCTTCGACCTGTCATGCCCGTGCTCCCTACCCGTCCCGTCGGTCGCGCGATCTGGGCGACCAACGTAGGGAGGGTTGCCGCGGCGCGGCAGAGTACACGTACTCAGGTACGGACCACCGGCCTCGGGCCGGGGCGGGCAGGGCTCAGGCCGACCAGTGCGCGGGCCGGTCGAAGCCCTGCGGCAGCCGGGTCCTGGCGTCGCCGCGCGCCGCGCTGACCTGCGGCTGGGTGAGGAACAGCGCGCCGGTGAGGTCGGCGCCGGACAGGTCGGCGTCACGCAGGTCGGCGCCGAGGAGGTCCGCTCCCCGCAGGTCGGCGCCCGTCAGCTGCGCGGCTATCAGCAGCGCGCCGCGCAGATCCGCCTCGCGCAGGTCGGCACCCGCCAGCTTCCGGCCGATCAGGTCGGCGCCGCGGCGGTTCTTGCCCTTGCCGCGCCCGTGCGTGGCGCGGGCGAGCGCGCTGGCCTGGAGCAGCAGTTCGCCGACCGCCGCCCGGCGCGCGTTGACGTCGACCCGGGCCAGGTCGTCGGGGCCGAGGTCGGTCAGTGCCGCGATCTCGTCGCGGAGCGCCCGCAGCTCGCCCGACAGCGCGCGGGCGGGCTTCAGGCCGAGGGCCTGCGTGAGGTACCACAGCAGCTCGTGGAGCTGCTTCATGACCGGGAAGGCCGCGAACATCGCACGTGCGGTCTTCTGGTCGCCCCGCCAGTCCCGGCCGCCGAACGTCACCTGCGACGTCTTCTGGCCGGCGCCGAAGCAGTCGTACACCGTGCAGCCCGGGAAGCCCTTGTTCCGCAGCCGGTCGTGGACTCCGCACCGGTGCTCGGCGGTGAGGTTGGCGCACGGCTTGCCGGCGGGCTTGTCGACCGCGAAGTCGTTCCCGGCCGAGAACGGCAGCGCGACGCAGCACAGCCCGAAGCAGGCCGCGCAGTCGCCCCTCAACTCCGGTCCGAGCAGGGGCAGGGATCGGCGGTCAGCAGCGTCGGGGCGCACAGTGGGGGCTTTCTTGGTTCAGAGTCTTCGGCGGCGGCGGGCCGCACAGGGCCGCCACCGGCGCAAGTCTACGGCGCGGGCGTCGCCGTCAGGCCCTCCCCACACGGGCCGGTTATCAGCACCCGCATTCCCCCTCCGTCGCGGGTGTGTGGTCGACGCTTCGGCTCGGGCGACCCGGCCGCGGCCCTCACCGCCGCCGGCCGGTCGAGCCGCACCTCACTTCTCACCCAATAGAACGTCCCGGCCCGACCCCGGGTTGGCGGATCGCTCCGACATCACCCGTTCGGCCGAGCCGGGACGTACGGCCGGGTCAGGCCCGGGCCACCGGCTCCTGCAGCTCGGTCACCCACTGGTCACGGTCCTCGGGGCACTCGAGGTTGACCTCGCGCACGTACCCCGTCGACCGGTAGCCGTTGGCGTCGATCCACCGGGCGAGCGCCTGCTCCGCCGGCAGCATCTCCTCCATCCGGCCCCGGTGCACCAGCGTCGCCGCCTCGAACGGCGGCAGGTCCACGACCCGCAGGCCGTCCTTCTCCCCCAGCGGCGCGGCCACCACGACACCCGCGCGGATGAGCACTCCGCCCTCGGAGGCGTCCTCGTAGCGGGCGACGCCGGGGCCGGTCACCTCGATGCCGTCGGCCTCCAGGCGGCTGAGCAGGCGGTCGTACAGCGGCTGGATGACGGGGCCGACAGAGGCGGTTCCGAAGTCTGGCGCCACGGCGGTCATCTCCGCGACGCGGACCGACGGCACGGTCTTCAGGACGACGTCGTTGACGGGCATGCGCCCCTCGCTCTCGATCGATCGGAGCCGCGCCTCGACCTGGACCAGCCGCGCGGTGGCCGCCGACACCGCGGCCTCCAGCTCGGCGCGCCGCAGCCGCAGCATGTCGCGCAGTTCCTCGGCGGTCACCCGGTCGTCCAGGATGACCTGGACCTGGTGGAGGGTGAAGCCGAGTTCCTTGAGCGCGATGAGGCGGTTGAGGCGGGCCATCTGGTCGGCGGTGTAGTAGCGGTAGCCCGTGGCGGGGTCGACGTGGGCCGGGTGCAGCAGTCCGGTGGCGTCGTAGTGGCGCAGCATCCGGACCGACACCCGCCCGTGCCGGGCGAAGTCTCCGATGGTGAACATGATGTCTCCGAGTCGACCGCCTGACACGGTGTGAGGGTCAAGGACACGCCCCGACGAGGCTCAATGCCCGGCCGGTCCGCACTTCCCATTCGTCCAAGACGCCCGGCGCGCCCCGGCGCAGACTCGAGAGCAGGACAAGGAGAGCACAGCGCACGACCAAGGGGATGGCCGCCATGCAGCAGACCGTCGCACCGATGATCTCCTACGAGGACGCCGGCGCCGCAAGCGCGTGGTTGGTGGAGGCGTTCGGGTTCAAGGAGACCTCCAGAGTCGTCATGCCGGACGGCAGGGTCGGGCACGCCGAGCTGGAGTCGGAGGCCGGCGGGCTCGTCATGTTGGCCGAGCCGACCCCCGCGTACCGCGGTCCGACGCGGCACGCGGAGACCTGCGCCGACGCGGCCGCGTGGCTGGAGGTGCCGTACGTGATCGACGGCGTGCACGTTTATGTGCCGGACCTGGACGCGCATTTCGCCCGCGCCGTGGCGGCAGGGGCGACGATCCTCGCCGAGCCGACGGAGACCTCCTTCGGGAGGATCTACCGCGCGGCGGACCCTGAAGGCCACCGGTGGTTCTTCGAGGCCATGCCGGCGGACGGGGAAGCGTGATGCCACAAGGTGCACAGGACAGGTGATCCCCGGCCCACGGGGGTGGGCGGGCGCCGCGTTCGGACAGGAGCGCGGCGCCCGCGCATATCCGGGTGGATCCACGAACACCCTTGTGCGGGAAGAGTTTTGCTGTGGCGAGCCCGCGCGGGTGCGGGAACAGTTTTCCCTCCGAAGTGGGCGCATCATCGTTGACACCGTCGATGCGCGCGCGCTTCACTCCAAGCCATCCGCACTGCGTCGGCCGTCGCGCCACGATCCCCAGAGAGGGGTCATTTCCCATGGAGCCAGCAGCGCCCTCCTCCCCACGACCTTCCGCCGCCCGGCTACGCGTCGCCAACCGCGCGGGCATTCCCGACCCGCTCCGCGCCGCCATGTCGGTGCACGCCGAGGCCCGGCGGCTCGGCATGCCCACCGCCGATGTCGCGGGCGCCGTCGCCGAGAACACCGAGCGCAGACGCGCTCGCGCGGCCGAGCGCGAGGCCGGACGGGCCACCGTCAGCCGCCGCCAGGTCCTGGGCGCGGCAGGGGCGTTGGCCGCGGTGTCGGCCCTGCCCGGCGGCCTGCTGTCCCCGTCCGCCGCGAACGCCGCCACCGCGCCGCGCGTCGTGGTCGTCGGCGCCGGCCTCGCCGGCCTGCGCTGCGCGCACAAGCTGTGGACCAGCCCGCGCCGCATCGCCGCGACCGTCTACGAGGCGGACACGACGCACATCGGCGGCCGCTGCTGGTCGCTGCGCGACTTCTTCGCCAACGGCCAGGTGAGCGAGCACGGCGGCTCGTTCATCAGCACCGGCGACAAGGAAATGCTCGCCCTCGCCAAGCGGTTCGGCATCGCCACCGAGGTCCACAACGGCGGCGGGCTGACCAGCGGCGACTACCTCGCCTGGATCAACCACACGAGGTACAGCGGCTTCGACGAGGAACTGGAGGCGTTCATCCCGGCGATCAACGCCTCCTACGAGGCCATGGGATGGCCCCGGTACAACGACTACACGCCCGAGGCCCTGCGCCTGGACCGCATGTCCGCCATCGACTACATGACCGAGATCGGCCTCGATCCCCGGTCCCGGCTCGGCCAGTTCGTGCAGAGCCGCATCCTCCAGAACGGCGGCGAGCCGTCGGACGTCTCCGCGATCGACTTCGTCGGCTTCTTCGCGGCGCCGCCCGCACCGGGAAACAGCGGCGGCAACGGCCCCGACGCCGGCTACTTCGACGAGATGTTCCACCTGAAGGGCGGCAACGACCAGGTCGTCAGCGGCATGCTTCGCGAACTGCCCGCTGGCACGGTAAAGCAGGGCCATGAGCTCGTCGCGGTGCGGCTCAACGGCAACGGCAGCTACACCTGTACGTTCGACCGCTGCGGCACGATCGTCGAGGTGACGGCCGACCACGTGGTGCTCGCACTGCCGTTCCGGACGCTGCGCAACGTGGACCTCAACGGCGCGGGCCTGTCGTCCCTCAAGCGCAGGGCGATCGCGCAGCAGGGCATGGGACAGAACGCCAAGCTGGTCCTGCAGCTCGACCGCAAGACGTGGCCGGCCGCGGGCAGCAACGGCATCACGCTCACCGGGCCCGACGGCTACCAGACCGCGTGGGACGGCTCGGTCGAGCTCGGCGAGAACGGCGGCCCCGCGCTCCTCGTCAACTTCCCCGGCGGCAACACCGCGCGCTACCGGTACACGGGCGCGGCCCACGGGCCCGCCCCTTCGGCGGACGTGGCGTTCTTCCTCGACCAGATCGAGAACCTGCTGCCGGGCACCCGCGCGGCCTTCAACGGGCGCGCGTACGAGGACCACTGGTCGGTCGACCCATGGCACTTCGGCGCCTACCACTACTACCGCGTCGGTCAGATCACCGCGTTCGGCGGCTACGAGCAGGTGCAGGAAGGCCGCGTCCACTTCGCGGGCGAGCACACGAGCGACGGCGACGCAACGCTCAACGCCGCCGTGAAGACGGGTGAACGCGCCGCGGGCGAGATCCTCGCGCAGGTCTGAGCCCGCGCCCGATCGAGGTGCCTCTACGTCTGAAAGGCCGTCGTCCTTCCGAGGGCCCGGTGAGTCCACTGCCGGACCTGCGGGCGTGTGGGGCGTGGACGGTCACGGGTCCGTGGTGAGAGGTGCCGTGGTCGTCAGCGGATCTCGTTGACGTGCCAGCCGAACTTCACGCCCCCGTGGATGTCGATGACGGTTTTCCCTGACGCGTCGCGTCGTCCCGTGTCTTCGGCCAGGAACGTCTCGCCGACGAAGCGGGCGTCCACCGCGCCCATGCCGTCCACGCCGATCTGCGGCATGTCGTGGTAGTTGAAGACCTGCTTCCCGTTGACGGGGGTCAGCCCGCCGTAGTTGTAGAACGGATTGGCCCGGCCGATGGTGTCGACTTCAGCGGGCCGACTCGGGGTACCGAGGAAGGCGGCCACCTGGATCCAGTGCAGCGTGTCCGTGATCGGCGGACCGGCGCGACCGGGCTCGTACACGATGTACATGCCGCCGCCGAACGAGGTCGTCGGATCGTTCCCGGTGGCCTCTCGGGCCACGACACCGTACGACTGCACGCGGAACTCGTCGCGTCCGCGCAGGCCCCCGAGGTAGCGGAAGCTGTAGTGCGCGCCGTAGGCGGCCTCGAGCGTTTCGCGGAAGCGCAGGTCGGGGTCTTCCGGCAGGTCCTCGTAGATCGGGTGCGGGGCGTCGCCCGGCTTGTTCGCTCCCAGGACCCCGATGCGGTGCGGCCTGCCGTTGTACGTGAAGTCACGCATAGGCGTATGCCCGCCGAGGGTCATCCCGAGCGACTGACCGGGGATCATGGGCAGCCCGGTCGGTTGGCTGGGCCGGTAGTCCGGCAGCAGATGCGTCCCGCCACCGGTGTGGGCCGGCCGGGCGGCGTCCGCCACCGTGATCGACCCGAGCCCGGTCGCGACCGTGATCCCTACACCGATCCCGCCACGCAGCGCTGCGCGTCGCGTCATCCCGGTCATGGCCGAACCTCCGCAACCTGCCAGCCGAAACTGAGGCCGCCGTGGACTTCGACGACGTCCTTGCCGGACGCGTCCTTGCGCCCGGTGTCCTCGGCAAGGAACGCCTCTGCCGTGAAGTGGTGGGACAGAGGCCCCTGGTCGCCCTGGCCCGGTAGCCGCATATATGGAATCTCCACGTGGTAGCTGAAGTTGCCGACCCGCCGCCCGTTCACCGACGTGGACCCGCCGGTCGGATGGAACGGATTGCCAGGGCCTGTGCCGTCCAGGCGCGGCGTGGAACCGGCCCCCGAGGCCGGGTCCAGGCTGCCTGCGGTGCGGCTTACCTGAAGCCAGCGCATCGCGCCGTGGGCGCCTCCACCGGGCCGCGGGTCGGGATCGTAGACCGTGTAGAGATCCGCCCCCAACCGCACGGGCTCCATCTCGGTTCCTTGAACGGCGACCACGCTGTACGACTGGATGCTGAACGTGTAGCGCCGACGAGCGCCGAACCGGAACGCGTAGTGGGCGCCGAACGCCGCACCGAGCGTTTCACGGAACCGCAGTGCCGTATCGGACGGCAGGTCCACGTACGCCGGGTCAGACGCACCTGCGCCGCCCGATCCCGGCGACACTAGGCTCACACGGTAGGAACGCCCGTCGATCGCAAGGTCCTTACTCGCGACGTTCCCGCCGACTGTCACCCCTGACGGCTGGTCACCACCAGGCCATCCATGCGGTTGACTGCTTTGGTAATCGAGGACCAGCGGTTGTCCGCCGAACACCATGCGCTATGCCTCCTGATGCTCTCGACCGGCCGATCCGGACGCAGGAGCCATTCCACGGCAGCACAAGTTTCCCCAGCGTCAACGATGCATGGGACAAACGAGCCCCTATGCGGATGTGGTCTGCGCGGCAGGCGCCCGATCGGCGTCGGCGGGTGCCTGTGCGGCAGCCGGTCGGGCCGCCGCACCGCGTGTGCGCACGAGCAGCACTACGAGGACAGCGGCCGCGAGGCCGACGACGGCGGACATCACCGTGACGGCGTCCAGCCCGGTGGCGAACGCGTCGGCACTCTGCGCGGGAGAGGCACCGGGCGCGGGACGCCCGCCCGCGAGGGCCTCGGTGGCGGCGTGCGCGTTCGGCACTCCGGCGTCGCTCAGCGAGGCCTCGGCCTGGTCGCGGAACAGCACACCTGTCATCGCGACGCCGAGCGCGAAGCCGAGCTGGCGGAAGGTGTTCAGCGCACCGCCCGCCATGCCGGAGCGCTGCGGCGGGACGACCGACAGCATCGCGGTGGCGAGCGCAGGCATACCGAGGCCGACGCCGACGCCCGCGGTCACCAGGCCCGGGACGAGCACCGTCCAGTCGGAGCCGGCGTCGACACGCGTCTGCATGACCATGCCGGCGCCGACGAACAGCAGGCCGCCGCCGATCATCCAACGCGGCGGGACGTTGTGCATCAGGCGTCCCGCGAGCGCCGCGACGATGAACGCGACAGCGGCCAGCGGAGAGATCATCAGGCCCGCCTGGACCGCGCTGTGGCCGAGTCCGCCTTGCAGCCACACGGAGACCTGCGGCATCCAGGAGAACGCGGCGAACTGCAGGGTCAGGCCGCCGATCAGCACACCGGTGAACGACGCGTTGCGCAGCAGCCCGAGGTCGAGCATCGGTGCGGTGCTGCGCAGTTCGACGACGACGAACAGCACCGCGGCAACCGCCGCACCCGCGAACGACAGCAGTACGCCGGTCTCGCCGAGGCCGTGCTCGCCCGCGCGGATCAGGGCGTACGTGAGCGCGGCGGCGGACGCCGTGAAGGTCGCGGCACCGGCGATGTCGACGCGGGTCCCCTTGGCGCCGTGGGACTCGCGCAGCCAGCGCGCGGCGAGGACGAGCGTCAGCGCGCCGACCGGCAGGTTGACCAGGAAGATCGAACGCCAGCCGATGTGTTCGGTCAGCAGCCCGCCGACGACCGGGCCCAGCGCGGCGGCGCCCCCGGAGACGGCGCCCCACACGCCGAACGCGACCCCGCGGTCGCGGCCTTCGTAGGCGCTGCCGATGAGCGCGATGGCCGTCGACAGCATGGCGGCACCGCCGACACCCTGGAGGACGCGGGCCGCGACGAGCGTGCCCGTTCCCGGCGCCACACCGCACAGGAGCGACGCGGCGGTGAACAGACCGAGGCCCACCATGTACACCCGCTTGCGCCCGACGATGTCCGCCAGCGCGCCGCCGCCGAGGAGCAGTGCGGCCAGGGCGAGCGCATAGCCGTCCATGACCCACTGCAGGTCGGCGTACGTCGACCCGTTCGCGTCGGCGATGTCGGGCAGTGCGACGAGCACGACGGTGGTGTCCATGAGGAGCATGAACGCCCCCAGGCACACCGCGATCAACGGCCCCCACTTACGCATGACCAGGTCCTTCCTTCCGTGACCGGAACGGCCGCTCCGGGCCGCGTGGATTCGCGATCACCACATTGGGAGCAGACGCCCGAGACACAGAGCCGGGCGGCGGGAATCGGCGGAATCCGCCGTCGACTACGGTTGTGCGGGTGGAATCCGTCATCACGCTCGACGACCTCGACAAGGCCCTGATCCATGCCCTGGAGGTCGACGGCCGGGCCTCCTTCGCGCGCATCGCGCGGGTGCTGGACGTGTCCGAGCAGACCGTCGCGCGCCGATACCGCCGCCTGCGGGGCGCGGGGGCGATCCGGGTGGTGGGCGTGGTCAATCCGGCGCGCCTGGGGGCCGTCCTGTGGCTCGTACGGCTGCGCAGCACGCCCGACGCGGCCTGGGCGATCGCGGAGGCGCTGGCGCGGCGCGACGAGACGTCCTGGGTCGAGCTGTCGGCTGGCGGAACCGAGATCGGCTGCCTGGTGCGGGCACACGCGGGCGAGTCGGGCGACGAGCTGCTGCGGCACGCGCTGCCGCGCACGCCGAACGTCGTGGACATCTCCGCCCAGTGCGTGCTGCACGTCGCCTTCGCCCTGAGCTGGCGGCGGAAGCGGATGGCCCTGACGGACGACCAGGTCGCCGAACTGCGGGCGGGCCACAGCGCGTCGTACGGTCCGTGGGCGCCGATCCCCTCCGACCGGCCGGCGGTGCCGCTGGAGGAGACCGACCTGCGGCTGCTCAACGCGCTGGCGGTCGACGGACGGACGGGCTTCGCGGAACTGGCCGCCGCGACAGGCCTGTCCGAGACGGCGGTGCGGCGACGGCTCGACCAGCTGCGGGCGGAGAAGGGCGTGGTGTTCGAAGTCGACCTGGACTGCACGCTGTTCGGGCACCATGTGACGGCCATGATGCGGATGTCCGTACCGCCGAAGGACCTGACCGCCGTGATGGCGGCGCTCAGCGAGCACCCGGAGATCGTCTTCGTGGGCGCGACGACCGGCCAGACGAACGTCGTCGCCTCGGTCGTGTGCCGCGACGAACGGGACCTGTTCCGCTACATGTCGACCGAGCTCGCCGCGCTGGAGCAGGTGGCGTGGGTCGAATCGTCCACGACTTTCCGGCAGTTCAAGCGCGAGGGCGCGGTGCTCCCGGGGTCGCCGGGCCGGCGGGTCGGGCCGACGGGCGGCACCGGGGGCACGCACAGTCGGGCCAACGCGTCGGCGAAGGCTCCGCGTAGGCCCAGGCCAACGCGACCGGTCCCATGACGGAACGGGATACCTCGACGATGTGGCCGGTGGCCGGAAACAGTCGGTAGACGCGGAGCGTCATACCGGAGGTCTCGCGCACGACTCCGCCTCCCCAGTGTCACGATTCGCACACTCAGCGTCGCTCGCTGTGGCTAGCCTGAACAGGTTCCTGTGTCCGCAAGCGGTACCGAGGACGGGGAGGTTCGAGGTGGAGAGGGAGTTGCGGCCGGATCGTTCGGCCCGGGACCTGTACGGGTCAGAGCTGCGCAGGCATCGAACAGGGGCCGGGCTGACGCTGGCCCGCCTCGCGCAGATCCTGCGGTACAGCAAGACGCACTTGGGCAATATCGAGACAGCGGACAGGATGATTCCGCCGGACCTGTCGCCGAAGCTGGACGCGGCGTTCGGGACGGATGGGTACTTCGTGAGGCTGTACGGATTGGCGAGGCACGAGCAACACCCTGGAAAGTACCGGCGGTTTATGGAGCTTGAAGCGCAGGCGTCGCGCATTCTCCAGTACTCGGGACACCTGTTCCCTGGACTGCTTCAGACAGAGGCCTACGCTCGCTCGTCGCTACACATCGGCGACCCTGAAGCCGACGATGACGAGATCGAACAACTGGTGGCAATCCGCCTCGGCAGACAAGAGCGGCTCCGCTCCGAATGCCCACCGCACCTGTCAGTCATCCTCGACGAAGCCGTGCTTCGACGACCGCTGGGCGGCGTCTCGACCATTCGCAGGCAACTGGCCGCCCTGCTGCCAGTGATGGACACCGGCCGGACCATGATCCAGGTTCTTCCGTTCTCGCATGGAGGACACGGACTACTCGGTGGCTCGATGACGGCGCTCACCTTGCCCGACGACACAACAGTGGTCTACTTGGAAGGAATTCAGTCGGGGCAGATCGTCGAAGAGTCGGAAGAGGTCACGCGGCGCATCCGCGCGTACGAGCGACTCCGGTCCTACGCCTACTCGCCGACGGAATCCGCCGCGTTCATCACTTCGGTCATGGAGGACTACCGCCGATGCGACCCACAACGACCGAGACGTCACCGGGCACGTGGCGCAAGAGCTCGTACAGCAGCACCGACGGCGGCGAATGCCTTGAAGTCGCAACGGTCATCGATCAACTGATCCCCGTTCGCGACTCCAAGGACATCCACCGCGGCATGCTGACTGTCCCTACCGCGTCGTGGTCGGCCCTCGTTCAGGGCCTCAAGTCCTAGCCAGGAACGGGACGACCGTCCGCACAAAGGTGTTGCGTTCGGCGTCGGCCAGCAGCGGGTCCAGGTGGGTCATGGCGTCGTCACGGGCGTACTCCGCCTGACGCACCTGCGAGTTCGTGACGACCCAGTGGGCCGCTTCGTCGGCCGTTCCGTGGGTGAGGCCTGTCGCGAACGAGTAGAGCGGCACGTCGATCTCCTTCGTATGCCACAGCCGCAGTCCGAGTTGCCTCGCCGTCGGCGTGTCCGCGAACGGGTCCGCCGCCTCCAGGTCCAACGTCAGGCGGTTCGGCCAATACCACTCGTACATCCCGGGCTTCGGGCCCGCGAGGGAGTGGGCGACATCTTCCGCGTCCGTGTAGGCCGGGTTCACCGCAAGGTCGGGAACCAGGGGGTGATCGGCGTACAGCCACTTCACCAGCCCGAGGTTGGTCACCGGCACAGTGGGCCGCAACACCGTGGGCAGCAGGGGCGCGAGCGCCGACGGCTCATCCGGGGCCTCGACCGCGTACTTGCCGGCCAATTGCTGGAGCACGGCGAACGTCTCCGCGCGGTCGAACGTCACCGACGGGTCGAACACCTCGCCCGTGCGTATGCGTTCGACCCGCGCCCGGGCCTCCTCCGGCGTGACGCGGTACGTGTACCCCTCCCCCGCGAACGCGTCGTGCACCCCGCCGTCGATCAGGACGAGCCCGCTCAGGTCCCGGTAGCCGGCCCGCCCGTTCCAGTCCCAACCGGCATAGGCCAGCGCGGTCGTGGCACCCCACGAGTGCCCGCCGAGCACCACCTTCCGGCGCCCGCCGTCCCGCGCGGCCAGCACGACCCGCCGCAGGTCGTCCAGTTCCGTCGCCAGGCCCCAGTCGGCGACATAGGGCGCCGACTGGGGCGTCTGCGCCCGGTAGCGCCCGCCCAGGTAGTAGTCGGCGGCCGCCTGTGCCGTCCCCGCGAACCCCCGCAGGTCGGACAGCGCCGCCTCGCGGCGGTCCACGGCCCACACCTGAGTGTCAGGCGCCCGCGCCACCAACTCCTGTGCCGGCTTCTCGAGTCCGCCAGCAGCGCCGAACTGTCCCGCGACGAGCACGAGCACCTTCCGGGCCCGGCTCGGCCCGACCTTCAGCACCCGTACGCGGGCATCCGCGCCGTCCACGGCCACGTACGTCTCGCGCACCCCGGACATGTCGCCCGCTCCCGGCCGGGCCATCGCTGTCGGTGCCTGCGCCGCCAACACCAGCACCGCCGCCACGACTCCGACCGCCCGCCGCACTCCGCCCCTGCCCCCGCCTCGCACGCTCACTGCCGCTCCTCCCAGTGATGGACACCTGCCGGGAAGAGGAGGCTTACAGGGCGGACGTTCCGCGTGATCCGCGCCACAGCGCTCTTTGCGCTGCCGGCTGAGGGGGAGGATTCCGATCCGCTGCGGCGGCGCGTCGTCGGCTTGCGAGCCGGCCGCCATCTGCGTTGGCGGCCCGTTCGGTCGCGGCGTGGAAACCGTCGGCCATGCACGGTCCCCCGGCCTGTCCGCCGACGGCGGCCACCTCCCCCTCCCGATTTTGATTGTCCGCGCGGCCGGGTCGGCGTCAAGGCGCGGTGGATCATCGAAGTACCGGCGGCCTGACCTGTGCTCGTGGGGGCGCCTTGACCCCGCCCCGGCCGCGCTTAAAACCGCGGCAACTATCGGGAGGGGGAGGCGGTGTGGAGGCGCCGTGCGCGCTTCGCGTTGCCGTCCTGCGGTCCCAGCGTGGTGGGCGCCGGGGCGGCGCGGTTTTTCCCTGTTCATGAGTGGTTCGCGGAAATGTGTGGCGGCGAACCTCTCATGATCTTGGTGTGGGAGGGCGGCTGGCGCCGATTCCGCACTCCCGATGATCGCAAAGGCCCTGAATCCGGCGTTTCGGCAGGGGTGTCTTTGGTCTTGGGAACGGAATGGACGCTCAGCGTCCATTTGGTTCCCAGGGTCGTGAAGCGGGTGGCGGGGCGACCGGGAGGGGCGGGGTGCGGGCCTTTCCGGCGACGGAGTCGGCGGCGACCACGCTGGGACGGCAGCCCGGCACGACCAGCGCAGTCAAAGCGCCTTCACACCCCGCGCCCCTCCCGATAGCTGCCGGGTTGTCTGCGCGGACGGGCGGCTGTCAAGCCGCCCCCACGACCCCGGCACAGGCCGCCTGTTCGTACAAGATCCACCGCGGCTTGACAGCCGGTCGGCCGCGCGGACCATCAAAAATCGGGAGGGGCGCCAGGACACCGCCGGCAGACGGACCAACCCCGGTGCAGCCCAGCGGTTTCCACGCCGGGACCGAGCGGGCCTCCCGAAGTCAGGCGGCACGCTCGCAAGCCGACGACGCGTCGCCGCGACGGAGCGGAAGTTCCGTCACGGCTCCGCGTTCAGGCCCGCCTCGCGCGCGCGGATCACCGCCTGGGCGCGATTGGCCACGCCCAGCTTGGCGAAGACGTTCGACATGTGGTTCCGCACGGTCTTCGGGCTCAACCGCAGTGCGCGTGCCATGTCGCCGGTGCCCATACCGCTGTTCAGCAGCCTCAGGACGTCGGCCTCGCGATCGGTGAGCCCCATCAGACCCGTCGGGCGCGGGGCGGGACGGGAGCCGGAGGCCATGCCCGCCAGCAGGGCGGAGACCCCCGTTCCCAGGAACGCGCATCCCGCGGCCACCGCGCGCACCGCGGCCGTGATCTCGCCGGCGGAGGCGCCCTTGAGGACGAAGCCCCGCGCCCCGGCCGCCAGGGCCGCCTGCACGGTCGCGGCGTCGGAGAACATGCTGACCACCAGGACGCCCGTCCCCGGGCAGGCCTCCGCTATCCGGCGCGTCGCTTCGATCCCGTCCCGGCCGTCCGGGCCGTGCATCTGAAGGTCCATCAGGACCAGTTGTGGACGCAGTGACTCCGCTTTCGCGACAGCATCGTCCCCGCCGGAGGCCTCGGCGACGATCTCCACGCCGGGCTCCGGGATGTCCGCCAGCAGTGTGCGCAGACCGGCGCGGAACGTGGGGTGGTCGTCGACGATCACGGCTCGGATCGGCGTGGTCATGACGCCCCCGCCCCGTCGCGCAGCGGGACGCTGAACGCCACCCGCGTCCCGCCGCCCGGCGCGCGGCCGATGCTGCATGTGCCGCCCATCCCGTGGACACGGCCGCGGATCGACGCCAGGCCCGTACCCGGCACGAGCACGGATGGCAGGCCGCGGCCGTCGTCCACGATCTCGACGTTCAGGCGGTCGGTGGTGCGTACGGAGACGAACACCCGTGTGGCGTGCGCATGGCGGCGTGCGTTGGTGAGCGCCTCCTGCACGATCCGGTAGACGTCGCGCTGCACCGGCTCGGTCACCGCCCCGCAGTCGCCGTGGAAGGTCAGCAGCACCGCAGGGCTGTCCAGGTCGCGGGTGAGCGCGCGCAGCGCGTCCGCGAGGCCGTCGCGGACCAACGGCGGTGGTGCGGCTCCGCGTACGACGGCGCGCAGGTCGTCGAGTGCGGCGCGCACCTGGGCGTGTGCGGGCTCCAGCACCGACCGCAGCGCCTCGGGGTTGCGGTCGGGGTCGAGCCTCATGACGGCCGCCGCCAGGGCATGCCCCACGCCGTCGTGGAGTTCGCGGCGCAGGAGCTCCCGTTCTGCGGCCCTGGCCTCTTCCAGCCGGAGCACCGCATAGGCAAACGCCGCCAGTTGCCGTGCCAGGCGGTCGACCGTCGACAACGTCCGCGTGTCCAGCGGCGCGTCGGCATAGATGTGCAGCCGTCCCAGGTCCTGTCCGCGGCACACCAGGGCCACGTCGATCGGCGGCTCGACGGTACGCCCGTACTCCCCGGCCACGGTGTCGAGTTCCACGGAGACGCCGTCGACTCCCAGTTCCCGGGCGGCCAACTCGGCCACCTGGCACAGCGCGTCGGTCGGGTCGGCGGTCTCGTCCGACAGCACGAGGATGGCCGCTTCGAGCACCGCCTCGTGCCGCGCCGCCTGTTCCGCCAGCCGGCGTCCGCGGGAGTGCGACCACACGGCGATCGCCACGTGGGTCGCTCCGGCCGCATAGACGACGAGCAGGCCCGAGGCGGGCAGGACGGGGCGCAGGAGGATCGCCAGCACCAGGCACGCCGCCACCCCCAGGGCCGCGACCGGCACACGCCAGGACAGCCGCCTGGTCAGGCGTTCGAGCTCGTCCGTACGTCCGCTCGTGACCGCAATCAGCACGGCGAGGGGCGGTGTCAGCAGCACCAGTACGGTCACCGCGAGCACGACCGCCGTCGGTATCCACACGCTGGGGACGGCATAGAGGGCCGCCCCGGCGACTCCGGCCAGCGCCGCCACGGGAACGTCGCGCCACTGCCACGGCGCCGCGCGCAGCACGGCGACACCCAGGACGGCGACCGCGATCGCCAGCCCGAGTGCCGTGATCACGTCGACGGAGACCGGGAGTTCGACCATGGTGAGAACGGGCAGCGCCAGTACCACCCAGGGCCCGCGGCGCGGCGCCAGAGTGATGACGGCTCCCGCGAGCGCGCAGAGTTCCACCACCGGAGCCGCGGCGTCGAGTGTGCTGCGTCCCGGCGCCGCGTGTTCGAGCGCCAGTGCGGCGAGCGCGAGGCAGCCGCCGGCCAAGGCGATCGCCCGGGGCGGGTGCAGATGCACCGGCCCCGGGCGAGGAGTTGCTCCGCCACCGGGCGCGTGCCCGTCGGATGTGCGTTCGTCGGACATGCGCGGGTCCGACGTGCGTCCGACGGGCACGCGGTCATCAGCCGCGCCCACCGCGACGGTTGGTCTCGCGGCGTCCGCCGCCTGCTCGGTCGAGGCCAAGCTCTCCCCCCGGAGTCCGCTCCCGCGCGGCACGCGCGGGAGTCACCCTTCGGGGGTCATTGTCCTGGACGAACGGTGGCTTTCTTCAAGGGGGCTGACGATGTGTCAGGCAATCTGGGTGACCGTCAGGTACACCTCGTAGACGCCGCCGTTGCCGCTGAGCACGCGGGTCTGCGGGCCGAGCGGGGTGTAGTAGCCGCCGACCACGAAGCCGCCGACGCGGTCGTCACGGCCCGGGTCGCGGTCGAACGCCTCGATCGACAGCGGGGTGCCCACGGAGTCGGTGTAGTACACCGGCAGCTGCATGGACAGGTCCACCGGATTGCCCCGGTGCATGTCCCACGGCCCCCACACGGTCCTGCCGTCGACCTTGATGTACACCTCGTCGACGCTGTTGTTGTCCTGGTTGTCGACGACCATGAGGCCGGTCAGTCGCACGGAGTAGACCTTGACCGGAAGCGTGTCCGCGTTCGCGGTGCCCGCGGTTCCGGCGACGAGTCCGGCCGTCGCGGCCAGGGAGACCGCGGCCCCGACCAGGCCGCGGCGCAGGGGCGACTTCATCGCCTGCCTCACGCGATCTGCGTGACGGTGTAGTACACCCAGTACTCGCCGTCGTTGCCCTTGAGGTCGGCCGCGTTCGGGCCGACGTTGGGCGCGGCGGCGGACAGCGTGATGGTGCCGACGCGGTCGTCGCGGCCCGGGTCGCGGTCCCAGAACTCGATCTTCATCGGCGCGGTGCCGTCGAAGTAGAACGTGCGCGGCAGCGAGATGTTGAGGTTCTCCGGCGTGTTCCAGTGGATGTCCCGCGGGCCCCACACGGTGCTGCCGTTGACCTTGATGTACACCTCGTCGACGCTGTTGTTGTCCTGGTTGTCGGCGATGTTCAGCCAGTTGAGCTGCACCGAGTACACGGGGCCCGCGGCGTGGGCGGTGCCGGCCGTGCCGGCGACGAGGCCGGCGGTGGCGGCGACGGACAGCGTCGCGCCGACGAGGGCGCGGCGGATCCTGCGGGACATGGCTGTCTCCTGGTCTTCGGGGGCGGGCGCGGCCGGCAACCGGGGGTTCGACGGCCGCGCGCCGCGGCGAACGACGTCGACCCTTCCGCACCCGGTGTCCCGTCGTCCTGAGCCATCCGTCCCGGTCCCGGGACCGGGACGGACGTCCCGGGTGCGCGGGAACGCCGAAGGGGCGTACGGCACATGCCGCACGCCCCTCCACCGAGCTCAGACCGTCAGAACTGCGCCTTGCGGTACAGCCCCACGACCGCGGCGCCGCCGAGGCCGATGTTGTGCGTCATGCCGATCTTGGCGTCCGCGACCTGGCGGCCCTCGGCCTGGCCGCGCAGCTGCCAGGTGATCTCGGTGGCCTGCGCGAGGCCGGTGGCACCGAGCGGGTGGCCCTTGGAGATCAGGCCGCCCGACGGGTTGACGACCCACTGGCCGCCGTACGTGGTGCCGCCGTCCGCGACGAGCTGGCCGCCCTTGCCCTCGGCCGCCATGCCGAGCGCCTCGTAGGTGATGATCTCGTTGATCGAGAAGCAGTCGTGCAGTTCGATGACGTCGACGTCCTCGATGCCGAGCCCGGACTTCTCGAAGACCTGCCGCGCGGCGAGCGCCGACATCGGCTTGCCGACGACGTTGATGACCGAGCCGTCGAACGCCTCGGCGGTGTCGGTGGTCATCGTCTGGGCGACGATCTCGACGGCCTTGTCCTGCAGGCCGTGCTCGATCACGAAGCGCTCGCTGACGACCAGCGCGGCGGCCGCGCCGTCCGAGGTCGGCGAGCACTGCAGGCGGGTGAGCGGGGTGTGGATCTCCTTGGCCGCGAGCACCTCTTCGAGGCTGTACTCGACCTGGAACTGCGCGTACGGGTTGTTCACCGAGTGCTTGTGGTTCTTCACCGCGACAGCGGCGATCTGCTCCACGGTGGTGCCGTAGCGCGCCATGTGCTCGCGCGCCGCGTTGCCGAAGATCTGCGCGGTGGGCGGCGTCATCTCGAACGGGTAGGCCTTGGCCATGATCCCGTAGTGCCGGCCGACCGGGCTGGTGGCGAAGCCGCCGGCGCCCGCGTCGCCGCCCATCGAGCCCTTGGACATCTTCTCGAAGCCGATGGCCAGGACGCAGTCGTTCAGGCCGCCCTCGACGAACTGACGCGCCATCATGAGCGCGGAGGAGCCCGTCGCGCAGTTGTTGTTGACGTTGTACACCGGGATGCCGGTCAGGCCCAGCTCGTACACGGCGCGCTGGCCCTGCGTCGACGCGCCGAAGCAGTAGCCGACCGGGGCCTGCTCGACGAGGTCGTACGCGATGCCCGCGTCGGCGAGCGCCTTCTCGCCCGCTTCCTTGGCCATGTCGTAGTACTGCCAGTCGCGCGTCTCCGGCTTCTCGAACTTGGTCATGCCGACGCCGACGATGAACGCCTTGTTACCCATGGCTTCCGCCCTCCCAGAAAATGCTGGACACGATCAAGTTACTTCTCGGACGGCGCGGGGTCACGCGGCAGTCCCAGAATCCGCTCGCCGACCACGTTCAGCTGGACCTGCGTGGTCCCGCCCGCGATGGTCAGGCAGCGGCTCATCAGGAAGCCGAACGACGCCTTCGCGCCCGCCCCTTCGTCGACCGCGCCGAGCGCGCCGAGGATCTCCAGGCTCAGCTCCGACTCGCGCTGCTGGTGCGGCGTGCCGACCAGCTTGCGCACGGAGGCGCCCGGGCCGGCCTCAAGGCCGGAGATCTGCGCCATCGTCGTCCGCAGGCCGATCAGCGCCAGCGAGGACGCCTCGGCGATCAGCGCGCCGAGCCGCTCGCGGTAGCCGCCGTCGACGAACTCGCCCGCCGGGCCCGCGACCGCCGCGACCAGGTTCTCGATGCCGGCGCCGAAGGACGAGTCCGCGCCCATGTGCACGCGCTCGTTGCCGAGCGTGTTGCGCGCCACCTGCCAGCCGCCGTCGACCTCACCGACCACCATCGAGTCCGGCACGAACAGGTCCTCGATGAAGATCTCGTTGAACATCGCCAGGCCGCTGATCTCCTTCAGCGGACGGATGTCCAGACCCGGCGAGGACATGTCGACGATGAAGTACGTCAGACCGTCGTGCTTCGCCTTCTCGGGCGAGGTGCGGGCGAGCAGGATGCCCCACTCCGACTCCTTGGCCCGCGACGTCCACACCTTCTGGCCGTTGATCAGCCAGCCGCCCTCGACCTTGGTCGCGCGGGTGGTCAGCGACGCCAGGTCCGAGCCCGCGCCGGGCTCCGAGAACATCTGGCACCACTGGAAGTCGCCGCGGAGCGTGGTGAGGGCGAACTTCTCCTGCTGCTCGGGGGTCCCGTACGCCAGGACCGAGGGCAGCACCCAGTTGCCCATGGTGATGTCCTTGAGGCGGACCCCGGCGGCCTTCATCTCCTGCTGGATGACGAGCTGCTCGATCGGGCCGGCCCCGAGGCCGTACGGCGCGGGGAGGTAGGGCGCGGCGTACCCGGTCGGCGCCAGCGCGATCCGCGCCTCGTCGGGGCCCTTCCCGACCGCGGGCGCCAGACCCTCACGCACCCGCTCGCGCAGCTCGTCCGCCCCCTCGGGCAGGTCGAGGACCAGTTCGCGGCGCGCACCCGCGGCCGCAAGCTCGGTCACGCGCAGCTTGTGCGCCGCGCCCGGACCCGCGTACTGCCGCAGCGTGAGCGCACGGCGCAGGTAGATGTGCGCGTCGTGCTCCCACGTGAAGCCGATGCCGCCGAGGATCTGCACGCAGTCCTTGGTGGTGGTGAAGGCCGCCTCGATCGCGTACGTCGCGGCGATCGCGGAGGCCAGACCGCGGGTGGCGGCGTCCTCGGTCACGGCCCGCGCGGCGTCCCACGTCACGGCGCGGGACTGCTCGACGCGCACGAGCATGTCGGCGCACAGGTGCTTGACGGCCTGGAACTGGCCGATCGGACGGCCGAACTGCTCGCGGACCTTGGCGTACTCGGTCGCGCACTCGAGCGCCCAGGCAGCGACGCCGCACGCCTCGGCCGACAGCAGGACCGCGGCGTAGTCGCGCACGAGGTCGTCGTCGACGCCGGCCAGCACGCGCGACGCGGGCACGGTGACGTCGTCGAGCACGACCTCGGCGCTGCGGCGCGTCGGGTCGACGCTCTTCAGCTCCTTGACCTCGGCGGAGGCCGCGTCCAGCACGAACCACACCACCGCGCCGCCGTCCTGGCGGGCCGCCAGGACCAGCAGGTCGGCCGCCGCGGCACCGAGCACCGGCTTCGCGGTGCCGGTGACCGTGAAACCGCCGTCCGCCGCGGTCGCGGTCAGGCCGGACGGCTGGAGCGCGATCGCGGCGACCGTCTCGCCCTCCGCGATACCGGGCAGCAGCTCCTTCGCGAGCTCGGCGGCCGACGACGCGCCGATCACGGCCGAGGCGAGCACCGTGGGCAGGAACGGGCCGGGCAGCGCGGCGTGGCCGGCCTGCTCCAGGGCGACCGCCGCCTCGACGAGGCCGTAGCCGGCGCCGCCGTGCTCCTCGGCGATGTGCATGCCGAGCAGGCCCTGCTCGGCCAGGCCCGCCCAGTGCGCGGGGCGCTCCTCGGCGTCCGCCTCCAGCGCGCGCCGCACTTCGGCGATCGGTGCAACGCGTTGCACCCAGCCGCGCACCGACTCCTCGAGTGAGCGGTGCTCCTCCGTGATCCCGATCGCCATGTGCCCTCTCCACTGCTCTCGCTGTACGCGGTGTACCTGCGATGCCTTGTCCTGCCCGCATGCTGCGGCGATAGTAGAACGCGTTTCAGTTAATCGGGAGGGCCGGAACGCCGTACGGCGGCGGATGTGGCCCTCGACACGGCCGTGGCAGCCCGCGTTGAGGCAGGATGATCGCCGACACGCCCCGAAGAAGACAGGGGCGACGACCGTGCAGAGCAGGGGACGCATGACCACCGACGCCTATGGCATCGATCCGCGCGTGCTGGACGCCTTCCACTCGGCCGTCGGGTTCATGCCCGCCGACGAGGGCGCGGCCCTGTACGCGGCGGCCGTCGAAGCCGCGAAGGTCGGGCCGCTCCTCGAACTCGGCACCTACTGCGGGCGCTCGACGATCCTGCTCGCCGCGGCGGCGCGGGACACCGGGACCGTCGTCGTGACGTTGGACCACCACCGCGGGTCCGAGGAGCAGCAGCCGGGCTGGGAGTACCACGACCCGACGCTGGTCGACCCGGAGGTCGGGGCGATGGACACCCTGCCGACTTTCCGACGCACCCTCTACAAGGCCGGGCTCGAGGACCACGTCGTGGCGCTGGTCGGGCGGTCGCGGACGATCGCGCCGCTGTGGAACACCCCGGTCGGGATGGTGTTCATCGACGGCGGGCACACCGACGAGCACGCGAGCGGCGACTACGAGGGGTGGGCGCCGCACGTCGCCAAGGGCGGGCTGCTGGTGATCCACGACGTGTTCCCTAACCCGGAGGACGGCGGCCAGGCGCCGTACCGGGTGTACCTGCGGGCACTGGCGTCGGGGGCGTTCACGGAGCAGCCGGGGCTCGGGTCGCTGAGGGTGCTGCGACGCACCGGTGACGGGATCTGACAAGGTCTTGTGCAGGCGCCGCGCGAGGCTGACCGGTCATGCGCGGTGCCTGGCGGAAAGGTTTCCGTCGCCTCATCGACAAAGCACGGCACACGCGCGGTACGCCGCCTGACGCTATGTCGACGAGCGATGAGGGAAGTCCGGCAAACATCAACTAAGCCAGTGACACGGCCGTGTCCGAGACGGGAAACTAAGTGCCCCGACGAGGTTCGCACGTGACGGGATCCGAGATGGCCGAGGGCGAGCACGACGAGCGGGTGTGGGACCCGGCGCAGCGGCGCTGGGTGACCCGTCCGGGCCCGGGCAGCGGGCCGGACGACGACAGCGGGACAGCCCGGGGCGATGCCCCCGGCACGGCCACAGGCGGGGGTTCGGACATCGCGGCACAGCCGACGGAGGGCCGCCCCACCGTGGACCGACCGGGCACGGCCCGACCGGCCCAGGGCGCGGCGATACCGGGCAACTGGACCCCCGGCGCCGCCCGACAGCAACCGGCGGGCCCGATACCGGACCAGCCGACGACGCATCAGCCGCACCCGCCGCGCGCGATAGGGGCCGGGCCTGCGGTGCCAGGGCCGGCGGCGCCTGGGGCGAGCCCCGGTACCTCCGCCGGGGGGCCGCCGCCTATGCCCAGTCGGGCGCCTGACGTCCACCTCACCGGGACGCGTGGGCCCGTCGCGCCCGGGAACGGCGGTGACGCGACCCAGGACGGCGACCAGGTCGCTCCGGGGTGGTTCGCGCGTAGTCAGGAGCCGCCGCGCATGCCGCGCGGGGCGACGTTCGCGGATGCCGCGGCCGGGACGCGGACGCCGCCTCGCGGGACGCCGATGATTCCGCCGCCGGGTGGGGCGCCCGGGCCGTTCGGGCCGAGTCCCGCCACGCCCGCGCACGGCACGCCGGGGCCGGTGACCGCGGCCAACATGCCGACCGCGGCCGGAGGCGCCTGGGCGCGTATACCGTCCGCCCCGCAGCCGCCCGGCCCGCGCATCCCCGGACCGCCGCAGCCCGGCGGGCCCGGACCCGGTCCAGGTGCGCCCGACGGCGACGGCCGCCTGCGCACACTCGCGGTCATCACCGTGATCGTCATCCTGCTCGCCGCCGCGGTCACGGTGGTCGCGTTGCAGCCGTGGCACAAGAACGACACCGCGTCGGTCAGCGAGACCCCGTCGGCCGGCCCGCAGGGATCCGGCGCGACCAGCCGGTCGCCGCGCGTCAGCCCGTCCGGCGGCGGGAGCCCGTCGGCGAGCGGGTCCGCATCGGCCTCGGCGAGCCCGTCGCCGTCCACCTCGCCCACTGCGGACGCCGCCTCGCAGGCGTCGGCGCTCAGCGGCCTGTTGGACCGCAGCGGCAGTTCGCGTCAGTCGGTGGTCGACGCCGTCCGCAACGCCGACAGTTGCACGGCCCTGGGCAGCGCGGTCTCGGACCTCCAGCGCGCCGCCGACGCGCGCAACGGCCTGCTCCGCGAGCTGGACGGCCTGAAGTTCGACGCGCTCCCGGACGCGCAGAGCGCGATCTCGCAACTGCGGGTGGCGTGGCAGGAGTCCGCGACCGCCGACGCGCAGTACGCGTCGTGGGCCCAGGCCCAGTCCGACAACGGCTGCGGCGCGGGCGAGTCGCAGAAGGCGGCCGCGGACGCGGCGAGCGGCCGGGCCACCACCGCGAAGCAGGCGTTCGTCGCGGCGTGGAACCCGATCGCGACCCGGTACTCCCTCCCGACGAGGACCGATCTTGCCATCTGATCCGTGGGAGCAATGGGACAGCCCTCCGGCACCCCGGCGGCGTCCGCAGGCGCCGCAGGCGGCCGAGCCGCGGCGCACCCGCGTCGTGGTCGGCGCCGCGGTGGCCGCCCTGGTGCTGGTCGGCGGCGGTGCGCTCGCGATGGCCTGGACGGGGGACGACGGTTCGCCGACGCAGGTCGTCGGCGGGGCCACGGACCCGACCGCTGTCGGAGTTTCCACCGATTCGTCCGGTACGGGAGTTCCGAGCGGCTCGGGCGCGCAGCCCAACAACCAGGCCGCGCAGCCGCCGACGTCCTCCAGCGCGTCGGTCCCGGGCCCGCCCGCCGACTCCACGGCCCCGAACCCGCCCGCCACGCCCGCGAATCCGGGCAAGCCGCTGGCCGGCAAGACGATCGTCATCGACCCGGGCCACAACCCCGGGAACGCGCGCCACACGTCCGAGATCGGCAGGCAGGTCGACGCCGGCGGTTTCCGCAAGAACTGCGACGAGACCGGCACCGAGACGAACGCGGGCTACACCGAGGCTCAGTTCACCCTCGACGTCGCGCAGCGGGCCCGCAGGGTCCTGACCGACATGGGCGCGAAGGTCGTGTTCACCTGGGACAACGACCGCGCGTGGGGCCCGTGCGTAGACGAGCGCGCGCGGATCGGCAACGACGCACACGCCGACGCGGTGGTGTCCATCCACGGCGACGGCGCGCCCTCAACGGGCTCGGGCTTCCACGTCATCGTCCCGGCCACCGTGAAGGCGGGCACCGCGGACACCGGCCCGATCATCGCCCCCTCGCGCGCGCTCGGCGACGCGCTGGTCGGCGCCTTCACCCAGGCGACGCACTCGCACGCGGCCGACTACATCGGGACGGCCGGCATCGACGTGCGCTCCGACCTGGGCGGACTGAATCTGTCAAAGGTTCCCAAGGTCTTCATCGAATGCGGCAACATGCGCAACGCGGGCGACGCCCAGCGGATGACCGATCCGACGTGGCGGCAGACCGCGGCGGAGGGAGTCGCGAACGGCATCCGCGACTACCTGATGAAGGGGACGTGACCTCGACGCCCTGACGCCGCCGGGCCCCTGCCCGTGCGGCACCCCGTACGCAACGCACGACAGCACCGTTCCGCGCCACCGCGGGAGCACCGGCTCCCCCGCACCCGTCCGTCGGGCGTTCGGCCGCACTACGAACGCCGTGAGCGGGCGGGTCGCCGGGACCGGTCGCGCGCACGTCCCCATCGCGACCCAGAGGAGAATCGTGAACCAGAAAGGCCTGACACGGGGAGACGGCCTGGTCTTCGCCTGTGTGGCCCTCATCTTCGGCATGTCGTTCGCGCCCTTCTACAAGGTCGGCGAAACGTCCTCCAGCAACGACGACTTCGGCAGCTCGAGCAGCAGCAAAAGCAGCAGCCGCAAGGCCGCGCTGGAGTCGTTCGACTTCAACGCGTGGACGCAGGGCCTGTGGCCCGTCATGGCGGTGGTCGTCCTGCTGCCGCTGCTGGCGTTCGTGTCGCTGGTCGCGTACCGGTACATGCAGGGTGCCCAGGAGCGCACCGCGGGCGGGCTGACGTTCCGCCAGTGGGCCACGGCGTTCGGCGTGACGGCGGCGTGGGGCGCGACGTGGTCGCTGGGCGGCGACTTCTACAAGTCGCTGGCGGACGCCGCGGGCGGGGGCAACTCGAACGTGGACTCCGGGCACGAGTTCGGCGCGTTCGTGATCATGCCGGCCACGCTCGTGCTGGCGCTGCTGCTGCTCGTGATCGACCGTGTGCCGGGGCTGACGTACCCGCTGTTCGTGAGCCCGCCGGCGTACCCGCCGGGCTACATCCCGCAGCAGCCGGGGCAGCCGGGCTACACCGGGGGCTACGCGCCACCGATGGCGCCGCAGGGCGTGCCGGTCGCCCCGGTCGCGCAGATGCCGCCGCCCGCGGCGCCCGCCGCGACCCAGGCGCCCGCACCGGCGCCCACTCCCGCAGCGGGCTCGGCCGAGGCCCCCGCGGCCGCGGCGGAGTTCGAGCAGTTCTGGCTGGCCGTCCCCGAGGAGCGCCCGCTGCTCCCGCAGGGCGGCCTGGACAAGACCCCCGTCGCCACCCTGGTGCCGGGTACGTGGTACCTCGCCGTGGAGCCCGCGGGCGACGGCCTCGTCGTCGAGGTGGAGGGCAAGCGCGGCGTGCTGTGGAACACGGCCGGGATCCAGCGCGGCGAGTGAACACGAACGCAGCGTGACGAACCCCCGGACAGCAGTGGAACTTTTCCGGCAAATCGGGTCCCGCCGTGTCGCCCCCCGACCGGCGGCCCACCCGCCCCGTGCCGGATCTGGCACAGTGTCCGACCGAAAGACAACATCGGAAAAGGGCGTCGGCAGCGCGCGGGGGCGCGGCCGGCGCGGCAATCGGGTCGCCCCCGGATCAACTCAGGCGGCGCCCAATCCCCCTCGGGAGGAGACCCCTTAAGTGGATATCAAGAAGCTCACCCGCGGCGACGCGGTCATCGCCGCCTCGGCGCTGCTGGTGCTCATCTTCTCGTTCATGGACTACATGGGCGCGAAGAGCCAGAGCTACGGCGGCGAGACCTACAGCGGCCCGAGCGTCAACGCCTGGTCCGGTGACCTCGCTCCGGTGATCTCCGCCGTCGTCCTGACCTCGATCGCCGCGGCCGCGTGCGTGGTCCTCGGCCGGCTGCTGCCGTCGGAGCCCCGCCCGCTCGGCATCCCGCTGTCGCAGTTCGGTGTCCCGCTCGCGATCGTCGCGCCGATCAACGCCCTGTGGTCGCTGGCCGGCAAGGACGGTCTGGAGCTGAAGGTCGGCGGCATCTTCGTGCTGATCTTCGTGATCGTCGGCTCCGCCGCGGTCATCGCGACGCCGCTCGTGCCCGCGCTGAAGGCCCCGCTGACCGCCGGTGGCGGCGCTCCGGCCAACGCGTACGGCCAGCCGCCCGCGTACGGCCAGCCGGCGCCGCAGGCCGCCGGTGCCCCGTACGGCGGCGCCCCGGCCCCGGGCGGCTACGCGGCTCCGGCCGCCGCCGCCGCTCCCGCCGCGGACCCGTCGTTCCAGCCGTACTGGTTCTCGGTGCCCGACCAGCGCCAGCTGGTGGACGCGACGACCAACGCGCCGACGGGGTCGCTCAACCCCGGCGTGTGGTACCTCGCGGTGTCGCAGCACGGTGCCGGCCTCCTCGTCGAGGTCGACGGCGTGCGCGGCGTGCTGTGGAACCTGCAGGGCGTGCAGAAGGCCGGCTGACCCGGCTGTTCCTGGGACCCGGAGGGGCGTCCGCCGCGTGATCGCGGGGGACGCCCCTCCGGGCGTTTCGGCACCCCCATGGCCATCAAACTAAAACGTGTTCTACAGTGCGCAACGGAAGCCGACGGCCCGTCAGGTCCGTCCCCGGCCACGAGGAGATACGCGATGCGGCTCGGTCTGACCTTCGGATACTGGGGCCGAGGCCCCTCGGCGGGATTCGTCGAACTCGCCCAGGAGGCCGAGCGGCTCGGCTTCGACTCGGTGTGGACGGCGGAGTCGTGGGGCTCGGACGCGTTCACCCCGCTCACCTGGATCGCCGCCAACACCTCGCGCATCCAGCTCGGCACCGCCGTCACGCAGATGACCGCGCGCACGCCCACCGCGACCGCGATGCACGCGCTCACCCTCGACCACCTCTCCGGCGGCCGTGTGATCCTCGGCCTCGGGCTGTCCGGCCCGCAGGTCGTCGAGGGCTGGTACGGGCGGCCGTTCCCCAAGAGCCCGCTCACCTTCACGCGCGAGTACGTCGACGTGATCCGCCAGGTGCTGCGCCGCGAGGGCCCCGTCGCGCTCGAGGGCCGCTACGCGCAGCACCCGTACCGCGGCGAGGACGGCTCCGGCCTCGGCAAGCCGCTCAAGCCCATCACCCACCCGCTGCGCGCCGACCTGCCGGTGTTCCTCGGCGCCGAGGGCCCGAAGAACGTCCACCTGACGACCCAGATCGCGGACGGCTGGCTGCCGCTGCACTGGTCGCCCTACAACCCCGCCGTGTACGGCGAGTCGCTGCGCGACAAGCCCGAGGGCTTCCGCATCGCGCCCATGGTGCAGGTGTCGATGGCCGACGACGTCGAGCAGGCGATGTTCCCGATCAAGGCCGCGATGGGCTTCTACGTCGGCGGCATGGGCGCGAAGTCCAAGAACTTCCACGCCGACCTGATGCGCCGCTTCGGATACGCGGAGGAGGCCGACCGCATCCAGGAGCTGTTCTTCGAGGGCCGGCGCGACGAGGCGATCGCCGCGGTGCCGAGCGCGTTCGTCGACGAGATCGCGCTCGTCGGGCCGGCGGACCGGATCCGCGAGCGGTTCGCGGCGTGGGAGGCCGACGAGCACGTCACCGACATGATCGTGACGACGCGCGACCCGGCCGCGCTCAAGCTGCTCGCGGACCTCGCGAACGGCTGACCGCGGCACGGCGGTCCGGCAGGACGCGGACGACGAGGGGGGGGCCGCCCGCGGCGGCCCGCCCCTCGCGCGTCTTCCGGGGCGCCCGTGACTAGAGCGCCGACAACGCCAACCACCGGTCGAGCAGGGCCCGGTCGCCGAACACCTCGACCTTCGCGTCCGCCAACGCGCCGTCCAGTCCGCCGCGCCGGTACAGCACTTCGAGCACCGCCCGGCTGTCGCCGCGCAGCGCGACGTCGCCCTTGGCGTGCCCGCGCTCCCAGGTGTAGCCGTCCGGCGTGAGCGTCACCGTCCACTCCCCCGCGACCCCGCCGGAGGTGTGGAAGTGCAGGGTCTCGCCGTTGCCGTGCGGCCGCTGGTCGACCGGGCGCGGCCCCGCGCCGGGCATGACGGCGAACAGCTCGTCGATGCAGTCCACGGCGGCGGCCGGCGTGATCTCCGGCTCGACGCCGGCCGCGAGTTCGGCGTCGACGCGGTGCATCAGCGTCTCGTGGAACATCCGGCGGCTCCAGAAGCGCACGTGCGGCGCTCCCCCGAACGTCCACGCCTCCGCGTCCGCCCCGGCCTCCCACAGCGTCTTGGCGGCGCGCTCCGCGCCCGCGACGAGCCACGCCGGGTACTCGGCCCGGTCGGCAGGCAGCCCGATATCCACGGAACGGGGGTCGACGGGCGCGGCCGGCGAGGCGGCGACGGCGTTGGCGGCCGCCCACGCGTGTGCGATGGCGACGTGCTTCACCAGCTTGGCGAGCGTCCATCCCGGACAGCTGGGCACGGGTGTGTCGAGGTCGGTGTCCGCCGCGATCTCGGCGATGCGGGCGGCCTGTTCGACGAACAGGCCGCAGTACGTCGCGTGGTCCCACGCGTAATGCGGGTCGGCCATGGCGTGTCCCCGTCCTCCGTGTGAGCCGGACGAACCGGCAGGGCCCGATCACCGTAGCGCCAGGAAACGCGGATTCCGACCCCGTGCGAACGATCACCACCGACCGGTTCGCAAACGTGGGATACGCACAATCCGACCCGCCCCCACCTGCGAGGTCTCCGTGTGCCGCGCCGACGGAAAAGGGCGGGCCGCACGGCCCGCCCCACCCGTTCACGCCGGCGTCGGCGTCAGCCCGACTCGACGCACAGCTCCGAACCGCAGCGCACCTCGCCCGGGGCGAGGCCGATCGGCAGGCCCGTCTCGCCGTAGCCGCCGTCCTCGCCGCCGAACACCGTGGTGGTGGCCGGCTCGCCGCCCAGGACGGCGGTGGCCAGGATCATCGCGCCGGCCGTCCACGCGGTGCGCTCCTCGGGCCAGATCGCGTCGTCCTCGAAGACGTAGCCCGTCCAGTAGAGGCCGTCCTCGTGCCGCAGCCGCTGCATCCACGAGACGATCTCGACGGCGCGGTCGCTCTGCCCCAACGCCCACAGGGCGATGGCCAGTTCGCAGCTCTCGGCACCGGTGACCCACGGGCGGTCGGAGACGCACCGCGCGCCGAGGCCCGGGACGACGAAGGTGTCCCAGTGCTCGGCGATGCGCGCCTCGGCGGCCTCGCCGCGCAGCGCGGTGCCGAGGACCGGGTAGTACCAGTCCATCGAGTAGCGGTTCTTGTCGAGGAACCGCTCCGGGTGCGCGACGACGGCGTGGCCGAGCCGGCCGGTGGCGAGCTCCCAGTCGGGCTGCGGTTCGCCGAGGTGGTCGGCGACCGCCAGCGCGCAGCGCAGCGCCTGGTACATGCTCGACGAGCCGGTCAGCAGCGCGTCGTTGACCGGCGTGCCGTCGGCCTCGCGCTTCCAGCGGATCTCGCCGCCGGGCGCCTGGAGGTCGAGGATGAACTGGGTGGCCGACTTCAGGTGCGGCCACATGCGAACGAGGAACTCCTCGTCGCCGGTGAGCAGATGGTGGTGCCACAGGCCGACCGCGAGGTACGCGGTGAAGTTGGCCTCCTTGTTGTGGTCCGTCACCAGGCCGTCGGTGTACGCGGCGTACCAGGACCCGTCGGGGTTCTGCCGCGACGCCAGCCAGCGGTACGCGCGTTCGGCGAGGTCGTGGCGCCCGGCCAGGTCGAGGGCCATCGCCGCCTCGGTGTGGTCCCACGGGTCCAGGTGCCCGCCGACGAACCACGGGATCGATCCGTCCGGCCGCTGGACCGAGGCGATGCCGTCGACCGTGCGGGCGATCTGATCAACCGTCAGGACCCCGTCCAGGGCGAGGAGTTCGAGTGACTCCCGGCCCGTGCCCCCGTGGGCCCCGCGGCGGCTCACGCCGCCACCTCTGACTTGGCGTCCGCACGGTCGCGCGGCTTGACGGCGTACACGACGTAGCTCTTGCCGATGAGCGGGTTGAGCGCCTTCTCGGCCCAGCGGGTGGCCTTGGGAGCCTTCATGATGTCCCACACCAGGAGCTTGTGGTACGCCCGCACCGGCAGCGCCTTGTCGTTGTCGACGCCCACCGCGCACTTGATCCACCAGTACGGCGAGTGCAGCGCGTGCGTGAAGTGCTCCGCGTACTGCTCGAAGCCGGCCGCCTCGACGCGCTCGACGAGCTCGTGGCCGCGGTAGATGCGGATGTGGCCGCCCTCGACCTCGTGGTAGGCGTCGGAGAGCGCCCAGCACACCTTCTCGGGCCCGTAGCGCGGCACGGTCATCGCGGCGAGCCCGCCGGGCTTGAGGACCCGGAAGATCTCGGCGAGCACGCCCTTGTCGTCGGGGATGTGCTCGAGGACCTCGGAGATGATGACGCGGTCGAAGCTGTCGTCCGGGAACGGCAGCGCGAGGGCGTCGCCCTCTATCGCGATCGCGTTGGCGCCCTCGGGCGCCTCGCCCGCCTCGGCCATGGCCGCGAACAGCGCGTTGACCTCGCGCACGTCCTTCTGGTTGCGGTCCAGCGCGACGACGTCGGCGCCGCGCCGGAACGCCTCGAAGGAGTGACGGCCGCCGCCGGCGCCGAGGTCCAGGACCCGGTCCCCCGGCGCTAGCGGAAAGCGTGAGAAATCCACGGTGAGCAAGTCGGCGGCTCCGTCTCCTGTGCGGTACTGCTGCGGTACTGCGGGGGTACAGCGCGTGCTGCTGCGGGTGGTGCGATGCGGTGGGGGTCGGCGGTGCCGGCCGGTCAGGCGCCGCGCTTGGCGCCGGCCGCCTCGATGGCCGCGCGGTAGCGCTCTGCGGTCCTGGCGGCCGCGTTGCGCCACGTGAAGTGCTCGAGGACGCGGGCGCGGCCGGCGGCGGCCAGCCGGGCTCTCAGGTCGGCGTCGTCGAGCAGCCGGCCGAGCGCGACGCGCAGTGCCTCGGCGTCGCCGGGCGGCACCGCGAGACACGTCTCGCCGTCCGGGCCGGCCACCTCGGGGATCGCCCCGCCGGTGCTGGCCACCAGCGCGGTGCCGCAGCTCATGGCCTCGGCGGCGGGCAGCGAGAAGCCTTCGTACAGCGAGGGTACGCACGCCACCTCGGCGCTGCGGACCAGGTCGACCAGTTCGGCGTCGGTGAGGTCGCTCACAAAGCGCACGGCGCCGGTGAGGCCGAGCCGGTCGATGGCCTTCATGACCGGCCCGTCCGGGCGCGGCTTGCCGACGACGACCAGTTCGGCGTCGCGCTCGGTGCGCAGCTTGGCGAGTGCCTCGACGAGGTAGATGAGGCCCTTGAGCGGCACGTCGGCGCTCGCCGTGGTGACGATGCGGCCGGGCACCTTGGCGACCGCGTCGCTCGGCGAGAACAGCTCGGTGTCGGCGCCGACGTGGATGACCTTGACCCGGGACGGCGAGACGCCCAGGTGCTCGACGATCTCGGCCTTCGAGGAGCCGGAGACGGTGACCACCTCGGGGAGGCGGGCCGAGACGCGCTTCTGCATCGTGGTGAAGCCGTACCAGCGGCGCAGCGTGATCTTGCGGCGCAGCGTGGTGGCCTCGGCGAGTTCGAGGCCGCGGTCCACGGTGATGGGGTGGTGGATCGTGGTGACGAGCGGGAAGCCCATGCGGGGCAGCGCCAGCTGGCCGTAGCCGAGGGTCTGGTTGTCGTGCACGACGTCGAACTCGTCGCGGCGGCCGCGCAGGTGGCGGGCGGCGCGCAGGGAGAACGTCAGCGGCTCGGGGAAGCCGGCCGCGAGCATGCCGCCGACCTCGAGGACGTCGATCCAGTCGCGGTACTCGCGCAGCGCGGGCATCCGGAACGGGTCGGGCTCGCGGTACAGGTCCAGGCTCGGCAGCTTGGTGAGCTTGACCGGGTTGCCGGGGACGTCGTCGACGACGGCGTACGGCGGTCCGGTGATCACCTCGACGTGGTGGCCGAGCCGGGCGAGCTCCCGCGACAGGTGGCGCACGTACACGCCCTGGCCGCCGCAGAACGGGTCGCCCCGGTACGCCAGAAGGGCGATTCTGAGCGGCCGATCCGCTGCGGAAGGCACGGCGGTGGCCGGGGTCTGCGCGGCCGCCACGGTCTCCCGTATCACGAATGGCCCCCTTCGACGCTCTTGGCGGAGCATAGTAGTCGCGTAATCTAGAACGAGTTTCAATATTGGCCCGTCGGAACCTGCAAGATACCGCCGGGCACCGGCCACACAGGCCACGGCGTGACCCGTAACACACGCCACGGCCGTATCTGAAGTGCAGTCAGGTGAACACCAGTGTCCGGCATGCCCAGGACGACGACAGACGGGCGGATGATGACGACGTACACGAAGGCAGCGGGCGCGCCGCTCACCGAGCGCCAGGAGGCCCGCAGACGCAGGATCCTGCGCGCCACGACCCGGCTCGCCGCGCAGGGCGGCTACGACGCGGTGCAGATGCGGGAGGTCGCCGAGCTGTCCGAGGTCGCCCTCGGAACGCTGTACCGGTACTTCCCCTCGAAGGTGCACCTGCTGGTCGCGACGATGTACGACCAGCTCGAGCAACTCGGCGGCCAGCTGCGCCGCAAGCCCAACAAGGGCCTGCCGCCGCGCGACCGCGTCGTCGACACGCTGCTGCGCGCGTTCCGCGGCATGCAGCGCGAGCCGCACCTGACCGAGGCGATGATGCGCGCGCTGCAGTTCGCCGACCGCTCGGTGTCCGCCGAGGTCGACGGGGTGAGCCGGATCACCACCGAGATGATCCTCGACGCCATCCACGAGGACCTGTCGGTCGAGCCCAGCACCGAGGAGCTGGCGGTGATCCGGGTGATCACGCACACCTGGCACTCGTCGCTGATCTCGTGGCTCAACGGCCGCGCGTCGATCGCCCAGGTGCGCCTGGACATCGAGACCGTCGCCCGGCTGATCCCCGACGAGGAGCCGGCCGCGGCCGCGGCGCGGGCCGCCGCGGAGGACACGCGCGGCGAGTGACACGTGTCGACCGGGGCGCGGCCAGGCGCCCCGGCGGGCACACGGCGGAGGCGGGCCCCGGGCGACCACAGCCCGGAACCCGCCCCTCGTTCAGCGCCGTTGCACGGCCGCGGGGGCCGTCAGGCGGGCGGGAACAGCGTCTCGCCGGTCTCCGCGTTCACGATGCTGATCGCCTCGACGGGGCAGCTCTCGGCGGCCTCCATGATGCCGTCGGACGCGTCCAGGATCTCCAGGCGCGGGTGCGACTGCCGGGCGGCGTCGAGCTTGAAGTCATCGGGCGCGCTGCCGATGCACATGCCCGATCCGATGCAGACGCTGCGGTCGACCTCGACGCGCCACTTGTCGGCCATGGGAGTTGCCACCTCTTCGTTCTGGGTCGTCATGCTCGTTCTTGCGCGATGCCGTCGTTCCGGTCGTGCGGATCGTGCCGTACGGGTGCGGGCTGCCCGCGGTCAGGCCTGGTAGTCCTTCGGGAGCGCGATCGACTTGCTCTCCAGGTAGGCGGCCAGGCCCTCGGGGCCGAACTCGCGGCCGATGCCGGAGTTCTTGAACCCGCCGAACGGGCCGTTGAAGTCCACACCGTACGTGTTGACCGAGTACGTGCCGGTGCGGACCTGGCGCGCGATGTCGATGCCGCGCTCGACGTCCTGCGTCCAGACGCTGCCGGACAGGCCGAACTCCGAGTCGTTGGCGATCTTCACGGCGTCCGCCTCGTCGCCGTACGGCAGCAGGCACACGACCGGGCCGAAGATCTCCTCCTGCGCGATCCGCATGGAGTTGTCGACGTCGCCGAACAGCGTGGGCTCGACGTACCAGCCGGTGGGCTGCGACTCGGGGCGGCCGCCGCCGGTGAGCACCTTGGCGCCCTCGTCCTGGCCGATGCGGATGTAGTCGAGCGAGCGCTGCTGCTGGCGGCGCGCGACCAGCGGGCCGACCTGGGTGGCGGCGTCCAGCGGGTCGCCGACGACCAGTTCGGAGACCCAGGCGGCGATGCGCTCGGAGATCTCGTCGTAGCGGCCGCGCGGCACCAGGATGCGGGTCTGCGCGACGCACGCCTGGCCGTTGTTCATGAACGAGTTCGGCATGAGCGTCGTGACGGTGTGCTCGAGGTCGGCGTCCGGGAGGATGATCGCCGCGGACTTGCCGCCGAGTTCGAGCGTGACGCGCGTGAGGTTGCGGGCCGCGACCTCCATGATGCGCTTGCCGGCGTTGACCGAGCCGGTGAACGCGACCTTGTCGATGTCCGGGTGGCCGACGAGGTACTCGCTGACCTCGCGGTCGGCCGGGACGATGTTGAGGACGCCGTCCGGGAGGCCGGCCTCCTTGCATATGTCCGCGAGGAGGTAGGCGTCGAGCGGCGTCTCGGGGGACGGCTTGAGCACCACGGTGCAGCCGGACGCGAACGCCGGGCCGAGCTTGGCGGCCGTCACGAACTGCGGGACGTTCCACGGCACGACGGCCGCGACGACGCCGACCGCCTCCTTGCGGACCAGCAGCGGGTTGAGCACGCCGGCGCGCTTCTCCTCGAACGGGAAGGCGCGGGCCGCGTTGATGGCCGAGTCGTACAGCATGCCGGCGCCCATCGACTGGGCGAAGATGCTCCACGAGTACGGCGAGCCGTTCTCGGAGCTGATCAGGCGCGCGATCTCGTCGTAACGCGTCATGAACGCGTCCTTGATGCGCCCGACGATCTCCAGGCGCTCCTCGAGCGCCATGCGCGGCCAGGGGCCCTCGTCGAAGGCGCGGCGCGCGGCGGCGACGGCGCGGTCGACGTCTTCCTTGGCGGCGTGCGGCACGCGCCCGATGACCTGCTCGGTGTGGGGCGAGACGACCTCGATCACGTCCGACCCGGCCGGGTCGACGAGGTGCCCGTCGATGAACAGTTGGCCGTACTCCAGGACGTCCGTCACCTGGTCCTCCTCGTTGTCCGCCGGGCGTTTCCGACCACGCCTCCGCAGTAGAACAGATATCAGTTCCGGAGTGCGGGAACAACGGATTCGGGCCCCGGATGAGACTGGAGTCTCACCCGGAGTCCCGCTCCGGACGGACGTCCCGGGAGAATGACGCCCGACACCCCGTCGACTTTTACTAGACCTCGTCAATTATATTGCGAGGGCGAACCGTGCACAGTGCACCGATCCGGGAGGGCGCGATGACGGCCACGGAACCTGACGAGACGTCAATCGACAGCGCCGTCACGGACCTCGGCGGCGGGGTGTGGACGATCCCCGTACCGATCCCCGACAACCCGCTCGGGAACACGCTCGTCTACGTCCTGGAGAGCGACCGCGGCCCCGTCCTGGTCGACGCCGGCTGGGACGACCCGCGCTCGCTCGCCGCGCTGACCTCCGGGCTCACCGCGATGGGCACCTCGCTCGCCGACGTGCACGGCGTCATCGCGACGCACAACCACCCCGACCACCACGGGCTCACCTACGCCGTCGTGGAGGCGTCGGGCGCGTGGGTCGCGATGCACGAGGCCGACGCGGCGCACGTCGAGCTCATCAACACCTCGCCGCGGTCGCGGTGGCTGGAGCACCACCTCGAGGTCCTGCGCGCGGCCGGCGCGCCGCAGGAGGCGCTGGACGCGCTCACCTCGACCCGCAAGGCCTCCGGCGTCGTCTCGCCGCGGTTCCGGCTGGCCACCCCCGACCGGAACCTCGTCCACGGCGAACTCGCCGACGTGGCCGGGCGCGACGTACGGATCGTGTGGACGCCCGGGCACACCCCGGGCCACGTCTGCCTGTTCCTCGAGGAAGGCGTCGGCACCGGCCCCGACCGCGCCGGACGTCTGCTGTCCGGCGACCACCTGCTGCCCGGCATCACACCGCACATCGGCCTGTACGACGACACCGACGAGGCCGACCCGCTCGGCGACTTCCTCGCCTCCCTGGCCAAGGTCGCCGCGATGCCGATCACCGAGGTACTGCCGGCCCACCAGCACATCTTCACCGACGCCCCCACCCGCGTCGCCGAGATCACCGCACTGCACGAGGAGCGCCTCGTCGCCCTCCACGCACGCCTGGCCGCGACCCCGCTGACGCTGTGGGAGATCGCCGTCGGCATGGACTGGAACCGCCCCTGGTCCGAACTGGGCGTCCAGAACCGCCAAATAGCCCTGAGCGAAGCCGCCGCCCACCTCCGACACCTGGTCAAACGCGGCCAGGCGGGAGCGGTCTCGACCGACGACCCGATCCGCTACGGCGCGACGGCATAGCGAGGGCGCACTCCGCGAGGGGAACGACAGTGCGCGAGCGCGCCAGCGCGCCGCGCACCACCCCGAAAGCGCAACTACCCACCGCCAAAAGCACGCTGCGGCCCCGCCTCCCGCGCTCCGCGCGGGAGCGCGGGAGCGCGGGAGCGCGGGAGCGCGGGAGCGCGGGAGCGCGGGAGCGCGGGAGCGCGGGAGCGCGGGAGCGCGGGAGCGCGGGAGCGCGGGAGCGCGGGAGCGCGGGAGCGCGGGAGCGGGCCTGCCCTGGGGTCCGCTCCCGCGGCTCGGTTACAGGCGTTGGATGATCGTGCCCGTGGCCTGGCCGCCTCCGCCGCACATGGCGATGAGGGCGAACTCCTTGTCGCTGCGTTCGAGTTCGTGGAGCGCGGAGACCAGCAGGCGGGTGCCGGTCGCGCCGACCGGGTGGCCGAGGGACAGCGCGCCGCCGTTGACGTTCACCTTCGACATGTCCGCGGCGAACGCCTTCGTCCAGGCCAGCACCACCGCGGCGAAGGCCTCGTTGACCTCGACCAGGTCGATGTCGTCGAGGCTCATGCCCGCACGGCCGAGGACCGCGCGGGTGGCCGTAATGGCTCCGTCCAGGTTGAGGGACGGGTCGGAGCCGACCAGGGCCTGGGCGACGACGCGGGCGCGCGGCCTCATGCCGAGTGCCGTCGCCGACTTCTTCGACGCCCACAGGATCGCCGCCGCGCCGTCGGAGACCTGCGACGTGGTGCCGGCCGTGTGGATGCCGCCGGGCAGGACCGGGCGCAGCGCGGCGAGGGCCTCGAAGGAGGTGCCGCGCACCCCCTCGTCCTCCTCGACCAGGCGGAAGGCGTCGTCGCCGGCCGGGACCTTGACACCGAACGTCTCGTGCTTGAAGCGGTGGTTGTTCCAGGCCTGGCGGGCCCGCTCCTGGGAGAGCAGGCCGAGCCCGTCGGCGGCCTCGCGGGAGACGCCGTACTTGCGGGCGATGCGCTCGGCGGCCTCGTACTGCGTCGGCAGGTCGATGTCCCACGTCGCGGGGTAGGGGCTGCCGGGCCCCTGCGTCGCGGAGCCGAGCGGGACGCGGCTCATGGACTCGACGCCGCACGAGATTCCGACGTCGATCGTGCCGCCCGCGACGAGCCCGGCGACCAGATGCGCGGCCTGCTGGCCGGAGCCGCACTGGGCGTCGACGGTGGTGGCGCCGGTGTCGTACGGCAGGCCCGCCGCCAGCCACGCGGTGCGCGTGACGTTGGCGGCCTGCTCCCCCGCCTGGGTGACGCAGCCGCCGACGACCTGCTCGACGAGGTCGTCGTGGGCGCCGGAGCGGTCCAGCAGCTCGCGGTAGGTCTGTCCCAGCAGCTCGGTCGGGTGCAGTTCCGACAGCGCGCCGCCCCGCTTGCCGATCGGCGTCCGCACTGCCTCAACGATGACGGGTTCAGCCATGACAGGTCCTTTCGTCGTGGAGGGTTTCTAACCCCGCGCCGAGGACCCGCACAAGAGGTTGACATGCTCCAAACAGTCACGTACATAACGGAACATTTCGGACTGTCAGCCGACCCTAAGACATGTTTTGCGGCATTTCACAGTCGGCGTGAACCACCGTCAGAAACGTTTCACCGCACCGGAGTCCGCACCCGGACGGGGGCGCCGCGCGGCACCGCGCGACGCCCCCGTCCGACCCCTCGTCGGACCGGCTATGACCTCTGTCACCCGGCGGGACCGGTCCGCACCGGCTCGCGCTCCAGTTCCTCGGCCTCCGCGTCGGTGAAGACCCTCGACCGGATCAGGAACCGGAACCCGGTCGGCGCCTCGACCGAGAACCCGCCGCCGCGGCCCGGTACCACGTCCACCGTCAGGTGCGTGTGCCGCCAGTACGCGTACTGCGCGGCACTGATGTAGAACGGCGTGCCGGCCACGTCGCCCAGGTAGACGTCCGCGTCCGACACCCGGAACTCGCCGCGCGGGTAGCACATGGGCGACGACCCGTCACAGCACCCGCCGCTCTGATGGAACATCAGCGGCCCGTGCTGCTCCGCCAGTTCGTCCACCAGTCGGGCGGCACCCGCGGTGATGGCGACCTTCTCGACCATCGGCGCTCCCCGGCCTAGAAGAAGCCGAGCTTCTTGGCGCTGTAGCTCACCAGCAGGTTTTTGGTCTGCTGGTAGTGGTCGAGCATCATCTTGTGCGTCTCGCGCCCGATGCCCGACGCCTTGTAGCCGCCGAACGCCGCGTGCGCGGGGTACGCGTGGTAGCAGTTCGTCCACACGCGGCCGGCCTTGATCTCGCGGCCCATGCGGTACGCGCGCGTGGCGTCGCGCGTCCAGACGCCCGCGCCGAGCCCGTACAGCGTGTCGTTGGCGATGCGCAGCGCCTCGGCGTCGTCCCGGAACGTCGTCACCGACACCACGGGGCCGAAGATCTCCTCCTGGAAGATCCGCATCTCGTTCGTGCCCCGGAAGATCGTCGGCTCGACGTAGTAGCCCTCCTCCAGGCCCGGCACGGTCTTCCGGTTGCCGCCGACGAGCACCTCGGCGCCTTCCTGCCGGCCGATGTCGAGGTAGGAGAGGATCTTCTCCAGCTGGTCGTTGGACGCCTGGGCGCCGACCATCGTCGCCGGGTCCAGCGGGTCGCCCTGCACGATCGCCCGCGTGCGCGCGACGGCCTTCTCGATGAACGCGTCGTAGATCGACTCCTGGATGAGCGCGCGCGACGGGCAGGTGCACACCTCGCCCTGGTTGAGCGCGAACATCACGAAGCCCTCGACCGCCTTGTCCAGGAAGTCGTCGTCGGCCGCGAGCACGTCGGAGCAGAAGATGTTCGGGCTCTTGCCGCCGAGTTCGAGCGTCACCGGGATGATGTTCTCGCTCGCGTACTGCATGATCAGCCGGCCGGTCGTGGTCTCGCCGGTGAACGCGACCTTCGCGACCCGCTTGCTGCTCGCCAGCGGCTTGCCGGCCTCGAAGCCGAAGCCGTTGACGATGTTGACGACGCCCGGCGGCAGCAGGTCGGCGATCATCTCCATGAGGACGAGGATCCCCACCGGCGTCTGCTCGGCCGGCTTGAGGACCACGCAGTTGCCGGCCGCCAGCGCGGGCGCGAGCTTCCACACCGCCATCAGGATCGGGAAGTTCCACGGGATGATCTGCCCGACGACGCCGAGCGGCTCGTGGAAGTGGTAGGCGACCGTGTCGTCGTCTATCTGCGCGATCGATCCCTCCTGCGCCCGGATCGCACCCGCGAAGTAGCGGAAGTGGTCGACCGCGAGCGGCAGGTCGGCGGCCAGCGTCTCGCGGATCGGCTTGCCGTTGTCCCACGTCTCGACGACCGCGAGCTTCTCGAGGTTGCGCTCGATCCGGTCGGCGATCTTCAGCAGGATGTTCGAGCGCTCGGTGGTGCTGGTGCGGCCCCAGCCGTCGGCGGCGGCGTGCGCCGCGTCCAGCGCCAGCTCGATGTCCTCGGCGGTGGACCGCGCCACCTCGCAGTAGACCTGGCCGGTCACCGGCGAGACGTTGGGGAAGTACTGCCCACGCACCGGCGGCACCTGCTTGCCGCCGATGAAGTTGTCGTACCTGTCCTGGAAGTTGACGAGGCTCCCGGGCTGACCCGGCCGCTGGTACACCATGTGACCTCCTCGGCGCGCACGAAAGGCCGTACCGCACAAGGGCGGTGACCGACCCTCAGATACCTGCTCGAAACTAGTAGTAGTCACGTGATCACACCAGCTGTCGGGGCGCACTGATCCGCGGGACACGCGCCCGGGCACGCCCGCCCCGCGCCTGTCGGCCGCGTCGGGCGCTGGGTACGCTTCGCGACATGCCCAACTACGAGTTCCGCTGCCGCGCCTGTGGCGACACCTTCACGGTCTCCCGCCCGATGTCCGAGTCGGGTGCCCCGGCCGTGTGCCCGGCCGGGCACGAGGACACGGTCAAGCTCCTGTCGGCCGTGGGCATCGCCCGCGCGGGCGGTGCCGCCCCGATCAGCGCGCCGCGCCCGGCCGCGGGCGGCGGCGGGGGATGCTGCGGGGGCGGCTGCTGCGGCTGACCGCCGCCGAGACGGGCTGAGGCGCGGCGGCGCGCTCCTTATCCGGCGGCCGGCACCTGGGCACGCGCCGTCGCGATGACGTGCGGGCCGAGCGCGTTGGTCCCCGTGACCGAGAGCGTGACCTCGTCGCCGTCCACCGCGGTGACCTCGCCCGTGAGGGTGAGCGTGTCCCCCGTGTGGTTCGGCGCGAGGAGGCGCAGGTCGACCTCCAGCAGCCGGGTCGCCGGGCCGCCCCAGTCGGTGACCACGCCGCCGACGAGGCCGGTGGTGGCCAGGATGTTGGTGAAGATGCCGGGGCGGCCGAGCGACGACCGCGTCCAGTCCGCGTCGTGGTGCGCGGCGTAGAAGTCCTGGGTCGCGAACGCCGTGGCGATCACGAACGTCGGCGTGATCGGGATCGTGGTCACGTCCGTACGGTCGCCCACCCGCGGCGCCTCGGCGCGCGGGGCGCAGGTCCGGCCGCTCGCGGGGGTCGGCGCCGCCTGGGCGCGCGCGGAAGCCGTCGCGGCGGGCGCGTCCGGGGCCGCGGCCGCTTCCGGGGTCCGGAAGCAGAGCACCGTCCAGTCGACGGTCGCCACGTTCCGCTCGTGCTGGTCGCGGAACGTCATGCGGGTGGTGACGAAGTAGCCGTACCCCAGCGCGGTCCGCTTGCACGGGGACACCGTACTGAGCACGGTCTCGCAGCTGAGCGTGTCGCCGAGCACGGCCTCGCGGTGGTACTGCTGGCGGCAGTGGGTCGCCGCGCGTGCCGTGTAGCCGTGGGCGGTGAGCAGGCGGTGGACGGCCGCAGCCGGGTTGACGGGCGCGTCGCCGTCCTTCGCGGAGGCCGTGGCGCCGCCCAGGTACGGCGCGTACCCCGGCACCTGGGGCAACGTGGCTGCCAGCGCCGGGAGTTGCGGCATCGTCCAGGCCTGCACCATGGTCGGCGGGGCGACGACGCCGGGGCGGCCGGTCGCCTCGGCGGCGGCCGGGTCGCGGTAGACCGGGTTGGGGTCGCCGAGCGCGTCGGCCCAGATGTCGAGCATGGGGGCGTTGACCGCGTATCGCGCGCGCACTGCGGACGCGGTGCCCTGGGCGACGCAGTCCTGCAGCATCGCGTCGAGTTCGACGGTGCCGTCCGTCGCGCCCTCGAGCGTGTCGGCCGTCATGCCCACCCCCTGGCTTCCCCACGATCGCCGGTTCCGCCGCACACCCTACCGATGTGCTTGACAGAAGCAAGGGTTAACGGCGGTTCCGCACCGGGGCCCGCTCGGCCGACGTCAGCGGGCGGCCGAGTCCACGGCCTCGGCGGCCAGCGCGTCCGGGATCTCCTCCGCCAGGTCCCAGCGGGCCAGCGCGCGGCGGTCGAGCAGCGTCACCGCGTCGGCGGCGCGGTCGCGGGCCCGCGGCGAGAACGTGCCTCCGGTGGTCGCCAGTATGCGGACCCGGTCGGCGTGCTCCTCCGCCTCGGCGAAGCGCTCGACGGCGTCGCCGGTGACCGTCGAGGCGCCGGACACGCTCCGGCAGCGCACGACCAGGCGGGTGCCGGTCGCCGACGAGGCCGTGACGTCGACGGAGTAGGCGTCGTCCTGGACGCGGGAGGTGGCCACCTCGCTCGCCGCGTCCCGCCGGCACAGCTCGGCGACGTGCTCGGCGAGCCGCGCCGGGTCCATGCGGTCGAGGCGCTGGAGCGCGACCCGGGCCGCCCGGTCGCCGACCGCGCGCGACGGGCGGGCCGCGCCGCGCGGCCGGCGGTACACGAGCCACCACACGAGCACCGCGAGCAGCACGCCGCCGCCTGCGCACAGCCGGAGGTCGTACGGGTCCTGCGACACCTTGGCGCCCTTGAGCACCGCCCACAGGCCGTACACGAGCAACTCGACGCCGGCCACGAGCAGGACCAGCCCGGCCGGCGACCGCCACCGCCCGCTCGCGTCGCGCGCTGTGCCGTCGCCACCCCGTGCCATGCCTGCCGCCCCCTAGGTCGCGCCTTCGGCGGGAGCCCGACGGCACGGCCCGTCCGCGCCGGCGCCCGTCACCGCCGTCTGTACCCGCCCTGACGATCGAAATCGCCCGGTGGTTCCCTTACTTCCGGAACGTGGGCGGGCTCACGCCTGGTCGGGCAGGTTCGTCCACCCGCGCCCGTCGGCCTTGCCGTACCAGCCGCTCGCCGCAGTGGTGCCGCCGTCGACGGGGATCAGGTGCCCGGTGACGAACGCCGAGTCGTCGGAGGCCAGGAACAGCACGACGCGCGCGTAGTCCTCAGGCTCCCCGAACCGGCCGAGCGGCACCCAGGAGCCGATCAGCTTCGGGTCGCGGCCGCGCAGCATGGCCTCGTACGGGGTCTGGAGGGTCTGCGCCAGGTCCGGGGCGATGCAGTTGACCCGGACGCCCTTGCGGCCGACGTCGACGGCGAGGCTCTTGGTGAACGCGATGATCGCCGCGTTGTACGCCGAGTACACCGGGCAGCCGGGGATGCCGCGCAGCGCCTCGACCGTCGAGACGTTGACGATGCTGCCGGCCCCTCCCTCGATCATGGTCGGCAGGATCGCGTGGGTCACGCGCAGCACGTGCTCGAAGTTGATCGCGTGCGACGCGGCCCAGTCCTCCTCGGTGCTGCGCAGGAAGGTCGACGAGGGCCGGTAGTCGCCGACGTTGTTGACCAGCACGTCGACGCGCCCCTCGGGGGTGGCGGCGAGCGCCGCGTCACGCAGCCGGGCGACGGTCTCGGGCTCGCGGATGTCGCCGACCACGGTGACCGCGCGGCCGCCCGCCTCGGCGATGTCCTTCGCGGCGGCCTCGGCGTATCCCGCGTCGATGTCGTTGAGGACGACGACCGCTCCCGCGCGGGCCAGCAGCCGGGAGACGCCGCCCCCGATGCCCGCGCCACCCCCCGTGACGATCGCGACACGGCCGGCCAGCGGTTCCGGGTTCAGCACTCTCCATCGCCTCCGAATATGACGACCCGTCAGATACAGGCATGTTTATCGGAGGGGCCTGCGAGGTCAAGCGTCGGGGTGCGCGGACCGGACCGGTGGGGTCGAATGGACGGCGGGACGTCCGGGTACGCCGAGTACATGGTCGGCGAACAGGTGACCGCGTTCACCCACACGGACGAACCCAGCCGGTTCGCGGACCGGCCGCCCGGCGGCGCCCCCGGAGGCACCGCGGACGACGGGATGCCGAGGACGGAGACACGGCCATGAGCGAATCGCACCCCAAGGTCTACGAGTCGACGGACGTCACCGTGACGTTCGACGCGCACCGCTGCATGCACTCCGGCGAGTGCGTCCGCGGGCTGCCCAAGGTGTTCGACACCAGCCGCAAGCCGTGGGTGGACCCGCAGGGCGCCACGCCGGAGGAGATCGCCGAGGTGATCTCACGCTGCCCCAGCGGGGCGCTGCACTACACCCTGACCGGCGGTCCTCCCGAGGACCCGACGCACCCGACCACGGTCACCGCGGTGCCGGGCGGACCGTTCGTGGTCCGCGGGCACCTGGTGCTGCGGACGCCGGACGGCAAGCACAAGCACGAGATCCGTGCGGCGCTGTGCCGGTGCGGGCGCAGCGGTAACCAGCCGTACTGCGACGGCAGCAACGACTGCCTGCTGGAGGACAAGGACTGGAAGTAGCCGGCGGCGCCGCACCGCCGGCGCGGGCGTTCCCCCCTGGGAGAACGCCCGTTTTCCATGCCCCGCGCCGGTCGGGCCGGTCGGGCCGGGCCGGGAAGGTCGCTCAGCCGGCCAGCAGCGGTACGGCCACCAGCATCAGCGCGGCGATCTCGTCGGCGCAGCGCAGGTACGCGTCGACCTCGTGGCCTCCGGGGTCCTCGACGTCCTCCCAGCCCGGGTCGAGGTCGGCCCCGGCCGGGCCGAGGGCCGCGACGCGGGCGGCCAGCGGCTGCGGCCCGGGCGGGAGGTGCGCCGCGAGCCGGTGCAGCGTCACGGTCTTCGCGGCGGCCTCGGGGTGGTTCCGGCGGACGTACGCGACGTGCTCGCACGCCAGCGCCACGACCACGTCCGCCTCCGCGACGTGGTCGGCGGTCATCTGGGTGCTGCGGTGCCCGTTCGCCGTCAGGCCCAGCGCGGTGAACGCCTCCCGGGTGCGCCAGCTGACCGGCTGCCCCTCGACGACGAAGGTGCCGGCCGTCCGGACCCGCCACTCCGGCCGCGCGGCGGACGCGAGCGCCCCGGCGAGCACCGAGCGGGTGGCGTTGCCGGTGCAGATGAACAGCAGCGAGGGCGGCGAGGTGGGCATAGCCGAAGGCTAGACGGTGGCCGCGGCCCGGGCGGAAGGCGTCCCGCTCCGCCACGTAGGCTCGACACCGTGGAAAGCCTGCGCCTGATCGACTCCTGGCCCGTCCCGAACGCCGCCGCCGCGGTGGTGCGCGCCGACGGGACCGTCCTCGGCACCCGGGGGCCGGTCGACCACCCGTTCCGGCTGGCGTCCGTGACCAAGCCGCTGACGGCGTACGCGGTGCTGGTCGCGGTCGAGGAGGGCGGGGTCGAGCTCGACGAGCCGGCCGGGCCCGAGGGCGCGACGGTGCGGCACCTGCTGGCGCACACCGCCGGGTACGCGTTCGACCACGAGCGGGTGATGGCCCGTCCGGGCGAGAGGCGCATCTACTCGAACGCCGGGTTCGAGGTGCTCGCCCGGCACGTCGAGGAGAACTGCGGCATCCCCTTCCCGGTCTACCTCAACGAGGCGGTCTTCCGGCCGCTCGGCATGGCCGACACCCGCCTGGACCGGGACGAGTCGCCCGCCGCCGGCGCCGTGTCGACCGTCGCCGACCTCGCCCGGTTCGCCGCCGAGCTGATGGCGCCGAAGCTGCTCGCCCCGGAGACCGTCGCGGAGGCGACCTCGGTGGCGTTCCCCGGTCTCGACGGCGTCGTGCCGGGGTACGGGCTGCAGCGCCCCAACGACTGGGGCCTCGGCTTCGAGATCCGCTGCACCAAGTCCCCGCACTGGACCGGCCTGAAGAACTCCCCCGCGACCTTCGGGCACTTCGGGCAGCGCGGCACGTTCCTGTGGGTCGACCCCGCGGCGGGCGCCGCGGCCGTCGCGCTGGCCGACCGCGACTTCGGGCCGTGGGCGGTCGAGCACTGGCCGCCGTTCAGCGACGCCGTGCTCGCCGAACTCGGCTAGCCCGCCCGGCCGTTTGGTCGTCCGGCGGGGCCCACGCGCACGCGAATCAGTCATATAACGATCCGGCGGCCGGCCAACCCACCAGGCCGTTTCAGCGGCGTCGGAATTTCCTGATGTATCCCTACATGGGCGCTGACCTGCGCCGACTTATGTGACACATCGTCAATTTCCCTGATCGAAATTGACAAGGTGTCCATTGCCCGTGCGATCCCGTGCCGGAATCGTTCATGCCCTAGCGGAACCGGGCCCGCACTTCCGAGACGTCGGGCCCGCGAACCCGGTTCCCGTTCCTCCGCCTTGCCCGCGCTCGCCCGTCTCGCCCGCGCACGCCCTTCGCCCAGCACCCCTGTGCCCCGCCGCGCGCTCGCATCGCGCTTTCCAGGAGGTCCGCCGCATGAACTCCCAGGACTTCAGCTCCGGTTCCCCGTTCCAGCGCCCACTTTCCGGCGGGCAAGCGCCCGACCTCGGCCCGGAGTTCGCGGCCGCCCTGGAGCGGATGCCGTCGCACGTACGCGCCGCCGCGATCCGCACCATGACCACCGGGCGCGGTGCCGCGCTGCGCCGCGCCCGCACGGCGAGGGCGGAGCAGGCGTCCGCGATATCGCGCCGCACGATGCTCCGCGGCACCGCCGCGGCCGGCCTCGTCGTCGCGGGCGGCGGGCTTTTGACGGCGTGCGGCGACGACAGCGGCGGGGGCGGCGGTTCGGACGTCGTCTTCTCCAACTGGCCGCTCTACATCGACGTCGACGAGAAGGACGAGAACAAGCACCCGACCCTCGACGCGTTCACGAAGGCCACCGGCCTGAGCGTCAAGTACACCGAAGACATCAACGACAACAACGAGTTCTTCGCGAAGATCCAGCCGCAGCTGGCCAAGGGCCAGGACACCAAGCGCGACCTGATCGTGCTCACCGACTGGCTGGCCGCGAAGATGATCCGCCTCGCGTACGTGCAGAAGCTCGACCCCACCAACCTGCCCGACGCGCAGAAGAACCTCGACAAGCGGTTCATGGGCAACACATGGGACCCGACCCGGTCGTACGCCTACCCGTGGACGCAGCTCGCCACCCTGATCGCGTACAACGCCAAGGCCACCAACGGCTACGAGCCCAAGTCGGTCGAGGACCTGCTGACCGCCCCGCAGCTCAAGGGCAAGGTCGCGCTGCTCACCGAAATGCGCGACACCGTCGGCATGGTGATGCTCTCGATGGGCAAGAAGACCGAGTCGTTCAACGACGACGACTACAAGGCGGCCATCGACAAGATCCAGAAGGCCGTCGACAACCAGCAGATCCGCCGCTTCACCGGCAACGACTACGCGCAGGAGCTGCAGTCCGGTGACATCGCCGCGTGCCTGGCCTGGTCGGGCGACCTGATCCAGATCCGCAAGGACTCGCCGGATGTGAAGTTCGTGATCCCGGACCACGGTTACGCCACCGGGACCGACGAGATGCTGGTGCCGATCAAGGCGCAGCACAAGGCGAACGCCGAGAAGCTCATCAACTTCTACTACCAGCCGGCCATCGCCGCGCAGCTGACCGCGTCGATCAACTACATCTCGCCGGTCTCCGGTGTCCGGGACGAACTCCTCAAGCTGGACCCGACGATGGCGGACAACCAGCTCGTGCTGCCCTCCGCGGAGACTACGGCGAAGGCGCACGCTTTCCGGTCGCTCACCGAGGAGGAGGAGAGCCGGTACGAGGCGATGTTCAGCAAGCTCACCGGCGCCTGAGCCGACCACGCACGCGGGGGCCCGCACCCGGGCCCCCGCCCAGCTCCCCGGACCACCAAGGCCAAGGATCAGCATGAGCGAACAGGCGCGGCACGCGGGCAGGGTCGAACTCGCGGGCCTCAGCAAGCGGTTCGGCGCGTTCACCGCCGTCCACCCGATGGATCTGACCGTCCCCGAAGGCTCGTTCTTCGCGCTGCTGGGCGCTTCGGGGTGCGGGAAGACGACGACGCTGCGGATGATCGCGGGGTTGGAGGAGCCGTCGTCGGGTCAGGTGCTGATCGGTGGTGCGGACGTGACGGGGCTGCCGCCGTACAAGCGCCCGGTCAACACGGTGT
>NZ_JASAOI010000029.1 GCF_029953285.1 Yinghuangia seranimata | reverse complement strand
AGGACACGCTGTCCGAGAAGATCCTGTACGCGGAGCTGCGCCCGGGCTCGATCGTGGTGGTCGGCACCGAGGGCGACGGGGAGAACGAGAAGTTCACCTTCGTCGGCGAGGAGAAGGCCGCACTGCCTGACCTCCCCCCGATCGACCTGACCAAGGGCTGAGCGCCCTACAGCCCACGGGCGGCCCGGACTCCCTTGTCCGGGCCGCCCGTTCGCGTCCGCGGCCGGGTTCCGCAAGCCGGGCGTTAGCGGGGCTTTGGGCGGCGGCCGGACGATCGACGCGTGACGGACGACGACCGGGGGCACCGCGGAAGGCGGGATTCCGGCTTGAGCGAAGGGAATCCCGCACATGGGGGCGAGCGGCGGACCTGACCTGTGGCTGCGGAGGTTCCACCCCGCGGCCGACAACGCCCCGAAGCTGCTGTGCTTTCCACGCGCCGGCGGGTCGGCCGTCGCCTACTTCCCGCTGTCCCGGCTGCTGGCCCCGGACGTGGACGTCGCCGCCGTGCAGTACCCCGGGCGGCAGGACCGCCGCGCCGAACCGCCCGCCCCCACCGTCGGCGAACTCGCCGACGCGCTGGCCGAGATCGTCGCCGACGCCTACGCGGACGCCGCCGAACGCGGCATGCCCGTCGCCTTCTTCGGCCACAGCATGGGCGCGATCGTCGCGTTCGAGGTCGCGCTGCGGCTCGCCCGCGGCACCGGATCGCCGGTGCCCTCCATGCTGTTCGCGTCAGGACGCCGCGCGCCGTCCCGGCACCGCGACGAGACCGTGCACCTGCGCGACGACCGCGGCGTGCTCGACGAACTGCGGGCGCTCAGCGGCACCGGCGCGGCCGTGTTCCAGGACGAGGAACTCGTCCGAATGGTCATGCCGGCGATCCGCGCCGACTACCGCGCCATCGAGACGTACCGCGCTGAACCGGGCGCCGTGCTCACCCGGCCCGTCGTGGCCCTGGTCGGCGACGCCGACCCGCGCGTCACCTCCGACGAGGCCGAGGCCTGGCGGACGCACACCACCGCGCCGTTCGAGATGCACACGTTCCCCGGCGGCCACTTCTACCTCGACGGGCGGCTCGCCGAAGTGGCCGCCGTGCTCCGTCGAATACTGGCCTAGTGTCCGGAAATTAACTCGGTATTGCCATGGTCTTGCCAATCGATGTGATTTGTTTCAGGTGCGTTCCGATAAGGGTTGACGGCCGCCCCCGTAGGGGTCGATAGGGGGTCGGTAGGGGTTATTCGGAGATCCGTTGGCGCATAGCCTGGCGATAGGGGGGACGGATGGAAGGATATTCCTGATGCGATACGAAATCCTGGGGCCTCTACGGGTAGTCGACGAACGAGGCGCCGCCACCCTGAGCGCACGGAAGATTGAAACCGTACTCGCCGTGCTGCTGATCCGCGCGGACGAAGTCGTGACGATGGATCAGATCATGGCCGAGGTATGGGGATTCGACACACCCCAGCGCGCCAAGGCCGGACTGCACGTGTACGTGTCCCAGCTCCGCAAGTTCCTGGGCCGCCCGGACCGGACGGACAGCCCGATCGCGACCACGCCCTCGGGGTACGCCCTCCACCTCGGGAGCGACCGGTTCGACCTGCGCGACTTCGAACGCCTTGTCGCGCAGGGGCGGTCCTTCCTGCGCTCGTCGCGGTACGAGGAGGCGGCCTCGGCCCTGGAGGCCGCACTCCGGCTGTTCCGCGGCCAGGTGCTGGGCAATGTGAGCAACGGGCCGATCGTGGAGGGTTTTCTCACCTGGCTCGAGGAGGCCGCCTGGAGTGCACGGAACTCCTGGTCGAGGCCAACCTGGTGCTCGGCCGGCACCGCGCGATGATCGGCCGGCTGCACTCGCTCACCATCGAACACCCGCTGCGCGAGCCGTTCTACCGACAGCTCATGCTCGCGCTCTACCGCGCCGAGCGGCAGGCGGACGCGCTACGTGTGTACGAGACGGCCCGTGAACGGCTACGCGGCGAACTCGGTGTGGAGCCCTGCCGGGCGCTGCGCGAACTGCACCGCGACATCCTGCGCGCCGACCACCGTTTGGACCTGCCGGCCGCACTGCGACGCACCCTCGCCGAGGGCGGCGCGCCACGCGACCTCTATGCCCGGCAGGCCTCTTGAGCATCCCCGGCCGGCCCGCCGCGGCCCGGCCCGGCCCGACAAGAAGGACGGTTGTTGTCATGAGAATCGATGTGGAACGGGAACTGTGTGTGGGCGCCGGACAGTGTGTGCTTTCCGCGCCGAAAGCTTTTGCGCAGGATGGCGAGAACGGGTTGGTCGTGGTCCTCGAAGGCATCGCCGAGGAAGACGACGACGCCCTTGAGGAAGCCGTCCTGATATGCCCCGCGCAAGCGTTGCGCATTGAGGACGACTGATTTCGGACGCTCCGGAATCCGGCTGAGCCGGAGCCGGCGTACAGCGGAACGCGCGGGATGCCGACCGGTATCCCGCGCGTTTCCGCGTGTGCGCCCCGCGGCGCCGGGTCAGGACTACCGGCCACCCACCAGCTGGGCACGGAGGAATCGCGCCAGACTGCTCGGCGTCGGGTGGTCGTACACCGCCGCGAGCGGCAGTTCGATTCCGGCCGTCGTCAACCGCGTGCTCAACTCCAGCGCGGTGAACGACGACAGGCCGAGGTCGAGGAAGCTCGTGTCCGGATCGAGCGCCTGCGCCGACGTGTAGCCCAGCACGGCCGCGGCGTGCCCGCACAGCAGCCGCTGCACGATCTCCACCTGCTCCTCGTCCGACGCCTCCGCGAGCCGGTCGAGCAGCGACGCGTCGGGGCCCGGCGCGGTGTCCAGGACCTTGCGGACCTCGGGGACGCCGGCCCACAGCCGCAGCAGCTCCGCGGTGCCCTGGCCGACAAGCCGTTCGGCGTCCACGTCGGCGACCAGCGGGGCCCCGCGCCCCGGCGCGGCGCCGTCGGCCAGCGCGTCGGCGACCGCGTCCGCGACGGAACGCGGCGGGAGGGCGCGCAGCCCGAGAGAGCGCAGCGCGTCCTGGAAACCGTGCGGCGCGTCGTCGGCCGAGGCCCACGGACCGACGGTGAGCACGGCCGCGGGGCGGCCTTCGGCCAGCCGCGCGTGGGCGGCGGGCCCGAGTCGGCGGCGGCGTCGGCCGCGCCGCCCCCCGATGCGCCGCCGCACGCGGTGGCTGAGAGAGCGGTGGCGAGGACGGCGGCGGCGAGCGTGAGTGCTCTGCGCCTGCGGGACGTGCGTATGCCGGACATGGCGGAGTTCTCCTAGCGGGGTACGCGCGGACCACGCACGACCCGGGTCCGTCCGCGGGCGCGGCCCCGAGCCCGCGCCCGTCGGCGGGCGTGGGGAAGGGGCCGTGCCGGGCGGGGCCGGGACGGCGGGGCGGAACGGGGCTACGGCCGACGCCGTGAGGGCACGACGGCGCGCTGCGTGAGGGTGTGGGGGAGTGGTCGGAAGCGGCGCGGCTCAGCGGGTGAGCCTCAACGGCGTGACTCGGCCGCGCGGCGGCCCGCACGAGCGGACACGTCGGCGCGCGGCGGCCGCCCGGCCGCTATCCGACTACGGAAGTGTGCGGCGACACAGCGAACTGGCCGACCGGCGAAGGTCGATCGGCAGGCACCTGATCAGGAGACAGACCGGCGGCTCGGCGCACCGCATCCCGCTTCCCCTTCCCCCGAGACCCGCCGGAGCGGGCCGCGACTGCCGCGCGCCCACCGCGCGGCCGTGTCCTCACCCGGGGCACCCCGCCGCGGAGGAGGGTTGCCGACCGGCCAGCCGGGGCTTCGCGCCGGTACTCGTGACACTCAGTTGTTGCAGCTGTGTTGCCGCGGTCCGAGCCCGGTCGGGCATCGAACTGCCTTGGCCTGCAACGGCCATGACCGGGAAGCTGGCCCAGGCCCGGTGGGCTTGTCCATCGAAGCTGACGCCTCGTAACATCCCGGGCATGCACTTGCACCGCCACCTGGTCGCCCGCAGGCACATCGATTTGCGCCGCGCGACCAGTGCCGCGTGTTGACGCGTCGTCACCCGACGGCGGCCCGACCGGTCCGCCGCCCCGACGCCGACACGAGGTAGCCACGTGACCATCCCCGTCCGCCCCGACCTGTCCGTCCTCGGCAACCCGGCCTGGGCGTCGCTCACCGGCCCGCACGCGGCGTTCGCCGAACGCAAGGGCCGCGTGCTGCGGTACCCCGCGGACGTCTCCCCGTTCTTCGCGCTCCCGGACGACGCCGGCCCGGCCGACTGGGCCGACCTGGTCGCCCTCGTCGGCCCCGGCGAACCCGTCCCGATCGCGGCCTTCGGCGTCGAACCGCCCGCCGAGTGGGAGGTGCTCTTCACCGGCGAAGGCGTCCAGATGACCGGCGACGAGGTCCCCGACGGGTCCGGACTCCTCGTCGCACAGGGCGGGACGGGTGAGTTCCCGGCCGCTCCCGGCGAGCACTGGGCCGTCCTCGGCGCCGCCGACGTACCCGACGTGCTGGCCCTCGTCGAGCGCACCAAGCCGGGCCCGTTCCTGCCCCGCACGATCGAACTGGGCACGTACGTCGGCGTGCGCGTCGACGGACGCCTCGTCGCGATGGCCGGCGAACGCCTCCACCCGCCCGGCTGGACCGAGATCAGCGCTGTGTGCACGGACACCGACCAGCGCGGCCGCGGCCTGGCCACCCGGCTCGTACTCGCGGCGGTCGCCCGGATCCGCTCCCGCGGCGAACAGCCCTTCCTGCACGCGGCGGCCGACAACACCAACGCCATCCGGCTCTACGCGGCCCTCGGCTTCCGCCTCAACCGCCGCACCACCTTCACCGTCGTCCGAACCCCCGGGAACTAGCCCTCGCGCACGGCCTCTTCGGCGTCGTAGGAACGCCGGGCGGCGCTGATGTACTCGCGGTGGGCCTCCGACCACCGGATCAGGGCGCCGACTTCGCGGGACAGTGTGTGCCCGACCTCGGTCAGCTCGTAGTCGACGCGCGGCGGCGTGCTCGGCGTGACGGTGCGGACGACCAGGCCGTCGCGCTCCAGGCTGCGCAGGGTCAGGGTCAGCATCCGCTGGGAGATCCCGTCGACGGCGCGGCGCAGTTCGGAGTAGCGGCGCGGGCCGTCGCCGAGGACCGCCATGAGCAGGACGCTCCACTTGTCGCCCACCCGGTCGAGCACCTCGCGCAGTTCGCAGGTCGGCGGCGCCTCGCCGGGCAGGGCGGGAACACCGGTGTGCGCTGGGCGGGTCAATGTGCCGTCTTTCGTCATCCCCCGAGCGTCGCGCAGGATCGTGTCGGGCACAAGAAGTGACCGACGCACAAAATGTGCGCTGCGTCGACCTGCCCGGACACGACGAGGAGAGCATTGTGGCCATCGACCTGAGCACGCTGCCGCCGCGCAAGGGAACCCGCCCGACGACCACGGGCAAGGAGATCCCGCACGACCAACTGGAGCAGTTCTCGCCGCCGGAGATCCGCGCCGCGCTCGTCGCGTACGCCGAGACGCTGCCCGGGGTGGCCACCGGCCCGAGCCTGGTGTCCGAGCCCGGCTCGTTCGCGCTGCGACTGGGCCGCGCCGAGCGGCCGTTCGACGCGTTCCTGCACCCGGAGGTCGACGAGTTCGGGCACATCCACCGCTCCGGCTTCCTGCACCTGACCGTCCCCCGCGAGTACGTGCGGGTCCTCGACGAGCTGGGCTGGACCGAGCCGCATCCGATCACCCGTCGCGCGGAGTTCCCGGACACGATCGTCATGCTGTACGCGCCGCGCGACGCCGAGGAACTGGCCGTTGCCACGGCGGTGTTGCGGGCCTCGTACGAGCAGGCCGTCGGCGACATGCCGGTCCGCATGCGCGCGGTGACCGTCGACGCGTTCGGCGAGACGCCGACCGCGACCGCGGTGGACGTGCCGGTGCCCGGGCCCGGCGAGCTGCTCGTGCGGGTCGCCGCGTCGTCGCTGAACGGCTTCGACCAGGCGGTCGTGCACGGGGTGTTCCGGGACATGATGGAGCACACGTTCCCCGTCACCCTGGGCAAGGACTTCGCGGGAACCGTCGTCGCTGTCGGCGACGGTGTGGAACGACCGCTCGGCGCTCGGGTGTTCGGCGTCGTCATGAAGCCCGCGGTCCACGACGGGGCGTTCGCCGACTTCGTGGTGGTCAGCGACGGCTACGGTGTCGCGGCTATCCCCGACGGCGTGGACTTCGCCGACGCCGGCGCGCTGGGACTGGCAGGTGCGGCCGCGGTGGGCGTCGTCGAGGCCGTGGCACCGGCGGCGGGGGACACGGTCCTCGTCGTGGGCGCGACCGGGGGAGTGGGGGCGTACGCCGTACAGCTCGCCGCGACGGCCGGGGCGACCGTCGTCGCGACCGCCGCACCCGGCGCCCAGGCAGACTTCGTGCGCGCGCTCGGGGCGGCACATGTCGTGGACGCGTCCGGCGACCTCGCCGCCCAGGTCCGCGCCATCGCCCCGGCGGGCGTGTCCGCGGCGATCCACCTGGCCGGGGACCCGCAGGCCCTGGTCGACCTCGTGGCACCCGGCGGACGCCTCGCCTCCACGCTCGGCGTCGGCCCCGAGGCCGCGGACGGCCGCGACGTGACCGTGGTCCCCGTGATGGCCGACCCGAGCGCGGCGACCCTGGACCGGCTCGCGGCCGCCGTGGCCTCCGGGGCGCTGCGCGTGCCCGTCCAGTCGGTCCACCACCTCGAGGACGTCGCCGCCGCCATGGCCGGGTTCGCGGCCGGGACCCTCGGCAAGGTGGGTGTCTCCGTGAGCTGACCGCAGGTGCGCGTGCGCCGGCTGGCTCAGCGCGGGTCGTTGAGCCAGCCGCCCGGGATCAGGTCCCGGATCTCGTCCAACGCCGCCTCGGTGCGGCCCCGCACGGCGAGGCCGGTGCGCGCCTCGTCGCAGATCAGGAGGTCGGGGGAGGCGAACCAGCGGATGCCGGGGGCTCGGTCGCCGGTGGGGTAGTCCGGAATCGGCAGGCGCGTCCAGCGGGCCTCGAGCTGCGTCAGGCCTTCGTCGTCCACGTCGCAGAGGAAGTCCCAGTTGTCGTCTTCGAAGTGGACCGTCTCCGACATGACCAGCTCGACGACGGCCAGGGACAGCGGTGCGAGCCACGGCTCCCAGGACTCCGCGCTCCTGTCTGCGAGGTTGGGGCGTATGGACGCGGCCGGGTCCGCGTCGCGGAGGTCGGCGGCGCGGATGCCCCAGCGCACGGCCGCCTGGTTCTCCGTCCTGAAAACCAGGGCGCCGTCGTCGTTCAGGTCCAGCTCGTCGAGGGGCACCAGCGGGTCCTGGTTGGCCGTCAGGTCCTTGCGCCGGCCGAGCAACCGGTACGCCTCGCGCAGCGCCCCCGGCAGCGGGATCCCTATCCGGCTCTCGGCGGCCACCAGTTCGGCCTCCCCGTAGCCGTCGCCCGGCAGCAGCTTGGTGGCCCACGAGGCAGCGAAGCGCTCCAGGAATCCGCCGATGCGGGACGGCTCGTCGATCACGGCGGCGAGTTCGCGGTGGAGGTCGAGGGGCCGGCTCATGGCCCGAACCTACCGGCAGCGGCCGTCGCGGTGTTCGCCGAGACCCGGGGGCCGAAGCCGTTCATACCGGTTTAACAGCAGGCGTGTTGACTTGCCGTAGACGGGGCGCGCGACCGGCGGCCGACGGGGCCGACGGTGCCCCGCGCGTTCGGAAACGGGAGTAGCGCATGGCACGTGCGGTGCGGTTCCACGAGACGGGCGGACCCGAGGTCCTGCGCTTGGAGGAGGTCGCGGTCGCGGAGCCCGGGCCCGGCGAGGCCCTGGTGCGGCACGCGGCCGTCGGGCTGAACTTCGTCGACGTGTACTTCCGGAGCGGGCTGTACCCCGCGCCCCTGCCCAGCGGCCTCGGTGTGGAGGGCGCGGGCGTCGTCGAGGCGACAGGCGAGGGCGTCACCGAGGTCTCGGTCGGCGACCGGGTCGTCTACGTCGGCGGGGCGTTGGGGGCGTACAGCACCGAACGCGTCGTGCCCGCCGCGGCGTTGATCCGCCTGCCGGACGGCGTCGACTTCGACACGGCGGCGGCCGGCACGCTGCGGGGCCTCACCGCGGCGTACCTGCTGCGCCGCATCCACCCGCTGAAGGCGGGCGACACGGTGCTGCTGCACGCGGCGGCGGGCGGTGTCGGGCTGATCTTCAGCCAGTGGGCGAAGCTGCTCGGCATCGACGTCATCGGCACGGTGTCGACGGAGGAGAAGGCCGAACTGGCGCTGGCCCACGGGTGCCGCGACGTGATCCTGTACCGGCGCGAGGACGTCGCCGCGCGCGTGCGCGAACTGACCGACGGCGTCGGCGTCCCGGTCGTCTACGACAGCATCGGGAAGGACACGTTCGAGAGTTCGCTGGCGTCGTTGAAGCGGCGCGGGCTGCTCGTCGTGTTCGGCACGGCGTCCGGCGCGCCGTCCGTGGACGTCTCGCAACTCGCCCGTGCCGGATCGGTGTTCCTGACCCGCCCGGGCCTGGAGGACTACCTCGCGGACCCGGCCGACCGCGAGGAACTGGTCGGGGAGTTCTTCGGCCACGTGGAGACCGGCCGCATCAAGGTCGTCGTGAACCAGCGGTACGGCCTCGGCGAGGCCGCCCGCGCGCACAGCGAGCTGGAGTCGGCGCGGACCACGGGGTCCTCGGTCTTCCTCCTCTGACGAGGCGCGCCGCCACCTACCCCCGCCGCGCCGCCGCGACCGACCACGTCCACGCGGCCGCGGCGAGGGCGAGCGCGATGGCCAACGGGACGAGCAGCGCATGCCGCGAGCGTACGGCCACCCAGCGTGGGCGGTCGCCTGGCGAACCGGTCCGACCACGCAGCGGTGAGCGCCGGCAACGAGATGTGATCGCCGGCGGGCGTCCTGGTGCCCCGGCCGCCCGGCCATCGGGGCCTTTCGGTCGCGCCGCGCCGCCCGCCGGCAGCCCGAATTGCGCTGAATGACTGCCGGAGGAGACTGAAAGGTGGCGGCCACGACGTCCCCGATCACGTCAAAGGGGTGTTCTGCCATGGGCGGCATCAACGGAAACGGCCTCACCGACCTGCGCGAGAGGCTGCGGGGCACTGTTCTGGGTCCGCAGGATCCCGGATACGACGAGTCGCGCGGCATCTACAACGCCATGATCGACCGGCGCCCCGCGGCCATCGCGCAGTGCGTGGACGCCGCGGACGTGCGGGCCACGCTCGCCTTCGCCCAGGAAACGGGCGTGGAGCTCGCGGTGCGCGGCGGCGGCCACAGCGGTCCCGGTCTGTGCCTGGTCGACGACGGACTGACGCTCGACCTGTCGCCCATGCGCTGGGCACGGGTGGACCCGGCGACGAGCACCGTGCAGGTCGGCGGCGGCAGCCAGCTGGGGGACGTGGACCACGCCACCCACGGATTCGGCCTCGCCATGCCCGCGGGGATCATGTCGACCACGGGCGTGGGCGGTCTCACCCTGGGCGGCGGGCACGGCCACCTGACCCGCAAGTACGGCCTCACGATCGACAACCTGCTGGCGGCGGACGTCGTCCTCGCCGACGGGACGTTCGTCACCGCGACCGAGAAGGACCACCCGGACCTGTTCTGGGCACTGCGCGGCGGCGGCGGGAACTTCGGCGTGGTCACCTCGTTCACGTTCCGCCTCCACCCGGTGGACACGGTCGGCGTCGCGGTGACCCTGTGGCCCGTCGAACGCACCTCGGAAGTGCTGCGGTGGTACCGGGAGTTCCTGCCGGCCGCGGCGGACGACCTCAACGGCTTCTTCGCCCTCCTGGTCGTGCCTCCAGGGCCGCCGTTCCCCGAGCCGATCCACGGGCGGAAGATGTGCGGCGTGGTGTGGTGCTACACGGGCGACATGGACGCCGCGCCGCTCGAGGACGTGCTGTCCGCGGTGAACGAACCGGGCCCGCCCGCCTTCCACTTCACCACTCCGATGCCGTACCCGGCCCTGCAGTCGCTGTTCGACGAGCTGATCCCCAAGGGGCTCCAGTGGTACTGGCGCGGGGACTTCTTCGACGGCATCCCCGACGCCGCCGTCGAGGTGCACCAGCGGTACGGGGAGGCCCTGCCCACCGATCTGTCGACGATGCACCTGTACCCGGTCGACGCGGCGGCCCACCGGGTCGGTGTCGACGACACCGCCTGGGCCTACCGCGACGCGGTCTGGTCCGGCGTGATCGCCGGAATCGACCCCGACCCCGCCAACGCGGACGTGGTCCGGCAGTGGTGCGTCGACTACTGGACCGACCTCCACGGGCATTCCATGGGCGGCTCGTACATCAACTTCCTGGGCGAACAGGAAGGCCCGGAGCGCGTAGGAGCCACGTACCGGGGCCATTACGACAAGCTGGCCGCCGTCAAGCACACGTACGACCCCGACAACTTCTTCCGCGCCAACCAGAACATCCCGCCTTCGGCCGGGTGACGCGGGCGGCGGCGTGCCAGGACCGGTACGCCGCCGTCATGCCCGTCATGCCCGTCATGCCCGTCATGCCCGTCAGCGTGCGGCGGCGATGTCCGCCGGCTCCCAGGCGAACCCGTCCGGGTCGTCGAACGAGCCGGCGTCGCCACCCAGGACGATCCGGTGCGACCCGGTGCCGTCGACGGGGACGCCGACGTCCTTGGCGAGCGCCCGGCGGCCGTACAGGGCGAGCGAGACGGTGCCCTCGGCCGCGGCGAACTCGACGTACTTGCGGCCGAAGCTCTTCGCCACGGTGAGGCCCTGCTCGACATAGAACTTCCGGGTGGCGGCCACGTCGGTCGCGCCGAGCAGGAGCACGAACTTGTCCACCTGGCCCGTCGCGGGGCCGGTGTCCTTCTTCTCCGAGGACGCGAACTTCCAGATCGTCCCGTCCGGCGTCCGGACGACGCCGCTGTAGCCCCAGAAGGACTTCGCGGCGGGCTTGAGCGCGGTGGCCCCGGCGGCGACCGCGGCGTCGACGAGGGCGCGGACGTCGGCCGGCTGGGCCACCACGAGCGACAGCACGACGCTGCGGAAGCCCTCCGAGGGCTCGTCCGAGGCGGCCCGCAGGCGCACATGGGCGCCGAGGCCGGACTCCGCATAGAAGCGTTCGGCGGCCGTCAGGTCGGTGACTTCGAGGGTGAGGACTGCGAGTGAGGAGGTCATGACAACGACGCTATTTCCGGTGGCCCGGTGACGGCTTCTCGATTCCTGACCGATGGACGCGGCCGGGCCGAAAGGCACGACAAACCGTCACTTTCACCCCGTACGGGCGCGGCTCAGCGCGAGGCAAACAGTTCTTCCGGGGAGGTCAAGATCCCCGGGGCCGGTGGAGACCGCGGCGTTGCAGGCGGAATGCGTTGTTACGGTCGTCGAGATCATCAGCAACGCGCACGGGGGTGTGCCTTGGGCACCGACGGCTTTTCCCTTCATCCGAACGATCTCCGCGTCGCCGCGGGGGTGTTCGCGACCGAGGGCGCCGCACTCCAGCACGCGGTCACCGCATGGCAGGAGGCGGTCGCCAAGGCCGGCGAGTGCTGGGGCGGCGACGAGTCCGGGAAGAAGTTCGCGGCCGACTACGTGCCAGCGCACGACTCGATGGCCAAGGCGCTGTCGGTCCTCGCGCAGGGCGTGCCGAGCGTCGACCCCGCGCTGCGCTACGTCGCGGACAACACGGTCGACCAGGACCAGACCAACGCGTCCAAGCTCGGCTGAGCGGGGGCGCGCGCGCATGGGTGTGTTCGGGGCCATCGGCCATGCCGTCGGGGACGCGGTCGACACCGTCGAGGACGTCGCCGAAGACGTCGCGGACGTCGCGATATCGGTGGGCAACGCCGCCTACAAGGTGACGAAGGAGTTCGCCGAGGCCGTCGAGAAGATGGCCGACTACGTGCTGCACTTCGCCGACGAGGCGGTCGAGAAGGTCGTCGAGCTCCTCGGCCTGCCGTGGCCGGAGGCGGACGAGGACAAGCTGCGCGAGCTGGCCCACGCGTACACGGCGATGGCCGAGGCGCTGGACGGGGTGCGGGCCGCGACCGGCAAGCAGGCCGCGACGGTGACCTCGAACAACCGCGGCCCGGCGATCGACAACTTCGCGACGTTCTGGAGCCAGTACGACGGCGGCAAGGGCGGCTGGCTGGGCGAGACCGGCCAGGGCTGCCGCGACATGGCGAAGTACCTCAACGACTACGCCAAGCTCGTCGACGACGCCAAGGACAAGATGCGCACCGAGATCCTCGCGGTCGCCGCGACGATCCTGGCGGGCGTCGGCCTGTCCGTGGCGACGGCGGGTGCGGCCAGCGGTGCCGCCGCGGCCGCCACGGCGACCGTGATCGAGGCGTGCGGCGCCGCCGCGGGCAGCCTCGCGGCGGGTCTGATCACCGCCGCGGTCACCGCCGGCGTGTTCGCCGTGCAGGGCGCGCTCGTGGCGATCGTCGTCGACGTCGCGGTCACCCAACCGATCCGGATCGCGGGCGGCGCCCAGGACGGGCTCAGTTTGGCCCACGTCATCGACGCCGCCGAGATGGGCGCGGCCGGCGGCGCGGTGGGCGGCGCGTTCGCCTCCGGCGCCGGACAGCTGCCCGGCCTGGCCCTGAAGCTGGAGGGCCTCTCCCCGGCGCTGGCCGCGGCCGCGCGCAACGCGCCCGAAGTGCTCAACTCCCTCCCGGGCCGGATGATCTCGGGCGCGGGCGGCGCGGCTCTGACCGACGCGGTCACCGGCAAGCCCATCTCCCTCGCGGACCTCGCCTTCGGCGCGGCCGGCGGGACGATCGGCGGCAAAGGCGGCGCCCCCGAAGCCGGGGACCGCGCCATCAACATCAAGGCCAACAACAAGGAGTTCCCCGCCGGCACCTCGTGGGGCGACCTGTCGCCGAAGTCCAAGGCGCTGTACCGCAACCTGCTGGACGGCCGCGACGCGATGCAACCCGGCCTGCACACCCCGGTGGCGCGCGGCGAGGTCAACGTCAGCCACCTCGCCGAACTGCAGAGCTACGCCCCGCACGAGTTCGCGATCGTCCAGAACCAGGCCGGCGACATGCGCATCCTGACCGGCCACGACACGTACACGAACCTGCCGCCCGAGCTGAAGGCCGACGGATACAAGTTCATCCTGCACACCCACCCCGAGGACACCGTGCCGGGCGCCCAGTCGCCCTACGGTGGGCCGCACAGCATGCGGCAGGACCTGCGGTCCAAGGCCAAGGAGGCGTCGGACCACGTCGAGGCGGTCATCAACCGCAACGGCCAGTACACGTACTTCGACAAGAACGGATTCGTCGATCTGCCGCCCGGCAGTGACTACCATCCGCTGGGCCCCATCGACGCCAACGGGCACATCGTGCCCGTGCCGGGGATCGCGGTACCGCGGGTGCCCCGCCCGCAGTAGCGGCGAGGGCGTCCGTGACGATGACGCGAGCACCAGAACGACAGCACGAGCGAACGGAAGAACCGGGACCGATGGACGAGAACGGCGAGCCCTGCGTCATCTGCGGGCACCACACCCTCTGGGTGCCCGGTGCGACCGAGGTGATCCCGCCCTACTGGCGCTTCCTCGACACCTGGAGCACGCCCGCGCGCATCCTGGACGGGTCCTTGCACTTCGCCTGCCTGCGCACCGCGCCCTTCGCCGAGGCGTTCCGCGACGAACTGGTCACTCTGCTTACCGCCGGGCCGCACAGCGTCGAGGTGCGGCTCGCCGGCTTCGACGCGCCGGTGGCCGTCGAACGCAACGTGCCCGGCTACGACCCCGAGCCGGTCTTCTCCGGCACCGCCTGCCGCATCTTCGGCTCGCCGAACGGGACCCGCTTCCTGGTCGTCGAGGAGGACGGGCCGTGGCACCCGCTGCGCTTGGACCAGGCGCGCCTCCTCGCCGCGGGGGAGCCCGTCCACGGCGAGGTGTTCGACACGTACATCGAACTCGAGCGCCCGCTTACCACGGCCGCCGAGGACCTGTCGTTCCCCGAACTCGTCGACGCGCTGGACCTGGCCGCGTACTACCCGGACGCCGACGCCGTGCAGCTCACCGTCTTCGGCTACGACACCGAGCGCCAGGTGCTGAACTACGGCACCAAGGCTCCGCTCCCGATCCCGGCCGAGGCGGTCGAGGCCGTCAAGGACCTGCTCGCCCCGTGATCGAGCACCTGCGCGGACCGGCGACCGCGGCGGACGCGGTGGTCGACGGGCTCGTCCGCGGGCCCCGCCGCGCACCCGGCGGGGACGTCGACCCGGCCACCGGCGAACTCGCGCTCTCCTGGCGCGACCTCGACCTGGCCGGGGCCCTGCCGCTCCGGCTGACGCGCCGCTACGGATCGGCGTACCGGCACGGGCGCTGGTTCGGCCCCGGCTGGGCGTCCTGGCTCGACGAACACCTCGAACTGGCCGCCCGGCAGGTGACGCTGTGCACCGCGGACGGGCGCGTGGTCCGCTATCCCGCGCCCGAGCCCGGCGCACGCGTGTTCCCCGAACACGGGCCGCACTGGGCGCTCGCCTGGGACGGCGCACCGGGCGGCGCGTGCGCCGTCGCCGACCCGCGGCGCGGCGTCATCCGCTACTTCGGCGCGCCCGCCGGGGTGCGGCCGACAGCGGGCGCCGACGGGCTGGTGCTGCCGCTCCTCGCGGTCGCCGACCGGCACGGCAACCAGATCGACGTCGTGTACGACGCGGGCGGCGCCCCGGCCGAGATCTGGCACAGCGGCGGCTACCGGGTCGCCGTCGCCACGGACGGCGGCCGGGTCGTCGGGCTGACCCTGCTCGGGGCCGACCCCGACACGCTGATGCCCGACGACGTCAAGGCCCTGGGACTCTCCCGCTTCGCCTACGACGACGGCGGGCGGCTCGTGGCCGAGACCGCGCCGGACGGGAGCGCCCGCCGGTTCCGGTACGACGACCGCGGCCTGCTCCTCTCGTGGACCGACCGGGTCGGGGCGGTCCGGACCTACGACTACGACGACGAACGCCGCTGCGTGCACGCGACGGGGGAGTACGCGGCGGAGGAACGCCGCTACGCGTACGACGACGCGGCGTGCGTCACGACGGTCTCCGACGCGCAGGGCCGCGCCTGGGCGTTCGCTGTGGACGAGCACCGCAGCGTCGTCGCCGTGACGTCCCCGCTCGGCGCCGGGACCCGCCGCTCGTGGGACGACCGGGGCCGGTTGACGGGGACCACCGACCCGCTGGGCCGCACCACGCGGTTCGGCTACGAGGCCGGGGACACCGCGGTGGAGCTCATCCGGGCCGACGGGTCCAAGGCCGTCATGGACCTTGACGGCTCCGGAGAGCCTCTTCGCGTCGTGGCACCGGACGGCGGATTGTGGGAGTACGAGCGCGACGAGCGCGGGATGCCCGTCGTGATGACCGATCCGGCCGACGGGCAGACCCGGTTCGGGTACGACGCGCACGGCCGGCTCGTGTCGTGGCAGGCCCCGGACGGGAGAACCCGCACCGCCGAGTACGACCGGGCGGGGCTGGTCACCGCGTACCGCGACGGGCACGGCGCGTCGACCCGCGTGGAGCGCGACGCGTTCGGGCGGACCGTGCGCATCACCTACGCGAACGGTGAGGCACGCACGGCTCGTTGGAGCGTGGACGGGCTGCTGCTCGCGGACGCGGGTGAGGAGTGGACGTACGACGCGGAGGGACGGCTGACCGGCCACCGCGATGCGGCAGGGGGCGAAACGGCTTTCGAGGCGGGCCCGTTCGGGCGGCCGGCCGCGCACACCGCGCCCGACGGCGTGCGGCGGGTGTTCGGGTACGACGCCGACCTTCGGCTGACCTCGGTCGCCGCGTCCGACGGCGGCACCCGGTCGCTCCGCTACGACGCGGCGGGCAGACTCGCCGCGGCGCGGGCCGAGGACGGCACGGAGACGGCGTACGAGTACGACGCGCTCGACCGGGTGGCCGCGGTCGTGCGCGACGGCTCGCGCGACGTGCGGCACCACGACGCGCTCGGCCGCGTGGTGTCGCGGGTGACGCCGTCCGGTGCCGCGCTGACCTGGACGTACGACGCGTTCGGCCGCCCGGAGGAACTGCGGTGCGGGCCACACACCGTGGAGTACGCCTACGGCGCCGACGGCCGCGAAACCGAACGCCGACTCGGCGAGGTCACCGTCGTCCACGAACGGGACCCGGCCGGACGGATCGTGACGCAGACCGTGCGGCACGGCACACCTGTGGACGCGGTCACGGCGGCGCTCAATCCGTCGCTGGGGCCGCGCGAGGTGTGGCGCCGGACGTACGCACATGACGGCGGGCGGTGGTCGGTCACGGACGAGACGCCGGTGGCGGTCGTCGAGTCCGAGCCGGGAACGGACGGAGAGCGCTTCCGCGTCGTGGTCCGCGACCCGTCGGGAGGCCCGGTGGCGGTCGTTGCTCCTGACGGGACGGTGACCGGGCCGGGGGAGTTCGACGACTGCCTCGACCTGCCCGAACAGCCTTATGGCGAGCGGCGTTTGGTGGCCCACCCGCACACCTCTCTGGACCGCTACGTGCCCCCGGGGCCGGGCGCCGCGGACCTACCTTAGGCCTGCCCCGCCGTCCACCCCGGGTCGCGGCCGAGGGCGCGGAGCAGGCGGTCCATCGCGGTTCCGGCCGGGGCGGGGGACAGCCCGGGGGCGAACGCCGCGCCCGGGGCGAGGCGGGCGTTGTCGTCCGGGACCGCGAGTGCGATGGGCAGCGCGGCGTCGGCCAGCGCGTCGGAGACGCTGAGCGGCCGGCCGAGGGTGCGGGCGACGTCCCAGGCGTGGACCACGTAGTCGAGGAAGTGGAACCCGATCGCGAGCGGGGCCGGGAACTTCTGCGCGCGCGTGAACTCCGGGAGCGCGAACTCCTGTTCCTCGTCCCTGACTTCGGCGAAGGCGGCGATCACGTCGACGGACGCCTCGGCGTACTCGGCCGCGAAGTCCCGGCCGAGCGGCGTGACGTGCCAATGCGTCAGATCCCCGCCGTCGCCGCGCGCCGCCGCGGCGAACCCGCGGTGCTGGGCGGTCATGTGCGCGAGGAGGTCGGCGAACGTCCAGCCCGCGCACGGGGTCGGGCGGACGAGGTCGGCGGAGGCGGCGAGTTCGACGACGGAGACGCTGAGGCGGACGGCCTCGGCGTGCCGGTCCTTGAGGGTGGTGAAGTCTGATCCAGAAGTACTCATGCGCTTACGATAAGCATGTGCATATCAACATGCAACAGGGTGCCCGACGCCCCCGCCGCGCGGCCGCACGTGGTGCCCGTGCTCGGGCTCTGGCTGGGCGGATCCCCCTGCTTCAACACCGCCCGGCAGGCCCGCAAGGCCGCCGACCTCGCCCGGCACCCCGGATGCGTGCTCACCGGCGCCGACACCGACGTCGACCTGGTCGTCGGCGCGACGCGCCGGCGCTTTGTCGATCATTAGGATCGGGCGGGTGACAGAGGTAATCGCGCGGGACGGCACCTGGACCTTCGACGGCGGGACGATACGCATCGTCCCCGGCCGCGACCGAGGCGTGCACCGCCTTCGGCAGCTGCTCGGCGAGGTCGAGGTGCCGCTCGCCGCGGTCGCCGGCATCGCGTACGAGCCGGGCCGCAAGCAGGGCCGGCTGCGCCTGCGACTGCGGCCCGGCGCCGACCCGTTCCTGCAGCTGTGCGGCGGTCGGCTGGACGACGCGGCCGATCCGTACGCGCTCGTCGTCGAGTCCGACCGCACCGGTGTGGCCGAGTACTTCGCGGACGCGGTGCGCGACGCCCGCGTCGTCGAGAGCGTCCCCGACGGCCCGTGCGACCGCTACCTGCTCCCGCCGCTCGCGGTGCCCCAGGCCGGCAACGGCAAGGACGGCAGCGTCGCCTTCGACGGCGACACCGTCCGCCTGGAATGGGGCTGGCTCGCCGACGAACGCAAGCGCGCGCACGGCACCCAGCGCATACCGCTCGCCGACATCGCGGACGTCGAATGGCACCCGGCGGTCGGCATGGACTACGGGCACCTACGCTTCCGGCGCCGCTCCGACGAGGCCGAGGCGCCGCCGCACCTCGACCCGAACTGCCTGCTGCTGTGGGGCACCAAAAAGGAAAGCGGCACCTCCGCCCTCGTCGGCGCCGCGGTCCTGGGCCGCCTCCCGCACCCCACCGCACCGGCACCCGCCCCCGTCGCGGAACTCCCCGCACCGACCCCACCGGCCGAAGCCGGAGACCCGGACGTCATCCTCCGCCGCCTCCGCGAACTCGGCGACCTGCGCCGCGACGGCATCCTCGACGACACCGAGTTCGCCGCAGCGAAGGCGGCCCTACTGCGGAGACTGTGACGCGCCGACCGTCAGGATCCGCTCTGTCCAGGAGTCCAGGTCGCCGCCACACGGTTGATGTCCGGGCTGCGCAGGATGTGCTCCCCGCCGCCGCCCCGCCCCGCGACCACGAGCATGGCGCGGCCGATGTTCTCCGTGGTCGTGACCTTGTTCGGCGCCAGGCGCCGGATGAGCGGGTAGAGCACCGAGAACACCGGGTACAGGCGCCGGTACGCGGGGGTCCGGGACTGCTCGCCGTGCTTCGCGAGGATGAAGCCGGGCCGGAACATGTACGCGTGGAACGGCATCGCGAGCAGCGCGTTCTCGGTCCGGCCCTTCACCCGGGCCCACATTTGGCGTCCTCGCTCGCTGCTGTCGGTCCCCTCCCCGGAGACGTACACGAACGTGAGCCCCGGGTCGTCGGGCAGGGCCCGGGCGGCGGCGAGCGTGAAGTCGTACGTGATGTGCCGGTACTCCTCCTCGCCCTTGCCGGCGGAGGTGACCCCGAGGCAGAAGAAGCACGCGTCGACGTCCGCGAACTCATCGGCGACCGCTGAGAAGTCCGTGAAGTCGGTGTGCACGATCTCGCGCAGCTTGGTGTCGGACAGCCCGAGAGGCGCCCGGCCGACGGCGACGACGCTCGCGACGCGGTCGTCGAGCAGGCATTCGCGTAGGACGCCCTGCCCGACCATGCCGGACGTGCCGAACAGGAGAACGTTCACGGGCTCACTCCACAGTGCGGTTCCAGGACCTCCACCGGACGCTAGCGCCGCCCGGCCCCCACGTCCGGGACGCGCGGCCGGACACTCCGCGCCGCGAGCGCGGCGAACTCTCTAGCGGCCCTTCGGGGCGGTGAGTTCGACGACGAGCCCGTCCGGGTCCGTCAGCCGCAGATTGTGGCTGACCGACTCCTCGAAAACCTCACCCGGCGCCAACCCCGCCTCGACGAACCCGCCCCGCAACCGCTCGAGCGCCGCCAGGTCCGACACGGCGAACGAGAGATGGTCGATGCCGGGCGTAGCTGCGGCGTCCCCGGGCCCGGCCGTCTGCATTCCGATCACAAACCCCGCCGTGGGATGCCGCAGAGCGGCATAAGGCCCCGACTCGAGCACCCCCGACGCCAGATCATCCAGCCCCAACACAGCCCGGTAGAAGGCGGCACTCGCCTCTACATCACGCACCACCAACTGAATGTGCGAGAACCCCAGAATCACCCGCGCATGCTACGTCCGCCCCGACGCGACAACCAGAGCGACCGCCGGCGGCTCATGTACGGGCAGCACCCGACGGCGGGCGTCCTTGCGGATGTCAGGCCGCCGTGCGCTGGGGCTCCGGGTGGAGGTCGTCGAGGGTGGTGACGTGGGTGTGGCGCCAGCCGTGGGTGACCGGGACCGCGTCGCCCAGGTGGGGGTGGTCCGCGGCGAGGTCGGTGTGGATGTGGGGGATGGGTGGCGGGTCCTGGGGCCACAGGTGGGTGGCGGTGACCGAGGCGGCCAGGGCGGTCGTTCCCAAGACTGCGACGGTGTAGGGGAGTCCGGCCGTCGCGCCCAGCCAGCCGGCGAGGGGGTAGGTGACGAGCCAGGCCATGTGCGAGAGGGAGAACTGCGCCGCGAAGGCCTGGGTGAGCATTGGTCGGGGGGCCGAGCGGCGGATCACCCGGCCGGTCGGGGTGAGCACCATCGAGGCCGCCGCGCCGAAGGCCGCCCATGTCGCGAGAAGCGCGGGCCAGCGCCAACTCGCAGATGGGGTAAGGGTGATCGCGGCGAGGGCGGCGAACACGAGGGGCAGCAGCAGCGCGCCGCGGAGCATCACCGTGCGGTCGGAGACCCGGTCCAGCGTGCGCGGCAGCAGCAGGGCCACGGCCATCGAGCCCGCGCCGTAGGCGCCGAGTGCCAGGGCGACGCTGCCTGCGGCCAGGCCGAGTTCGCTGCGCACGTAGACGACGGTGTTGACGGTGACCATCGCGCCGGCGGCCGCGACGGCGAGGTTGAGGAGGAGCAGGGCGCGCAGCCGGGGTGTGGAGAAGAAGATCCGGGCGCCGGCCGTGGCCTTCGCGTATACGCCCTCGCCGCGCGGCGCCGCGGCGGGCTTCGGCAGAACGGCGGAGACGACCAGCAGGGCTGATGCGGCGAAGCCGGCCACCGTTCCGAGGAAGAGCCAGTTGTAGCTGATCAGCGCGAGCAGCGCGGCGGCGAGTGCCGGGCTGAACAGGCTCTCCATGTCGTAGGCGAGCCGCGACAGGGACAGCGCGCGGGTGTAGTCGCGCTCCTCCGGCAGCACGTCGGGGATGACCGCCTGGAAGGTCGGGGTGAACGCCGCCGAGGCCGACTGCAGAAGGAAGACCAGCACGTACACCTGCCAGACCTGGTCGACGAACGGCAGCGACAGCGCGACCGCGGCCCGGATCAGGTCCGCGCCGACCATGAGCGCGCGCCTCGGGACGCGGTCGGCGAGCGCGCCGACGGCGGGGGCGATGGCGACGTACGCGGCCATCTTGATCGCCAGCGCGGTGCCGAGCACGGACCCGGCGTCGGCGCCCGCGATGTCGTACGCCAGCAGCCCCAGCGCGACGGTCGCCAGCCCGGTGCCGACCAGGGCGATGACCTGGGCGGTGAAGAGCAGGCGGTAGGTGCGGTTGCGGAGGACGGCGAGCATGGCGGCTCCTCGCGGCCGGGGGACTGACACCTCCCACGATACATACATGTGCGCATCTGCGCACATGTGAGCGTGTGGGCTAGGCTGGCCCCATGCCTGACCGCACAGAGCTCCCACCTGCGACAGGAACGCACCTGCGCACGCCGGACGCCGCGCGCCTGGCCGCCGCCGCATCGGTGTTCGCGCTGCTCTCGGACCCCACACGGCTGCACGTCCTCTGGTTGCTCGCGCAGGACGAGGCGGACGTCGGCACCCTCGCCGAGCAGACCGGCGCGGCCCGCCCCGCGGTCAGCCAGCACCTCGCCAAGCTCCGCCTCGCCGGCCTGGTCGACACCCGCCGCGAGGGCCGACACGTCCACTACCGCCTCGCGGACGGACACCTGCGCCGTCTTGTGCTGGAGGCGCTGAGCCACGCGGACCACCGCGTGACGGGCGCCGCGCCGCACGACTGAGGACGCGGTCGACGGCGCGGGCTCTTCGCGGCCGCCGCCGACTTCGACCTGGGGCGGCCCGGCCTCTCCGCCCTGCCTCGGCTACCCCCTGCGCGCCGCCGCGATCCCGCGCCGGTAGAGCTCCGGCAGCGGCTCGGGCAGGTCGTCGACCGGGAAGAACTTCACGACGCGGTGCTCGTCGCCGGGCGTCGGCTCGGCGGACGCGTCGCACTCCGCGCGGTACATGACCACGACCACCTGCCCCTCGGGGCCGACGCGCAGGATGTCGGCGTACACGACGGGGCCCGGAGTGACCGACAGGCCCGACTCCTCGTGGACTTCGCGGACCAGCGTGGCCGCCGCGTCCCGGTCGCCGCGGTCGGGCCAGCCGCCGGGCAGCTCCCACTCGTCGCGGGGGTTGAGGCAGAGCATGACCTCGTCGCCGCGCAGGACGACCGCCTTGAGGCTCGCGGGGACGAAGTACCAGCCGGTGTCGCTGTCGATCACGGTGCCGCCGCCTTTCGTCGGGCCGGATTCGGGCCGGGTGCCGGTGGGGACGCCCGCGGCGTACCGGACGGTTGCGGACGCTATTCTGCGCGTAAGGTAACGCACGCATAACAAACCTATCTCTCGGTTGGTTTTCGCGGCTAGCGTGAGCACACCCCCAGCAGGCGGCACGAAAGGCACCACGGCATGACGAGCGGCAACACCCCCGGCCTCGGCGACCCCCAGCTGCGCGAGCTCGTCGGCCGCCTGACCCTCGAGGACAAGGTGCGGCTGGTCGTCGGCGAGGACTTCTGGTCGCTGCCCGCGATGCCGCAGATCGGTCTGCGCAAGCTGCGGCTGTGCGACGGCCCCGTCGGCGTCCGCGGCGTCGTGTGGGGCGACGAGCGCGCGACGTCGCTGCTGTTCCCGTCGCCCAGCGCCCAGGCCGCCGTCTGGGACCCGGAGGTGGCGTACCGCATCGGCTCGCTGATGGGCGCCCAGGCCCGCGACAAGGACATCGACATCCTGCTCGCGCCGACCGTCAACATGCACCGCACCCCGCTCGGCGGACGGCACTTCGAGTGCTACTCCGAGGACCCGCTGCTCTCCGCCAAGACCGCCGTCGGGTTCGTCCGCGGCGTGCAGTCCGCCGGCGTCGCGGCCACCATGAAGCACTTCGTGGCCAACGACTCCGAGAACGAGCGCTTCACGTACGACGTCACCGTCGACGAGCGCGCGCTGCGCGAGGTGTACCTGGCGCCGTTCGAGGCCGCCGTCCGAGAGGCGCGGGTGTGGCTCGTCATGTCGGCGTACAACGGTGTCAACGGCACCTCGATGACCGAGAACTCCCGCCTGCAGAACGAGATCCTCAAGGGCGAGTGGGGCTTCGACGGCGTGGTCGTGTCGGACTACGACGCCGTCCGCACCACCGAGCCCGCCGCGCTCGGCGGCACCGACGTCGCCATGCCGCCGCCCGTCCCGCACTGGGGCGAGCCGCTGGTCGAGGCGGTCCGCGAGGGGCGCGTCGACGAGGCGGTCCTCGACGACAAGATCCTGCGCATCCTGCGGCTCGCCGCCTGGGTCGGCGCCCTCGAGGGCCACGACCCGCGCCCGACCGGCGTCACCACGCCCGCCGACGCCGCCGAGCAGATCCGCGCCATCACCGCCAAGGCGATGGTGCTGCTGGAGAACCGCGACGCCGCGCTGCCCGTCGACCCGTCCGCCGTGCGGCGCGTCGCCGTCATCGGGCCGAACGCGGTACGGCTGTCGTCGCAGGGCGGCGGCAGCGCGCACGTCAACCCGGAGCGCGTCGTCGGCGTGCCGGAGGGGCTGCGCGAGGCGTTCGGGTCCGACGTCGAGCTGACCGTGCGGGAAGGCGTTTTCACCCACCGCGCGCTGCCCGACGTGCCGCTCGCCGCGTCCGTTGATCCAGCAACCGGCAAGCCGGGCACGGGCGTTGCGTTCGCCGCCGCCGACGGCACCTCGCTCGGCGACGAACACCGGCTCGGCTCCAGCGTCATGTACTGGCCGGGCGACATGCCCGAGGGCACCGCCGTCATCACCATGCACACCCGAGTGACGCCCACCGTCGACGGCACGCACCTGCTGGACGTGCGCGGCATCGGCGAGTTCGAGGTCACCGTCGACGGCGCCGCGCGCCCGACGCTGCGGCACGACAACGACAGCAGTGACGTCATCGAGGCGATGCTCAAGCCGCCGGTCAGCCGCATCGATGTCGCGGCGAAGGCGGGCGTGCCGGTCGACGTCACCGTGCGGTACACCGTCGACCCCGAGGTCGGCTTCGCCGCCGTGGCGCTCGGCTGGGCCGACCCGCGCCTGCCCGAGGACGACGAACTCGCCGCCGCCGTCGCGGACGCGGCCGCCGCCGACCTGGCCGTCGTGGTCGTCGGCACCACGCACGACACGGAGGGGGAGGGCTTCGACCGCGAGACCCTCGCGCTCCCGGGCCGCTCCGACGAACTCGTCGCGCGGGTCGCCGCGGCCAACCCCAACACGATCGTGGTGGTCAACGCCGGGTCGCCCGTCCTGATGCCGTGGCGCGACGACGTCGCGGCGGTGCTGTGGGCGTGGCTGCCGGGCCAGGAGGGCGGCGCCGTGATCGGCGACATCCTGACGGGCGCCGCCGAACCGGGCGGACGCCTGCCGACCACCTACCCGGCCGACGAGGCCTCCGTGCCCGTGCTGTCCACCACGCCGGTCGACGGGCGGCACACCTACAGCGAGTCGCACACCATCGGCTACCGGCTGTGGGCGCGGCGGGGCGCGCTCCCGGCGTACCCGTTCGGCTACGGCCTGGGCTACACCGAGTGGGCGTACGAGGGCCTGACGGTGGAGGGCGACGCCGCCACCGGCCTGACCGTGGAGGCGACCGTCGCCAACACCGGTGCGCGTGACGGCCGCGAGGTCGTGCAGGTGTACCTGGAGCCGGTCTCCGGCGAGCTGTTCGGCGCGCCCGAGCCGATCCGCCTGATCGGGTACGCCCCGGTGGAAGCGGCGTCCGGCGCCAAGGCTTCCGTCCGGATCACGGTCGACGCCGCGACCCTGGCCCGTTGGGACGAGGCCACCGCCGAGTGGACGACGACCCCGGGCGCGTACCGCGTCGGCGTCGGCCGCAACGCCGCCGACCTGCGCCTCGCGGCGGAGATCACCCTCTAGCGGCACCGGAGTTCCCCCGGGCCCGGCCTGTCGCCAACGCGGCCGGGCCCGGCGGGCGTTCATCCGTCCGGGCCGTTCACTCCTCCTCGAACCCGTCGATGTACTCGAGTTCGCCGGGGCCGAGAACGGCCCGGTCGATGCCGTACACCGGCGCGACCTGCGCGCGGTCGAAGCCGGGCCGGATGGACAGCTCGGTCATGGCGTGCAACTGGGCCTCCCGCGCGTCCGGATCGTCCTCGACGGCCGCGATCGAAGCGAGCAGCGCGACCACGAGCCCCACTTCCCGCTCGTTGAACGCGCGCAGCCAGTCGCAGACGACCTCGGCCGCCTCCTCCCGCCCGCGCGGGCGCTCGTCGAGCAACCGTCGTACCAGCCGGCACAGTTGCTTGTCTCCGACGCTCACCACGCACCTCCTCGCGACGCACTGTGCCCGACCTCCCGCTCCCGGCGCGAGCCGGTTTCCGGTATGACAGCCTGCGACGTCGTGGTGCCGTCCGGTGCCGCGGCCCGACCGAGGAGGAGCGCGTGGTGGACCTGCAACCCGGAGCGAACGCCGAACTGCCGCCGGGACCGGTCGTCCTCGACCTGGCCTGGGGCGACGGCGTGCAGTTGGACGTGGCGGCGCTGCTCGTCGGCGCGGACGGCAAGGTGCGCGGGGACGCGGACATGGTGTTCTTCAACAACCCGCGGGCCGAGGGCGGCGCGGTCGCGTTCTCCGCGGGGGACCGGTCCGCCCGCGTCGACGTCGAGCCCTCTGCGCTCCCGGCGGCTGTGCAGCGGGTCGTCGTGGTGGCCTCGGTGGACGTCGCTGCGCCGATGGGGACCACGTTCGCCGCGGCGCAGGGCATACGCGCCACAGCGACCGCAGGCCCGACGCGGTACGGCCTCGAGGTCCCCGTGCTGGACCGCGGTGAGACTGCGGCGGTGCTGGCCGAGCTGTACCGGCGCGGCGACGGCTGGAAGGTCCGCGCCGTCGGGCAGGGCTACGCGTCCGGACTCGCGGGCGTGGCCGTCGACTTCGGAGTGGACGTCGAGCCCGAGCAGTCGGACGTCGAACCCGCGCAGCCCCTCGCCGCCGCCGAAACGATTCCGCCCGCCGCCCCGGCATTCGCGGTGCCGGCGCAGGCGGCCGCCCCGCGCGGGAACGCCATCTCCCTCGCCAAGGGCGCCACCGCCGCCGTCCCGTTCGACAAGTACGCCCGCGACGCGTTCGTCACCGTCACCCTGGAATGGGACGGAGGAGCAGGCGCCCAGGCCGACTCCGACCTCGACCTGTACGCGCTCTTCGTCCCCGCCGACCAGGTCGACGGCAAGGACCGCACGCTGATCGGCCATCGCCGCCCCGACGGCGACGCGCTGCCGCGGTCCGCGCGCCGCGTGCTCAACGACGTGCGGCACCACCCGAGGACCGGCGCGGTCTACTGGAACAACCCCGGCGCCGAGCGGGCCGCCCCCTACATCCGTCTGGACGCCGACGCCCGCACTCCCGGCGTCGAGACGATCCGCGTCACCCGCCCCGCCGCGCAGGGCTTCGTCCTCGTCTGCGCCTACAGCGCGCTCGGCAACGGCATCGGCAGCTTCCGCAGCTACGGCGCCCGCGCGGTGGTGACCGACGGCGGCGCGAACACCGTCATCGCGCCGCTGCACGACGACAACGACTACAGCTATTGGGTGGTTGTCGCGCTGGTCGACTTCACCGACCCGCAGGGCCTCGCCGTCCGCCACATCGAGGCCTACAGCCGCAAGGACAGCGAGAGCCGGCCGGTGCTCTTCCCCGACGGCAGCTTCGCCATGGACCGCGGCCCGGTCGAGTTCAAGGACCTCGGCGACTTCGACTGAGCCGGGCCGCGTGATAGCCATGGACGCGCCGGACAACCCCGTACGAAAGGCACCCGCATGACGTGGCCGCACGACGCCGAAGCCCACGACCCGCGCCTGCCGCTCGCCGGGGTGCGCGTGCTCGACCTGTCCCGCATCCTCGCCGGGCCGCTGGCCGCGACCGTGCTGGGCGACCTCGGCGCGGACGTCGTCAAGGTCGAGTCACCGCAGGGAGACGAGACACGGCGGTGGGGACCGCCCTTCCACGGCGACGACGCGGCCTACTTCATGGCGCTCAACCGCAACCGGCGCGCCCTCGTCCTGGACCTGCGCGACGCCGAAGGCCAGGAGGCCGTACGCCGGTTGGCGGCGGACGCCGACGTCGTCGTGGAGAACTTCCTCCCGCGCCAACTCGCCTCGCTCGGGCTGGACGAGGTGCGCGACACCTCACCGCACGCCGTCTGGGTCTCGATCCGCGGCGCCTCCGAAGCCGGCCCGCTCGGCGACCAACCGGGCTACGACGCCATGGCCCAGGCCCGCACCGGCATCATGTCGGTGACCGGCCACCCCGAGACCGGCCCGACCAAGGTCGGGCTGCCCGTCGTCGACGTGGTCACCGGCCTGTACGCGGCCATCGGCGCCCTGGCCGCACTGCTCGGCCGACGCCACCCCTCCGACGGAGCGGCCGCCCGCGTCGAAGTGCCCCTCTTCGAATGCGGCGTCTCCGCCCTCATCAACCAGGCGGCGAACCACCTCATCGGCGGCACCGTGCCGGGCCTGCTCGGCAACCTCCACCCCAACGTCGCCCCGTACGGCCCGATCCCGACCGCCGACGGCGAACTCGTCCTCGGCGCCACCAGCGACCGCCAGTTCACCGCCCTGTGCACCGCCATCGGCCGCCCCGAACTCGCCGCCGACCCCCGCTTCGCCGACAACCCGGCCCGCGTCGCCCACCGGGACGCCCTCGTCCTCCTCCTCGCCGACGCCCTGCGCGCCGACCCGACCCGCACCTGGGAAGAACGCCTCCTCCAGGCCGGCATCGCCTGCGCCCCGGTCAACACCGTCGACCAGGTCTTCGCCGAAGAACAGGTATCCGCAGCCGCCCTGACCCCAACCGTCACCCACCCCGCCGGCCCGGTACGCCTGGTCGCGTCCCCCCTACGCCTGGACGGCCAACGCCCCCCGATCCGCCGCGCCCCACCCCTCCTGGGCGAGCACACGGCAGCGATCCTCGAAGCCCTCAACACCCCTTCCCGGCCTACAACTTCGCGATCTCCGTCAGACGAGCCACAATGACAACCGTCCGCGTCCCACCCATCACCCCGGGAACGGTGAACGTCACCTCGATCCCTCGATACCCGATTCGAGTGACCACGCCGTCCGACCCCTTGGGCACCGACGCCCGCAACAACCCACGGATATCGGCGATGGCCCGCACCTTGTCCCCAACCTTCATGCCGCCTCCCCCGAGTGGCGTAGGGCACCTACCATGCCCGGGCGCGCAGCCTAGGCGCAGAACCCTTCCCGCAAAACCGACTTTTCGGTCCGCCGCTAGGTGGGCCAGGGCGTCTCGGTGGGGGAGGGGGACGGCGTGGCGCACTGTTGGATGCGGCCGACCAGGTGGCAGCCGGCTGGGAGGTGGCGGGGGTGGGCCAGGCCCCATAGGCCGATGGCTAGAACCAGCAGGATGCCTGTGGCGAGGATGATCCACGTTCCCGTGCCTGCTGTGGGGCGTCGTTGGCGGTATGGCATCTCGCTCCTCTCGCATGACTCGCGACATCCAAGCGGGTTCCTGATCAGCCATCGAACACTTTGACTGCCAGCCACAGTTCGCGCTGGTCGGCAGGGGAACCGAACACGTCCGCGCCGAGTCGCTTCGACAGTCGCGCCAGGCGCTTGCGCAGACCGGGGACGGACAGGCCGAGCGCCTCGGCGGTCGGCCGCGTCCGGCAGTCGTGGTCGAGCCAGGCGCGCAGCGTGACCGCGTTCGTCGAACCGGGGGAGTCCAGGACGCCGTTCAAGACGGCCTCGGCCCAACTGCGGGCCAGCGGTTGGGCGAGGAGGTCGGACAAGGAGACCGGCCCGGGGACGTCGGTCGGTGCTGTGCCGACGGGAGGGCGCGGGAGACTGTCGAGGTACAGCGCGAGGCACAGCATGGTCTGCGCGCCGGTGCGGTCCAGGTCCACGCCGAGCACTCGGCCCACCTTCCGGACTCGCGCGCTCAGGGAGCTTCGGTGCAGGTACAGCGTGCCCGCGGCGTCCCGGCCGCAGGCCAGCCAGGCGCGTACGGTGGCGGTGAGTTCGGCCGCGCCGGGGTCCTGAGCGCGGGTCGGGTAGTACGCGCGCAGCGGGGCCAGGAACCCGTTCGCCCAAGCGCGTCCGAGCGGCCCGGCGAGCAGCATCGGGCCGGTGCCCAGGGCTGTCGGTCCGGCGGTCTCCGGCTGGGACCGCAACGCGCCGGGTTGGTCGGCAGGTACTTGGAGTTCGCCGAGTGCGTACGCATAGCCGCGCACGGCGTCGCGCAACGGCAGCGGCGCGCTGCCGGCGATCCGGCAGCGCCCGTCCATCGCCGTCCACACGGCGGAGGCGAAGCCGTCGGCCTCGGCCGAGGTGAGCGCCAGCGCCTGGCGCACGTTGTCCGGGCTGCGACCGACCCACGCGAAGCCGCCCGTGGACAGGCGTGTTGCCGCGGTGACCGCCGCCGCGACCGCGCGGTCCCGGTCGTGCGGTCGGGTGTCCAGCACGAACACCCTTGCGTGGCGGGGGAGCGGACGCCCCATCAGACGCGCGACGCGGGACGCGGCGCTCAGGTGCCCGGTCAGGACCAGGTCGACGACGCCGTCGCTCAAAGCCGCCTCGGCGGCGGCGAGTTGGGAGTCCAGCACGGGTTGTCCGCGGCGGCCGACCTGTGCGGGCCCGTCGGTGTGCAGGTACGTCATGGTGTCCTCCTTGCTCGGCCACCTCGGTGCCGCGGTCAGTCCTCGTCGGGCTGCGGGGCGGTTGCCGGGGAGGGGCCGAAGGTGTTGCGGTAGACCGCCGGGGTGGTGCCCGTCCAGCGGGTGAAGGCCCGGCGGAGGGCGCGGGCGTCGCGGTAGGCGAGGCGGCGCGCGACGGTCTCCAGGGGCAGGTCCGTGTCGTGGAGCAGGGCCAGGGCGCGGCGGCGGCGGGCGCCGTCGAGTTCGTCGCGCCACGTGGTGTGCCGGTCGTGCAGCTGGCGTTGGAGTGTGCGGGGGCTGACGGCGAGGCGGTCGGCGACGTCGCGCAGGGTGGCGTCACCGCGGGCGAGGGCGTCGGCGACCGCGGCCTGGAACCGTTCGGTCCAGGTGGGCGCGGGGCGGGCCGCCGTGGTGAGCCAGTCGGCGTAGCTGCACAGGATCGTGGACAGCGCGTCCTGGCGCTGCTCGGCGGCGGCGCCCGGCGCCGGAGCGCGGCGCGAGGCGGACTGGGGGCCGTGCCCCGGAAGGCGCTGCCGCGCACCGGCGCGTTCGGCGACGTCCAGCAGCGTGATGGTGGCGGTCGGCGCGCCGAACTCGATCAGGTTTGTGCCGAACGCCTCGGCGAGATGGCGGTGGGAACCGCCGGGCGCCCTGCCGGTGAACGCGACGCGGACCGGCTCCACGGGACGTCCGGTGACCTCCCGCGCGCGCCGCAGGGTGATGCCGAGGGCGAACCGTTCCAAAGCAGCCGCGGAGTCGCGTTCGGTGGGGATCACGAAGGAGACGCGCAGCAGCCGTCCGTCGTGGGCGACGTCCATGCCGACGTCCGGATCCGCCAGGACGGGGAGGTGCCGGGCGGCGTTCCGGCAGCCGTCGACGAACGTCGACCCGCAGGCGAACAGATAGTCCCACACGTGCAGTTCACCCATGTGCGCACGCCCCGCGAGCAGGGATCCCGCGCAGCGGCCGGGCAGCGCCGAGACGAGGTCCCACATCCGGTCGACCGTGGCGGTCGGGACGCGGTGCCGGTCGTCCGCCGACCCGAGTGCCGACAGGCCTGGCAGACCGACGAGTTCGCCCCGGGGGATGCCCAAGGTCAGAGCCGTGTTCACCATGAACCGCGCCATGTGTACGGAGACCGTGCCGTCGAGGGACCCCGACGGCTCCGGCGCCGCGGCGGACCCGCTGTGGGCGTGCCCGCGCTGGACGTGCGCAGGGTGCGGATGCATGCGCTTCGTGCCTTCCCCGTGTGCGAAATCGTGTGCCGTCGGGCGTTCCTCTGCCGCCGGCGGATCTCCCACACCGGTATGAACTGGACGCGTACTCCATTCTCGGAAGACCGGCGGCCATGATCAACGACGCATCGCATCACGCGCGTTTCACTGGGGATCACGATCGCGAGGCGGCTCGCCGGCCCGGCCCGCGAAGGCCGGGCCGGCGGCCGGCTGGTCAGTCCTCAAGTGTTCCCGGGTTCCCTGCACGGATCCGGGCGGGGAGGAAACGGTGCCTCACCACCACGAGGACGGGTAACGGTGGTCCGGCAGGATCCGCCCCAGGACGAACCCTCCGGCGATCACCAGCAGCGCAGCGGGGAGCACGGGGTTCAGCAGATAGCTCACGTGCGGGTGGGACAGGCCGATGAGCGCGGCCGTGGCCGTCGCGGGCGGGTGCGGGGCGCGCAGGAGCAGCATCGGGGCGGTCGCGAGACCGGCCGCCACGGCGGCCGTCCACACCGACGGCCCGGCGATCCAGGTGACGAGCAACGCGACCAGCGACGCCGATACATGGCCGCCCACGATGGCGCGCGGCTGCGCGAACGGGACGTGCGGCGCGAAAGCCACGATGGCCGCACTCGCTGCGAACGGCAGTGCGAACAAGTGCAGATGCGTCGCGGACGACACGGCCGCGAGCAGCAGCAAAGCCGCCACCGTCGCGCCCGTGGACGCAAGGACGACGGTGACGGCCGGACGTTTGGAGGGAGGCGCGGTGGAACCGGACATCGGCACTTCCTTCGGCGGGATCGGGATCGGGATCGACGAGTCGACGACGTCGACGTGATCGAACGTAGGCCCGAAGATCCACTTCGCCCGGGGCCTGACGCGCCACAGACCGGTCCTCACGCGCCAATCCGGAAACGATCGGGCGCCGAAGACGTCCTACGCCCCGAACGGCCCCCCACACGCCCGCACGAAGTCGCACAGCACCGGGTCCTCGTCCGCCGAACGCGACCACGCCACCCCCACCCGGCTGGGGCTCACCCCGACGACCGGCCGGTATGCGACCCCCGGCCGCTGGTAGAAGCGGGCCGTCGCCTCCGGCGTCAGGCTCACGCCGTACCCGTTCGCGATCGCGGTGAGCCACTCGTCGGGGTTGTGCGCGACCGCGCCGATGTGGACGGGACGGCCTTCGCGTTCGTCCGTCGCAAGCCACCAGTCGCGCCAGCGGCCGGCCTCAGGCGGCGGTGCGACGAACGGCTCGTCCCACAGCTCCGCGAACGGGATCTCGGCCCGCTCCGCCAGCGGATGGCCGGACGGCAGCGCCACCCAGCGCGGCTCGGTGAACAGCACCGTGACCTGGAACGCCTCCTGGTCGGGGAACGGGAGCCGCAGCAGGGCCGCGTCCACCGCGCCGTCCGCGAGCCCCGCGGTCGGGTCCGACCAGTCCGTCTGCCGCATGTCGACGCGCCAGCCCGGGCGGCCGCGGGCGAACGCCGCGATGATGGCCTGCGTGTGCTCGTTCGCCGCACTCGCCACGAACCCGACGCGCAGCACCCGCGCCGCCCGGCTCGCGGCCTTCCGGGCCCGGCGCAGCGCCGCCTCCACTCCGGCGAGCGCGCCGGGCGCGGCCTCCGCGAGCGCGGCGCCCGCGGCGGTGAGCGTCATCCCGGCCTTGGAACGGACGAACAAGTCGACGCCCAGCTGCTTTTCGAGCTGCCTGATCTGCTTGGTCAGCGCCGGCTGCGACACGAACAGCCGCTCCGCGGCACGGGTCAATGTGCCCTCCTCGGCGACCGCGACGAAGTAGCGCAGCAGGCGGGTGTCGACATCCATGCCGCCAGGTTATGGAAGCGGATATTGGACGTCCCGGCCGGGGCGCCAGCAAAGTTGATCACGCAGGGAACACCACGAACCGACCGCACACCGCAAGGGAATGAGCGCCATGTCGAGCACCGACCCGAAGATCGAGGCCATCGGGAAGTTCTTCGCCGCCTACGCCACCTACGACCTCGACGGCATGCGGGCGGTGCTCACCGACGACATCGAGTGGACCATCCCCGGCCACCACCCGCTGTCCGGCACCAAGCGCGGCGTCGAGGAGGTCGTCGCGTTCTTCACGGAGCTGGGCAAGTCCGGTTTCCAGGCGGACCCGTTGTTCCTCGAGGCCAACGACGAGTACGTCGTCGACATCCACCGCGGCTGGTCCACCGAGGGCGTCGGCAAGGTCGACACCATGTGGGCGCTGGTGTGGCACTTCAACGCCGACGGCAAGGTCGACCGGGTCCACAACCTGTCCGGCGACCAGCACCAGATGGACAACTACGTGTGGAGCAACTACACCCTGGCGCCCATCCCTCAGCGGCTGGGCTGACCCCGGTCGGACGCGTCGAACGCGGCGAGCGCCCTGGCCCCCGGGCGCAGGGCGCCCGCCAATGCGTCGATCGCCGACGCGTCCAACCCGCCCACGGACTCGACGAGTTCCTCGACCGTGTCCCGGACGATCTCCTCGGCGACCGCGCCGACGCCCGCCCGCGGACCCAGCTTGCTGACCGCCGCGGCGGCGCGGGTGGGCGTGAGCAGCGCGGTCGCCTCGACGACCAGCCACGCGGGAACGCCTGCCGCGCCCTGCGGCGGCGGCAGGAACGGCCGTGCCCCGTTGTACCGCGCGTCCTCGGCGAAGGCGTCCTGCTTCGCCTTGGCCGCCGGGCGCGGGCCGGACTCGGCCTCGGACCAGGCACCGGCGGGCTTGAGCACGTACCCCTCGGCGAGGTTGTCCTCGAGCTCGGGCAGCCCCAGCACTGCCGGGACCCGGGTCGGGAACGTGCGCGGCAACTCCTGCAGCGCGTTCAACCGGCCGTGCCCCAGCGGCGGTACGCAGGCCAGTCCGGCGGTCGCCGCGGCCTCGCGCACGGCCCGGTCCGCGAGCCACAACACGCCGTCGCCGACGTCCACCGCGGCGTCGAACAGCAGCCAGTGCAGGCCGGGCGCGTACCAGACGCCGGTCTGCACCGGCTCGACACCGGGCTCCGCCGGCACCACCGGGTGCGGGTAGCGGCCGCCCGCGAGCTCGCCGTACAACGTGACCGGCACCGCGCCGGAGGACCCGGCGCGCACCGCCTCCACGAACCGTGCTGCCGCCACGGCGAGTTCGGGCCAGATCCGGCTGACGCCGAAGAACGCGTCGAGCGACCCGTCGCCGAGCACGTCGCGGCGCTTCGCCGGACGCACCCCGGCGCCGTCGCACACGACGGCGAAGTGCGCGCCGTGCACCTTCTCTGCGGCGACCCACTCGCGGACGCCGGCCATGCCCAGACGGGCCCTGGACGGGATCTTCGGGTAGGGCCGGAGCGCCGGCGCATCGGACATGACCGGATCATCGGATGGGAGCAGCTGTGCGATCAAACGGAATTCACCCGCGGGACACCTCAGCCGACGCGGCGACCGCCGCGGTACCGCACAATGACGGCATGAACGATCATGAGTCCGCGGGCACCTTCCTGGTCATCGGCGGTTCGGGCCGCACCGGCCGGCTCGTCGTCGAGCGGCTCCTCGCCCGCGGCGCGCGGGTGACGGTGGCCGGGCGGCGCCCCGGCAACCCGCCGCGCGGCGCGACGACCGCGACCGTCGACCTCGGCCGCGGGATCGACCCCGCGCTGCTCGACGGCGTCACGGGCGTCGTGGTCTCCGTCGAGCCCCCGGCGGACGACCGCGGCGCGCAGGCCGTGATGAACCACGGCGTCGCCGACCTCGCCGCGGCCGCGGCCAAGGCCGGCACCAAGGTCGTGCTGGTCTCGCAGATCTACATCACGCGTGCGCACGAACACCCGTCGCTGGCAGGCATCATCGTGGCCCGGGCGGCGGGCGAGGAGGCTCTCCGCGCGAGCGGGGCGCCGTACGCGATCGTCCGCCCCGGCTGGCTGACCGACGCCCCGGCGGGCGGGGCACGGCTCGAACAGGGCGACACCGGCGACGGCCGCACGAGCCGTGCCCTGGTCGCCGACGCGACCGTCGCCGCACTGTTCGAACCCGCCGCGTCCGGAAAGACGTTCGAGGTCTTCGACGCCCCGGGCGCCCAGGTGGCTTCGTGGTCCGACGAGTTCGCCTCGCTGCGCCGCGACTAGAGGTCTACGCCTGGCGGGTCGGCAGGACGACCAGCTGGCGCAGGTTGACGTGCCGCGGCCGCGAGGCCGTGTACGCGATCAGGTCCGCGACGTCGTCGGCCGACAGGGTGCCGATCAGGTCGAACAGCTGGCCTAGCTGTCCGTCGTTGCCCAGCGCCGCGTTGTCGATGTGCGAGCCCAGCTCGGTGTCGGTCAGGCCCGGCTCGATGTTGGTCACGCGTACGTCGCGCGGCCCCAGTTCGGTGCGCAGGCTCGCGGACAGCTGGGTGAGCGCGGCCTTGGTGGCGCCGTAGACGGCGTAGTTCGGGAACAGCACGTGCGCGCCGATCGAGGAGATGTTCACCAGGTCCGCCGGACCTCCGTCGGCGGCGGCCGCGACGAGGTCGGCGGTGAAGGCGCGGATGACGCGCAGCGCCCCGGTGACGTTGGTGTCGATCATCTTCGACCACTCGTCGATACGGCCGTCGTCGACGGGGTTGGGCAGCATCACGCCCGCGTTGTTGACGACCAGGTCGACCCGGCCGAACTCGGCGCGCACGCGGGCGGCGGCCGCGTCGACCGACTCCTGGTCGGTCACGTCCGCCGCGACCGCGATCGCGCGGCCCCCGGCGGCGGTGATCTCGTCGGCCAGCTCCTTGAGCCGGTCCTCGCGCCGCGCGAGCAGTGCGACCGCGGCGCCGTCTCCGGCCAGCCGGCGGGCGGTGGCGGCGCCCATGCCGCTCGCGGCTCCGGTGACGACGGCGGTGCGGCCGGCGAGGTTGTACGTCATGGGGTGCTCCTCGGTTGATCCTTGGGCGGTTCCGTGCGGTGCTTGCGGGAACCACTCTGCGCGGCGCGCGAGGGTCCACCCAGAGCAGCGGTTTTCCTGGGTCTGCCACAACCACCCTGAGAGCTCATCCCAACCCGGGGCTGCCGAGGCCCGGAGGGGCGCCACTACGTTGTACGTGTGGCGATCAAGGACAAACTGAGCACTCTGCCGGTCATCGGCCGCACGATGGAGGCCTACGACCGGTACACCGAGCGGAACGGGAACTTCGCGTCGGCAGCCGTGGCGTTCTACGGCTTTCTGGCGCTGTTCCCGCTGATCGCCCTCGCCGCGGCGATCGTCGCGGCGACGCTCAGCCCGGGCCGCGTGGAGGAGCTGCAGAAGAACATCTCCAACCAGATCCCGGGCATCGCCGACCGGGTCAACGTGCAGGGGCTCGTCGACAACGCCGGCGAGGTCGGTTTCATCGGCGGCGTGCTGCTGCTGTTCCTCGGACTGGGCTGGGTGGGCGCGCTGCGCCCGGCGATCCGCGAGATGTGGTTCGGCGACCAGGCCCCGCCCGACGGCATCGAGAAGACCGTCCTGATGAAGGCCAAGGACGCGGGCACGCTGATCGGGCTCGGACTGGCGATGGCGGTGTCCGTCGGCGCGTCGGCGTTCGCGACCAGTGTGATCGGGCGGATATCGCACTCCATCGGACTGGCTGAACACCCGCTGGGACGCTGGCTGTTGCAGGCCGCGGCGTTCGGGGTCGCGGTGCTCGCCGGCGTCGTGCTGTTCCTCTACCTGCTGGTGGGCATGCCCCGGCTGGAGATGCCGCGCCGGACGGCACTGCGCGGCGCGCTGATCGGCGCCGTCGGCTTCGAACTGCTCAAGATCCTCGTCTCCAAGTACATCGCCGACGTCGCGGGCAAGAGCATGTACGGCGCGTTCGGCGTCCCGGTGGCGCTGCTGCTGTGGATCTACTTCGCGACCCGCCTGCTGCTTTTCTGCGCGGCGTGGACGGCGACGGCGAAGCACCCGGTGGACCGCAAGTAGCGGGTCCGCTCGTCGAACAGATGTGCCGGGCCACAGGTCTTCGCTCATGCGGATGGCGTTCGCCCGAGACGCCCCGGACCAGGCGAAATCCGTGGCAGGCTGCCCATGTCGCGGTCGTCCGGGCTGCGGCGGATCGGGCGGAAAAGGGGGGAGTGCCATGGGTGCGCCGCTGCGTGCGCAGGGCGAGGGCGTCGCCGACGAGCCGCCCGGCGCCGGGCCGGGGTTCGGGCGGCGCCGGTTCCTCGGGTACGTGCTCGCCGCGTCGACGCTGACGGCGGCGGCCCGGATCGGCGTCGACCTCGTGGCACCGGCCGAGGCCGAGGCCGCCGTGCCCGGGCTGCCCGGTCCCGCCGAGATCCTCGACCTCAACGACATGCTCACCGTCGCGGCCCTGCCCACCGCGAACCTCATCACCGTCCGCGTCGAACCCGACGGCACCGCGTCGTTCGCGCTGCCGCGCGCCGAGGTCGGGCAGGGCGTCACCACCTCCAGCGCCATGCTGATCGCCGAGGAGCTCGACCTCCCGCTCGACATGGTCCGGGTCACGCTGGCCGACGCCCGCCCCGAGCTGCTGTTCAACCAGATGACCGGCGGGTCGAACACCACGATCGCCACCTACACGCCCATCCGTGTCGCCGCAGCCGTCGCGCGGCGCCGCCTCCTCGATGCGGCCGCGCTCGAGTTCGGCGAGGCCGTCTCCGCGCTCACCACCCGGCTCGGCGTCGTCACCTCCGCCGTCGGCCGCACCGCGACCTACGGCGAACTCGCCGTCAAGGCCGCCGCCCTGACCACCCTTCAGGTCACCGTCGAGCTGAAGCCGGAGAGCGCGTTCACCGTCGTCGGCACCCCACGCACCCGCATCGACGCGCGCGCCGCGGTCACCGGCCGCAAGCAGTACGCCATGGACCTCCAGGTCCCCGGCGCCCTCCCGACCATGGTGTGCCGGCCGCCCACCATCAACGGCACCGTCCGCTCCGTCGAAAACCTCGCCGAGGTCCGCGCGATGCCGGGGATCACCGACGTCGCGGCGGTCTCCACCGGTGTCGCCGTGCGCGGCCGCACGTTCGGCCAGTGCATCGACGCGGTCCGCGCCCTGCACGTCACCTGGGGCCCCGGCACCGCGGAAGGCGCCTCCGACGCGAGCGTGTACGACGAACTGCGCCGCGCCGAGCTCCCGCTCGTCGTCCCGCCGCTGCCGCTGCTCACCAAGGCCGTCGACATCCGCTTCACCTTCCAGTTCGCCGGGAACAGCGCGCTGGAGACGAACTGCGCCGTCGCCGACGTGCGGCCCGACCGCGCCGAGATCTGGGGCTCGTTCAAGTCGCCGATCACCGCGCAGGAGACCGTCGCGGCCAGGCTCGGCCTGCCGGTCTCCGCCGTCACCCTCCACGTGGTCGACGGCGGCGGCTCGTTCGGCCGCAAGCTGTTCTTCGACGCGGCCCTCGAAGCCGCCGAGATCTCCCGCGCGTTCGGCAAACCGGTCAAGCTCATGTGGCACCGCGCCGACGACGCGCGGCAGGGCCGCACCCACCCGATGTCCATCTCGCGGGTGCGGGCCACGCACACCCTCGGCCAGGTGCTCAGCTACGAGCAACGCCACACGTCGGTCGCCACCGACTTCGGCCACGGCCTCGGCGAGGTGATCACCGCCACCGCCGCGCAACTCCCGGTCGGCGACCTGACGTTCTCCGAGACCATCTTCACGCTCACCCAGCAGACGCCCTACGACTTCGGCGTCGTCACCCAGCTGCTCAGCGAGGTCGACAAGGGCTTCAACACCGGCAGCATGCGCAACATCTACTCGCCCAACGTGCGGTGCGCGCAGGAGCTGGTGGTCGACCAGATAGCCGCCGACATGGGCAAGGACCCGTACCGGTTCCGCCGCGAGTTCCTCAAGGACGACCGGGCCCGGGCCGTCCTCGACAAGGTCGCCGACCTCGGCCACTGGGGCCGCGCCATGCCCGTCGGCACGGCGCAGGGCATCGCGCTGCACCCCGAGTACCACTCGGTCGTCGCCGTGCTGGTCGAGATCGACTGCCGCCCCGAGACCACCGGGCGGCGGATCCCGAACGCGGTCACCGGGCCGCGCGTCACCAAGGTCGTGTGCGCGGTCGACGTCGGCCGCGCGGTCAACCCGCGCGGCCTCGAGGCGCAGATGATGGGCGGGATCATGGACGGTATCGCGCTGACCCTGACCTCCAGCCTGCACCTGAAGGACGGCCACTTCCTGGAGGCCAGCTGGGACAACTACTTCTACACCCGGCAGTGGAACTCCCCGCCCGAGCTGCAGATCGTGGTCATGCCGCCGACCACCGGCGAGCCGGGCGGAGCCGGGGAACTCGCCGTCGCGGGCGCGATGGCCGCCGTCGCCTGCGCCTACCGGCGCGCCACGGGGACGATGCCGACCACGTTCCCGATCAACCACAACGCGCCGCTCGCCTTCGAGCCGAAGCCGACCGTCCCGCCGGTCCCCGCCTCGCCCACCGACGGCCTCGGCCGCGCCTACTAGGAGCCCCCGATGCCCCTCCACACCTTCCGGCTCAACGGCGAGCAGGTCACCGTCGACATCGAGGACGACGTGCGGCTGCTGTGGGTGCTGCGCGACGTCCTCGGCGTGACCGGCCCCAAGTACGGCTGCGGCATCGGCGTCTGCCAGGCCTGCACCAGCCACATCAACGGCAAGGCCTTCAACCCGTGTTCGGTCCGCGTCGCCGACGTCGCGCCGACCGACGAGGTCACCACCATCGAGGGCCTCCCCGCCACCGTCGGCCAGGACCTCCACCCGATGCAGGAGGCCTGGCTGGAGTTCGACGTCGCCCAGTGCGGCTACTGCCAGCCCGGCCAGATCATGGCCGCCGTGGCCAAGGTCCGCCAGGCCCGCGCCGCCGGCCACGAGATAGGCGACGCCGACTTCGACGAGATACGCAACATCTGCCGCTGCGGCACCTACCACCGCATCCGCGAAGCCGTCCGCGCGGCCGCAGACAGGTTCTGACCCTCGTCGTCGGTCGGCCGCGGCCTCCGCCTCACTCGCCCGCGGCGGCGGACGCGGCGGTCGGGGTGGCGGCGGCGCGGAGGCGGAGGAGGACGGTGCCGATGAGCTTGTCCTCGGGGCAGTAGCCGCATTGCTTGGAGTCCCGGGAGGCCGGGCGTTCGCCCAGGAGGACGAGCATGCCCGGGGGGACGTCGGGGCCGGGGCACAGGTGGGCCCAGTCCGGGACGGGTTCGCCGGGGACGGCGGCGATGCGTTTGACGTACCAGTTGTCGGGGACGGCGTCGGCGGGCGGGTTCCAGCCGAAGCGGGGGTGCGGGGCGACGACGACGGCCAGGCGGCCGGTGGCGATCCGGTGCCTGCCGCGGAGCATGAGGACGCGGTCGCCGGGCATGAGCGTGGGCGCCATGCTGTAGCCGCGGACGGTCACGGCCATGAGCCGTCCGCGGGCCAGCCACACGGCGGCGGCGAGGACGAGGACCCCGGCAAGGGCGATGAGCAGGGCGGTGGTCACCTGACGACCTCCTCGTAGCCTTCGGCCTGGGTGGTGAAGAGCTCGGCGTAGACGCCGTCGGCGGCCATGAGCTCGTCGTGGGTGCCCGCCTCGGACACGACGCCGTCGGCGATGACGACGATGGCGTCGGCGGCGCGGACGGTGTTGAGGCGGTGGGAGACGAGGACACTCGTCGAGCCCTGGCGCAGCGCGGTGAGCCGGTCGTGGAGATGGCGTTCGGCGGCCGCGTCGAGGCCTGTGCTCGGCTCGTCGAGGATCATCAGGTCCCGTTCTGAGCGCATCAGGGCCCGGGCGAGCGCGACGCGCTGCCACTGCCCGCCCGACAACTGGACGCCGGAGACCGGGTCTTCGGCGTCGTCGGGGAAGAACATCCGGCTGAGCATCGTGTCGTAGCCCTGGGGGAGACCCGAGAGTTTGCCGTGGATGTCCGCGTCCTCGGCGGCGGCCTGGATGCGCGCGCCGTCGTGGAGCGCGCCGAGGTCGCCCAGGCCGATGTTCTCCGCGGCGGTGAGGTCGTACTCCATCGGGTCCTGGAAGACGACGCTGACCCGCTCGCGCAGTTGGTCCGGGGGGATGTCCGTGAGGTCGACGCCGTCCCAGTGGATGCTGCCGCGCTGCGGGTCGTACAGGCGGCACAGCAGTTTGACGAGGGTGCTCTTGCCGGCCCCGTTGAGGCCGACGACGGCCAGGGTGCTGCCGTGCGGGATGGTCAGGCTGACGCCGCGCAGGATCCACGGCCCGTCGTCGGTGTAGCGGAACCAGACGTCGCGCAGCTCGAGCCCGCGGGACAGCGGCGGCGGGGCGATCGGCGTCGCCGGGGCGGGGAGGTCGTCCCGGACCCGGGTGACGTGCAGGTAGTGGCCGAACATCAGGGCCGTCTGGTGCCCTTGGGCGACGCACCCGACCAGGCTGACGAGCGACGACTGCATGCCGGCGAGCGCGGCGACGAGCAGGGACACGTCACCGGCGGTGAGCGCGTGCCCCGCGGCCTGGTGCACTCCCCAGATGAGCGCGCCGGTGGAGACGGCCGCGCCGAGGACGGCGAGGCCCGTCTCGTACACCGCCAGGCGGCGGTCCAGGCGCTCCTCCTGCCGGTTGATGCTGTCGAGGTCGGTGCGCAGCCGCTGCGTGAAGTAGTCGCCGAGGCCGTAGAGCCGGATCTCCTTCGCCGCCTGGCTGTCGGTGAGCAGCTGGCGGTAGAAGATCTGGCGGCGGGCGAGGCTGCTGGTGCGCCAGAACATGTCCGCACGGCGGCGGCTGTTGGCCAGGTGCGCGAACACGGCCGGGATCGCCGCCGCGACGACGATGGCGGCCAGCGCTGGGCTGATGAACAGGAGGCTGCCGAGGAAGCCCGCCATGGTGAGGACCGCCTGGAGGCCCTGGAGCACCGCGCCGACGAGCCGCTCGGACCCCTGCGCGCTCTGGATGGCGAGCTGGATGCGGTTGTGGAACGAGGGCTGCTCGAGCTTGGAGAGCCCGCTGAGCCGGTTGACGGCCGCGAGCAGGTCGCTCTGCGCCTGCGTGGCCGTCGCGCGGCGGATGCGGCCGTCGGCGTACGTGGAGACGGACGCGCTCGCGGCGAGCAGGACGGTGAGCAGCCCGATGCCCGCCGCGGCCCAGTTGAGGTCCGACGTGTGGAAGTCGTCCGCGGTGAGGCTGTCGACGACGTACTTGAGCAACCAGGACGCGGCCACCGGCGCGGTGCCCGTGACGACGACCGTGGCGAGGCGCACGGAGAGAGCCCCGGGGCAGGCCCTGAACGCCAGGGCGAACACCGCGGACAGGCCCCGCAGGACTTCGGCCGCGCGGGAGACGAAGCGCCGGCTCATACAGTGACGACGTCGAGCGCGGGCAGGGACCCGAGGCCGATGCCGGTCTCGGTGATCGTCCCGTCGGCGTCGAGGAGGACGAAGCTCGGGTGGTAACGCACACCGAAGGCGGTGGCGACGGGACCGTTCGGCGGTTCGGTGGCGGTGAGTCCGGTGAGCGGGACGACCGCGTCGAGCAGCGGGCCGGCGTCGGCTTCCTGCCCGTTGATGACGGCGACGAGGCGTGCGCCCGCGGGGGTGTTGGCCTCGGCCCAGCGCTGGATGTCGGCGAGGCTCTCCCTGCTGGGGCCGCAGTTGGGGCGGAGGAAGGCGATGAGCGCGGGCTGCCCGGCCAGGGCCGACTCTGTGACATCGCCGTCGGGGGCGTGCAGGGTGAACGCCGGGAGGTGGCCGCCCTGTTCGACGGCGAGCCGCGGGGTGCCCGGGTCCTCGTGGGGGTGCGGGTGGGCCGCGGCGGGGGCGGTGATCGTGGCCCGCCAGGCCTGGACGACCACACGGGTGAGGAGCGCGTTGACGAGGGTGGCCGCGGCGACAAGGGCGAGGCCGGCGATGGCGTAGTTCACGCTGTCATCGTCCTTTCAGCTTCGGCCGGTACGGGTGGAGAAGAAGTGGGCGAGGTCGTCGGTGAACACGGCGAGCACGGTGAGGTAGCCCGCGGTGCCGACGGCGAGCGCGATCGCGGCGGCGTCGAGGGGCGCCGAGGTGCCGTCCGTGACGGCGACGACGCCGCCGAGGACGGCGAGCACCGTGAGCGTGACGTTGCGGGCGACGTGCCAGGGGCCCATCGGCACGGTGGTCCTGCTGCCGAAGCACGCGCAGCCGGCGGGGCTGGGACTGCGCATCGTGGTGACGGCCACCGCGGTGAACGCCGCGCACAGGAGCGCGGCGACGGCCAGTCCGACCCCGAGCGTCCAGGGCAGGGCGAGGAGCACGGCGGCGGCGAGCTCGGCCACGGGCACCACGACGGCGAGCGTGGGCCGGGCGGCGGCGGGCAGGAAGGGGAAGTCGCCCAGCGAGGCGGCGAATTGGTCGCGATCGCGCAGTTTCGCGACACCGGCCACAGCCAGCACGCAGATCAGCGTCAGGCGGCAGACGAGCAGCAGGTCGGACAAGTGTGACTCCGGAAGACTCGACGCGGGACCGGCGGGAACGTACGGGGCGGGCCGCAAGCGACCCGCCCCGCGCGTGTCAGCAGTAGTCGAAGCTCCCGCAGCTCACGCCGCACCGCGGCGTGACGCAACAGGTGCGGCACCGCTGGCCGCTGGTGGTCCACTCGGTCCAGCAGTCGTACGGGCAACCCGCCTCGGCGTCGGCCTTCGGCAGAATCCGCTCGATCAGGCGGCCGGCACCGGCCTTGAGTGTGCGCATGGTTCTCCTCCTTTATGCGTGGATGAACTGTGCGTAACCCGTGCTGACGGTCAGCAGTAGTCCCAGCTGCCGCAGCTGACACCGCAGTTGTGCGTGTCGCAGCAGCGACGGCAGCGCTGGTAGTTGTAGTTCCACTCGGTCCAGCAGTCCGGCGGGCAGCTCGCCTCGGCCTCGGCCTTGGGCAGGATCCGCTCGATCAGGCGGCCGGCACCGGCCTTGAGAGTGCGCATGGTTCTCCTCTTCTTATGTGGATGAACTGTGCGTGGTCCACGGCGTGGCCGCGTTGTTCCACGGCCGCACCGGGGTTCAGGACGCCGCGGGCACCGGTTGGCGGGCGACGGCGGAGGTGGCGGCGAGGACGCCGCCCTGGTACGTGAGGATCGTGGGATAGCCGGGCACGCGCAGCGCCTTGAACAGCGGCGACGCCTCGGGCTCGGGCACGATCTCGTCCGCCGGCCCGATCAGCGCGGCGGTCAGGCCGCTCTCGCCGGCTTCGGCGCCCATCAGCAGCGCCATGACCCGCCCACCGGACTCCCGGATCCGCTCGGCCTGCTCGGCGAAGACCGGAACCTTGTCGACGCAGGACGGGCAGTCGTGCGAGAAGACGCCGAGGAGCAGTCCCCCGGAGCGGAAGTCGTCCTGGGTCACGGTCCGGCCGCTGATCGCGGTGGCGGCGAATTCGGGCAACCTGTCCCCGGGTTGCGGTCCTTGTGCGACGAAGTCGTCGCGTCGGCGGACGACTTCGAGTTCCTGCCAACGGCGCAGGATGACCACGAGCAAGCCGAGGTTGAGCAGCGCGATGGTTCCGACGAGCACCAAACCAGCAATGACGTAAGGCAAGTTCGACCCCCTGGGCGGTTGCACTGGGGGAAAGTGTGGGGTCGCCGACGATCTCCGACTATCCAGAATGCGAGACGAAATTTGACGAAGATCGTTTGTTTAAACGCGAGTTGATGATCAACGCGCGGTAGGAAACAGACCCCGGGGCCGGGTTCTAGGCGTCGGAAGCCCGTCCGCGCCGCCGCCACCAGCCCCGGCGCGGACGGGGCGTGGCGGTCTGCGGGGCCGCGGGCGGGCGGACCCGGTCCGGGTGGGCGGCGCGCCACTCGGCGGCGATCGCGTCGGTGTCGAAGGGCTGGAGTCGCAGCAGCGGGCCGGGCGGGGGCATCCGCAGGGCCTTCTCGATGCGCTCGTTGATCGCCTCGACGATGCCGCGCGCCTCGCGTTCGGAGCGCGCGTGCAGGGCGTCCAGCAGCGCGTCCTCGGCGTCCTTGCGCAGCTGGAGCGTGGGGGGCAGCAGGGAGATGCCCTCGCGGTGCGCCTTGCGGCGGATCCACCACAGCTCGTCGTACGGCGCGTCGAGCGCCTCGGCGGGCCGGCCCGCGCCCGAGAGGTTGTCGAATTCACCGCGGGCCCGCGCCTGCCGGATGAGGTGGTCGACCCACGTCTCGAACGGCGCGTCCGGTGGCTTGCGCTCCGTCACTTCGCCTCCCTCGTGTTCGCCCGCGCGGCACCCCGCACGTCCAACCTACGCCGTGCGCCTCACCCGCCGTCGGCCCCGGCGCCCGGGATCCGGCTGGTCATGCGCTCCATGCCGTCGACCCAGTTGTCCCGGAGCGCGGCGGTCGCGGCCGGGATGTCCCCGGCCGCGAGGTGCTCGGCGATCCGGCAGTGCTCCTCGGCCTCGCGCTCGAGCAGGGCGTCCTCGCCGGCGATGAGGTGCGTGTAGCGGCGCATGCCGGCCTTGACGCTGGTCAGCAGGTCGAGCAGCCGCTCGTTGGGGCACTTGCTGAGCAGCAGGTCGTGCCACTCGTCGTCGTGGATCTCGATCTCCTGCTGGGCCGCGATGCGGTCCGGGAAGCCCTGCGCGAGGCGCAGCAGATCGGGGGCCAGGGCGAGCAGGTCGTCCGGCGCGGTCAGCTCGACGGCGAGCGCCTCGAGCCCGGCGACGATCTCGCACAGGTCGCCGAACTCCTTGCCGCTGACCGGCGCGAACCGGAAGCCGCGGCCCTGGTTGCTCTCCAGGATGCCCTCGCCGGCGAGCGTGATCAGCGCCTCGCGCAGCGGCGTCCGGCTGACCCCGAGCTCGGTGGCCAGAGCCACCTCGTTGAGGTCCTTGCCCGCCGCGAAGTCGCCGCGGTCCAGGCGGAGCAGCAGTTCTTCGCGGATCTGCTCGCGCAGCGGCCGGCGCTGGATCGCCATCTGTGGTGTCTCCCCGTCTCGTCGGATGGTGCTCGGTTCGTGCGTCGGTTCGCGTCGGTTCCCGAGTGCCCAGTCGTGCGCCCACTGGTATGCCCGATCGACCGGTTGTCGGCAAGTCGGGCGCCGAACTCGTGCTTGACGTGATCCCCGACACCCCATTATGAATTCTGAATACAAAATACAGGAAGCCCTAAGCGGAGGTCATCTGTGCAGCTCACCCGCGTGCCCGGACTGCTGTTCGGGGGCGACTACAACCCCGAGCAGTGGCCCGAGGACGTCTGGGCCGAGGACGTCCGGCTCATGTCCGAGGCCGGCGTGACCATGGCGACCGTCGCCGTCTTCTCGTGGTCGCGCCTCGAGCCCCGCGAGGGCGAGTACGACTTCGGCTGGCTCGACCGCGTCCTGGACCTGCTCCACGCGCACGGCATAGCCGCCGACCTCGCTACCGCCACCGCGACCCCGCCCCCGTGGCTGGTCCGCACGCACCCCGAGGTGCAGCCCGTGGACGCCGCCGGCACCCGTCTCGAGTTCGGCTCCCGCCAGGGCTACTGCCCCAGCTCCCCGGTCTTCCGCGCCGCCACGACCCGCCTCGCGCGTGCCATGGCCGAGCGCTACGCCGACCACCCCGCGCTCGCCATGTGGCACATCAGCAACGAGTACGCCGACCACACCCTCGAGTGCTTCTGCGACGAGTCGGCCCGGCACTTCCGCGCCTGGCTCGCCGACCGGTACGGGGACGTCGCCGGACTCAACGACGCGTGGGGGACCTCCTGCTGGGGCCAGCACTACACCGGCTTCGACCAGGTCGCCCCGCCCCGCAAGGCCCCGGGCCCGGTCAACCCCGCCCAGCTGCTCGACTGGCGCCGGTTCTGCTCCGACGCGCTCCTGGAGTGCTTCGAGGCGGAGAAGGCCGTGCTGCGCGAGGTCACCCCGGACGTCCCGGTCACCACCAACTTCATGAGCATCCTGCCCGGGCTCGACTACTGGACGTGGGCCGCCGCCGAGGACATCGTCAGCGACGACGCCTACCCCGACCCCGCCGACCCCGCCTCGCACGTCGCCGTCGCCCTCAGCTACGACCTCATGCGCTCGCTCAAGCAGCGCCCGTGGCTGCTGCTCGAACAGGCCCCGAGCGCGGTCAGCTGGCGCGAGGTCAACGTCCCCAAGCCCGCCGGCATGATGCGGCTGCACAGCCTGCAGACCCTCGCGCACGGTGCCGACGGCGTCATGTTCTTCCAGTGGCGCCAGGCCCGCTACGGCCCCGAGAAGTTCCACTCCGCACTCCTGCCGCACGGCGGCACCGCCACCCGCGGCTGGCAGGACACCGTCGGCCTCGGCCGCGACCTGGCGAACCTCGCCGAGATCGCCGGCACCCGCACCACCGCCGACGTCGCCCTCGTCTTCGACTGGAACTCCTGGTGGGGCCTCGCCGCCCCCGAGTCGATGCCGTCGAACCGGCTCGACCTCAGGGCGATGCTCCAGGCCTGGTACGCGCCGCTGCACGAGCGCGGCATCGCCGTCGACCTGGCCCCGCCCGGGCGCGACCTGTCCTCCTACAAGGCGGTCATCGTCCCCAACCTCTACCTGTGCACCGACGAACAGGCCAAGAACCTCGGCAACTTCGCCGGCCGGCTGATCGTCGGACCGTTCAGCGGCGTGGTCGACGAAGCCGACCGCGTGCACCCCGGCGGCGCCCCCGGACCGCTGCGCGACCTGCTCGGCGTCTCCGTCGACGAGTTCTGGCCGCTCGCCCCCGGCACCGCCCAGCGCGTCCGGTTCGCCGACGGGGCCACCGGCAACGTCCACGACTGGGCCGAGTGGCTCCGCGTCGACGACGCCGAGGTGCTCGCCCGCTACGACGACGGCGACCTGGCCGGACGCCCCGCCGTCACCCGCCGCGGCCGCGCCACCTACGTGAGCTGCCTGCCCGACGACGTCCGCCCGATCCTCGACCCCTTCCTCGCCGCCGCCGGCGTCGAGCCGGTCGCCGACGTCCCCGCCGGCGTCGAGGCCTGCCGCCGCGAAAGCGCCGACCACGCCTACCTGTTCCTGCTCAACCACGGGACCGCCGCGGCCGACGTGACGCTGCGCCGCCCCGGCACCGACCTGCTGACCGGACGCGCCCTGGAAGGCCGCACCACCCTCGGCCCCCGCGACGCCGTGGTCCTGCGGACCGCACGCTAGAAGGAGAACAGTGACCCACCCCTATATACCGAACGCCGAACCCGGCGTCCGGGCGGCCATGCTCGCCGAGATCGGCGCCACATCGGTCGACGACCTGTACGGGGCGATCCCCGCCTCCCTGCGCCTGAACCGGCCGCTCGACCTGCCCGCGCCGCTCGCGTCCGAACACGAACTCGCCCGCCACATGCGCGGACTGCTCGACCGCAACACCGACACCCTGGAGACGCTCAGCTTCCTCGGCGGCGGCTGCTACCCGCACCACGTCCCCGCGGTCTGCGACGAGGTCAACAACCGCGGCGAGTTCCTCACCGCCTACGCCGGCGAACCCTACGAGGACCACGGCCGCTTCCAGGCGCTGTTCGAGTACGTCAGCATGATGGCCGAGCTCCTCGAGATGGACGTCGTCAACGTCCCCACCTACGACGGCTTCCAGGCCACGGGTACCGCGCTGCGCATGGCCGCCCGCTACACCGGCCGCAACCGCCTCCTGGTCAGCGCGGCGATCGGCGCCGACAAGCTCAGCAAGCTGCGCGACTTCCTCGACCACGACGTGCCGATCACGCTCGTCCCGGTCGGCGAGGACGGCGAGACCGGCGCGTTCGAGATCGACGACACGGTCGCCGCGGTGTACGTGGAGAGCCCCAACGCGTACGGCGTCGTCGAGACCCGCCTCGCCGCGATCGCCGAACAGGCGCACGCCGAAGGCGCGTTGCTGGTCGTCGGCGCCGACCCGATCGCCCTCGGCGTCCTCGCCCCGCCCGCGACGCTCGGCGCGGACATCGTCTGCGGCGACATCCAGTCGCTCGGCATGCACCAGAGCTACGGCGGCGGCCACGCCGGCTACATCGCCACCCGCGACGAGGAGCGCCTGGTCGCCGAGTTCCCGTCCCGGCTGTTCGGTATCGCGCCGACCGCCGTGCCCGGCGAGTACGGCTTCGGCGACGTCTACTACGACCGCACCTCCTTCGCGCTGCGCGAAGAGGGCAAGGAATGGGTCGGCACCGCGGCCGCCCTGTGGGGCATCACCGCAGGCGTGTACCTCGCGCTCATGGGACCCCAGGGTATGCGCGAGCTCGGCGAGACGGTCCTCGCCCGCACCCGCTACGCGATGGACGTGCTCGGCGCCGTCCCCGGCGTCCGCGTCCTGCACGAAACCGCCATCCATTTCCGGGAGTTCGCCATCGAGGTCGAGGACGCCCAGGCGCTGCTCGACGACCTGCGCACCGACGGCATCTACGGCGGCATCCGGCTCGACGACACCACGCTGCTGGTGTGCGTGACCGAGCGGCACGCCAAGGCCGACATCGACCGGCTCGTCGCGGCGGTCGCCGCCGCGCTGCCCGTCCAGGACCACGAAGGGCACGGCCGATGAGCGCCACCGCAGAACCGTTCGCCGAACTCCCGGTCGCCCCCAAGCCGGCGCTGCGCCGCTTCCACCAGGCGCGCTGGGACGAGCCGATCATCTTCGAGCTCTCCAGCCCCGGGCAGCGCGGCATCGGGGTGCCCGCCGCCGACGTTCCCGCCGTCGAACTCCCCGACGCGGTACGGCGCAAGACCCCGCCCGCGCTGCCGGAGATGGCGCAGCTGCACGTCCTGCGGCACTACGTGCGCCTCTCGCAGGAGAACCTCGGCGTCGACGTCAACATCGCCGTCGGCCAGGGCACCTGCACGATGAAGTACAGCCCGAAGGTCAACGACACCTTCGTGCGCGACCCGAGGATCGCCGAACTGCACCCGGCGCAGCCCGAGGACACCGTCCAGGGCGTCCTGGAGGTGTACTGGCGCCTGGAGCAGATGCTCAAGGAGATCTCCGGCATGGCGCGCGTGTCGCTCCAGCCCAACTCCGGGTCCGCCGCGATCTACGCCAACATCGCGATGATCCGCGCCTACCACGCCCACAACGGCGAGGCCGAGCAGCGCGACCAGGTCATCACCACGATGTTCTCGCACCCCTCGAACGCGGCCTGCGCCAAGACCGCCGGGTTCGAGGTCATCACGCTGATGCCGGACGCGAACGGCCACCCCGACATCGAGGCGCTGCGCGCCGCCGTCGGCCCGCGCACCGCCGCGCTGCTCATCACCAACCCCGAGGACACCGGCATCTACAACCCGCGCATCGCGGAGTTCGTCGAACTGGTCCACGAGGCCGGCGGGTTGGCGTGCTACGACCAGGCCAACGCGAACGGCATCCTCGGCATCACCCGGGCTGCCGACGCCGGGTTCGACCTGTGCCACTTCAACCTGCACAAGACGTTCTCCACGCCGCACATGTGCGGCGGCCCGGCGGGCGGCGCGTCCGGCGTCTCCGAGCGGCTCGCGCCGTTCCTGCCCGGCCCCACCGTCGAGCGCGACGGCGACCGGTACTTCCTGGACGCCGACCGCCCGCTGTCCGTCGGCAAGATCCGCCCGTACCTCGGCGTCACGCCCAACGTGGTGCGCGCCTACGCGTGGATCATGACGCTGGGCGCCGAGGGCCTGCGGCAGGTCGCCGAGACCGCGGTGCTCAACAACAACTACCTGATGCACAAGGTGCTGCAGATCCCCGGCGCGTCCGTGCAGTGGGACAAGCGCCGCCTGGAGCAGGTCCGATACTCGTGGCGGGAGCTGTCCGAGGAGACCGGCGTGCACTCCGAGGAGATCGGGGTGCGGGCGGCGGACTTCGGGGTGCACTACTGGACGAGCCACCACCCGTACCTGGTGCCCGAGCCGTTCACCCTGGAGCCCACCGAGTCCTACTCCAAGGCCGACCTCGACGAGTACGCGGCGGTGCTCGCGCACGTCGCCGACGAGGCCCGCCGCGACCCGCAGTTCGTGAAGAACGCGCCCTACAACCAGACCATCCACAAGATCGACCCGACCCCGCTCGACGACCCCAAGCAGTGGGCCCCGACCTGGCGCGCGTACGTGCGCAAGCACCTGTCATGAGAGTGGGCCTCGTCGTCAACCCGGTCGCCGGCCTCGGCGGACCCGCCGGGCTCAAGGGCAGCGACGGCGCCGAGGTGCAGCGCGAGGCACGGGCGCGCGGCGCCGGCGCACGGGCCGGCGAGCGCGCGGCGGCGGCACTGCGCGCGCTGCGCGCCGCCCGCCCCGACGCCGTCGTCGTCACCGTGCCCGGGCCGATGGGCGCGGACAGCGCGGGCGCCGAGTGCGAGCTCGTGCCGTTCACGCCGACCGAGCCCAGCACCGCCGACGACACCCGCGCGGCGGTGCGGGCGCTGGCGCCGCACGTCGACGTCCTGCTCTTCGCGGGCGGCGACGGCACCGCGCGCGACGTGCTGGACGCGGCGCCCGGCCGGCCGGTGCTCGGCATCCCCGCCGGGGTGAAGGTCTACTCCGGCTGCTTCGCGGTCAGCCCCGCGGCGGCGGGCCTCGCCGCCGCGGAGTTCGCGGGGGAGACCGCCGAGGCCGAGGTCGTCGACCTGGACGAGGAGGCCTACCGGGCCGGAAGGGTCAGCCCGCGGCTGTACGGGACGCTCGCCGTCCCGGCCGCCCGGGTGCGCCTGTCCGGCCGCAAGACCGGGTCGTCCGCGGCCGCGCCGGACAGCGTCGCCGCGATCGCTCGCGACGTCGTCGCCGGGATGCGTCCGGGCGTCCGCTACGTGCTCGGCCCCGGCGCCACCACGCTGGCGATCGGCCGCGAACTCGGGCTGCCGACCACGCTGCTCGGCGTCGACGTCGTCGCCGACGGGCTGCTCGTCGGCGCGGACGTGAGCGAGCGCGAGCTGCTCGCTCTCGTCGACGGCGGCGAGGCCGAGGCGGTCGTGTCCGTCATCGGCGGCCAGGGCTTCGTGCTCGGGCGCGGCAACCAGCAGATCAGCCCGCACGTGCTGCGCCGGATCCTGACCGGCCGGCAGCCCGTCGAGGCGGCGCCGGCCGGCGCGGGTCCGGGTGGAGCCCCGACCCGCCCGTCGGCCGACGGCCTGCCCGTCAGACGGCCACGCGGCGGCCGCGGCGGCCTCACCGTGCTGGCCACCCGCGTCAAGCTCGCCGCCCTCGGCGGCCGTCCGCTCCTGGCCGACACCGGCGACCCCGACGTCGACGACCTGGTCAGCGGATTCACCCACATCGTCACGGGTTACGCGGAGCGCGTGCCCTACCGCATCGTCCCCGCAAGCAAGGAGTTCTACCAATGACCGGTGTCCTGGACGGCAAGGTCGCGATCGTCACCGGAGGAGCCTCCGGCATCGGCCGCGCCACCGCGCTGACGTTCGCCCGCGAAGGCGCCGCAGTCGTGGTGGCCGACATCGACGCGGACGGCGCCGCGCGCACCGCCGCGGAGATCACCGAGGCGGGCGGGCAGGCCCACGCGGTCACGGCGGACGTCTCCGCCGAGGCCGACTGCGCGGCCCTGGTCGCGGCGGCCGTGGACGCGTTCGGCGGCCTGCACGTGCTGTTCAACAACGCCGGCATCATCCGGCGCGCCGACGCGCTCGGCACCACCGTCGAGGAGTGGGACCGCGTCATGGCGGTCAACGTCCGCTCGGTCTTCCTCATGTGCAAGCACGCCGTCCCGGCGATGACCGGCGGCGGATCGATCGTCAACACCGGCTCCGGCTGGGGCCTCAAGGGCGGCGGCAACGCCCTGTCGTACTGCGCGTCCAAGGCCGCCGTCGTCAACATGACCCGCGCGCTGGCGATCGACCACGCGAAGGCCGGCATCCGGGTCAACTCCGTCAACCCCGGCGACACCGACACCCCGATGCTCCGCGAGGAGGCCCGCCAGCTCTCCGAGGACTGGACGGCCTTCGCCGCGGACGCCGCCGACCGCCCGATGGGCCGGGCCGGCAGCCCCGACGAGATCGCCCAGGCCGTGCTGTTCCTGGCCTCGGACGCGTCCAGCTACGTCACCGGCAGCGCCCTCGTCGTCGACGGCGGCGGTCTCGCCTGACCGACGGGCACCCGTCGCGCACCAACCGCGGACCCCGAAACCGCGGACGCACCACCTCGGCTCCGCCGCACCTCCGCACCACCCCGATCCATATCACGGACATCCCCCGGAGGCACCACGTGTTCGTTCCGCGCACCCTGAGAGTGGCCGCACTGCTGGCCGTCGCCACCGCCCTGACCGCCACCGGCTGCGGAAGCAGCGACTCGGGCGGGTCCGGCAAGGTCAGCCTGACCTGGTCGACGTGGGGGTCCCCCGAAGAGCTGGACCGCTTCAAGGAGTTCAACAAGGACTTCATGCAGCGCCACCCCGACATCAAGGTCACGCTCCAGGCGGTGCCGTCCTACAGCGAGTACCACGCCAAGCTGCTCACCCAGCTGTCGTCCAACACCGCGCCCGACGTCTTCTACGTCGGCGACGACAACATCGCCAAGTTCGTCTCCTCCGGGCGCCTCTCGCCGCTCAACGAGCTGATGGCCGCGCCCGACAGCAAGGCCAAGACCGAGGACTTCTTCGACGGCCTGTACGGCGGCGCCAAGACGAAGGACGGCCAGGTCTACGGCCTGCCCAACGACGCCAACCCCGAGGTCCTCTGGTACGACAAGCAGGCCCTGAAGGAAGCCGGCGTCACCGAGGACCCGGCGACGCTCAACGAGCAGGGCAAGTGGACCATGGCCACGTTCCTGGAGATGAACCGCAAGCTCAAGGGCGCGGGCAAGGCCGGCTCGATCTTCTACAACTGGTACGGCTCGACGTACAGCATGATCAACGGCTTCGGCGGCAAGGTGTACGACGGCACCGACTTCGTCGCCACCACCGACCTCAAGTCGCGCGAGGCCCTCAAGACGCTCGCCGACGGCTACGCGGACAAGACCTTCCTCGTCGCCGACAACCTCCCGGAAGGTGACGGCGTCGAGCCGCAGTTCATCAAGCACAAGGCCGGATTCCTGGCCGGCGGCCGCTACATCATCGACACCGCCAAGAAGGGCGGCCAGGAGGCCAACTACGACATCGTGCCGTTCCCGTCGCAGACCGGCGCGCCGATCCCGGCCGCCGTGGCCGCGTCCTTCCTGTCGCTGAACAAGGACAGCAAGCACGCCAAGGAGGCGTGGACCTTCCTGTCCGAGTTCGTCTCCAAGGAGGGCCAGACGCTCCGCCTCAAGGGCGGCGGCAACGCCGTCCCTTCGGTGAAGGGCGCGGAGAGCGTGGTCCTGGAGGGCTACCCGGCGCACGCCCAGACGTTCGTCGACACCCGTGACAAGGGCTACGCCAACTACGCGCAGGAAGCCGGCGTCCCCGGACTCACGGCGGAGATCAACGACTCCCTGATGAAGCTGTGGACCGGCAAGGTCGGCTTCGAGCAGGAGATGTCCGACCTCAAGGCGCTCGTTTCCACCAAGCTCATCTGAAAGGCGCCGTCGTGACGTCGTCCACTCTGCCCGCGCCTCCGCGCGAGACGGCCGAGTCACGGCGGACCCGCACCCTCTCGAACGCCGCCGTCCGGGCCAGCAAGGCCCGGCGGCGGCGCGAGCAGGGGTGGGCCGCCCTGTTCCTCGCGCCCCAGTTCCTCGCGCTCGCGGTCTTCATGCTCGTGCCGTTCGGCTTCGCCGTCGTGCTGTCCTTCATGAACTGGGACGGCCTCGGCGACAAGTCGTGGGCCGGGCTCGCGAACTACCGCGAGCAGCTCTCCGACCCCGAGTTCCACGACGCGGTGCTCAACACCCTGCTGCTCGGCGCCATCACGGTGCCGGTCGGCCTCGCGCTGGCCCTGCTCGTCGCGATGGCGCTGAACAACGTCCGCGGCAAGACGTTCTACCGCGTCGTGTACTTCCTTCCCGTGGTCACCAGTTCGGTCGCCGTCTCGGTGATCTGGCAGATCATCCTCGCCAGCGGCGACCTCGGCCTGCTCAACAACACCGTGCACGACTGGTTCGGCATCACGCTGCCGGACTGGCTGGACAACGAGAACTGGGTCATGGTGGCCATCGCCGCGGTGACGATCTGGTCCTCGCTCGGCCTCAACGTCGTCATCTTCCTCGCCGGGCTGCAGGCCATCCCGTCGCACCTCGGCGAGGTGGCGCGCATCGACGGCGCCGGCCCCGTACGGGTCTTCCGGCACATCACGCTGCCGCTGCTGTCGCCGACGATCTTCTTCTCGTTCGTGATCGCGGTGATCAGCTCGTTCCAGGCGTTCGACCAGATCTATGTGCTGGTCGACCCCAAGCGCAACGAGGGCGCGCGGACCATCGTGTACCAGGTCTACGACCTGGGCTTCCGCGACTTCCGGTTCGGCGCGAGCAGCGCCGCCGCGCTGCTCCTGACGGTCATGACCGTGATCGTCACCGTGATCCAGTTCCGCGCGCAGAAGCGCTTCGTCCACTACGAGTCCTGAGGAGGGTCGTCATGGTCGCCCTGCTCCGCCGCCGTCTCGGCGCGATCGCCCTGCACACCCTGCTCATCGCGGGCGGCGTCGTCATGCTGTTCCCGTTCCTGTGGATGATGCTGACCGCCTTCAAGGGCCAGCAGCAGATGATCCAGGACCCGCTCGGGTGGCTTCCCGACCCGTGGCGCCCCGAGAACTTCCCCGACGCGCTCGGCATGATGCCGTTCGGGCGGGCCTACTGGAACAGCTTCTACATCGCCACCGTGGTGGTGGTCGCCACGCTGCTCAGCGCGTCGATGGCCGCCTACGCCTTCGCCCGCATCGAATTCCCGTTCTCCAAAACGCTGTTCATGGTGTTCCTGCTGACGCAGATGGTGCCGTCGCAGGTCACGCTCGTGCCGCTGTACGTGATGCTGTCGAAGTTCGGGTGGATCGACACCCACTGGGCGCTGATCGTGCCGGCGATCGCCAACCCGTTCGCGGTGTTCATGATGCGGCAGTTCATCCGCTCGGTTCCCGTCGAACTCGAGGAGGCCGCACGGCTCGACGGCGCCAACCGGTGGACGATCTTCACCCGCATCGTGCTGCCCAACGTACGCCCCGGCCTGGCCGCGCTCGGCATCATCGTCTTCCTCGGCAGCTGGAACAGCTTCCTGTACCCGCTGATCTTCCTCAACTCCGAGGACAACTACACCGTTCCGCTGCTGCTCTCCCAGTTCAAGGGCCAGCACGGCGGGCTCAACTACGGCCTGGTGCTGGCCGCTTCGGCGGTCTCGGTGATCCCCATGCTCATCGCCTTCCTGATCGGGCAGCGGCGGATCATCAACAGCATGGCGGCCTCGGGCCTGGGAGGCCGCTGACATGAACGACCCGACCGAACTCCTCGACCGGGTCCGGCTCGACCTGCGGGAGCGGCCGTTCACCGAGCGCGGCTCGCGGCTGCTCGTGCTCGCCGATGACGACGGCGCGCTGTCGGTCGCCCGCGCCGAGTACGAGACGCCGCTCGCGGACACCACGGAGCTGACCGGGCTGCGGCTCGCCTCCGCCGCGGGGGAGGAGCTCGCGGTGCGCGACGCCCGCCCCGACGGGGTCGCGTTCGACGGCGGGGTCCGGCTCGTCTTCGCCGACGCGGACACGCTGGTACTGGTCGGTGACGGCGCGGTGGCGCGCTGGCGTACGGCGGAGGGGGCCGAGCGTTCGGCCGCCGTCGACGGCGTCCTCACCCTGGTGGGCGGCGGCGTGCAGGCCGACGCGCCCACGCTGATCGCCGACGCGCGGGACCGATGGACGCGGTGGTTCGGCCGCATGCCCGCCGTCCGCGCCGACCTGCGCGACCGCGCCGCGCTGGCGTGGTGGACGCTCGCCGTCAACCTGCTGCCGATCCGCTTCGCGGGCGGCCGCGAGGGCCTGGTCCCGTCCAAGTTCGGCTACGTCGGCATATGGAACTGGGACTCCTACTTCCACGCCGTCGCGCTGCGGCACGCCGACCCCGAACTGGCCCGCGACCAGATCCGCATCCTGCTCGCCCACCAGCGCGCCGACGGGCTCATCCCCGACGTCGTGCACGACGAGGGCGTCCTCGCCGAGACCACCGACCTGCCGCGCGGCGACCACGCCAGGCTCGCCGAACACGTCGGCCAGGCGGTGTCCGGCGGTGCCGGCCAGGAGTTGGCGGAGGTCGTCCCGGTGACCAAGCCGCCGCTGACCGCCTGGGCGGTGTGGAAGATCCACGAGGCGGCGCCCGACCGGGAGTTCCTCGCCGAGGTGTACGAGCCGATCGTCCGCTCGCAGGAGTGGTGGTTCGCGGCCTCCGACCCGGACGGCGACGGCCTGGCCGAGTACCTCCACCCGTACTCCAGCGGCCTGGACGACTCCCCGGTGTGGGACTACGGGCCGCGCGCCGAGCCGCCGGACCTCAACGCCTACCTGGCCCTCCAGTTCGACGTCCTCGGCGACATCGCGGAGGCGCTCGGCCGGGACGACGACGCGGAGCGCTGGCGCCGGTGCGCGGCCGAGCACACCGCGCTGCTCGTCGAACGCCGTTGGGACGGAGAGCGGTTCGCGACCGTCTCGGTCGGCCGGACCGTGTCCGTGCGCACGCCCTTGGAGTTGCTGCCGCTGCTCACCGGGCGCCTGCCGCGCGAGATCGCCGACCGGCTGCACGCCGACCTGCGCTCGCCCGCCTTTTGGGGTGAACGCCCGGTGCCGACCGTGGCGTTCGACGATCCCGCGTTCGACCCCGAGGCGATGTGGCGCGGCCCGGTCTGGCTCAACGTCAACTACCTGGTGATCGAGGGCCTGCGCCGCTCCGGCTACCCGGACACCGCCGACGAACTCGCGGAGCGCACCGTGCGCATGGTCGCGGGCGCGGGCGGGCTGTACGAGTACTGGAACCCGCTGACCGGCGCCCGCGCCGGGCGGGCGACCAGCGGGTTCGGCTGGTCGAGCGCGCTGTTCGTCGACCTCGCGCACCAGGCCGCGGGGCGCTGAGGCCCTGGCGGGCGGCCCGGCCGGGCTTGGAGGGCCTTGCCGTCCGCGAGGTGCCCGATCCGGTGGCCGGCCCCGGGCAGGTGCTGGTCGAGGTCAGGGCCGCGTCGGTCGACTTCGTCGACACGCTGATCGCCGCGGGCCGCTACAGGCCGGGACGTGGGCATGAAGCGCGAAGGCGCAGTGTCTGCCCGTCCTGATGTTTTTCGCATGTCGGCTATAAACCAAATATGTAGCGTGATCACTGTGCAGCTTCGCTACTCCTTCCGGATCGAGCCGAGCCCGTGCCAGCGCATCGCGCTGGCACGGGCGTTCGGCTGCGCGCGGGTTGTGTTCAACGACGCGTTGCGCATCCGGGAGGAGGCACACGCCCGGGGCGTGCCGTTCCCGAAGTCCGGCGACCTGTCCAGACAGGTGATCACCGAGGCGAAACGCACCCCGGAGCGGGCGTGGTTGGCCGGGGTGTCGGCTGTGGTCCTTCAGCAGTCCCTGCGGGACCTGGACACCGCGTACCGGAACTTCTTCGCATCCGTGAACGGCAACCGCAAGGGCCCCAGCATCGGCCGTCCCAGGTTCAAGACCCGCCGGGACAACCGGCAGGCGATCCGGTTCACCGCGAACGCCCGCTGGAAGATCACCGACGACCGGCGGCTGAGCCTGCCGAAGATCGGGGAGATCCGGGTCCGCTGGTCGCGGGAACTGCCTTCGGTCCCGTCCACGGTGACCGTGGTCAAGGACGCGTCCGGCCGCTACTTCGCGTCGTTCGTCGTGGAGACCGACCCCGAGGGGGACGCGGCGGCGTGGCCGGACGCGGACGGGTTCCAAGGTGTCGACCTGGGCCTGACCCATTTCGCGGTCCTCGCGGACGGGTCCCGGGTCTCCTCGCCCCGGTTCCTGCGCCGGGCGGAGAAGAAGCTGCGGAAGCGGCAGCGGGAACTGTCGCGCAAGGAGAGGGGATCCAGGAACCGGGACAAGGCCCGTGTCAAGGTCGCGCGGGCGCACGCCCGGGTGGCGGACGCGCGCCGGGACTTCCACCACCAGCTCTCGACGAAGCTCACGCGCGAGAACCAAGCCGTGTACGTGGAGACCCTGGCCGTGAAAGGACTGGCGCGCACCCGCCTGGCCAAGTCGGTCCACGACGCCGGATGGGCCCGGTTCGTCGACATGCTCCGGTACAAGGCCGCCCGGTACGGCCGCGTCTTCGGGCAGGTCCCGCGGACCTTCCCGTCCTCCCAACTGTGCTCGGAGTGCGGCCGGCGCGACGGCCCCAAGCCCCTTCACGTCCGCACGTGGACCTGCGGCAACTGCGGCAGCCACCACGACCGGGACGTCAACGCGGCACGCAACATCGTGAACGAAGGCATCCGGCACACGATGATCGTCGCCGAGGCCGCCTGCGAGACCGCACCAACCACCCCCGGACCGGGGGCCCCCGCACCAGCGGGGTAAACGCCTGTGGAGCGTCTGTAAGACCTCGAACACTCGGGGCAGAGCGCAACGAAGCAGGAACCCGACCGAAGCCGGTGCCCGCCCCACATGGAGCGGGCACCAGCAGACGGAGAATCCCCGGCCTTCAGGCCGGGGAGGAGGTCAACAGATCCGCGTTCCGACGCCCTTCCCCCGGCAACAACCTGGCCGGAGTGGTCCGCGACCAGGCCGTCGAGGCCATGCGGATCGTCGCGGGCCGCGACAAGTACGGCATCACGATCCTGGAGATGCCGTGACCGCGGCCGGCGCCTAGGGCGAGACACGTCCGCGTGGGGGCCGCCTGGTGCGCGCGCCCGGCGGCGGTCCGTGCTGCCCGATGTTGACGACCCGCGCCCAGGCGGGCGGCAGGTCCGGCACGTAGTCCGGGTCGTCCTCGTCGACGTGGCCCGCGCGCGGGAACAGGCCCACCACCGTGCGGCACGGCGGCTTGCGGCTCGGCCACGGCGTCTGCCCGTCCGTCAGCGCGACGATCACGTCCGGGTGCCGCTTCAGCGCCGTGGTGAAGCCTTCACGCAGGTCGGTGCCCCCGCCGCCGATCAGCGGAATGTTCTCCGCCTCGCACACGGGACCCGCGACCCGCGCCGCCGCGTCGCACGACACCACGCTCACCAGGTCGCGCCGCCCGCCCACCGCCCGGGAGATCGCGGCGACTTCGAGCAGTGCGCTGCCCAGCTCGCTGTCGCTGACCGACCCCGATGTGTCGATGACCACCGCGACGTGCGGCGGCCGACGGCGCAGGCTCGGCAGCACCGTGCCCGGCAGCGCCGTGGAGCGCCTGCCCGGGCGGCCGTACGTGTAGTCGTCGGCCGCCCCGGCCGCCGAGATGACCGAACGCACCGCCGCGCCCAGCAGTTGCAGCCACGGCTGCGGCGGATGGAACGCCTTGTCCGCCCACCTCCGCCAGCCCTCCGGGGCGTCGCCGGGCCGGGCCCTGATGCCCTCGGCGACGCGGAACCTGACGGTGTCGCGCTCCTGTTCGCTCAGGCCGCGCGAGCCGTTCGGACCCAGGTCCCAGCGCCGCGTCAGACCGTCGGCGCCGCTGCCGCAGTCCAGCCACACCAGGCGCTCGGTGTGCTGACCCAAGCGGAACTGGTGCAGGTAGTCCTCCATGAGCAGGCCAGGGGCCAGGTCCAGCATCTCCGGTTCGACGACGCCCGACGGCTTCGCCAGGCCGTCCCCGTAGATGTCGTCGTTGATCTCGAAGTCCGCCGCGATGTTCACGCGCAGCCGTCCGCCGGAGCCGGTCAGGCCGAGCGCGTGCGCGGCCCGGTCGCCGCGTCCGTGGTGCTCGCGCAGCAGGTGCGACACCTCGTGCACCCACACGCCGGCCAGCTCCTCGACCGGGGTCTGCGCCACGAACGCGGGCGAGACGTAGCACCGCCAGTACGGGTCGACGGCCATCGTCGGGACGAAGCGCGACGCCACCGGGTGGAGCGCGAACAACGCCGACGCCAGGTACGGCCGGGCGCGGACGGCCTGGAGCCGGGCGGCGAACAGCTTCTCGGCGTCCAGCGGCGCCGGCTCCGCCGCGGACGCACGCGTCCCCGGGGCGCTCATCGGCCCACCGGCGCGCCGGCACCGACCCGCGCCGCCGCGCGGTCCGCACGCTGCGACATCGACACGACGCCGGCCAGCTTGTCGATCGCGGGCGGCACGTCCCAGTCCTGCTCGCGCAGGGAGGCGAGGGTGCTCGCGGGCACCGCGACCAGGTCCGGCGGCCCGGTCTCGGCGGCCCGGGCCAGCAGCCGCCAGGCCGCGTCCCAGCGGGCCCGGTCCGGGCGGTTCCGGAACGCCTCGACGACGCCGTCCAGGACGCATTGGCGCAGGTCGCCGCGCTCGGGCAGCTCCGCGCCCTCCGGGTCGGCGAGCAAGGTCTCGGGGTCGGGCAGGTCCATGCGGTCGATGTAGGCGAGCAGTTCGAGGCCCGGCCCGTCGCCGACCGTGCCGCGGACCAGGAGCGAGAGCACGTCACGGGACGAGTCGGCGGCGGTCGCGAACGCGACCAGCCGCAACGCCATCTCCCAGCTGCGCGGCGACGACCACGCGCCGCCCCGGCGGGTCTCGCTGGTGGGCATCTGGTGCACCAGGCGGGGTCGGCCGGTCAGCATGCCGCACACCGCTCGGCGGGCGAAGTCCACGGCGTCGGCGAGCCGTTCGGGGGCGAGGCGGGGGAGTGTCGCGACCGGCCACGTGCCGCCGAGGCCGCGCACCACCACCTCGTGGTCGTGCGTCCACTGCAGGTGCACGAACCGGTTCGCGAGCGGCGGGCTCAGCTCCCATCCGTCCGCCGCCGACGAGCGCGGGTTGGCGGCGGCCACGATGCGGACCTCGGGCGGCAGTTGGAGCGCGCCGATGCGGCGTTCGAGGACGAGGCGGAGCAGCGCGGCCTGCACGGCCGGTGGGGCGGTGGACAGTTCGTCGAGGAACAGCAGTCCGCGTCCGGCCCGCACGAGGCGAACCGCCCAGTCCGGCGGGGCCATCGGCACGCCCTGCTGCGCCGGGTCGTCGCCGACGATCGGCAGGCCGGAGAAGTCGGACGGTTCGTGCACGCTGGCGATCACCGTGGTGAGCGGCAGGTCCAGGGTCTCGGCGAGCTGCGTCAGCGCGGCGGTCTTGCCGATGCCCGGTTCACCCCACAGGAGCACCGGGAGGTCGGCGGCGACGGCCAGGGTCAGGGCTTCGAGTTGGGTGTCGGGGCGCGGTTCGGTGTCGGTGTCGCGCAGCATCGCGAGCAGCGTGGCGGAGACGTCGAGCTGCGTCGGCTGGGCGGGGGCGTCGAACAGGGGCATGGCGTATCCAGGCATGGGTGATCACCTTTGGGGTGTGAGACGAGGCAGGGCTGGTTCAGTGCGCTGTTATGGCCGGATGCGCTTCTGGAAGCGGCGTTCCCAGTGGGAGGGGATGGCGTGTCGGGTGTCGACGAGGCCCGCCCGGTAGAGCCCGTAGGCGATCCGGTCCTCGACGGCGGCGTCGAGCGCGTCGCGCAGTGAGCCTTCGCGCAGCACGGCGCCGGGCCCGAGCAGGGCCTCGACGACCGTGAGCGCTCCGGTGTAGTCGCCGTGGTTGAGGCGTTCGCGGATCGCGCTGAGGCTGTCCGGCCGCCGGTGCGCCTGGTCGATGACTTGCAGGCACGGGAGCGGTGTGCCGGTCAGCGCCATGAGCAGCTCTTCGCGGCGGATCTCGACGGGGTCGTGGTCCAACGGGGCGAGCCGACCGTCGACGAAGCCGACACGGTGCAGCGCGCCCCGGCACTCGACGACCTGCGGGCCGCGCGCCGGGTCCGCCGCGGCCTCGGGCGGTCTGAAGCCCGGCACCAGCGCCGCCGCGACGAGCGGGTGCAGGCGGTCGGGGGTGATGAGGCCGCCGCGGAGCAGTTCCAGGTCCGGCAGCGTCCAGGTCGCGGCGTCGGGGAGGACCGGGAGCGTAGAAAGGTCGTCGCCCGGGCGTGCCTCGGTGACCCGCGGCGCGCCGCCCGTCTCCACCACCAGCCGCCGGGACGACGCGCGCACCACGACCGGGCCGGCCGTCCTGCCCGCGTCGGCGAGCACGAGACCGGCCTCTTCGGCCCACCGCTCGACCGCACAATGCAGCGTGGCCGGCATGGCGGATGCACGGCTGCCCTGGGTGGCGTCGGTACGGTCCGCGCCGGACCGCGTCCGCAGCTCGCCCGCCCTGCGCGCGTCCCACAGGTGCCGGTGCAGGTCGAGCCGGAACCGGCGGCCGGGATGCGGGTGGGGGTGCAGCCGCAGGCGCTTGCCGGCACGGCTGCCGTCCCACAACGCGAGGCTGATCCGCTGCCCGGCACCCGCCCACGAGGGCGGCGTCCTCGCCACCAGCTGGAGCGGCTGTCCGTCCTCGGCCGTGCCGTAGTCCGCGAGGGCGACGGTCAGGCCGGGCCGCAGCAGCCCGTCGGGCGCGACGCGCGGCATGTGCCAGCGCAGCAGGTCGGGAGCGAGATACCGGAGATCGGACCGCACCCGCGCGTGGAACTCACGCCCGTGGGCCCGTTTGGCGGCACGCAGGTCGACATCGACGTCGACACTCGCAGCGGCGCACGCCCCGGCCCAGTCGCCGGCCTGCCTGCGCGCTGTCGCGGTCTCGATCACAGTGGGCGGCACGGCGAACTCGCGCACGCGCAGCCAGAGCGAAAGGCGGGGATCCCCGTCCGCGGTGAGAATGCCCATCAGCACTCACACTTTGCGGAACGGACCCCCAATCTGCCAAGGGAGTGAGTCGTCATCGCCGCAGACGATAACGGCCCACTCCCCGGCGTGCCACCTGGTTTTGGCGCCGGACCCCGGGTCAGTGTGCGGCGGTGAAGAGGAAGTTCCTTGGAATCAGGGGGATTTCGCGGGGGAGGGGCGGGAAGGGCCAGCGGTCGAAGTGGGCGCCCGGCTCGCCCGGCATGAGGAGCTCTTCGTGCTTCCAGCCTGACGCGGCGAGGAAGGTCTCGGGGTCGTCGGTGCCGAAGGTCCAGGGGGCGCCGTCCTCGGCGAGCTTGGCGAGGGCTTCGGCGGCCATGGGGCTCAGCAGGGTCTGCTGCGACACGACGTCGCCGATCAGCACGCTGCCGGGCGCGGACAGGTCGGCGAGCGTGGTCAGGAGGCCGCCGGCGGTCTCCTCGGTCAGGTAGAAGAGCAGGCCTTCGGTGACCCAGGTGGTCGGCTGCTCCGCGTCCCAGCCCGCGGCGCGGAGGGCGTCCGTCCAGTCGGCCGCGTCGCCGGCGAGGTCGGCGCCCACCCGGTGGACGTCGACGGAGGGTTCGGCGGCGGTGCCGTCGGAGGCTGCGGCGTACTCGGCGAGGCGGGCCTCCTTCCACGCGAACAGCTCGGCGTGGTCGACCTCGTACAGTGCCGTGCCGTCCGGCCAGGCCAGGCGGGACGCGCGCATGTCGAGGCCGGCGGCGAGCAGGACGACCTGGCGTGGGGCCGCGCGTACCAGGGCGTCGTCGACGTAGCGGGTGCGGATGGCGATGAAGTCGGCGGTGCCGGGCCGGTCGTAACGGGCCATCAGCTCCGGGCCGAGCGGGCCCGCGAGGAATCCCGCCGCCGGGTCGGCGAACAGCGCGTCGGGGCGGATGGTTTCGGCCGCGCGGACGGCTGCGGCCCAGAGGGCGGTGTGGGAAACGGCTTCCATGTTGTGCTCCTGGTCGGGGTGACGGCGGGGCGCGGAAGACCGCGCCCCGCCGGTTCGAACGGACGAGCCCTACTCGTGGACTCCCTGCCGCAGCCACGCGGGCGACCCGGCCGCGGGCTTGGTCAGGTCCAGGATCTGCCGCATCTCCTGCGGCACCCGGGCCGGGACCATGCGCCCGGTGGCGTCCGGCTGTACGCACGCGCAGCGCTGCTCCCCGGTGGCGACGAGTTCCTCGCCGCCGGAGGGCAGTTGCCGCCAGTACTCGAAGCCCATGACCATCTGCGTCTGGCCGAGCTCGGTCAGCCGCATCCGGACCACGACCTCGTCGAACACCGTCAGTTCCTTGAGGAACGTGCAGCCGCAGTTGACGGTGAGCAGCCGCACGCCCCCGCCGAAGCCGGCGACCACGCCGGAGGCGAAGTCGCGCAGGAACAGCTCGCGCGCCCGCCCCTGCCAGCTCAGGTAGTTGACGAAGTTGACGTTGCCGAGCAGGTCGGTGTCCTCGAACGTGACGATGTGCCGGAACTCGTAGGCGTCCACGGCGTCACCGCCCGCCCTGGCCGGTGCCGGCGCCGGTGCCGTCGCTGTCGCGCGGCCCCTTGTGCCAGCCCACGGCCTCGCCCTCGGTGTCCGCGTCCCGGTCGCCCAGGAACGCGAACACCACCGGCTCGGCCGTGCCCTGGACCCGGACCGCCAAGGTGGCGACCCGCTGCGCTCCCGCGCCGAGCACCGCCCAGCCGTCGTTCTCCGCGTCCGGCACCGCGGTCTCGGCGAGCGTGAACGCGGTGGGCGCGGCCATCCCGGCCTTGACCGCGCACTCCTGCGCGGCCCAGAGACGGGTCCTGGCGACGGCGGCGTCCTCGCCGCGCTGTGCGGCGAGCGCGTCCGCGAGCGCGAGGTTCTGCTCGCCGAGCAGGCCCTGCCACTTGCGGTCGGTGCGGGTCAGGACGGTCTCGACGTCGCAGCCGAGCACACCCCCGTGCACCGCCGCGGCGAGCGTGACCCCGGCGCCGTGGGCGACCGAGACGGTCGGCCCGCCGGACACCTCGGGCCGCCCGTCCGGGCGCCGCCTGACCGTGGTCTGCGCGCCCAGCAGGCGGCGCAGCGCCAGGTCCGACATCGCCCGGCGGCTCGTGCCGGACCGGTCGGGTTCGACGTGCACGTCGACCCGGCGGTCCAGCAGCAGGCCGCTGATCTCCAGGTACGGGCCCAGCAGCGCCGGCGCCCACACGTCGGGCAGCGGCAGCGTGCCGATGGCGTCGCCGCGGACGCCCTCCCACACCTCCAGGAGCTGCCCGTCGGGGCCCAGCACGTCGATGTTCCAGCCCGCCGTGTTGGTGCGCTCGCCCGGGTTCGCGCGGCGCAGCATCACGTCGGCGGGCACCGTGCCCGCCGCCGGCGAGGCCACCGCCAGCCGCTTGAGCCCCACCGGCACGACCAGCAGGCCCGGCGCGGCCAGCTGCGCCGACTGCAGGTAGGCGTCGCGTGCGGCGAAGTCGCCGAGCACCAGCCTGTCGGGCAGGAAGTGCGCGAACGGCGGTTCGGCGGAAGCCACCTTGCTGTGCGTGGTGATGGACTTGCCGATCCGGGTGACGTTCTCCAGGTACTGGAACCGGGGCCCGTGGAACAGCACCGGGCCGTACACGTCGGTGGCCGGGTCCAGCACGATCGGCGGCAGTTCGGCGTCGCCCTCGGCCGCGTACCCGTGGCCGGGGTGGGCTTCGGTGCCGAACCGGCACACCGCGCGGTAGTGGTCGGTGTGGAACCCGGTGGCCGACGTGCGGACCACCGTCTCCACCCGGCCGGGCGCGGTGACCAGGGCCGCGACGCGCACCGTGACGGCGCCCTCGGCGGGGACGTCGACGGTGCGCAGGAACTCGACGTCCTCCAGCACCGGCACCTCGTCCAGGCCCATGACGCCGACGGCGGCCTGCGCCATGATCTCCATGCCCAGCGTGCCGGGGATCACGGCGTTTCCGTGGAACGCGTGGTCGACCAGGATCGGGTCGAACGCCATGCTCATCTCGGCGTCCGCGACCAGTTCGACACCGGGGTAGTACACCCGCGGCGTCTCCAGGAAGCGCAGCAGCGGCAGTTCGGGCCGCTCCAGCGGCAGCGTCGGCATCTCGCCGAAGCGGCCGGTGACGAGCGTGACGACCGGCGCGGCCGGGTCGGTGGCCAGCGCGCGCAGCATGGCCACGCCGGCGTCCGGCGTGATCGCGGTCATGCCGGTGCGGCTGAGGTTGTCGACGGTGCCGAGGCGCTCGCCCATGCCGACGCCCGACCACACCGACCACTCGACGGCGCGGCAGCGGCAGTTGGGCAGTTCGGCGGCGAGGCGCTCGACCTCGTCGCTCTGCCACTCGTTCGCGATCGCGTAGTCGGCGTTGCCGCGGAGCCCGGCGCGCCCGGTCATCGAGCCGAACGTGACCAGCAGCCGCAGGCGTTCGGGTTCGACGGCGGCCAGGACGGTGCGCATGCCGTCGACCTTGGGGCCGATGGTGCGCCGGTAGTCCTCGTCCGTGAGCTCCTCCAGGAGCTTGGGGACGTTGCCGCCCGCGCCGTGGAGCAGCGCGGTGACCGGTCCTCCGCCGAGCTGTTCGCGGGCCTCGGCCAGTGCGGCGGCGACCCGTTCGGCGTCGGTGACGTCGGCGCGGGCGTACACCGCGCGGACGCCCTGGCCGGCCACCCGCTCGAGGTTGGCGGCCAGTTCGGGGTCGGCGGCCGGGTCGGAGCGGCCCATGAGGATCAGGGCCGCGCCGGACGCGCGCGCCAGATCGAGCGCGCATTCGGCGGCGATGCCCTTGCCGCCGCCGGTGACCAGCACGACGTCCTCGGCACCGAGCGGGAGGCCCGCTTCGGTGATCTCCCCGTCGACGTCGATCGGACGCATCACGGGTGTGCGGCGCACCCCTTCGGCGTCGACCGAGGTCTCCGCGAACGCCGCGCCCGCCAGGACCTCGTCGGCGAGCGCCGCCGCAACGGCCTCGGGCGCCAAGCCGCCGGCCGCCGGCACGGTGACGACCGCGACGGAGACCCACGGGGCCTCCTGGGCAAGCGTCTTGGCGAAGCCCGCGGCACCGGGGCCGGTCTGGACGAACAGCGCCCGGGTGACGGCCTTGTTGCCGAGGATGGCGGCCGCGCCCTCGCGCAGGACGTCCACGCACGCGGTGTCCCGCTGCGGGGGCACCCACACGACGACGCCGGTGCCGGACTCGGCCTCTTCGAGCGCGGTCTTCAGGCGCGCCGCGATGCCGTCGGGGTCGTGCTCCGGCGTGGCGCCGACGACCGTCCACGCGCCGACCGAGCGGTGCGCGGTGCGCGCACCGACCGGCGTCGCCTCCCACGTCGAGGCGAACGCCCGGACCCACGGGGCGACTCCGGGCGGAGCGACACGGGCGGCCACGGCCTCGGCGTCCTCGGCGGCGACCTCACCGGTCTCCGCGAGCTGCCGCAGCGCGTCGGCGACCTCCGCGATCGTGGCGGTGGCGTAGCCGGTCGGGGCGACCGGAACGGTCAGGCCGAGCCGGCGCGTCGCCTCCACGATGATCTCGGAGACGACGATCGACGACAGGTGCAGGTCGTCGAGGAACCGGCCGCTGGGCTGGACCGCGTCGAGCGGGAACTCGGCGCGCTCGGCGACCAGTCGGCGCAGCAGGAGCAGCGCGTCCTCGGGCGGCGTGTCGCCGTCCTGCGCCTCGTCGGACGACGTCGGTTCGTCGTCGGCGTCGGCGTCGGCGTCCGCGACCGCGCTCTTCCGCTTCTTCGGGCGCGGCCGCGCGGGGGCGCCCGCACCGTACAACGCGGCCAGTTCCTCGGGGAGTTCGACCGCGCCGGTCTCGACGATGTTCGGGATGAACTCGCCGATCCGGTCGGGGTCGTAGCCGACCACGACGCGACCGGCGGCGAGTTCGTCAGGCCGCAGCGGCGCACCGAGCGCGAACGCCGCGCCGAGCACCCGCAGCAGCCCGCCGACCGACTCCTCGTCGGTACGCATCGGCAGCACCGGGACGGCGACCGTCTCACGGGCGAGGCCGGTGAGCACCTCGCCCGGGCCGACCTCGACAAGCAGGTCGGCGTGCTTCGCGATCGTCTCCAGGGCGTCGGTGAACCGCACCGGGGCCTCGATCTGGTCGCGCAGCAGGCCGCGCACGTCGGCCTCCGGCTCAAGGGCCGAACCGGTCACCGTGGAGACGACCGTCCGGCGCGGGGGCCGGACCTCGGCGTCGACCAGCCGCGCCGCGAAAGCGTCCGCGGCGGGCGCGACCAGCGGCGAGTGGAAGGCATGCGACACCTGCAGCCGGACCGCCTGGACACCGCGCTCGGCGGCCTTGGCGACGACCCGGTCCACCGCCTCCGACGGCCCGGAGACGACCGTCTGGCGCGGGGAGTTGAGGCCCGCCAGGACGACCGGCTCGGCGCCGATCAGCGACTCGGCGTCGGCCGCGCCGGTGGCGAGCGAGGCCATCGCCCCGCTCTCCGTGGCGAGTTCGCGCATCGCCGCGCCGCGCGCGGCGGCGAGCTTCAGCACGGTGTCCTCGTCGAACGCGCCCGCCCAGTGCAGGGCGACGAGCTCGCCGAGGCTGTGACCTGCCGCGGCGATCGCGGAGACCCCCGCGTCGGCGAGCACCCGCAGGCCGGCCACCGAACCGGTGACGATGCGCGGCTGCGCGACCGCGGTGTCGACGTGGTCGCCGGAGAGGTCGACGCCGAGCGCGGGCACTCCCTTGTACAGCTCGTCGACGGTCTCGAAGCGGCGGCGCAGGGCCCCGCCGTCGGTGCGGCTGCCCGAGCCCTGGCCCGGGAACAGGTAGGCGATGCGCGGGGCTTCGCCGACCGCACCGAGGAACAGGCCGCCCGCGGCGTCGATCAGCGACTCGGTGCCCTCGCCGATCAGCCCGGCGAGCTTCTCGAAGCGTTCGCACGCCGACTCGGGGGAGTCGGCGACGACCGCGGCGCGCACCGCACGGTGCGTCAGACGCCGGTTCAGGTCGCCCGCGTACGCCGCGAGTTCGGCGAACGAGAGCCAGCGGACGTGGTCCGCCTCGGACTTGGCCCGGTCCGCGAGCGCGGTCAGGGTGTCGGCGTCCAGCAGGAACAGCTCGGCGTCCTGCGTGGACGCGGACAGCGCCCGGGTCCGCGCGTCGAGCCGACGGCGCCGCGGCGCGGGGTCGGCGGACTCGATGGTGACGTGCGAGTTGATGCCGCCGAAGCCGGCGCCGCTGACGCCCGCACGCGCGGGCATGTCCTCGGGCCACTCCTCGGCGCGGCGCAGCACGCGCAGCGCCGGACGGTCCTCGGTGAGGACCGGGTGCGGGCGTTCGCATCCGGTGGTCGGCGGCAGCACGCGGTGGTTCACCGCCATGATGGCCTTGATGAGGCCCGCGGCGCCCGCGGCCGACTTCGTGTGGCCGATGTTCGCCTTGACCGAGCCGATCGCGGCCGGCGCGACGCCCGGGTCGGCGTTGCGCCGCGCCTCGGAGATCGCCATGAGCTCGGCCGCATCCCCTACGGCCGTGCCCGTACCGTGCCCCTCGAAGAACGCGACCTCGTCCGGGCCGTATCCGGCACGCGCGTAAGCGCGTTCGAGCGCGAGGCGCTGGCCGTCGGTCTCGGGACGGGTGATGCCGCCCGCACCGTCGGACGAGATGCCCCAGCCGCGCACCACGGCGCGGATGCGGCGGCCCTGCGCGAGCGCGTCCTCCTCCCGCATGAGGACGAACATGCCCGCGCCCTCACCCGGCCAGAAGCCGTCGGAGCGCTGGTCGTACACGCGCATGCGGGTGCGGGACAGCGCGCCGACGCGTGCGAAACCGATGAGTTCGTTGGTGTCGATGCTGATGTCGACGCCGCCCGCGACCGCGAGGTCGAGGTCGCCGTTCGCGAGCGCGTTGCACGCCGTCGCGACGGCGAGCAGCGACGAGGCGCACGCGCCGTCGACGGTGTACCCGCCGCCCCCGAGGTCGAAGTGGTTGCAGACGCGGCCCGCGATCGTGTTGGACAGGCCGCCGGCGAGCGAGTCGCCGTCCCATTCGGGGAACGGCTCCTTGTAGACCTCTTCCATGCGGTCGAGGAGTTCGGCGAGCCGCTGCGTGTCCATGTCCGCTTCCTCGGCGAGGACGGAAGCGACGGCACGGCGGACGAACGGCCAGCGCACCCGCAGAAGTCCGGTGCGATATCCCTCGCCGGTCAGCGAGTTGCCCAGCAGCACACCGGTGTTCTCGCGCGGCGCCCCGGCCCCGCCGGGGAACCCGGCGTCCGCGAGCGCCTCACCGCTCACCTCCAGGGTGAGCCAGTGCGCCAGGTCGCTGCGCCGGTACGTGGATCCGGCGACCTTGTACCGCAGGCGGTCGAACTCCCAGTCCTTGATGAGTGCGGCCTGCGTCGTGTAGAAGGCGTCGGGCGCGTTGACGTCCGGCGAGTAGTAGTCCTCGAGCCGTATTCGCTCGGGCGGTATCCGCCGGAACGAGCGACGGGACGCGAGGACGTTCTCCCATAAATCCAGTCCGTTGTCCGCGTCCGGAAACCGGCAGGCCATGCCGACGATCGCAATCCTGGAAGTCACAAGTCTCCCTTGGGCATTACTGTGCCCCACGCACAGGGAGGCCGATGCTACTGAGAAGTAAGATCATTGAGCTACCCCTCAGTATCAACATCACGCAAACTGTCGTTCACACTCCTCGCCGGGCGCGCCGGCGCGTGCGGGGTGCTCTGTGCCCGGTTGCCCGGCCATGTCCGGGCATGGCAAGGCCGGATTGCGCGAGCCCCGGTCGAAACCTCCGCCCGGCAGCCTCGTGATCGGCCAAGGTGTGCGCCATGCATCGTCCGCCGAACAGCCGTGCACGAACGAGGGGTCCCCGCTTGCTAGTTGGAGCGCTCGCGCTGCTCTTGACAGCCGGATGCGGCGGAGGCTCCGATTCCGCCGCGACCGCGCAGCCCGGCGCGAGCACCGCGGCGGCGAGCGCACCGCAGCCGACGCCGCCCGCCCCGGCCGACCCGGGGACCTTACCCGCGTCGCCGTCGCCCTCGCCCACCGACACCGCACCACCGTCCGCACCGGGAAACCCGGCCACCCCGACGACGCGGACCCCCGGCGCGTCCCCAACGGCCAAGCCCGCCTCGGCCGGCGGCGCGTGGCCGAACGCCTCGAACACCGGCTACAAGAACGCGCCCGGCTACCCGGGATCACTGACGACGTTCAAGGGCACGCTGGAAAGCAACCACACCTACAAGTTCATGCGCTTCACCAACGAGCTGTTCGTCGGCACCTCCGACGTCACGCTGCACAACATCACGTTCTACGGCTGCCTGTTCGAGTCGAACAACATCGTCGACACCACCGTGGCCGTCTACAGCGAGAACGTCGTCTTCGACTACAGCACCTTCGCGCCGTCCAAGGCGTCCGCCCCGCCGGTCTCCTACAACAACGGCTACCAGTACGCGATCGACGTGCGCCGCGACGTCCAACTGACCGTCGACCACTCCGACATCTGGGGATTCGGCAACGGCATCCAGATCGGCTTCTCCAGCAAGGCCAAGCCGTTCGTCGTCCGCAACACCTGGTTCCACGACGCCCGCAGCGACGGCGGCGTCGACCACACCGACGCCATCCTGTGCAGCGACGGCGGCCCGACGTTCATGGTGATCGACCACAACACCATCTCGTCGGTCGGCAACACGAACGGGCTCGCGTTCCAGGTCGCCGACGTCTACTACACGGACGTGTCGGTCACGAACAACTACTTCTCGGGCTTCGGCTACACAGTCAACATGGGCGGCAACGGGAAGGGCAACCAACGGATCACCTTCACCGGCAACACCTTCGGCACCGACCTCAAACCCATGTGGGGCCCGCTGTACGGCTGGGGCGGCACGAACGTCACCTGGCGCAACAACAAATGGCACGTCGCCCCAGGCGGATACGACAAACAGCAGTCCAACGACGGCAAGTTCTGGTGGCCGGACGGAACACTCTCCGCCAAGGACTACAACGGCTGAACGCTCGGCTGGGGCGACCCAGCCGAGCGTCCCTCCCCACCGCGGGAGAATACGTCAGATCTGCGCGAGAACCTCGTCCGCGCAGCGCTCGCCGGACGCGACAGCCGCGTTCAGGGTCGCGTTGTCCACGTCGGTGTGCTCGCCCGCGAAGTGCACGCGGCCTTCCTGTACGCCCTCGTAGCCGGCGAACGCCGTGTACTGGCCCACCTTGTAGTAGTGGTACGCGCCGTAGTGCCACGGGTCGACCGACCAGTGGTCCTCGTACGCCTTGCCGTTGAACGCCGCACGCGTGCCGGGGAAGACCGTCTCGATGCCGTTCAGGAAGAAGTTGACGTCCGCGGTCGGCGCCGGGCCGTGCGCCGCGCCGGTGTACGTGTAGCGCGCGACGTCGCCGCCGGGGAAGTTCACCAGCAGCGCCGGGCCGCCCGTACCGAGGTTGACCGAGCCGTCCCACGCGGTGCCGAAGCCGTAGCGGTCGGTGTTGACGATGCCGTTGCGGTTGAGCGAGGGCCAGGTCTTCTGGTTCAGCTGCACCACGAGCTTGGCGTTGTGGCCCATGCCCTGCTGGCAGATGGCCTGGGACTTGCGCGCGCTGAACCCGGCGGCGGAGAAGTCGACTTCGCGCAGCTGACGGAACGGCAGCGCGAGGATGACGTGGTCCGCCGCGACCTGGACCAGGCTGCTGCCGTTCTTGAAGGTGCAGGTGTAGCTGCTGTCGGTGTTCCGGCGCAGTGCGACCAGCTCGTACCCCTGCTTGAGGGTGCCCTGCGGCAGCTCGGAGAGCATGCCGGTGATCACCTGGTCGTTGCCGCCCTCGAGGTGGTACAGCTCGTCGAACGCCTTGACGCTGAAGCCGCCGCCCGCCCAGAAGCTGATGAAGCCCACCGCGGACGAGTCGCGCGGCTCGCCGCCGCCCTGGCGCTGGATGGTCCCGAAGATCTCTCCGAGGGGCGAGCGCTCGTCGACGCCGATCTCGGTGAAGTAGTCGAGCATGGACATGTTGTCCAGGCGCTGCGCCTCGGCGTTGTAGCTGTTGTAGCGCGGTTCGCTGCCTCCCATGGCGGTGACGGAGGCCTGGAGCCGGGGCATGAGGGCGTTGACGTCGGCGTCGAACCCGGGGTACTGCTGGCCGTTGACCAGCTGGGTGTAGTCGCCGGTCTTCAGCTCGCCGCCGTTGGCGAGTTCGGTGTGGACGCCGAAGCGGCGGGCCAGACCCAGCATGGCCGAGTCCGCGGAGCTGACGAACGCGCCGCCGTGCTCGCTGACCGCGCCGTTGTTGAAGAACCCGCGCAGCGACCAGCAGCGCCCGCCCGCGTGCGAGGTGTCGGCGTCGTACACGGTCGCGGCGACGTTCGCGTGGTCGGTCCAGAGCTTGTGCGCGCAGCGCAGGCCGGCCAGGCCGCCGCCGACGATCACCACGCGCGGCGCGGTGGCCGCGTTCGCCCGCGTCGGCGCGAGCAGCCCACCCGGCAGCGCCGAGGCCGCGGCGAACGCGCCTGCCGCCCCCAGGAGCTGACGGCGGTTCAGTTGGCGCTTGGGGGCCGGCGCGGACTCGGCCGCGAGCTCGGCGCGGCGCAGCGCCGAGCCCTCCATCTCGCCCAGCAGGTCGGCGACCGGCATGCCGCGGCGCTTCGCCGCGAGGTGGGCGGACACCAGCGCGCGGAACGCGTTGGGGGTGCCGAGCTTGGTGGTGACACGCAGCGGTGCTGCGGGATCAAGGCGCATATTCCCTCTTCCGGGGGGCGTGGCGGCTGAACGGCCTTGCATCCGACGCCCCTTCCGGGGGACACCGGCGAGGGCGGCGGCGGTGGCGCGCTGTCTGCGCTGCCGGGAGTGAAGCGCCTGCGCATCACTGTTGTCAACGGTGATGTGCCCGCAACACGAGAAGGAATGGTTCCGCATATCCGGAGAGGTCGAGGGCGAATTCCATCCACCCCGCCTGCGAGCCGCGCGGGCCTGAAGCGGCACCGGCGGGCATCCACGCGCAGTAGCGCACCGCGTACGGAGCGGGGTCGGATTCCTGCTTGCCGCCGCACGACTAGTCCGCCCAGCGCGAGGCCGCGAGGAAAATCGGTTCTCTTGGCAACCCGAAACCCGTTGTCCGTCGTCTTCGTGGCGGGGTGCTGCCTATGTCCAGTCCGCTTGTCCGCAATCTCTACCCGCTCCGCTCGCCGGTCGGCGGCGGCCCCGTGCCCGCCGGGACCGCCGGCAGACGTGCCCGGCCCGCGCCGCTCCTCGTGTGGAGCGACGGCCGGTGTCCTGGCAGCGGCCAGGGCTCGCACACCCTGGTCCGCAGCGACGAAGTCCCCGGCAAGAAGTGGAAGTGCACCCGCTGCGGCCACCGGCAGTGACCCCGCCGCGCGTTCACCGCCCTGGCGGCCCTCATCCCCGGAGCGCGCCCGTCGCGAGCGCGCGGGCGACCTCGGCGGGATGGGTGAGCTGCGGGTAGTGCCCGGCCCCTCGGATCTCGGTCACCTCGTGGTCGACCTGTGCGCTGAGCGGGTCGGTCGAGCCGACGACGATCCGGACGGGGACGGTCACGCGGTCCAGGAGCCGCTTCAGCTCCGGGCGTTCGGCTTCGGACGCGCGAAGGGCCCCGATCACGCGGCGTGCCGCGCCGGGACGGCGCAGATCGGCGGCGGCGCTGTCCGCCTCCGCCCCTTCGGGGACGCCGAGCAGCGCGGCCAGCTCGGCCCCGGTCATGCGGCGCAGCTTCACGGCGGCCGCGGCCGAGCGGTTGAGCCGAGGGGCGGGTTCCTGGAGGAACGACGGTGCGATGAGCACGAGTTCGCCCACCCGCTCCGGATGCTCGGCGGCGAAGCGCAGCGCGGGACCGCAGGCCACCGAATGGGCGACCAGGGAGGGGCGGGTCCGCGTCGGCCTCAGCAGTTCGTCCAGCCATGCGTGCATGGGCCGGTCGGTGGCGGACGAGCGTCCGAGCCCCGGCAGGTCGGGAGCCAGGGCCGGCCCGGTCAGCCGCGCGGAGACGGGTGCCCACGCGTCGGCGTTGAGCGGCAGTCCGTGTAGCAACACGTAGGCCGGATCGGTGCGTTCACCAACGACCCACGTTCGGCTGCCCGCCGCGGCGTCGAAGCCGTAGGGCGTCAGCCACGGCTCGCGCGTTCCGAAGCGGGTCGCGACCAGATGGTCGGCCCAGGTGTGCAGCGCGTCGGCGACCGGCGGCATCTTGATACCGGCCGCCGCCGCGAAGTCCCTTGCGGGGCCCGTCGGATAGCGGTCGGTCGACAGGAAGGTCAGGGTCTCGGGGTCGGCTTGCGTGAGTGCGCGCGGAAGGCGGCGCAGCAATCCGACCGGGATGGTCCGCCGCGGCGCCCGCACCCCGATGTGGTCGGCGATGGTGCGGACCAACCCGGGCAGAAGGGGAGTCGCGTCGTCGAGCACCCAGTAGTGCCTGCCCGCGGGCGCGGCGGGGAGTTCGGCGAGGAACCGTGCGAAGTAGTCGGCGGTGACGACGGGGAGGAAGGTGTCCGGGCCGCCCGGCAGCATGGGGAGCTTGCCGGTCCACAGCTGTTCGACGAGGCCGGCCGGGCCGATGTACTGCCCCGGGCCGATCACGCTGCTGGGGTTGGCGATGTTCAGCGGAACCCCCAGTTCGCGGGCCCGCGCGCGTACGGCGAGGTCGCCTTCGAGCTTCGACGCCTCGTACGCTCCCAGCGTCGCGTAGTCGGGCCGGCCCTCCTCGGCGCTGACGCGGTACCCGCTGATGTGTACGAGCCGCCGCAACTCGGGAAGCGCGGCGGCCCATTCGAGGACGTTGAGCGCGCCGGTGACGTTCGTCGCCCGGGCTTCGTCGACCTCGAGGCCGAAGGCGTAGCGCGCGGCGGCGTTGTAGACGACGGGTGCGTGGGGTAGTTCGGCGAGCGGCCGCGTGACGTCGGCGGTGACCACGTCGAGGCTCCCGGTGTTGACGCCCTGGGACGTCAGCCAGGGAGTCAGTGTGTCCTGCCGGACGGCCGCGGCAACGTGTCGCCCCCTGCGGAGCAGTTCCGCGACGAGGGAGCGTCCGATGAAGCCGGTGGCGCCGAAGACGATCGCGTCCAAGATGACTCCCAGTAGATCGGTCTACATATTTTTTGGGCAGACAGACGGCCCGTCGCGTGCGGCGTGTGCGGCGGGCCGGGGTGGTGCGTCAGCTCAGCAGGACCGCGATCTGGCGGCCGATGCGGTCCAGCGGCTCCCGGCTGCGATGCGCCCGGGCCAGCAGCAGCGCGCCCTCGATCAGGGCGAGGACGGTGACCGCGAGGTCGGCGGCGTCGGGGCGGTCGCCCAGCCGGGCGCGGAGGGCCGCCTCCCAGGAGGCATAGACCTCCGAACACGCCTCCTGCAGAAGGTCGTTGGTAGCGGCAGCCTCCAAGGCCACGGTGGCGATCGGGCAGCCCTTGAGCCACTCCGACGCCTCCAGCTGCTCGCCCAGGCGCCGCAGGACCGCGCCGACGAACTCGGCGGCGGGGCCGGTCGATTCGGACAGCTCGGCGAGGTCGCTGCCGATCGCCTGCCCGGCGTACCGCACCGACTCGGCGATCAACTGGTCCTTCCCGCCGGGGAAGTGGAAGTACAGCGAGCCGCGCGGCGCGCCGCTGACCGCCACCACCTCGTTCAGCCCGGTCCCGGTGTAGCCCTTGGCCTGAACCAGCGCGTGCGTCGTGTCGAGCAGGCGGTCCCGGGTCTGCGCGCCTTTCTGTCCCATGCCCCAAGAAACTAGACCGACCGGCATATTCACGCAAGATCCACCCGCCGGATCCCGAGGCCCGGCCGAGCGTCGAGGCCTCAGCTCCAGACGTCCATGGGGACGAAGTCGACGCTGCGGCCCTCCGCATCCAGGAGGTGGCCCATGCGCTTGGGGTTGGCGAGCGTCAGGCGGCGGTCCTCGATGACGAGTTCGGGGAACCGCTCGGCCATCTGCGCCTCCAGGCGCAGCGTGTCGGGGATCGACCGGACCCACGCGATGATCAGCAGGGCGTGCCGGGCGGCGATCGCCGCGCACATCCTCACCTCGGCGACCGCGGAGATCGAGGAGGCCACCCGGCCCAGTTCGGCGCTCGGGACGGTCGCGAGGTAATGCACGAACGTCGGGAACCCCGACACGCTTTGGGCGATCTCGCAGCGCGGGATCGCGGTGCCGTTCGCCAGCATGCGGGTCACCCGGCGGCGCACGGTGGACTCGCTCATGCCGGTGGCCTCGGCGAGGTCGCCGTAGCCGAGCCGGCCGTCCCGGCCGAGCGCGATCAACAGCGGCCGGTCCTCGGGAGCCAGGACGGCCGTCCCCGCGGCCGACGCCTCGCCGCCCGCGGGCCGCAGCATGCCGCGCTGCCGCGGGTCGAGCGAGCGCAGGTCCCAGCGGCTGCCCTCGGTGAACAGATGCGTCGCGATCATGCTGCGCACCGAGGTCACACCCTCCTGCGCGCCGACGACGTCCACCACGAGCCGCGACAGCGCGGTCAGGTCCGCGGCCATCACGGTGAGGAGGAGGTCGGTGCCCCCGGAGACGTGCTCGACCCCGGCGATGTGCGGGTCGCGCACCAGCCGCGCGGTCACCGCGCGCAGGTGCGACGGCAGGCAGTCGACCTCGACGTACGCCGTGCAGGTCGTGTCCTGCACGACGGGGCCGCCGTACGCCGTCACCCAGGCCAGCCCCCGCGACCGCAGCCGCTCCCAGCGCCGCGCGGCGGTCACGGCGCTGATGCCCAGTGCCTGGCCGACCAGCGTCCACGACGCGCGGGGCGCCGCCTGCAGCGCGTTGACCAGCGCGAGGTCCGTCTCATCGAGCGCGGGCGCGGGCCCGAGGCCGGGTGCCCGGCCGTCCTCGGGGCTCGGACCCGTTCCGTTGGCGGTGGCGGAATTCTTCATACGCACACCTCGAGTGAATCTTCTCGACAGATTCGGCGGCAAGTCCCCCGAGAAGTTTCATGCTCCAGGGGTTCCCGAGATACGACGACCCCAGGGAGTGGTCCATGCGTGTCGCAATCCTTCTGCTGGCGGTGCCGGTCGTCGCGCTGTTGTCGACGGTCTGGCTGCCGTTCGTCAACGAGCCGAAGATCTGGCTCGGCATGCCCTCGGTGCTCACGTGGACTGCGGGATGGGTCGTGCTGCTCACCCCGGCCCTCGCGAACGTCGAGTACCAGCGCAACCGCGCGGCGGCGAACGGGGGCGACCGGTGAACACCACCCTCGCCGTCTCCGTCGTCGGCATGCTCCTCATCGCCGCGCTCGGCGTGCTCGGCCGACGCAAGCCCGCCGCAAGCCTCGAGGAGTGGACCGTCGGCGGGCGCCGCTTCGGCGCGGTCACCACGTGGTTCCTCAACGCGGGCGAGGTCTACACGACCTTCACCTTCCTCGGCCTGGCCGGCCTGGCGTACGTGTCCGGTGTCGGCGTCGTCTACGCCCTCCCGTACCTGCCGCTCGCGTACGTCGGGCTCTACGTCATCGCGCCGATGGTCTGGCGCCTCGGCAAGGACCGCGGCTACCTCACACAGGGCGACTTCTTCGCGGACCGCTACGGCAGCCGCGCCCTGGGCACCCTGACCGCCGTCCTCGGCGTCGCGTTCCTCCTGCCGTACCTCCAGCTCCAGATCACCGGCCTCGGCCTCGTGGTCGAGCTGGCCACCGGGGACGGCTCCTCCGGCACCGCGAGCATGGTCGCCGCCTCCGTGCTGATCACCGGCTTCGTCCTGTGGTCGGGCATCGGCGGCATCGCCCGCGCCGCGTACCTGAAGGACGCCCTCATGGTGATCGTCCTGGTCGTGCTCGTCGTCGCGATACCCGCCCACTTCGCCGGCGGCGTCGGCGACGTCACCCGCCAGGTGCTCGACGCCCATCCCGCCAAGCTCAGCGTCCACGACGACGGGACGTTCGACCGCACCTGGTTCTTCACCAGCATGGTGACCAGCCTGCTGAGCGTCATGTTCATGACCATGCCGCAGGCCTGGCCCTCGGTGCTGTCCGCCAAGGACGAGCGCGCGCTGCGCCACAACAGCATCTGGATCCCCTTCTACAGCGCCAGCCAGGCGATCCCGATGCTGATCGGCTTCACCGGCATCCTGGTCGCCGGCGCCGCGTCCGGCGGGCCGAACGGCGTCCTGCTGCACCTGACCAACGAGGCGCTGCCCGACTGGCTCGTCGGCGTCGTCGTCACCACCGCCGCGGCGTGCGCCATGGTGCCGTCCGCCGGGATCGTGCTCGGCATGTCGTCGCTGGTCGCGCGGAACGTCGTGCGGCCCCGCTCGGACCGCGCCGCGCTGATGGTCAACCACGGCACCGTCGTCGGCGCCGTCGCCACCGCGCTCGTGCTCGGCATCAAGCGGCCCGACGCGCTGGCCAACCTGCTGCTGCTCACCTACAGCGGGCTCGCGCAGATGGCACCCGCCCTGCTGTACGCCCTGACCGGGCGCCGCCCGCTGGTGCAGGCGTGGTCCGCGGGGGCGGGCATCGTCGCGGGCGAAGCGGTCGTGATCTGGCTGACGTTCGGCGACTCCGGGCACGCGGTCGACACCGGCCACGTCAACGCGGGACTCATCGGGCTCGCGGTCAACATCGCGGTCGGCCTGCTCGTGGAGGCCGCCCTACGGGCCACCGGCAGAGCCCACGGCGCCGGGGCCGCCGACGACGCCGAGTGCCGCGAACCGGTCGCGGCCGGCGCATCGGTCCCGTCATCGATCCAGACGTCTCAGACGTCGGTCCAGACGTCGATCCAGGAAGGAACGGCATGAACGAGGTCCACGGCGACACCGCGCGGCACGGCGGTGCCTCCGGTCCCGAGGCGGACGCCCGCGCACTGCGCGTGTTCCGGGCGCGGCGCATCATCTCGCTCGCCGACGGAACGGACGCCGCGCGGCCGCAGGAGCCCGAGGCGTTCGCGACGCTCGGCGAGCGCATCGTGGCCACGGGGGACTGGGCGGACCTGCGGTCGCGGTTCCCCGCCGCCGAACCGGTCGACCTCGGCGACGCCGTCGTCGTCCCCGGCCTGAACGACGCGCACTGCCATCCCGCCGGCCTCGCCGACACCCGGCTGCGGGTCTCCCTCACCGCGGAGGCGATGTCCACGGGCGGCGGCTCCCGCGCGCTGCTGGCCGACAAGGCGCGCGCCACCCCGCCCGGCCGCTGGGTCGTCGCCGAGGGCTACAACCCGGCGGCCGACCCGCACGGCCGGCTCGACCGCGCGGCGCTCGACGCCGTCTCGCGCGAACACCCCGTCCTCGCCGTGCACTTCTCGTGCCACATGGCCGTCGCGAACAGTCGCGCGCTCGAACTCGCCGGCCACCGCGACACCGACGCCGACCCGCCGGGCGGCACCCTCGGACGGAACCCCGACGGCTCGCTCGACGGGTGGATGTACGAAGGGGCGTGGTTCGACGAGTGGTTCCGACCCAGCGGCGCCCCCGAACTACTGGGCGAGTTCACCCTCGACGACCTGGTCCCGTCGTTCGCCGAGGTGTGCCGCGAGTTCCACGCCGCCGGCATCACCTCGTGGTGCGACGCGCTGGTCTCGCCGCGCGAGATCAGGCTCTACCAGGAGGCGGCGCGGCGCGGCGTCCTCACCGCCCGCGTCGGCATGCTGGTGTGGCACCGCTACTTCGCCGACCTCCAGCGCACCGGGCTGGGCACCGGCTTCGGCAGCGAACACCTGCGCCTGGTCGGCGTCAAGATGATGATCGACGGCGCGCTCGCCGGCGGAACCTGCCTGTGCCGCGCGCCGTACCCCAGTCAGACGGGCGCCGACAACGGCATCCAGCTCATGGGGGACGAGGAGTTCGCCGCGGCGGTCCGCGCGGTCCACGACGCCGGCAGCCGCGTCGCGGTGCACGCGAACGGCGACCTCGCGGTCGGCAAGGTCCTCGACGCCATCGAGGCCGCCCGCGCCGCGGAGCCGCGTTACGCGGCGACCAACCACCGCATCGAGCACTGCAGCCTCGTCGACGACGACCTGATCGCACGGATCGCCGCCGCCGGGGTGACCCCCGTGCCGTTCGGCTCGTTCCTGCACGAGCACGGCGACAAGCTGCGCGGCTACTACGGCGACGAACGCGCGGCCGCGGCATGCGCGCACCGCAGGTTCCTCGACGCGGGCATCGCCGTGGGCGGCTCGTCGGACCACCCGGCGGGGCCGCTCCCGCCGCTGCTCGCGATCCGCACCATGGTCACCCGCGCCACGGACAGCGGCGAGGTCCTCGGCCCCGACCTGCGCGTGACGCCGCGCCAGGCCCTGGAGGTGTACACCGTCGGCTCCGCCCACGCGACCGGGGAGGGCCACCTCAAGGGCCGCCTCGTCCCGGGCATGCTGGCCGACTTCACCGTCCTCGGCGAGGACCTGCTGGCCACGCCCCCGGAGCGCATCGCCGACATCCCGGTCCTGTCGACCTGGGTCGGCGCCCGGCGGGTGTGGGCGGCGTAGCCGTCAGGCGCTCCGACGGGGGCGGGCGGTCTCACGGGCCGCCCGCCCCCGTCGGCGGCCGGGTTGTCGCTCTCCGTTACTGCGCGCGTACGCCCGCGGCTGCTTACCTGTGCGGACGTCCTGATCGCGGCGCACAGTGGATACGTGGCTATCCGAAGCCGGCCGGCCGAGGGGCCGCAGGCCAGCCGTCGAAGCGCGATGCTGGTGGCGCTGCCCATCGCGCTCATCGTGCTGATCACGATCGTCGACCTTTCGGCGCCGAGCAGCGTCCACCTCGGCCCGCTGCTGGTGATAGCCCCGGCCCTGACGCCCTCGTTCGCCGGGCCACGACTGACCGCCGCCGTCGGCGCCCTGGCCATCGCCGCCCAGGTGCTGATCGCCGTGCTCCACGGCGGCCTGACGACCAGCAACCACGTGGCGCAGATCGCCGCGCTGACCGTGCTCTCCACGCTGATCGTGATCTTCACCGTGATCCGGGAACGCCGCTCCCGGCAGCTGGCCCGTGTGCAGTCCGTGGCCGAAGAGGCCCAGCGGGCCCTGCTGCGGCCGCTGCCCGAGCGGATCGGCCCGCTGCGGATCGCCACGATGTACCTGGCCGCCGAACACGAGGCCCAGATAGGCGGCGACCTCTACACCGCCACCCGCGCCGGCGACGGAACCCGCCTGATCATCGGGGACGTGCGCGGCAAGGGCCTGGCCGCCGTCGGCGAGTCCGCCCTGCTGCTCAGCGCCTTCCGGCTCGTCGCCACACGGCACCCCACCCTGCCCGAGCTCGCCCACGTGCTCGACCGCAGCGTCGGCCGCTACCTGCTCGACTTCGCCGAGACGGGCGAGGAGACCGTCGAGCACTTCATCACGGCGCTGCTCATCGACATCCCCGACGGCGAGCCCGTCACCCGTCTGACCAACTGCGGGCATCCGCCCCCCTTGGTACTGAGCCACGGCAAGACGTCGTTCATCGACGCCACCCGGTCGGCGCCCCCGCTGGGCGTGCACGGGCTGTCCGCCGACGAGTACCCGGACCTGACCTACCGCTTCGACACCGACGACACCCTGCTCCTGTACACCGACGGGGTCACCGAAGCCCGCGACGGCCACGGCGCCTTCTACCCCCTGGCCGAACGGGTCACGCAGTGGGCCAAATGCGAGCCCGCCGCCCTCGTCGACCACATCCGCCGCGACCTCCTCGCGCACGCCGGCGGGCACCTCGGGGACGACGCGGCCCTCATCGCCATCCGCCGCGCACAGGCCTGACCGGCCCCGAGGGGCCGTCACACTGGAAGGACGGAACGCTCCCAGAGGCACACCATGCACGACGCCCCAGCCATCGCGGTATCGGGCCTGACCAAGCGGTTCGGCGACGTCACGGCCCTCGGCGGCATCGACTTCGAGGTCCCCCAGGGCACCGTCTTCGGGCTGCTCGGGCCCAACGGGGCGGGCAAGACCACCGCCATCCGCATCCTCACCACGATCATCCGGCCGAGCTCGGGGCGTGCCGAGGTGCTCGGGCACGACGTCGCGGAGGAGCCCGCGACCGTCCGCAGGCTCATCGGCCTCGCCGGACAGAACGCCGCCGTCGACCCCAACCTGACCGCGCGCGAGAACCTGCGGCTCATCGGCAGGCTCACCCGGCTGCCCGCGCGACGCCTCGACCCGCGCGCGGCCGAACTGCTCGAACAGTTCGACCTCGTCGCGGCGGCGGACCGGCCCGTACGCACGTACTCGGGCGGCATGCGCCGCCGCCTCGACGTCGCCGCCGCCCTCGTCTCCGAACCGCCGGTCCTGTTCCTCGACGAGCCCACCACGGGGCTGGACCCGCAGAGCCGAGGTGCGCTGTGGGAGCTCATCCGCCAGCTGCTGCGCGAAGGCACCACAGTGCTGCTCACGACGCAGTACCTCGAGGAGGCCGACCGGCTCGCCAACCGCGTCGCGGTCATCGACGAAGGCCGCATCATCGCCGACGACGCGCCCGGAGTGCTCAAGGAACGCCTCGGCCAGACCGTCATCGAGCTCGACATGGGCGACGAGGCACGCGCCGCCGAAGCCGCCACGCTGATCACGACCCGGCTCCAGCGCGCTCCCGGCCGCGAAGGACCGCTGCTCAGGCTCGCCGCGCCGGACGGCTCGATGCTGCTGATGGACGTCATGCACGCACTGGAAGGCGACGGCATGGTGCCGCGGACGATCGCCGTGCGCGAGTCGAGCCTCGACGACGTGTTCCTGGCACTCACCGGACACCGGACGGAGGACACGCCATGAGCGAGCGAAGCGAGGTGCCCACATGACCGCCGTCGTGACCGCACCCACCGTCGTCGAACGCGTCTACGCCCCGATCCACGACGGCCTCGCCGTCGCCCACCGCAACCTGATCGCGCTGCGCCGCGTACCCCGGCTGCTGATCTTCTCGACCGTGCAGCCGCTCGTGTTCATCCTCATGTTCCGGTACGTCTTCGGCGGCGTGACCGGCCGCGCGCTGAACGGCATCTCCTACGTGGACTTCATGATGCCGGGCATCTTCGTGCAGGCCGCGGTCTTCGGCGCGATGAACACGGCCATCGGCCTGGCGACCGACATGCAGACCGGCCTGATGGAACGCTTCCGATCCCTCCCGATGGCCCGGTCGGCCGTCCTGTCGGGACGCACCCTCGCCGACCTCACGCGCAACGTGTTCGTCGTCTCCCTCATGACGGGCGTCGGATTCGCCCTCGGATTCCGGGTACACACCGACGCCTGGCGCTTCCTCGCAGGTGTAGTGCTCGTCCTCCTGTTCGGCTTCGCGATGTCGTGGATCTTCGCCACGATCGGCATGGCCGTCGGCGACCCGGAAACCGCCCAGGCGGCGGCCTTCCCGATGCTGGTGCCCTTGGTCTTCGCGTCATCCGCCTTCGTCCCGGTGGCCACGATGCCGGGCTGGCTCCAGGCCTTCGCCAACAACCAGCCCGTCTCGGCGACCGTCGAAGCAGTCCGCACCCTGGTCCTCGGCGGCCCCGCCGCGTCCCTCGTATGGCAGGCCCTCGCGTGGGACGCGGGAATCGTGGCCGTGTTCGCGCCGCTCGGCGTGTGGCTGTACCGCAGGGCCGTCTGAGCACCGTCAGTGCTTGACGCCGCTCGTCTGCGGGCTGTCATAGGAGGCCCCGACCTGGTCGGCCAACGCCACCGCCACCAGACGCGCCTGAAGCGTCGCGACGGCCCCTCGTGTCGGCAGCATCATGAAGCGACCGACGAACCGGTGCTTGTGGAAGACCCGCAGCTCCACCTCGTCCTCCGGCCAGCCCAGCGCGTCGACGTCCCACGCCTCGCGCCCGACCACCACGCTGCCGTCGCGCTCCAGCCGCGCCGGGCGCCCGAGCAACGTCCCGTACTCGAACCGGCACCCGCGCAGCCCGAGCACCGCGGTGAGCTCGTCCCTGACGTACATGGCGACCGCATCCGGCGACGACGCCGTCCGCGCAACGCGCGAAGCGTCCTGAACACGCTCGAGATAGCCGGCACTGGTGTTCGCGACAACCTTCAACATGCGCGCCCGAGCCGCCAGTTGCGACATCGTCAGCCCCACCACCAACAGCAGCAACGGTGTACTCGCCCACGCGACCCGGTCCCGCGACAACGTGCGAAGCATGGCGCACCTCCGATGCCGAACCCCGCTTCCTGTCTACCGCGCAGCTGCCCCGCCGTGATGCGGACGGACCCCTTCCTGACGCGTTCCTGACACCCTTTCGGCGGCCCCTCCGGGGTCAGGCGCGGGCGTATCGGTCGACGAACAACGCCGTCACGGGAGAAAGCCCGGCCGCTCCCGTCGTTCAAGGTCGCCTGTGGAACCGATCCGTGTGGGTCGGCGTCTGACCGTCGCTGACGTCGACGAGAGGATGCGCATGCGCACGAAACTCACGCCGCTCCGCCGCTCGGGGCTGCTCGCCGGGGTCCTTGTCCTGGCGGTGGCCTGCGGCGACGAGAGTTCGTCAGGCGCCTCGCGGCAGTGCACCGCGGTCGGCACCCTGGTCGGGATCACCCTGGACATCGCGCCGCCGTACGCCGACCAGATCGCGGGCGCCCACATGCGGACCTGCTGGGACGGCGCCTGCAAGGACGCAGACGTGATCCTCTCCCCGTCCAGCAGGACGGACCCTAAGGGCTGCACCGGCGAAATGTGTTCCGCCCAGGTCGTGTTCACCGGCGGAAAGAACGGCGCCGCGCCGGTCCCGGGGCTGCCCGGCACCCCCGTGCAGGTGACGCTGACCCTCACCCCCGCATCGGGCGGCGCACCGCTGGTCCGCGAACTCGCCGTCACCCCGACCGCCTCCTACCCCAACGGCAAGGACTGCGGCTCGGACGGCTTCCAAGGCCGCGTCGCCGTCGCCGCAGACGGCACAGCGACCGCCGTGCCCCTCGGCACCTGACCCGAGCCGTCGCCGTCCGCCACGCCGACGTCGTCAGCGCTGAGACTGGGAAGCCTTGTGCCCGGCCGGTTCGACGGCTTCGGGGACGATGAAGTCGCGGACGAGCTTGTCGGCGTCGCGGACCAGTGGGCGGATGAGTTTGTAGCGGGACAGGTTCATCACGCGGGCGACCATGGGTGTGGTGCGGCGGACGAAGTCGCGGGTTTTGGTGCTGTTGGGGGTGCGGTCGTAGACCCAGAACAGGACGATGCCCATCTGATGGAGCCACAGCAACTCGGGGAGTATCTCCGCCATTTCGGTGTCGAGCTTCATCGTCGACCCGGCCAGGACCTCGCGGTACAGGTCGACGACGGTCTGGCGGGCCGGGTAGGACTCGGCGGAGAACGGGCTGAGCGGGCTGTCGGGGTCGGCGGCGTTGCGGAAGAACTGGACGGCGAAGCCGTGGTACGGCTCCGCCACGTCCAGCCACGCGGTCAGCGCCGCCTGGAGCCGTTCGGGAAAGTCCGTGCGGCCGTGCATGGCCGCACGGGTCGCGGCGATGTGCTCCTGCGTGACGCGGTCGTAGAAGCCCTGGATCAGGTGCTCCTTCGACGCGAAGTAGTAGTACGCGTTGCCGACCGACACTCCCGCCTCGGCGGCGATGGCGCGCATCGTCGTCTTGTCGTAGCCGCGTTCCTGGAACAGGCGCATCGCGGTCTCCAGGATCAGGGACCGGGTCTGCTCGCTCTTGCTGGCCTTCGAGGCGGTCGGTGCGTCGTTCTCCACGCGTGGAACCTTAATCGTGAGGGCCGCAGTCGTCGCCGCAGTCTCCCGCCTCGCGGCGGGTCGCGGAGGAGATCTTGGCTGCGGCGACCACGGCGGCCTTGGCCACCGGCAGGCCGGCGGGGGTCGCGAGGCGGTAGGACATCGGGCGGTAGGCGTAGAGGGCCCACAGGCACATGATCCAGGCGTACGCCCCGGTGTAGACCTGGCCGGCGTCGCCGATGACGGTGACCTCGCGCAGGGTGCGGGCGTGGTCGAGCTCGGGGTAGCGGTTGCGGGCGCGGGCCGAGCCGGCGGAGATCAGGTCGATGGGGATCAGCTTGGGCTGGCGGGCGAGCCAGCCGCTGACGGCGACGCACAGCGGGCAGGCCGCGTCGTACAGGACGGTGATGCGCCGCAGGGACGGGACGCGTACGGGGGCGGTGGCGGACACGTAGGAGGCCTCACCCCGGTCGAGGCCTCCTACGCCGATCGCGGTGGCCATGACGTCACACGCCCACGGCCGGGCTGGTCCAGGCCTGAGGCGGGACCGGGGGAGTGGTGGTCATGCGTTCCTGCAGGGTGCGGCGGCGCAGCCGGTTGAGCACGAACACGTTGGCCAGGTGCAGCGCGCCGAGGACCAGCAGGACGGTGCCGACCTTGACGGACAGCGCCTCGAAGGACTCGCGGGCGGTGTCGACGCGGTCGCCGAGCTTGAGGTGCAGGGCGATGAAGCCGAAGTTGACGAGGTAGAAGCCGACGAGCAGCAGCTGGTTGACGGCGTGGGCGAGCTTGGTGTCGCCGTGCAGGACATCGACGAGGAAGAGCCTGCCGTTGTGGGCGAGCACGCGGCCGACCCACAGCGTCACGGAGAGGCTGATCAGCAGGTAGACGACGTATGTGACCACGGTGAGATCCATGGCGACCCCCTCTTTTGAACGCGTTCAGTTCGCGTAACCCTGACTCTAGACCCTCCTTTTGAACGCGTTCAAGTGGGGTGCGTCGGTTGGGTCGGGCGGGTGAATGTGAGGGAGATGGACTGACAGATATTGAAATCTGTCAGTCCATCGGGCATGCTGATCTCGTGCCCGGGACCTGTCGCCAGGCACCCGCGAAACCGTCGGCAGGGATCTTCGGAAGGATCGTTCTCATGGCTCCCATGGACACCCGCACCCTCAGCGCCGCCACCGGCTCCCGCGTCTCCGCGCTCGGTCTCGGCTGCATGGGCATGTCGGCGCTGTACGGCCCGGCGGACCGCGGCGAGAGCATCGCCACCATCCACGCGGCGCTCGACGCGGGCGTCGACCTGCTCGACACCGGCGACTTCTACGGCAGCGGCCACAACGAGCTGCTGATCGGCGAAGCGCTACGCGAGCGCGGCCGCGACGGCGTGCACCTCAGCGTCAAGTTCGGCGCGGTGCGCGACGCGGACGGCGCGTTCCTCGCCAACGACGGCCGGCCGGAGTCGGTCAAGAACTTCCTCGCCTACAGCCTCGTGCGGCTCGGCGTCGACCACATCGACACCTATCGCCTGGCGCGGCTCGACCCGAGCGTGCCGATCGAGGAGACCGTCGGCGCCATCGCCGAGGAGGTGAAGGCGGGGCGGGTGCGCCACCTCGGCCTGTCCGAGGTCGGCGCCGACACCATCCGCCGCGCGCACGCCGTGCACCCGATCAGCGATCTGCAGATCGAGTACTCGCTGATCTCCCGCGGCGTCGAGGCCGAGATCCTGCCGACCACGCGCGAGCTCGGCATCGGCGTCACGGCGTACGGCGTGCTTTCGCGCGGGCTGATCAGCGGCCACTGGCAGCGCTCCACCGCGCTGGCCGCCGGTGACTTCCGTGGCATGAGCCCGCGCTTCCAGGGCGACAACCTCGACCACAACCTGGCGCTCGTCGAGGCGCTGCGGGCGGTCGCCGAGGCCAAGGGCGTCAGCGTCGCGCAGATCGCCATCGCCTGGGTCCTCGGCCGCGGGGACGACATCGTGCCGCTGGTCGGCGCCCGCCGCCGCGACCGCCTCCAGGAGGCCCTCGGCGCCCTCGACGTGACGCTGTCCTCCGACGACCTCGCCGCGATAGAGCGCGCCGTGCCGGCGGGGGCCGCCGCCGGAGAGCGGTACGCTGCGGCGCAGATGGCGCACCTGGACAGCGAGAAGTGACGTCGGGCGGATGACCGCCGGGCGGTAGGAGACGAACACCGTGGCCGACGCACCCCTGACCTCCGAGCAGATCCTCGAGGCCGCCGAGGGCGTCCTGCGGCGGTACGGCCCGGCCAAGGCCACGGTCGTGGACGTCGCCCGCGCACTCGGCGTCAGTCACGGCACCGTCTACCGCCACTTCCCGAGCAAGGCCGCACTCCGCGAAGCCGTCACCCGCCGCTGGCTCGACCGCACCCACGCCACGCTGACGACGGTCGTGGCGTCCGAGTCACCCGCCGAGCAACGGCTGCGCGAATGGCTGGAGACCCTGTACGCGGCCAAGCGCTCCAAAGCCCTCGACGACCCCGAGCTCTTCGCCGCCTACTCCCAGCTCGTCGAACAGACCAGCAGCGCCGTCGAAGAACACCTCGCCGACCTCATCGCCCAACTGACCGGCATCATCCAGGACGGCATCGACGAAGGCGCGTTCGCGACCACCGACCCGGTTGTCGCAGCCGACGCCGTCTTCTCCGCCACCGCCCGCTTCCACGACCCCGTCTACGCCCGCTACTGGACCGACCCGGCGACCCAAACCACCTTCGAAAACGTCTGCGACCTCGTCCTCGCAGGCCTCGCACCACGGGTCTGACCCGCCACGTCCGCGAGCAGCTTCAAGGGCGCGGCGGTCAACCGTGCGGCGGGCCCCGCCGCGAGCTGGCCTGGGGGCGTCCGGCCGCGCCGCACGCCCCACGTCTCATGAGCGAACCGCGTCCTGCGACGTCAGTTGGCGCGCTCCACATAGAAGAAGATGTCGTACACCCCGTCGTTGCCCCGCAGTTGGATGGCCTGGCCGCCCAGTGCCGGGTTCGCGCCGAGGCGGAAGTAGCCGATGCGGTCGTCGCGGCCCGGGTCGCGGTCCCACGCTTCGACGGTCAGCGTGTGGTCCGAGTCGTAGTAGAACGTCGGCAGTGACACGCCGATGTTCTGCGGGCTGTTCTCCGGAACGTCGTGCGGGCCCCACACCGTGGCGCCGTTCACCTTGATGTAGGCCTCGTCGTAGGAGTTGTTGTCCTGCGTCGCCTCGATGGTGAGCCAGCTGAGATGGACGGCGTACACCGTCGGCGCGGCGTGCGCGGTGCCGGCCGACCCGGCGAGCAGGCTCGCGGTGGCGGCGGCGGACAGGGCTGCGCCGAGCAGCGCGCGGCGGATCCTTCGAGGCATGGGGCAACTCCTGGTCGTCGGGGGTGCGTTCGGCGGACGGCAGGAGGGATGCCGCCGCGCGCGATCGCCTCCGACTGTCCCGTGCCGGACGTCCCGACGTCCTGAGCCAGACATCCCGGCCGCGGCCCGGGACGTCCGTCCCGGCGGGAGGTGACGCGATTGCGCCATGCCGCATCCGGCGTTAACGCAGGTGCGTTATCCGGCCCTTGATTGATTAACGCGTGTGCGTTATTTTTCGCGGCATGGAGATCGAGGCATCGGTCGGCGACCGCGCACGGCTTCGGCTGATGACCGCAGCCGAGCGGCTGTTCGCCGCTCGTGGCATCAACGGGGTCTCGGCGCGCGAGATCGCCGCCGCGGCGGGGCAGCGCAACACCAACGCGGTGAAGTACCACTTCGGTTCGGTGCAATCCCTCGTGGAGGCGTTGTTCGAGCACCGCATGCGTGAGGTGAACGCGCGCCGCATCGAACTGATCGCGGTGTACGACGGCGAGGGCAGGAGCGCCGACCCGCGCGCCGTGGCCGAGGCGTTCGCCCGCCCCCTGGTGGAACTCATGGACCGGCTGCGCGCCGGGGAGGACGGGGGCAGCTGGTACCTGCGCTTCTGCGTGCAGGCCGCGTACACCGTGCACCCCGAGGTCACCACCCTCGGACCCGACGACCTCGGGCGCACGCCGTGGACCACCGGTCTGAAGGCGCTGACCGAGCGCGCGGTAGAGGTTGCCGGTGGCGTGGTGCCCGCACGCATCGCCCATCGTCGCTGGGAGCAGTTCACCGGGTTCGCGACCCACGAGCTGGCCGGTCGTGAGCAGCGCCTGGAGCTCGATCCCACCCACACGCCCGATCCGAGCGCGCTGTTTCTCGCGGACCTGGTGGACGCCGGTGCGGGGCTGCTCATGGCACCCGCACACCCGTCCACGCTCGCGCTCGCCCCCGAGGCGGCTCCGTCCGCATAGCCGCCGCCTCCCGCCGAACCGGTCGACGAAACCGGGACGGCGCCCGTGCCGAAGAGTCCGGAGGCTTTGATGACCAGCATGCCCCTAGCCACGCCGGGAACCAGGAGTGCGCCCAGCACGCACCAAGTCCCGTCCTCGCGACCGGTGTTCGACAACGGCGTGTCCGCCGTGCCCGTGCGCGAGCTCAGCCCCACCGGCGACTACGAACCACCTGCGCCGTACCAGCTGATCGACGTCGCACCGTGCACCCCGGCCATCGGTGCCGAGATCACCGGCGTCGACCTGGCACAGCCGCTCGGCGACGCGTTGCTCGCCGAACTGCACCGCGCCCTGCTGGAGTGGAAGGTGCTGTTCTTCCGCGATCAGTCCCTCACCGCACCGGAACACCGCGACCTCGCCCGCAACTGGGGCACCCCGGAGGTCCACCCCTTCCTGCCCAAGGTCGACGGCATCCCCGAAGTCGTGCGGCTCGCACGCGGCGCGGACTCCCCGGCGGTCGAGAACGTCTGGCACTCCGACGCCTCCTTCGAAACCACCCCGCCCATGGGCTCGATCCTGCGCGCCGTTCAGGTACCCGCCGTCGGCGGCGACACCCTGTGGGCGGACATGGCCGCCGCCTACGACGGGCTGACCGACGATATGAAGCAGCGTCTGAACGGGCTGAACGCCGTCCACGACTTCACCCAGAGCTTCGGTGCCACCCTCGGCCCCGACGAACTCGCCGCCGCCCAGAAGGCGTTCCCCGCCGTCACGCACCCGGTGGTGCGCACCCACCCGGAGACCGGCCGCAAACTGCTTTACGTCAACCGCATCTTCACCCACCACATCGACGGCCTGCCCGAAGACGAGAGCCGCGAACTGCTGGCCTTCCTCTACGACCAGGCCCGCCACCCCGAGTACCAGTGCAGGCTGCGCTGGCGCCCGGGCACCGTCGCCTTCTGGGACAACCGCGCCACGCAGCACTACGCCAGTGCCGACTACTACCCCCACACCAGGATCATGGAACGCGTCACCATCCTCGGCGACCGCCCCTTCTAGACCGCGCGAGCTCGCCGGACGCCTCCTCTCCGGAACACGCCGCCCTGGCAGGGTGACGCTCGGCCGCAGGCGGTGCGGCCGAGGCGGAGGTCGGCCGCGCCGCCTGCGGCCTTGAGGCCTACGCGCAGGGCAACACCGTCGAACGCTGCATCAACCGGTTGAACCAATGGCGCGGCCCGGCCGCCCGCTACGACACGAAAAACGCCACGATCTACCGTGCGGGCCTCGGCGTCTCCGGTATTCAGGTCATCTCCGCCGTTCACATCTGGGGCGCCGCGGTGGTCCGGAAGAAGGCGCCTAGGGCAGGTCCCGGCGCGTCAGGTCGGCGTAGGTTTCGCGGCGTACCACGGCGCGGTGGGCGCCGTCGCGGACGAAGACCACCGGCGGACGGCGGGCGCCGTTGTAGTTGTTGCTCAGGGCGTAGGTGTACGCGCCGGTGACAGGTACGGCGATCAGGTCCCCGACGCGCGGGTCCGCGAGCGGGACGTCGGCGCTGAGGGTGTCGCCGGACTCGCAGTGCCGGCCCACCAGGCGGCACAGCTCGCCCCCGCCCGTCGGGCGGTCGGCGACGGCGGCCTCGAAGCGCTGCTGGTAGAGGGAGACTTCGAGGTTGTCGCCCATGCCGCCGTCGACGGCGACGAAGGTGTGGCCTTCGCCGCGCTTGACGGAGACGACCCGGTACAACGAGACGCCGGACTCGGCGACCATGGAGCGGCCCGGCTCGATGAGGATGCGGGCGTCGGCGGGCAGCAGGCGTCGGGCGACGTCGGTGAGGGCGTCGAGGTACGCCTCCACCGTGGGCGGCCGGTCGGCGTAGGTGTAGCGGGAGCCGAGGCCGCCGCCCAGGTCGTAGACGGCGAACTCGCCGAGTTCGGCGACGGCTTCGACGGCCTGCGCGAAGGGTGCGAGGTCCAGGATCTGCGACCCGACGTGCACGTGGACGCCGTCCAGCCGCAGCCGGTCGCTGCCGCGCAGGCGCGCGATCGCCGCCCGGGCCTGTGGCAGGGGCAGGCCGAACTTGGAGCCGTTCTGGCCGGTGGACACGGCCTCGTGGGTGTCGGGGCGGATGCCGGGGGTGAGCCGGACCAGTACTCCCTGTTCCGTTGCGGTGCCGGCGAGGATCTTCTCCAGCCGGTCGATGTCGTCGAAGTTGTCGATGACGACCGTCCCGGCGCCCGCGTCGACGGCGAGGCGCAGTTCCTCCTCGGTCTTGGCGTTGCCGTGGACGACCAGGCCGGCCGGGTCCGCGCCCGCGGCGAGGGCGAGGGTCAGCTCGCCGCCGCCGGCCACGTCGATGCCGATGCCCTCCTGCGCGAGCAGCCGGATGACGGCGGTGCAGGGGAACGCCTTGGAGGCGAAGACGACGCGGGAGTTCGGCCAACGGGCGGCCAGGCCGTCGGCGTACCGTCGGGCGCGGGCGCGGACCGACGCTTCGTCGAGGATCAGCGCGGGGGTGCCGTAGGACTCGGCGAGTTCGGCCGCCGGCACGCCGCCGATCACCAGTCCGCCGCTCGCGTCCCGCGTGGTCCCGGGCGGGAACAGCCCCAGCAGATCCCGGCCTGCCTGCGTCTGCGTCGCTGCCATCCGTGCTCCTTGTGCCTGTGATCCGTCTTGCTCTGGTGCCATGCTCGCGCTCCGCCCGCTCCGGATCATCGTTGACATCGTCAATACGGGTCTCCGAGACTTGACGCCCACAACAGTCCGTCGAGTCGGGAGTGCACCATGCGGAAGGCCGGCGCCCGGGGGAACCTGCCTGTCCGTCAGCTCGTGGAGAACATCGGCCCGGCGCTGCTGCGCCTCGTCCAGGAGGGGACCGGCGACGGCGGGCCGCTCACCGACGTCGCCATCCATGCCCCGGGTGCGCCGACACGGCTCGGACCCGGGTGCGTGGTCCTGGGGGTCGGCGTGAGCACCGAGGCCGAGCTGCGCGAGCTGACCGCGGCCATGCGGCAGGCCGGCGCGGAGGTGCTCGCGGTGAAGGCCCCGGTGCCGCCGTCGGCCGACGACGCGCCGGCGATCATCGAGGTCAACCAGGACGCGTCCTGGATGCACGTGGCCACGACCGTGCGCGAGCAGCTGCTCGCGGACGCGAGGACGCGCGTGCGCTCGGCCGACAGCGGCGCGGAGCTGTTCGCCCTGGCGAACGCCGTCTACGAGGCGGTCGGCGCCCCCGTCACCATCGAGGACCGCTTCTCCGCGCTGGTCGCCTGGTCGCAGGGGCAGGACCGGACCGACTCCGAGCGGATCGAGACCATCTTGGGGCGGGCCGTGCACCAGCGCACGCTCGCCGAACAGCGCGAGCGCCAGGAGTTCGAGCGGCTCCATGCCAGCACCGAGCCGGTGTACATGGAGCCGACCGGGCCGGATCAGCTGGCAAGGGTGGCCATCGCGGTCCGGGCCGGTTCGGACGTCCTCGGCTACATATGGGCCGCCGTCACCGGGCCGCTCGACGAGGCGGCCACGGCCCGGCTGCGCGAATTCGCGCCCGTGGTCGCACTGCAACTGGTGGGTCTGCGCACGGAGACCAGCTACGCCCGCCGCCAGCGCGGCGAGCTGGCCGCCGCCGTACTCGGCGGGGCGGCCGACCCGGTGGAGGCGAGCCGGCTGCAACTGGGCTCCGGCCCGGTCTGCGTCCTGGCCGCGGCCCCGCGGCTGGCCGGGGGCACGGGCTCCGACGCGCTGGACGCCGCCGGGCTGCGCCGGTTCGCGGACACGCTGGAGTACTTCCTGGCGGCCGTGCACCCGCGTTCAGCCGTGGTGGCGGGCACCGGAGTCGTGTACGTCCTGGCCGCCTGGCCGGCGGAACACGCCACGGCCCTGGAGTCGGCCGTCGCCCTCGCCCGCGACTTCCTCGCGCGGACCCCACTGGCCGGTGACTACGTGGTCGCCGTCGGCGGCCCGGCCGAATCGATGGGCCGGATCGCCGACGTGCGGGCGCAGGCCGACGCCGCGTTGCGGGCGCTGCGGCATCCGGCCGTCCGCGGACCGGTCGTGCGCACCGTCGAGGACATGGCGCTGGCGGTACTGCTGCTGCACCTCGCCGACGCGACCGAGTCGCTCGGCCTGCCGGACTCCGGCGGCGCGCTGCACCGGCTGCGCCGGGAAGAGGGCCAGGACGGTCCGCTGGCGGCGACGCTGGCCGCCTATCTCGCCGCCGCGGGAGCCACCGACACCGCCGCGAAGGCCCTGCACATACACCCCAACACCATGCGCTACCGGCTGCGCCGTATCCGCGAGGTCTCCGGGCTGGACTTCGCCGATGCCGACGCCATGCTGCTCGCGCACCTCCAACTCCGGGTGCGCGAGCTGCGGACGAGCGCTTCTCAGAGCTCCGGCTGATCCCGGAACGAGCGCGTGTAACGGCACCCGTCCACGTCGACCCAGAGCACCGCGCCGTCCAGGGCGGGTCCGGGCGTCAGGCGCTCCGGCAGCCGGGGGTCGGCTCCGATGCGGAACGTCCCGTCGTCGAGCGGAACGAGTTCCGGTTCGTCGCAGGGCGCTTCCACGCCGGTCGCGGCGGTCATGTGCAGGCGTCCCGCCCGCTGCACGATGCCGAATCCGGGGTACCAGGGGGTGTAGCTCCGGTAGTGACCCGCGAGTGCGTGCGGTGGGGCGGTCGGCGCGGAGGGGCCGGGGCCCAGTGACTCGGGTCCGTAGAGCCAGCGTCCGTCCCAGGAGTGGTGGTAGGCGGACCACCCCGGGTGATCGCACACCAGCCGCCCGTCCCCCGTGTCGTACAGCCTGCCGGTCACCCCCTCCGAGGTGAGCGAGAGACGGCCGTCCCCCGCGGACTCGACGCGGATTCGGCGCGGCGCCGTTCCGTGGATCCCGACGTAGCGCCGGGCGTCGGGGATCCGCTCCGGGTCGAACAGCGCCGGGTCCGGCGGGGCGCCCTGGACCACGGCGAGCACATGACGGGCGAAGCGGTCGATGATCTGGCACTCGCCGGGCGCGTTGGTCAGCACGGCGACACCGTGCCCGCCGTCGATGTCGACGGCGAGGTACGAGCGGTATCCGACCATCCCGCCGGCGTGCGTCAGCCAGGTGCGGCCGTCGACCGCTTCCACGTCCACGCCGCACGCGTAGCCGGAACCGGCCGTGTCGTCAGGCACCGTGATGAGCTGTCGGAAACGCTCCGGTCCGATGATCCTGGTGCCGTCCAGGGTGCCCCGGCCCAGCAGCATGCGGGCGAACAGGCCCAGGTCGGAAGCGGTCGCCAGCACGTTCCCGTCGGCCGACGAGTACTCGAAGAAGCCGGCCGGCGCGAGTGGGGCCGACGGCAGTGGCGGGCGGTCGTCGCGCAGGAACCGGTACCCGGTGGCGAGTTCGGCGATGTCCTCGTGAACGATCCGCGCCGCCGACTCGCGCATGCCCAGGGGCCGCAGCAGCCGTTCGGCCATGGCGTCCGCCAGCGACTGCCCCGTCATCTGCTCGACGATCAGCCCCAGCAGGTTGTAGCCCTCGTTGGAGTAGTGGAACAGCTCACCCGGTTCGGCCCAGGTCCTCGCGTCGCGCAGCGCGTAGCCGCGTGCGGCGGCGTCGGGCAGCGCGTCGGCCCCGGCCACCAGGCCGGAGGTGTGCTGCAGGAGGTGCCGGACGGTGATCGCGCGGGAGCCGCCGTTCGGGGCGAACCAGGGCAGGTGGTCGGCGACCGCCGCGTCGAGGTCCACCTTCCCCTCGTCCGCCAGGATGCCGAGCAGGAAGGCGGTGAAGGTCTTGCTGACGGAACCGATCTCGAAGCGTGTGCCGCGCGAGACCGGCGCCCCGGACTCCGCGTTCGCGAATCCCGCGGCGACGAACGCGGACTCGCCGGCCCCGTCGACGACGCTGATCGAGACTCCCGGCACCGGCCACCAGGTCCGCAGCTGCTCCGCAAGCTCCGAGAGCACCCGTTGCACATCCATCAGACGCCCGCCTTCCGCGCAGCGAATCCCGCGAAACGGTCCGGACCCAGCTCGAGTTGGGAGGAGTCGATCTCGGCGTCCGGCCGACCGCCTTTGACGAACCGTCGGCACAGTGGGTAGAGCAGCACGGCCAGCAGCGCCACCGCGACACTCGTGACGAACGTCGCGCGCTCGTTGACCGCCGTACTCCATGCCAGGTACCCGATCATCGCGGTGGGCAGCGCGACGACCAGGACCGCGCCCGGCCAGCCGCCGGGGACCCGAACCGGCCGGAGCATCTGCGGATACCTCCAGCGCAGGACCAGGAAGGCCGCGAACTCCAGCAGGATCGAGGCCAGCGTGAGCAACACCGTGGCCCGCAGGATCGAGCTGAAGTCGACGGCGGACAGCACGATGACGATGGTGGTGCTCGCCATCAGCGCGCCCACCGGCGTGTCGAACCGCTTGCTGTCCCGCGCCATCCAGCGCGGCAGGTACGCGTCCGCGGCGAGTGCTCGCGGGACCCGGGTGCTCGTCAGCAGGATCGCCATGAACAGCCCCACGAGGGAGAGCCCCGACCCCACGGAGATCAGCACCTTCAGCCAGACTCCGCCCAGCATGTCGCCGACCACGACGAAGTCGCCCTGGATCCAGTCGGCGGACGAGTCCTGGTGCAGCCCGCTGCCGACGGCGGCGATGGTGGGCAGCAGGTACGCGGTGATGATCAGCGGAACCGAGATGAGCAGGGCCCGGGTGTAGGTGCGGTGCGCGTCGGCGACCTCGCCCAGCACGGTGCTCGGGCCGTCGAAGCCGAGGTAGAGCCACACGATCACGCTGAGCGCGCCGGCCACCGACGAACTGACGCTCTGATCCGGCACCACGAAGGGCGAGAGCACATTGATCCCGTTCGCGACCGCGTGCCAGATGCCGAGGCCCGTCAGCACCGCGAACGGTGCGAGGATCACCAGCATCATCCCGAGCGAGTATTCGCTGACCGCCTTGGAGCCGCGGTAGTTGAGGTATGCCATCGGGAGGATGAAGGCGACGGTGACGACCCAGTGCAGGTCCACGACGAAACCGCCGTGGAACAGGTCCACGAGCACCGGGCCCTCGCCGCGGGCGATGTCCGGAATCCACGTGGCCAGGTAGTCGACCAGCAGGATCGGGTAGAGGGCGAGGTTGAGCACCGCCCCGATCGAGTTCCAGGCCCCGAACACGAATGCCGCGCCTCTGCCGAGCGCGATCTTCGTCCAGTAGTAGTAGCCGCCGTCGACGGGTATCGCGGCACTCAGCTCCGCCGCCACCAGCGCGTTCGGCACGCCGAAGACCACCGGCACCAGGACGATCATCAGCAGGGTCATGCCCGGACCGGCGCTGGAGAGCGAGTTCTCGAGCCCGAAGGGGCCTCCGGACACCGTGAAGAAGAAGATTCCGACCAGGGGCAGCACGCCGAGCGTGCGTCTGCTTACCCCGGGCGCCGGCCGCGTGATTTCCGACGGGATCAGTTCGCTCATCCTGGGCTCCACTCCCCATTCGCGCTTGGTCGGCACAACGTACGGGGCGGCACCGGAGCCGTCCTCGTCGCGCACGTCAAAGCCGAGGCCCGTCGGTTGACGCCGCCACCAACACCGGGCCGATCCACCCGGACCGGTTGTCAGCGGGTACCGGCAGGATGCGGGGCATGGAAAACGCACCCTCTGTTGTCCTGGCCGATCGCGCCGCGTACCTCGACGCCGTCGAGGAGGTCCGCGCCGCCGCTGCCGCCTACTACGGCGACGGGACGTCGGCGCTGGACGACGACACCTTCGACCGGCTGATGCGCGGGATCGCCGCGTACGAGGCGGCGCGTCCCGAGGACGCGGTGGAGCAGTCGCCGACCGCGCTGGTCGCCGCGGGGGCGGTCGAGGGCGGGGATGTCGTCCACTCGGTGCCGATGCTGAGCCTGGACAACGTGTTCGGCCAGGAGGACCTGGAGCGCTGGGGCACGGGGCTGGCCAGGCGGCTGGGTGGGGAGCCGCGTGGGTTCCACGTCGGGCCGAAGATCGACGGGCTGGCGGTCGCGGCGTACTACACCGGCGGCAAGCTCGTCCGGCTGGTCACGCGCGGCAACGGGACGACCGGCGAGGACGTCTCGCACGCCATCGGCACGGTCGACGGCCTGCCCGAGGTGCTCGCCGCGCCGGTGAGTGTCGAGGTCCGCGGCGAAATCGTCCTGACGAACGACCAGTTCGAGGAGGCGAACCGGATCCGGGCCGAGTACGGCGAGCCGGTGTTCTCCAACCCTCGGAATGCCGCTGCCGGTTCGCTGCGGGCGACGGGTCGTGCGTACACGATTCCGTTGTCCTGCTACGCGTACACGCTGCTGCCGGCCGCCGACGGCGACGACACTGCCGACGAGCGCGGGTTCGCGGAGCGCACGCACTCCGCGCTGATGGACACGCTCGGCGCGCTGGGCGTGCGGACCGTGGCGGACACGCCGGTCGGCGCGCGCACTGTGGCGACCCTCGGCGAGGCGCTCGCCTACATCGAGACGGTCGCCGCGCGGCGCGACGCGCTGCCGCTGGGGATCGACGGCGTCGTCATCAAGGCGGACCACCCCGACGACCAGCGGACCGCCGGGACCGGTTCGCGCGCGCCGCGGTGGGCCGTGGCGTACAAGTTCCCGGCCGTGGAGAAGACCACCCGGATCGTGGACGTCACCTGGGCGACCGGCCGGACCGGGTTCCTGGCGCCGCGGGCGCAGCTGGAGCCGGTCGAAATCGCTGGCGTGACCGTGGCGTTCGCGACGCTGCACAGCCCCGGCATGATCGGCAAGCTGGACCTGCGGATCGGCGACACCGTCACGGTACGGCGCGCGGGCGACGTGATCCCGTACGTCGTCGGCCCCGTCGTCGCGGCGCGGACCGGTGCCGAGACCCCGATCGCGCTGCCTGAGAAGTGCCCCGGCTGCGGCGGGGAGATCGACAGCAGCCAGGAGCGGTGGCGGTGCGTGCAGGGCCGGGCGTGCGACCTGTCGCGTTCGGTGGAGTACGCGGTGGGGCGCGACCAGCTCGACATCGAGGGCCTCGGCCCGAAGATCGTGGTGCGGCTGGTCGCCGACGGGGCGGTCGCGGACATCGCCGACCTGTTCACGCTCACCCGCGAGCAGCTGGTCGCGGCGACCGGCAGCGAGAAGAACAGCGACAAGATCCTGGCCAACATCCTTGCGGCGAAGGAGCGTCCGCTCAGCCGGGTGTTCTGCGCGCTCGGCGTCCGCGGCACCGGCCGCAGCATGTCCCGGCGTATCGCACGGCACTTCGGCACCATGGCCGCGATCGTGGACGCGGACGCCGCCGCGCTCCAGGAGGTCGACGGCATCGGCCCGGAGAAGGCCGCCATGCTGCTGGCCGAACTCGCCGAACTGGCGCCGGTGATCGCCAAGCTCAAGGCCGCAGGCGTCGACAAGGACGAACCCCGGGTCGCCGCCGTCGGACAGTCCGCCGACGCCGTGGACGGCGAACCTGGCGAGGAACTCCCGCTGGCGGGAATGACCGTCGTCGCCACCGGCAGCATGACCGGTCCGCTCGCCGCGCTTTCGCGTACCGCGGTCAACGAGCTGATCGAACGCGCGGGCGGCCGTGCGGGATCCAGTGTGTCGAAGTCCACGACCCTGCTCGTCGCCGGCGCGAACGCCGGGTCGAAGAAGGCCAAGGCCGAGTCGCTGGGCGTCCGGGTCGTCACCCCGGAGGAGTTCGGCGAGACGGTCGCGGCCTATCTGCCCTGACCGGGCCGGGAGTTGCTTCCTGGAGGCCAGGTCGGCGGTCAGTCTGACGGAAGTACCGCCGCCGGGAAAGCGACGCGCCGCCGTGACGCGATGTCACGGCGGCGCACGCGTGCCCGGCTGCCTACCGGGCGTTCAGGGCGGTGTCAGCCGGTGATGATCGCCGGGTCGGTCACACCCGCGGCACCTGTCTCGACGTGCCCAGCGAAGCGGCGAAGGAACGAGGTCGACGTGTCCGAGACCACCGACACGTCGTACCAACGGTTGCTGCTCTGAAGGTCGATCGTGCGCTGCACGGTCTCGCCGGGCCGCACGGTGACGGTCGTCGGCTGGCCCCCGTAGGCGCTGGTGACGGTGAGGTGGGTGTCGCCGGAGCCGGAGTTCGTGAACGTCAGGTCCAGGTTCCCGGTGGCCGCGTTGTGCCGGGCGGTGGCCTCGGGGCCGGCCTGCTTGCCCGGGTTGCGGAAGGCGCGCAGGAATCCGTTCGGGCCGTACACGGTCAGGTCCGTCAGGCCCTTCGAGTACTTGGTGTTCCAGGTGTCGGCGATGGAGCGGCCCGCCTCGGCGGTGTAGGTCCACGGGCCGTCGGTGCGGTTCGCCGCCGTGACGAGGAACTGCGCTCCGGCCTGCGGGCCGCCGCTGAAGGCGAGGGCGAACGTGGCGGCGCCCGCGTTCGCCGAACCGTCCACGTACGGCGCGTACTTGAGCGGGCGGGTCGGCTTCGCGCCCGGCTCCTGCTTCGGCATCGTGCCGACGGCCGGGACGGTCGGCACGAAGTCGGGGTGCCGGGCCTTGTCCGACGGGTAGTACGCGGCGGTGGGCGGCAGCGCGGCCGGGGTGCCCGTGCGCGTGAAGTCGAACGCCGCGGTCAGGTCGCCGCAGACCGCCCGCCGCCACGGCGAGATGTTGGGCTCGTGGACCCCGAAGCGGGCCTCCATGAACCGAATCACCGAGGTGTGGTCGAACGTCTCGGAGCAGGTGAAGCCGCCGGTGCTCCACGGCGAGACGACGAGCATCGGGACACGCGGGCCGAGGCCGTAAGGCCCGGCGACGTAGCCCGTCTTCCCGGGGAAGTAGTCGAGCGAGGTCGCGGCCGTCGACAGCCCCTGCGCGGCGGAGCCCGGGGCGTACGGCGGCACGACGTGGTCGAAGAAACCGTCGTTCTCGTCGTACGTGATGAACAGCGCGGTCCGGGCCCACACATCGGGGTTGGACGTCAGCGCGTCCAGCACCTGTGCGATGTACCAGGCGCCGTAGTTCGCGGGCCAGTTCGGGTGTTCGGAGAACGCCTCGGGCGCGGCGATCCACGAGACCTGCGGCAGCCGCCCGGCCTGGACATCGGCCCTGAGGATGTCGAAGAAGCCCTGGCCCGCCTTGGCGTTGGTGCCGGTGCGCGCCTTGTCGTACAGCGGGCTGCCGGGCTGGGCGTTGCGGTAGCTGTTGAAGTACAGGACCGAGTTGTCGCCGTAGTTGCCGCGGTACGCGTCGTTGATCCAGCCCCACGACCCGGCGGCGTCGAGGCCGTCGCCGATGTCCTGGTAGATCTTCCAGGAGACGCCCGCCTGCTCCAGGCGCTCGGGGTAGGTCGTCCAGCCGTAGCCGGCCTCGGCGTTGTTCAGGACGGGGCCGCCGCCGGTGCCGTCGTTGCCGGTGTGACCCGTCCACATGTAGTAGCGGTTCGGGTCGGTGGCGCCGATGAACGAGCAGTGGTAGGCGTCGCAGATGGTGAACGCGTCGGCGAGGGCGTAGTGGAACGGGATGTCGTCGCGGGTCAGGTACGCCATGGTCGTGGCGCCCTTCGCCGGCACCCACTGGTCGTACTTGCCGTTGTTGAACGCCTTGTGGCCGCCCGCCCAGTCGTGGTTGAGGCCCTGGAGGAACTCCATGCCGAGGTCGTCGCTCTGCGGCCGGAACGGCAGCACGACCTTCTTGTTGCCGTCCGTCTGGTTCCACACGGACTTGCCGCTCGGCAGCGTCACGGGACGCGGGTCGCCGAAGCCCCGGACACCCTTCATGGCGCCGAAGTAGTGGTCGAACGAGCGGTTCTCCTGCATCAGCACGACGATGTGCTCGATGTCCTGGAGGGTCCCGGTGGTGCCTGCGGCGGGGATGGACGCCGCGCGGGCGATACTGCCCGACAGCGCGGTGAAGGCGGCGGTACCGCCGACGAGCTGAATGAAGCGGCGACGATTGAGATCCATGTGAGGGTTCCTCGGCGAGGGGGACGGCAAGGTGTGCGGCCCAAGCGAAGCGACAGGCGCCGAAGCCGCGGTTGCGTCTCTGTGAAGGCCGCCCGTACGGGACACGAACGATCCGGACCCGTACCGTTTCGTTGTGCGCGGGTCTCGGGCTGCGCGGGATGAACCGGTTCCTCCGGGAACGCGGAATTCCCCGGGACGACACTCGGGCGCGCACATCCGTTCATCGCGGGCCAATAGCTTCTCGGCGCCCGGTGAGGGCGCGTGCGTGGGCGTTCAGGTCCCTGGCACGCCGAGGGTTCGAGGAGAACCGCGGTGAGATTCACTTGGAAGACCGCGACGGTGCTGGCCCTGTCGGGCGGGATCGTGGCGGGGGTGGGCGTCGCGGCGAACACCGCGCTGGCCGACCACGGCAAGCGTCAGCCGGACGTGCGCAACGTCATCTACCTGCTCGGCGACGGCATGGGGCGCACCCACGTCACCGCCGCTCGCGAGCGCTACTACGGCGCCGACGGCAAGCTCGCCATGGAGAAGATGCCGTACACCGGCGCGGTCTCGACCTACGCGGTCGAGAAGGGCACCAACACCCCGGCCCTGGTCACCGACTCGGCCAGCTCCGCCACGGCGTGGTCGTCCGGCGTGAAGACCTACAACGCGGCCCTCGGCATCGACACCAACGAGAAGCGCGTCGCCACCCTCATGGAGCAGGCCCACCAGGCCGGCTTCGCGACCGGCAACGTCTCCACCGCCGAGATCACCGACGCCACGCCGGCCGCCCAGTTCAGCCACGCGCTGCTGCGCGGCTGCCAGGGCCCGGTGTACAGCGACGCGTCGTGCCTGCCGAAGAAGGCGGACGGCAGCTACGAGGCGCAGCCCGCCGACCGCACGCTCGTCACCCCGATCGCCGAGCAGATCGCCCGCAACAACACCGCCGACGTCATCTTCGGCGGCGGCCTGTCCCGCTTCGAGCCGGACGACCAGAAGGCGATGCAGGCCAGCGGCTACCAGGTGCTCGGCAGCTTCGGCGACCCCGCCCTGCCGACCCAGACCGCCGCGAGCCAGAAGGTCGCCACCAAGGCCGACCTGGACGCCGTCAAGAGCGGCCGCGTCATCGGCCTGTTCAACCGCGGCAACCTGACCGTCGAGCAGGCCAAGGCCGGGCTGCCCGCCAACGCCCCCGAGAAGGCCGAGCCCACGCTTGCGGACATGACCCGCAAGTCGATCGAGCTGCTCAACCAGAAGGGCGGCAAGGGCAAGGACCACAAGGGCTTCCTCCTCCAGGTCGAGGGCGCCCAGATCGACAAGCGCTCGCACGCCAACGACGCCGCGCAGACGCTCGCCGAGGTCAAGGCGTTCGACGACGCCGTCGCCGCGGCCCTCGACTTCGCGCAGCGCGACCAGCACACGCTGGTCATCGTCACGGCCGACCACGAGTGCGCCGGCTTCAACATCATCGAAAAGGGCAGCTTCACCAACGCCGAGGCCGCCGCGCCGCCCACCAACGTGGACCCGGGCAACGCCGCGAACAACAGCTCCCCGTCGCGCCAGGCCGCGCCGAACGTCAAGGACCCGGCGCGCTCCAGCGGCATCGTGAACGGCGCGGGCAGCAAGGACGCGAAGAACTTCGGCCCGGCGACCTTCCGCACGCCGAACGACCCGCAGGGCGTCACCGACGGCAGCCCCGAGGCGAGCCTGTGGCTGACCTACCTGTCCGGCAACCACACCGGCGCCGACGTGCCGATCTTCGCGTTCGGCCCGACGAGCGACCGCTACGCGGCCAGCCAGGACAACACCTCGCTGTACACCAAGATGCACCAGGCGCTGCTCGGCAAGAACCGCGACTGACGCGGCTGAGCACCACCGCGCACCGCACGTCGGTGCGCTCGACCGGGCGGGGGCCTCTGTCGCCCCCGCCCGGCCCCTTCACTTCCACCCGACCGGTCCCGCCCCGAGGAGCGCCATGCGCCCGCGCCGCTTCGCCCGTCTCCCGCTCGTCCTCGCCGCGTTCGTGACGGCCTGCGCGCTCGCCGGATGCTCGTCCTCGGACGACGACAAGCCCGCCGCGGCCGCGCCGCCCGCCGTCGCCATGCCCGCCGCCCGCACCGCGGTCGGACCGGCGCAGCAGCTCACCCCGCCGGCGCAGCCGGGCGAAGTCCGCATCGAGCCGGGCCCGTTCACCGACCGCCTGCAGATCACCGGCCTGCGGTTGACCGACCAGCCGGGCATCACCGGCCACTTGCGCATCGGCTCGGACGTGAGCGACACGCTCGCCCTCGAAGTGCACGCCGCGTTCTACGACGCCGACGGCCGCCTGGTCGGGACGGGCACGTTCCAGTACCAGGAAGAGGAAGAGGTCGGCCCGGCGACGAAGCAGGACAACGCCCACTCCCCGCGCGCGGCCGGTGACGGCATCGACTTCACGGTGACCGCGTCGCAGCTCTCGAACAAGCCCGCCAGCGCGGTCATTTCGGTTCCGGTGCTGGTGAACGAGTAGCGGCACCGCCTCCAGAGCGAGGAACCGCCCCCGGATACGCCGCCGCCCCAGACCTGTTCGAGGCCTGGGGCGGCCGCACGCTACGCGCCCGCTACCTCGTCGCGGCCGGGCGGCGGTGCCGGATCTCGGCGGCGTTAGCCGAGTGGTGTCCGGTGCAACGACACCAGCAGGCGCCAGATGTGATGGGTGATCAGGCCCGGCGAGGCGTCGATGTCGCCGTGGAGCCAGTCGGCGAGCACGCCCGCGAACGTCGCGGCGACCGCTGAGGCGATCAGGTCGGGTTCGGGGGCGCCTGCCAGACGGCGTTCGGCGCTGCTGCGAGCCCGCAGGTCGCGGTGCAGGACGGCCCCGAGCGGGCCGCCGCCGCCCGGGAGCAGCAGCGCGCGGTACAGCTCGGCGTGGGGTGCGAGCCCGGCGACGAACTCGGTGAACGCGGGCGGTGGTACGGCGGGGTCGGGGACGCCGCGCCACGCGTGCAGCGCGTCGACGGCGGCGCGGACCACGTCGGCGCAGGCGTCCACGGCCAGCGCGTCGACATCGCTGTAGTGCAGGTAGAACGTCGCCCGCCCGACGCCCGCGCGCCGGACGACGGCGGTGACGCTGACCTCGGTGAGCGGAGCCTCCGCGCATTCGTCGAGCAGCGCGCGGCGCAGCCGTTCGCGGGTGCGGGCGGCCCGCGGGTCGGAAGCGGGCGTGGTCACCGCGCCGCCAGGACGGCCGCGAGGGCGAGTGCGCCGGGCAGCGCCTGGGCGAACAGGATGCGGCGGTTGGCCGTGGCCGCGCCGTAGACGCCGGCGACCACCACGCAGACCAGGAAGAACACACGGGCGCTGAATCCGGTCGGGTCGTCGGCGATCAGCCCCCACACCAGCCCGGCGGCCAGGAACCCGTTGTACAGGCCCTGGTTGGCGGCCAGCGGCGCTGTGGCCTTGGCCATCTCCGCGTCGAACCCCGACAGTTCGCGCCCGGGGCGACGCTCCCACAGGAACATCTCCAGCACGAGGAAGTACGCGTGCAGAGCGGCCACCAGGCCGACCAACACGCCTGCGGTGATCTCCACTGAGGACTCCAAGGGTGCGGCGACTTCCTAGACTACTGTCCAGTATATATAGACAGATGTCTGGGAAGTCCAGCGAACGGGTGAATGCCTCCGCCCCCGGCGCGCGCATCACCGGGGTCGCGCGGCGGCCGACGCATCATGGTGATCACGACCGAGCGGTGCCGACGCACACCCGGAGGGCCCACCAATGCCCAACGACAGCAACCGGTTTCTGGAGCAGCTGCAAGCGCAGCTGACCGCTGACGACGCGGCGGACTGGAGGGCGGGGAGCACCACCGTCTCGATCCTGACCGACGAACAACGCGGCAGACTCCTCCTGCCCTCGCGGGAGGTGAACGGGCCAGGCGCGGACGAGCGCGGCCTGCGGTCACCCGAGGACGCGACGGCCCCGGAGCCCCCGCCGGCGTTGGACTTGCGCAACGTCCACGGCCGGTCGTTCATCTCGTCGGTCAAGGACCAGCAAGGATGCCCGTCGGCCTCCGCCTTCGCCCTCGCGGGGGCACTCGAGGGCTCCGTCCGCGTGTTGACCGACATCGCCGTCAACGACCGCGGCGGGGCCGCCCTGCACGACCTCTCGGCCGCGCAGCTCTTCTACTGCTGCGGGTCGCAGTGCTCCGGCCCCGTGGCCTCCCTGTACGGCATGATGGAATACGCACGGAAAGAGGGCGTCGCGCCCGAACCGTGCTTCCCGTACACCCCCGGCGACCACCCGTGCCGGATCTGCCCCACCTGGCAGGCCCAGCTCACCCAACCCACCCTCTTCATCTGGTTGCTCGACCCGGTGAAGATGAAGGCCTGGCTGTCGGCGCGGGGTCCGTTGATCAGCTACATGAACGTCTACACCGACTTCTTGCACTACAAGAGCGGCATCTACCGCCACGTGTCCGGCGCGCTTGAGGGGTACCAGCCCGTCTGCATCGTCGGGTACGACGACAGCCGACGCGCCTGGGTGTGCAAGAACAGCTGGGGCACGGGCTGGGGCGAGCACGGGTACTTCTGGATCGCCTACGGCCAGTGCGCGATCGACTACGAGACCATCGTCCCCCTGGACTTCAGCCGGATCTACCCGCTGTACGACGACTTCTACATGCGCGGATCGCTCGACGACGTCGGCGAGTTCCCGGAACGGCGCGAGACGCGCGGATCCTCGCCCGACATCATCCCGGTCGGCGCCTTCCCGCTGTCCGACCCCCAGCTCACGCTCAGCGGCTCCTGGCGGCTGGACCTCGGCAAAGCGCTCCTCGCCGACCAGCAGAACTACATCTACGTCCGCGCCAAGAACTTCAAGAACGCGCCGAACAGCGGCCAGACGTACCTCTATTACGCGCCCGCATCCCTCATCCCCTGGCCGGAGTTGTGGTCGCGCAACGCACTCGCCACCCAGACCGGAGCACGGCAGGTCGACCTCAAGGCCGACACCCTGGGGCAGGTCGCCGTCGGCGCGGACCCGTTCACCTGGACACCCGAACACCCGCCGGCCCACGACCCGTTCTCCCTGATCGCCAGGACCACGACCGTCGGGCACCCCAATCCGGTGCCGGGACGGTTCTCCAACATGGACGACTGGGTCGACTTCCTCCACCGCGAACCGGGCTTCGGGTGGCGGGCCGTCAGCGTCATCACCCACGACACGCCGACCTCCCAGTACGACGTGCGGCTCTCCGTCCCCGAGGCCTGCCGGATGGCCGTCACGTTGTCGGCGCACAACATCCCACCAGGCTGCGCCATGCAGTTCACCTGCGGCACCGCAGGCCCCCGCCCCCTGCTGAACCTCAACAAGACCACCATCAAGTCCGCGTCCATGGTCGCGGGCGTGATCTCTGACATCCCGGCCGGCTTCGACTCCGCGATCACCGTGTCGTTCTGGAAAAGCGGCGTCCCGATCCCACCCGACGCGAGCCTGACCCTGAAGGCGGTCTACATCCCGTCCCCCGAAAGCCCCCACGCCCCCAAGGCCCAAACCCTCCCCCTCCCCGGCGAAAACCCCGAACGAGGCGTGCTGGTCGGCGAGTTCAGAACCCTGATCGAGGCAGGCTAGAAGCCCACGGGCCTGATGTCGGGGGCGGGTCAGGGTGTGGAGGCGCTGCGGACGAGGTCGTGGATGGCTTCGCTCATCGTCACCTCGTCGACGTCGCCGAGCGGTACCGGGTTTTGCGGTGTGCGGGCGGGGGAGCGGCCGGCCCACAGGGCGGTGATCTTCTGGTCCTCGCCTTCGCCGTACATGTAGTGGCCGAGGCCCGGGCTCAGGCTCGCCACGACGTGCAGGCCCGCGGGGTCGCGCCGGGCGAGCCAGCCGCCGGCGAACTCGCCGCGCGCGTCCACGGATTCCCACCGTCCCTGCGAGTGGCCCTTCGCCTTGCCGTACGGAAGGACGAGACCCTCCACCCGGGCGAGGCTGCGCGCACTTCGCTCGTCGTCCGTCAGCCGGTAGACGGGGCGTCCGAGCTGCGCGAACGGCTGCAGGATCTCGTAGTCGGCGAACAGGTCGACCCAGGCGCCGAGGTCGTCGCCCAGCAGCAGCGGGTGGGCGATGCCGATGCGGGCGTCCGGCGCGGGTGTGAACGTGTCGTCGTTGAGGTCGGCGTAGGTGCGGTCCTCGGCGACGCGGAACGCGGTGCCGTCGCCGGTGGTCCACACCAACCGGCGGACGATGTGCCCGAGCAGCGGATGGTCGACGAACAGCGCGCGGAAGTCGCCCGGAGTCCAGCTCCGCCGGGCGGTCATGGCTTTCTCCAGGCGCTTGACCTCCTGGTCGGTGATCGTCCGCAGGTCCTTCCGCAGGCCGGAGAACAGCGCGTGCGCGGCCGGGGCGAGCGTCGGGTCGTCCTTCGGGCCGGGTTTGGGGGCGCTCTTGCGGACCTTGCCGTTCGCCTCCACGACCAGCGGGGCGAGCTGCTCGTCGAAGGTCATGGTGAACTGCCGTGGGCCGTAGTCCAGGACGAGGGTGCCCTCGGGGCCCAGGCCGAAGTCGGGGACGGCGCGGTCGGCGAGGTCGTCCGGCGTGATCCTGCGCGCGGCGGCGATCTCGCCGATCTTCTGCTCCGCCTTGGCCTTCAGCCCCTTGTACTTGCCGCGGCGGGTCAGCTCGAACAGGTGGGTGAGGGCGACGTCGGAGCCGATCCCGGCCAGCACGTCCAGCGCCGCGACGGCCCGGCTGCTGCCCCCGTCGCCCGGCCACTGCCTGATCAGCGGAGCGAGCCGCCGCACCGTCGTGTCGTCGCCGATCAGCCCGAGCTGCGCCAGCGCCCAGTTGTGCTTGGACGGCGCCCCGAGCGCGTACCAGCGCTGGAACACCGCCCAGGAGAACTCCGCGAGCGAATGCCGGTCGCACAGGCCGCGGACGTACGCGGCCTCTGGCGCCTTCCTCGCGAGCAGCCCCAGCAGGTACTTCGTCGCATCGACGGGAAGCGCCCGGTCACGGCCGGGGGCCAGGATCCGCGGGAGCGCGGCCGGGTCGGCCCAGTCCGTCTTCGCGCCGCGGGCCGGCTTGCCGACGAGTGCGGCCGGCAGGTCGTCCCACTCGCGGACGCCCGGGAGCGGCGACAGCTCCTCGACGGCCCCCGGCGGCAGCTCCTTCGCCAGTTCGGGCTCCGCGTGCAGCAACCCCCGCACCAGACCTGCCGCTTGCAGGCCCCGGACCGTCTCCTCGCGGACGAAGGGCCCCAACGACCGGACCGCCTCCACCGGGTACCGCCTGGCCGCCTCCTGCAGGGCCTCCGGCACCCCCTTGGTCCCGAGGTGGCCGAGCAGGACCGGGAAGAGTCCCTCGTCCGCGATCTCCAGCAACGCCTTCAGCACGAGCGGGCGTGCTTCGTCGATGTCGTGGTGGCCGTGGTCGAGGGCGTGCTCGAGCAGCGGGAGGGCGTCCGCCCCCAGCCCGTCGAGCAGTGTCGCAAGTACGGCCGGTGACACCCGGATCCAGCCGATCCGGCGGACGTGGGCGGCGGTGGACAGTGAGCACAGTACGTGCTCGTGCCCGAGGACCGCCTGGGACGGGTCGTCGAGGGACTCGTCCATCCAGCCGACCTCGGTCGGGACGAGATAGGACGCCGTGCAGCGCCGTGCAGGGTCACCGCGGTGCGCCGCCAGACGCGCGACGGCATCGCCGTACTCGTCGTCGGAAGCCGCCGCCAGCAGCGCGCGAAGCCGCTTCACCACGGCGTCCTCGGCGATCCACCGGCCGACGCCGAAGTGCTCCTGCGAGGTCACGCGCCGGATCTCGCCGCGCCATCCCTTCGGTCCGTTCCCGGACAGGTAGGCGACGAGGCGGACAACTCCGTCGGAGTCGGGCGTCACCGGCTTCGGCTCCGGACCGAGCGCGACGGAGGACACCTCGGTGAGCGCGCACGCGGCGAACGCCACACCGTGGTCCAGGACCCAGGCGTCCACGAAAGCTGCGCCGTCGACACCGCCTAGATACTTGACCGCGACAGCGGCGAGGACCGCGGCGCCCACCGGGTCCGCCTCGCCCGCCAGCCGGGCGCGCACGGCTTTCCCGAGTTCCGCGTCGGTGTGCTCATGGTCCGCCATCTCCGCGGCGATCGGCCGCGCCGCGCGCTCCCACTCGCGCGCCCGCAGCGCGGCCCTCCCGTCCGGGACGACCTCCGGACCGGCGACGCCGCCACGTCGGGGATGAACGTGCTTGCGCCACTCGACCGGAATGCTCACCGTCTCGATCACGACACCGGAACCTAACGGCCCCCGCCGACACCCTCGCCCGGGCGCACGGGCTTGCGGCCTACCGGTCCGGCCCGATCGACCTCGACTCCCCGCAAGATCGAACTCGATCCTGGATCTGCCAAACTCCTGGCTGGTTCTCCTCTCGGGAAGCCACTGGTCTCGTCCACGTCGCACGTGGCGTTCCGTGTCCGTCGCGGTGCTACGTCGCGCCCCGCCTGTCGAATGGTTCTTTGGGTGAACGGCTATCTGATGCGCCGCATTGCGGCGGTTCTTGCGATACCCGTGCTGGCTCTCACCGGGTGCACGTCAGGTTCAAAGGGCGGAGGTGCTGAGCGACGAGACCCCGCGGTGGTCGGCGGGACCCCGGAGCTGCGCGCGTTCTACGAACAACGACTCGACTGGCATCCTTGCGCCGACGACGCGGGCACCGAGAACGATGACTTCCGGTGCACGACGCTGCGCGTACCACTGGACTACGCGAACCCGACCGGCCGCACAATCGACCTCGCCATGGCCATGCTGCCGGCCTCGGAGAAGGACGAACGCATCGGTGCGCTGGTCACCAACCCCGGCGGCCCGGGAGCGTCCGGTGTCCAGTGGCTCTTCGGCGCCGCGGACAGCTTCGCCGGCACGCTGCACGCTCGGTTCGACGTCGTCGCGTTCGATCCACGCGGGGTGGGCGCCAGCAGTCCGGTGCGCTGCCTGGACGACGCGGCGCGCGACGCGCGCAATACCGCCGACGGACCGGCCGCCGACAGCGACCGCGCCGCCTACAAGGACCGGCTCGACCGCGAGTTCGCCGCCGGGTGCCGGCAGAAGTCCGGCGACCTGCTGCCTTTCATCGGCACCCGCGACACCGCCCGCGACATGGACGTCCTGCGCGGCGCTCTGGGGCAGGCGAAGCTCGACTACCTCGGCCTCTCCTACGGCACCTACCTGGGAACCCGCTACTTGGAGCAGTTCCCCGACCGCGCCGGACGCATCGTGCTGGACGGTGCGGTCGACCCGGCGCAGGACCGCCTCAGTGCGTCCGTCGAGCAGGCCGTCGGCTTCGACATAGCGCTGTCCCAGTTCGCCAAGGACTGCACCCACTACGCCGACTGCCCGCTCGGCACCGACCCGGACAAGGCGCCGGCGGCCGCTGCCGACTTCCTCGACGGACTGCGGGACGCCCCGCTGCCCACCCACACCCCCGGCCGACAGCTCACGGCCAACCTGGGGTGGAGCGGCACCATCGGCATGCTCTACGGCGACGCCACCACCTGGCAGCCGCTGCGCGACGCCTTCACCGCCGCCATACGCGACCACGACGGCACCGACCTACTCTCCTTCGCCGACCAGTTCAACGGACGTGCCGAAGACGGCCGTTACGACAACTCCGCGGATGCCTTCGAGGCCATCAGCTGCGCTGATTCACCGGGTGACACCCCGTCCGCGGAGCGCGTGCAGCAGGCCTTGGAGGAGCTCGGTGAAGAAGCACCCCTGTACTCCCGCGGTACCACCGCGGCCGAACTGGCCCGTCAGGACTGCGCCTTGTGGGCGAGCAGGGCGAACGAGCCGCTCCATCCGGTCAAAGCACCGCCCGGTAGCCCGGTCCTGGTCATCGGGAACGTCGGGGACCCGGCCACCCCGCTCGCCGCGGCCAAGCGCTTGGCGGAGCAACTCGGCAACGCGGTACGGATATCCCTGCTCAGAGGCGGCCACACCGCGTTCGGAAGCGGCAGTTCGTGCATCGACAGGGCGGTCGCCACGTATCTGATACACGGGACGGTATCGGCCGAACTGGTTCAGAAGGGCTGCGTCTGACGCGGCATTCAGCCGGTGTGCAGGACCCGGAAGCGGTCGGGATCGGTCGGATCCCGGTCGACGACCTGGACGGGTGGCCATGCCCACTGCCACACGCCGATGCCCGGTGTTCGGGAGAACCGGATCCGCCCGCGGGTGCCCTCGAGGTCGACATGCGGCCAGGCCGCGGCGATGCGAGCTCGGTCCGTGCCGTGCGAACGCAGCACGTCGGCAAGCACGGTGACCGTGTCGTAGCCCTCGAACGCGACGAAGGACGGGGCTTCGCCGAGCTGCACGTGCAACTCCCGCTCGACGCGGGCGCCGAGCGCGCCGTACTGCTCGGACAGGTAGCGCAGGAACGGGACCCCTGTGCCGTCCTTGCCCAGCAGGGTCGCCCATTCGCTGAACTCGGGCTGCCCGGCCGGGGCGCCGATCGTCACGTCGGCCAGGCGTGGATCGCTTCGCACGGACGTGACGATCGGGACGGCCGGCTCCGGGACGCCGGTCAGGAGCAGCACGACCGTCGCGCGCTGCTCGGCGAGTTCGTCGCAGACGTCCGCGGGGCCGAGCACGCTCGCGTCGAGTTCGAGCAGACTGCCGCCGTGTGCGGCCAGGTGGTCGCGGAGGATGCGGGTCCCGGACGCCCAGTAGACACTCGGCTGGCTCACCACGGCGATCCGCCGGTGGCCGGCGCGAAGGAGGAAGTCCGCGTAGACGCGCCAGCCGTGGGACTGCGCCGGGGCCAGGCGTGCGATCCGGTCCGTGGGTTCCTCGGTGAGCGCGTCGAGGACCGCCGACGAGCACAGGAACGGCACGGCGAGGGCGTCGGCTCGGGCAGCGACGGCTCGGGCCACGACGCTGTGGTACTCGCCGGCCAGCGCGGCCACGCCGAGCCCCGCGAGTTCGTCCACGACCGCCTCGGCTTTCGCCGGGTCGGCGGCGGTGTCCCGGACCAGCAGTTCGAGGGGCCTTCCGCCGATCCCGCCCGCGTCGTTGACCTCGCGAACCGCGAACTCCAGCCCGGCCAGCAGATGCCGCCCCGCCTCGACCCAGCCCGGCCGCGTCAGCGGAACAAGCGCGCCGATCCGCACCGGGGATCCGTCGGGCGGTCGGGCTCCCACGGCCTGCGACATGTTCATGTCCGGCAGCCTAGTCACGCCGCACCCCGCGCCTGTGAGTGCGAAGACCCCGTCGCCCCCGGCCGCGAAGGGCCCGGTCGTCAGGCGCCGACTACCGGGCCGTTGCGGTGACCGACCTGAGCGCGTCCATTGACTCCCGCATCACTTGGGCCAGTTCGCGTTCCTCGGGCGCCGTGACCCAGAGCTCGAAGCCGATCTTGAAGACGGCGATTCCCGCTTCGGCGGCCAGGCCGGCGGTGGGCTCTGCGACGCCGCGGGCGTGCAGGGTTTCGGCGAGCGCGGCCGCCATCGAGGCGAGTTTGATCAGCTCGCGCTCCTGGAGTTCGGGGTTGGCGGCGATGACGGCCTGCCGCCGCCGCGACTGGGCGTGCCGTCCGACGAACACCTCGCCGACCGCGTCCAGCCCGGCCGCGACGGCCTCGATCGGCGCGGTCTCCGGCCGGGCCTCGGCGACCGCCGTCACCAGGGCGTCCCGCAGCGCGCCTGCCCCGTCGAACAGGACCTCGCGCTTGTCGGCGTAGTGCCGGAAGAAGGTCCGCTCGGTCACGCCGGCGCGGCGGGCGATCTCCGCCACGGTGGTCTGCTCGTAGCCGTGCTCGCCGTAGAGCTCCAACGCCGCCTCGGCCAGGCGCCCACGCGCCCCCGGCGCCCATCTACCCATGCCCGGATCCTACGTGATGACAGTGGCTGACATCGACTGCTACGTTGATGACAGTCACTGACATCAATGGTCTGGGGGACCTCCCATGCGCATCTTCGTGACCGGCGCTTCCGGCTGGATCGGCTCCGCGCTCGTGCCCGAGCTCCTCGCCGTCGGCCATCAGGTCGTCGGCCTCGCCCGCTCCGACGCGTCCGCCGCCGCGCTCACCGCCGCCGGCACCGACGTGGTCCGCGGCACCGTCGACGACCTCGACGTCCTGGCGAGCGCCGCGGCCGCCTCCGACGGAGTGGTCCACCTCGCGTTCAACCACGACATCGCGTTCACCGGCGACTTCGAAGGCGCCGCCGAGGCCGACCGCCGCGCGGTCGACGCGCTCGGCGCCGCGCTCGCCGGCACCGGCCGCCCGCTCGTCATCGCCTCCGGCGCTCTCGGCCTCACGCCCGGACGTGTCGGCACCGAGCGCGACATGCCGGCTGACGACGGGTCGCCGGTCTCGACCCGGCAGGCCACCGCCCGCGCCGCGATCGCACTCGCCGCGCGGGACGTACGGTCGTGCGTGCTGCGTCTGCCTCCGACCTGCCACGGCGAGGGGGACAACGGCTTCATGACGGCCCTGGTCGCCGTCGCCCGGTCCACCGGCGTCTCCGGCTACGTCGGCGACGGCGCCAACCGCTGGCCGGCGTCACACCGCCTCGACGCCGCGCGGCTGTTCCGCCTGGCCGTCGAGCACGCCCCGGCGGGGTCGGTACTGCACGGGGTCGCCGAGGAGGGCGTCCCGATGCGCGACGTGGCCGAGGTGATCGGCCGTCACCTCGACATGCCGGTGGCCTCAGTGGCCCCCGACGCTGCGGCCGCCCACTTCGGCTGGCTCGGCGGCCTCGTCGGCCTCGACGGCCCGGCGTCGAGCACCCTGACCCGCGAACTCCTGGACTGGCGGCCGATGCACCCCGGGCTCCTCGAAGACCTCGACAAGGGGCACTACTTCAGCCAGTGACCCCTGGACGAGCCATGCACGATCCGAGAGAGACGCGCTAGGCGTCGAGCGCGATCAGACGGACCGCGGTGAGAGTGCCGTCGGCGACTTCCGCGGTCATGTACGTGTGCCGGGGCTGGCGTCGGCGGTCGGTCGGCGAGCCGGGGTTGAGCAGCCGCAGGCCGCCGGGGGCGGTGCTGTCCCAGGGGATGTGGCTGTGCCCGAACACGAGGAGATCGGTGTCCGGGAACCGCGCGGCGCAGCGCCGTTCGCGCCCGGCGGACGGGCCGGTCTCGTGGACGACGGCCAACCGCAGGCCGTCGACGTCCGCGCGAGCGACCTCGGGCAACCGGGCGCGCAGTTCCGGACCGTCGTTGTTCCCGTAGACGGCGACGAGACGGCGGGCCCGCGACAGCAGCAGGTCGAGCGTGGCCTCGTCCACCCAGTCCCCGGCGTGCACCACCACGTCGGCGGCCTCGATCGCTTCCAGCAGCGCCCCGGGAAGCGCACGCGCACGGCTCGGTACGTGCGTGTCCGTGGTCAGAAGCAGCCGCGTCGCGCGTGCCCGGGCGGGCTCGTCGTGTCGTCCCATCGCCCCATTCTCGCGGCCCCCGGCCGACCGCGCGGCGTGCGGGACGGGGCGCCGTCAGCCCGCGCGCGTTGGTTCATCGACTCGCGCGAGGCGGCTCGGCGTCGACACGCGCGCCCGCTGCGATCTCGGTGCGCAGGGCCTTGAGGGCGCTCAGGTCGGCAGCCGTCTACACGGTTCAGCCTCGTCAGCTGCCTGCCGCCGACTGGGTGGACGCGCGCGTCCGCAGCACCCACGCGTGAGGGCGAACAGTGTCGGCCGGGGTGCGTTCGGCGAGGATGTCGGCGAGCAGGTCGGCGCAGGCGCGTCCGTAGTCGGCGGGCATGAGGTCGACCGCGGTGATCGGCGGGCTGCTGTCGCGGGTGGTGGCTCCGTCGACGCAGGCGGCGACCAGGAGGTCCCGGCCGGGCGTGCGGCCGAGGTCGGCGGCGGCGTGCAGGGCGCCGGGTGCGGAGCCGTCCGGCCCGCAGATCACGGCGTCGACGGCAGGTTCGGCGCCGATCAGCTCGCGTATCGCCTGGGCGGCTTCGGCGGGGGTGGCCGCGAACGGCACGGGGCGTACGGCCACAGGGGTGCGGTGGGCCCGGCCCCAGTCGACGGCGGCCGTCCTGAGGGCGTGTGCCCAGACGGATTCACCGGCGGGGGCCAGCAGCGCCGGGTGGCGGGCGCCGCGTTCGGCCAGGTGGTCGAGCAGTGCCGTGAGGGACGCCGCGTTGTCGCAGACCACGGCGCCGGTCGGCGCGACGGACGGACCGGGGTACCGCTCGCCGGTGACGACGGGGACGCCGGATCCGAGTATCTGGGGGACGGCGTCGTCGGCGGGGTCGGGGTCGATGACCAGGAGACCGTCGACGCGGGAGGCGAGCGGCCCGTGGGCGCCGGGGGACCCGGCGAGCAGGACCACGTCGAAGCCGTCTTCTTGGGCGCGGCCGACGGCTCCGAACGCGAGGTTCATGTAGTAGTCGAGCCGGGTCGCGGTGCGCGGGAGGTAGAGGCCCATCGCCCCCGTGCTGGCGCGGCGCAGGCGGCGGGCGGCGCTGTTGGGGCGGTATCCGAGCGCGTCCGCGGTCGCGCGGACCCGGTTCCGGGTGGCCTCGGCGACGCGCCCGGAGCCCTGGAGGGCGTCCGAGGCGGTGCTCCGGGAGACTCCGGCGGCGCGGGCCACGTCGAGCAGGGTCACGATGCGGGCGGTCACAGCCACGGATTCTAGAGGGCTTCCGGCATGCTTGCCGGATCGATCCGGCACGGTTTACATTCGGCGTGCCGGATCGATCCGGCATCGTGTCGGGCGCGCGGCCCGAGCCGACCGATCTCCGGCCGAGCCCTGACCGATCACCGACCGACCCGGCCGGACACCCGGTCCGACCGAACACCCCGGAGGCACCCCCGCATGACGCGTGGATTCGACGTCGTGGAGACGAGCATCGCCGACCTGCGCGCGGCGCTGGAGAAGGGCGAGACCACCGCGGTCGCGCTGCTCGACGCCTACCTCGCGCGCATCGAGGCCTACGACCGCCCCGGCACCGCCACCGCGCTCAACGCGATGGTCGTCATGAACCCGGACGCGCGCGCCGACGCCGAGGCCTCCGACGCCCGCCGCGCGCGCGGCGCGGCGCTCGGCCCCCTCGACGGGATCCCGTACACCGCGAAGGACAGCTACCTCGCGAAGGGCCTCACCGCGGCGGCCGGCTCCCCGGCGTTCGAGCACCTCGTCGCCCAGCGCGACGCCTTCGCCGTCGAGCGGCTGCGCGCGGCCGGCGCCGTGCTCGTCGGCCTGACCAACATGCCGCCGATGGCAAACGGCGGCATGCAGCGCGGCGTCTACGGCCGCGCCGAGAGCCCCTACAACGCCGCGTGGCTGACCAGCGCCTACGGCTCCGGCTCGTCCAACGGCTCCGGTACGGCGACCGCCGCGTCCTTCGGCGCGTTCGGCCTCGGCGAGGAGACCTGGTCCTCCGGCCGCGCACCGGCCTCCAACAACGCGCTGTGCGCGTACACGCCCAGCCGCGGCGTGATCTCGGTGCGCGGCAACTGGCCGCTGGTCCCGACGATGGACGTCGTCGTCCCGCACACCCGCACCATGGCCGACCTGTTCGAGCTGCTCGACGTGATCGTCGCCGACGACCCCGACACGCGCGGCGACCTGTGGCGCGCGCAGCCGTGGGTGACGCTGCCCACGGCGTCGCAGGTGCGGCCCGTGTCGTACCCCGCGCTGGCCCCCGCGGACGCGGCCGCCGCGCGCGCCGCGCTCGCCGGCCGCCGGTTCGGCGTGCCGAAGATGTACATCAACGCCGACCCCGACGCGGGCACCAACCCCGACGGCGGCATCGGCGGCCAGACCGGGCAGCGCGTCGACACGCGCCCGTCGGTGATCGCCCTGTGGGAGGCTGCGCGCCGCGACCTGGAGGCCGCGGGCGCCGTGGTGGTCGAGGTCGACTTCCCGGTCGTGTCGAACTACGAGTCCGACCGGCCCGGCACTCCGTCGCTGCTCACCCGCGGCCTGGTCGGACGCGACTTCCTCAAGGTCGAGATCGAGGACCTGTCGGCGTGGGCGTGGGACGACTTCCTCCGCGCCAACGGCGACCCGGCGCTCGACACCCTCGCCGACGTCGACGGCGACCGCATCTGGCCCAAGCACCCCGGCGAACTCCCGGACCGCTACGCCGGTTTCGACGACACGATCGCCGACTACCCGAAGCTGGTGCGCGAGCGCCCCTACGCGTCGTTCACGGACATGCCGCACATGGAGGAGGGCCTGCGCGGACTGGAGGAGACCCGCAAGGTCGACCTCGAGGCGTGGATGGACGAACTGGACCTGGACGCGGTCGTGTTCCCCACCTCCGCCGACGTCGGCCCGGCGGACATGGACGTCGACGAGTCGTCCGCGGACCTGGGCTGGCGCAACGGCGTCTGGGTCGCGAACGGCAACCTGGTGCCGCGGCACCTGGGCATCCCGACGGTGACCGTGCCGATGGGCACCATGGCGGACATCGGCATGCCCGTGGGGCTGACGTTCGCGGGCCGCGCGTACGACGACAGCGCGCTGCTGACGCTGGCCGCGGCGTTCGAGGCGACCGGCGCCCGCCGCACCGAGCCGTCGCGCACCCCGCGGCTGCCCATCGCGTAACGCGCGGCGCCTGGGCGAGTACGGCTGCTCCTGCGTGCTCGCCCGCGCCGCACTTTGAGGCGAGGCCTCCGACCGGCGCGACGCGTCGTACGGGAGCCGTGCCATGCTGGGCCCAGTTGTGCGACGGCGAGCCGAGGAAACCGGTGTGAATCCGGTGCGGTCCCGCCACTGTGATCGGGGAGCGGACTCCCACCAAGGCCACGGCCCTTCACGGGGTTGGAAGGCCGGGAGAACGCGTTGATCCGAGAGCCAGGAGACTCACGTCGTCGCCACCTCGTCGCGACCGGGGCGGATTTCCCCGAGAGAGGTCGGTGTCCCACCGTGCCCAGGCCACAGCTCCCGCGCGTACCTCGCGCTCGTTCGACGGCTTCGCGCGCCTCTGACGGGAACGAAGAACCTGGGCCCGCAGGTTCGGCGGCCGCCGGCGACCGCTGCACGGTCACGGTGTGCCGCGGATGCTGCTGCGGCACCGCCAAGGTGCCCGGCGTCGACCACGACGGCCAGCTCCGCGGACTGGCCGCCGCCCTCGGCGCGGACACCGCTCGGCTGCGGGTCAGCGACTGCCTCGGCCCGTGCGCCTACGGCAACGTCGTCGTCGTGCAGCCGTCGCGTCGCGGGCGGGCGCAGGGTGCCAGGCCCGTCTGGCTCGCCGCCGTCAACGACGACGACGCGGCCGACGACATCGCCGCCTGGACACGGGCCGGAGGGCCGGGGATCGCGGAAGCGCCGCCTGTGCTGTCGCTGTACGAGTTCACGCCGCCGCGCCGTGCCCGGCCTCGTCCCGACGCGGTCGCGGAACGACCGGCCCGGCGCCCGTAGCCGGCGCCCTCGGGCGCGAAGCCTGCGGAACCGCGCGCCGGGCCGTCCTCGTCCGCTGTCGGGTGTCAGCCCTGCGGGGTCGCTCCGCGGCGGCGCCACCACCAGGCACCGGCTCCGCCGAGGACGACGACGCCTCCGATGACACCGAGGACGATCGGCAGCGCGGACGAGTCGTCGTCCTTCTTGTCCGAGGCCGTCGGGGCAGCGGCTGCCGAAGGTGTCGCGGCAGGAGTGGCAGCAGCGACGGGCGCGGACGGGGCCGCGCTCGTGGCGGGTGCGCTCGCTGCGGGGGCCGCGCTGCTCGGGGCGGCGGCGGGGCTCGGCGGAATCGGCACGGCGCCCGGCGCGGCCTTCTGGAGCTTGAGCGCGGGCGCGGGCTTGCCGGCCGAGTCCGAGTGGTCGTCGCCGGTCGCGGGCGGGTCGATCCAGCGGTCGATGCGGCCGTCGGAGTACGTCTGCAGCGTCTTGAAGACCAACGTCGTCGTGTCGGGCAGCTGCCGGACCTTGACCTTGTACTCGGCGTCGGCACCGGTGGCGAGTGCCGGGCCGGCGAGCGTGTAGCCGTCGGCGCCGGGCGTGAACTTCCAGCCGTCCGGGCCCTCGACGAAGGTCACGTCGGACGGCGTGATGCCCTGTGGCAGCACGACCTGGAGCTGGGTGATGCCGGCGGTCTTGGACTCCGCCTCGGCGCCGAACGTGAGCGTGACGTCGGTGGCCAGGGCGTGGGTGTCGGACGCGGACACCTCGTTGTGGGCGAACGCGGGAGTCGCGGCGGCCAGCGCGAAGGCACCGGCCGCTATCCCGGCCACGACGACGCGTCGGGCTGCGGGCATGCGGAAGGAACGAAGCATCAAAGGCTCCTGATCAGCGGGTTGGCTGTGGTTGGCGGTGGGCGTGTGCGCGGCTGTCGTCAGACGACGACGGCCACGGGCGGCCCGCGCCGAGCCACGTCGAACCGGGTCAGGAGCCGGGGCGGCCGCCGATGCGCCGCACGGCGGACCGTGGGCCGAGGCCGAGGCGCGGGGGAGGCCGCCCCCAACAGGCGTACGAGTGCCCGCAGCCCCGCGCGGGTCCGTGCGTCCGCACGCGCCAGCAGCCCGAACACGGCCGCCTCGCCGGCCCGCAGCCACACCGCGGCCGCCACAGCGACGACGCCGTGTGCCAGGAGCATGCGTGCGTCGTGGTGCCCGGCGTGGTGCCCGTCGTCCATCGCGTACCCGGCGGCGTGGTGGTGGGCCGGGTGCGTCGGGGGCGTGGTCGCGGCCCAGGAGAACCACTGGTGCAGCGCCGCCTGGCCGAGCAGCATCCCGGCGCAGACACGCCTCAGCGAGCACTCGCGTGCGCCCCCGGCGAGGCCGACAGTCACTCCCGCGAGCAACGCGACCAGGACCGCCCAGCCCGGCACCGGGTCCGGACCGGCGGCAGCGTGCCCGGCGACCGACAGCACGACGCACACCGCGGCGAAGAGCGCGGCGCGCAGCAGTCGGAGAGGCACGGAAACGGTCGGCATGTGGCCGTCATCCTCGCAGGCGGTTCCCGGGCCTTGGGGCGGAAGGTGCCACTTCGGCCGAGGCGACGTTCCCCACGGCCGACGGTAGCCGTGCCCTCGAGCCCTGATCGCGGTAGGCCACAGCGGCGCGGGAGTGGACCGCTTGACCCTCACGCGGCGTCATGCCGCATTGTCGGGGGCGTGGAAGAGCACCTGACCGTGGGACGCGTGGCCGAACTGGCCGGGGTGAGCGTCCGCACGCTGCACCACTACGACGCCGTCGGCCTCGTGCGGCCGTCCGCGCGGACGGCGGCCGGATACCGGGCCTACTCGGCGGGCGACGTGGAGCGGCTGCGAGACGTACTCGGTTACCGGCGGCTGGGCTTCGGGCTGCGGGAGATCGCGGAACTGGTCGACGAACCGGCCACGGACGCGGTCGCGCACCTGCGCCGACTGCGCGGCCTGTTGCTGGATCAGCGCGACCGCGCCGCCGCCATGGTCACAGCCATCGACAGGGAACTGGAGTCACGGGCGATGGGGATCAGGACGACACCGGAGGAGCAGCTACGTATGTTCGGACCGCAGTTGTACGAGGTCATCGGTTCCGACTACCTGGCGACGCGGCGTACCGAGCCGCGGATCGCCGCGCGGGTCTGGGAGGCGCTCGGGGACGCGCGCACGGTGCTGAACGTCGGGGCCGGCACCGGCTCCTACGAGCCTTCGGACCGCGACGTCACAGCCGTGGAACCCTCGGCGGTCATGCGCGCACAGCGCCCTCCGGGCGCGGCGCGGTGCGTGGCCGCAGAGGCGGAGGCACTCCCGTTCGAGGACCAGTCGTTCGACGCCGCGATGGCGTTCAGCACCGTCCACCACTGGCACGACCCGATCGCCGGGCTGCGCGAAATGCGGCGCGTGGCCCGCCGCGTGGTGGTGTTCACGCACGACGACAGCGCCAGCGGCTGGCTCCACCGGTTCTGGCTCACCCGCGACTACCTCCCCGAGGTCGCAGGACTGGTCGCCGACCGGCCGTCGGTGGACCAACTCGCCGGCGCGATCGGGGCCCGCATCGAGCCGGTCCTGATCCCGTGGGACTGCGCCGGCGGGTTCTTCGAGGCGTACTGGCGACGGCCCGAGGCATACCTCGAGGAGCCCGTACGCCGCGCGGTCTCGGTGTGGACGCGGGTCGGTCCCGAGGCCGAGCAGCGGGCCGTGGACATGCTCCGCGACGACCTGTCCTCAGGCCGCTGGGCCGAACGCAACCGCGAACTCATCGCCCTCGACGCCGCCGAACTCGGCCTGCGCCTGCTCGTCGCCTGAATCGCCGCACCCTTGCGACGCGGACAGCGCGTCCGTCGTTCAGCTGACGACGGACGCCGCTGTCGTCACCAACTCCGCGACCGTGCCGGAGAAATCGGGCAGCAGGCGGACGGCGACCACCCATGCGTCCGGGGCGTTCACGTCGAATCCGGCCTTGATCATCAGTGCCCGGGCCTGCCGGAGCGGTGGGGCCATCCCCGCCGGCATCGGCGCGCTCATGGCGAACTGTCCCAGGTACGAGACGACCGCCTGGGCAGGCGTGGCGAGTTCGAGGAGGTCGCGGACATCCAGCCGGCCGTCGGCCAGGACCTGCGTGAGCCATCCGCTTCCGGGTGACAACGGGACGGTGCGCAGCAGCGTCAGCAGGAGCTCGCGCGGACAGCCGGGCTGGTCCGCCAGGGTCCCCAGCAACTCGTCTGGCAGCGGCTCTCGTTCGTGCAGTGCGACGAAGTGGTGCCACGGCAGCGGGACGCCGGTCTCCGCGACCGCGTGCTCGACGCGGTCGCGGAAGTCCCCGCCGCGGCCGCGCACATACGCCGTTACCACCTCGGGTGCACGGGCCGCGTCCAGGGTGTCGCGCAGTGCGGTGAGCCCGAGTTCAGGGGTCGTGGCCGCCAGCGCGGCTCGGATCGTCCTGTGCGTTGCGGCGGGGAACGGGTGCTTGGCGGCACCTGGGCGGCGTCCGGGAAAATCGGTCTCGTCCAGCAACGCGGCCACGGCGTCCGGGCCTTGACGCTCCCACAGACCGACCGCGAGGCGCAGCCGCCCGGCCTCGGTCTGGAGCTTCACACGGCCGAGCAGGACCCGGACCAGGACGGGGTCGCCCGAGTCGAGTGCGGCCAGCAGCCAGTGCCGGCGTTTCGCGGGGCTGGTCCTGGTCAGGAGTTCGACCAGCGCGGAACTGATCGGCACCACGCGGTCGCCGCCGTCGCGGGGGCGCCCCGCGCAGATGCGGATCCGTTCGTCCTGGGATATCGCGCCGTAGTCGTAGAGGTACGCGTTGACCTCGGGGTCGTCCAGATCGAGCAGTTGGTCGACGACCGCGGCGGGCATGTCCCACCGCGCGGCGTTGGCGACCGCGGCCTGCATGCCGAGCGTGCGGTAGATATGTGCGCGCACCTCGGCGGACAGCGGGTAGTAGACCGTCAGTTGCTGCACCGCGCGCGCGTCGAGGGTCGGGATGACCGCGCGCTGCACGTCTTCCGGCGCGGCGGCCAGAAGGACGTACAACTGCCGTCGCGCGCCGTCGGGTTGCTCGGCGGGGAAGCGCGCGGCCGTCTCCCGCGGCCACGTCGTGGCCTTCCCCCGCGCCCGGTCGGTGGTGGCCCGTTCGACGGCGGCCGCGACCAACTCGGTGCAGCTGCCGGGGAATCGCGCGAGCAGCGTGTACAGCGCGGCCCAGCAGGCAGGGTTGTCGCCGAGCGGGGCGATCAGCCGCGACACCGCCGCGGCCAAGTCGTCGGGCAGCGCGACGCGGTAGGCCGTGTGGCTCTCGCCCGGTATGCCGCCGAGCCAGTCGACGGCGTCGAGCACGGCGCCGGCTTCACCGACCCGGTCGAGGACGTCGTTCGGGTCGAACCAGCCCTTTGTGAGCCCGCGTGTCACCAAGTCGGTCAGGTGGGGGCCGTGTGGGGCGTGCGGAGCGAGCGCCGCGTCCAGCGGGAGTCGGCCGAGGCGTGCGGCGAACACCAACCCGAGCGCGGCCCGCATCGCCTTGAACAGCATCGGCCGCGGGCACCCCGGCTGCCGTGTCAGCTCGACGGACGCATGCGTCTCGAACGGGAACCGGGCTTCCTCCTCTGTCACCACGTCCCAGTCCACGCCGCCAGACGGCGGCTCGGTCCGGCCGCCGAACCGCAGGTCCAGCAGCCACGCGTCGAGCTCGGGGTTCGGACGGGTCCGGCCGCTCAGTGCGTCGCGGGCCCGGGTCAGGGCCGCGTGGGGATCGGCGTGGCCGGACGCCTCGCGGAGGACGTCGGCCAGGCCGGGGTGGGCCGCCGGTTCCTCGGCCGCATCGATCACGTCGGCGAGTTCGGCGACACCCTTGGCATCGCCCAGGTCGAGGATCCGCAGCGCGGCGTCGACCACGGCCCACGGCGGCATGCGGCGGTGGAGCTGCCCGGCCGCATGCCCGACCAGGTCGGCGAAGGGCGCCCGCAGCGCGGCGGTCAGCCGCCAGTGCCGACGATCACCCAGCAGCTCGGCGGCCAGGCCGTCCCGCCACGCGGGGTCCTGCGGGTCGACGGCCGCCCACACCGCCTCCCGCACCCACGCGGGATGCTGCATCGTGTCGTACAGCTCGGCCCCGACAACGGGGTCGCCGAGCTGCGCCAATCGTTCGACGAGCTCGGTGCTCAGCCCCCGATTCCGGGCGAGCGCCGCGAGCAGGTCCCGATCGTGCGACGCGAGCGCAGCCTCGATCAACATGACCGGCGGGGACGGCTCATGCGTCTCCAGCGCCGAGGCCGCCTCCGCAGGCAGGCGAGACCCGAACATCGCCGCCACCTCCCGCGGCGCCATCCGGCACGCGACGACGATCCCCAGCCACTGCGCGGGCACGCCCATCCGAACTCCCTGTGCTGATCAAGCTTTGCGGGAGCACCTTAGTGCGCACGACCGACGAGGCGCCGTTATCGGCGATGCCCTGGGCGTGGAACCTCCCTCGGCGAGGGCAGACCCATCAACGGTCAGGGGACACCGCCTCGGCCACGGCGTACGCGGCAAGCCCGGTCGGCTGACTCCGGGTTACTCCCGCACGCCACATCGTGAATTCGCCTCCGCGACCGCCGCGCAGGTGACGTTCCAGGCCGCCACCCGCCGCGCCGCACCGACGGCCTCCGGAACCCCGGTCCAGTCCGTCGGTCGTCCGACTCCGCGGGCCTCGGGTGGACCCGACCCACGGCCCGTGCCCCTCGCAACGCCCTGCGGGGACACGGGCCGTGACCGGTCCGCCGGGTCAGCCGTGTGCCGCGGTGGCCATCGGCGGGCGACGTAGCACTGCCGCCGTCGCAAGCAGCGTGGTCACTGTGGTGAGCAGTGCCGCGACGACCAGGGTGGTCGCCAACGGCCAGACGGAACCACCCGGCACGGGGGAGTCGAGGACGCTCAATCCGACCGGAACCAACGTCAGTGCCGCCACCGCCCCGCCGAGCAGGATCCCGGTGACCGCCACCAAGGACGCCTCCGCCGCCGCGCTGCGGAGTACCTGCCTCCGCGAGGCGCCGACCAGGCGCAGCAGCGCCAGTTCGCGGCGGCGTTCCGCGACGCTGAGGATCTGGGTGTTGGCAAGGGAGATCGCGGCGTAGCCGACGACGACGGCGAGCACCAGGTTCGCCATGGTCGTCTGTGTCCGGTCCTGGGCCGCCCGCGTCGCGGCGAGCGCCTCGCGACCGGACACCGCGACGCCCGGGTACCGGTCCGCGAGGGCGGCACCCAGCGACGTCGCGACGGCGGTGCGGTCGGCGTCAGGGGCGATCCGGACCATCACGGCGTCGAGCAGCCCCGCGTCGGTGTGGTCGAGCAGCAACGCCGCCGGAACCAGGGCGGATTCGTACCCGGGACGGGCCTCGAACGTGGCGACGAGGGTGAGGTCGACCCGCGTCCCGTCCCCGAGCCGCATCGGCACGACGTCGCCGATGGCGCGGTGTTCGGCATGCCGGGTGGACAGCGCGACGGTGCGGCCGCTGAGGCCGCCGAGGTCGCCGGTCGCGGCGCGGAAGGACGTCGTGCTGCCCAGGCCGACCGGGGTGACGCCGTACAACGGCACTTCGACGGGCTGCGGTGTGCCCTCGCCGGCGCCGTCGGGCGTGAGGGCCGTGGCGTCGCCGGTGGGCGCCAGATAGCCGGTGGTGTGGAGCTGCGCCGTCGCGGCCGCCACGCCGGGGACGGCGCGGACGTCGTCGACCGCTCCGGCCGGCAGGCCACCCGCGGCGGAGGACACGACCAGGTCCGCCCGTTGTCCGGCGGCGAACACTTCGGCGCTGCCCTCGGATTCCGTCTCGTGGATGTAGACGAGGCTGAGCGCGAGACCCGTGGCCAGCATGACGGGCAGCGCCGCCGCCGCGAGCCGGCTCGGACGGGCCTGTGCGTTCGCGGCCGCGAGTTCGCCGGCCACTCCGGTCCGGCGCAGCGGGCTCCGCAGCAGCGCGGCGAGGCCGCGGGCCATCGGCGGCCCGAGCAACCCGAACGCCGCCGCCCAGACCATGACCGCCGGTGTCGCCACGCCGGCCGCGTCAGGGCCGTCGGAACCGGCCGTGCCGCGCGCCAGCAAGACGCCGCCCACCGCGCACAGCACTCCGGTGACCAGGCGCACCCGGCTGAACCGCCGCCGCTGGAAGCCCGTTTCGGCCAGCGCCTCGACGGGCCGCGCGCGTGCGGCGGTGCTGCCCGCCACAAGTGCCGAGACCAGTGCGGTCAGCAGCGCGACGCCTATCCCGACGGCCGCCGGCACCGTTCCCGAGCGGAACGCGATGCTGTCCGGTACGACACCCGCGTCGGTGAACCGGTCGAGGACCAGCCGGCCGAAGTGCGGCCCGGGCCACCAGGCGAGTGCGGTCGCCGGCAGCGCCAGCATCATCGCCTCGCCGACGACCATCCGGCGGACCCGGCCCGGCGTCGCGCCCATGGCCCGCAGCAGCGCCATCTCGCGTTGGCGCTGCCGGATCGAGAGCCCGAGAGTTCCGGCGACGACGAACACCGTGACCATCGCGGCCAGACCGCCGAAGGCCGCGGCCAGCGGGATCAGGTCGGCGCTGTCCGCCAGCACCGAGGGGTCCTCGGCACGTCCGCGGTCGTCGCCGGTGAGCACGGACACGGGCGTGCCCGGAGCCAGGGTGCGCAGCATCGTCTCGAGGTCGCGCACGACCTGCCTGACGTCGGCGCCCGCCGCGGGGAACACGGCGATCGCGTCGACGCGGCCCTGGAGCCCGGAGACCCGGTCGGCTTCGGCATCGGAGAAGAACACGGCGTCCCGAACCGCCGCTGTCTGGCGGGCCGGACTCGCCAGCCCGGAGATCCGGTAGCGCGCGGCGGTCCCGTGGACGAGCAGCGTTACGTGATCGCCGGGGCGTATCCCGGCGCGTGCCGCGGTGTCGGCGTCGAGGACGATCTGGTCGGCCGCCGCCGGTCGCTCGCCCTGCACGACGCGGTACGGAGTGAGGCGGGCGGACGACCAGCCGTGCCCGGTGACCGTGGTTCGCGGCGCGTCGCCGCGGGCGCCGGCCGTCCCGCCGTCCCGGACGACCACGGCCGGGAACGACACGTCGGCCGCCGTGTCCGCGACCCGCGGTGCCGCGGCGAGTGCCGTGGTCAGTCCGGCGTCGAGCCGCACACGTTCGGGAAAGACCAGCTCTTGCCGGGTGTTGCGGTAGCTCTGGTCGCCGGCCACCAGGATCGGCGCCTCGGCGAGCCGCCGCGGTGGCGCGTCGGCGCGGATGCCGGTCTCGAGCAGCCCGCCGCAGCCGATGACGATCACCGCACCGAGAAACAGCGCGATGAACGAGGCGATGAAGCCGGTCGCGTGGAAGCGTAGATTGGCCCAAGCCAGACGGATCATCGCCGGCCTCCGCGCGCGTGGCCGTCGGAGTGGGCGCCAGGGGCGGCTGACAGGTGGGCGCCCGCCATCACGTCGACCCGTCCGGCGCCTCCGCTCCCGCCGAGGCGGGTCATGCGTTCGGCGACCGCCGCCGCGGTCGGTTCCGCCAGTTCCCCGGCCTGCCGTCCGTCGGACAGGAACACCACACGGTCGGCGAACGCCGCGGCCACCGGGTCGTGCGTGACCATCACCACCGTCTGCCCGGCCTGCCGCACGCTGTCGCGCAGCAGCGTCAGAACGTCGTGCGCGGTGCGCGTGTCCAGCGCCCCGGTCGGCTCGTCGCCGAACACCACGGCCGGGCGCGTCACCAGAGCGCGCGCGATGGCGACCCGCTGCTGCTGGCCGCCGGAGAGTTCGTGCGGCCGGTGGTGGTGCCGCTCCGCCAGGCCGACCCGGTCCAGGACCGCCATGACGTCGGCCTTCTTCGCGGTGCGTCCGGCCAGGCGCAGGGGCAGTGTCACGTTGTCAAGGACCGTGAGCGACGGAAGGAGGTTGAACGCCTGGAACACGAAACCGATCCGGTCGCGCCGCAGCCGGGTCAGCCGGCGTTCGCCGAGTCCGCCCAGGTCCACACCGTCCAGGTGCACCGAGCCCGACGTGGGCCGGTCCAGGCCGGCCGCGCATTGCAGCAGCGTGCTCTTGCCGGAACCGGACGGGCCCATGATGGCCGTGAACGTTCCCGTCGGCAGGGTGATGCTCACCCCGTCAAGCGCCACGACCTGCCGCTTCGCGGTCCCGTAGACCTTGCGCAGGGCATCGAGCCGGACGACGGGGACTCCGGGGCCGTGCATGTCAGTTGTGCCAGTCATGGCAGTGATGCTTCCCGAGGCCGGTGAGGTCCCGACGACGCACGGGCGAGGTCCCGCCGAGGTCCCGGCGGGGTCCCGACGAGGCTTCGCTGAGGTGCCGCTGAGGTGCTGCTGAGGTGCCGGTGACGTCCTGCCGAGGCCGTCGCCGACGGCGAGGGCCTAGGCTCCCGACCAGGCAATGCAGGGGGAAAGGGAGACTGTGCACGCAGGCTTGACGGACCATCAGGGGAGGTCGTCGGCAGCCGCCGAAGGCGTCGTACACGTCGCGGCCGACGGCGGGGTAACCGCCACAGACGACGGCGGTGTACCCGGCACGACGGACAGTGCCGTACGGGCCACGGCCGCCGGAACGGTGCCCGGCCCCCGCCTGGCCGCCGCGGTCGTGCACGCGGCACTGCTGTGCTACTTCCTGATCACCACGCTGAACATGCTCAAGGGCGGACCCTCCGCGACGGAGGTGACCGTCGTCCTGGCCTGCATGGGCGCGATCTACGGGATACAGCTGCTCCATTCGGCGCCGCACGCGGCCCGCACGTCCGCCCGACGCAAGACGCTCACCCTCGGCGCACAGGTACTGCTCACCTACCTCCCGCTGGCCGCCTTCGGGCTCTACTGGGGAGCCATGGCCGGCTTCCTCGCCGGATCGATCCTGCTGCTCCTGCCCGCGCGCTGGGCGTGGCCGCTGTACGGCCTCGTCGGAATGGGCTTCGTCATTCCGCCGTACCTCGACGGCACCGAGCTGGTCCACGTGATCTACATGGGGCAGACGACGCTGCTCACCGGCTTGGTCACGTTCGGCCTCGCCAGACTGAGGCAGGTCATCCTCATGCTGCACGAAACCCGGGAGGAACTCGGCCGCATGGCGGTGACCACCGAACGCCTGCGCTTCGCCCGCGACCTGCACGACCTGCTGGGCTACAGCCTCTCCGCGATCACGCTCAAGGGCGAACTCGTCCACCGGCTGATAGCCAAGGCACCCGACCGCGCGGCCGCCGAAGTCGGCGAGATCCTCGTGATCTCCCGGCAGGCGCTCGCCGACGTGCGCGTGGTCGCCAGCGGGTATCGCACGCTGTCGCTGGCCGACGAGATCCGCGCCGCCCGGGCCGGCCTGGCGGCCGCCGGCATGCAGGTGCGGGGTGATGTGCGGCCCGGGCCCCTGGACCCCGACGTCGACACGGTCCTCGCGACCGTGCTGCGCGAGGCCGTCACCAACATCCTGCGGCACAGCAGTGCCACGTACTGCCGCATCGATGCGGTACGCGAAGGCGTCCGTGTACGCCTGACCGTGACCAACGACGGGGTCCGCCCCGGGTATCGCGACGCCTCGCCGCACGGCGGAAGCGGGCTCGGCAACCTCGAACTGCGGCTCCGCGCCGTCGGAGGCAGCCTGACCCGCGAGGACACAAGTGAAACGTTCGTGCTGAGCGCCGAGGCCCCCGCCGGCCGGGCCGGCGGATGACCGGGAAGGAACCGTCCGTGATCAGGATTCTGCTGGCCGAGGACATGCACATGGTCCGCGGCGCGCTGGTCGCCCTCCTGGACCTGGAGGACGACTTCGAGGTGGTCGCCGAACTCGCCCGCGGCGACGAGATCCTCCCCGCCGCCATCGACGCGCGGCCCGACGTGGCCGTCCTCGACATCGACCTGCCCGGCCTGGACGGGCTGAGTGCCGCCGCGCTGCTGCACGAGCGCGTCCCCGGCTGCCGCACCCTCGTCCTCACCGCGCTGGGCCGTCCCGGAACACTCCGCCGCGCGATGACCGCGCACGTGTCCGGGTTCCTGCTCAAGGACGAGTCTCCACAGCGCCTGGCCGACGCCATCCGGCGCGTGCACGCGGGCGGGCGCGTCGTCGACGCCGAACTCGCCATGGCCGCCTGGGAAGGCGTCACGTCCCCGCTCACCGAGCGTGAGAGCGAGGTCCTTCGGTTCGCGTCGCACGGCTACGAAGCGGCCGAGATCGCCAAAGAGCTGAACCTCACCGTCGGCACCGTACGCAACTACCTCACCGCTGTGGTGACCAAGCTGAACGCCCGCAACCGCGTCGACGCCGTCCGCATCGCGCGCGAGCAGGAGTGGATCGTGTGAGGTCCGAACGCCGGCCGCGCCGCCCGGGCGCGGTACGGGAACCCGCGTCAGGGGTTCGCGACGGACTCCTCGAATCCCGTTGTCCCGAGCGGTGTTCCGTTGTCGGAGACCAAGGCACCGGCCGCAGCGAGGTACTCCAGCACTGGCGCGACGACCGCCGCCGGCATCCGTACCAGGTCCGAGACCTCGCCCGAACCGACCGGCCACCCCAGCGCGGACGCGATCACCACCGCCTCCGCGCGATGCAACTCGACCCGGCAACCCGCACCGTCGTGGTCGAGGACGAACCCCCGACCGCGGACGGTCAGCGCCGACCGGCCGCGCAGCCGCACCACCTGCGCGGGCGGCAACCCGGAGGGCACGAACGGCGCGTGCGGGGCCCTGGGCAGCGCCGACAACAGCGGGCCGCCGAGATCGTCCACGCCCAGCGTATGCACGACGAGATGAGACAACCGGTCGAGCACCGGCAAGACCGCGGACGTCTCGGCCGCGTCGAGCCCGACGTTCTCCAGACGCACCGGGCCGAGAGCCATCCGACGCAGCAGCTCGCGCACCGGCGCGGAGGGCCGCTCCACCCGGTCCACGCCCCACGGGCCGGCCAGCAGCAGCGCGCCGTCCCGGGCCCGGCCGATCCGGACGGACTCCGCCAGCGACCACAGCCGGAACACCGCAGGGTCCGGATCCGAGGCGCGGATCATCCGCCGGGTCAGGACGCGGCCCACAGAACCGGCCCCGGTGCGTCCAACATCGGATCCGCGTCCAACACCGCCCGGTGCAGCGCGCGCAGCCCCGGCGACGGCTCGATCCCCAACTCGCCCACGAGGGTGCCGCGAAGCCGCCGGTACACGTCCAACGCCTGAGAAGGGCGGCCGCTGCGGTAGAACGCGAGCATCAGCTGCCGGTGCAGGCCCTCCTGCAACGGGTTGAGCAGGGTCAACGCCACGAGCTCGCCGATCACCGACGCGTGTCGGCCCAGCCGCAGATCGGCCGCGATGCGCGCTTCGACGGCGGCCATCCGCAGCTCGTCCAACCGCAGTGCCTCCGCCAGCACCGCGCCCGCGGAACGCACATCCTCCAACGCCGGTCCGCGCCACAGAGACAAGGCGGCGGCCAGTTCGCGCGAGGCGCCGGCATCGTCCCCCGCGTCGACGGAGCGGTGGGCGTCCCGCAGTGCGGTCTCGAACTGCCGTACATCCGTGCGGGCTCCGGCATCGCCGAGCCGATAGCCGAAGTGGCCGCGGCTCAGCACCCGCTTGGCGTCGATCCCGTGCGCGCGACCCGCCGCGGCGATCCGCCGGCGCAACTCCTTCACGTACGTCTGTACCGCGGCGGCCGGCTGTGCGGGCGGACGCCCGGACCACAACTCCTCCTCGATCGCCGCCATCCCTACCTCGCGCCCGACGTTCACCGCCAGCAACGCGAGCAGCCGACGCTGCTGCAACGCGCCCGGCACGACCCCGACCCCGGCCACACCGACGACCAGCGGGCCCAACACCCCGATCTCAAGCTGCTCCACGCCTGGCTCCTCCCTCATGCCGGAGAGCCTGCCAAGGACGCGACCGTCGACACAGAGAGCAGCCCATGAATCCCCCCATGAACCCGCAACGCCGCACCCATGAGAAATTCACATGCGAGGAAGGCCCCCACGCGATCCGCGATGGGGGCCTGTCTCGAGCGCCGGCCACGACTTGAACGTGGTCTTACTCCCTGGGCGGGAGGCGTGCAGCAGTTACACCTCCGGCGCGCGACGACCGGACGCCCGCGTCAGGACTACCGATCGACTGTCATGACCATACCGACAAAGAACGCAAAGTGTCCGCATGAACCGCCACGTTTCATCCGACTGGCGGAACCCGGGTCCCGGCGGAGTGGGCCGGCCTCAGGACGGCACGATGAGCCCCGCGAGGGCGCTGCGGCTGCGTTGGAGGTCGTCGATGCGGTCGTCCATGGCCGCGAGTTCCCGGTCCAGGAGTTCGCGCAGTTCGACGCACCACGAGAACTCCGGCTGGTCGTCCCGCTCGCCGCGCGTGCACGGGAGCACGAAGCGGATGACCTCGGTGGACAGGCCCGCGCCGAGCAGGACGCGGATCTTGCGGACGGTGAGGACGGAGGCGTCGCCGTAGGAGCGGTAGCCGTTCGCGTCGCGGTCGGCGGTGAGGAGGCCCTGCTCCTCGTAGTAGCGAAGCAGCCGGGTGCTGACGCCGGTGCGCTTGGACAACTCGCCGATCAGCATGCCGCCGACCCCCTCCGCGCTTGACCTTCACATAGGTGTGAAGGCATAGCGTCGCGGCGTGGCCGGGCATTCCGCCGTTCGTGGCGGACGCCGCGGGCCTTTCTGCCACGACACTTGCCACCGGAGCGGGACATGACCTCTGACATCCACGGACCCGAAGGCCTCGTGTGGGCCGACCGATCGTTCCTGTTCGTCCTCGGCAGCTCGCGCGCGGACGGCAACAGCGAGATCCTCGCGCGAGCCGCCGCCGAGCGTCTGCCGGACGGGGTGCCGCAGGCCTGGGTGGACCTGAACACCCTCGACCTGCCCGATTTCCAGGACGGACGGCACGAGACCGAACGGCTGCCGGGCGGGCCGGTCGAGGCGGAGCTCTTCAAAGCCACCGTCGAGGCCACGGACATCGTGCTCGTCTCGCCGCTGTACTGGTACACGGTGTCCGCCCAGACCAAGCGCTACCTGGACTACTGGTCGGGCTGGTTGGCCGAGCCCGGCGCGGACTTCAAGCAGCGGATGGCCGGGCGGACGCTGTGGGGCGTGACCGCGATGTCGGACTACGACGAACGGCGCGCCGACGGGATGGTGACGACGCTGGAGTACACGGCCGCGTACCTGCGGATGCGCTTCGGCGGCGTCCTGCTCGGCAACGGGTCGCGCCCGGGGCAGATACGGAACGACGACCGGGCGCTGCTCCGCGCCGAGTCGTTCTTCGCCGGCGAAACCCCGTTCGCGAGCTTCCCGTTGGAGCAGGCCGTCCGCTGACGGGACTGGGCCCGGACGCGGGGGTTCAGCGGGCGCTGCCCAAGTTCCGGTCGGCTTCGGCGCCTTCGAGCATGAGGGTGACCTCCTCGATCCGGCGGAAGCGGCCGTCGGGCGCGAACTCGCCGAAGAGGTAGACCTCGGTGCACACGTGCGAGCCGTCCTTCTTCGTGACCCGGACGGTGTGCCGGTCGGCGTAGCGGGAACCGTCGACGAGTTCGTCGTGGACCTCCACGGCGCCGTCGGCGACGACGGCGCGCAGGTGGGCGATGTGTGCGAGGAACTCGTCGCGGTCGTCCCAGCGGCCGTCGGTGCGCTGGCGGTAGTCGGGGGCGAAGTGCCGGTCCGCGGCCTCGTGGAGGTCGAGGTCGGGGGTGAAGAGCAGATCGGTGAGGGCGGCCACGATGTCGGTGGAGGTGGTGCCGGTCCTGGTGTCGGTGCGAGGCATGACGGGCTCCTGGTGACGTGTCGTCGAAAATGCGTGCGCGCCGCACGCATAACCGCACTGTAGCGGATATGCGTGCGCGGCGCACGCTATGCTCACTGCATGGAGAACGACGTGGGACGCGACATCGCCGAGGCGCTCGGCCTGCTGCTCAAGCGGAGCACCCGCGTGGGCCTCCACCGGCGCCTGACCGACGGCGCGGGCGAGGGCGTCGACGAGCTGACCTACCCCGTCCTGAGCGGCCTGGCCAGGACCGGTCCGCGCAGCGCCGCCGACCTGGCGCACGAGGTGGGGCTCGACCGCTCGGGCGTCACCCGCCGCGCGTCCACGCTCGAGGCCGCCGGGCTCGTGCGGCGCGACCCGGACCCGACCGACCGGCGTGCGACCCTGCTCACGCTCACCGACGAGGGCGAACGCGTCGTCGCGGCGTTGCGCGAACGCCTGGCCGACCACATCACGGACAGCCTGCGATCCTGGCCACCGGACGAAGCCGCCGCATTTGCCGCACAGCTGCGGCGGTTCGTGGCCGAGGGGCCGTTCGGCTAGAAGCCCGGTCCGGCACCCGGTCCCACAGTCTGCGGGTGCGTCGCCGGTTCGGCGCCTTACCCCCGGGGTGGTTCCGTCTCGGGCGATGCCCTGCCAGGACCGTTCACCGGTCCAGGAGTTCGGCGAAGCGGTCCAGTGCGCGGTCGGTGCGGTCGCGGTCGCCTGTGGTCGTGAGGTCGAACAGCAGGCCTCGGACGACGGCCATGACCAATGTCGGTGTGACGGTGTCGTCGGGACCGCTGGACACGTCGCGGAACGTGGTGCCGAGGGTGTCGAACCAGTCCGTGATCGCCGCGCCCTGGTCGGGGTAGTTCTCGGGGTGCACCAGTCCGTCGGCGTGTACCTCGAAGAACAGCCGGACGAACGGCGCGCGTTCGTCGGCGCTGATCCATGTCCAGATGCCACGCAGCCGCTCGCGCACCGAACCCGTCCTCGGCGGAAGGTGCTCGGCCATGCGCACCGCGCCTCGGCGGCGGGCCTCGGCGAGGACGGCGGCCACCAACTCCTGTTTGCTGCCGAAGTCGTAGAGCAGCATCCGCGGGCTGGTGTCGAGGGCCGCGGCCAGGGGGCGCAGGCTCAGGCCGGCCAGGCCGTGCGCCAGTACGTAGTCGGTCGCCTGCGCCAGTGTGCGCTCGCGACGGGCCGGATCGGCGGGCCGTCCCACGGTGGATCTCCTCTCGGCAACTCGTGGTCGAATCAACGTTGGTGAGTTTATGGTACGACTGTTTCAATAATGAAGGGAGATCATCGTGCGCACCGTCGAACGAGCACTCGTCCTGGGTCCCGGGGGACACGTCGGCACCGCCTGGATGGCGGGCCTGGCCTCCGGACTGCGTCGCGACGGCGTGGACCTGGGTGATGCCGACCTGTTCGTCGGGACGTCGGCCGGCGCGATCGTCGGAGCGCTACTCGCCACCGGCCGGGACCCGGGGCGGCTCGCGGCCCCGGCCCGCGATCCCGCGCACCGGGTCGACGCGGACCCCGGGCGGATGGCCGAGGTGTTCGCCGTTCTCGGCGACCAGAGCCTCGCACCCGACGAGGCCAGGCGTCGCGTCGGCCGACTCGCGCTCGAGGGCGTCGACCTCGCGGCAGAGGAGGCACTGGTCGCCGGACGCGCCGCCCTGATCGGTGCGGACGCGTGGCCCGAGCGGCGGCTGCTCATCACCGCCGTGGACGCCGGCACCGGTGAGCCCGTGGTGTGGGACCGCGACAGCGGCGTGCCGTTGGTGCGCGCGGTGGCCGCGAGCAGCGCCTTCCCCGGAGCCGCGCCGCCCGTTGCCGTCGACGGTCAGCGGTACATGGACGGTGCCCTGCGCGCGGGCCCCAACGCCGATCTCGCGGGCGGAGCCCGCGTGGTGGTTGTCGTCGAGCCCATGGCGCACCTGTTTCCGCGGGAGCCGCTCAACCGGCAGTTGGCGGCGCTGGGGGCGTACGCCGTGCTGACCATCGGCCCCGACCCGGCCTCGGTGCGTGCCTTCGGCTCGGACATGGGTGACCTCGCGGCCTGGGAGCCGGCCTACCGGGCGGGATTTCGCCAGGCGGGCGACGTCGACGCGCAACTCCGCTCCCCGTGGACGGCAGGGCCGATGCGGGCCGAGTAGTGGGGCAGGAGCTTCCATCTATCTGGATGGATTCTTCGGTGCGCGGTCTGCGCGGCCCCCTGAACGCCCGAACGAGTTCGCGCGATGCATGTGAACTGCCGAAGCCGACCCGTTGGAGCGCACCGAAAACCGATCCAACCGTGGAGTTTCCCGCTCCTCGGCGGGGCTAGGCTCGTGCGAAAGGCGGGTGATCAAGGAAACGGGGGGTGAGGGAGAGGGCAGAGTCATGTCGAACGCCAGTCGCACCGGATGGGGTGCAAGAGTGGTCGCGGTCGGCGCGGTCGCGGCGCTCGGCCTCGGGCTGAACGCCGGATTCGCTCAAGCGGCATCACTGAAGGTCCCGCTCACCACGGCGAACATCAACTGCGACGGCTCGAGTGCCGGAGGCACCGGAACCGGTCCCGGCACGGGTTTCGTGGTCTACAACACGCCAAGCAGCGGAACGTTGATCGCGAACGTCGTCCTGCAGAACGCCCGAGCGAACACCACATACAACGTGCGCCTGATCCAGAGCGCCGCAACCTGCGGTCAGGTCGACGGCACCATCACCACCGACAGCTTCGGCAACGGCAGCGTCAACATCAAGGAACCGGACATCGGCACAACCGCGTTCGTGGCGGTCAACAACACCAACAACCCGGCCGACGACTACTTCACCACCCAGGTGGTTCCGACCTAGCCGAGGCCCGGGCCGACCGCGGCCGACAGGGTGATTCGCGCGTGTCACCTGCCGGGCGGCCCGATGCGCGCCAGGGTTTCCGAAAACCTGGAGCCCGAAGGACGAAGGCAGACCGCCCACGAGGGTCCGAGGTGCGCGTGATGACACACAACCGGCCCGGTGCGAGCGGCGATCCCCGGCACCTGGCGCGTAGCGCCGAGTTACGCGATCCCGGCCGCGCGAACCTGACGGCCGCGAGCCTGACGGCGGCGACACACGCCCGCCGAGGTAGCGCGTGACCACGTCGACCCGCCCGGACCCGGGCGAACGAGCGCCCAGCGAAGCACGCACCGCCGTCCGCTCACTCGCGTGGAACTACGGTTCGGCGGTGGCCGGCGCCCTCCTGCAGCTGTGCTACACCGCGTTCACCGCCCGGGTGGTCTACCCCGACGCGTACGGCGCGTTCGCCGCAGCCAGCGCCGCGCTCACGATCCCCGGCTACGTGGCGGGTGCGGGCCTGGCGACGTACCTGCTGCGCATCGAGTCCCTGACGCGGGCCACCGTCCGTACCGCCTACCGTGTCGCGTTCGCCGGCGGCGCCCTGTGCTGCCTCGGATCGCTGCTCCTTGCCGCGCCCCTGGCGCAGTTGTGGGGCATGCCGGAGATCGATCCGATCGTGCGGCTGTTCGGCCTGTTCTTCCTCACCCAGCCGGCGTCTCTGGTCGCGAGCGCGGCGTTGCAGCGGCTGAACCACGCCCGCTTCTGCGCGGTGACCGAGTCGTACGCGCAGTTGCTCGGCATGGCGTCAGGCGGTGTGCTGCTCGCGCTGGGCTGGAGCCCGTACGGGCTGGTCGCCGCTCAAGTGATCACGCCGGCGGTCACGTTGGCGGCGGCGTCGGTGCGGTTGCGCCGCTGCCCGCTGCCGGAAGGAACCGCAGTGCGGCCGCGGGCGATGCTCGCCGTGTCGGGCGCGTTCGCGTGCTTCGGGATGGTCCAGGTCGTCGGCGCGGACGTCGTCCTGTGGGCGGTGACGCGTCACGGCGGAGCGCACGCCGCAGGGCAGTTCTCGCGCGCCGTCCTGACCGTCGGCCTGCCGCTGGCCCTGCTGGCCCAGAGCCTGCGGCGCGCGACGATGCCGTCGATGGCGCGCATCAACGCCGAGGGACGCTCGTTGGCCGGGGCCGTTCCCGACGTGCTCACGGTGGCGTCGGCGGCGGCGTGCGTGTCGTTCGGCGTGCTCGCCGCGGTCGGACCCGCGGTGACCGAGCTCCTGCTGGGTCCGGGCTGGGGACCCGCGGCCGCGCTGGTACCGGTCTTCGCGCTGGGAGCCCCGCTGGTCCTGCTGTGTCAGATCGGCTACGCCGTCGACGAGACCCACAAGCACCTGCGGGTGCTGCTCCGCGTCCAGCTGCTGGTCCTGGGCGCGACCGCGGCCACGACCGCGTTGTGGGTGCTCGGGCCCGACCGCCTGGCCCTCCTCGCCGTGGTCGCCTCCCTCGCGCACGGGGTCGGGCACGCGGTCCAGGTCGCGCGGTGGCGCCGCCTCGGCCTGTGCTCCCCGCGCGACCTCGCCAAGCCGTACGCGGTCCACACCGCCGTCGGAGCAGCCCTGTTCGCCGCCGGGTGGGCGGGCGCCGGATTCGGCGACGGGGCGGTGTCGCGGATCGTGTGCGGGCTGCTGGCCATGCTTCCCGTACTCGCGCTGTGTTGGCCGTTGCGGCGGCAGCTGCCGCTGTACGCCGTCGCCGTCACGCGCGGCCTGCTCGGCGATCCGCTCCGGCCGACGGGTGCTACCGGCGGCGCAGGCTGGCGTGGACGCGCACCATCTCGACGTACAGCGGCTTGAGCCGGTTCTGCATGCGCTCGCTCGTGTACCGCTCGACGAAGTCCCCGCCCGCGTTGAGGAGTGCGCGCATGCGGGTCTGCTGGGTCGCGGACAGCGTGGCCCCCGTTCTGGCACGGAACTCCCGCCCCGGGGCGGTCCAGAACCATGAGTCCGGGTCCACCGCGGCCTGGTACAGGCGCCGGAATCCCATGTCCTTCTCGTGGCTGCAGTGCCATAGCGTGAGCCCGTCGATGACGGTGGGGTCGGTCAGGAACCGGCGCCACGGCGCGGTGGGGATGCTGCGCACGTGCGGCCCCATGTGCGTGGTCGGCACCGCGAGCACCGCGTAGTTCATCAGCGGCTCTTCGGTCGTGAAGGCCGGCAGGCCCTGCTCGAACCGCGCGAGCGAGAGTTTCCAGGCCCGTTCGGCGCGTTCCAGCACGACCGGCATCAAGTGCTCCGGGATCGCGTAGAAGTGCCCGCCGTACAGGTCGTGTTCGAGCCGGGTCTCGCCCAGCTCCGGGTACATCGCGGCGCACGTGTCGCGGTACCCCTTGAACTTGTCGGAGGAGGGCTTCTGCAGGTCCGACAGGCGCTCGCCCTGCACCCCCACCGTGTCCCCTTGGAACCGCAGCATCTCGTCGAACGGCCGCACGCACAGGATGTCGGGGTCGAGGAACATCTGCAGCCCGCCCCGGTCGCGCAACGCCTCCATCGCGTCGAGGAGGAACAGCGATCCGCCCCACCGCCCGAAGCCCGCGGGAGGACGGTGCGTGAAGGGCGCCGGCACGACCTCGACCCCGAGCTTCGCCAACTCGACGTCGAACGGCGCGGGCGGCGGCTCCGAGCACACCAGCGCGAGGTCGACGTCCTCGTTCCAACGGCGCACCGACGCGAACGCCACCACCATGCAGCGGTAGTACGTGAACATCGGGTCTTCCCGGAACCTCCCCTTGGTCATGGGGTTCTGCGAGGTCGGCATCCGGGTGAACACGATGGCCGCGGTCGTGCGAGGCGGTCTGGCAGGCATCGGAACACGACTCCCTCGACACAGGGCTATAAGTCCTATTTGACTCAATCATCACGACCCACCCCGCTCGGGTGGCGGCACACCGGACCCCATCGAACGGCCCAGCCGTTTGCACCGAACGGGTTGTCGTCACACCGCCGTTCGAGGGAAACGGGACGGCTTCGCCGACACCGACGGCTCAACGGCGCCCCGCCGGCCCTCCCGACGACCGCGCGCCGAGCGCCTTGCCGAGACGCAGGGCCACCCCCGCCGTACGGGCGACCGGCCCCTTCGGGCGCAGCCACTGCGTGTCCCAGCGCTGCTCGGCACCGAACGACGCGAACTTGTACGCCTCCGAGCCGCGCAGGAAGTCGAACGTCCGTACCCCTGCCGCGACCGTGGTCGCGATCGTGCGGTCGAGCAGCACCGTGCCCAGGCTCAGACGCGCGTAGGCCGGGTCCCAGCCGCCGTTGTAATAGGCGAACGTGTCCTGCCAGCGGAAGCCGTAGACCGCCCCGACCGCGACCCCGTCGGCCTCGGCGAACATCACCGCAGGTCCACGCGTCGAATCCGCCCGGTCCAGCAGGCGCGCGTGAAGCTCCAGCCGCCGCGGCGTGAAACCGGTCGCGGTGCCCAGGTGGTCCCGCCGCACCCGGTGCAGCCGCAGGACGGTCTCCAGGTCGGCCCGCGTCACCTCGCCCGGACCCACCCACCGGAAGTTGACGCCCTCGCCCGTGAGTTGGCGCCCCCGTCGGGCCATGAGCCGCCGGAAGCCCGCAGAGCCCACGGCGCGGTCAGGCGCCACGGCCAGACGCGGGCACACGGTACGCGCGACGGGACGCACGCCGCGCGGGAACGGCACCGGGTCGGCGTCCGGGTCGACGGCGGGCATCCAGACGGTGCCCCGGCGGCAGCGACCCCGCGCCCACGCGCCGACATCCGCGCGCCGATGCGGGACCGTCAACACCACGCCGTGGTCGGCGGCGTCGTCGCCGTACCCGAGCAGCCCCCAGTGCGTCACCGGGATCGGGACGCGCGGATGCAGGCGGGCACGCATCCGGGCCAGCGCCAGCACCGCCTCGACGCGTCCGTCCCCGTCGATCCACACCGCCGCTTCCGCGTCCGCGACCGCCGACGTCTCCCAGACCGCGAGCACCCAGTCGGGAGTCGTGAAATACGACCCGCCAGGAGTGGCGGCCGCCAGCTCGCGCCAGCCGTCCTCGTACGGCGCCAGCTGCTCAGGCGCGCGGAACCGCCAGGGCGTGGCGGAGGCCACCGCCCCGGGATCGGCCACCATCCGATCCCCGTGAACCGCCGTGGTCCGAGCGTCCTCCCGGCCTGCTCCGGCCCCGCCAAGCATCATCATCATGCGGCCAACGTGCCACGGCGCCTCCGCGCGGGGCGCCCGTGCCACGCCCTGGAAGCAGTCACCACCCGCACGGGGGAAGGGCCCGGCGGGGAACCGGCCGGCACCCTGACGCCCCTGGGAGAACTCCGTGCCGCTGTCACCGGCGGATCGACCGCTGACGACCGCCGGAAGTCCTTCCGCCCATGGCCTGATGTGACAGATCCTGGTCATTGCAGCCATCACCGATCGCGCGGAATGATCAGGGCATGCCCCAACCGCACCGCGTCGTGATCGTCGCCTTCCCCGGCATCGAGCTGCTGGACGCCACCGGCCCCGCCGAGGTCTTCTCCGTCGCCTCCAGGGTCGCCGGAGCCGAACGACCCGGATACCTCGTGCAGATCGCGACGGCCGACGGCGGCCCGGTGACCACCTCCAGCGGCGTCCGGTTGATGGCCGACCTGACCTTCGACGACGTGGTCGGCCCGATCGACACCCTGTTGGTGTCCGGGGCGATCGAGCTCGTCGAAGGCGGCGTGGAGCCGGTGATCGACCACGAGGTCGTCGACTGGCTGCGCCGTGCGGCCCCCCACGCCCGGCGGATCGGGTCGATCTGCGCGGGAGCGCACCTGCTGGCCGCCGCCGGGCTGTTGGAGGGGCGGCCCGCCACGACCCACTGGCTCACCGCGGACCGGCTGGCCGCCGAGCATCCCGGCGTCCGCGTCGATCCCGATCCCATCTTCGTGCGGGACGGGCAGGTGTGGACCTGCGCCGGCGTCACCTCGGGGATGGACATGGCGCTGGCCATGGTCGCCGAGGACCACGGCCAGGAACTCGCGCTCGCGACCGCCCGGATGATGGTCATGTACGTCAAACGCTCCGGCGGACAGAGCCAGTTCAGTGTGCCGCTGTCCGTCCAGAGCTCCTCGGACGACCGGATCGACGAACTGCGGATGTGGATCGCCGAACACCTCGCCGAGGACCTCTCCCTCGAAGTCCTCGCCGCCCGCGCGCACTTGAGCAGGCGTCACTTCACCCGGCTGTTCCACCAGCGCACCTCCGCGACACCGGCCGCCTACGTCGAAGCCGCCCGGCTGGAGGCCGCCCGGCGGCTGTTGGAGGAGAGCGACCGGCCCCTGCCGGACGTCGCCGCGGCCAGCGGCCTGGGTTCCGTGGAGACGCTGCACCGCGTCTTCCGCCGACGGCTGGGCACCACCCCGGCCGAGTACCGCCGCCGCTTCTGACCCCTCGTCACCCACACCGCCCGCCGGCCACCGGGCGCGCTCGCGTACCGGCCGAGCTCCGCCATGCCCGCACGCGCGGTGTCGACCAGCACATCTCGGAGGAGAACCATGTCCCGTACGAAGGTCGTCCCGATCCCGGTCATGGGCCGGCACAACATCAACGCCTACCTGCTGCTCGGCCGCCGCCCCGTCGTCGTCGACGCCGGAACTCCGGGCAGCGGCAAGAGGATTCACGACCAGATCACCGCGCACGGCGTCGACCCGGCCGATGTCTCGCTGATCGTCATCACGCACGGCCACATCGACCACTTCGGCTCCGCCGCCGAACTGCACCGGCTCACCGGCGCGCCCGTGGCGGGCCACGTCGCCGACCTGGGGCCGTACCGCTCCGGCCGGGTCCGCGAACCGTACCTGCCCACCGGCCCGATGGGCCGCCTCATGGACCGCAATCCGAAGCTCCACGCCCAGGCTGAACCCTTCGAACCCGACGTGCTCATCCGCGGCGAGACCGGCCTCGAGGACTTCGGCCTCGCGGCGCGCATCATGCCCACCCCCGGCCACACCGCCGGATCGGTCTCCGTCCTCACCGACGACGGCGACCTCGTCGCGGGCGACCTGATCGCGAACTCGTTCATGGGCCTCATCCCCGGCCGGCCCGCCAACCCGCCCTTCCACGACGACCCCCGGCAGAACCTCGCCAGCCTCCGCACGATGCTCGCCCTCAACCCGACCGCCCTTCACGTCGGCCACGGCACCGCGCTCGACCCCGACCGGGTGCGGGAGTGGGCCGACCGGGAACACGACCGCCTCGCACGACTCGACGACGCGGGACGCCTCACCGTCCGCAGCGAGTGACGGGCGACCGCTGAAAGGGTCGCGGCGTGTCGGCGCGTGGCGCGACGCGCGCCGGCTCCGGCGTGGTGCCTGTGGTGCCCGCTCACAGACCCGGCACCGTCCAGCCGAGGGGCGGACGGAAAGGCGGGTACCCGTGCTGCGCGAGGCGTGTCTGCAGCGCTTCCAGCGCGTCGGCGTAAGTGATGTCGTCGAGGCCGAACGCGAGTGCCTCGGTCATCACGTCGAACGGGTCGGCCGTGGGTACGGGCCAGCCGCCGGCCTGACGGATCGCCGAATCCGCCGCGCAGTGCAGGAAGACGCCCTTGCGCCGCGCCACGGCCTCTTCGCCGTCGTCCGCCGCGAGGTCTTCGGGGTCCGTGGGCGCGCCGGATCTACGGAGGCAGCGAATCGCCTTCCACACGGACCTGGCCGACCGCCTCATGCCGCCCTCCGACCCCGCAGGCCGACAAGGGCCCAGCGCCCCCGTACCGCCCGACAGTGAGGGGCTGCCCGGATGTCGGCGACGCATGCCACACCCGTAGCTTCGCGAACGGGGAAGCGGCCGGGCTTGGTCAGCGGCTGATGTGCAGGACGCAGATGTCGTCGCGGCGGGCCTCCGGGGTGACGAGATCCCGTATGAGGCCGTCCAGGAACCGGGGGGCGTCGGCGTGGGCCAGGACGGTTCGGGCCAGTCGGACGAGGCCCGCGTCCAGGGGCTCGCCCGGCCGTTCGACCAGGCCGTCCGTGTAGAGCAGCAGGTGGTCGCCGGGCCGCAGGTCGAGGGTGGACGCCTCGTAGCGGGACTCTGCGGTCGCGCCGAGCAGGATGCCGGCCGGGGTCGGCAGGAAGCGCGCGTCGCCGTCGCGGACGAGCAGCGGCGGCGGGTGGCCGGCGCGGACCCAGGTGAGTCGGCTGGCGGAGGGCTCGTAGACGGCCATGATCATGCTGGCCGTGTGGCTGTCCCGCTCCGAGGTGTGCAGCAGGAGGGTGTTCAGGTTGGACAGGACGGTGGGCAGCGGGGTGCCCGTGATGGCCATGCCCTTGGCGGTGAAGCGCAGCAGGGCCATGGTGGCGACGGCGTCCAGTCCGTGGCCTGCGACGTCGCCGACGACGAGCAGGGCGTTGCCGTCGGGCAGTTCGATGGCGCTGTACCAGTCGCCACCGAGGTTGAGGCCTTCGTGCACGGGCTGGTAGGCGACGTCGACGGTGAGGCCGGCGAGGTCCAGCTTCTGCTGGGGGAGCGGCAGCAGGGTGTCCTGGAGACGTGCGGCCAGGTCGCGTTCTGCGGCCAGCAGGCTCTGCTGGGCGAGTGCGGCCTGCTGCTGCTCCAGCAGTTGTTGCTCGGCGTGCTTGGCGGCGGAGACGTCCTGGAAGAAGCCGTGGACATGGACCGGCCTGCCGTGCACGTCCGACTCGGTTTCGGCGACCACCCGCACATGGCGCACCTGCTGGTCGGCCAGGCGGATGCGGAAGGTGCGGTCCAGCGGTTCGCCGTCCTCCAGGAGACGGCGGACCGCGTCCGCGGCCGCCGAACCGTCCTCGTCCTCGGCTTTGGCGGCCAGGTCCTCCAGGGGCATCGGGCCCAGGGACGGGTCCCTGCCGAAGATCGAGTACACCTCGTCGGACCAGACGATCTCCCCGCGGACCAGGTCCCGGTCCACCCAGCCCAGCCGGCCCAGGCGCTGCATGAGCACCAGTCGGCGTTGCTCGCGTTCGCCGGAGTCCAGGCGGTTCCAGGAGACGAGCAGTCCGTGCACGCACGGCACCGCGCGCACGCTGTAGCGGGACCGGTGCGGGATGCCGGGGGACGCCTCTTCGTACTCCAGTTCCCCTTCGTAGGCGACACCGGTCGCCAACGCGCTCAGGTAGCCCTGCCACAGGTCGGTGGCGTCCACGCCCGGATACGTCTGCAGGACGTTCGCCCCGACCAGCTCCGGGCCGCGGCGCCCGCCGATGTCGACAGCGTCCGGGGACGCGGCCGCGAACCGGAAGTCCGCCACCTCGCCGCCCGGCCCGAACTCCGGTTCGAGGAACACCGCGGATCCGGGAACGCCGGCCAGGAGCTCCCGGACCATCGCCACGACCGGGTCGCGCCCGCCCATCAGACCGTCCGGCGCCACAGGAACTCCGTGATCCGCCATACGAAAAGCATGTCACGCGCCCGCAGCCCGCCGGAGGGACCACGTGCCCCGGACGCGGACGACACGGCCCGCCGGATGGCCGCAGCGGTGCCCAGGTGGGGGCGTGGCCCGGTTGCGTCGGGTACCAGGGGAGAAACCGGTCGGCCCGGCGTCAGGCACCCTCGCGGCTGCCGCCGGGCGCGCCGCGGGTCCCCATGTACACCTTGAACCGGCGCAGGTCGCCCTTGATCCGCATTATCGAGGACCTTCAGCGCGGCGGACCTTTCTCGGAGTCCGTCGTGGGTCACCGGGCGGCTGCCCACGTCGGGGCAACCCATACGGATTGCGCGACGGGTCGCGGGACAGTGCGGTGGGGCGTCTAGGGGTGGTCCGAGGGGCTCGTGTTTGCCGGGTCGTCTGCTTTTGCAGCGAGGCGCTCGACGTGCCCGGTGGCCTCGTCGGCGTGACGCCGCGCTTCGGTCACGTGGCGTTCGGCCTGTTCCGCGCGGTGCCGGGCGTCGCGTTCCTCGGCGGCGGCGTCGCGTTCGGCCTGTTTGGCGTCGGCGATCCGGCGACGCAGCTCGGCCTGTCGGTCGCGGGCGTGCTGCCGGCGTTCCTGAGCTTCCAGGGCCTGGGCGTGGGCCGCTGAGGCGGCCTGCTCGAGTTCCGCGAGACGCGCGGCCGCCGCGTCGGCTTTCCGGCGCGCCTCGGCGAGTTGTGCACGGGCCTCGCGGCGGGCCCGTGCCCGGTCGAGGTCGCTGACCGTCTGCGGCGCTGCCGGTTTCGCCTTCGCCGGTTTCGCCTTCGTCGGCTTCGGCTTTCCGGCTCCCGGCTCCGGGGGAGGCCCGGGCGCGAGGGCGGGGAACGCGGGCGGGACCAAAGGGTGGGTGAGCCGTCCGGACGCCCATGCAGTGCCGGAGTCGGGGTCGGCGAGGGCGGCCTGCACCGTGTCGCGGACCTCGCCCAGGGCCTGGTCGCTCAGTGCCTGGCCGGCGTCGGCGGCGAGGGTGCGTGCTTGGCGGGCCAGTGCCGTGGTGAGGGTGCGCTGCTGGGCGGACAGCGCTCGCAGGCGCGCCCCGTCCAGGTCCCGGTGCGCCGCGCGCAGCGCCTCGCCGAGTTCGAGGACACCGTCGACCTCGTCGGGCTGCGCGCGGACGAGCAGGTTGCTCGCCCACGCGGCGAGCGTCGGGCGGCGCAGCGCTCGGATCCGCTCGGCGAGGGGGCGGTCGCCGTCTTTGCGGGCCTGGGCGGCGTGGGCGTCGCGGGCCGCGGTGAACTCGGATGGCGGCAGGGCGTACAGCTCGCCGGCGACCGTGTCGAAACGGCCGTCGGCGTCCGGCGCGGCGCGGCGCGGCATCGGCAACCCTCCTTCGGAACGCCCCCGCCTGCGGATACGCAGGATGCCTCTGCCCGGAAACCCCGACGGTCACTCCGCGCCGAGCAGTCGCCGGCATGCGAACAACTGAACGACCACGACCGCCCTGACCGACACAGCGCGTCACAGTCCCATCACGCCGTGCGTGGCGCGACCCGCACAGGTGGTACTCGCCCCGGGTCCGGGCGGCCGCCCGGCGACACCGCAGCACAAGGAGAAGCAACGTGGACGCGTTCGAGAGCCGCATCATCGCCGTCGTCGCCGACGAACTGGGCATCCCCGAGTCGGAGGTGACACCCGCGTCGCGGTTCGCCGACGACTTCGGCGTGGACGAGTTCGGCATCGCGGGCCTGGCACTGCGCCTGGGCGACGAGCTCGATGCCGATGTCGCCCTGTCCCACGAAGACGTCGAGGCCGTCGAGTCCGTCGGCGACCTGATCGACGCGGTACGCCGCCTCGCGCCGCAGACGATCTGACCGAACACCATGGCCGGTCGCCGCGGCGGCACAGCGCGGCGACCGGCCCATCGCGACGAGCCCGGCGAACCGGCCGCCCGCCTTCAGGCAGGACCGAGACGCCGAGACACCGCGGCGGGGCCTCAGCACCGGCCCCCGGCCCCCGGCCCAGGAGCCGACGCCGGACACCGCTGGGCTCCGGCCGCCCCGGCGGACCGGCTTCGCATTCGGGAGAGCGGGGCGCCGGGCCGAGACGCACACCCATAGGCGCCGATCCGCCCCGGTGCGGCCTCGGTGCCTCAGGCCTGTTCGTTGAGGGTGCTGCCGGAGGTCGTGTCGTAGGCGGTGCGGTAGCGGGCGGCGAAGTGCCGTCAGCGCAGGACCCACCAGAGCGCGCTCATGAGCACTGCCGCAAGGAGGACCACCGCGGTCACAGCCGCCAGCACCCGTGCGACGGCGGAGGGGAAGGGCAGCACGCGGTGATGAGGGCGCAAGCCGCCGCCGGCCGTGTTCCGGAGGTCCTCGGCGGGGTGGTCGGAGTACGGCCACAGCGGGTCCTCGAAGCCCTCGTCGCTCTGTCTCTCGCGCTCCGGGTCGCTCGGAGACGGGTCGTTCATGGCGCCTCTCGTCCTCGGGAACGGGCGGGTGCCGTGCTTGTGCCCTCCTCGCGGAAGCGAACAGCCGAAGACGGCCGCCCGGCGTGCCGCGGCTACCCCATAACCACCGACGTCACACCCGGGGTCGCCGACTACGTCGAGGACCTGAAGCGGGCCGAGGAGACGGGCACTTCGGGGAGCTGATGACTGCAGGCGGAAGAGCGGGCGCGGGCGCCTGATCGGTCCCGAGGCGCGCGGTCGGGACGGTTCAGCCCCGCGCCCTACTGCGGCGGCGAGCGGCCTCAGGCAGCAGCCCGTCGTGGCACCTGCGGGTCCGGGATCGGCAGGTCCGTTGTGATTCACTTACCCCATGGCCGTGTCCGCGCTCGCGTCCGCCCGGGTCTGTCGGTGACCGCCGAGCCGACTGCGGCCACGCGTCCGCGCAACCGCAAGCAGCTCATCGTCGAAGCGGCCGGCCGGGTGTTCAGCGAACGCGGGTACCACGCGGCGTCCATGGAGGAGATCGCCGCAGGCGTCGGCATCACCGCCGCGGCGCTGTACCGGCACTTCCCCAACAAGTACACGCTGTTCGCCGAGTGTGCGAACGGCCTGGCGGACGGTCTCGTCGCCGCGCTCGACGCGGTCCCGGCCGACGCCGGCCTGCCCGACGTCCTCGCCGCCCTGACCCGGCGCACCGTGGCGCACCGGGCCTCCGGCGGCGTGTACCGCTGGGAGTCGAGGTACCTGGCCCGCGACGACCGCCGGCTCCTGTGGGCGAAGTTCGGGCTGGTCGTCGGCCGGGTGGCCGAGGCGGTGCGGCGCGAGGACCTGCCGCACGACGAACAGCGCGAACACGGCGAACACGTCGAACACGTCGAACACGGCGAACGGAACCGGCAGATGCGGGCCGTGGCCGCGCTGGGGGTGATCGGGTCGGTCACGATGCACCACACGTCGATCGCCCAGCGCCGGCTCGAGGACATGCTCCTGGAGTCCGCCCTGTGCGCGGCCCGCACCGACCCCGAGGCCACCGTCGGAAGCGCGCGGCTCGTCGAACTGCCGGTTCAGCCGGTGCCGCGCACCCGACGCGCGGAGATCCTGGCGGCCGCGGTCCCGCTGTTCGCCCGGGACGGGTTCGCCAACGTCACCAACGGGCAGATCGGGGAGGCGGTGGGCCTGGCCACCTCCGCGCTCTACCGCTCCTACCCGGGCAAGGTGGACATCCTCGTGGCGGCGTGCCTGCAGGCGGCGGACCTGCTCTCCCAGGCCGTCAACCAGAACCTGCACGGCGTGTCCGAAGCGCACGCGGCCGTGGCGACGCTGGCGGCGACGTACGTGGCCTACAGCTTCGAGCACACCGCCCTGACCAGCGTCGCCGAGGGCGAGGTCCGCGGACTGCCGGACGACGTACGGCAACCCGTGATCCTGGCGCAGCGCGAGCACATCGCGGTCTGGGAACAGCAGCTGCGGTCGGCCCGTCCCGAGCTCGACCCCCGCCAGGCCCGGCTCCTGATCCACGCGGGGTTCGGCGTGGTGGTCGAGGTCGGCCGCCTGCTGCGGTGGCGGGACTCCCCGGAGAACCGGGCGGCGGTCACCGCACTGGTCGTGGGCGCGTTGGGTGTGTAGGCGCGGGCGACGCCCCGCGGGCGGATCGGCGGCCGTGCCGCGGGGCGCCGCCCGGGGCCCGGCGGTTCAGGCGCCGGGCCGGTTCGCCGACGGCAGCGTGACCGGGGTCTGCGTCGCCGAGGTGCCGTTGTTGAGGAAGAGCATCGCGACGCCGCGGACGAACTGGTCGAACAGGTAGTAGTTCGCGGGCATGAACCACGAAGTCCCTTCGCGGAACGCGACGTAGAGCGGCCATCCGACCTCGATGACGCCCCGCGAGAAGTAATCGTGCGGCAGGCCGAGCCAGTTGCAGTACGTGTCGCCGATCAGGTAGCGGACCATCTCGCTGACGAACCCGGTGTCCAGGCCCAGCGTGGGCTGTTCGATGTACCCGAGCAGCGTCTTGGCCAGGCTGGTGCCTTCGGTCGTGGGCCCGAGGTCGGGCCACAGCATCTGCTCCGCCTGAGCCACCGCGTCGGACCAGCTCGCGGGGATGAACTGCCTCTGCACGCCGAGCAGATGCAGCGCGACCTGCCACGCGTGCAGGTCCGCCGCCTGCTCCGCGTTGGACAGGGAGATGTGCCACTTGGCCATGTTCAGGTGGGTGAACGTCGCGGTGGAGTGGAACGTGCGCAGGATGTCGCCGTTGCTGATGGGCTTGGGCTGGTCGGAGCCCGACTGGAAGTGCGTCGAGGTCGGCAGCAGGTTCCGCACGGTGGAGTGCACCAGGCGCGTCTTGTTCGCGGTCACCACGAAGTGGCCTGCGGGGGTCCAGGTGTTGGCGGCGGCCAGGTCGTAGCCGAAGGTGAAGGTCTTGGCCGCGCGGGCCTTCATGTCGGCGCCGCCCGCGGACCAGTAGACCGCGCGGGCCTCACGCGGGATCACGGTGCTCAGGATCCCGCTGCCCAGGCTGAGCGACAGGAACAGGTACATGCTCAGCCGCTTGTACAGCTTCTCGGACGCGGCGAGCAGCGCCGGATCGGCCCACGAGGGCAGCTGGTTGACCTGCTGCAGGTAGGACTTGAGGTAGTCCGGCATGCCGGCCGGCAGCGGGTCGCCGTTGTTGACCCACGTCTTCCACGCGCTGTTGACCGACGCCGTCGCGCCGTCCGCCAGGATCCGGGCGGCCACCTCGTCCGGAACGGGGTCCCACACCGCGAACGGGTCGGTGACCGTGTCGGTCCCGGCGAGCGACCCCGAGGACGACCACGACCAGGCCTTGGGGGCGTCGAGTGCCACGGCGGCGAGCCCGAGCGCGGCGCCGAGCTTCAGGGCACGCCTTCTACTGAGATTTTCCATTTACTTACCAACCCTCCAGGTAGGCCGGGAAGTGCCTCGATCTAGGGGTGGTTCGCGCGCTGAATCAGGCGTGGCGAGCACATCTCAAGGACGCTCGCTGGAGAGATTCTCAATTAACATATCGACGCATGCCGGTGGCGACAAGGGTGTGTTTCGGTGCGGTGTCCGCAAGCGCACGGCAGAACAGTCCGCCAGGACGCCCGGGTCGGACACCGGCGCCGGAATTGCGGCGGGGGCGGGGCGCACCCTCGGTCGTACCGAACTCCTCGCTACGCTGCGGCACATGGCAGCCAACGGGGGAACACAGGACGGCAACACGCCACGGCAACAACCGCACGCAGGCGGGGCGGCGGGAGCGAGCCCGGGCGGCACGGCCGACACCCCGCGCTTGGGCGCCGGCGACAGGTTCGCCGCGTTCCTTCAGGGCTTGGGGCTGGCAGTGCTCATGGTCTCGGAGTACTGGCGTTCGAGGGTCAGCCACCCAAAGAACCTCAGCTCGTACGAGGACGCCCTGCTTCGCTCGATGCTCAAGACGACGGCGGAGCTCTCCGAGAAGGACTGGTACCGGAAGGCGTCAGACCTGTACGACTCGGTTTCGTTCGGGCAGCCGCGCGCCGCCCTGTGGGCCGCGGTGGCCTTCGCGCTCGTCGTGCGCCTCAACAAGGATGGCCCGGCGCAGTTCCAGATCGTCCTGTCGCGCGTCTGCGCAGGGTACTGCGGGCTCGCGGCGGTGACCGGCGCGTACTACGTGGCGTCGGGGGGACTCTTCTGGCTGGCGCTGTTCGTCGGGCTCACGGTGGTGTTCGGCAGCACCCGCAAGTGAGTTCAGCGGTTCGGGTACGTCGCGCAGACCAGGGTGGTGTCGCGGCTGACCCAGTACCAGTACCGCGTGCGGTCTCCCGCGACCCGGGAGCAGACACCTGGCTGCACTGTGGCGGGTGCCCGGTACACGCCGGTGATGGCCAGGATGGAGTCGTACTCCGAGGGGATCCGGGCGGCGTCGCAGTCGACCCAGGTGAAGAGGTTGGCGGAGTACGCAGGTGAGTCCTGCGTACCGCCGTCGCGCTTCACGAGGAAGCACTGCCCTTGTCGGAACTGCCTTTCCAGGCACAGTTCGTAGCCCTCCGCGCGCCATGCGGCGACGCCGGGGTCGGTCTCCGGACAGTTGGTGACGTTGACGCCGATGACCCTGACGAACGCCGAGTCCGAGCCGCACGCCACCGCCGGCGGCGGGTCCTTGCTCCAGACGTGACCGGTCTGGACACCGGTCTGCCACGTGTTCAGGCAGGTGCCGTTGCTCGCGACCGACGCGAACGCTTCCTCGCGGGCGTTCCGGGTCGTCGCGGCGGCCGTGGGCCGAGGAGCGGGCGCGACCGTGCCGCCCCCGGCCGAAGTGCGCTGCGGCGCCGTCGCGACGTCGGTGGGGAAGTCCGTCGGGAACAGCCCGGTCGGCAGCCCGCCCTTTGGCACGGGGCCAGTCGGCGCCCGCCCCGTCGGCTGATTGCCGGACGCGCCCGCGAGGGCGGCCGGGGTCCGCCGATCGTCCTTGTCCTCAAGCACGTTCGGCAGCACCGCCACCGCGAACACCACTGCCGACACCACCAGCACGATGGTGCCCCGGTTCTTGTTTCCGTCGCTGACCCCCGTCATGATCCCGCATCGTACGGACCCGGGCCCCATACGGAAACCGTGCGTTACCTCAAGTCTCGCCCGGCGCCTTGGCCTCCGGGAGAGGCTTCGCCGCTGCGGACGGGCGCCAGGTACGCGAAAGGCCCCCGCGCCGGTGCGCAGGGGCCTTCGGGGACAGCGTCGCTGACGGGGCGTCAGGCCATCGTGGCGAGCATCTCGCGGACCATGTCCATCGTCGTGCCCGGGTGCAGGAAGGCGAACCGGGCGACGGTCTCGCCCTCCCAGCCGGTGGGGGTGACGAATCCGATCTGGCCCGCCAGCAGCCGCTGGGACCACGTGTTGTAGTCCTGCGCCGTCCAGCCCTTGCGGCGGAAAATGACCGCGGACAGCTCGGGGTCGCGGATCAGTTCGAGGTGAGGGGTCTCGCGGATCAGCTGCGCCGTCTCGCGCGCCAGGGTGAGGGCGGCCTCGATGGCGTCGCGGTAGGCGTCCGTGCCGTGCACCGCGAGGGAGAACCACAGCGGCAGGCCGCGGGCGCGGCGGGTGAGGTGGTACGCGTAGTCGGTCGGGTTCCACTCCTCCGGGGCGTCCGTGTGCAGGACGTCGAGGTACGACGCGTCCTGCGTGTGCACCCCGCGGGCGAGCTGCGGCTGACGGTAGATCAGCGCCGCGCAGTCGAACGGCGCGAACAGCCACTTGTGCGGGTCCACCACGAACGAGTCCGCCAGCTCGATGCCGTCGTACTTCGCGCGCACGCTCGGCGCGAACAGGCCCGCGCCGCCGTAGGCGCCGTCCACGTGGAACCACAGGTCGTACTCGCGGGCGACCTCGCCGACGCCGGCGAGGTCGTCGACTATGCCCGCGTTGGTCGTCCCGGCGGTGGCCACGACGCCGACGACCGAGCGCGGGTCGGGGTCGGCGGCCAGCGCGGCGCGCAGCGCATCGCCGGTGAAGCGGTGGTCGGCGGTCGGGACGACGAGCGCGTCCACGCCCATGATCCGCAGCGTGTTGCCGATCGAGGAGTGCGCCTGGTCGCTGACCGCGATGCGCCACGGGCCGGTCGGGGCGTACCCCTCGGCGAGCCTGCGGCGGCTGCCGGTGTCGCGCGCCACGACCAGCGCGGACAGGTTGCCCGCCGAGCCGCCGCTGACGAAGCAGCCGCCCGCGGTCTCCGGCAGCCCCGCGAAGTCGGCGAGCAGCCGCAGCACCTGGTTCTCGGCGGCGACCGCGCCGGCCGCCTCCAGCCACGAGATGCCCTGGAGCGACGCGCAGGACACCACCATGTCGAACAGCAGTGCGGCCTTGGTCGGCGCGGCCGGGATGAAGGAGAGGAAGCGCGGGCTGTCGCACGAGATGACCGCGGGCGCGAGGTGGTCCGCGTACAGCGCCATGACGTCGGCCGGGTTGTTGCCCTCCGCGCCGAGCAGCCCGTCGAGCGTGCGGTCCAGCTTGTCCTTCACTCCCGGGTGGTCGAGCGGCACCGGGTCCAGCTGCAGCCGGTCGCGCATGTACGCGAAGACCAGATCGGCGAGCTCCGGGTCGTACGTGTGCATGGGCAGGGCGGACGGGTGCGTTTCGGGCATGCGCGGGTTCTCGACGTTCTCGCGGAGGGACGTACGGGATCGCCGGGCGTTCTCACCGGCTCCCAGAACCCTAAAGAGGACCGGGGCCCCGGCCAACCCGTCGATCTTGCACGTCATGCGCGATCTGTTGCGCGCTTCGAGGCTTGCCGGGTGATCCATTGCTCGCGCCGCGGGGTGGCACGGGGTCGCCGACGGTCGCGGGGCCCGGCCCGGCCCGGTCCGGCTCAGTCCCCGGCGCCCGAGCCCGTGCGCCTGACCAGGCGGGACAGCACCACGGAGCTCTTCGTACGCACCACGAACGGCTCGGCGCCGATCCGTTCCAGGACCTTCTCGAACTGTTGCACGTCGGAGGCGAGCAGGTGGATCACCGCGTCCGCGTCGCCGGTCACCGTGCTCGCCGAGACGACCTCGGGGTGCTTCGCCAGCGCGCGGGCGATGTCGTCCGGCGACGTGCGGCCCCGGCAGTACAGCTCGACGAACGCCTCGGTGGTCCACCCCAGCGCGGACGGCTCCACGGCCGCCGAGAACCCCGTGATCACCCCGGTCTCCAACAGCCGGTCGACGCGGCGCTTGACGGCCGGCGCGGACAGGCCGACCTTCGCGCCGATCTCGGCGTACGTCGCGCGCGCGTCGTCGATCAGCGCGGCGATGATGCCGCTGTCCAGCGCGTCGATGGCCATGGGGCGGAGTCCTCGCGGGGTTCGGGAGCGTGAGGGGCGGTGCGGGTGTGGTGCGGGTGTTGTGCGTGTGTGCTGCGTGGCACGGCGACGGTATCCCACCGTGCGCTCGCGGAGCTCAACACGCGGTCACGAGAGCGACAACGCTGAGCTCTGAGCGATCGACAACGAGTGAGAAACACAATGAATCGCTGTGATCTGATCACATACGCAACAATTCCAGCGTATGACGACACGCATAGGCGGTTCACGCGACGCGTTGGGTGCCTAATGTCTCCACCCGGGCCTCGCCGCTGCGGCAGGTGGCCCACACCCATCCCATCGTTCGGAGCGCCGGACGGCGCACCCCGGGCACCGTGGTCGGCCGTCGGCTGCCCCACCTGCCCGAAGGGCCGACATTGAGCTCGCGCGTCACGCTCCGGGAACAACTCCTGCGCAGAAAGCCGATCGAAGCCTTCGCGGCGGAACAAGCCCACAACGACGCGGCCGGCGGCGACGCGGCCGGCGGCCTGCGGCGCACCATGGGGGCCTTCCAGCTCACCATGGTCGGCGTCGGCGCGACCATCGGCACCGGCATCTTCTTCGCCCTCAACTCGGCGGTGCCCGAGGCCGGGCCGGCGGTCATCGTCTCGTTCGTCATCGCGGCGATCACGGCGGCCTTCACCGCCCTCTGCTACGCCGAACTGGCGGGCGCGCTGCCGGTGTCCGGCTCGTCGTACTCGTACGCGTACGCGACCCTCGGCGAGTTCACCGCCTACGCGGTCGGCTGGTGCCTGCTGCTCGAGTACGCGGTGTCCGGCGCCGCGATCGCGGTCAGCTGGGGCGAATACCTGAACGAGTTCACCGAGCGCGTGTTCGGCGTCCACCTGCCGCAGGCCGTCTCCGCGTCCCCGGCCGACGGCGGCGTGCTGAACCTGCCCGGCGTCGTCCTCGTCGTGATGTGCTGCCTGCTGCTCGTGCGCGGCACCCGCGAATCGGCGCGCCTGAACGCCATCATGGTCGTCGTCAAACTCGCCGTCCTCGCGCTGTTCCTGGTGGTCGGCGTGAGCGGGTTCTCGTCCGACAACCTGCGCGACTTCGCGCCGTTCGGCATCGCGGGCATCGGCACCGCCGCCTCGACGATCTTCTTCTCGTTCATCGGCATCGACGCCGTGTCCACCGCGGGCGAAGAGGTCCGCAACCCCCGCCGCACCCTGCCGATCGCGATCGTGTGCTCGCTGGCCGTCGTGACCGTCGTGTACGTGCTGGTCGCCCTCGTCGGCGTCGGCGCGCAGCCGTGGACCGAGTTCGAGGGCCAGGAAGCGGGCCTCGCCGCGATCCTCCACAACATCACCGGTGCCGACTGGCCCGCGACCGTCCTCGCCGCCGGCGCCGTCATATCGATCTTCAGCATCACCCTGGTCGTGCTCTTCGGCCAGACCCGCATCCTGTACGCGATGGGCCGCGACGGCATGCTCCCGAGCACCTTCGCCCGCCTGAGCCCGCGCACCCGCACCCCGGTCCGCAACACGGTCGTCGTCAGCGTCTTCGTGGCGATCCTGGCCGCCCTGGTACCCCTCGACAAACTGGCCGACCTCACCAGCATGGGCACCCTCGTCGCCTTCTCCGTCGTCTCGATCGGCGTCCTCATCCTCCGCCGCACCGCCCCGAGCCTGCCCCGAACCTTCAAGGTCCCGGGCTACCCGGTCGTCCCCCTCCTGTCGGTGGCCTTCTGCGCCTACCTGATCTACGGCCTCCCCCTGGAGACCTACGTGATGTTCGCGGCCTGGCTGGCCCTGGCCCTGGTCGTCTACGTCGCCTACAGCCGCAACCACTCCCGCCTCGCACCCACGGCCCCCACCCCCGAGCCGACCCCGGACCCGGTGGGCGCCTCCCGCTAAGCACTTGATTTGGTCAACTGTTGGGGCGAGACTCCCCGGCAGCAAGGTCTGATCTGCGTAGGAGGCCGCACGTGCCGGTGCCCAGTCCGCTCGACGAGTACCCGATCCACCAGGTTCCGCTCTTCATGAGCGAAGTCGGGACGAGCGACCGCAACTTCTACGACCGGTGCATCTACCACGCCTACACGCGCGACGGATCGGTCCAGGTCGCGACCGGGTTCGGCGTGTACCCCAACCTGGGGGTCGTCGACGCGTACGTCGTCGTGCGCAAGGACGGCAAGCAGCACGCGGTCCGGACGTCCGGCGCGCTCGGGCCGGACCGGCTCGTGCAGGAGGTCGGGCCGTACCGCATCGAGGTGCTCGACCCGCTGCGCAGGCTCCGCGTGGTGTGCGACGCCCCTGAACACGGCATCGCGATGGACATCACGTTCGAGTCGCCGTTCGCGCCCATCGCCGAGCCGCGCCACATCCAGCGGACCGCGCACAAGACCATCCTCGACGCGTCCCGCTTCGTGCAGATCGGCCGTTGGACCGGCACGATCACCCTGCACGGCGAGGAGCTCACCCTCACCCACGAGGGCTGGGGCGGCTCCCGCGACCGGTCGTGGGGGATCCGGCCGTCCGGCGAGGCCGTGCCCGCCGGGCGTCCCGCCGCCTCCGACGGGTTCTGGTGGAACTGGATCCCCCTCGACCTCGGCGACCAGGCCGTCATGGTCATCGCCCAGGAGGACGCCGACGGCACGCGGTTCCTCAACGAGGCCGTCCGGGTCTTCGCCGACGGCCGCAAGCCGGAGCAGCTCGGCTGGCCCGAGTTCGAGGTCCGGTACGCCTCGGGCACCCGACGCCCCCTCGGCGGCACCCTCCACCTGACCGACCGCAAGCGCCGCCCCCTGCGCCTGCACCTGGACAACCACGGGTACATCGCCCTCAACGTCGGCGCGGGCTACGGCGGCGACCCCGACTGGAACCACGGTCTGTGGAAGGGCGACAAGTACCTCGAAGGCGCCACCTACGACCAGGCCGACGAAGCGGTCGCCCGCCGCACCGCGTACTCCGTCGTGGACCACGTCGCCACCGCCCGCCTCGAAGGCCCCGACGGCCTCGAAGCCGAAGGCTTCGGCATCTTCGAACACGGCACCTTCGGCCGCCACGACCCCAGCGAGTTCACCGGCTGGGAGTCGGTCGCTCCCTGAACCGAACGGCTCTGAGCCGGTCGCGGGCCCGGGCGTTCGCGCCCGGGCAGCCACCCCCGCGCCGCAGCCACGGGCCGCCGTCGGTCAGTCGGTGTCGTGCTTGCTGAGCAGGTCCACGACCTTCGGTGAGAGGCGGTGTGTGCCCTTGCGGTCCCAGCGGTTGGTGACTGCGGCGCCGAGGACGAGCCAGAAGGCCAGTCCGATGGTGGCCATGACGAAGCCTCGGGTGAGGCCGGCGTCGGCCTGGGCGTCGAAGTAGAGGATGGAGCGGACGCCGTCGAGGATCTGGCGCAGGGGCTCGAAGGCGCTGACGAAGCGGAAGAACCCGGACAGGGCCTGGAGCGGGACGGATCCGCCCGACGAGGCCAGCGCGAGATAGACGAACACCAGGATGGCCACCAACTGCCCCACCTGGCCCAGCGTGACGAGCAGGACCAGGGTGCCGATGGCGACCGCGACGGCGCTGAGGGAGAGGAACACCCACAGGAGTCCGAGGTGCGGCGCGTCCATGCCGAGCATTCCCACGGCGGCGATGAGCATCACGGCGCAGAGCAGCGGGGTGATGGCGGCCGCCAGGAGCCACTTGGTCTTCAGCATCTGCCAGTGGGTGATCAGGCGCGGCCTGCGCTGTGTCGTGCGGGGCCCGATGGCGCTGGTGGCGTAGCCGAGGGCGACGTCGACGTTCGTGTGCACGATCGTGCCGCCCATGAAGCCGCACATCGTGGCGATGAGGGAGATGAAGAAGGCGCTCAACCCGAGCCCGGTGTGCGACGGCAGCGGTCGGTACGGGACGGTCGTCACCTGGACGGCCTCGGCGACGACCGCCTTGATCTCGGGGCTCGCCTGGGCGAGGCCCGGGCTCGCCGCGACCTGTTGGCCGATGGCGTCGGTGATTTGGGCCAGCGCGGGCTGCAGGACGCCGGTCGCCAGGCCGACGCCTGTCGACCCGGCGCGCTGGTTCGTCAGGAGTTGGACGACGGGCACACCGGGGGTGGCGGGCGGCGCGCCGCCACCGAGGGCGAGCACGGACCGGGTGAAGTCCGGCGGCACGAGGACGGTGACGTAGCTGTGGCCCTTGTCCATCTGCTCCTTCGCGTGCTGCAGCGACGTCACGTCGACGTCGAGCCGCCGGGTGATGGTCGGGGTGCCGGCGAGCGTGTCGGTGATCTGGAGTCCGTAGTTGACCGGCCGGCCGGCGACCTCACCGCCGGCGTCCTGGTTGACGACGGAGACCGGCAGGCCTCGTAGGTGGCCGGGCGGATCGACGGTGTACCCGAAGTAGATGATCGACATCAAGGCGACGACGACGGTCCCCGAGATGGCGGACAGCACCCACATGCGCGGCTGCCGCAGCACGTCGCGTGCCCGGACCCAGGTCGACGTCGCGGGCGGCTCGGAACTGCTGTTGCTCATCGCGGGGCCTTCGCCGTCGGGTGCGTGACACGGCCCATGGTGGCGACGGGCTTCGGTGACGGGCCGACGTTGCGCGTACGCCTCGCCGGGCCCCACCCACGCGGAGCAACAGCCGCCGGCTGAGCCGATCCGGCCGGTACGCCGGTCAGGCCCTGCGCGTGATGACCATGATGTATTCGCACGGCGCGTTCGTCCGGTTGGCGAAGCCGTGGTCCGCGTCGGCCTGGAAGAACAAGGAGTCGCCCGCGTTCAAGGTCTCGCTGATCCCGCCGATCGCGACGGTGAGGGTGCCGTCCAGCACCACGACCTGCTTCTCCGTGCCCGACGGATAGGCGGGCAGCAGCCCGAGGGAGACCTGCGCGGGGAGGTGGTGGACGACCATCTCGGCCCCTCCCGCGCCCGGGGCCGCGGAGACCATGTGCCGCTCGAAGCCGGTCTCCGGGTCGCGGAAGACGGGGCGTTCCTTCTTGCGCATGACCACGGCCACGCCCGACGCGGCGGCGGCCGGCGCACCGATCAGGTCCGAGAGCGACGCGTCGAGCGCGTGGGCGATCCGGGACGCGACGCCGATCGTCGGGCTCTTCTCGCCGCGTTCGACCTTGGACAGCATCGCCCGGCTGACCGACGACTGGACGGACAACTGCTCCAGCGTCAGGCCCGCCTCCTCGCGGCGTCGCCGCACGTTGCGGCCGAACGCCCCGGCCAGGTCGTCGCCTTGCTGCGGTTCGGCCTCGTTGCCGTCTTGCCCGACCACCGTGCTCCTCGATCGATCGATGCCTCGCTGCCGACAGTGTAGGGTTTCTTCTAAAGAAGATCTCATCTTCTATTGGAGACGCGCACGAGGCGCGCCCGACACGACGGAGGGGTTCCATGCTTCTGGTCTCGAGTGGCCGGCTCCACGCCACGTTCGCGTTCGGTGACTTGCAGGTGGTCGCGTTGCGCGACGGGTACATCGACATGCCGCCCACCCGGCTCCGCGACGAGTGCGGGTGCCCGCTCGACGAGGTGCCGGCCGCCGTCCCGATCGTCGGCGGCAACCTGCGGCTGTCGGTCAACGCCTTCTTCGCCACCGACGGCACACGGTCGCTCCTCATCGACACCGGCGCGTCCGACGCCTGGCACGACCCCACCATGGGACTGATCTACGACGCGCTCGACGAAGCGGGAGTCGACCGCGCGGAGATCACCGACGTGGCCGTCACCCACAGGCACGAGGACCACGTGAGCGGCCTGATCGCGCCGGACGGTTCGGAGGCCTTCGCCAAACTCGAGCGCGTGTGGATGGGAGCGGGCGACACGTCGGTGTTCACGGGACGCCTCGAGCCGATCCGCGACCGGGTCGTCCCCGTGTCGGGGCAGGTCGCGATCAACGACTGGGCCACCGCGATCCCGACGCCGGGCCACACACCCGGTCACACCGTCTACGAGGTCACGAGCAGCGCGGGCCGCCTGCTCGCGTGGGGCGACACCGTCCACGTCCCCACGCTCCAGTTCGAACAGCCGACGGTGTCCTGGGAGCTCGACGGCGACCAGTCCCAGGCCCGCGCCGCGCGGGCGAGGCTCCTCGAACAACTCGCCCAGCCCGACCACTTCGTCGCCGGCGCGCACCTCGACTCACCCGGCATCGCCCGCGTGACCCCGTCCGGCGACGGCTACGCGCTGGAGTACCTCGCGCCACCGATCGGCTGACGGCGCCGCGCCCCCGACGGCGGCCGGCCGGGCAGGTTCGCCCTGTCCGGCCGGCCGCGTCAGCGCGCTCGGGACGTAGGCCAGTCGTGTGACAACGACGCCGTCCGGCGGCGCAAACCGCAGGAACTCCCGCACAGGCTCCTACCGTGGACACGAAGAGGCCCGCGGGGCCTGCGGAGGTGGTGCGTGGGCGTGAGCGGGCCGGACATCGACTATCGCGCTGTGTTCCAGGCGCTGCCGGGGATGGTGGCGCTTCTGACGCCGGAGTTGGTGTACGCGGACGCGAACGACGACTTCGTGACCAACTCCCAGCGCCCGCTTGAGACATTGATCGGTCGCAACGTCTTCGAGGTGTTCCCGGACAACCCGAACGATCCCGCCGCGAGCGGTGCCCGGAACCTGGACGCGTCGCTCCGCCGGGTCCTCGCCTCGGGCGAGCGTGACACGATGGCGCTGCAGCGCTACGACGTCGAGTCGCTGGAGCACCCGGGGGAGTGGGACGAGCGGTACTGGAGCCCGATCAACGCCCCGGTCCTCGACGCCGACGGCCGCGTGGTCCTGCTGGTGCACCGGGTGGAAGAGGTCACCGAGCTGATCCGCGCCCGCGGCCGGGCCCAAGGCGACCGGGCCCGGGTGCTGGAGGCGGAGCTGTACACCCGCTCCCGCGAACTGCAGGAGGTCAACGAGCGGCTGCGCCAGGCCCACGCCCGCGAGCGCGAGGTCGCCCTCACCCTGCAGGACGCGATGCTGCCCGCCCCGCGTCTGACCGACCATCACCAGAGCGCCGTACGGTACCGGCCCGCGGTCGGCGCCCTGAACGTGTGCGGGGACTGGTACGACCTGGTCGAGCTCGGCGAGCGCATGGCGGTCGCCGTCGGCGACGTGGTGGGCCACGGGCTCGCCGCGGCCGGGGTGATGGGCCAACTGCGCAGCGCGCTGAGCGCCGCCTCCCGCGTGGCGACGGGTCCCGCCCAGGGGCTCGAGGTGCTGGGCCTGTACGCGCGCGCGGTCGAGGGCGCCGAATCGACCACCGCGGTATCGGTCCACATCGACTGGAACACCCAAACGCTCACCTACAGCAGCGCGGGGCATCCCCCTCCCGCCCTGCTGCGCACCGACGGCACCGTGGTCTTCCTGGACGAGGCCACCGACCCGCCGCTGGGCGCCCGTCCCGAGCACCAGCCCCGCCTGGAGGCCGAACTGGCCTTCACCGAGGGGGACACCCTCGTCCTGTACACCGACGGCCTGATCGAACGCCGCCACGAGGACATCACCACCGGCCTTCAACGTCTGGTCACTTCCCTGACCGCGCACCGCGCCCTGGGCCCGGACGGGCTCGCCGACGCCCTCCTGCTCGACCTGCTCCCCGCCGTCGGTGCCACTGACGACACCGCCCTGGTCGTCCTGCGCCTGTAGACGAAGGCCGCTGCCGTCGGCGGCTAGCGCGTCGGACGCACGGCGGCCAGCACCGCGGCGTATGCCGCGAGCACCAGCCCCAGCAGCCCGTAGTAGACCGGCGGCAGCGGCGACATCCCGAGCGCCGGGGCGAGCGGCGAGACGGGCACGGCGAGCCCGACCGCGGCGAGGCCGCAGAGGGCCGCCTGCACGGCGCGCGGGACCGATCCGTGCGCGGCACGCGTGCCGGACCTGAGGAGGACGATCACGACCGCCTGGGTCAGCAGGTTCTCGGTGAACCATCCCGCGTGGAAGGCGGTTTCGCTGTCCGTGCTCCAGTGCAGCACGCCGAACGTCGCGAGGTCGGCCGCGGCGTTGAGCGCGCCGAACACGGTGACGAACCGCAGGAAGCGGCCCGACCGCAGGGTCAACGGCCGCTTGAGGTCGGCGTCGCGGGGCCGGTCGAAGGCGAGGGAGAGCTGCGCGATGTCGAAGGCGAGGTTCTGCACGAGGACCTGGACCGGGAGCATCGGCAGGAAGGGCAGTATGACCCCGGCCGCCAGCATCGCGATGACGTTGCCGAGGTTCGACGAGATGGTGATCCGCAGGTAGCAGGCGATGTTGGCGCTGCTGCGCCGGCCTTCGGCCACGGTGCGGCTGATGGCGGTGAGGTCCTTGTCGGCGAGGACGACGTCGGACGCCTCGCGGGCGACGTCCACGGCTCCGCGGGGGCACAGCGCGACGTCGGCCGACCGCAGGGCGGGCAGGTCGTTGACGCCGTCGCCGAGGAAGCCGACGGTGTGCCCCTCCCGGCGCAGGGCGTCGACGATCCGGGCCTTGTGCTGGGGAGTGCAGTACGCGAAGACCGTGGTGGCGGCGGCGAGGTCGGCGAGCGCCGCGTCGTCGAGGGTGTCGACCTCGGGGCCGAGGGCGATGCGTCCCGGTTCGAGCCCGAGCTCGCGGCAGACCCGGGCGGCGGTGCCGGGATGGTCGCCGGTGAGGACCTTGACCGCGACGCCCTGGCCGGTGAGCGCGCCGAGTGCGGCGTGCGCGGTGTCGGCGACCGCGTCGCGGAAGGTCACGAAGCCGACGAAGGCGAGGTCGTGTTCGTGGGCGTGCGTGTAGGTGCCCGACGTTGGGCGCAGCTGTGCGGTGGCGACCGCCAGGACGCGCAGGCCCTCGGCGGCGTAGGAGCCGGCCAGCGCGGCGAGTCGAGTGCGTTCGTCGTCGTCCAGCGGTCGAACACCTGGTGACGCGGCGTCGGGCTCGGTCCGCGCGTGCGGCACGTGCGCGGTCGCGCCGCGGTCGGCGGCCGTGCGCACGCTGGTGCACCGCCCCAACACCGCGTCGACGGCCCCTTTGGTGACCACGGTGTGCCGGGCCCAGTGCCGCGGGTCGCGCACGACCGCGGTGGCGAGGCGTCGGATCGGGTCGAAGGGCAGCACCGAGACGCCTTCGAGGTCCTCGGCCCCGGTGTCGTGTTCGAGCAGGGCTTCGTCCAGCGGGTCGGGGACGGGGAGTTCCGCCAGGTGCACGGTCCACCAGCTGTTGAGCGCCGCGAGTTCCAGGACACCGGCGTCCGGTCGCCCGTGCGCGTCCAGCGCCTCGTGCAGCGTGGGCCGGTCCTCGGTCAGGGTGCCCGTCTTGTCGACGCACAGCACGTCCATGGCGCCGGCGTTGTGCAGCGCCGGCGCCCTGCGCACGATGACCTCGTCGCCCTCGGCGAGGCGGGTCGCCCCGCGGGACAAGGCGGTGGTCACGATGACCGGCAGCATCTCGGGCGTGAGCCCGACGGCCACCGCGACGGCGAACGGAAGCGTCTCCACCCCGCGCCCGCGCAGGACCGCGTTCGCCATGAGGACGAGCGGCGGGGTGAGCAGCATGAAGCGGATCAGAATCCAGGCGATGCCGTCCACGGCCCGGTCGAACGCGGTGGGAACCGCGCGCGTCGGCTGCCGACCGGTCCGCCCACGGGCCGGCCACGTGTCCGATCCGGTCGCGACCACCAGCGCGGTGGCGCTGCCCGTGACCACGCTGCTGCCCTGAAAGCACAAGTGCGGTTGGCCGAACGGCGCCTGGTCCGGCAAGCGCGGCGGGCCGACCGCCCGGGCCCACGCGTCCGTCTCGTCGGGAACGGCGTGCTTGGCCACCGGCGCGGACTCACCCGTCAGCGCGCCCTGGTGGACGGTGAACCCGGTGGCCTGGAGCAGCACCATGTCGGCGGGCACGAGGTCGCCGGGCCCCAGCGAGACGACGTCCCCGGGCACCAGGTGGCGAGACGGCACCTCACGCCCCTTGACGGGGGCGTCCTCGCGGACGCGGCGGCGCACCGTGACGGTGCTGGCCACCAGTCCGCGCAGCGCGGCCGACGCGCGCTCGGCGCGGTACTCGCCCGCCGACCGCAGCACGCAGCTCACGACGACGAGCGACGCGATCACACAGGCCGTCGCCCAGGAAGCGACCAGCATGGACACCAGCCCGAGGACGAGCAGGGTGCCGGTGAACGGGTCGCGCAGGCCACGTGCCGTCCGGGCCAGGGCGCCGGGCGTGCGCGTGCCGGGGAGTTCGTTCTCGCCGAAGCGCGCGAGCCGCAGCTCGGCCTCGTCGTCGGTGAGGCCGCGCGGGCCGCTGTCCAGCCGTCGCAGGAGCTCGAACCGGGTCAGCCCTTCGACGTCCGAGGGCGCCCGAGGCGCCGGGGCGTGCGTTCCGGCGCCGCCGAGTCGGTCAGCCGCCCAGAGCACGGGTGTGTCCCGGGGCGGGCTGCGTCCCTTCCCGCAGGGCGAGCTGTCCGACGAACCAGCGGACCATGGCGGTGACGTCGGGGTCGTCGACGCGGTAGACGATGCGCCGCCCTTCGCGGCGGGCCCGAACCAGCCCCGCGAGCTTGAGCTTGCCCAGCTGCTGGCTGACCGCGGGCAGCGCGCCGCCGACCCGCTCCGCCAAGCCCGTCACGTCGCTCTCGCCCTCGGTCAGCAGCCACACGATGCGCAGGCGCGACGGCGAGGCGAGCAGCGCGAACGCTTCGGAGGCCGCTTCCAGCAGCTCAGCCGACGGTTCGTCGGTCCGGTCCGCACCCACTGCCGTCCTCCCAGGGCCGAGGCCGATCGTTCGCCGTCGTAACCGCGCCAGTCTAGGCGGCCGCGCCGGTCGTCCCGGTCGGCGTGCCACCGCGCGGTTCGTCTGCCCCGGCAGGAATTCCGCGCGTCGGTTTCGCGCGTCGGTTTCGCGCGTCCGCGGAGGCACCTGGCCTCATTGAACTCGCAGAGTTGCGCAATATTGCAACTATCGGCCATCGTGTCTTCCGCAGCGGGCTTCCGCCCGCACGGCCGAACGAAGGGCGGAACGCATGTTGCGCAACGGGCTCGAACCGTGGCACCTGTTGATCGTCGCGATAGTGGCGATCATGCTCTTCGGCCCCAAGCGGCTGCCCGACTCGGCGCGTGCCCTGGGCCGGTCGCTGCGCATCCTCAAGAGCGAGGCGCGGGCCATGAAGACCGACGAGGCGGACGCGCGGCACGCCCCGGCCGCGCGCCCGATCGAGCCGACCTCGGTCGTCCCGGCGCCGGAGACCGTGTGCTCGACGACGGATCAACGGATCAACTGACCACGGCCGGGCCCGCACGCGAGCGGGCACCGGTTTCTCGGGATGGAGTGTGTGATGGGTGTATCGCTGAGCAAGGGCGGCAACGTCTCGCTGAGCAAGGCGGCGCCAGGGCTCACCGCGGTGACCGTCGGCCTGGGCTGGGACGTGCGCACCACCACCGGCGCCGACTTCGACCTCGACGCCTCCGCCCTGCTGATCGGCGAATCCGGCCGCGTCCTGTCCGACCAGCACTTCGTGTTCTTCAACAACCTGCGCAGCCCCGACGGCTCGGTCATGCACTCCGGCGACAACCTGACCGGCGGTGGCGACGGCGACGACGAGCAGATCCAGGTCAGCCTCGCCACCGTGCCCGCCGACGTCGCGAAGATCGTCTTCCCGGTGTCGATCTACGACGCCGACTCGCGGGGCCAGAGCTTCGGCCAGGTCCACAACGCGTTCATCCGGATCGTCAACCAGGCGAACAACGCCGAACTGGCCCGCTACGACCTGACCGAGGACGCGTCCACCGAAACCGCGATGCTGTTCGGCGAGCTGTACCGCAACGGCGCCGAATGGAAGTTCCGCGCCGTCGGGCAGGGTTACGCGTCCGGACTGTCCGGCATCGCCCGGGACTTCGGCGTCAACGTCTGACCCGCCCGCAGGCGCGCACTCTTCTCGCGGGAGATCCGTGTCCAACAAGGACGCCGCCGCCCGGTCCGGCGCAACAGACCGGGCGGCGCTGCGGCACGCCCGCGACCGGGACCGCCGTCGGCGGCGCAGGCGTGTCATCGGGCTGGTCGTGTCCGTCGTCCTCGCGGTCCTCGTCGCCGCGGGCGGTTGGCTCTACATGACGCTGAACGCCGACCTGCATACCTTCGACGCCGACGGCGTCGCGCAGGACCGGCCGCCGGACACCTCCGCGGGTGAGAACCTCCTGCTGATCGGCTCCGACACCCGCTCCGGCGCCAACGCCGAACTCGGCGGCGGGCACGGCGACATCGGCCGCTCCGACACCACGCTGCTCCTGCACGTCTACGCCGACCACCGGCACGCGGTGGCCGTGTCGATCCCGCGCGACGCCCTGGTCGACGTGCCGTCCTGCCGCAAGCCGAACGGGACGTGGACCGCGCCGCAGGACGGCGTCGTCTTCAACTCCGCCTTCGAGGTCGGCGGGACGGCGGCGGGCAACCCGGCGTGCACGCAGAACACCGTCGAGAAGCTGACCGGGCTGCGCGTCGACCACACGATGGTCGTCGACTTCGCCGGCTTCGCCGCGATGACCGCCGCGGTCGGCGGCGTCGAAGTGTGCCTGCCCAAGCCGGTGTACCAAGGCGACCTCAACCCCAACCTCGGCGCCCGCGGCAAAGCGCTGTTCCCGCAGGGCAGGCAGACCGTCGCCGGGCAGCGCGCCCTCGACTACGTGCGGCTCCGGCACGGCATCGGGGACGGCTCCGACATCGGCCGCATCAAGCGCCAGCAGGCGTTCGTCGCGAGCCTGCTCAAGGCCGTCAAGGCGCGCGGGCTCAACCCGACCACGCTGCTCCCGCTCGCGCAGGCCGCGACCAGGACCCTGACCGTCGACCCGGGGCTGGGGTCCGTCCAGAAACTGCTCTCCTTCGGGCTCGGCCTGAAGAACATCGACCTGCACGACGTCCGCTTCGTGACCGTGCCGTGGCGCTACCGGGGCGACCGGGTCGCGGTCGTGCACCCGGAGGCCGACGCGCTGTGGGCGGCGCTGCACGACGACCGCACCCTCGACAACCAGGACGCGGGGGGCACGGCCCGGCCCGGGCCGGGCACGCCGAGCGCCGTCCCGTCCGCTTCGTCCGCGCCGGTGCCGACTCCCACCGTCGACGGCTCCGGCATCCGCGTCACCGTCCTCAACGGCACGACGACACCGGGGCTCGCGGGCCGCGCCGCGGCACAGTTGCGCTCGTCCGGGTTCACCGTCACCGCTGTCGGCACCGCGGCGTCCCGCGATCAGGAAGCCACCCTCGTCGAATACGCACCTACCAACGTCGGCCCAGCCCACACAGTCGCGGCGGCCCTCCCGGGTGCGGAACTGCGCGCGTCTGCCCGTGTGGTCGGCATCCGGATCACCGTGGGCAACAGATACGCCGAAAGCCCCAGCGCCCACGCGACCACGACGGCACCGCCGCAACCCCCACCCACCGCCGTTCCCCCGGCGGTCGCGGCCCAGGCCCGCGCCGCGGACGACGACGTCTGCTCGAACCTGTCGTACGGCTGACGCCGCCAGGTCGTGGCGACGGCCGGTCAGGACGCGTCGGGGTAGGCGGCGATCGCGCGGATCTCGACGAGCAGCCCCGGGCTGGCCAGTGCGCTGACACCGATCAGTGACCAGGTCGGGTAAGGAGGCCTGATCAGGCGAGCCTTGGCCTTGGAGAAGCCGGGCAGGTGCCGGTGGATGTCGACGTGGTAGCTGGTCACATCGACGAGCGCGGACAGATCGAGGCCTTCCAGCCGGAGGATTTCCGCGATGCGCCCGATGGCGATCTCGGTCTGTTCCTCGATGTCGTCGGGGATGGTGCCGTCGGTTCGGCGGCCGATCGTGCCGGCGACGAACAGATGTCCGTGCGACCCGACCGCGGCGGAGTAGCCGAAGTTCGCGAAGGCGCTGACGGTTACTCCGAAGACTTCGGAATCCTCGGGGATCGCGACGGTGTGAATGCTCATTTGCGGTGGTTTCCTGTTCCTTGTCGCTGAGTTGCGGGTCTTCAGTCGCCCCAGCGGGACGAGCTGCCGGAGTGCTCCATCCGGGTCCGGCCGAACACCTCGCGTTCACGGAGGAGTTCGCCGGGGAGCGAGTAGCGGGGCGCGTTCGTCGGGTTCTTCGCGGCTTGCGCGACGATCGAGTCGGTGAGCGAACGGATCATGTCCAGCCGCGGGTACGCGTCGTGCACGGCACCGGCCTGCTCGTCGGTGACCGCCTCGACGTGGCCGGTTCCCGTCGGGCCGCCGAAGTCGAGGGCTATGCCTTCGCGGACGAGCGCGCACAACGTGCCGCGACGTTCCGCGATGCCCGGCGAGGTGTGCAAAGCGATCGCCTGCCACACCTGGTCGGCCTCCGATGCGGGCACCCCGCGTTCGACGAGGAACTCGGCGGCCCGATCGGCGCCTTCGACCTCGAATCGCTGACGGTGCGGGCCGTCCGTCGCGATACCGAGGTCGTGCATCGCGCATGCGGAGAACAGCAGGTCGTCGTTGTAGTCGCTGCCCGCGGACAGGCCGAGGCGGCCGGCCACCAGCCTGGCGAACAGGTAACTGCGGACGCTGTGGTTGAACACCGACGGCGTCTGCACCGGGCGGATCAGCGCCACCACGGCCTCCGCCAGCGGTGTAGCGGGCAGCGCGATCAGGTCGGCCGACCCCTTGGGGGCGGCCTCATGGGGAGATGCGGTCATGTCCCGAGTCTGCTGACGACCGCACTGACCTCGTGATAGGCAATATCGCCTGACATCGAAAGGATATTGCCATGACGGCTCATCGGATCGCGATCCTGGCGCTGGACGGGGTCCTGCCGCTTGATCTGGCGATTCCGGCGCAGATCTTCTCCGCTCGACCGGAGACCCCGTACGAGACGACCGTGTGCACCTTCGACGCGCAGGTGCACACCACCGGGGGCTTCGGGGTGGTCGCCGACGGAGGCATGGAGCAGGTGCGGGCCGCCGACACCGTGATCGTGCCGGGGTCGGAGCCGCCCCGTGGGCATCCGGAAGCCGTGCTCGCCGCACTGGCCGAGGCGCACGAACAGGGCAAACGGATGGTGTCGATCTGCACCGGAGCGTTCGCGCTGGCAGCCGCAGGTGTCCTGGACGGCCTGCGCGCCACCACCCACTGGCAGTACGTCGACGAGCTCGAACGCGAGTTCCCCGCCGTGTCGGTGGATCGCGACGTGCTCTACGTCGACCAGGGAGACGTCCTCACCTCGGCCGGAGTGTGCTGCGGCATCGACCTGTGTCTGCACATCGTGCGCCGCGACCTCGGCGCGGTCGCGGCCAACCGCATCGCCCGAACCCTGGTCGCCGCCCCGCACCGCGAAGGCGGACAGGCCCAGTACGTGCCCGCCCCCGTCCCGGTAGCCGGCGACGCGTCGCTGTCCGACACCCGCGAATGGGCTCTGCACCGCCTCGGCGAGCAGGTCACCCTACGCCAACTCGCCCGGCACGCAGGACTCTCACAGCGCACCCTGATGCGCCGGTTCACCGAGGAGACCGGCACGACCCCGTTGCAGTGGCTCCTCGACGCCCGGCTCAGCCGGGCACGAGAGCTACTGGAGACCACCGACTACCCCATGGACCGCGTGGCACGTGACTGCGGACTAGGCACAGCCGCCAACCTCCGACTGCACTTCCGGCGCGCACTGGACACCACCCCCACCGCCTACCGGCGCACCTTCGGAAAGTGACCCCGGCCGTCCGTGGAGACGGGCTCGACGCGTTAGGCGACGTTCGCACCACAAAGCCAGGGCTAGGGATCGTGCATGCCATCGGAGGCCTGCGGCCGTACTCGCCGTTCAGCGACCGGGGTGCGTCACAGCCAGGGGCTCCAGCACGAAGACGGGGATCACGCGGTCGGTCTTCTCCTGGTATTCGGCGTACGGCGGATAGGCGATGACCGCGCGTTCCCACCACTCGGCCTTCTCGTCCCCGTTGACCTCACGGGCCGTCATGCCCTGGCGTACGGCCCCGTCCTGGAGCTCCACGTGCGGGTCGGCCGTGACATTGAAGTACCAGACCGGGTGCCGCGGGAAGCCGCCCTTCGAAGCCACGGCCGCGTACCGCCCCTCGTGCTCCACGCGCATCAGCGGGACTTTGCGGATCTTGCCGCTCTTCACGCCGCGCGTCGTGAGGATGACGACAGGCAGGCCTGTGTCCCAAAGCGTCGTCCCCTGCGTGCCGCCCGAACTCTCGTACAGCTCAACCTGCTCGCGCACCCACTGCGCCGGACTCGGCTCGTACTCGCCCTCAAGCGGCATCCTGTCCACCTCTCGTCGCGTACGGATTGTGCTGCGCAGTTTCACACAGCTCACTCGCACAGTGACCATGTGTCCGCGGGTCCTGCAAAGATCACTGCCGAGGGCGATCCGAGGAGAAGACGTGGGTACTTGGGACACCGGGCCGTTCGGCAACGACACGGCCGCGGACTTTTCCATCACGCTGGACGAAGCCCGGCTGGAGGAACGCGAGTCGATCGTCCGGGGCGTCCTCATGCGTACCATCGCGGCCGACGGCTGGCTTATCGAAGCAGAACAGGCCGTCGCCGCGGCCGCGCTCATCGCCGCGCAATGCCCGGGCGGACAGCCCGTTGATCCGATCCACGGCCCCCACGAACCCATGCCTACGTTCGCTGTCGAGCTTCGCGCGCTGGCCGTCGAAGCCCTCGAACGCATCGCCAACGACGAAACCGGCCTTGTCGCGAACTGGGTCACCGAAGCCGACGCGCGAACATGGCTCGCCGGACTCCGGGATGTCAGCAACGTGCTGGTCCCACCGCCGCCGTCGATGGACGTCCCGCTCTTCGACCTACCGATGTGACGCCCGGTCCGGGTCCAAAGAGTCTGCGCTGTGGCCGAGCACGCCGGGCCACAGGTAGCTGCCGTCGAGCCGTCGAACTCGGAGCACTTGGTGGCGCGTTCCTGGAGGGTAGCCGCCGCGTCGGGTGGGCCGAGGCCGCATCTATCGATGTCCGGGTGATGCCCTGGGCGTTCAGGCGTCCACGAGCCCGGTGGACAGCCACCGCACCACGGTGTCCGCCGGGTATGTGCCTCCGTGCGAGGCGAGTTCGTGGAGGAAGTCGAGGTTCTGGCCCAGGGTGAGGATCGGGGGTTCCACCCTGTCGCCGCCGCGGCGTTGGCCCAGGCCGATTGCGGCGAGGAGGCCGTTGCACAGGCATTGGCGGCCCTCGGCCTGTTCTGCCGTGCCGCCTTTGCGGATGTAGGCCGCGGTCGGTTCGGCGGGGCAGCGGTAGCCGATGTCGCCGCGTTCCTTGCGGTAGGCGGTGCGGAGATAGCCGAGGTCGCAGACGCGGTGGCGGGCGTTGCGGACTGTCGGATCAGCCAAGGTTCCCGGCAGGTCCGCGACCTTGAACGGGAACGAGGTCGGGGAAGCCGCTGGGTCGTTGCGGACGGTCAGCGAGCGGTTCAGCCCGCGGTGGATCAGCTCGCCGCGCAGGCGGGGATCGAGGCCCGATTCGCGGCACAACGCGAACGCGCTGCCGACCTGAACTCCCGCGGCGCCGACCGCCCGGGCCTGGGCGAGCTGTGTGGGCCCGCACCGTCCGCCCGCGATCCAGAAGGGCAGGCCCAGGGCCGTCATCTTGGCGAAGTCCGCGATGTCGCGCGGGCCGTAGACCGGGTTGCCGTGCTCGTCCAGGCGCAGGGCACCCCGAGGTGGGGCGCTGTGGCCGCCGGCGCGGGGGCCTTCGACGACGAATCCGTCCGGCCTGGTTTCCGGGTCGCGGCACAAGTAGGCGGCGAGCACCGGCAGGGAGACGATGGCCAGGACCCGGGGGCGGCGCGGGGCGGGGACGGGCGCGCCGCGCAGCACCGACGCCGGGTCGAAGCGCAGGAACGCCGGACGTTCGTCGCCCTCGACGTCGACGGACGTTGCCACCGGCCGGAGTTCGCTGAGCAGCGTGGCGGCCCGTGGGATCTGTGCCGGGACGCCGGCGCCGACGAGGACGTAGTCCACTCCGGCGAGCATCGCCCCGAACATCGCTGGCATGGTTGCCAGTTGGATCTTCTCGAGGTAGTTCACGCCGACCGGTCCGGCGTGGCCCTGCTTGGCCAGCCAGACCTCGCAGAAGTTGCCGACCACGGTCAGCAGCTGTGCCGGGCACCCTTCGTCCGCGGTGAGTCGCGGCGTCGGGGCGAAGCGCTCGGTGGCGCCGATGCCGCCCTCGACGAAGTAGCGGCGGCGGATCGTCTCCGCGGTCTCGCGCACGGGGAAGGCGTCCAGCGCCCGCCGCAGATGCCCGCCCGGATCGCCGCTTTGCAGGCCTCGGATGAGCAGCGTGTCCAACGCCGTCCCCGAGACGACGCCGAGTTGGCCGCCGCGCGCGACGGCCCTCGCGAGTCGCCAGCCGGACACCCCGACTCCCATGCCGCCCTGGATCAGCCACGGGAGTTCCGCGGCACGCAGACCAGTGTCCATAGCTCCTCATGCGCGTCGTCGAGCCCCCGAAACAGAAACCTACGGTACCGTAACTTACGGAACCGTAACCACGTGCGGAGGGCTGTACGCGAGGGGCACGACCGGCGTCGGCGGGACGTTCGCCGTCGCGCCGCCGCCCAGCGCCACCGCGCCGACCGCGCCGTCCGCCGGTGACAGCGGGGCGGCGCGGCGGCGCGCGGCGCAACAGGGCTCAGCTGGCGGTGAGTTTGTTCGCGAAGACGTACTTGGCGATGTCGTCGCCGAGTTTGAGGCCGTCGTCGGCGTCCCACTGGTAGTGCACGCCGAGCCAGATGCGGCTGTCGGCGTCGTCGCGGGCGGCCTGGCTGAAGCTCGTGTACGTCATCGTGTGGACGGGGGAGTGGGGGTCTTCCGTGTCGACGGTGTAGGTGAGGCTGTCGGTCTTGAAATACAGCTTCATGATCCCCGCCCACGCGCCGCCGAAGGCCGCGTGGCCGGAGGCCCAGGCCGGGAAGCACGGGCTGAAGTGGGTGCCCGCGCGGTCGGCCGACAGGGGCTGCCAGGCGGTGTCGACGCCGCCGTCGACGATGGCGGACTGCGGGCGCCACAGGTCGATCGGTGTCTGGTACTTCACGTCCCACTCGCCGATCGCGGCGTCGGCCATCGCGAGGGAGACGAGGGCGAAGAGCCGCGTGTTCTCGTACTTGCTCAGGCCGCGTGCCGCCGCGATGTTCATCGTTGCCTTGAGGAGTTGGCCGGGCGGCTTGTACGTGCCGTTGGCGCCCGAAGCGGCGTCCGGCCCCAGGTCGTTGGCCCAGAACCAGGCCAACGCCGTCTGCGCGCTGGTGCGTTCGGTGGAGGACGCCCCGCCGAGGCGCCGCACCTTGTCGACCTGGGCGGCGTACGCCGGGCTGGCCAGCAGCGCGCTGTAAGTGCCGTACGTCGCCGGCGTGTTGGGGCGGAACTGCGATCCCGACGTCATCGCGAACGGTTTGACCAGGCCCCAGTTCGGCGTGACCGCGTCGGCCGCCGTGGCGCAGCCGTTGCCGGTGGGGCGCCACGCGCCGGGCTGGTTGTCGAGGGTGTAGACGGCGGGGTTGTCGTAGCCGTCGCCGGCCCGGTTCTGCCGCATGTCGGTGACGATCTTGCCGACGATCTGGGTGTCGATGACGTCGTACTGCGTGGACGGCGTCCCGAACCGGTCGAGGAACTTCTGGTCCAGGTAGGCGGTCTGGCCGGGGTACAGGTCGTGCAGGATGTTGTACGCCGTGCGGCCGATGACGCGCTCCTCCTCGTCCGCGCCCTGGCCCAGGTTCCAGTACTTGGGCGCGTCGATGTAGGGCTTGTACTTCAGGACGCCGAAGGTGTTCTGGTACGCGCTCTCCGCGTCGAAGACCGCCGCGTTCATCATCGCCGCCGAGCGTGCCAGCATGCCGGGCGAGCCCGTCGCGCCGGTGCTGCGGCGGAACATCTCCAACAGGACCGAGTTCCAGTACTGCGTGGGGTCGCCGGTGTAGTTCGGCGGTGCGGCCGACGCGGCCTGTGGAGCCAGCGCCAGCGAACCGAGCGCGGTCACCATCGTCGCGGCCAGGGCCACGGCGCGCTTGCGGAGCCGGAAGCAGGTTCGCGCCTGTTCGGCGGAGTTCCCCCGTGTGACGGACATGGACGGCCTCTCCGTGCGGAGTTCGGGAAGGATCGGCCCGCACGCGCCCACGGTGCTCACCGCTTGGCCGCCGCGCTCACCGACACGCACAACCATCCGGCGGGTGCGCGGCGCGGTATTGGAGAAAAGCGACACGGCGATGATGTGGCCGGTAGTGGTCGGGTGGGCGCACTTGAGTGCGATTCTGGAAGGAGGCGAAACGTCCCCCGGGAGGACTCGTGCCCCACGGTGATGACCTCGGACCGACGTGCATCGAACGTGTGTGCGCCACCGGCGGCCGGGAACCGGCCCCGAAACGGGTCTGGTACGCCTCGTACGGCTCCAACATGGACGCCCGTCGGCTGGCCTTCTACCTCAGCGGCGGTCGCCCTCCCCACGGCGCCCGCACCTACCCCGGCTGCCGGGACGCCGCGCCGCCGAGTCGGACCCGGCCGGTCACGCTCCGAGGCCGGCTCTACTTCGCGTCGGAGTCGACGGCCTGGACAGGCGGCCTCGGGTTCTACGACCCGCACGCCGAAGGCGAGACGCCCGCACACGCGTACCTCGTCACGGCCGGGCAGTTCTCGGATCTCGCCGCACAGGAGATGTACCGGCCCCCGGACGCGGACCTCGACCTGCGGGCCGTCATCCGCGACGGCACGGCCGCGTTGGGGCCGGGGCGCTACGAAACGCTGGTCTGCCCGGGGTGGTTGGACGGCTACCCGGTCCTGACGTTCACGGCGCCGTGGCGCAGCTCGCAGGTCGCCTTGAACGCGCCCGTCGCCGCGTACCTCCGGCACTTCGCGTCCGGACTCGTCGAGGCGCACCGGTGGTCCCACGCGCGGGCCGCGGAGTATCTCGCGGGGTGTCCAGGCGCCGAGGGCACCTGGACACCCGAGGGCGTCATGCGGGTCCTCGGCGCCGGACGACGAGGTGAGGTCAGCAGGCGCTTACGCTGATCTGCCAACTCTCAGACCCGGTACCTGCCCTCCTCGAACCATGCGAAGAGGTCGGCCGAGATGTAGGCCAGGATGTGCGGCTCGTTGAGGTACATCGTGTAGGCCTCGGCGAAGAACTCGCCGGGCTTCGTGGCCCACTTGTCGTACGCGTACGGCGTGAACGGGTCGACGTGCAGCGCCTTCACCTTCGTGGTGAAGAGCCTGAGGCAGGCCGACGACGAGGTGTTGGCGCGCCGCGACGAGCCCATCTTCGCCTGGGCGATGTGGCAGTCGCCGATCTTGCCGAGCAACTCGCTTTCCTTCTTGCCGAGTTCGATGGATTCCTGGCTCTTGGTCCGGTACTCCGGGATCGGGGCACTCTGGCCGGGGCCGGCAAGCCAGGCGTTCGCGGCCTTCTTCCGTGCCTGCACGTCGTCCAGTTCGGCCTCGAGGGCCGCGGGGCCGAGTTTGTCGTACTCCAGCTTCCAATCCCGCAGTTCCACGGCGTGGCCGACCTCGTGGATGATGACCCAGTGAGAGTACGGGGCGAGCGCCGCGCCGACGCCGACGAAACCGAAGTCCTCGCTGGGGAAGCACCCGTCGAGCATGGCGATCGAGTGCGAGTACACGTTGTAGTGCGCGGACTCGTCCCCTTCGTCCTCCGGTTCCTCCACCGGCGCGCCGACCTTGGTCGTCGCGGTCGCCTTGGCCTGGGCGAGCGCGGCCTTCTTCTGCTCCGCCGTGGGCGTCGGCTTGCGGATGACGGTGCATCCCCGCAGGACCTTCTGGTCCGCGACCGGGATCTTGGTCAGCGCGTTGAACAGCTGGACGAGCTCGTCCGCCTTCCACACACGGCCGTCCTCGCGGACGCCGGCCAGTTTGAAGGTCTGGATCAGGCGTGCCTTCAGCTGCTCGACGGTCTCGCCGAACGTGGCCGTGGGGCGGATCTGGTACTCCTCCCACCGGATCCGCAGGGTGCACGAGACATGGAACGTGAAGTGCGTGAACAGCGTCTTGCCGGCGTCGGGGATCGCGACCGGGGCGTTGAGCACGCGCCCGAACTGGCGGTAGTTCGCGTCGAAGAGCTCGGCGGCCACGTTGCACAGCCACTTCAGCTCGATCGCGGGCACCGTGGCCGCGTTGTCGAAGAACACGCGCTTGACCCCGCGTTCGCGCAGCGCGAGCAGAGACATGCTGAACTCGCACAGTTCCACCGGCTTGCGGTCCTCGACCTGCACGGTGTTCCCGGCGACCAGGCACGTGCGGTGCATCATGCCCTTCGCCGGCCCGACCTGTTCCGCCGCCGGGAGCACCGGCTTCCCGCCCACGTCGAAGAGCCGCCGCAGCGACTTCTCCTCCAGACGGCACGCCATCTCCATCGCGTGCCACGCGGGGGCGGCAGGCGCCTGTCCGCTCGACGGCGTCAGCCGTGATCCGACGCCTTCGGCGAGCATGCGCCGGACGGCCTTGAGCACCGCGCACTCGATACCGTCGTCGGTGCTCGCCTCGACGCTGCTGACCAGCGTGGTCAGCGCCGCATCCAACTCCGCATAGCGCCCGCGCGCCTCCGGCACCGCGCCCGGTGACGCCATCCCCTCGGCCACCACATTCAGGTCCACGACGAGCCGCGAGAGCAGCTGGATGATCCGCTCCAGCGCGGCAAGTTGTTCTGGTGTCATGACAATCCCCCCTCGGAACCCCAGGCTAGGTCCGCCCGCCGCACCACGGCAGCGGAACTTCCGCTTCTCGTAAGGAAGATGCGCCCGTCCCGGTCGGGCGCCGCTCGAACGGATGAGCGCCGTCGCGTTGCGGCAGGGCACCCCCGAAACGGCGGCTTCCGCCACGCTTCCACCACGCCTCCGCCGAGCGGCGCACCTGCGGGCATATCGTGATACCGATCGAAATTCCGAGGTCGTGCGACGCGCGCTTCGGCGCCCTGGCCGCCTGGTCGGCGCGTGCTAGGCTCAAATCAGTTGCAGTAGTGGTTCCCAAAAACGTATTTCCCGCCGGTGTTTTTCCGCAGAAATATGCGTATTCCCGGATTTTTCGGGACGGGGTGATCATCACAGCGATGAGCGGGCCGCGCAGTGCGAGCCCCAGCAGCACCCCGAAGGAGAGCGGCATGGCTACCGGCACCGTGAAGTGGTTCAACTCGGAAAAGGGCTTCGGCTTCATCGAGCAGGACGGCGGCGGCCCCGACGTTTTCGCCCACTACTCGAACATCGCCGCCCAGGGCTTCCGTGAGCTGCAGGAAGGCCAGAAGGTCAGCTTCGACGTGACCCAGGGCCAGAAGGGCCCGCAGGCGGAGAACATCGTTCCTGCCTGACGGCCGAAGCGTCCGCGCAGCTGGGTCCCGCGCCTCCGGCGCGGGACCCAGCTCGTTGCGTTTTCCGTTCCCGGCTCGTGCCCGTGATTCCCGGCGGCGTCCATACGCCCGGCAATCCCTCGATGCGCGCCGCTTCGAGGGAGGTACTCCGTGAACCGACGAGGCAGGGCGAACAGCCGGCCGCCGCGTACGCGCGGCACGGCTGAGTTCACCGCACCCGTCCCGACGGCCCCGCCGCTGCCCGCCGCGACGGCTTTCGCCGATCTGGACATGCCGCCGGCGCTGCTCGCGGCGCTCGGCGCCCAGGGGGTGACCGTGCCGTTTCCGATCCAGGCCGCGACGCTGCCCAACGCGCTGGCCGGGCGTGACGTGCTCGGCCGCGGCCGTACCGGATCGGGCAAGACCTTGGCGTTCGGCCTGGCGGTGCTCGCCCGAACGGCCGGGCGCCGGGCCGAACCCCGTCGGCCCCTGGCCATGATTCTCGTTCCGACCCGCGAGCTGGCTCAGCAGGTCACCGACGCCCTGGCCCCGTACGCCCAGGCGCTGCGTCTGCGCACGGCCACCGTCGTCGGCGGCCTCTCCCTCCGCGGTCAGGCCAACGCGCTCCGTGACGGCGCGGAGGTCGTGGTGGCCACCCCCGGGCGGCTGAAGGACCTGATAGCGCGCGGCGACTGCCGGCTGGACCAGGTCGGCATCACCGTGCTCGACGAGGCCGACCAGATGACCGACATGGGCTTCCTGCCGCAGGTCACCGAACTGCTCGACAAGGTGCGCCCGGACGGACAGCGCATGTTGTTCTCGGCGACCCTCGACCGCAACGTGGACCGCCTTGTCCGCGGCTACCTGCACGATCCGGTCGTTCACTCGGTGGATCCTCCGGCGGGCGCGGTCACCACCATGGAACACCACATGTTCTATGTGAACGGCACGGACAAGCACGCGACAGCCACCGAAATCGCGGCGCGCGACGGCCGGGTGATCATGTTCCTGGACACCAAGCACGCCGTCGACCGCCTCACCCGGCACCTGCTCAAGAGCGGCGTGCCCGCCGCCGCGTTGCACGGCGGCAAGTCCCAGCCGCAGCGGACCCGCACGCTCGCGCACTTCAAGTCCGGCCGCGTCAGCGTGCTCGTGGCCACCAATGTGGCGGCACGCGGGATCCACGTGGACGACCTCGACCTCGTGGTGAACGTGGACCCGCCCGCCGACGCCAAGGACTACCTCCACCGGGGCGGCCGTACGGCCCGGGCCGGGGCTTCCGGCATGGTCGTCACCCTGGTGCTGCCCGACCAGCGCCGCGACATGAACCGCCTGATGACCGCCGCGGGCGTCACCGCCCGAACCACTCAGGTCCGTTCCGGCGGCGCCGAACTCCGGCGCCTCACGGGAGCTCAGGCGCCCCCCGGCGTACCGGTGACGATCGCCCCGGCGCCTGCCGAGGCTTCGGAACGCGGCGGTGCGCCGAAACCCCGTCGACGCGGCGGCACCACACGTTCACGGCGCCCCGCCGCGTCGGAAGGGCAGCAGCCGCGAGGCCGCGCTCGCGTCGCACCGCGTCGCGGCGCCGCGTAGCCGCATCGGCGCACGAGGACCGCGTGTCAGGCGCTTCGCCTCACGCACATCGAACTCACCCCCGAGCGGGCGGACTTCCGCCCGACCCCAACGCAACCTTGGAGCACCATGCGTGTAGTTATCGCCGGCGTCGCCTTCGACTTCGACAAGAACGAGGTGGAAAGGCTGATGAAGGGCGTGGAGCCTGAGCCCGTCACCGGCGCCGCAGTGGTCATCGGGCAAACCACATTTCCGGTGATGCAGGTCGGCGAGGTCATCACCGGCCAGAGCCGCCGCGACTTCTCCTCGCGGGAACTGACCCAGGCCCTCAGCCGCCTCGGGTTCACGTCCTGAACCGACCCTCCCGCCACACCGCTACGACGCAGGCCCGGACCGTTCACGGTCCGGGCCTGCGGCATAACGGACATCTGGTGATTCCTGCGGCGCGTGCGGGCGCCGCGGCGCCAAAGGCCAACAACCGCTGAGGCGTTGACGTGCCTTCGCGCGTCGGCTAAGAAAGTGAACGCGACGCATGTTCATGTTTTTCGCGCCGCTGGAACGGCCCCGCTGACCAGCGAAGGAATCCCGTATGACCATCGCACCCGACCAGGCCCCGTGGGGGCCGATGACCTGGCCTGTGCCGCCCGGTTCGGAACTTGTCGGAGAGCACGTCCGACTGGTCGCCGCTGTCCCCGAGGAGCACGCCGCCGGGCTGTTCCGCGCGCTCGACGCCGACGAGGTCTGGACGCACTTCGGCGCGCCTCGGCCCCGCAGCGAGGCGGAGGCCGAGGGCGGCCTGCGCCTGATGAACACCGACCCCGCGCGCAGGCTCTGGGTCGTCCTGGCGAACAGTTCCCGGTTCGGCGTCCCGGAGGGCACCGTGCTCGGGATGTCGTCGTACCAGGACGTGTCCGTCCACGACGCCCGCCTGGAGATCGGGGCCACCGCGTACAGCCCCGACGTGTGGGGCGGCGTGGTCAACCCCGAGGCGAAGCTGCTCCTGCTGCGCCTCGCCTTCGAGGTCCTGGGCTGCGGGCGTGTGCAGTTCCGCACCGACGTCCGCAACGTCCGCTCCCGGCGGGCGATCGCCGGGATCGGCGCCGAGTACGAGGGCACCCTGCGCTGCTACGAGCGGCGGCTCGACGGCACCCTGCGCGACTCCGCCATGTACTCCGTGCCCGCCGCGCGGTGGCCCGACGTCCGTGACCTCCTCCGGAAGCGCCTCGAGGCCTTCTCCGGCCACGCGGGCTGACGGAGCCGCGCCATGGGGGAACGAGCGCTTGATTTCGTCGCCGTCGGGGCCGGGCCCGCCAACCTGAGCCTGGCCGCGCTGGCGAAACCGCACGAGGACCTGGAGTTCCGGGTCCTGGAACGGCACGCCCGGCTGGAGTGGCACCCGGGACTGATGGTCGCCGGGGCGGCCCTGCAGGTCGATCCGATCAAGGACCTGGTCCGGATGGTCGACCCGACCAGCCCCTACTCCTTCACCGCGTTCCTGCGCGACACCGGACGCCTGCACCGGGCGCTGGTCGCGCACCGGTCCGGGGTCAGCCGCCAGGAGTTCGCGCAGTACTACCGATGGGCCGCGAGCCAGTGGCCGGAGGTCGAACTTGACCGTGAGGTCGAGGCCGTAGAGGTGAACGACGACGGGGACTTCCTCGTCCGCACCCGGGTGGGCGCCGTGCCGGCGCGCAATGTGGTGCTCGGGGTCGGACGGGCACCGCACATCCCTGAGCCGGCCCGCGCGCTGCTCGGCCCACGCGTGTTCCACGCGTCGGAGTACCTGCGGCACCGCGACCGCCTGCGCCGCGCCCGGGTGCTCGTCGTCGGCGGCGGCCAGAGCGCGGCGGAGGTGGTGCTGGACCTGATCCGGCGGCCCGACCGGCCGAGCGGGCTGACGTGGGTGACCGGCCGGTCGGGTCTGCTGCCGCTCGACGACTCGCCCTTCGCGAACGAGTGGTACAACCCCAGCTACGCCCAGCACTTCAACGCCCTCGGTGCCGATCAGCGGCGCCGACTGCTGAGCGAACAGGTCCTGTCCAGCGACGGCGTCAGCGCGGACCTGCTCCAACAGATCTACGCGCGCCTGTACGAACTCGACTACCTCGTCGACGCGGACGACCGGGTGCTCCACCGCGTCCTGCCCGGCCACCGCCTGGCCGCGCTCACGTCGGACGGCCCCGTACTGCACGCCCGCCTGACCGATACGGCCGCGGACGCCGACCACGAGCCGACGACCGTGCAGGTCGACGCGGTGGTCCTGGCCACCGGATACACCGACACGATGCCCGCACTGCTGGAGCCCCTGGCCGACCGCATCGCCGCCCGCGACGGCCGCCCCGACGTCCAGCCGGACTACCGGCTCGCATGGGACGGGCCGCCGGACCGCGGCATCTACGTGCAGAACGCCGCCCGCCCGACGCACGGTGTCGCCGACCCGAACCTCTCGCTGAACGCGTGGCGCAGCGCGGTGATCCTCAACAGCCTCAGCGGCGGCAAGCGCTACGACCTCTCGCTGCCCGACACCACCATCGCCCTGCACTGACCCGCACCCGGTCGCGGGCGCCCCGCGCGACCGTCCCGCAGAAAGCAGGTACCACCACCGTGACCGCCCCCATCACCACCCCGCTGGGCGACACCGCCCCACCGCCGGACGCCGCGACCGGCGGCATCCTCACCGGCGAACTGCTGATCGAGGCCTACGAAGGCAAGTCCGCCGTCGAACACCTGCTGCCGCAAGCCTCCGACGGGCAGTCGGTCGCACCCGTCAAGGCCTCGTGGTGGTGCGTCGCCGCCGGCGAGACGTCCTTCCCCGACCAGCACGAGGTCCAGGAACTGTGGCTGATCGCCGCGGGATCCGGCGTCATGACCCTGGGCGAACGCGAACTCCGCGTGCAACGCGGCCAGATCGTCTACATCCCGACGCAGGTCCCGCACCAGGTGACCGCCGACGCGGAGGAGACGCTGGAGGCCTACTCCATATGGTGGTGACCGCCACGGCCGACCTCGTCGTCGTCGGCGGGGGAGTGCTCGGAGTCGCCGTCGCCCTGCACGCCCGCCGGACGCATCCCGACTGGCGCGTCGCGCTGCTCGACCAGACCGCACCGGGAGCGGGTGCCACCGGCCGCTCCCTGGCCGTGGTCGCCCCGACCGGGGAGAACTCCGCGATCCGAGGACTGGCCGCCCGCGCCGTGGAGATCTACCGGTCCACGGAACTGCACGACTGCGTACGGCCGCGCTCGGCCCTGGTCGTCGTACCGGAACACGCCGAGCCGATGCTGAAGGAGCAGACCACCAGCACCGTCCGGCGCGCCGACGCGTCCGACGTGCAACGGCTCCGCGCGAGCGCTCCCGGCGTCCAACTGCGCCCCGGCGACGCAGTGTTCGCGGTAGACGACGGCTTCCTGCAGGTCGACACGGCCACGCTCGCCGAGCTGCCCGCCGACGCGGGCGTCACGGTCGCGCACGACACACGCATCACCGCCTGCCGCGAGGCCGACGGGCAGTGGGAGTTGCTGGCGGCCGACAACGCATGCTGGCGAACTCCCCGTGTGGTGCTCGCCGTCGGCCCCTGGGAGCCGCCGGACATCACCGCTGCGGAAGGGCCCTGGGTCCCGCCGCGAACGCGGGTCAAGCGGGTCGCGTCGCTGCACGTTCCCGCGTACAAGGGCGAACCGGACGATCCGCTGGTCGCGTTCCCCGCCGACAACCTCCTGCTCGTGCCCGGGGAGGACGGACTGCGCGTCAGCTTCCTCCACCCGCACTGGCGTTCGGGGCCGCTCGCGCACGGAGCCCACGAGGCCCCGGACTTCACCGCGGACGACCTGGCCGCGGGCCGCGCCGCGCTGGCCGTCCGCGCCCCGACCCTCGCCGAACAGGCGGTCGGCGGCCAGGTCTTCTGGGACACCTACCCGGAAGACCCGCTCGCCTTCGTGTCCGGCCCCGCCGCCGGCTCGCTGCGCTGGCTCAACGGCGGCGCGGGGCGCGGGGTGCGACTGGCCCCGGCGCTCGCCGAGGCGGCCCTCGCCGTCGCCGAACGCCCGCGCCCGGACGCCGCCGACCTGTCACCCGCCACCCCCGTCGCCTGACCGAACCGGAGTTTCCGTGGCCCACCCCTCCGCCGCGCCCTCGGCGCCGCGCAACCTGCTGGTCATCGGCGGCATCGGTCTGGGCGACCCCGGCCGCTGCCTGCTGCGTACCTTCCTGGCCCAGGCCGAGCAGCGCGGCTGCCGGATCCACATGACCGACCAGAAGATGTTCGTCGACCTCGCCCCCACCGAGGTCACGAGCCGGTTCGCGTCCCTGCACGTCCTGGACTTCACCGACACCGCGCACTGCGTCGAGTGGGCCACCCGGCAGCACCATGAGGGCCCCGGCTTCGACATGGTCGTCACCGCGCGCGACGACGCGCAGCCGACCACGGCCGCGATCGCCGAGGCCCTCGGGCTGCCGTACAACAGCCCGGCCTCGATCGAGACCACGCAGAACAAAGACCGCTGCCGGGCCGCCCTGGCGGAGGCCGGACTGCCGCAGCCGGCATGGCGGCTGTGCCGCGACGTCGACGACGCGCTCGCGTTCACCGAAGGCACCGCCGGCCCCTGGGTGGTCAAGCCGCGCGACGGAACCGGCAGCCGCGCGGTCCGGCGGGCCGACGACCGCGCCGCGCTCGTGGCCGCCGTCGGCCTGCTCGACGCGGCCGACCGGCCTTTCCTCGTCGAGGAGTTGGTCGTCGGGCCCGAATACAGCGCCGAGGGGCTGTTCCTGCACGGGGAACCGGTCGTCGTCGCCCTCACGGCGAAGACCACGACCGAGCCGCCGCTGTTCGTCGAACTCGGCCACGTCGTCCCCGCGCCGCTGCCCGAGGACACGGCCGCAGCGGCGCGGACGGCCGTGGAGCGGGCGGTCCGGGCCGTCGGGCTGACCTTCGGGCTGTTCCACGCCGAGTTCTGGCTCACCGAGAACGGCCCCGTGCTCGGCGAACTGCACTGCCGTCCCGGAGGCGACTACATCAGCATGCTGGTGGAGGCCGCCCACCCGGGGTTCCAGTACTTCGGCGCGCTGTTCGACGCCTTCGCCGATCCGGCCTTCCGCCCGGACCTGGCCGCCGACGGCGCCGCCGCCGTCGCCTTCCTGACCGCACCGGCCGGCACCGTCGTCGAGGTGTCCGGGTGGGAACAGGCCCGTGCCGGAGAGGCGTTGCTCCACGCCCACCTGGCGCGCTCGCCGGGCGACACGGTCCCGGAACTGCGCAGTTCGATGGACCGGTGCGGCGCCGTCGTGGTCCGCGCCGCCACCTCCGAGCAGGCCCGCGCGGCCGCCGACGCGCGCGCCGGCCTGGTCCGGATCACCACCACCGCCGACGCCCCTGCCGAAGCCCCGCTCCCCGTCCACTGACGTCCCGCCGACGCCACGCACCAGAAGGCCACCATGCGACTGCCCGACGACCTGCCCAACCCCGCGGGGAAGTCCTTCCTGATCTCCGCCGGCTACCACACCCCCAACGGCCCCCTCCACCTCGGCCACCTCGGCGGCCCGTTCCTGCACGGCAACGTCCTGGCCCGGCACCTGGAAAGCCTCGGCGCGTCGGTCGCGCAGATCACCGGGACCGACGCCCACGAGTCCTACGTGCTGCTCAGCGCCGTCCTCGAGGGCGTCGAGCCGCGGGCGGTCTCCGCGCCGAACCACGCCCTCGCCGTGGACGCCCTGGACGGCTTCGGCATGCACCAGGACACCTTCGCCGACAGCGGCGCCCCCGACCTCGCCGACAAATACGCGCTCTACAGCCACGAGTTGGTGCGGCTGCTGCGCGCCCGCGGCCGGACCGAGGTCCGCACCGTCGACATGCTGCGCTCGACGTCGGGCGGCCGGATCGTGGTCGGGCCGTTCGCGGTCGGAACCTGCCCCGACTGCGGCGCGGAGGCCGCCGGGACGTGCTGCGAAGCGTGCGGCCTCTGGTTCGGCCCCGAACTGCTGCGCGACACAAGGCCCCGGCTGGCCGCCGACGAGCCGACCGAGCCGGTGCGCGTCCCCACCGTGTACCTCCACCTGTCGCCCGACTTCGGCACCGACTACCTCGCCCGCCGCTTCCCCGCCCGCCACCTGCGGCTGGTCGACGCCTACCTCAAGGCGAACGGCCCCTGGGTGCCGCTGTCCCACCCGCTCGGCTGGGGAGTGCCGTGGCAGGACGTCCCCGGACTGCTGCCCGGCACCGTCCACACCAGCTACGCGGTCGGCACCTACGCCTCCAACCGGATCCTCAAGGACCTCTTCTGCGAATCCCGGGGCCTGCCCGACCCGTTCGCGCGCGACACGAGCACCACGACCGTCCTCGCCTCGGGACTCGACGCGGTCCTGCCCTGCATGCTGCTGGCCGGCCTGACCGACCCCGAACTCGACTGGCAGCCCTACCGGCACCACCTGATCAACGAGTTCATGCTGCTGGACGGGGCGAAGTTCTCCACCACCCGGGGCCACGCGGTCACCGCGCAGCAGTACCTGGACACGGGGCTGCCGACCGACCTGTTCCGGCTCTACGCCGCGCTGATCACCCGCCCCGGACACGAAGCCGACTTCCGGGTCGACGCGTTCGCCGAGTTCTCCCGCGCCGTCGTCGCGGAGCGCCTGGCACCGCTGACGCGCCGCGCGCTGGCCACGGCGGTCGACCGCCCCGGCGAGTTCGGCGGACGTGTGGCCGACAGCGCCGGGGCGGCGGTCCGCGCCACCGTGACCGCGCTGTCGTTGGAGGACTGCGACCTGGGTGCGGCCGCCGCCGAGGTCATGGGGTGGCTGGAGGCCGGTGAGTCCGGGCTGGCCGAGGACGCGCCGTACCACTGGCTGGCCGTCATGAGCTGGCTGCTGTATCCGTTCGCGCCCGCCTGGGCGACCGACCTGTGGACGGCCCTGGGCCTGCCCGGCGGCCCCTCCCTCGACGTGCTGGGCACCCGCAAGGACGTCGACACGGACGCCTTCCCCGGTATCCCGGTGCCCGACGACGCCGCCGTGGCGGCCCTGCGTCCCGGCGCCCGGTGACGCCGCGCGGCCCGGGTCCGCTGGTCACCGCGAACCTGGCCATCACCCTCGTCGCGGGTGCGCGCTACGTGCTGTGCTCCTGGATCGTCCTCCAGATCTCGGGCATCGCGTCCGCCCCGGTATGGCTGCTCGTCGCGGAAATGCTGCCCGGTCTGCTGTTCACGCGCGTGCTCGGTGCCGTCATCGACCGCTACGACCGGCGGCGTGTCGCCCTCGCCGCCGACGCGGTCAGAGGCGCGGCACTGGCGTCCGTCGCCGTCCTCAGCGCCGTACGAGGGCCGTCCGTCGGCGCGCTGGTCGTCCTCGCCGCCGTGATGGGGACCTGCGACCAGCTCTCCACCCCCGCGCGCACCGCGCTGCTGCGGGCGCTGGTCGCCGACGACGCGCTGCTCGGGGCCACGACCAGGATCAGCATGTCGACGCAACTGGGCACGCTGTCCGGGGTCGGGCTCGGCGGGCTGGCGGCGGCGCACGTGGCACCGGCGACCGCGTTCGCGGCACTCGCGGGATGCCACGCCGTGTCCGCGGCCGCGCTGGCATGCGTGCGTACTGCCCCAGCCGACACCAAGACCGCGCCCAAGACCGCCGGGACCGCCGGCACTGCTGCCGCCACCGAGGACGACACAGACGGTCCCGGCCCGCGCCCGGCGCTGGCCCAACTGCGCGCCGCCGGGGGGCTGCGCAGCCCCTTCATCGTGGTCGTCGTGCTCTCGGCGTTCCTGCGCACGTACAACTCGCTCCTGCCCGCCTTCGCCGACAAAACGCTGGGACTGGACTCGGTGCGGTTCGCCGTCGTGGACGCGGCGTTCGCCGTCGGCTCCCTGGCGGCGGGCGGCGTCCTGCTCGGCCGCGGCACGAGCGCCGCAGTGCAGCGCGCGGCGCACCTCGGCCTCGCGGCGCTGGCCGGGTGCACGGCGCTGTTCGCGCTCAGCGGCGGCTTCGCGTCGGCCGCGACGGCCTATGCCGCGATCGGCGCCGGGTTCCAGACGCTGACGCTCTATCAAGTCCGCTGCCAGGCCCTTGTTCCCCTGGAGCACTACGGACGCGTGTTCGCGGCGTTCACCCGCATCGGCACCATCGCCGTGCTGGTGCTCTACGCCCTGGTCGGCGTCGCGCTGGCGTGGACCGGCCCGATCGCCGTGTACCTGCTGCTCGCCCTCGCGCTCGCCGGACTCGCCGTCCTCCAGCGCACCGCCGCACCGTTCCCCCTACCCGGCACGCCCGAGGCCACCCCGGCCGAGGGCCCCCGACCCACGGAGCAGACCAGGTGACTCCTTCGCCCCTCGCCAGACCCCGCGTGCTGCAGAACGTCCTCCACGAGGCACGCGCCACGCTGGGCGCGCCGCCGTACGGACTGCTCGACCTCGACGCGGTCCGCTCCAACGCCCGCGAACTGACCCGCCGCGCCCAGGGCAAGCCGATCCGCGTCGCCACCAAGTCGATCCGCTGCCGCGCGGTCCTGGACGAACTGCTCGCCACCGACGGCTACCGCGGCCTGCTCACGCTCACCCTCTCCGAAGCGCTCGAACTGCACGCGCGCGGATACCGCGACCTGGTCGTGGGCTACCCCTCGACCGACCAGGACGCGCTGCGGCGGCTCGCCCGCGACGAAGCCGCGTGCGCCGACATCACGCTGATGTTCGACTCCGCCGAACAACTCGACTTCACCGACGCCGTGATCCCGCCGGAGCGGCGGCCCGAACTGCGCGTCTGCCTCGAACTCGACGCCAGCTGGAAGGCCGGGCCGCTCCACATCGGTGCCCGGCGCTCACCGCTGTTCCGCCCCGACCAGTTCCGCTCCTTCGCCGCCACCGTCCAGCGGCGTCCCGGGTACGCGCCGGTCGGCGTCATGGCCTACGAGGCGCAGCTGGCCGGCGTGTACGACGGCGGCCACACGCCGCGCGCCTACGGAGTGCGCTGGATGCAGCGCGCCTCCCGCGCGGAACTGCTGGAGCGGCGCGTGGCGGCGGTCGCCGCGGTGAAGCAGGTCTTCGAGCCCGAGTTCGTCAACGGGGGCGGCACCGGCAGCATCCCCTACACGGCCGCCGACCCGCAGGTCACCGAGATCGCCGCGGGCTCCGGGATCTACGCCCCCGGACTGTTCAGCCGCTACCGCGACCTGCCGCTGCGCCCGGCCGCGTTCTACGCCTGCCCGGTCGTCCGCCGCCCCGCGCCCGACATCGTCACCGTCGCCGGCGCCGGCTGGGTCGCCTCCGGCGTACCCGGCCCCGACCGGCTGCCGACCATCGCCTACCCGCCCGGCCTGCACTTCGTCGTCAACGAATCGGCGGGCGAGGCGCAGACCCCGCTGCAGGGGTCCGACGCCCGCACGCTCGCCATCGGCGACCTGGTGCTCTTCCGGCACGCCAAGGCCGGCGAACTGTGCGAGCGCATCAACGAGTTCATCGTCGTCACCGGCGACACCGACACCGACCGATGGCCCACCTACCGCGGCGACGGGCTGGTCCTGCAATGAGTGCCGCGCCGACCGACGCCGACCTGGAGACCCTGATGGCCACGGCCGTGCCCGCTGCCGCGATCGACCCCGCGGCCGCGCTCGCCGCGTTGTTCACCCCCGAAGGACGCGCGGACCCCTACCCCTACTACCACGCGCTCCGAGCACACGCCCCGGTCCTGCCCGTCGCGGACGACCTCGTGATCGTGACCGGCTACGCGGAACTCGAACAGGCACTGCGCCACCCGGACCTGGAGGTGCACGACGCCGCCTACAACGCGCTCCACCGCCCGGACATCGCCCGCCTTCCCTCGATCACCCTGTTCGCCGACTCGATGCTCATGGGACGCTCGCCCGACCACGAACGGGTCCGCCGGCTCGTCGCGCACGCCTTCACGCCCCGGCGACTGGCCGTGATGGAGACGTACGTCGAACGCACCGCCCGCGACCTGGCCGCACGCCTCGTCGAGGAAACGGGGGAGGGCGGCACCGCCGACGCCATGGCCCACCTCGCCTACCCCCTGCCGATCCACGTCATCGCCGACCTCATCGGCGTGCCCCGCCAGGACCGCGACTGGTTCCGGCCGCAGGTCGCCGCCCTCGGCAAGGTCATGGACCCCCTGCTGACCCCGGAACAGCTGAGCGCCGCCGACCGGGCCGCCACGCGGCTGCTCGACTACTTCGCGCAGCTGGTCGCCGAACGACGGCGCCGCCCCGCGGACGACCTCGTCAGCGCGCTGCTGGCGGTCCGCGACCACGACGAGAACCGGCTCAGCGAACGCGAACTGCTGACCAACCTGGCCCTGTTGTTCGTCGCCGGCTTCGAGACCACGGCGGGACTGCTCGGCAACAGCCTCGCCCGGCTGCTGTCCTGCGACGAAGGACTCGCCGCCGTCGGAACACCGGCCGAGGCCGACGCGTACGTCGACGAAGTCCTGCGCCACGACTCGCCGATCCAGGTCACCGGGCGCTGGGCCGTGCGCGACACGGAGCTCGCGGGCGTACCGCTGGCGGCCGGCGCGAACGCGATGCTGCTGCTCGGCGCGGCGAACCGCGACCCCCGCCGTTTCGCCGAGCCGGACGTCTTCCTGCCGTCGCGCACCGCGGCCCGGCCGCTGAGCTTCGGCTTCGGCGCGCACTACTGCCTCGGCGCGCCGCTGGCCCGCAGGGAGACGTCCGTCGCGCTGCGGGTGTGGTCCGAACTCCTCCCGGGCCTGCGCGCCGGCGGGGCGGCCACCCGCGGCGACTGGCTCACGCTGCGCGGCTACACCGAACTGCCGGTCCGGCTGACGGAACCGCCGCCGACCCGGGGAACACGGCGGCCCTAGAATCGCGGCGGAGGCCAGGAGCAATGACGCAGAGCAACGCGCCCGCCGGAACGACCCCGGTCGACGGCCTGCGCAAGAAGCCGCAGCAGGCGCGCAGCCGTGCCCGCGTGGAGGCGATCTTCGCCGCCGCCACGGACATCCTCGGCAAGGACGGCGTGGAAGGCCTCACCATGCGCCGCCTCGCCGCCGAGGCGGGCGTCCCCAGCGGCACGCTCTACCAGTTCTTCGAGGACAAGCCCGCCGTCCTCGCGGCCGTCGCCCGCCACCACATGGAGTCCTTCGCCACGGCGATGGACGACCTCATCGCCCGCGCGGGCCAGGCCCCGTGGCCCGAGCTGATCGACATCATCTTCGACAACTACGTCCAGCTCTACCGCGACAACCCCGGCTACCTCGCCATCCGCGCGGGCCGCCGACTGACCCCGGAGCTGCTGCGCCTGGACGACACCAACAACGACCTCGTCGCGGACGGCGTCCGCCGGATCCTGCTGGCCCAGGGGGTGCTGCCGGACACCCCCGAGGTGGCCGTCGCCGCCCGCGCGGGTGTCCACGCGGCCGACGCGGTGCTCCAACTCGCCTTCCGCACCGCGCCGGGCGGCGACCCCGCGCTGTTGGCTCAGGCGAAGCGCATCGTCAACGCGTACCTGCGGGAGATCCTCGCCGAAGCACCGGGTGCGCAGGGGGCCTGACCCCGTTCAGGGGACTGCCGGTGGTCGTCCCTCCGTGGCGACGGCGCTGCTGATGGCGTTCGCGGCGGTGACGAGAGGGCCGGCCAGGCGGTGCGTGGCGAGCGTGCCGCTGAGGCCGGTGACGCCGATCATGCCGATGAGCGCGCCGTCCGGGCCGTGCAGTCCCGTGGCCAGGCAGCTGTATCCGAGCGCGCCCTGCTCGTGTTCGACGGCGACGCCGGTGTCGCGGACGACGTCGATCTCCAGCCCGAGCCGCGCCCACGACGAAACGCTGTGCCGTGTCGGCACCGTGAGCGGCCGTTCCCGCAACCGCGCCAGCAGCTCCCGGTCGTGGGCGAGCAGGATCCGCCCGGACGCCACCTGCGGCAGGAACGGGCTGTCCCGCGACATCGGCATCCCGACCGAACGGACGACCGCCGCATGCCGGGCGCCGAACGCGTGGCTGACCGGGACCACGGCCGACTCGGTCAGCGCGTACACCCACGCGATCGCGCCCGACCGCGCGAACAGATCGTGGATGTGCGGGGTGCCCACCAGCCGCAGGCCGTGCTGCGCGGCGGCACGTGCGCCCCAGTCGAGCAGCCGGCCACCGAGCAGGTAGCCGTCCTCGCACCGGTCGAGCAGCCCGCGCGCCACCAGGTCGGCGGCTATACGGCGTACGGTCGGCTTGGGGATGCCCGTCAGACGGGTGAGCGCGGCGAGGGAGACGGCCTGGTTGTGTTCGGCGACCGCGTCGATGACCGCCGCGACCCGGCCGGTGACCGTGTGGTCGTCCATCGGCCTCCTTGCGCAGACCCGTCGGTCCGTTGGGACCGCTCCGCACGCTCAACTGACGCACCGAAAGGGCGTCGGCGTGAAGTTGCCGGACTTCACCGGTGCCTCCACGACGACCCAGAAGTCGCTCGGACTGACCACACTCGTGTACTTCCCGCTCACGTTGATCGTGGTCCTGGAGCCGACGTCCAAGGTACCTGCGGCCGGCCGGACCGACACGCCGCGCGCGGCGTTTCCTTCCTTGACCGGCCTTGTGTTCGAGGGCTCGTAGTCCAGCACCAGCACCCTCCATTTGGCGGTGGCGCCGTACGCGCCCTGCGCCTGAAAGGTCAGCTGGATGTCCAGCGCGGAGCACGTGGCGCGATACGCGCCGTCGGTCATATACGGCGGATTCACAGACCGCGTCACGACCGTGCCCGTGAACGCGCCCGAGTCCTCCGGTGACCCGTCCGGCGAATTCACCGGCCCCGGTGACTTCCCGGGCGACGTATCCGGCGAACTCCCGGGCGACTTCACCGGCTTGGACGGCGAGTTCCCGCCTCCCGTCGAACTTCCCCCGCTCGCACCCCCGTTGCCGCTTCCCTTCGCGGACGACCCGTCATCCCCGTCGCCGCAACGCGATGCCGTCAGCAGCAACGCCGCCACCACCACCACAACCACCCTGCCCGCCTGACGCGCGCCCATCGTTGCCCCCTCGGCTCCTCCTCCGACCAGCCTGAACCGCAAGGCGGACCCCGACAACGCCCACGGGTCACTCAGTGACACGCGGCATAAGCCTGGTCTCCCGTGATGTCGCGCTCGGCGAAGAAGCGGCGCGCGGCCTCGGCGTGCAACGGAAAGGCGAACACCTCCTCAAGGCCACCGGGTCCGAACACCAGACCGCGCTCCGACGTCTCGTCGTTCGGCGTGAACGTCCCGAGCGCGTCGGCGTCGATGGGGGCGGCCACGCTGAAGAGCAGCACCCGATTCGGCCGCGGCTCGGTGGAGGTGAACCAGAACGCCGTCAGCGTCGCGGGATCAACGGTCGTGCCGGCCTCCTCGCGAACCTCGCGCACGCCGCCTTCGGCCCAGGTCTCCTGCTCCTCGAGAAACCCGCCGGCCAGAGCCAGCCTGCCCTTCCCCGGCTCGATGGCACGCCGCACCACCAGGAGCCCGGTCCGACCGCCCGAGCGCACCGGCACAAGGACCACCGACACCGGAATCGGGTTGGCCCACACCGTGGTCTTGCAGCCGGCGCACGTGCGCGGATAGCGGAGCGGAGCCACGTAGGCGGTGCCGCAGTAGGAGCAGAAGCTGTCGCGAATGAGCGTCATGGCAACCGTCATATCCGATCCGGCGTGGGTGTGTCGGCGAAGCCGATTCACGCGTCGCCCACGCAGGACCGGAACCGGTGCCGCAGGAGTGGGGCTGGACCCACCTCGAGTGGAACGCAGGCCCAGTGCGCGAGGTTTGCAGGCGGGCGAGGGTTGTCCTCGAGGCCGCGAGGCCCAGATGAACTCCCTCTGAGATCAAGGATGTTTCCATGCGTCGATCCCGTCGTGTCCCAGGCCTTGCCGCTGTTGTGTGTGCGTGCCTTGCCGTTGCGGTGCCTCCGGCGGCAGCGGTGGCTGCATCTCCCGCGAAGTCACCTGGTATGCAAGGCGATTCCGACGCCAGGCGCGGAACTCTCGTGTCTGCGACACCGATCTTCAGCCTTCCGGACGCGGCCGCCGCGGCAGGCATGCTCACCGCCTCCGGGTTCGACGCGGGCACCGCCCGCTACGGCGTCGACGCCTACCGGCTCGTGTACCGCACGGTCGACCCGTTCGGCCGTCCCACGACCGCGAGCGGCCTGCTTGCGGTCCCGCGAGGGCTCGACGGTCGTCTGCGCGTGGTGTCGTTCGCGCACGGCACAGGCGCCCACAAGGGCGACGCGCCGTCGATGCAGCAGCGCGGCTTCCTTCCCGCCCCGGCCGTCACCTACGCGTCCGCCGGGTTCGCCGCCGTGGCACCCGACTACCTCGGCATGGGCGCGGGACCCGGCCCGCACCCGTGGATGGACATCCCGTCCGAGACCACCGCGTCGCTCGACATGCTGCGTGCCGCCCGCGAGTTCGCGCCCACGACCGGGCACCGCCTGGATCGGGACGTCATGGTCACGGGCTTCTCGCAGGGCGCCTCGGCCGCACTGGCCCTCGGGCGCGCGCTCCAGAGCGGTCAGGGGCACGGCTTCCGGCTGGCCGCGCTCGCACCCGTCAGCGGTGCGTACGACTTCTCCGGCGCGGAGCTCCCCGCCCTCCTCGACGGCCGGCTCGAACCGAAGAGCAGCGTGGTCTACGCGGCGTACCTGCTGGTGTCGTTCCAGCGCCTGCACCACATCTACGACGCGCCGAGCCAGGTCTTCAACGCCCCGTACGCGGACACGGTGGAGGCGCTGTTCGACAGCAGCCACACCGGCGCCGAGATCATGCAGGGCCTCCCGGCGACGCTCGACCAGCTGCTGACACCGTACGGGCGCGAACTCCTCACCCACCCGAACAGGGCGTTCACGGCGGCGCTTCGCCCCCTCGACCAGGTGTGCACGAACTGGACCCCGCGCGTGCCCGTGCGGTTGTACGAGGCCCAAAACGACGAGCAGGCCGCGAACACCAACACCGCGCACTGCGCGACGGCCATGCGCCGACACGGCGGCACTCCGGAGACGATCGACGTCGGACCGGTCGACTACCACGGCTCGCGACACCTCGGATCGAACGTCGCGGCCACGGCCGACATCGTCCGCTGGTTCCTGGCCCTGGGGGATCAGCGAGGCTGACCGGAACCCCGGCCTCCGGAACCCGCCGTGCCCTGTGCGTGCGCGCGATCTTCGACGCTGCCATTATTCAGGCGACATCGCGATGGACGGGGGAGACGTGGACGCGCTCGACGCATCCGATCCGCGCCGAGTCGGGCCGTACTCCGTGTTCGGCAGACTCGGCTCCGGCGGCATGGGGAAGGTCTATCTCGGCAGGTCGGGCGGCGGTCGGACCGTCGCGATCAAGGTGATCCGGCCCGAACTCGCCGACGACCCGGTCTTCCGGGTCCGGTTCGGCCAGGAGGTCAAGGCGGCCCGCAAGGTCTCCGGGGCCTTCACCGCGGCCGTCGTGGACGCCGAACCCACGGCGCCCGTCCCGTGGATGGCGACGACGTACGTCGCGGGCATACCGCTCAACGACGCGGTCCTGCGGCACGGGCCGCTGCCCGAGGCGTCCGTCCGCATGCTCCTCGCCGGGATGGCCGAGGCGTTGCGGACCGTGCACGACGCGGGGCTGATCCACCGCGACCTCAAGCCGTCCAACGTTCTGCTCGCGCTGGACGGGCCGCACGTCATCGACTTCGGCATCACCAAGGCCGTCGACGGCACGGCCTACACCGCCACCGCCGCGGCGCCCACGGCGACCGGCGCCGTGGTCGGCTCACCCGGCTACATGTCGCCCGAACAGGCCCAGGCGAAGCCGCTCACGCCCGCGAGCGACGTCTTCTCCCTCGCCTCGACCGCGTACTTCGCGGCCACCGGCGCCGCCGCGTTCGGGACGGGGCCGTGGCAGGCGCTGATGTACAGCGTCATCACCAACGAGCCGGACTACGGCCCTGTCCCGCCCGCGCTGCGCGACCTGTTCGAGGCGTGCTTCGCGAAGGACCCCGAACGGCGCCCGACCCCGGACCAGGTCGTCGCGTTCATCGAGGAGGGATCGGCGCCGGTCGGCATGGGCAGCTGGCTGCCGGACCAGCTGACCGCCGACGTCTCCGCGGCGCGCACGGCACTCCTGGCGCTTCCGTCGCCGCCCGTGGACCCGGCCGGCGGCGACCGGGACCCGGGCACGCCCGACCCGCGCTTCGCCGCCGCGACGGTGCCCGTCGCGGTCTTCCCCACCCGGGCGGACACGCCGCCGCCGGACGACCGCGAGCCGGTCTTCCGGATCGCCCCAGCCGGCCCGATCGAGCCGAAGCGCGAGACCCGCGGACTCACCCGCAGACGCCTGCTGTTCGCAGCCGGCGGCACCGTCGCCGTCGCCGGCATCGGAACCGCGGCGGCACTGCTCGCGAACGGAGGCGGGTCGGACGGCGTCGGCACGACGGCTCTCGACGCGCCGGCCGTCGAACCGGTGTCGGTGACGACGCTCGACACCCAGGCGGCGAATGTCGCGTTCGGCGCGAATGTGCTGGTGCTGCTGCGCGGCACGTCGGTCTCGGGGCTCGACAGGAGCGGCAAGCCGGTGTGGGGGCCGCTGCCGATCCAGACGATGGACTCCGTGCTGCCGGTCCCCACCACGGTTGTCGGCACGACGCTGTACCTGTGCGCCATGGTCGGGCAGGCCAGCCTCCAAGCGCTCAACAGCCTCGTGGCGGTGGACCTGGCTGCGGGGAACATCGCCTGGTCGCTTGCCGTTCCCGAACCCAAGTGGTACGCCTCGTACGCGGGCGGCGCCCTCGGCGGTGAGGTCTTCGTCAACGGTGTCGTCTCGGACACGAGCACACTCAACAGCACGGGGACGTTCGTCTGGGCCGTTGACACGGCAGAGCGCAAAAAGGCGTGGACGTTGCACGAGGAGGGCCTAGGTTCGCTGGTGCTGGTGCCGCCGACCGGTTCCCGGGTGCTCCTCGCGAAGGTCTCGGGCCCCGACGGCGAGATCCAGTCGGTGGACGCCGCGAACGGCGCACGCGGCTGGACGCGTCAGCTGCCCGGTGCGGCGACCATCGTCGGTCTGGGGCCCAGGGGCGGCGCCTGCTACGCCGGCGGCAGGATCGTCTGCACCGGCACCCGCCTCGTCGCCCTGGACCCCGGGAGCGGAAACCAGGTCTGGGTGTACGAGAGCGGGACCGCCACCGCGTCCTTCGGCTGGCCCGTGGCGAGCCCGGACGGGCGCACGGTGTTCGTCGTCCGCGGATCCGAACTGCACGCCGTCGACGCGGCTTCCGGGAAGGCGAAGTGGCGTTCCGCGCTGAAGACCGGCAAGTTCGCGGGAGTCTCCCAGTGGGATTTCGGCATTGTGCCCGAACTCGCCGACGGGAACTTGTATCTGACGGATGATCAGTCCAACCTGTGGGCCATCGACACCGCGACGGGCAATGCGCGCTGGAAGCACCACAACCCCGCCCTGAAGACGACCAAGCGTGCCTACGGCGGCGGCAAGGTGTGGATCGTCGACGATCTCGCGGTGCGCGCGATCGACGCCGCACACGCCTGACCCGCCGACGAGCGAACACCCACGTCTGGAGACCTCGATGGAACCACTCGACCCCGCTGACCCCACCCGGGTGGGCTCGTACTGGCTGTTGGGCGTGCTCGGGTCCGGCGGCATGGGCAAGGTCTACCTGGGCCGTTCGGCCGCGGGGCGCACGGTGGCGGTCAAGGTGGTCAGGCCCGACCTGGCGTCCGACGGCGGGTTCCGCGGAAGATTCCGTGCCGAGGTCACGGCGGCGCGGAGGGTGTCCAGCGCGTTCACGGCGCCGGTCGTGGACGCCGACGTGGACGGCGAACCGCCGTGGATGGCCACCCGCTTCGTGGCCGGCCTGACGCTGCACGAGGCCGTCCGCCGGCACGGCCCGCTGCCCGAGACCACGCTGCGCATGCTGCTGGCGGGCATCGCCGAGGCGTTGGAGAACATCCACTCCGCCGGCGTCGTCCACCGCGACCTCAAGCCGGGGAACGTCATCCTGGCGCTGGACGGCCCGCACGTCGTCGACTTCGGAATCGCCCGCGCGCTGGACGCCGCCACCATCACACCGGCCGGCGCCGTCGTGGGCACGCCCGGCTATCTGTCGCCCGAACAGGCCATCCACCGGCCGGCGACGTCCGCGAGCGACGTGTTCGCGCTCGGCGCGACGGTCGCGTTCGCGGCCTCGGGACAACCGGTGTTCGGACGCGGGAGCGTCCCGGAGGTGCTGCGACGCGTCGTCCAGGAACAGCCGGACCTCGCCGCGGTGCCCGCCTCCATCCGCGACACCGTGGCGGCCTGCCTGGGCAAGCAGCCCGAGCGTAGGCCGACGCCACGCGCGCTCATCGACTTCATCGACGGGAGCGGGACGCACACCGCCGGCGGCAGCTGGCTGCCGCCCGGGCTGACCGCCGACATCATGGCGGCGGACGCGGTCATGACCGGCGCGCAGTCCGCCGGAGACGCCCTGCCGCCTGGGCCGACGCCGCAGGAGGCACCCACTGCGTCGGTGGTTCCGACCGCGCTCCCGACTGCGCCCGCGCCCGCGTTCCCGACCACGCTCCCAACTGCACCTGCACCCGCGTTCCCGACCACGCCCACGAACGTTCCTGAGCGCCCGTCGGTCGCGCCGCCCCTCGAGGACCCGCCCCCCAGCGGCATCAACCGCCGGAAGTTGCTCCTCGGGCTCGCCGCGGGCGGCGCACTGATCGCGGGCGGAGGGGCGGCGGCGGTCGCCCTGACCAGCGGTGGTGGTTCCGGTAGCGGGCGGACGGCCTCCGCGACCCAGCCGGCAAGCGGGGTCCCCGGGGGTGCGACGCCCTCCGCCTCCGGCGAGGCGGCCGCAGCCGCGCCACCGCCACCGCCGCCGACCCGCGACGCGTCGTTGCCGGCCCCCGGCGGCGCCAAGGGCCGTCTGGACGGGCCCGAGGCCGCCGTCAAGTGGAAGGCGACCACGCTCGACACGGTCTCCTCTACGTCGTTCGAGCACGGCCTGCTCATTACCGCCGCAGCGAGTGGTCGTCAGACGTTCGACATCACGGGGAAGCCGTGGTGGACGCTTGCGACCAGTAGCAGATACCAACTCTTCGCCGCCGCCACGAGCAGTGACGCGACATCCATCTACGTCATGCAGGGCGGCCAGTACATGGGCGGCAGCCTGATCGCCGTCGACCCGCTCACGGGAAAGCAGCAGTGGACCGTACCGCTGCCCGGCACCGCGGGCCACGTCACCGCCCTGCTCGGAGTCGTCGGGAACACCATGCTGGTGACCGGCTCTGCGCTCCCGTCCGGAGGGGCGACGGGTTCCGGGTTCCTCTGGGCGGTGGACGTCCCGTCCCGGAGCACGGCCTGGGAGATCGACGGCGACGATGTGGGGTTCGTCTGTGTGCCGACGACCGGTACCAAGGTGCTGATGGGGGGCAAGTCCGGTGCCACCGGCGGCGTACTGAAGTTGATCGACGCGGCGAACAAGGGCGCACCCGGCTGGTTGAAGCAGGTCCGGACCGCCAACTTCCAGCAGATGGTGTTCACCGATCCGATCTGCTGGGCAGGCGGCCGCTTCGTCTACGCCGCCGACAAGGTGTACGCGGTGGACCCGGAATCGGGTGAGGAGGCGTGGGCCTTCACCGACGGCGCGGTGTTCCCGATGTTCATGAGCTGCTTCCCGAGCGCGGACGGCAGCGTGGTCTTCGTGACCACCATGACCGACCTCGTCTGCCTCGACGCCCGAGACGGCAGCGTCCGCTGGAAGGTGGCGACATCCGGGAAGCTGAACCCCACGGTGCTGATCCAGAGCGACTTCGGCAACGTCTACGTCCTGGACCGCTCCCAGGTCCTGTGGGCGATCGACATCGCGACCGGAACGACCCGGTGGCACTACGCCACCGGGGGAGGCACGGACCCACTCGGCAGATACTGGACGGCCGGCGGGGGCATGGTGTTCGTCAACAAGGACAAGACCATCACCGCCATCGACGCCTCGGGAGCCTGATCACCTCACGAGCCGAGGGGACTGCCCGTCACCGTGCCGACCACACCTGGGAAGCGTCTCCCGGCGCGCACTGGCGGACGACCGTGCGCGACGCGCGCCCGCTGTCGGTCAGGCAACTGCTGGTCGCCGCGTTGACGATCTGGTAGCCGCCGGCGACCGGAACGAACGTCCACAGCTGATCCGGCCTCCAGGCTCCTCCCCACACCTGCACGGTCTGGGACGGCCCGTCCACGTCCAGCCAGCGCTGGCCGCCGGTGGGGACGCTGGCCAGCAGATAGCCGGGCCGGTCGGTGCCGTCCGGGCGCACCATCTGCCACAGCTGCGCGTCACTGGAGTTCGGCGACCACGTGATGACGTCGTTGCCGTCCTTGTTGCGCCCGAACGAGTTGTCCAGCGTGGCGCCGTTGGTCGTCGTGAAGTGGTAGGTGCCGGGGGCGAGTTGGTTCGCGGCCGCGCTGACCGGAGCCGGCGTCGCCGAGCCGCTGCTCGCGGTCGGCGAGGCCGCCGCGGACCGGGTCGCCGGCGCGGACGTGGTGGTCGTGCCCTTCGCCGACGGGGACGGGGTCGGCGTCGGTGAAGCGCTCGGACCCGGCGCGGCCGGAGTCAGGGCGGTCGAGGGCACAGGCGGATGCCCCTGCGCGGTGCCGTCGTTCGCGGACTTGTGGGACGAGTCCGCGGAGCTGCCGTCCGAAACGATCACGGCGATGGTCGCAGCCATCACGACCACCGCCGCGGCTATCGCCAGTAGGACACGCCTGCGCGTCTTCCGCGGGCGCCGCCCGCCCGCACGCCTCCGGCCGGACATCGGCACCGTGTCTGCCGCCTCCGCCGCGGCAGGCACGGCTGCCGGGGCGGCCACGTCGTCAGGCGCGTCGAGCGCTTCCAGGACCGCGCGGACGTCCTCGGCCATCGCGTCCGCGTCCGCCCACCGCTCCTCGGGCTCCTTGGTCAACGCACGCGCCACCAGCGCGCGTACCGGGGCGGGGATGTCGTTGGGCAGGGCGGGGGCCGGCTCGGTGATGTGCCTGAGGATCACGTCGAACGAGGTGGTGCCGGTGAACGGCACCTCACCGGTCAGGCATTCGTACATGACGACGCCCACCGCGTACAGGTCCACCGACGGGGTGGTCGCCCCGCTGCTCGCGACCTCCGGCGCCTGGTACAGCGCGGTGCCCATGAGCACACCCGACTCGGTGAGCCGCGGATCGTCCTGCGGCAGAGCAAGGCCGAAGTCTGCCACCAGCACGCGGTCTTGGCGCACCATCAGATTCGACGGCTTGATGTCGCGGTGGATGATGCCCGCGCGGTGCGCGACCGCAAGCGCTTCCAGCACCTGGCGCGCGATCCGCAGCGTCTCGTCGGCCGACAGCGTGCGCCTGCGCCGCAGGACGTCGCTCAACGGCTCGCCGTCGACGAGTTCCATCACCAGGTACGAGATCGGCGCGCCCGCGAACTCCGCGTTTCCGAAGTCGTGGATCGACACGATCCCGGGATGGCTCAGTTTGGCCATCATGCGTGCTTCCCTGCGGAATCGCACCGCGAAGGCGGCGTTGTCGAGCAGGTGGGGCTTGAGCAGTTTCACCGCGACCCGGCGTTCGAGAACGGTGTCCTCGCCGAGCCACACATCGCCCATCGCACCACCGCCGAGTCTCCCGACCAGGCGGTAGCGCGCGTTAAGCACCGTATGCACTTGTTTCGATCCCCTGATGACATGTCCGAAGAAGCGGGAGGCACCGAGTCCGTCAGGCGTGCCGGACGACACCGTACCCCGTGCCATCGGCTCTCCGGCGGAAGGAATTTTCCCGCTGGGGACCGCGCCACGCGCCTTCGTCGAGCCGCTGCCTGCCGCAGGCAACCGCGTGCTGGTCAACGTCGCGAGCATGGCCGGCTGCGCCTCCGCGTCGAACATGGCTCACCCCCGACCGCGTCCTATTCGCGGATGCCTGCGGCTTCGACGGCCCGTTGGCGGGTTGCCCGTGCGGTGGCGTGTGCCGCGGTGGCCAGCGTGACGAGGGCGCAGAGTGCGACGGTCTCGCTGATCCGGGTCCAGGGGATCACCGTTGGTGCGTCGGCGATGAGCTTGTCGAGGGCGATGTGCTGGGTCAGTGCGGCGAGTGCGGTCGCGACGGCGGCGAGGAGGGTGCCGACGACGACCGCGACGGCCGACTCGGCCACGGCGATCTTGACGATCTGGGCGCGTGCGGTGCCGACGAGGCCGAGGAGGGCGAATTCGCGGCGTCGTCCGGCCACGGCCATGGCCAGGGTGTTGGCGACGGCGATCAGGGCGTAGGTCACGGCGATGCCGAGGATGACGACGGCCGCGTTGCTGCTCTGTTCCGCGGCGTGGGCGCGTTGGGTGTCGAGGTAGGTGTCGTACGTGACGAGGTGTGCGCCGGTGCCTGCGAGGGCCTGGTTGACCGCGGCTGTTTGTTGTTCGTCGAGAGGTCGGCCGGTTCCGGTCCGCGAGTCGAGGTAGACGCGGGTGGGCGTCATCGCTCCGGTGAGCGATGCGGAAAGGTAGGTGTCGTCGCCGTCCAGGCCGCGGGCGATGACGGCGGCGATGACGCAGGTCACGCGCGTGCCGTTCGGCAGGAGGGTGACCACGTGGTCGCCGACGGCCAGGTTGTCGGACCGGGCGGCGTGTTCGTCGATGACGAGGAAGTCGTCCGGCAGGTTGGTGAGCGAGCCCGAGACGACGGGTGGGGTGACCGTGGTGCCGAGGGCGCTTGCGGGCACGGCGTTGGCGCTCACCGAGTCGATCTGGTCGTCCTCGCTGGTGCCGATGCGTATGTTCATCGAGGTGGTGGGCGTGACGCGGATCCCGGGGACCGCGGTGAGCTTGTCCACGGTCCGGGCGTCGACGCCGGTGCCGGCGGGCAGGACGACGTCGGCGGCGTGGATCTCCTGCTGCCGGCGGGCCAGTTGCACGGCGTCGCCGGTCTTCTGCATCGTCAGCAGGGTCGCGGCCAAGCCGACCGCCACCACGATGGGGACGACGGTCGCGGCGGTGCGGCGGCGGGAGGTGAGGATGTTCTCGCGTACCAGGAGCGGGCCGGCCTTGGCCGAGCCGCGGAGCGGGGCCGTCAGCAGCCGGGTGACCGGCCGCAGCAGGATCGGTGCGAGGAGGGCGACCGCGCCGACGTACAGGACCGGGACCATCTGGTACTTGCGGGCGTTGGCCGCGAGGTAGGGCTCGGTTCGGCTGATGACGACGCCGGTGACGACGGCGCCGATCAGCATGGCGGTGCCGAGGAGCCGGCGGACCGGGGTCATGACGCGGCGCTCGACCGCGTCCTCGCGCAGGACCTCGATCGGCTTGACGAGGGAGACGCGCACGAGGGTGGCGGCGGAGCCGGCCAGAGCGGAGGCCACGCCGATGACGAAGGCGATCAGCAGGGGCAGGGGGTTGAAGGGGATGGTGAACCAGGACGGGGCGACGTCGTGGTCGAGCATCCACGAGTGCAGCGGCATGGTGCACAACGGGGCGAGGACGCAGCCGGTGATCGCGGCGGCCACGCCGATCAGCAGGGCTTCGCCGAGGACCATGCGGCGCACCTGTCGGGGGGACGCGCCGACCAGGCGCATCAGGGCGAGTTCGCGGCGGCGTTGTTCGGTGGCGAAGGCGAAGGTGGCGATGACGACGAACACGGCGACGCACACCGCGAGTCCGGTGGTGGTGCCGGCCATGGCCTGGGCGTTGGCCAGGGCCTCCGCGCCGCCGCTGGTGTCCGGGTCCAGGCCGGTCAGGTCGTCGCCGGCCAGGACGGCGGCCTGCCCGGCCACGAGGGCGGACACCTGTTCCGCGTTCCCGTCGGTGACGAGGGCGTTGACGCCGGGCGACAGGCGCTGGGCCTCGGTGTCGCTGAAGAAGACCGGGTCCTCGAACCACAGCGCGTCGGTGACTCCGACGACCTTGTACGCGCCGGTGCCGTCCGGGGTGGCGGCCTCGGTCCGACGCCCGATCAGGGACGGGTCGCCGGCGAGGACGATCTCGTCCCCGGCCCGAGGGGCGCGTCCGGCCGCCAGGCGGTAGCCGGCGAACGCGGCCGAGGACCAGGGGTGCCCGGTCGTGCCCGGGCCGGTGTTCAGCCGCACGGGGAAGCTGCGGTCGGGCGTGGTCCCGCCCGCCGCGCCGACCCTGGCCACGACGTCGGCGGGCAGGACCGCGGGGGCTTTCATCGGCTCCGACTCGAAGCCCTGCGGCGCGACGACCGTGTGGGCTTCCTTGAACCGCTGCGGACCCGGGTGCGGCGTGCCGAAGGTGGCCGCCAGGGTCAGCGTCATCATTCCGATCATCGTCGTGCCGAGCGCGAGGGCGATGAAGGCGCCCACGAAGCCCGCCAGACGATGACGCAGGGTGGCTACGGCGATCTTCAGCACGGGTTCGCCCCGCTCTCGCCGGGCTCCAATGCGGCCATGCGCAGCGCGACGGTCTCGGCCGTCGGCTCGAACAGCTCGCCGGTCACCTTGCCGTCGGCGAGGAAGACCACCCGCTGCGAGTACGAGGCGGCGACCGGGTCGTGGGTGACCATGACGACCGTCTGCCCGTGCTCCTCGACGACCCCGCGCAGCAGCGCCAGGACCTCCCGGGCGGTCCTCGAGTCCAGCGCGCCGGTCGGCTCGTCCGCGAAGACGACCTTCGGCCTGGCCACCAGCGCACGCGCGATCGCGACCCGCTGCTGCTGGCCACCCGACAGCTCGCCCGGCCGGTGCCCGCCGCGCTCGGCCAGCCCCACCTGTGCCAGGCCCCGGTCGATCGCCGCCGCATCGATCTCCCGCTCGGCCAACCGCAAAGGCAGCTCCACGTTCTGCCGGGCCGTCAGCGCGGGTATCAGGTTGAAGGACTGGAAGACGAACCCCATGTGCTCGCGACGCAACTCCGTCAGCGCACGCTCCGAGAGCTCGTGCAGAGGCGCCCCGTCCAGCAGGACCTGACCCGCGTCGATCCGGTCCAGACCCGCCGCACACTGCAGGAGCGTCGACTTGCCCGAACCCGAAGGCCCCATGATCGCGGTGAACTTCCCCGCCTCGAACCCGACATCCACCCCGTCAAGCGCCCGCACCCGGTTGTCACCGCGACCGTAGAGCTTGTGCACACCGGCCAGGCGGACCAGGTTGCCCGCCCTCTCCGCGTCGACGAAGGCCGGGCTCGAAGCCCGGCCCGGTAGCACCCTGTTCCGGAACACGTGCGCGCCTTTCCATCAGGACATCGTTCGAGGCATCGGTCGCCTGCCGCACCGACGCTAGGGCCGCGTGGGGTGCCCGCACCTCAGGGAAGATCCCTGATTCGACCCTGAGGAACCCCTGATACTCATCGGCGCCCGGGTGGGCGCCGACGGTGGCGCAAAAGCCGTAGCAAGGTCACTGATTCGGGTGACGTCCGGAGGCGTGCCGCGTTTGCGGCCCGTGTTCCCCGCGGTGGTTGGGCAGTCTGGTCGGGTCCCCGAAGCACCAGAAGGATGTCCCATGAAGCTGTGGTCTCCGGTTCGCCGCGCCCTTTTCGCGGCCTTCGTCGCGAGCCTCGCCGTCGTCGTGGGCGGCACGACGGCCGTCGCCGCTCCGTTCCACCAGGTCAACGGCCAGGAGGAATACGCGAGCGCGGGCCAGGAGAAGACCGTTGTCGCGCAGTGCCCCGACGGTGAAGTCCCCACCGGGGGTGGTGGCTACAGCACCTCGGTCTACTTCACGGTGTCCCGTTCCTTCGCCATCGGCACGACCTGGTACTGGAGCGGCAGGAACACCCACCCCACCGATCCGGTCAAGGTCAGTGCCTTCGTCATCTGCACGCAACCCTGAGGCTCAGCGGTCCACGCCACCCAACACCGGGTCCGTACTGGCCAGCGCCGCGATCACGTCGGCGACCAGGCCGCCCTCGACCATGGCCGCCACCGCCTGCAGGTTCGCGAAGGACGGGTCGCGCAGGTGGACCCGGTACGGGCGCGTTCCGCCGTCCGACACCAGGTGGCAGCCCAACTCGCCGCGCGGTGACTCGACCGCCGTGTACGTCTGCCCCACCGGCACCGCGAAGCCCTCCGTGACCAGCTTGAAGTGGTGGATCAGCGCCTCCATGGACGTCCCCATGATCGTCTGAATGTGCTCGGCCGAGTTCCCCAACCCGTCGGGCCCCAAGGCCAGTTGCGCGGGCCAGGCGATCTTCTTGTCGTCGACCATCACCGGACCGGGCGCCAGCCGGTCCAGGCACTGCTCCACGATCCGCAGCGACTCCCGCATCTCCGCGACACGCACGCGGTAACGGTCGTACGCGTCGCACCCGTTGCGCACCGGCACGTCGAACTCGTAGTCCTCGTAGCCGCTGTACGGCTGCGTCTTGCGCAGATCGTGCGGCAGCCCGGTCGCGCGCAGCATCGGGCCGGTGACCCCGAGCGCCATACAGCCGGCCAGGTCCAGATAGCCGATCCCGATCGTGCGTGACTTGAAGATGGCGTTGCCGTCCAGCAGTTGCTCGTACTCGTGAATGCGCTCCGGCAGCACCCGGAGCAGTTCGCGCACCGCGGACCCGGTATCGGGCGGCAGGTCCTGCGCGATCCCGCCGGGCCTGACGAAGCCGTGGTTCATGCGCAGCCCGGTGATCGCCTCGAAGACGTCGAGGATGAGTTCGCGGTCCCGGAAACCGAACGTCATCACGGTCAGGGCACCCAACTCCATACCGCCGGTGGCGATGGCGACCAGGTGCGACGAGATCCGGTTCAGCTCCATCAGCATCACGCGGACAACCCGGGCGCGCTCGGGGATCCGGTCCGTGATCCCGAGCAGCTTTTCCACGCCCAGGCAGTACACGACTTCGTTGAACACCGGCATCAGATAGTCCGCCCGCGTCACGAACGTGACGCCCTGCGTCCACGTCCGGAACTCGCAGTTCTTCTCGATCCCGGTGTGCAGGTACCCGATCCCGAGCCGGGCCTCGACGACGCGCTCGCCGTCCAGCTCCAGGATCAGCCGCAGTACGCCGTGTGTGGACGGATGCTGAGGCCCCAGGTTGACCACGATCCGCTCGTCCGGCGCCTCGCCGAGCTCCGCCACCGCGGCAGCGAGATCCTGCCCCGGCTCGACGAAGACCTCACGCGTGGTCATGACTCGAAACCAGCCTCACTTGTCCCTCTACCCAGGAGCCGCGGAACATAGACGCCCCAATTCGGCGGGCGCAAACCACAGCCACTCCATTGAGCTATTTCGGATATTCACCCGGGACGAGCGGGTCCGCAGGCGGTTAGCGTTTCTCGTGGCTCGAAAGAACCACGCGGTTGGAATATTTCCCGGAAATTCAGTCCTCTTTGTTTATCTGGTGGCGCGCGCGGACAGGGCGGTCACCGCCATTGCGAAGGAGAGTCTGACCCGATGACCGTTGACACCGGGACCGAGGCGCAGCAGGCGCCGCAGCAGTCCAGCCTGGCCACGGCGGCCGCACGCAATCTGGCCTCCACCACCAAGTCCGCCCCGCAGATGCAGGAGATCACCTCCCGCTGGCTGCTGCGGATGCTGCCCTGGGTGGAGGCGAAGGGCGGTACCTACCGTGTGAACCGCCGGCTGAGTTACACCGTCGGTGACGGGCGGATCGAGTTCGTGCAGGACGGGCCCCGGGTTCGGGTGATCCCGCGCGAGCTCGGCGAACTCGCGCTGCTGCGGGGCTTCGAGAACGAACCGGTGCTGAACGCGATCGCCGACCGGTGCGTGCAGCGCGACTTCCGGGCCGGTGAGGTGCTGGTCGAGCACGGGCACGCGGCCGAGGGGATTCACCTGATCGCGCACGGCCGTGTCAGGCAGACCGCTGCGGGCAAGTACGGCGACGAGACCGTCGTGTCCGTGCTCGCGGACGGCGACCGGTTCGGTGAGGCGGCCCTGTTGGACGCCGACACGCGGTGGGACTACACCGCCACCGCGGAGACCGCGGGCACCCTGCTCACGCTCTCCCGCGCGGACTTCGACGCCGTACTGGCGACGGCGCCGGACCTGCGGGAGCACCTGCGGCAGTTCGGCTCCCTGTCCCTCCGGAGCCAGAACAAGCACGGCGAGGCCGAGATCACGATGTCGGCCGGCCACTCCGGCGAGCCCGAGCTGCCCGGCACGTTCGTGGACTACGAGCTCAACCCGCGCGAGTACGAGCTCTCCCTCGCGCAGGCCGTTCTGCGGATCCACACCAGGGTCGCGGACCTCTACAACGGGCCGCATGACCAGACCGAGGAACAACTCAGGCTGACCATCGAGGCGTTGCGCGAGCGCCAGGAGTACGAGCTGGTCAACAACCGGGAGTTCGGTCTTCTCCACAACGCCGCCTTCAAGCAGCGCATCCAGTCCCACGACGGCCGTCCGACACCGGACGCCATGGACGACCTGCTCTGCCGCCGACGCGGGACCAGGTTCTTCTTCGCCCATCCCCGAGCCATCGCGGCGTTCGGGCGCGAGCTCAACGACCGGGGGCTGTACCCGGACCACGTGGACCTCGGCGGGCAGTCGGTCCCTGCCTGGCGCGGCGTCCCGGTCCTGCCCTGCAGCAAGATCCCGATCACCAGGGAGAACACCACCTCGATCCTCGCCATGCGTACCGGCGAGGACAAGCAGGGGGTCATCGGCCTGCACCAGACCGGCCTGCCGGAGGAGTACGAGCCCGGCCTGTCGGTCCGGTTCATGGGCATCAACACGCAGGCGGTCATGTCCTACCTGGTCACGACCTACTACTCCGCGGCGATCCTGGTGCCCGACGCGCTCGGGGTGTTGGAGAACGTCCAGATCGGGCGCGAGGTCGACTAGCGGGCCCGCGGACCCACCCAACTCTCCAAGGAGCCACGGATGTCCGATCCCGACCCCGGTCCCGGCGGCCTGCCGCCGACCGTGTCCGCCCTCATGGAGCGGCTTCGGCAGGGCCCCAGCGGTCTGGGCACGACGAGCCTCCGCTTCGCCCCCCGCGAGCAACCCCCGACGGCCGAAACCACGACGGTCGCGACGACGGAACAGACCTCGGGGCGCCCGGCGCCCGGCAGCCCGATCCCCGGCCTCTACCACCACCCCGTCCCGGAGCCCGATCCGGAACGGGTGGAGGAAGTCGGCCGCCGGATCAAGCGGTGGGCGGTGGACGAGGTCCAGGCCTACCCGCCGGAGTGGGAGGACCAGTTCGACGGCTTCTCCGTCGGCCGCTACATGGTCGCCTGCCACCCGGACGCCCCCACCGTCGACCACCTGATGATCGCCGCGCGGTTGATGGTCGCCGAGAACGTGGTCGACGACTGCTACTGCGAGGACCACGGCGGCTCGCCCGTCGGCCTGGGCGGAAGGCTCCTGCTGGCGCACACCGCGCTCGACCCGGTCCACACGACCAAGGAGTACGAACCGGCCTGGGCGCAGTCGCTCCTGGCGGACGCCCCGCGGCGCTCCTACCGCTCCGCGATGGAGTACTTCGCCCGGGCGGCGACCCCGTCCCAGGCCGACCGGTTCCAGCACAACATGGCGCGCCTGCACATGGGCTACCTCGCCGAAGCCGCCTGGGCCGAGACGGAGTACGTCCCGCAGGTGGCGGAGTACCTGGCGATGCGCCAGTTCAACAACTTCCGCCCGTGCCCCACCATCACCGACACCGTCGGCGGGTACGAACTCCCGGCGGACCTGCACTCCTTGCCGGCCGTGCAACGGGCGATCGCGCTGGCCGGCAACGCCACCACCGTCGCGAACGACCTGTACTCGTACACCAAGGAGCTCGACAGCCCCGGCCTGCACCTGAACCTTCCGGTGGTGATCGCCGAACAGGAGAAGCTCTCCCCGAAGGAGGGCTACCTCAAGGCGGTCGAGGTCCACAACGAACTCATGCACGAGTTCGAGGCCGCCGCGGCCGAACTGGCGGCGTCCTGCCCCGACCCCCGCGTGCTGCGCTTCCTGCGCGGCGTCGCCGTGTGGGTCGACGGCAACCACCACTGGCACCAGACCAACACGTACCGCTACAGCCTGCCCGACTTCTGGTAAGGACGGACTCATCTGTGAGCAACGCTGACCTCACCGCGGCCGACTCCGCCACCAACGGCACCTCTGCGGTCATCCCGCGCCCGGCAACGCCGTACCAGGGCGACATCGCCCGGTACTGGAACAACGAGGCCAGGCCGGTGAACCTCCGTCTCGGCGACGTCGACGGTCTCTACCACCACCACTACGGCATCGGCGAGGTCGACCACGCCGCCCTGGGCGACACCGGGGACAGCGGCTACGAGAACAGGCTGATCGCCGAACTCCACCGCCTGGAGTCGGCGCAGACCGACGTCCTCATGGACCACCTCGGCACCGTCGGCCGCGACGACACCCTCGTCGACGCCGGCTGCGGCCGCGGCGGCTCCATGGTCATGGCCCACCGGCGCTTCGGCTGCAAGGTGGAGGGCGTCACCCTGTCGGCCACGCAGGCCGACTTCGCCAACCGGCGTGCCCGTGACCTGGGCATCGGGAACCACGTCCGGGCCCGCGTCTGCAACATGCTCGACATGCCCCTCGAGACCGGGCAGGCCACGGCCTCCTGGAACAACGAGTCGAGCATGTACGTCGACCTGCACGACCTCATGGCCGAGCACTCCCGCGTCCTGGCCGTGGGCGGCCGGTACGTCACCATCACCGGGTGCTGGAACCCGCGTTACGGCCAGCCGTCGAAGTGGGTCTCCCAGATCAACGCCCACTTCGAATGCAACATCCACTCCCGCCGGGAGTACCTGCGCGCCATGATCGACAACCGCCTGGTCCCGCAGGCCGTCGTCGACCTGACTCCGCAGACCCTCCCGTACTGGAGGCTCCGGGCCACCACGTCCCTGGTCACCGGCATCGAGGAGGCCTTCATCAAGTCCTACGAGGACGGCTCGTTCCAGTACGTGCTGATCGCCGCCGACCGCGTCTGACCGACGCCTACGCGGCACGCGGGGGGCCGACACCGTCACACCCGACGGTGTCGGCCCCCGCGGACGTTTAACCCACCGGCTTAAACGATCGCACCTCCCTCGGCCTGCCGCGCATGATGGCGACGCATATCGGAGCCAGAAGAACTGGAAGGAGCTCCTGCGAATGAAAAAGCTCCCGTTCAAACGCGCCAGGCGCACCCTCGCGGCCGCGGCCGCCACGGCGGCCATCGCTTCCGGGATCACCCTTGCCACCGGAACCAGCGCGCACGCGGACACCTTCTGTAATACGGGGCACCTCAGCCCTACCTATCCCGTCCATTACGGATGGACCATCTCGATGTGCCTGACCTCGGAGGGAGGCGGCTACTGGAACGGGAAGGTCCAGGCCACAGGCGGCTACACCGACGTGCGGCTGTTCGTGGAGACGGGCGACGCCTGCAATGACGTGTCGGGCAACACCACCTCGTCGCCGGGTGTGCACGCCTACCCGACCTGGGCGGAGGCGTCCACCGCCTGGAATGCCTATGACCATGGGTGCCGGCCGTTCGTTCAGGCGTGGATCACCGAGTCGGGCCGCAACGCAGGGGCAGCGCTCTGGTACCTTCGGTGACCTCCGATCCGGTCAGGCCGCGCGTGTGAACCGGACGCGGAGGCCGGTGGCGTCGGTGACGACCAGGGCGGCGCCCTGCACGTTCGCGGTGAGGTCGCCGCAGCCGAGGCCGCCGAGCTCCGCGGAAGTCACCTCCTGGCCCTGGAACGTCACGCGGGCGCTCTGCTCCTGGAAGACGAACCCGCTGCGCTCGGCCTTGACGGTGCCGGTGCACTGGCCGCGGATGGGTGCGCCGGCGACGGGGCCCGTCGTGATGTGCGCGGTGATGTCGAGGGTGAACGAACCCCGGGCGGTGACCTCGAGGTTCTGCCGGTCGAGGACGATCTCCCAGCTCGTGCCGTCAGGCAGCGGGTAGGACTGGCGTTCCCCTCCGCCGTACGTCCACCGGCCGGCGATCTGCTCGACCGCCGGCTTGGCGTCGGACGTCGTGGACTTCGTGGACTTGGTGGACTTCGTGGACGGCGCGGGCGGTGGGGGAGGGGCCGGCGCGGGCTGGTCCTTCTCGCCCCTGGTCCCCGTCGGGCGCCGGAGCCCCGCCCCCGTGTCGAGGTCGGCCAGATAGAACGACGTCATCGGGGTGGACGCGGGCGTGAACCTGGTGACCTGGGCCGGGTTGTACCGCGCCGCCCAGCCCGGGTCGGAGATGCTGACCTCGATGGAACCGGGCTGGGCCTGCGGCGGCTTCAGCGGATTGCCGCAGTTGCACTTGACCCTGGGGACGCCGAACTCGTCGTCCAGGACGACCGTCCCGGCCTGCAACAGCGACTCGTACGACTTCGCCTTGCCGTCCTTGTAGTTGTGGTTGGTCACCAGCGTGTCGTTGCGCAGCACGACGGGCGTGAGCCCCCGCACGTACGTCGGGATCCGTGAGACCGGGACACCCGCCTCGTCCGCCCACACCCCGGCGACCCGGCTGTTCGCCGGGTCGGTCAGGAACCGGATCAACTGCTCGATGTCGCACAGCGGTTCGGCGCGCAGGCTTCCGTCGCCGACCGCCCCTTGCGTGTCCCCGGGCCGGGTTCCGGTGGCCGGCCCGGGAACGACGCCGGGGCGGTCCTGGCCGATGAGCCGGTCGAAGAACGCGTCGAACGCGATGTCACGGATCTGCTCCGCCACCACTTTGAGCACCCGGTCGCCGCTCCCGCGGCACGAACCCGAGGCCCCGAGCAGAGCGAGCACCAGCAGGACGGCCATCGCGGCGGTCCCCACTCCGTGTCCGCGGCGTGTCCGCCTGCGCGCAGGCGCTGTCCGTCCGTCCATGGCACCCCCATGCCGACGGCCAAACCCTCTCCCCCCGCACGAGCAGTTTCCCGCGCCCGACCACGCCCTTCAAGGTGGCGATCCGTGGCGTCAGCGCGCGAGTTCGGCCACCTTGGCCAGCTGGCCGCTGATCATCGCGGTCGGCACCTCCGCCTGCCCGGTCGTCGAGAACGAGGCCAGCTGCATGACGACATCGCCCTTCAGCGCGACCACGAGGTAGGCGTACAGCCGCCCGTCGGTCGGGTGGTCGTCGCGCATCCGGAACGCCACGGTGTCGGCCCCGAGTTGACCGACGGACACCTCGCTGACGGTGTAGTGGTCGACGGTGCCGTCGCTGTTCGTCTCGGAGAACGACGAGCACACCTTGAGCGCCGCAACGTACGCGTCGAGGTCCCGCTTCAGCACCGCGTGCGGGGCGCTCGACAGCTCGGTGACCACGCCCTCGGTGGGCTGCACGGAGGCGTCGAGAGTCGTCTTGGGGTACGTCCGCTGGATCGCGGCGGTGCGCTGCTTCGACCCGTCGTCCAGCAACGGCGTGCACCGCGGGTCCGACAGCCGGAGGGTTGTTCCGGGCGCGGACGGTTCCGGGTCCTCCGCCGAGTACTCGGCGGGGACTTCCTGCGCGGTGAGCAAGGCCGCGGACAGCTCGCCCGCGGTCGGCGTCTTCTTGCTGTCGGTGGTCTGCGTGGCCGACGGCTTGCTGGTCGGCTTGGCGGTGGGACTCGCCGGAGATCCCGCCGCGGCGGGAGGCGTCGCGTCGAGCTTGGCGAGCTGGGCGGTCACGAACGAGGCGGCGTCGGCGGGGTCACCCTTGCCCGCCCCGGCGAACGACGTGACGGCGAGTCCCGTGGTGCCGTGCAGGACCAGCGTGTTGACTGCCGTGCCGAGCGGCTTGCCCTTGGCGGTGACGGTGACCTTGTACGAGACGCTGTCCTTGCCCTGGACGCCGGTTCGGACGTCGGTCACGGTGAAGCTCGTGACCTCGCCGCCTTCGGTGATGTCGTAGGTGGCGCAGGACGCGAGCGCCTTGACACCGTCGTCGAGCTGTTTCTTCAGCACCTCGTGCGGCGCGGCCGACAGGCTCACGCGGACCGAGTCGTCCGACTCCGGGTCGCCGCCCGCGACGGCGTACGAGCGCTCCGCGTGCCCGACGGGGTCCGGGACCCCGCCGCTGCCGAGCGCCGCGCACACGGCGGGGCTGACCACCTGGCCGGGCTTGCCCGGCGTCCGTTCGTTCGACACCTTGCCGCCGCTGTAGCCGGCGGGGATGTCCTTCCCGTCGATGAGGACCGCGGAGAGTTGCTCGTCCGTGGCCGGGGCCGTGTCCTTGTCCGGCTTGCCGCTGCCCGCGGACACGTTGGCGGACGCGGACGGCCTGTCCGTGGCCTCGCCGCCGGACTTCTCACAGGCCGTCAGGCCGAAGAGCGCGAGAACGGTCAGCGGAACAGCGACAGTGGTCGCCGCGTGGCGCGGCATGGTGATACGCACCGTGAACCCCCCAGTTGCGGTGTGCGTCATGGATTGCGGCGCCGCCGCGTACGCGGATACCCGTAACCCCCCTGGTGCCGGGTGCGCCGCGGCGGCGCCGTGCTTGTGACCACGACCTTAGGCACCCGAGTCGCGAATTCCGGCCGCTGTTACCGAGACGGCACGATCCAGGGACATACCCGGTTGGTTCGGCGGCGGACGCGTCGCCTCGCCGCCGCTCGACCTCGTGTCAGGCACCCGCCGACGGTCCCAGCAGGTAGCGCAACAGCACCACGTCGCCGATCCGCCGGGTCTCGGCCAGCCGCATGCGCCGGTCCGGGCCGTACGGGAAGCCGCCGGGCCCGACGAACCGGGGCGCGGCCGGGTCGCCGACGAAGAACGGCGCGACGACCGCGTGGATCTCGTCGACGAGGCCGGCGGTGAGGAACCAGGTGTGCACGCGGCCGCCGCCCTCGACCATGAGCCGGCGCACGCCGCGCGCGTGCAGGTCGGCCAGCACGCGCTCCAGGTCGAGCGGTTCGCCGGCGTCCACGACGTCCGCGACCGCGCCCAGGCGCTGCTCGGCACGGTCGACGCCGCCCGCGGCGCAGTAGACGACCTTGCCGCACGTCCCGGCGGTGAAGAACGCCGAGGCGGGGTCCAGGTCACCGCCGCCGGTCAGCACGACCTTGAGCGGGCTGTCGGGCCTGCCGTCGGCGACGCGCTCGGCGCGCCGCCGCTCGGACCGAACGAGCAGCCTCGGGTTGTCGCCGCGGACGGTGGCGGCGCCGACCAGGATCGCGTCGCACCCGGCCCGGACCTCGTCGACCCGGTCGAGGTCCGCGTCGTTGGACACCATCAGCCGCCGATCGGAGGCGTCGTCGATGTAGCCGTCCAGGGAGGCCGCGAAGGACAGCAGGACATAGGGCCGGTCCGGCACGCGTCGCGGCCTATCCGCGCGCGTCGAAGGCGGCGGCGCGCCACTCGAAGAACAGCACGGCCGCGGCGAGGACGACGGACACCGCCCAGGTCACCACGACACCGAGCAGCCCCAGCGAGAGGAAGGCCGCGCCGAACGTGAGCGCGGCCGCCACCGCGGCGGCGTGCATGGCCTGGCGCGGCCGGTCCCCGACCGCGTTGCGGCCGAACGTCCCGCGCCCGCGCGCCTTGCCGACGCCGACGGTGAGCCACAACGGTGCGAGGGGGAGCAGCGACAGCCCGGCCGCGATCTGGGTGTCGTCGTCACCGGACGGGGACGCGTCCAGTTCGCGGAGGTGGCTGCCGATCCGGACGCCGGTGATGTCGCCGCGCCACTGCTCCAACTGCACCGCGGTGCCGGGATCGACGGCCTGGTAGACGGACTTCGTGACCTTCACCCACCCGGTCGGGGCGCCGGCCCCCTCGAACCTGGCGTAGTAGTCCTTGCCCCTGGTGCCGCGCACGTCGAGGTCGGACACGGCGGCAGGGAGCATCCGCCGGCAGTCGGTGGCCTCGGCCGTCGCACACACGGGCGCGTCGCGGTACTCACGGACGTCGCGGATCGTGCCGGGCAGCGTCACCGCCAGGACGACGAACACCGGTATGCCGACAACTCCCGCGACCAGCAGGGCGATCGTCCACGCCCACTGCTTGGCCCCTCGCGGCCGCTGCCCGACCGCCCGCCCGTCGACCGTCGCCACGGCACCCCTCCCGAAGACGCCCCCACACGCCGTACGGTAGCGCCGACCGGTCCTACTGTCCGACGTGGCCACGGCCTCCCGCAACGAGCGCGAATCGACAGCCTCTTGGTGAATACAGTGAGATCGTCGATGACGCGCCCCGTCCGGCGCTCGTCAGCGCCGTCTCACGACGCCGCCTTCCGCAACGCCTTCCGCGCCCGGCGCCATGCCTCCGGCACCTGCGCCTCGACGTCCTCGGCCGTGCGCTGCTCCGCGGCATAGAGCACGCCGTACGCGAACGTGTTCGCCCTCGCGGCGTGTGCGTCTGCGGCCAGGCGACGCAGCGCCGACCGCGACACCACCGCGTCCTGGTGCTCGCCGAGCAGCCGTTGCATGCGCTTGACCCGCGTGGCGGCCCGCTCCGCCCGGCCGCCGAGCGCCGGAACACCGGCCTCCGCCGCGTACCGCGCACGCTTCGCGGCCTTGCGCGCGGAGTGCAGCGCCTGATCGCCTTCCGCCCCGCCGGGCGCCGCCAGAGCCGGCTCCATGCGCTTCCCCACGCGCTTTTGCTCGCGCCCGAGCACGCGGCGTACTTCGTCATCCGCGTCCTTGCGCGCCCGTTTCGGGCGCAGGGGCGGTTCGGCGATCACCGCCTCCAACGCGTCCAGCAGTCGGAAGTAGCGTTCCCTCTCCAACTCGTCGACCGCGTCCACATAAGCGGCGCGGTAAGCCTCCGTCTCCGTGCCGTACGCGGTTGTCGCCACCACCGCCAGCTCGGCGGCGGTCGCCGCGTCCGCGTGCTCGGCCAGCAGCCCGGCGCGGTCCCGCAGGCGCTCCGCCAGTACCTGATGATCCCGAGCATCACCCAAGACCCGTCCCAGCCAACGCAGTTCGTCCGCAATCGGATCGGTCGTCGACCGCTTCAGGTAACGCCGGTACGAGCGCAGCACGCTCCGCAGCCGCCGCGCCGCCACGCGCATGTCGTGCACCCCGTCGTCGGAGTCGACACGCACCGCGGCGTCGGCGGCGAGCAGTTCGCGCGTCTGCTCGGCGATCCGCGCGTACACCACATGCCCGATCGTGCCGGCCCGCGGACGGCGCGGGGCCTCGACGTCGTTCTCGAACACCCGGGCGGTCTTGGACGCGTGGTCGGAGCGATGCCAGCCGTGCCGCCCAAGCTGCTTCTCCACCGCGTCAAGCAATCCGTCGGCGCCGGCCCCCTCTCCGTCGCCCGTGAGTTCGACCTCCAGCTCCGACCACGCCTCCGCGCGGCCCGGTGACTCCAACACCTCGGCGGCGACGTGATCATGCGCGACCTCGGCCAGCGGCGCCCCGTGCGCGTCCACCAGCTGCTCGCGCTCACGCCGGGTCCGCATCCGCAGCACCGGCACCAGCGGCACGCCCCGCGCGAGCGCCGTCACCCGTCGCCGCAGAGCGTCCGGAACCGCGTCCTCCGCGGCGCCCGGCGCGCCCTCGGGAACCTGCAACTCCTCGCGGCGATCGGCATCGATGCGGCGCTTCAGATGCCATCCCGCGTCGTGCCCGCCACACCGCTTCCGCAGCGTCGCGTCCCGCGCCAAAAGCCGCAGGTCAGGGGTGTCGTAGTACACCGCGTCAAGGTCCTCGTCCGGCGCGGCCACGACGTCGACAACGCCAGGAAGCCCACGCGCACTCAGCCGCGTCTCCGCCCCGCCGCCTTCGAACTTACGTTCCCTCTCGACCTTCGTCCCGCCCATACCGGACCCATGCCAATCCGCAGCACGACGATGCTGCCTGCCCCCACGGCTGCCCAAGCCGCGGGCACGGAAACCCCGGGGGCCAGACCCGCGCGACGGCTGGGTGACGCCACAGGTGGTTGCCGGGCGCGGACGGTGTCGTCGTAGTCCTCTTGGGAATACGGATCCGCGCGTGATCTTTGGATGCGGTGGCACGGTCGGCGTCGGCTTCTGGCGCGCGGCCGGCCAAGCCTTGTTCGGACGAGAAAGCGCGGTGATCAGGCAATGCGGGCGGTGCGGTTTCACGAGTACGGCGGGATCGATGTGCTGCGGGTGGAGGAGGTCGAGCGGCCGGTGCCCGGTCCAGCGCAGGTGTTGGTCGAGGTCCGCGCGGCCGGGATCCAGCCCGGCGAGGCGCACATCCGCGCGGGCGCGCTGCACCAACGTTGGCCGGCGGCGTTTCCCTCCGGGCAGGGCAGCGACCTCGCCGGCGTCGTGGTGGAGGTCGGCCCGCATGTCCGGGGGTTCGCGGTGGGCGACGAGGTACTGGGCTTCACCCACAGGCGGGCCAGCCACGCGCAGTTCGTCGTGGTCGATGACGTGAACCTGGTCTCCCGTCCGGCGGGCTTGCCCTGGGAGGTGGCCGGGGCACTGTACGTGGCCGGCACGACCGCCTACGCCACGGTGTTCGCGGTGGACCCCGGCCCGGACGACGTAGTCGTCGTCTCCGGTGCGGCGGGTGGAGTCGGGTCGCTTGCGGTTCAGCTCGCCCGACGGCGCGGTGCCACGGTGATCGGGCTGGCGAGCGCGCGGAACCACGCTTGGTTGCAGGACCGCGGCGTCCTCCCGATCGAGTACGGGCCCGGCGTGGCCGAGCGGATCCGTCAGGCGTCCGGCGGCAAGGTCGACGCGTTCATCGACACCTTCGGCGACGGCTACGTGGCACTGGCAGTGGAGCTGGGTGTGCGGCCCGAGCGAATCAACACCATCCGCGACTGGCAGGCCGCGGCCGAGGTCGGCGCGCGGACCTACGGAGAGGGCGCGGCGGCGTGCGCGGTCGTACTCGGCGAGCTGGCCCGGCTTGCCGCGCGCGGCCAGCTGGAGGTGCCGATCGCCCGTACCTACCCGCTGGAAGAGGTGCGGGACGCCTTCCGCGAGCTGGAACAGCAGCACACCCACGGCAAGATCGTGCTCCAGCCCTGAAAGCTGTCGCAGAAGGCCGGCCGGGGCGTGCTGGGCTGTGCCGCCGCTTCGGGTCCTACGGGGTTCAGGAGGTGTTGTTAAGCCGGACGACGGCGCGGACCGCCCCGCAACCGAGGCGCCCGCCCGCCAACCGCATCGCCGTGCCGCCCCGGTCAAACCGAACGGTTCGGTACGATGCGGCCATGACGCGCTCAAGCGCCGCGGAAGGAACGAACGTGACCCGCTTGAACCAGCGCGACCAGGACCTGCACTGGATGCGCCGCGCGATCGACCTTTCCGCGAAGTGCGCGCCCTCGCAGGCGGCTTACTCCGTCGGGGCACTCATCGTCGGCGACGACGGCGTGCAACTCGCCGACGGCTACAGCCGGGAAAGCGATCCGCATTTCCATGCGGAGGAGGCCGCGCTGGCGAAGATGCCCGCAGACGACAAACGGCTGACTCGGGCCACGATGTACAGCACGCTGGAGCCGTGTTCGGAGCGGCGGTCGCGGCCTCACCCTTGCGCGCGGCTGATCCTGGACGCGGGGATCCCGCGGCTGGTGATCGCGTGGCGGGAACCGGCGCATTTCGTCGCGGACTGCATCGGCGTGGAGTTGCTCCGAGACGCGGGTGTCGAGGTGGTAGAGCTGCCCGAACTTGCCGACGAGGCCAGGCGGGTGAACGCCCATCTGCTCGGAGGCGGGTAGGTCACGTCCGCCGGAACTCAGTAGCCCTTACGCGCCGACTCCTCGCCGGACGCCCCTGACCCCAGGTCCCAGTTCCGAACACAGGGCGTTCACTGTGGTCTCATCGCGTCCGTCACCGATCTGCATCCGCGAACGCCGGTAACCTGCCAGGAAGGCGACAACACGGAGGGAGGCGGCTGGACGGTGGACCGCAACAGCCTTGACGAACTCCTCAACCAACCCGGTGAGTACATCGGCGCCCGCCGCGTCCGACGCCTCGGCGTGGTCGCCCCCGGCGCCCTCGCGCTTGAATGGTGGAACGGCACCGCGTGGGTCTGCGGCGGATATGCCACCGACAACCACGGCGTAAAAGCCTGGCTCGAGGTCACACCGGACGGTTCGCACCCCTGGAAACGCGGTACCGGCCGCCGCCGCAAGCGCCCCCAGGACACACCCACCACGTAACCCTGTCCGCCCTCACCAGCGCCCGCGTAACACCCGTGCCCCCGGCCCCCACCGGTCCATGGAACCAGCACGGGCTCTGTCGCGTCGGATCGCCGCTGGGATGGCGTCGCGCCAAGGGGAAGCCGTGAACCGCATCACCGTATCGATCGCCTGTGCGACCGTCATCATGGTCGCCGCAGGGTGTGGGAGCCCCGCACCGACGTCGGCCGGCCCTCCTGCGGCTGTGTCGTCGACGACGGCCGATGCGTCCACCACTCCGAGCGTGTCCGCCGCGCCCACCGCGACCACAGGGTCCGGGGCGGCGGCGTGCCCGACCCTCGACCAGTGGAAGGACCGGCCCGCCCCCACCACCCTCGGAGGCGTTCCGGCCAACACCCCGGAGGCGTCGGCGCTGTCCCAGGCCGTGGGGGCGCAGGGCAGGGGTGCCTTCGCCGACATCTATGGCACGCAGGTCACGGACTTCCCGGCCGGCCGGGTCGCCCTCTGCGTCACCGACCTGGCCCGCGGACGGCAGTTGGCGGACGCGGCAAAGCAGGCCGCCCCCGGCATCGACCTGGCTCGCCTCGACATCTACCCGTGCCGCTACACCCGACAGTTCCTGCAGGCGGCGATGGACGACATCACCAAGGCCGGGCACGACATCGCCGGATCCCCGATCTACATCGTCTCCGCGGCCTCGGACGCCTCAGGCATCCAGGTGACGACCAGTCAGCAGGGCGCCGACTCCCCGGCCTTGCGGCAACGCCTTGAGGAAATCCTGGGCAGCACCCCAGTGACCCTCGTCGCGGGCGCCCCAGTCCACGCCGCGTAGGCACACACGTCCTCAAGGACTCGATCACACCAGGCGCCGTAGGGCGCGGCTGAGCGCGCGAGCGGGAGGCCGCGACGACGCGTCGCCGACGCCGCCGTCCCGGTCGGCCGACCGGCCACGTTCAGCAGGAGAGGCCGCCGCCGACGTCGGTCACTGCGTGTCGAGCCGGATCGGGTGGTCGAGGGACGTCGGGCAGGCGAAGACGCGCATCTGTCCGTACCGTCCGACGTCGATGCCCAGCGGGTCGGAGTCCCGGGTGTCGGGGTGGTCTTCGACGGGGATCCAGCTCTCGCCACCGCCGTGCCATTCGCTGCTCGCGATTGTCAGGAGGGGCTGCATGCGTGCGCCGCACGGGCAGTCGATCGCGTGGAAGTCCGTCAGGTGCCATGTCGGCCACCCGCCGACCTTGCAGCCCGGCGAGATCGACAACTCATACTGATATTCCGGCCCGGAGAATTCCTCCCACTCGTGTATCCGCAGGGCCAGTTCCTTCGGGACCTCGCCAGCGTCCGGGTACTCGGCCACCGCCTCGGGGTGGATCACGCACGGAGTCAGCGTGTACCAGTCGTCGGCGGGGTGGTAGTACTCGGGGTCGCAGGCGAAGCGACTGGCTGGGGGAGTGTGCAGCACGTCCTGGACATCGGCGGACCTGCGCCAGAACAGTGTGGGGATCGGGCCTTCGTACCACGGGTCGATGCTCGGGTCGCGGTGGTCGTTCGGGCACCACAGGACCTGTAGGAGATCGGTTCCCTCCGGCCAGTCCCATCCGGGCAGTTCGGGAACGTCGCGGGCGTACACCTGCAGCACCGGCAGAAGCGCCACCGGCCCGGCCTCGTCTTCGTGGTCGCGCGTGCAGTGGGGCCAGGGTTCACCGGCCGGCCACAGCAACGGGCCGCCCATCGAGCTTTCGTCGGCACTGGAGGCGCCGGGCCGCGGGTGCAAGCGGATCGCCGTGCGCTTGTACGCGCTGAGCTCAGGGAACACCTCGGTGACCGTGATCGGCCGGGGCGGTGTCGTGCGGACCATTTCGAGCGCTTCCTCCAAAACCGGCACCTGGTGGTCGTGTGCCCAGGCGCATTGTGCCCGCCGCTCCCGACAAGCCCTGACGACGGCGCCGCTGCCGTTGTCGTTGAGCCAATGCCACTATGCGGCCGTTGGTCTCCACCGGTCGTCCCGATGCCCGCAGGTGGGTATCCCGGTCTGCCACACGGGGTGTCGGCCGGGAGCTGAAGCGGCCCCCGGCGGTCACAGTCGGGCTAGGGACACGACCGTCTCCAGGAGCACGCGGGCCGAGACGGGGTCGCCGCTGATGTGGGCGGGGAGCGTGTCCGGCGTGCGGCGTGCGCCGAAGAGCAGGCAGAACTCGACGGCGTCGACGGTGATTTCAGCCTCGGGCTCGGATGCGCGATCCGTGCGCGGTCCGAGCGTCCAGCGACCGGCGCCGGGGCCGGTCAGAACGAGGTCGACCGGCGGTCCGACAAGGCGTGGGCGCAGCACCCGCAGGCCGTACGCGACCAGCTGGTCGACCCGTGGCGGCCGGACGTCGCCGCGACCGGCGGCCTCGGCCAGGTCGCGGGTGTGGCCCCACGTCTCGAACGCCCTGTCAGCGTAGGCGTCTGCGAGCAGGCGCGTCGCCGGGACGGCTCGGGCGGCGGCGAGCAGCCGGTCGGCCTGGGCGCGCCAGACGCCGCGGACCTCGTCGAGGGTGCGGTCGCGTAGCCGCGCCACGACGACCTCGGTGCGGGCCCCGTCCGGGTCGCCCGGGCACACCGGGACCGGGCCCGGCAGGGGTACGGCCTCGGGGACGCCGAGTTGGCGGCACAGCGCGCCGTCCGTCGCGACCAGGTGCGCCAGCACACCGGCCGGCTCCCACGGCGGCCCGAACCGCCCCCCGGCCGCACCCAGCCGCGACCCGGCCAACGCGCCGCCGGCCGGCAGGAGATCGTTGAGCAGCGCCTCGAACATCGCCACCGCTCCCGCGAAACACGCCGCGAAATCCGGCACGTCGGCAGCGGGCCGCCGCACCGCGAACGCCTGCGCCATCACCCGCCCGCGCAGACCGTCGGGCGGCAAGCCCCCAACGGAGACCTGCCCGCCGCTCACGAACACCTGTCGGGGAGCGTCGGGGTCGGCAGCCTCCAGGTGCGCCGGCGCGCGGCCGTTGTTCCCGGCGTTCGGCTGTGCGCCGAACGGCGGGGCGGCGTCCCGCGCGTCGGGGCTGCCGAGCGGCGAGGCCGGGCCCGTTCCGCTGTCCGTGGTGCCGCTGTCCGTGGTCCCGCTGTTTGTGGTGCCGCTGTTCGTCGTCCCGCCGTCCGTGGTCCCGCCGTTCGCCGTCTCACGGTCCGTCGTCCCACTATCCGTCGTCCCGCCGTCGGGCCTCTCCTGAGCCCCGTCATTCTCCGTCGACCATGCGTCCTTCATCACGCCTCCCCGGCCCTCGTCTCGCCGGTCATCCTTGGCCGCGCCGGGTGGGCCAGGGCCACGGCGAGTTGTCGGAGGCCCACGCGCATGCGGGACTTCACCGTGCCCTCGGGGACGCCCAGGCGTTCGGCGACCTGGCGGTAGGTGTTGCCGGCGAAGAACGCCAGCTCGATCGCCTCGCGCTGGGCCGCCGGGAGGTTGCCGACGGCCGCGCGCACCCGGTGGGCCTCGTCCGCGGCGACGACGCTGTCCTCGGCGCTCGGCACTGCCGTGTAGCGGACCGCCGCCCCCAGGCGCCGCAGGCGCCGGTCGCGGGCCTCCTCGGCGCGGACCCAGTCGACCGCGCGCCGGTGCGCCAACATGCACAACCAGCCCCGCATCGTGCCGCGTTCGGGTCGGAACGCGTACGGGTTCGACCACAGATGAACGAACACCTCCTGCACGATGTCCTCCGCCGCCGACCGGCTGCCGCTGACCCGCAGGGCGACCGCGTGCACCACGCCGGCCATCAGGTCGTACGCCTCGCCGAGCGCCGCCGCGTCGCCGTGCACCAGCCGCGCGTGCAACGCCTCGTCGCCGTCCTCCGGCCGTGTCGCGCCGGCTCGTCCTCGTCCTTGTCCTCGCATGCGCCCACCCCCCGTGGTCACCTCCCCGCGCCGGTTGTTCGGAGCCGGAGCGGGCGCGGATGGGGCGCGCCCCACCGAAATTCGCTTCATCCGTCCGGGCGCGGCGTCCGAACCACGGTCCGACACCGCGCCGCGGACGGCGGCGCACCGGCGGAAGGAGAACCGTCATGACCATCCGTACGCGCCGCACCTCGGCCACCGCCCACCCGTCGCGGCCGCGCGGCCGCGGCACCTTCGCCGCCCTCGCCGCGGCGACGGTCCTCGCGGTCCCGGTCGGCGCCGTCGCGCTCGCCGGCCCCGCCTCGGCCGTGACGGCGACCTGCCAGGACGCCACCGGGCAGATCCGCACCGCGACCAAGGTCGGCACGAACGCGTCCGACTACTTCAGTGCCACGTCGCCGAACCCGGCCTTCCGCCTGGTGTCGGGCGACGTCGTCGCGGCGCTCGGCGGCGACGACGTCGTCGACCTCACCGGCCTGTCCGGCCTGCTCATCTGCTTCGGCGACGGCAACGACCGGGCGGTCAACGGCTCGTCGGCGAGCGGCGGCTTCGACGCGCGCGGCGAGGCGGGCGACGACACGTTCTGGACGACGCCGTGGCAGGACCGGATCTTCGGCGGGACGCAGGTCTCCGGGGACACGGTCTACGACCCGGCGGTCGGCGACGCCGACCAGTGCAAGAACGTCGAGACCGCGGTGAACTGCGAGAGCGTGATCTGACCGGGCACGTCGGCGGGTGGCAGCGCACCACCCGCCGGCGACCCCCGCGCCTCCTGCGCATCCCGCCGGGCGCGTAACGAGCGGGCCGACACGACGTCACGCGCTGCCCGCGTCACTCCGGCCGCCGCGAGCCGCCTGCGTCGCGGATCGGCGCGGTGTCCGCACAGCCTGGGCTGCGTGCTCCCGCACGCGAAGGGGCGGTACGGCTCGGCCGTACCGCCCCTGCCTACGCTCCTCGCGACGGGCTCGCGCTCAGCAGATCCGGGGGAGCTGCTCGCCCAGCGGGAGGTCGACAACGCGCGTGCCGCCGAAGGCGGTTCGGGCGACGACCATGCCGTGGTGGTCGTCCACACACTCGCCGATGACCGCCGCGCGGGCACCCAGCGGATGGGCGTGCATGGCGGCCAGCACGGCGTCGGCCTGGTCGCGTGGGACGAAGGCGACGAGCTTGCCCTCGTTGGCGACGTACATCGGGTCCAGGCCGAGGATCGCGCACGCGCTGGCGACCTGGTCCGGGACGGGGATCGCGCGTTCGCGCAGCGCGACGCCCACCCCCGCCGCCGAGGCGATCTCGTTGACCGCCGCGCCCAGTCCGCCGCGGGTCGGGTCGCGCAGGACGTGGATGTCCTGCGTGACCGCGAGCATCGCCTCGACCAGGCCGCCGAGCGCGGCGCAGTCGCTCTCCACCCGGGCACCGAACTCGAGGCCCTCGCGGACGCTCATGATCGCCACGCCGTGCAGGCCGATCTCGCCGCTCACGATGACCACGTCGCCCGGCGCCGCGCGCTGCGGCCGGATGTCGACGCCGGCCGGGACGAGCCCGATCCCGGCCGTGTTGACGTACACGCCGTCGCCGCGCCCGGACTCGACGACCTTGGTGTCGCCGGTGACGATCTCCACCCCGGCCGCGCGCGCCGCCGCGCCCATGGTCTCGGCGATCCGGCCGACCACGGCCATCTCGACGCCCTCTTCGAGGATGAACCCGCACGACAGGTACGCCGCCCGGGCCCCGCTCATGGCCAGGTCGTTCACCGTGCCGTTGACCGCGAGGTCGCCGATGCCGCCGCCGGGGAAGAACAGCGGCCTGACGACGTACGAGTCGGTGGAGAACGCCAGTCGGGCACCGCCGAGCGCCACGGTGGCGGAATCGCCCAGCCCTGCCAGCGCGGTGCCGCCGAACGCCGGGGCGAACAGGTTGGCCACCAGCTCGGCGGACATCGCGCCGCCGCCGCCGTGGCCCATCACCACGCGAGGGTGGTCGCGCAGCGGGAGCGGGCAGCTCCAGTTGGAGAAGTCCGGCGCCGGCGCGGCCCCGGGGACGGTCGCGGTGCCGGAGGCCGCGGGGTTGGTCACGGTGTCAGCCAACGGGGCTCGCCTCCCGGTTCGCCGCCGGGGTGCCGAGCCGCCGGTACAGGTAGTACGCGGCGCACGCGCCCTCGCTGGACACCATCGTGGCGCCGAGCGGCGTACGCGGCGTGCACGTCGTGCCGAACGCCTCGCACTCGTTCGGCTTGAGCAGCCCCTGCAGCACCTCGCCGCTGCGGCACGCGCTCGGCTCGCAGGTGTTGATCCCCGTGACGTCGAAGCGGTGTTCGGCGTCCTGGTCGCGGTACTTGTCGGAGAGCCGCCAGCCGCTCTGAGGGATCACGCCGATACCGCGCCACGCCCGGTCGGTCACCTCGAACACGTCCTCGAGCATCGCGCGCGCCGCGGGATTGCCCTCGGGGCGGACCGCGCGCGGGTACGCGTTGTCCACGGTGTGCTCGCCGCGCTCCAACTGCCGTACGGTACGGCGCACGCCTTCGAGGATGTCCAGCGGCTCGAAGCCGGTGACGACGATCGGCACCCGGAACTTCTCGGCCAGCTCCGGGTATTCGGCGGTGCCCATCACGCTGCACACGTGCCCCGCGGCCAGGAAGCCCTGGACGCGGCAGTCCGCCGAGGTCATGATCGCCTCGATGGCCGGAGGCACCCGCACGTGCGAGACCAGCATGCTGAAGTTGCGGATGTTCTGCTTGCGGGCCTGATGGACCGTCATCGCGTTGGGCGGCGCCGTGGTTTCGAACCCGATGCCGAAGAACACGACCTCGCGGTGCGGGTTCTCACGCGCGATCTCCAGCGCGTCCAGCGGTGAGTACACGACCCGCACGTCGCCGCCCTCGCCGCGCACCCGGAACAGGTCGCGGTCGGTGCCCGGCACACGCAGCATGTCGCCGAACGAGCAGAAGATCACCTCCGGCCGCGACGCGATCTCCAGTGCCTTGTCGATGACTTCGAGCGGCGTCACGCACACCGGGCAGCCCGGGCCGTGGATCAGCTCGACCTCGTCCGGCAGCAACTGGTCGATGCCGTGCCGGATGATCGTGTGCGTCTGGCCGCCGCACACCTCCATGAGGGCCCACGGCCGGGTGACCGTGGCCCGGATGTCGTCCAGGAGGCCCTTGGCCAAGTCGGGATTCTGGAACTCCGCAAGGTACTTCACCGATCCGCCTCCGCACTCGCCGTCGCTGCGGCCGACGCCGCACCTGCCGCCGCGTCCGCCGCGGCCCACTCCAGGGCCGGACCCGAGGCCGCGGCCGCCTCCCACGGATCGCCGAACTCCTCTTGGAGCAGGCCTAGTTCCTCGAAGAGTCCAAGGGTCTTGCGCGCCGACTCCTCGTCGAGGCGCTGCAACGCGAAACCGACGTGCACGATCGCGTACTCGTCGACCCGGAGATCCGGCAGGTACTCCAGGCAGACGTCCTTCTCGACGCCGCCGAAGTCCATCACCGCCATGCGGGTGCCGTCCCGCTCCAGGATCCGCGTCACCCTGCCGGGCACCGCCAGGCACATGGGCTTTCCTCCTCGTCGGCGGCCGCACGGGCCGCCACCATCAACTGGCCGAGTGCCAGTCCTCCGTCGTTCGGCGGAACGGCTCGGTGCCGCACCACCGTGAACCCGTCCGCGCGCAGCCCGCGCGCGCAGGCGGACGCCAGGACCGCGTTGCCGAACACACCGCCGGACAGCGCGGCCGTCGAGACCCCGTAGCGCTCGCGCGCGGCCCTGCAGACGCGTACCACCAGGTCCGCGACGGCCGTGTGGAACCGCGTCGCGATCTCCCCGGTTCCCACGCCCGCGCGTACGTCGGCCGCGACGGCGGCCAGCACCGGGCCGGGTTCGGCGCGCAACGGGCCGTCTCCGTCATGGAGTTCGAAGCGGTAGCCGCCTGCATCGCCGATGCCGGCGCCGCCTGCGTCGCGTGCGCCTTCGCCGCTTTGTGGCTCGTGCCGCCCGTGCGACCCGTGAACCCCGTGTCGCAACGCCGCCGCCTCCAGCTCGATCGCCGCCTGGGCCTCGTACCCGCTGTGGTGGCACACCCCGGCGAGCGAGGAGACCGCGTCGAAGAGGCGTCCCATGCTGGACGTCGGCGCACAGTTGAGGCCGAGGTCCAACTGCTTCTTCAGCAGGGCGAGTTCGTCAGCGGGGCAGGCGCGCACGCTGGGCAGGTCGGAGTCCCAGTCGATGCCCGCGGCGTACAGGTGCGCCAAAGCCATCCGGTACGGCCGCCGCACCGCCACGTCACCGCCCGGCAGCGGGACGTACGCCACGTGCGCGAAGCGGTCGAAGCCCGCGTAGTCCGCCACCAGGAACTCGCCGCCCCACACCGCGCCGTCCGTGCCGTACCCGGTGCCGTCGAACGCGACGCCGACGATCGGGGAGCGGCCGTCCAACCCGTTCTCGGCCATGACGGACGCGATGTGCGCGTGGTGGTGCTGCACTCCGTGCACGAGGCGCTCGCCGGCGAGGTGGCGCGCCCGCTGCGCGGAGCGGTAACGCGGGTGCAGGTCGGCCGCCACACGCTCGGGGACGACACCGGTGACCGCGCCGAGTTGCTCGACCGCCCGGTCGAACGCGCGCAGCGTCGCGAGGTCGTCCATGTCGCCGATGTGCCCGGACAGCCAAGCGCGTTCGCCCTCGGCCAGCGCGAGCACGCACTTGAGGTCCCCGCCGACCGCGAGCGAAGGAACCACCGGCAGCGGCAGCGCGATCGGCAGGGGAGCCCAGCCGCGCGAGCGGCGCACCGGCGACGGCTCGCCGTCGACCACGCGCACCACCGAGTCGTCGCAGGGGACATGGATGGGACGGTCGTGCGTGAGCCACCCGTCGACCAGCGGCGCCAGCTTGTCGCGGGCCTCTGCGTCGTCCGTGACGATGGGTTCGCCGGAGAGGTTCGCGCTGGTCAGCACCAGCAGCGTCGGCCCCGGGGGATCGCCGGGGAGGCCGAGCAGCAGATGGTGGACGGGGGCGTACGGCAGCATGACGCCCAGGTCCGGGCAGCGCGGCGCGACGTGGTCGAGGGCGGCGGCGGTACGCGCGTCGCGGCCCTCGGGCGCGGCCGTGTGCCCGCGTCGCCGCAACAGGACGATCGGTCGCTCGGGGCCGGTCAGCAAAGCCCGTTCGGACTCGTCGACCTCGACCCACGCGGCGACCTCGTCGAGGTCGCGGGCGAGCACCGCGAAGGGCTTGTCGCCGCGGTTCTTGCGGCGCCGCAGTTCGGCCACGGCGTCCGGATTCCGGGCGTCGCACGCGAGGTGGTAGCCGCCGATGCCCTTCACCGCGAGGATCGCGCCGTCGGCGAGCATCGCCCGCGCCGCGACGACGGCGGCGTCGCCCTCCCGCACGGGCGCGTCCGGTCGGACGAGCGACAGCCGCGGGCCGCACGCGTGGCAGGCGATCGGCTGGGCGTGGAAGCGCCGGTCGGCCGGGTCGGCGTACTCGCGCGCGCAGTCCGGACACATCGCGAAACCGGCCATCGTGGTGGCCGCGCGGTCGTAGGGGAGACCGGTCACGATCGTGTAGCGGGGGCCGCAGTTCGTGCAGGTGATGAACGGGTGGCGGTGGCGCCGGTCGGCGGGATCGGCGAGTTCGGCCAGGCAGTCCGCGCAGGTGGCGGTGTCGGGCGGGCACAGCGTACGGGCGGTCCCCTGGACGGTCGGGGCGATCGCGAAGCCCGTCGCGCCGACCGGGGCGAGCGGCTCGGCGACCACCGACACGACGCGGGCCAACGGCGGCGCGTCGGAGCGGACCCGCGTGCAGAAGAGGTCCAGCACCTCTGCCGGGCCTTCGATTTCCGCGAGGACGCCGTCTCCGGTGTTGGTGACATGCCCGTCCAGCCCGAGACCGGTGGCCAGCGCGTACACGAAGGGACGGAAACCGACGCCCTGCACCACGCCGCCGACGGCCACCCGGCGGCGCTCGCGTACTGCCGTGTCCCGCTCCTGACTGAGCGTCAAGACAGTTCCCCGACCGCGAGGTTCGGCCGCGGCCGGGACGGCGCCGCGACGGGGTCGGTCTCCTGGCCGTGCTCGCGACCGTTGGTACGTCCATGGCTGTGACGATGCCCGTCGCCGCGGTCGTGCGTGTGATCATGGCTATGCCCGTGCCCGTGCCCGTGATCACGGCTATGCCCGTGCCCCTGCCCGTCGTCGTGCTCGTCGCCGTGCGCGTCCGTACACCCCGTGTGCTGCACCGGCTCATCCGCCATCACCGGGCGATGCGGTTCGGCCCCCTCCGCCACCGCGACGGCGCGGTCGAGCAGTTCCCCGACGCCCTGCCCCTTGCGCGCCGAGGTGAACAGCACCTCCACGCCCGGATTCACCCGTCGGACGTTCAGCAGGAAGGCCGCCTCGTCGAACTCCGCCGCCGCGGCCAGATCCGCCTTCGTCACCACCACCAGGTTCGCCAGCCCGAACGCCGTGGGGTACTTGAGCGGCTTGTCCTCGCCCTCGGTCACCGACATCAGCGCCACGCGCAGCCGTTCGCCCAGGTCGTACGAGGCCGGGCACACCAGGTTCCCGACGTTCTCCACGAACACCAGCCGCGTGCCGTCCGGCAGCCAGCCGTCCAACTGGCCGCGCAGCATGGACGCTTCGAGATGGCACAGCCCATCGGTCAGGACCTGCTTGACCGGAACCCCCGAGCGCGCCAGCCGCGTCGCGTCGTTCTCCGTCGCGAGGTCCGCCGTCAGCGCCGCCACCGCGAGGCCGCGCTCCCGCGCCCGCGTCAGCTCGGCCTCCAGCAGCGCCGTCTTGCCGCTCCCCGGGCTCGACAGCAGATTGACCACAACGGTCCCGCGGGCGGCCAACTCCTCCCGCAGCTCGGTCGCGCTTCCGTCGTTACGGGCCAGCAGCGCCAGCCGGAGTTCATGCGTGCGGCACATTGGCTCAGCCCTTCTGGCCCGCGGACGCGGCGTACGCGGGCCCGTCCGCCCATTCGACGGCGGTGATCCGCAGCTCGCGTCCGCTCAACAGCTCGACATTGGTCCCGCCGCAGCCGCGACAGGTCAGGTCCGGCGGGGCCCCGACCGCGAACTCGCCGGCGCAGTCGCGGCACCGCGCCCGCGCGGGCACCGTCTCGACAACCAGCCGGGCACCCTCCAACGGCGTGCCCTCCCGCGCGAGCTCGAAGGCGAAGTCCAACGCGTCGCCGACCACGCCCGCCAGTTCGCCGATCTGCACGTGCACGGCCAGCGCGCGCTCCCGGCCGTCGGCCCGGGCCGCCTCGGCGACCTGGTCGACCAGGGCCAGCGCGACAGACATTTCGTGCATCGGCCTCACTCCCTGGGCGGTACGCCGAGCGGACGCGTCTATTAGTAGGGGTCCGCCCGCCCCCGAGACCCCACTACGCGTCCGCCACGCCCACAGCAACACCCGTTCGCAGCAGCGCGGGCCGCATGTGGCGTCACTTCCGGCGTCACTTCCGGCGTCACATCTGGCGTCACATCTGGCGGATCTTGAGGTAGCGCTTGAGGTCGGGGAGGTTGCGGATAAGGGTGACGGCGGCCGCGGCGGCGACGCTCAGGACGACGAGTTTCTTCAGCACGGTGCTGCCTTTCCGGGTGCTCGGGTGTCCGCGGCCGACACGTCGCCGCGCGGGGTGTCCAGTGCAGGTACGTCGCCGCGCAGGAGGCGGCGGACCAGGGCCGCGGCTTCGTCGACGGCCGCCGCGACGGCCGGGCTGAGGCCGATGCCCTCCTCGAGGGACGCGGGTTCGCAGCCGACGACCAGGATCCGCGCGGGAGGCACGGTGCCGGTTCCGGCGGCGAGCGTGCCGAGGAGGGCGAGCACGGCGTCCGGGCCCATACGGTGGCCGTCGAGCAGCGGCTCGGCGGCCGCGGACTCCACGGGGCCCGCCTCGGGTTCGATCAGGTACACGGTGCCCGGCGGGCCGCCGCGCGCGGCCGCGTCGACGAGGATGAGCGTGTGGTAGCCCTCGAGGACCTGGTAGGCGAGATGCACGCCGCGTACGCCGAAGTCGACGGCCTCGACGTGGTCGGGCAGTTCGTCCGCGGCCAGGCTGCGCAGCGTCTCGACGCCGAAGCCGTCGTCGCCCAGGAAGATGTTGCCGATCCCGGCGACCAGGACGCGGCCGGGCGCGGGGGAGGCGCTCATCAGGGGACCTCCGGCACGGGCGCGATCTCGTCCGGCTGGAAGTACCGGAACCGCCCCTGCGCGCGCCACAGGTCCGCGCCGGGGTCGCCGTCCATGGTCACCGCGACGTGCACCGCGCCGTCCACGTCGTGCAGGACGGCCTCGACCAGTGCGGTACGCCCGTGCAGGAACGCGTCCTGCGCGTCGGTGCGCCGCTGCCCCGGACGCAGGACCACCCGGCTGCCCGCGGCCACCCGGACGCCGTCGACCACGACATGGTCGTGCTCCGGATCCACACTGGGGTCGCCGCCCGGGTCCCACCACGGGGTCTCGGGCCGTTCGGTCGCGGCCACCCGCGTGTCGGTGACCTCGCGCAGCGCCCGGACGGCGCCGTGCAGCCGGTCCAGCACCTCGGGCGGCAGCGAGTCGGCGAGGTCCACGACCGCGCCGGCGCGTGCGTCGGTGCCGCGTGCCTCGCGCTTCTCCTCGTCGGTCAGCGCGGCGGTGCGCAGCGCGAGGATCTCGTCGATCTCGGTGGCGTCGTAGAGCACGCCGGGGCTCTCCGGCGCGATCTGCGGGCGGTCCTCGAGGATGATCGGCGAGGCGAGCATGACGTCGTCGCGTCCCGGCCCGTCCACGAGCACCGGCCAGCAGTACTCGTTGCGGCACTCGGCGACCGCGGCCTTGGCCCACTCGGGCGGGTCGGTGACCGACACGAACGAGCCGGGCGCCAGACCCAGCAGCACGTGGGCGGAGATGAGGGAGTGGGCGAGCGCGTCGTCGCGCTCGGCGCCGTCGTGCGGGCTCCACGAGGAAGTGTTGGAGACCACCGCGGAGAGCCGCAACGCCGCGTAGGGGCCCGGTACTTCGGTGGCGGTCAGACGGATGACGCCGTCGACGCGTTCGCGGCGGCGCAGCAGACGGCCCACCAGAACGCCGTCCTCGTACACCGCTTCCTCGTCGTCGGCGGCCGCCAGCGAGAAGAGGTGTTCGACGCCGTCGCCGAGCAGGTCGGCCACCGGTACGTCGACGCCGACGCGTTCCTCGGCACCCTCGTCCCACGGCACCAGGCGCCGGTCCGCGAGCTCCAGCGCCTCGACCGGGACGAACGCGCCGTCCTCGGTGGCGCGTTGCACGGTGCGGCGTTGGGCGCGCAGGAACCGCAGCTCGACGGCGAGCCGCGCGTCCGCGCCGCGCGGCTCGATCAGGCACTCGGTGCGCTGGTGCGAGTGCTCGGCCCGGTCCGTGCCGTAGCCGGGCGGGACCAGGACGCCGAACTGCCAGCGCAGCCGGTTCTTCGCCGCAGAGGCGCGGTAGGGGTAGAGGACGTAGCCCTCGAAGAGCACCGCGTCGGCGATCTGCCGGGCCGCGGCGAAGCGTTCCTCGACGCCGGTCGGCAACACGGGGGCGGTCACCGGGCGTTCCCCTCGACCAGTTCGCGCACCGCCGCCTCCATCGACGGCAGCGCGCGGCGCGAGCGGTAGGCCAGCAGGGTGTCCATCACGTCCGAGGGCAGCCGTACCCAGCCGCAGCCGGGGAAGTGCTGCTCCATCATGTCGCGCCACACCTTCGCGGGCATGCGGACGCGGGCCTCCCGGTCCCAGCCGACCGGCGCGACCTGGAACCCGGCCGGCCCGGAGAAGACCGTGCCGGAGAACAGCAGGAGCAGCGACGCGTCGCCGGCCTCCAGGGCGTCCAGGTAGCGGGTCGAGGCGACGTCCATGTCGTACGTGCACGGCACCGGCATGTCGATGTCGGTCTCGCCGGTGAACGACGGCACCATCAGCGAGACCTGCGCGAACTGCACCGGGTTCATCGACGTCGCCCAACGCGAGCGCTCGCCGAAAAGGTCGGCCAGACCCTCGCCTTCGGCGGTCGAGTACGAGCGCCGCGCGGGTTCGATGCGCAACTGGCAGCGCAGCGCCACCGCGTGCACGCGCTCACCCTCGGACGCGGTGACGCGCAGCCGGAACACCAGGGTGGGCCCGGCCGCGTACGGATCTGCGCGCACCTCGGTGCACGCGAAGGAAACGCCGGTCACGCGGACTCCCGAGCGGCGAGATGGTCGGAGCGTTCGGCCAACCGGCCGAAGAACGCGTCGAGTTCGGAGCGGGCGACGGAGCCGCCGTCGAAGCCGTGCCAGTGCAGCCGCATGCGGCCGACGAGTTCGTAGCAGGCGTCGACCGGCACCAGGTAGCAGTCGACCCGGTCGCCGTCACGGCGCAGCAGCAGCGCCTCGACGTCCGGCTCCAACAGCCCGGCCAGGCGGGTGGCCTGACGCAGGGTCCGCCAGGCGTCGTCGTCGGCCTGGCTCTCGGTGGCTCCGGCGGGGCTGGGGTAGAACAGGACGACGCGGTCCTGCGCGGCGTCGCGCAGGACGAACGCCGTGCCCACCGGGATGCCGAGCGCCGCCCAGACAGCGGCGTCGACGTGGTGGTCGGGGTCGACCAGGACGCGACTGGGCAGCGAGCGGAACCGCCCGCCGGCCGCACCCGGCCGGTCGAACAGCATGGCGCACGCGCCGCAGCAGCAGGCCAGGGCCCGGCGTTCGATGTCGGCCAAGTGCCGGTGCTCGGAACCGAGTCGGGCGCCGCACAGGGCACAGGCCTCCTGCGGGGGTGCCGAGGGGGCGCGCAGCCGGCGCAGCAGCGCGGTCCCCGAGCCGGCGGATTCGCTCATCGAGCGATCTCCACGGCCTCGGCGCGGTGCGCGGCGTTCAGGGGAGCGCCGCGGTGCGCGGCCTCCACAGGCTCACCACGGCGGGCCGGCTCCGGCGGCCGCACGCCGATCTGCAGCAGCTTCGGCGGCTCGGCGATGTCGACGGACGCGACCTCCGGCGCATGGCAGGCGAGGACGCCTTCGACGGCCTCGCGCACCGCCGCGCCCCCGCCGCATCCGCACCCGCCGTCGGCGCCGCCGCGCCGGCGCAGCCGCAGAACGCCCGTGTCCGGATCGAACTCCTCGATGTCCACCGGCTGTTCGGGAAGCGCCGAGAGCGCCCGGGCGATTCGGGCGGCGACGTCCTCGGGGTGCAGGTCGTGCAGCACCAACAGCCCGGCCACCGCCGGGTCGTCCAGCAGCGGCTCCAGCGCGTCGCCCGGCAGCAGCCGCACGACCGCCGCCAGGCCCTCGCCGTAGAACGCCATCATCTCGCGCACCAGGTCCTCGGCGGCGGCCTGCGCCCCGGTGCCGGTCAGCCGGTCCAGGGACTCCTGGACCCGCAGCCCCGTCTGCTCGGCCGTCATCCCGTGAGCCCGCTGAGGCCGGTGGGGACGTGGAGCTGCTTGTGCGTGCGGCCGTTGCCGACGTACATGTGCACGCCGCACGGCAGGCACGGGTCGAAGCTGCGTACGGCGCGCATGATGTCGATGCCCTTGAAGTTCTCCGGGCTGTTCTCCTCGAAGATCGGGGTGTTCTGCACCGCGTCCTCGTACGGCCCCGGAGTCCCGTAGCTGTCGCGCACACTCGCGTTCCACGGAGTGGGCGGGTACGGGTGGTAGTTCGCGATCTTGCCGTCGCGGATCACCATATGGTGCGACAGCACGCCGCGCACCGCCTCGGTGAAGCCGCAGCCGATGCTCTCGTCCGGGACCTCGAACTTCTCCCAGGTCTGGCTGCGCCCGGCGCGGACCTCGGCGAGCGCCTTCTCCGCGAAGTGCAGCGCGGCCGCGGCGGAGTACGCCTGGAAGTAGGTGCGCGCGCGGTTGCGTTCGATGGCGTTGCTCCACTGCGGGATCTTCCACTCGAACGTGACCTCGGGCTTGGTCATCGAGCGCGGCAGGTTGATCTGCACGCTGTGCCCGGTGGCCTTGATGTACCCGATGTCGACCAGCCCGGACAGCGCCGTCGACCACAGCCGCGCGATCGGGCCGCCGCCGGTGTCCAGCGCCAGGTGGTCGGTGCCGTCGAACCAGCGCGGCGACATGACCCAGCTGTACTTGTCGTCGAAGTCGCGCTTCTGCGGGGCCGGGATGGTGTGCTGGTTCCACGGGTGCCGCGGGTCGACCGGGTTGCCGAGCGGGTCGTGCGTGACGAACTGCTCCTGGCCCTCCCAGTCCTGGTAGTACGAACTGCCCAGCAGGATGCGGATGCCCAGGTTGATGCGGGTCAGGTCGTTGGTGACCAGCTTCCCGTCCACGACGACGCCGGGGGTCACGAACATGCGCCGGCCCCAGTCCGTCATGTTCGCGTACGTGAAGTCGCAGTAATCCGGGTCGTTCAGGCTGCCCCAGCAGCCGAGCAGGATCCGGCGGCGGCCGACCTCCTCGTACCCGGGCAGCGCCTCGTAGAAGAAGTCGAACAGGTCGTCGTGCAGCGGGACGACCTTCTTCATGAACTCGACGTACCGCATCAGGCGCGTGAGGTAGTCGGTGAACAACTGCACGGACGCGACCGTGCCGACACCGCCCGGGTACAGCGTGGACGGGTGGACGTGCCGCCCCTCCATCAGGCAGAACATCTCGCGCGTGTAGCGGCTGACCTGCAGCGCCTCGCGGTAGAACTCGCCCTCGATGGGGTTGAGCGAGCGCATGATGTCGGCGATGGTGCGGTAGCCGTGGTCCGCCGCGTGCGGCGCCTCGGTGCGCTCGGCCTGCTCCAGCACGCCGGGGTTGGTCTCGCGGACCATCTTCTCGCAGTAGTCGACCCCGACCAGGTTCTCCTGGAAGATGTTGTGGTCGAACATGTACTCGGCCGCCTCGCCGAGGTTGATGATCCACTCGCCGAGGTGTGGCGGCTTGACGCCGTACGCCATGTTCTGCGCGTACACCGAGCACGTGGCGTGGTTGTCGCCGCAGATGCCGCAGATCCGGCTGGTGATGAAGTGCGCGTCGCGCGGGTCCTTGCCGCGCATGAAGACGCTGTAGCCGCGGAAGACCGACGAAGTGCTGTAGCACTCCGCGACCTTCTTCTGCTTGAAGTCGATCTTGGTGTGGATGCCGAGGCTGCCCACGATCCGGGTGATCGGATCCCAGGACATCTCGACAAGGCCGCTGCCGTCCCCGGCCGTGGTCGTCGGTGCCATTGCGTTCGTGCTGCCTTTCGTGCCGGGGGTGTCAGCGCTGTGCGGGTTGAGTGGGATGTGCGGCGACCGCCGCCACGACTGCTGTCGTGACGGCGGTCGCCGGCGCGGCGGACGGACCCGTCGCGGCCGTCACCACGGCGGCCGGTAGCCGGTCGTGATGCGCTTGCCGGTGTGCCGCCACTTGGGTTCCTTGTCGACGGTCTTGAGGGTCATCGAACGCAGTCGGCGGATGGCCGCGCCGTACGCCGAGCTCGCGCCGGACGACACGATCGACCCGGGCGGCGCGTCCATGAAGGGCATGAACTTGTCCGGGAAGCCCGGCATCGTGCACGCGATGCAGATGCCGCCCACGTTCGGGCAGCCGCCGACGCCGTTGATCCAGCCGCGCTTGGGCACGTTGCACTTGACCACCGGGCCCCAGCAGCCGAGCCGGACCAGGCACTCCGGCGTGCCGTACTCGTCGGCGAACTGGCCCTGCTCGTAGTAGCCGCCGCGGTCGCAGCCCTCGTGCACGGTGGCCTCGAACAGCCAGCGCGGGCGCAGCTTGTCGTCGAGCGGGATCATCGGCGCCGACCCGGCGAGCTGGTACAGCAGATAGGTCAGCGTCTCGGCGAAGTTGTCCGGCTGGATCGGACAGCCGGGCACGCACACGATCGGCAGGCCCGCCTTCGACGTCCAGTCCCAGCCGAGGTAGTCCGGTACGCCCATGGCGCCGGTCGGGTTGCCCTCCATGGCGTGGATGCCGCCGTACGTCGCGCACGTCCCGATCGCGACGACCGCGGTCGCCTTCGGAGCGAGCCGGTCCAGCCACTCGCTGGTGGTGATCGGCTGGCCGGTCTCCGGGTTGTCGCCGAAGCCGCACCAGTAGCCCTCGGCCTTGATCGACTCGTTGGGGATCGAGCCCTCGATCACCAGGACGAACGGCTCCAGTTCGCCGCGGTCGGCCTTGAAGAACCATTCGACGAAGTTGTCCGCGCCCTGGACGGGCCCGCATTCGAAGTCGATCAACGGCCAGTGCACCGCGATCGGCGGTAGGCCGGGCAATGCGCCGGTGACGATCTCCTCGATGCTCGGCTGCATTGCGGCGGTCAGCGACACCGAGTCGCCGTCACAGCTGAGCCCGGCGTTGATCCACAGAATGTGCACCACGTCGGTATCGGAGGCGGTGGTCGATGCAGCACCCATAGGGATGCCTCCTCGGACACGAGAGGTTGGGACAAAACTTCCCAGACCACTTCATATCAGCCGAGACCCCGGCCGTCGCGCCGAGGCCCTTGAGGGTCCCCCGTATGCCGCGGACCTCACCCGTGTGCCCCAACCGGCCTTTGTGGCAGCGCGGTTCGCGTTCGGTTCGCCCGGACGGCGGAGTTTGGGAACGGCGGGCGCGGGCAAGGATCGGCGTCCATTCCGACGTGGAAGCACCACGACCGTCTACCGCCCACCAGCACCCGTTCGGCCTCTGGCTGCCGACGCAGTCCGGCAGGACACTGGAGGTTCGCCCTATCGCAGGCGCCGGAAAGGCCTGCGACCGCCACGTCGGCGCCTCCGTGCGCCCGGGCGCCGGTGGGCCGGGTCGGGAGGGCCACATGACCGGGACGCAGCGACCAGTACGCGCCGCGGCCGCCGAAGCCGCGGCGGCAGACGCCGCCGCAGCCTCAGCCGCAACCGCCGGCGACGCCGCGCAGATGGAGCCGGATCGGCCGTACCCACCCCCCGCCGGCCTCCCGGACCTGCGCCGCGTCGGCATCCACCCCGACTTCTGGTACCCCGTGGCCGTCTCGTCTGCCGTACGCACCGGCAAGACCTTCGCGGCGCGCTTCGCGGGGGAGCGGATCGCCCTGTACCGCGGCACGAGCGGCACCGTGTACGCGCTCGAGGACCGCTGCGCGCACCGGCAGGTCCCGCTGAGCATGGGCGTCGTGGAAGGCGATCTCCTGCGCTGCTGCTACCACGCGTGGGCGTACCGGGGGACCGGCCGCATCTCGCAGATCCCGTACCTCCCCAAGGGCGTGGACCGCCCGCCGCGCGGGGTGCGCGCCTACCCGGTCCGCGAGGCGTACGGGCTGGTCTTCGTCTACCCCGGCGACCCCGCCCGCGCCGACGAGGCGGAGCTACCGAACCTGCCCGAATGCGCCTCGCCGAGCCACAAGACGATGATGTTCTCGCGCACCGTCCGGTGCCACTACTCCTTCATGCACGAGAACCTCCTCGACATGAACCACCAGTTCCTGCACCGCGGCATCCTGGGCCGCATCCAGCCGACCCTCCTCGGCAGCGACGCGGGACCGGACTTCGTCGAGGCCCGCTACCTCTTCACCCACGCAGGCGGCCGCAAAGACCGCGGCGCGGGACTCCTGGCGGCCGAAGGCGTCGGCGGATCGAAGTCCCCGGACGTCATCACGATCCGCACCCAATACCCCTACCAAACCCTGCACCTGGTCCCAGAGAAGGCCGAACTCCCGGCCTTCTCCCTGTGGGTCGCCTACGTCCCCGAAGACGCCCAACAGCGCACCAACCACGTCTACGGCCTGCTGTCGATCGCCAAACCCCGCCTCCCCGGCGCCCTGAACCTGGCCTGGCCCTTCATCCGCCGCTTCACCGAACGCGTCTTCGCCGAAGACCGCATGGCAGTCGAAGCCGAACAACGCGCCTGGGACGAACAAGGCGCCGACCACAACCACGAGGTCTTCCCCCTGATCCTCCAACTCCGCCACGTCCTACGAACCAACGGCACCCCCCTCGCCACCACACCCGCCCCCTGCCCCGACGCCTCAACCTGCGGAGCCGCGCCGCCCGCCGACCCGCCTACGCCCGAAACGGCCTGAGCCGAGCACTCAGATACTCCCGGCCCGTCTCGGAGAACCAGGGCGCGACGTCGAACCCAGAGGTCCGGATCCCGCAGGACGTGGCCAGGCTGTCAACGAGTTCTCGGTAGAGACGGGCGAACCTGTCCGCAGCCACGATGTGTAGGGTCGTTTTGAGCGGACGCTCAAACGTATGATTCTTCGAATTCGGAGGGAGGGCATGCGATGGCCGATCTGGCCTCGGTGCTCGCGCGCCCCCTGAACCGGACCGCCGCGCGCTGCGCCGGCATCGCCTTCGGCCTGGCGGCGCCACCTGTCCTGCTCATTCTCGGCGTGCTCCACTGGGCCGGGTTGACCTGGCTGGAGGTGAGCGGTCCCGGAGTCATCGCCTTCACCCTCCTCGCATGGCCGCTCACCACGCGCACCAACCAGGGGCTGATAGTCGCAGAGCTGATATCGGGAACCGTTCTCGGGTTCGTGACCTTGCTCCTCGCGCCCTGGTTCTGGTTCATCCCCTGGTCCTGTTCGTGCCTGCCATCTGCGCGTCCATTACCGCGCTGGTGGCCGCCGCCGGTGAACTGATCCGCGAAGACACCCCAAACCGCGTGACTTCGGCGTGATCAGATAGACGCGCGCACCACAGAAGTACGTTTCCGTCACGCGATTTCACACCAACGGAACTGCACCCACTGCGCCCAGTTCAAGCCGCGCGCCTAGGTCGTGCCTGCTCGTCTGTTGAGCGCTGAGCGGCGAGGACCCACGTACTGCCGGTCCTCCATGAATCGCCGCCGCCAATACCCACAAGCACCGAACGGCGTTGGCAGCAGGAGGTGAGCGCTAAGCGGGACGGCCCTGCGGTCGAACTCGGCGTCCAGTCTTGCGATGAGCCTGGCGAGGTCGGTCCGCGCACCTCGGGGAAGCCACAGCAACACGTCCTCCAGATCGTCGCGAGCCACCAGAGGATCACAGCAGTCGCAAGCCATCACTGGATCCGGCAGAACGCGCCCTGGTTGCCGCAGATGCCACCGGCACTCCGCCAACGCGGCGGCCACAGCCCCCGGCCGCAGGCGCTCGTCTTCCAATTTCCGGATCGCCACACGAGTCGCCGCCGAAACACCGCGGATCCGGTGAACCGGGACACCTCTCCTGGGCCGCCAGCGCTCCGCGCGCAGCCCCTTCGGACGCCTACGCGGCATCAGCCTTTCGGGTCAACATGCCGTCATCTTGCCATCAGTCCGTGCCACCCAGCACGCGATTACCGCGAGCCCGCGCAGCCTCGAGTGCCCTTGCGTCTGACCGATGTCCCTGCGCTCGCCGGTGAAGGGCCGCGCCAGGCCCCCGAAACGGCCGGGCCCCACGTCAGCTGATCCGCCGCCGCAGCCACGTCAGCCCCTGGCATCCCCCGGCACCGCCCGTGACCGTGAAAGCACTTCGCCTAACGCGGGACGTACGTCAGGTGCACCGGTAGTCCAGTGGAGCATCAGGGCAATGGGTGCACGCAAAGGCGAGCAGGCCGCCCTTCAGCATCAGCTCGTGTCCGGTCTCGCGCTCGTGGTCGTAGTCCTGTCGGGCCCATCGTGTTCCCGTGGCGCCGCCTTCACCGTCGTCGATCGTGAGCAGATACGTCATGCGGCGTCCGCACGAGCAGGCGGGCCAGCGGGGGTCGATCGGTGCCCAGTTGGGATGGCCGCCGGTCTTGGTGCCCGGAACGGTGGACAGCGAGTACTGATAGTTCCCCTCATCGTCTGAACGGTCCACGGTGGGTTCCCAGGCGTAGATGCGCTCCTGGAGTTCCTGCGGCAGGTCGGCGATGTACGGGTACTCGGTGACGGGCTCGGGGCTGACGACGCACGGGTGGCAGGGGAACCACTCATCGGACACCACTTCGGGCGTCGGCGGAGACACGAGAACGTCGGTGACATCGGCACTGGCACGCCAGCGTGCGAGCGGCCGTGGACAGCCCGCGAGGGGATGTCCTTCCGGCGAGCAGGTCTCGTTGGGGCACCACAGCAGTTGCAGGAGGTCACAGCCGTCGGGGAAGAACATCGTCGGTGCGTCCCGCGCGAAGACCTGCAGCAATGGTTGGTAGGCATTGGGTTCGTCGTGCTCGTACGGGGAGTCGGTGCACCACGGCCAGGGGTCGTCCGCGGGCCACAACAGCGGCCCGCTTACCGATGAGTCGCGCAATTCCGGTTTGCCGCGCCGCGGGTGCAAACGCATCGACGTGGCAGCGAGCGGGGCAAGCTCCGGAAAGAGCTGCGCGATATCGAACATCGGTGGCGGGCTGGCGAAGCTCACGGTGGGAATCCTCCTGACGGACGTCAGGCGAGCCTAGGACCCCTGCCCGACACCGCCCGCGGCAGCGTCGAGCAGCCTCCAGGCACCGCAGGCCGAATATCACGTGGCCGTGACGCCCCTGTGCCGTCTACGATCTCGGCGCGGGGGCGGCTCCGCGGTGTGCATCCTTCTCCTTCTTCGAAAAGATCGCGCACCCACTCTCCGCCCCCGCCTGACGTTCTTCAGGGGGGCTGTGCGTGTCCACACCGCTGCGTCGTGGTGTCCGTTCCGGCAGTGTCACGACGGCTCATGCTGCGGACGATGTCGACGGGATTCTGCTGCGGCGGCTCGGCACGGTGTACCCCGGTGGCGGTACGCCCGACGATGCGCGAGGGAACGCGGCGGGGGTCGTCGCGCTGGAGGCCGACTTGGGGGCGCGTGGGCATGCTCTGACCCGGGAACTCCGCGATGCGCTCGTCGCATTGGCGCCGGTCGACCTGGCCGGGCACGGCATGCGTACGCTCGGACGCGTCGACGCGCTGCTCGGTGCGGACCGCACGCATCAGCCGCTCTTCTCCGGCTTTCCGCACAGCGTCCCGCCGTACGCGCACGCCGCTTACTCGGCGCAGATGCGGGAGTTCCTGCTCAGCCAACCCCACCAGCCGTGCCTCATCTGCTGCGCCACCGGCGACGTCGGGGCGCTGGCCTCGTGCGGGCACATTGTTTGCTCCCCGTGCCTTGCCCGAGAGGCGCAGCTGACGGCATGCCCGGTGTGCGGGGCAGAGATGCCCAACGTCGCCTACCCGTACCTGTCGCCCGCGCGCGACGTCCACGGTCCGCGCGCCGAAGGGGTGTTGCGGTTGCTGCGGCTCGGTGTCGACCGTGACGCCGACGCGTATGGACAGCTCCTCGAACTGCTCGGTCGCCGAACGCCGTTGAATCCGCGCGATCGGGGCGATTTGGGCGCACTGACCCGGCATATTGCGGTCGTCGGGGTGCCCGCCGGTGTTGTGGACCTAGCGGACGAACCCGCTGCCGAGAGCGCCGGCGAGCGGGCGGCTGATGCGCGCGTCACCGATCCCGCGGTGTGGCTGCCTGCCGACGTCCCGATCCGGGCCAGCAAAGCCGCCGTCCTGGCTCTGTTGCTCGACGTCCCGTCCACGGCGGCGTCCGCCCGCGCGCTGCTCGCCGGCCGCCTCGACACGGCGACGGATGTCCTGCGCCTGCTGTGGGCGTATTCCGGTGCCGACCCCGACCTGGTCACCGCGCCCAGCCGGCTGCGTGCGCTGCCGCGCCCGCTGCGGCGCGAACTGGTCGGTGTCATAGATGGGTTGCCGTTCGAGTATGTCGCCGAGGACCTGCCGCGGCATCGCCAGGCCTGGCTGCGTGCGGCCGAAGTGCTGCACCCGTTCGAGTACGCCCGCAAGCATCCGCGGGCAGCGGTCGCGTTCGCGGCGTTGCGCGGCACCCGCCTGGCCGACGACGCGTTCGGTCGATCGCTGCGCGCGGCCGCTGCCGCACTGCCGGTCGACGTCGTGGAAGTCGACGAAAGCCGCGGGGGACTGCCCGCGGTGCGGCTGGTCGCGCGTACGTTCGCGTCGCGTGTCGAGCAGGCTCTGTACGCCGGCGACGTGGACGCCGCGGTCGAGGAACTTGCGAAGCGCCCGGGTGAGTTCGTGCGGCGTCTGCATCAACTGCTGCGTGTGCACCAGACCGTCGGCGGCGCCGGGGTGCCCGAGACGGTTGCCGCCGCGCTCGCGCGGACCCTCCCGCGTGCCGCGCCCGGGCCGCTGCTCGGGGCGCTCGGTCGGCTGCGGGTGTCCCGCGAACTGGGCGAGCGCCGCGTCTGGTTCCCGCGCGGCGAGGCGTCCCGGGCCGTCGGGTTCGACGACTGGGAACCGCCCGTTCCGGCTGCGGCGAGCGCGCCGGTCGTCGCACGTATTGAGGCCGAGTTGCTGCGCCGCGCCACCCGGCGGCCGAGCGTCGACGTCGCGGTCCTCGACCGTGGACTTGAGGACCTGGTTGCGCCGTTCGCGGTACGCACGGCTGCCAAAGCGCTCGTCGAGGTGCCGCGCGGCAGTGTGCAGGCGATGCCGGCCAGCGGGCGCGTCCGCTTGTTCCTGCATTGGATGGAACCTCCGGGTGTGCGCGTCGACCTCGACCTGTCCGTCGCGCTGTTCGGCGAGGACTGGTCGTTCCACGGCATGTGCGACTACACACGCCTCGTGTACGGCGATGGCGCGGCCGTGCACTCCGGCGACCTCACCTCGGCTCCCGCGCCGCGTGGCGCCAGCGAGTTCGTCGACCTGGACCTGCCCGCGCTGGCGCGGCTCGGTGCACGGCACGCCGTGGTCGTCGTGTTCAGCTACAACAACATCGCCTTCGAGGAACTGCTCGACGCGTTCGCCGGGTTCATCGACCTGGACACCTTCGCCGGGGAGACCCGCGTCGAGGCCTTCGACCCGCGCGGCGTGACGCAGCGCTTCGACCTGGCCGGGCCGGCGCGGATCAGCGTGCCGATGGTGGTCGACCTGGCCACCCGGAACGCGCGCTGGACCGACCTCAATCTCGACTCGGTCGACGGCGCGCACAGCGTCGCCCGGCACCATGAGGCGCTTGCCGCGTTGGTGCGCGACGTGCACAGCCACTTCAAGCCCGGCGCCCGAGCCACCTTGTGGGACCTGGCGCGGCTGTCCGCGGCCGCGCGCGCCGACGAGGTGCACGTACGCGAACTCGTTGACAGCGGAGTGGATTTGCGTACCTACCGGCGGCGTCCCGACGAGCTCCGAGAGGCCTTCGCGGCCCGGCTTGCGGGCCCGCACGCCGACCGGGTCCGGCTCGTCCCTGTCGATCAGTCAGGTGCGGTGCTCGCCGAGGAGGTGCGCGGGCGCGACGCGCTGTTGGCGCTCGTGCACGGCGACGTCCCGGTCGAACCGGACACGCCGCGCGGTGCCCTGTACCGGCTCTACCCCGGGGTCTCCGACACGGCCCCGGACCGGGTCACCCGCTTGGCGGCCGCCGACCTGATCGCGGACTTCGGGCCGGATGAGGGGTGACGCTGCGGCGGGCCGAGGCGCGGGCAGGTTGACGGTCAACGCCGCCGCGTGGACGGGCTGCGGGTCGCGCATCTGATCGAACAGCACGTCCAGGGCGGCGTTTTCGATCCACCCCGGTTCCGTAGCCGCCACCCGTTCCCGCTAGGCGCTCCTGGGGGGACGACGCCGAACTATCGGCGGCCCCCGATACGTTCCGGCAGCGTTCCCGTCGGCTTCGGCACCACCGCGGACGCGAGTTCGCGCCACTCCTGCATGGGGAGTGCGGCCGGGTCGGTGGTGAGGACCTGGATGCACACGTGGTCGGCGCCCGCGTCGAGGTGTTCGCGGACTCGGTGGCGGATGGCGTCGACGTCCCCGTACGCGACGATCGCGTCGACGAGCCTGCGGCTGGGGCCGCCGGCGGTGTCCGCGTCGTCGAAGCCGAGTCGGCGGACGTTCGCCAGCTGGTGCGGCGCCGCGGCGATGTACCCCGCGACGTGGGCGGTGGCCACTTCGCGGGCGCGGGCCGCGTCGGTGTCGAGGACGACGGCCTGTTCGACGCCGAGGAACGCGTCCGGGCCCAGGATGCGGCGGGCGCGCTCGGTGTGTTCGACGGGGACGAAGTACGGGTGCGCGCCGTCCGCGCGCTGACCGGCGAGTTCGAGCATTTTCGGGCCGAGGGCGGCGAGGAGTCGGCGCGGCGCCGGCTCGGGCCGGGGGCCGTGTTGGGGGACGGCGTCCATAGCGTCGAGGTAGGCCCGCATCGTGGTGACGGCCCGCCCGCGTGCGGGCATCGGGTAGCCGTCGAGGTGGTGGACGGTGTCGTCGACGCGGTGGCCGCCGAGTCCGAGCAGGTAGCGGCCGGGGAACGCGTCGCCGAGCGTGCGGGTCGCGGTGGCGGTGGCGATCGGGTCGCGGAAGGCGATGTTGGCGATGCCGGACGCGACGGTGAGGCGGCGGGTCGCGCCGAGCAGCAGCCAGGCCTGGCCGAAGGTGTCGCGGCCGAACGCCTCACCGTGCCAGACGGCGCCGTAGCCGAGGTCCTCGATCTCGGCGGCGGCGTCGCGCACCAGGCCGGCCGGCTGTGCGTCGAAGGCGAAGGTCCAGACGCCTACCTGGCCCGGTCCGGTGGCTGTCGTGTTGTCGTCGCGCATGGGGGCTCCAAGCAGTCATCCGGAGAGGTTCTCCGGTTCAGTGACGCTACGATACGGAGAACATCTCCGCTTGGCTAGTGGATACGCGAGGGGGCAGGACGATGGCCACCACGACAGGGCCCGCCGGTGCGCCGGGGGCCAAGCGCGCCGACGCGCGGCTCAACCGTGAACGCGTGCTCGCCGCGGCGCGCGAGGTCTTCGCCGAGAGCGGGCCCGACGCGTCCCTCAACGAGATCGCCCGGCGCGCGGGCGTCGGGCCCGGCACGCTGTACCGGCACTTCCCGAACCGGCAGGCGCTGCTGGCCGCCGTCATCCAGGAACGCGTCGACGCGCTGTGCGCCCACGCCGGCCGACTGGCCGAGCCCGGCCCCGAGGGGCCCACCGCCGACGCGGCGCTCGCCGAATGGCTCGCGGCCTTCCTCGCCCACGCCCGGCTCAACCACGGCATCGGCGCGGCCGCGATGGCCGCGCACGACGAGGAGTTCGGCGCCGACTGCCACGGGCGCATCTTCGCCGCGGCCGCGTCCGTCCTCGAGCGCGCGCAACGCGAGGGCACCGCGCGGAGCGACGTGACGGTCGACGACCTGGTGCAACTGGTGGTCGGCCTCGCCCTGTCCGCGAACCAGTACGGAGACGAGGCCCAGCCCGCACGGCTGTTGGCGCTGGTGCTGGACGGGGTCCATGGGGTGGCCGGCCAGGCACGTCGGCTGGGGAGCGCGGCGTCTGGCTGAATGCGGGGGAGGGGGCCTGGCTGGTGGGGTCCGGGTGCGCGGGCGCCCGTTCGGAGACGCCGACGAGCGCCGCGTCGACGCCCGCTACCCGCACGCGCCCACGACGGTCACCGTCGGCCGCGGCCGTGGGAGACGGCGGTCCGAGACGTTGCGGGCACGCTGGTCGCGTGCCGGCGTCACCGCGCGGCCGGGTAGACCGGTGCCCGCCGTGGATGCGGGCGTCCTCGCGGAGGCGCACCGGGAGCAGGAGGCCCGCACTCGCGCGTACGAGCGGCTCGATGCCGGCGCCGAGTACGCGGCGATCACGCAGGGTGCCCCGGTGTGAGGTCTTGGACCTGGGAGAACATCAGCAGCCCGGGAACGGTGTTGTCCGTGGCGACGTCCGGGGCGGACTCGGCGGGAGCGAGCACGAACCCGGCATGGTCACCCAGGTTGTCCACGCGGTGCAGGACACGTCCGATGAAGCGCTGAGGGCAGTCCGACAGCAGGGGAACGCCGGCTTCGCCGGGCTCCCACCGGCACTGGGCGAACTTGTCGGTGGTGTCGCCGGTGCGTTCTCCGAACAACCGTGCGAGGCCGTGCTGAGTGACGCCGAGGGCGTGGACGGCGAGTACCGGCGAGGCCCGGGCGACGCGGTAGGTGTGGTTTGCCGTGGAGAGGCAGACGAGAAACCGCGCGGGCTCCAAGCTGCACTGCGTCGCGAAGCCCACCAGGCACCCGGCACGCTCGCCGGTCGCGGTGTCCACCGCCGTGACCACGAACACCGGGTAGTCCAGAGCGTCGGTGAACTCGTCGAATGCCATGTGCGGATCCCTTGCGGTGCGGCGCGCCCGACCAGTTCGCGGTGACGCTGGACCTGGATGGGCGGCACCGGAAGCCGGCAGAAGCCTCCCCGGCGCCGCCAAGCGCGACCTGGTTCGTTGTCGGAATACCCCCGTCGGCGGCGGGTAGCCGCGCTGTGTCGCAGGATCATGCCCCTGTCGCCCCGCCGACCCGGTGCCGGCCCGCGGCTCCGGACTGACGTGCGGGCATGCCTGGGGAGGGCCAAGGTGGGACGAGGGGCCCGATGAGGAAGGAGTTGACGCATGAGCGACGAGAGCGCGGCGGACAAGCTGAAGGGGCGAGCCAAGGAGGCGGCCGGGAAGGTCACCGGTGACAAGCGCCTGGAAGGCGAAGGCGAGGCCGACCAGGCCAAGGGCAAGGCCAAGGAAGCCGTCGAGAAGGCGAAGGGCGCAGTGGACTCCCTCACCGGCGACGACGATCGTGACCACTGACCACTGACCACTGACCACTGACCACTGACCACTGACCACTGACCACTGACCGCGCCCGGTGACCGCCCCGATCCGAACCCGAGTCCGAACCGCAGCCGGGGTCGCCTCCTGCGGGCGTCCCGGCGAGGAGGTCCCGTCATGACCGAGTCCAAGCGACCTGCCGAACAGCAGCCGGCGCCTCCCGGGGTCACCGAGGTGATGCGGCGGCGCGCGTTCCCGGCCAACCAGCGCCCGCAGGACAGCGACGACGCCGCGCGGCTGCTCCGCATCTACCTGAGCGACCATTTCGCCGGTGCCACCAGCGGGGTGAGCCTCGCGCGGCGGATCGCGCGCAACCACAAGGGGGGCGCGTACGGCCTCGGGCTGGCCGAGTTCGCGAAGGAGGTCGCCGAGGACCGCGAGACGCTGCGCCGGGTCATGGACGACCTGGGATGCTCGCCTGTGCCGGCGAAGTTCGCCCTGGCGTGGGCGATGACCCAGGCCGGCGGGCTCAAGCCGAACGGCCGACTGCTCGGCCGCTCGCCGCTGAGCGCCGTCATCGAGTTGGAGACGATGCGCATGGGCGTCGAGGGCAAGGCGTCGATGTGGCGCGGTCTACGTGCCCTCGCGGACGACGATCACCGGTTGTCCGCAGAGGAGTTGGGTGAGCTCGTCGAGCGTGCCGAAGCGCAGTCGAAGCGCCTTGAGGAGATCCGGGTCGGGATCATGGGCGCCACGTTCGGTCCAGGAGGCGGCGACGGTCAGGAGGCGCGCGTCACCGAGTGGAAGGCCGAAACCTCGGACGACCGCCGTCCTGCCGACAGCGGGCAATGATCCACGGGTGGCGGGTCAGGTCAGTTTCCACGTGCCGACGGGCTTGTCGTAGTCGCCGTCGAACCGGACCGTGTTCGCCTTTGCGGCCAGGGGGAGTTCGTAGACGAGGAAGCCGAGGCGGCTTTCGCCCGGGGGAATCTTGACGTCGGAGGGGAAGCAGGCGCCGGCGGCGATATGGGCCAGCACTGACAGGTGCCACTCGCCGTGGTCGTCAACGATGTGCGTGCTGTAGATCTGGTCCGATTTGAGCTCTTCCAGCCCGGTGTTGGTGATCTTCCATTGGATGGCGACGAACCGGTAGCCGCTCTTCGGGTAGGTGTTCGGGTTCGCGGGATTCTCGGGAAGGGCCGGGTCCACGACCCGCACGAGGGTCGCGTCGAACGTGATGCCCGAGTGGGCATGAGGACGACGCTCAGGACGGCGGCGGTTGCGGCGTAGGTGAACGCGCGGGCGCGCATGGATCCCCCCGATCGGCTGGCGTGGTCATGATGCCAAGCCGGGTGTGCCGGGACGATGCCGCCCCCTTCGTGAGGCGGTCGCTGCCGAACGGCAGTGGTGCGCTGATGTGCCAGGTGCCGGTCGCTGGCGGAACAGTCGGGTGGTCGGGGCGGCCATAGCTTCCATGCATGCCGACCAGCGGGGACGCGGCGGCTGGACATTCCTGACTGTTCCGAGAGGACCTCCTCATGTTCGACATCGCCAACGTGCGCCCTGCGCCGAGCGCGGATCTGCTGACGCCCGACAACGCGGTCATGCTGTTCGTCGACCACCAGCCGCAGATGTTCTTCGGCACCGGGAGCGGCGACCGTGCCGCGATCGTCAACAGCACGGTCGGACTCGCCAAGGCCGCACGGGCGTTCGGGGTGCCCACCGTGCTGACCACGGTGGCCGCCGAGTCGTTCTCCGGTCCGCTGCTGCCGCAGCTCGCGGAGGTCTTCCCCGGGCACGAGGCCATCGACCGGACGACGATGAACGCCTGGGAGGACGAGGCGCTCGTGGCCGCGGTCAAGGCGACCGGGCGCAAGAAGATCATCCTGTCCGGGCTGTGGACCGAGGTCTGCGTGGTCCTGCCCGCGCTGTCCGCGCTGGGACAGGGGTACGAGGTGTACGTCGTCGCGGACGCCTCCGGCGGCGTCAGCCCGGCCGCGCACGAGCACGCCCTTCAGCGGATGGTCGCCGCGGGCGCCGTTCCGGTGACGTGGGTGCAGGTGCTGCTGGAGCTCCAGCGCGACTGGGCGCGCCAGGAGACGTACGGCGCGGTGCTGGAGATCGTCAAGGCGCACGCCGGCGCGTACGGCCTCGGTGTCGTCTACGCGCAGAGTGTCATCGGCGAACACGCCGCCGGCTGACCGCCGTGGACACCGGCATTCTGATCCTGCGTCTGCTCGTGGGCCTGCTCGTCGCCGGCCACGGGGTGCAGAAGGTCAGCCGGCGGCTGGGCGGCAAGGGACTCGACGGCGGTGTCGAGGAGTTCCGCTCGGACGGGTTCCGCGGCGGCGTCCTCACCGCCCTCGCGGCGGGCGGCGGCCAGATCGGGTCGGGCCTGCTGCTGGCCGCGGGGTTCCTGACCCCGCTCGCGGCGGCCGGGGCCGTCGGGGTCATGACCGTCGCCTTGACGGTGAAGTGGCGCAACGGCCTTTGGGTGCAGAACGACGGCTACGAGTACCCGCTCGTCCTGATCGGCGCCGCGGTGGCGCTGTCGGCCACCGGGCCCGGCGCGTGGTCCCTCGACGCGGCCTTCGGCCTGACGGCGTACCCGCTGTGGTGGTCGGCCGTCGTGCTCGCGGCGGGTGTCGGCTGCGGGCTGCTCACCCGGCTCGTCCTGCACCGCCCCGCGCGGCCCGGTCCGGCCATCGCGCCCACGGCGCAACGTACTTGAACAGGAGCAATCCATGACATCCGTAGCCACCACTGCTCCCTCGCACGGCGGCGGTCAGCCGCTGCTGCACCAACACGGGGAGGAGACGCAGAAGTTCGGGACTCTCAAGCAGCTCCCCATCGGTCTCGGCCATGACGCCCGCATGTACGCATGCCAGCGGCTCAACCGTGTGCTGGCCGACACACAGATCCTCTACTCGCTTTACAAGAAGCACCACTGGCTCATGCGCGGGGCGACCTTCTACTCGCTCCATCTCATGCTCGACAAGCACGCACAGGACCAACTGGCCATCGTGGACGCCCTGGCCGAGCGGATCCAGAGCCTGGGCGGCGTCGCGGTCGGAGACCCGCGCCATGTCGCCGAGCTGACGTCCATCCCCCGTCCGCCGGACGGTGTCGAGCAGGTGCCCGTCATGCTGTCGCGGCTCCTCGACGCCCACGAGCGGATCCTCATCGACGCCCGGGACGCCGCCGCCCGGATCGCGGCCGAGGGCGACGAGGGCAGCAACGACCTGCTGATCTCCGAGGTGGTCCGCACCGGCGAGGCGCAGGTGTGGTTCCTCGCCGAACACCTCGTCGACACGCCCCTGGTGCGCGCCTGACCGGTGCGGAGCTCCAACACACCCCCGACGCCACCGACTTCCACCACACACACGCACTGCAAAACACTGAACAAGGGAGCACACCCATGCCGTTCATCAAGGTCGCCGAAGGCAACTCCGCCCCGGTCGAGCTGTACTACGAGGACCACGGCGCGGGCCGGCCGGTCGTCCTGATCCACGGCTGGCCGCTGAACGGGGCCTCGTGGGAGAAGCAGACCGCGGCCCTGCTCGCCGCCGGCCACCGCGTCATCACCTACGACCGCCGCGGTTTCGGCCGCTCCGACCAGCCCGCCGACGGCTACGACTACGACACCTTCGCCGCCGACCTCGACAAGGTGCTCACCGCGCTGGACCTGCGGGACGCGGTCCTGGTCGGGTTCTCCATGGGGACCGGCGAGGTGACCCGCTACCTCGGCACGTACGGTTCCGACCGCATCGCCAAGGCCGTCATGATCGGCGTCGTGCCGCCGTTCCTGCTCAAGACCGCCGACAACCCGGGCGGCGTGGACGGGAGCGTCTTCAAGGGCATCGAAGCGGCCATCGCCGCCGACCGGTTCGCGTTCATGACCGCCTTCCTCGCCGACTTCTACAACGTCGACGTGCTGGGCGGCGAGCGGATCAGCGAGCAGGCGGTCCAGGCCAGTTGGAACGTCGCGGTCGGCGCGTCCGCCAAGGGCACCCTCGACTGCGTCGCGGCCTGGCTCACGGACTTCCGCGACGACCTGCCGCGCATCGACGTCCCGACGCTGATCATCCACGGTGACGCCGACCGCACCCTGCCGATCGAGGCCACCGCGATTCCGCTCGCCGAGCGCATCGCCGGCGCCCGGCTCGAGATCGTGCCCGGCGCCCCGCACGGCCTGCTCTGGACGCACGCCGCCGAGGTCAACACCGCGCTGCTCGCCTTCCTCGGCTGAGCGACGACCTTTCGCGTACGGGGCGCCGCCACCCCTGTGGGCGGCGCCCCGTTGCGCCCCACCCCGTACAGCCCGCACGAGAAGGAACCTCCGCCATGTCGAACCAGCCCGTACTCGAGCCCGCCGCACAGGACTTCGCCGACGCCACGGCTCAGCCGCCGTTCCTCTACCAGATCCCGCCCGCGGAAGGCCGCACGGCGGTCGACGGCGTGCAGAGCGGCGAAGGCGTCGCCCTTCCGCCCGTCGACGAGGAATGGGTCACCGTCCAGGGCGGGCCCACCGGGGCCGTCCGCGTGCGGATCGTCCGCCCGCGCGGCGTCATCGGAACCCTGCCCGTCGTCCTCTACATCCACGGCGCGGGCTGGGTCTTCGGCAACGCACACACCCACGACCGGCTGGTCCGCGAACTCGCGGTCGGCGCAAGGGCGGCCGTGGTCTTCCCCGAGTACGACCTCTCGCCCGAGGCCCGCTACCCCGTCGCCATCGAGCAGAACTACAGCGTCGCCCAGTGGATCGTCCGCGAGGGACACGGCAAGGGCCTCGACGGCACCCGCCTCGCGGTCGCAGGCGACTCGGTCGGCGGCAACATGACCGCCGCGCTGACCCTCATGGCCAAGCAACGCGGGGACGTCCGGATCGTCCGCCAGGTCCTCTTCTACCCGGTCACCGACGCCGCGTTCGACACCGACTCCTACCTCCGGTTCGCCGAAGGCTACTTCCTGCGCCGCGACGCCATGCGGTGGTTCTGGGACCAGTACACGACCGACGAGGCCGACCGCGCACGGATCACCGCCTCCCCGCTGCGTGCGTCGCTCGACGAACTCACCGGACTGCCGCCCGCCTTGGTCATCACCGCGGAGGCCGACGTGCTGCGCGACGAGGGCGAGGCGTACGCGGCCAAGCTCCGCGCCGCCGGAGTTCCCGTCACCGCCCTGCGCGTGCAGGGGGCCATCCACGACTTCGTCATGCTGAACGCGCTGCGCGGGACGCAGGCCGCGGAGCTGGCCATCGGCCTCGCGACCGACACCCTGCGCCGGGACCTGGCATGACCGAGGTCATCCGCTCGGCGAGCATGCCCGTCGCCGGCGTCCTGCCCGCCCCGCGGCCGGAACGGTCACCGGCCGACCTGATCGTCCGCAACGCGAAGGTGTTCACCGGCGATCCCGGCCGCCCCGAGGCCTGCGCCGTCGCGATACGCGGCGGCCGGGTCGCGGCGCTCGGTGGCGACCACGACCTCGCCCACCTCGTGGGCCCGGCGACCAGGATCGTCGACGCCCTCGGGCGCCGGGTCGTCCCCGGGCTGAACGACTCGCACCTGCACGTCATCCGCGGCGGCCTGAACTACGTCCTGGAGCTGCGCTGGGACGGCGTGCGCAGCCTCCGCCAGGCGCTGGCCATGCTGCGCGAACAGGCGGGCCGCACCCCGAAGGGGCAGTGGATCCGGGTCGTGGGCGGCTGGACCGCCGAGCAGTTCGCTGAACGCAGGATGCCGACGGTGGCCGAGCTGAACGCCGCCGCACCGGACACGCCGGTGTTCGTGCTGCACCTGTACCAGTCGGCGCTGATGAACCGGGCCGCCGTCCAGGCCGCCGGGTTCACCCGGGACACCCCCGATCCGCGCGGCGGCCAGATCGTACGGGGCCGGGACGGCGAACCGAACGGGGTGCTGCTGGCCGCGCCCAGCGCCCTCATCCTCTACTCCACCCTCGCCAAGGCGCCGGCCCTCGACGAGGCCGACCGGCGCACCTCCACCCGCCACTTCCTGCGCGAGCTCAACCGCTTCGGGCTGACCTCGGCGGTCGACGCCGCCGGCGGGTTCCAGAACTTCCCCGACAACTACGCCACCGTCATCGACCTGGCGCGGTCGGGGGAGCTGTCGCTGCGCATCGCCTACCACCTGTTCCCGCAGACCGCGGGGCAGGAGCTCGCCGATCTGAGGCGCTGGACGGAGACGGTCAAGCCCGAGGACGGAGACGAGTGGCTCCGGCTGAACGGCGCGGGTGAGAACCTGACCTGGGCCGCCGCGGACTTCGAGAACTTCTCCGAACCCCGGCCCGAACTCGCCGACGGGTACGAGGCCGAGTTCGAGCAGGCGGTCCGGCTGCTGATGGAGCACGACTGGGGCTTCCGGCTCCACGCGACCTACGACGAGACGATCCGCCGCGACCTGGCCGTGTTCGAGAAGCTCGCGGCGGAGGGGTTGTTCCCCGCAGGGAACCGCTGGCTGTTCGACCACGCCGAGACCGTCTCGCCCGAGAGCCTCGACCGGATCGCGGCCCTCGGCGGGGCCCTGTCCGTCCAGAACCGGATGTCCTTCCAGGGCGCCGCCTTCCTCGACCGGTACGGCGCCGCGGTCACCTCCCACACCCCGCCGGTGCGGGCCATGCTCGACCGGGGCCTGACCGTCGCCGCCGGAACCGACGCCACGCGGGTGTCCTCGTACAACCCGTGGGTCGCGCTGCACTGGCTGGTGAGCGGCCGGACCGTCGGCGGCACACCGCTCTACCGGGCGGCGAACCTGCTCAGCAGGGAGACCGCCCTCGGCCTGTACACCCGCGGCGGCGCGCAACTCACCGGTGAGCAGGACGTCAAGGGCACGCTGAGGGAAGGCTGTTACGCCGACCTCGCGATCCTGTCCGACGACTACTTCACCGTGCCCGAGGCGGCCATCCCCGACATCGAATCGGTGCTGACCGTCGTCGGCGGCCGCATCGTGTACGCGAGCGCGGAGTACGAGGGACTCGACGAAGCCCTGCCGCCGGTCAGCCCGGTGTGGAGTCCGGTGGCGCGCTTCGGCGGCTACCAGTCCGGCGGCGCCCGCCAGGCACTCGCCATGGCCGAGGCCGTCGCCGAGTCCGAGCAGCACCGCCAGTGGCGTATCGCGCGCGGGGCCGTAGCTGATGTGCCCGCGCCGTTCGTCGACCCGTGCTTCGCCCACTGAACCCACGAACAAGGAAGCCCGCTCGATGAATACCTTCCCATCCACCGGCGCCGAGAGCGCCGGCGAGCCCGGCGACAGCCCGGACGCGCCTCCACGGCGCAGCTTCGAACCGGACCTCCGGTCGATGACGCGGATCAACCTGCGGCCCATCGCTTCACCGATGCCGCTGGGCTTCTTCACCGTGGCGATCGCCTCCGTGATGACCGGATGCCTGCAACTCGGTGTCCTGGAGGCCGCGGACCGCAAGGCGGTCGCGCTGTGTGTGCTGCCCGCCTTCGCGCTCCAACTCCTGGTGAGCGTGCTGGCGTTCGGGGCCCGGGATGTGATCGCGGCAACGCTCATGGGTACGTTCGCCGGCAGCTGGCTGGCGTACTCCCTGGTCATGGGTTCCGGTGCGGACGGTGGGCTCCGGGTGCTCGGCGTGTTCAACCTGGCGTTCCTCTGCTTCGGAGCGCTGATGGCCTCCGTGACCAAGCCCAAGCGCGCGCTGTGGCTCGTGCTGGTGGTCTCCCTGCCCCGATGGGCGGCCACCGGGCTGTCGGGGCTGACCGGCGTCGAAGCGATCACCCGTGTGTCCGGGGCGCTGGGAATTCTCGTGGCGCTCGTGGCGACGTATGCGGCGTTCGCGCTGATGCTGGAGGACATGCGCAGCGAGGAGGTCCTGCCCATCGGCCGCAGCGGCCCCGCCCGCAGCGCGGTCGACGGAAGCCTCGCGGTGCAACTGCGGAACCTCGAACGCCAGGCGGGTGTACGCCGCACGCTGTGAGGCGGCGGCACGGGCACGGTGACCCACGAACAGACCGGTGGGGGGCGGGGCGGGGGGGGGGGCCCCCCCCCCGGCAGGTGGGGGGGGGTGGGGGGGGGGCGGGGGGCCGGCGGGTATTACAATCTTCATGAGAGGTTCGCGGCAATATGTTGCCGCGAACCTCTCATGATCTTGGTGTGGGAGGGCGGCGGGCACCGATTCCGCACTCCCGATGATCGCAAAGGCCCTGAATCCGGCATTTCGGCAGGTGTGTTTTTGGCCTTGGGAACCAAATGGACGCTCAGCGTCCATTTGGTTCCCAGGGTCGTGGAGCGGGTGGCAGGGCGGCCGGGGGGGGGCGGGGTGCGGGCCTTTCCGTCGACGGAGTCGGCGGCGACCACGCTGGGACCGCAGCCCGGCAAGACCAACGCGACCAAAGCGCCTTCACACCCCGCGCCCCTCCCGATAGCTGCCGGGTTGTCTGCGCGGGCGGGCGGCTGTCAAGCCGCCTCCAACGGCACGCGACAGGCCGCCTGTTCGCGCGAGATCCACCGCGGCTTGACAGTCGTTCGGCCGCGCGGACCATCAAAAGTCGGGAGGGGCGTCAGGACGCCGCCGACAGCCAGGTCGGGAACGGTTCATGGCAAGGGACTTCCACGCCGCAACGTGCGAGCCCCGCAGCGCAGATGCCGGCCGGCTCGTACCCCAAAGGCGCTGCCCCGGATCAGGAAGCCGGGCCGACCTCAAGGCACCGGCGGCTCGGCGTCCCCCTCCACATGCTTCAGCATCCGCTTCAGCAATCCCGACAGTTCGTCCTGGTCCTCCAGCGAGAACGGCGTCAACATGTCGGTCTCCGCCACCGCGCGCAGGTTCATCGCCGCAAGCCAGCGTTCGCGTCCGGTGTCGGTCAGTTCGATGTCGATGCGCCGCCGGTCGGCGCTTTCCCTCAAGCGCCGGATCAGGCCCGCCTTTTCCAGGGTGTCGAGGCGTCCCGTCATGCCCGCAGGGGAGATCTTCAACTCGGCGGCGAGTTCGGACGGGGTGGCGCGGCCGGGGGTGCCGCGGGAGGCGAGCCGGTGCAGGGTCTCGAACTCGAAGTCCTGGAGTCCGACTTCGGCGAGTGCGCGGTTCTTGGTCTGGCGGATGTGTCGGTTGATGAGCTGGATGCGGGTGATGATGCCCTCGACCCGTTCGTCGAACGGCGCCTTGTCGCGCCAGCGGGCGATGTGCCGGTCGACCGAGTCCTCGGTCGCCGTGTCGCCGCCCTCCGTTGCGGGCCGGCTGCCCGCGTTCCCCCTGCCGTGCGCGTCGTTCATCCGCACATTGTGCATTGTGCCCATCGCCGGCGGGCGACCGCCGAAAGATGTATTTCGTTGACGAATGATTCGTCAGCGAAATACATTCGGCGCATGCCCTCACCCGAGCCCCTCGTGCGCTCCACCGCCCGCCGGCTGCTCGTAGGCCGCACCCTCGCGGCCCTCGCGACCGGGATGATCCCGACCACCCTCACGCTCGCCCTCATCCGCGGCGGTTCGAAGGCCGACCTCGGCATCGTGCTCGCCTGCGAGCTCGTCCCGATGCTGCTCCTGCTCCCCGTCGCCGGCGTCGCCGCCGACCGGTTCCGGCCGCAGCGCGTCGTCCTCGCCGCCGACCTGGTCCGCGCGGCCGCGCAACTGGGCATCGCCGCCGTGCTGTTCGCGGGACGCCCGAACGTCGCCTCGCTCTCCGCGCTGGCCGCCGTCACCGGGGCAGCCGTCGCGTTCGGGACGCCCGCGGTCCGCACCCTCGTCGCGGCCGCCGTTCCCCAGGCCGAACGCCTGCGCATGAACGCCCGTATCGGCGTCGCCGCCGCGCTCGCGCAGATCGCCGCACCGGCCGCGGCGGGCGGCCTCATGCTCGCGCTGTCCGGCGGCTGGTCGGCCCTGGTCACGTCGGTCCTGTTCGTCGTCTCCGCGACGACCCTCGGCGGGCTCCGGACCGAGCGTCCCGCCACCGCCGCCCGCGCCGGCACCTCCGCCTTCAAGGCCCAACTCCGCGACGGCTGGACGGAGACCCGCCGCCACCCGTGGTTCCTTGCCAACGTGTGCGCGCACGCCGTCTGGCACCTGGCCGCCGGGTTCCTGCTCACCCTCGGCCCGTTGATCGCCCACGACCGGCTCGGCGGCGACACGTCCTGGGTGGTCATCGTGCAGGGCGGGACGATCGGCATGGTCGCCGGCGTCTACACCGCACCGCGCCTGCCGCAACGCCACCCGCTGGTCGCCGTCGCTTTCGGGGCCGCGGCGTACACGCTGCCGCTGCTCGCCTTCGGGCTGCACGCCCCGCTCGCGGTGGTCACCGCCGCGTACCTCGCCGCGATGTTCGGGCTCGGCGTGCTCAGCCCACTCTGGGAGACCGAGATGCAGCGCCGCATCCCGCACGACAAGCTCGGGCGCGTCGGGTCGATCGACGCGATGGTGTCGTTCGCCGTACGGCCGCTCGGGTTCGCCGTCGCCGCCCCCATCGCGGCGGCGGTCGGCACGACGGCGCCGCTGCTCGTCGCGGCGGTGTTGGTGGCGGGCGCCAACCTCGGGCTGCTGGCCATGCCGGACATGTGGACGCGGGCACCCGAACCGGCCGACGGTACCGCCGAGGCCGAGGCCGAGCCGGACCACGCCGCGCAGCCCGCGTAGCGGACCCGCGCGACCGTCAGAACGACAGCCCGAATCCCGCGTCGTAGCCCGGCCCGTCGACGGCCGGCAGGTCGAACGGCAGTCGGCCCAGCGGCGCGTGGCGCCCGAACACGACGTCCAGCACCGTCTGGTCGCCCGCCCCGCGGTCGGCCAGCAGCGCGGCGCACTGGTCGGCGAACTCCGGTACCGGGTCCGGCCCGTCGAGCCGCAGCACGACGATCGTCGGAACCGTGGCGGCGATGTCCAGAACCCGGTCCACCGCGTCGGCGTCCGGCGCGGCCGCGACCCGCAGCACCGCGACCTCCGCCTCCGCGAGCTCGGCCACGACCTGGGCGTAGGCGCCCGCCGAGCCGTTCGGGAGACCTTCCAGATACACCCGCACGCCGTCGCGCAGCGGGATCGCGGGCCCGCCGGTGGCGCTGGTTCGGGTGCTCGTACGGTTCGTCAGCAGCGTCAACGCCCGCAACTCGGCGTCCGTGCCGCTGGCCTCGACGCGCCCGGCGGGCACCGTGAGGCGGCGGGCGGGGCCTGGCAGTTCACGTGGGGCGCGGGCGACTTCGTACGCGTCGCCCGCTCGGGGTCCGGCCACGCGCGGGCCGGTGCGGTCCTGGGCCGTGCGCGACCCGACCGTGGTCTCTGGGGACGGCATCTTCCGGCGGCTCCCTTCGGGCGGGGCCGGTGGCCTGGCCCCACTGCGCCGCCCCATGGTGGCAGATCGCGCCGACAGGTGTGGACGTCACGTGCACGAGAGTGTGGTTCCGAACAGTTGGAAGGCGGCCGGTTCGCACGGCAGACGCCAACTCCGCACAAGCGGACACGCACCGGGGCAGAGGCCGGACGATGGGCCCAACGCCGCCGCGCGGGGTGGCCTGTGACTGTCGCTCATTCGGCGGCCCTCATTCGGCCGAGTCAGACTCCCGCCAGACCCATTCGACCGTGCGCGCGCCGTGCCTGGTCGCGCTGCGTTGGGTCGTGGCCGCGTTGGGACGCGCCGTGCCTGGTCGTGCCGCGCTGGGACGCGCCGCGCTCGCACGAGCCGCGCTGGGACACGCCGCGATCGGTTGTACTGAGCCCGCACGTGCTCCGCTCAGTCGCGCTGAGTTAGCCGGCACTGCGCTCGTACGTCCTTCGCCCCGCGTGCGCCGCGCTCGCCCGACCCGAGCCCGCGTGTGCTGCGCGCGCTCGCACCGCACGTTTCTGTACTGCGATCGCCCGTGGCGCCCGCGCGCGCCGACTCCGTCCGTACCGAGCCAGCGCTTACCGCGGGCTGTCAGGTCCGGGCGGGGGCCTTGGCGGGTCCGGGTCCCTTGGCGTGCGGGGGCGTCCGCCACCGGCTGCGGTGCGGGTTCAGTCCTGGCTGCTCTCCGTGGGGTGCGGTTCGACGCCGCAGCGCAGTTGTTCGAGCCGGTACGGCAGGGGCTCCCAGCCGGGCCGGCCCACCCCTACCCGCGCCGCGCGCCTCCACACCGCTGGCACCCGTGTTGCGCTTGGGCTCGCCCACACTGCGCTCGCGCGCACTACGCCCCCGTGCGCCGATCCGCGCGTGCCGCGTTTGCGTGCAACTGCGTTCCCATGTGCCGAGCCCCCGCGCGTGGCGAGCCCCCACCGACCTCCTCACCCGCCGCCCTCAGCGCAGCGCGTTCAGCGCCGATCGCCCCAACTTCACCAGCGCCTCACGCGGTGGGTGTGCCCGCGGCCCCGCCGCGTTGATGTCGACGCTCGTCACGCGGTCGCCGTGGCCTCGGGCGAAGGCCAGGCCGTTGGAGGTGGCGTCGCTGTAGAAGTACGCCGCGTCGCCGACGCCGGTGACGGGCTCGGTCTCGGCCTGGGGGGCGGCGGTCAGGCGGGCTACCCGGTCGGCGTCGCCGATCAGGGCGCTGGGGAGGTCGCGGACGCGGACGGTGAGGACGCGCTGGCTGTCGGGTCGGAGGAACAGACACGCGCGCCCGTCCTCGTCCACGACCGCGGTGACCTCGTCGGTGTCGAGGGCCTCGCCGACCTGCGCGGGGGTGAGCAGCTCGCAGGCTGTGGGGCGGGGGGCGCCGGGGGTGGGGGGTGGTTGCGGGACGCGGCTCGTCGGGAGGACGCCTGGGCCGGTCGGCTGGATGGTGGAGGTGGCCGCGTGCGGGCAGCAGCCCGATCCCGACCCGATGCAGCCCGCCACGAGCCACATCCCGGCCGCGACGAGCGTGTACGCGACGACGCGCCCTTTCATGCACTGCCCCCCAACGCCGTGCCCCCGCCGGACCGCATCGCGCGCCCCCGGTACTCCGGTCCCCACCATGAGTACGCCGGGCGTGCGCCTGCCCCGGTCGGATGCTAGTGCGGTGCTCGGGGTCGGCGGTACTCCTGAGCGGAACCTGTCGTCCCGCCTGGCGGTGCGGCGGGCGCTGTGACGCGTGCCGACTCGCTGGTTGTCGTCAAAAATAACCGGCCTTAGCGCTCTGCTTCGACAACATTCAACAAGCCTGCACCGACAGCACCCACCCGCCGGGTGACACACGTTTTCGGTCCTTCGGGACAAGTCGATATCGTCGTGGGCATGACTTCCGCAGCACGTAGCACGGCGCAGCCCTCGCGCCCCATCACGCAGGCCGTGATCCTGGCCGGCGGGCAGGGTTCGCGCCTGCGGCCCTACACCGACGACCGGCCCAAGCCGATGGTCGAGATCCCGGGCACCGGCACGCCGATCATCGGCCACCAGCTCGCGTGGCTCGCCGAGGAGGGCGTCACCGACGTCGTCGTCTCGTGCGGCCACCTGGCCGAGGTGCTGCAGGACTGGCTGAAGACCGCCGACCTGCCGCTCGCGGTGTCGACCGTGGTGGAGACCGAGCCGCTGGGGCGCGGCGGCGGTCTGAAGTTCGCGGCCGCCGCGCTGCCGCGGCCCGACGAGCCGTGGTACGCCACCAACGGCGACATCTGGACGCGCTTCTCGCTGCGCGAGATGGCCGCCTTCCACGAGGAGCGGCACGCGATCGCGACGCTGTCGCTGGCCCGGCCCCGTATCCCGTGGGGCGTCGTGGAGACGGACAAGTTCGGGCACGTGCTCGACTTCATCGAGGCGCCCACGTCGCCGTACCCGATCAACGCGGGCGTGTACGTGTTCTCGGCGGAGTTCACGGCGCTGCTGCCGGACGTCGGCGACCACGAGCGGACGACGTTCCCGAGGCTGGCGCGCGAGCAGCGCCTCGCCGGGTTCGCCATCCCGCAGGGGTCGTACTGGCGCGCGATCGACACCGCGAAGGACCTCTCCGAGGCCGCGAAGGAACTGCGGGGCTGAAAACCGTCGAGAAGGCCGGGCTCAGAGCTCTGAGGATCTCTGACGCCCGGCCTCGCGCATTCCGGTGACCCGCTTTCGACGACCCGCCCGTCAGCCGGCCGACGTACGCTCCGCCGCCGTCCGAGGCTCGTGCACCACATCGCCGTCCTGCCCCATCTCGCGCCGCCAGCACGCGAATTCGAGCAGGATCCCATCCGGGTCCTGGAAGTAGAACGAGCGGACGAACACCCCGTCGTGCAGTTCGGGTGCGACACCGAGCGGACTGTCGTCGTGGTCGATAACAGGTCCGACCCGGACGCCCCGCCCCAGCAGCTTGTCGCGGTAGGCGAGGAAGTGCTCCTCCGGCACCGTGATCGCGATGTGGTTCATCGACCCGACCGCGCTGCTGAAGTCGCCCTCGCCCGGCAGCGCCACCGGCGCCGAGACGCCCGGCACCGCGTCCGGGTTGTCGGCGAACCAGAAGAACGCCAGGCAGTTGCCGCCGCCCATGTCGAAGAAGAAGTGCTGGCCGAGCCCGCGCGGCAGGTCGATGGTCTTCACCAGACGCATGCCGAGGATGTCGCGGTAGAACTCGACGGTTTCCTTCATGTCGGAGCATACGAGCGCGAGGTGGTTCACCCCGCCCAGTGCGAACTCGGGGTTCTGCCAGGCCATGTGGTGCCCTCCGTCCCTGGTGTCCCGGGGTCTCGTGCGAACACCCCCAAAGCTAGCGCTCGTTCAGCAGATTGCTCTAGCCTGACGCGGCAGCGGATCGCCTCGATCGCACGGGTCCAGTACGACATCTGATCCGGGATCACCACGAGGAACGGGGGACCGGGCATGATCAGCCGGGAGTTCGTGGGACTGCCGTCGCCGCTGGTCGGACGCGCCGGAGCCGGCGGCCACCCCTGCCAGGGGCTCTACCACCGGCCCGCGGCCGGACCGCCGCCGCGCACCGCGTTCATCGCGACGCACTACAACATCGACTTCGCCGAGCACTACCTCGCGCCCTACCTCGCCGAGCGCGGCTACGGGTTCCTCGGCTGGAACACCCGGTTCCGCGGCGACGAGCCGCACTTCCTGCTCGACCACGCGCTCGCCGAGATCGGCGTCGGGGTGCGCTGGCTGCGCGAACAGGCAGGCGTGGAACGGGTGGTGCTGCTCGGCAACTCCGGCGGCGGGTCGCTGATGGCCGCCTACCAGTCGCAGGCCGTCGAGCCGAACGTCCGCCCCGCGCCGGGCCTGCGGCCGGTTCCGGAGCTGGACGAACTGCCGCCCGGGGACCTGTTCGTGGCGCTCGCCGCGCACGCGGGGCGGCCGGACGTCCTCACGGCCTGGATGGACCCGTCTGTCACCGACGAGACCGACCCGCTCTCCGTCGACCCGGAGCTCGACCCGTTCGACGAGCGCCACGGGCCGCCGTACGACGCGGAGTTCCAGCACCGCTACCGCGCCGCGCAGCGGGCCCGCAACGAGCGCATCACCGACTGGGCGCTGGCCGAACTCGACGCGCTGCGCGGAACGCGGGCCCGCGACCGGCTGTTCCTCGTCCCGCGCACATGGGCCGACCTGCGGATGGTCGACCCGTCGATCGAGCCGTCCGACCGGATCCCGAACCAGTGCTACCGCGGCGAGCCGGCACGCGCGAACTACGGCGTGCACGGGGTGGGTCTGGTCTGCACGCTGCGCGGCTGGCTGTCGATGTGGAGCCTGCGCACGTCGCAGTGCCGCGCCGCGCCGCACCTGGCCCGGATCACGGTGCCGTCGCTCGTGGTGCACGCGACCGCCGACACGGGCGTGTTCGACAGCGACGCCCGCGCGATCCTGGACGGCCTGGCCGCGTCGGACAAGCGCCTGGCGCTGGTCAAGGCCGACCACTACCTCCAGGACCCGCCGGGCGCGCGGGACGAGGCGGCGGACCTGGTCGCGGGGTGGGTGGCGGAGCGGGGGTGACCCGGTCCGCCGTTCTGCTCCGTCCCGCGGCGCGCTGCCGCGCCTCGTCCTGGCCCGCACCGTCCAGCGGCAGCAGCGCCCCACCCTCGCCCCCGCCTTCGTCAGCGCGAGGCCAGGAACCCCTCCACCTGCTCGTGGATGTACGCCGTGTCCTCGTCGTCCATGCGGTGGTTCATCGGCACGATGAACGCGTGCTGCATGACCCGGTCGGCGTTCGGGTAGCCGTCCGGGTCGGCGCGGTGCGCGATGTCCTTGAAGCCGGGCTGGCGCAGGATGTTGCCGGACCACACCGTGCGCGTCGAGACGCCGCGCTCCTCGAGGTACTGCTGGAGTTCGCCGCGGGTGAAGCCGGCCTCCGGGTTGATGATCGCGGGGAAGTTGAGCCAGCCGGTCTCCAGCCCCTCGGTCTGGCGCGGCGCGATGAACGCCTCGGGGTGCTTGGAGAAGAACGCGTGGTGTGCCGCGAAGTGGCGCTGACGGGTCGCCAGGAAGCGCGGCAGCTTCTCCAGTTGGGCGAGGCCGAAGGCGGCGCCGAGCTCCGACGGTTCGAAGTTCCAGCCGATCTCGTCGAAGATGAACAGGTTGTCGTAGAGCACGCCGTCGATCTCCTCGAAGAAGTCGCGGTTGCCCTTCTTGGAGCCGAACAGCTGGAGTTCGGAGCGGCGGCCCCAGCGGCGCAGCATGAGGCCGCGGTCGCGCAGGGCCTCGTCGTCCACGAGCACCATGCCGCCGTTGCCGGCGCAGGTGATGATGTGGCTCATGGCGAAGCTGGTGACGGAGATGTCGGCGCGGGTGCCGGTGGGGGTGCCGCGCAGGGTGGCGCCGAGGGCGTCGCAGGAGTCCTCGACGACGACGAGGCCGTGCCGGTCGGCGATCTCGCGGATGCGGTCCCAGTCGGGGGCGTTGCCGGCGAGGTTGGGGGTGAGGATGGCCTTGGTGCGCGGGCCGATGAGGCCTTCGATGCGGTCGACGTCGATCTGGAAGGTGTCGGGGTCGACGTCGGCGAGGACGGGGACGAGGCCGGCCTTGACCATGGGGGCGATGTCGGTGGAGAAGGTCAGCGTCGAGGTGATGATCTCGTCACCGGGCGTGAGGCGGAGCAGCTCGATGGCGAGGTAGAGGGCGGACGATCCCGAGTTGCACATCAGGCCGTGGCTCTTGCCGAACAGCGCGGCGACCTTCTGCTCCATGGCGGCGACGTTGGGGCCGATGGTCATGGCGCTGGGGGGACCGTTGAGGATGGTCAGCATGGCGTCGATCTCGGCCTGGTCGTGGACGCTGCCGGCGTACGGGATCTTGCGCATGTGGTTCCGCCCCTGGGTGTTGTGATGTGGTGGTGGTGCCGAGGGTGGCTGACGGAGCGTCAGCATCCCTTTCATGGCTATCATGGCTATGATGGTGGGGCAAGTGGTTCGGAGCGTGAGGGGAGTCGGCGCGTGCGGTACAGCAGGGTCGGGGGATCGGGCCTCAAGGTCTCGGCGGTCGGTCTCGGGTGTAACAACTTCGGCATGCGGATAGACGCCGCCGCGGCGGACAAGGTGGTCGGCGCCGCGCTCGACGCGGGCGTGACCTTCTTCGACACCGCGTACATCTACGGCGGCGGGCGCTCCGAGGAGATGCTCGGCCGCGCCCTCGGCTCGCGGCGCGACGAGGTGGTGGTCGCGACCAAGTTCGGCGCGCCGGGCAAGGGCCCGTACGACGGCGGCGCGGCGCGGCTCCAGGTCATGCGGCAGGTCGAGACCAGCCTGACCCGGCTCGGCACCGACCACATCGACCTGTACTACCTGCACTTCCCGGACCCGGACACCCCGATGGAGGAGACCCTCGCGGCCCTCGACGACCTGGTGCGGCAGGGCAAGGTCCGGTACATCGCCAACTCCAACCTCACCGGCTGGCAGCTGGTCGACGCCGACCACATCGCGCGGGCGTCCGGCGGCGCCCGGTTCATCGCCACGCAGGCCGAGTGGAGCCTGCTCAAGCGCGGCATCGAGCGCGAGGTCGTGCCGGCGGCACGGCACCTGGACCTCGGGGTGATTCCGTACTTCCCGCTCGCGTCCGGGCTGCTGACCGGCAAGTACCGGCGCGGCGAGGAGTTCCCGGAGAACACCCGCTTCGCGGCCATCCCGCGGCTCGCCGACGGCGCCACCGACGCGAACTTCGACATCGTCGAGAAGCTCACCGCGTACGCCGCCGACCACGGCCGGACGCTCCTCGAGCTCGCGCTGTCCTGGCTCGCCGCGCAGCCCGAGGTGCCGTCCGTCCTGGTCGGGGCGACGAGCGCCGAGCAGGCCGCGGCCAACGCCGCCGCGGTGGTCGACCTGACCGCCGACGAGCTGGCGGAGATCGCCGCGATCACCGCGGGGGCCGTGGCGTGACCGAGCGTCGAGGGCTGGGCGCGGGCGGCGCGGCGTCGGTGCGGGCGCTGCCGCCGGGCGACGCCGAGGCGGTACGGCACCACAGCATCGCCGACGCGGTCGCCGCCCGGCTGCGCGCCCGGATCCTCGACGGGGCCATCCCGGACGGCGGCACGCTGCCCAAGCAGGACGACCTGATGGCCGAGTTCGGCGTGGGCCGCACCACGGTGCGGCAGGCGTTCCGGGTGCTGGAGACCGAGGGCCTGATCACGGTTCGGCGGGGCAACGCGGGCGGCGCCGTCGTCCACGTGCCCCAACCGGCGGACGCGGCCCACATGTTCGGGATGGTCATGCACGCCCGGCACGTCCCGCTGGAGGATCTGGCGGGCGCGCTGCGGCAGTTGGAACCGGTGTGCGCCGCGCTCTGCGCGTCGCGCGCCGACCGGGCGACGGCGGTGGTGCCGCACCTGGAGGCCGTCCACGCGCGCATGGCCGACGTCCTCGACGACGGCGACGCCTTCCTCCGCGAGAACCGCGCCTTCCACGAGGCCCTCGTGGAACGGTGCGGCAACGCGACGATGCAGATCCTCCTCGGCGCCGTCGAGGTCCTGTGGGCCCGCCAGGAACAGGTCTGGGCGGACGCCGCCCTCGCCGACACGGCCCGCGCCGTCCGCGAAGCCAGCCTCCGCGACCACGGCAAGCTGATCGCCCTGATCGCCGCAGGCGACGACACCGAGGTCTACCGCCTCGCCTCCCGCCACATCGCCGGCGCCCAGGAATACCCCCTCCGAGCCCACAGCGCCCGCCCGGTCAAGGTGTAACGGACAACGACGAACGCACCCGACCGGCCCCGCGCACACCCCGCCGGCGCCCGCCGGCGCGAAGCGCCTGGCGGGCATGGGGGCGCGGGCATGGGGGCGCGGGCATGGGGGCGCGGGCATGGGGGCGCGGGCATGGGGGCGCGGGCATGGGGGCGCGGGCATGGGCCGGGACTGGGCCGGGACTGGGCCGGGCCCGCGCAGCGGGGCAATCTGGGCCTCATCGCTCTTCGCCGAAGCGCGCAGCAGCCGCGCCGCGGCGCCCGGGCACCGGGCGCCGGCGAGGGCAGGCCGGTGTCCTTGAGCGGACGGGCAACCTGTCAGTCAGGCATTCCCGCCGAAGTGTGGGTGGCGGCGTTCTAGAAACGCCGTCACCGCCTCCCTGTGGTCCGCCGTCTCGAACGTCACGGCCTCCAGGGCCAGCGACGTGTCGAGCAGGCGGTTCACGCGGTCGGCCAGCTCCGTGTTGGCCAGGCGCTTGTTGAAGCGGATGGCGATCTGCGGGCCGGCGGCGAGGCGTTCGGCCAGGGCCGCGGCGCGGGTTCGGACCTCTGCCGCCGGGCAGACGTGGTTGACGAGGCCGTAGCGCAGGGCCTCGTCGGCGGTCATCATGTCGCCGGTCATCAGATACTCCTTGCCCCGGTTGACGCCAAGCAGGAGCGGCCACAGGATCGCGCCGCCGTCGCCCGCCACCAGGCCCGCGTTCACGTGCGGGTCGCCGATACGCGCGGTGTCGGCCAGGAACGTCACGTCGCAGAACAGCGCGAGCGTCGCGCCGAGCCCCAGCGCGTCGCCGTTGACCGCCGCGATCACCGGCTGCGGTACGGCGAGTTGGGCGCGCACCAGGGCCGCCGACCCCTCCAACAGCTCCGGATTCCCGTCGGGGTAGCCCTCGGTGAGCTTGGCGTCCATTCCGGCGAAGTCGGCCCCGACGCAGAAGGCCTTGTCGCCGGCCCCGGTCACCACCACCACGTCGACCTGCTCGTCGGCGGCCACACGGCGGAACAGCGGGGTGAACTCGGCGTGCATCTCCGGGCTGATCGCGTTGCGCCGCTCGGGGCGGTCGAGGGTCACCCACAGGATCCGCCCCCGCAGTTCGGTGCGCAGGTACGTGAAGCCGTAGTGGTCTCCGTCGGCCATACGAGGCTCCTTCGCGTTGGACGTTCGACGTTCGACGTTCGACGTTGGACGTACAGGACGTTCGACGTTCCGCGTTCTGCCATCGTGCACTTGCAATCATTATGATGATTGGCCATGACGGCTACTCCGGATCTGGAGCGCATCCCGCCCCTCGTCGACCTGGACGCCCACGTCGTCGAGCCCCCCGACCTGTGGTCCTCGCGCCTGCCGCGTCGTTACCGCGACATCGGTCCGCGCATCGAGCATCTCCCCGGCGGACAACCGGTGTTGACCGGCGGAACCTACCGCGAGGCGCCCGGCGAGGACGGCCCCGACGTCGCCTGGTGGCACTACGAGGACCACTACTACTCCGTCAAGCGCCTCATCGCCGCCGCCGGTTACCCGGCCGACGAGATCACGATGACCGGCATCACGTACGACCAGATGCGCCCGGGCTGCTGGCGCACCGCCGACCGGCTCGCCGACATGGACCTCAACCACGTCCAGGCGCAGATGTGCTTCCCGAACTACCCCCGTTTCTGCGGCCAGTTGTTCCTCGGCGGCAAGGACCGCGAGCTGGCGCTGTCGTGCGTGCGCGCGTACAACGACTGGATGGTCGAGGAGTGGTGCGGCACGTCGGGCGGCAGGCTGATCCCGCTGTGCCTGGTCCCGCTGTGGGACGCCGAGGCCGCCGCCGCCGAGGTACGGCGGAACGCCGAACGCGGCGTGCGGGCGGCCGCGTTCAGCGAACTCCCGACCTACCTGGGGCTGCCGAGCATCTACTCGGGCGCGTGGGAGCCGTTGTTCGAGGCGTGCGAGGAGACCGGCACGGTGCTGGCGATGCACATCGGGTCGGGCACCAAGACCCCGCAGGCCTCGCCGGACGCCCCCGACGCCGTCGCGTCCACGATCATCTTCGGCAACTCGGCGGCCTCCATGGCCGATTGGATGTTCTCCGGCGTCCTGCACCGCCGCCCGCGCCTCAACCTGCTGTTCGCCGAGGCGCAGATCGGGTGGATCCCGTACCTGCTGGAACGCATCGACGACGTCTGGACGACGCACCGGGGCTGGTCGGGCAGCCAACGCCTGTGCCCCGAGCCGCCGTCCACGTACTACCGCCGGCAGATGTACTCGTGCTTCTTCAAGGACGCCGTCGGCGTCGAACTCCTCGACCACGTGGGCGTGGACAACGTGGCGTTCGAGACCGACTACCCGCATCAGGACGGCACGTGGCCCCACTCGCGCGCCGCGGCCGCCGCGCAGTTCGGCCACCTCGACGACGCCACGATCCACAAGCTCGCGCGCGGCAACGCCATCCGCCTCCTCGGCCTCGACCTGCCGGAACCCCAGTGAGGCCGCACCACCCACTCGACCTCGGACTCGACGCACCCGCCGAGGCGTTCCGTGCCGGCGTATGCACGTGGCTGACCGGGGCAATGGCTCCGGAACGCACCGCCCACCACACCGACCCGGCCGACAGGACCGGACTGGACGAGAAGTTCGAGCGCGAGCTGCTGCGCGAGGCGGGGGAGCGGGGCCTGCTGGGCGTCTCGCTGCCGTTCGCGATGGGCGGCGGCGGGCGACCCGCGACGTGGGCGGCGGCCTTCGCGTACGAAGTCGCTTGGCACCACGCACCGTTGGTCGACACAGGGGTGACCCTCGCGGCGCGGCCGGTGATCGCGTACGGCAGCGCCCGGCAGCGCTCACGCCTGCTCCCCGGCATGCTGGGCGGCACCGAGATGTGGTGCTGCGCGTACACCGAACCCACCTCGGGCAACGACCTGTTCGCGGGTCTGGCCACCCGGGGGGAGCAGGATGGGGACGGGGTGTGGCGGCTGACCGGCGTCAAGTCCCGCATCACCGGCGGGGCCAAGGCCGAGCGCTGTCTGACGGCGGCCCAGACCCGGCACGGGCCGGCCATGTTCGTCGTCGACCTGCGGGCCGCGGGGGACACGGTCGCGGTGCGCCGGATGCCCACGCTCGCCGGATACACCCTCGACGAGCTGGAGTTCGACGCGACGGAGGCCGAACTCCTCGGCGAAGCAGGCGCCGGACGCCGCCAGGCCGCCCGGGCGATCCGGGCCGAGCAGGGCGGCATGTTCCACCTGGGGTGGGCACACAGGATCGTGGCCGACCTGACGGCATGGGCACGGACGACGGGGGCGGCGGACCTGCGGGGCGCCGACCCCGTGGCCGCCGCTCGGGCCGGGGTGCTGCGCGACGCGCTGGGCGGCCTGTGGGCGGGCCTCGCGGCCGAACGCGCGCCCGCGCTCGCCCCGGTCGCGGCGGCGACGGCGGTGAAGGCGGTGAAGGCGGACCCGGCCGCCGCAGCGGTCGCGAAGGTCAGGCTGACCGAGTTCGTCCAGGCCGCGGCCCGGATCGCCGCCGACACGGTCGCAGGCAATGAAGACCCGTCCGCCGCAGCGCGGTTCGAGGCCGAGGCGGTATTCCGGCTGGACGGTCCGATCAGCGTCGGCGCGAACGACCTCCACCGCGCGACGATCGCCGCACTGGTGCTGGGCGAGCGAGGCGAGGCGATAGCCGAACCCACCGAGGGCGAAGGCCTGCTGGCCGACGCCGTGGCCGCCGCCGAACAGGCCCTGCGCATAGCGGTCGAGTATGTGGGGCGGCGCCAGGCGTACGGCACGGTGCTGGCGAAACTGCCGGTGGTCAGGCAGAGACTTGCCGACATGAGACTCGAACTCGCCGCAGCGCGCGGGCTGGTGGCGCAACGCGGCGAAGCGGACGAACTCGCCGCTCGCGCCGTGGTCGGCCCGGCCTGCCACCGTGTCGTCGAGGACGCGATCCTGCTGTGCGGCGCCCACGGCTACCTGCGAGAGTCGGGCCTGGGCGACCTCCGCGCGATCACCCGCCTCGCCGAACTGGCCCACGGCGGCCCGACGTCGGCCCGTGCAGAACTGGCGGACCGGGCCCTGCGCGAGGGCTGGTGACGGGTCCGGGCGCGCCTGTTCCGTTGCGGCGTGGGAGTCGAAGTCCATGCGCCGTCCCGGACCTGTCTGCCGGCGGAGGCCACCTCCCCCTCCCGATTGGGGATTGTCCGCGCGGCCGGTCGCCTGTCAAGGCGCGGTGGATCAGTCATCAACAGGTGGCCTGTCCCGGGGTGGTGGGGGCGCCTTGACAGCCGCCCGGCCGCGCTTAAAACCACGGCAACTATCGGGAGGGGGAGGCGGTGTGGAGGCGCATCGGGTGCGTTGCGTTGCCGGGCTGCGGTCCCGGCGTGGGGCGGGCGACCACCTTTGACGACCGGTGACCGCACTTCACGGTTCTCATATCGCACCAAATCGGGGCATTGAGGCACACGAATCCCTATTGAGGTTTTCTCAGTGAAAGCCGTGGGGGCGCGCGGGCGGGAGTTGCCGTGCGCGGTGGTGCGCGGCTCCCGCAGGCGTGAAGCCCCTGGTAAAGCGGGTCGTGTCGAGCGAACACCGCGTCTACCG
>NZ_JASAOI010000028.1 GCF_029953285.1 Yinghuangia seranimata | reverse complement strand
CCGCCCCGCACAACGACAACGCCTTTGGGGTTTGACATTGCGCGCGCCGACGAGGTCGGCGCGCGCAAAACGAACACCATCGCGCGTCCGGCTTTCCGGAACACACTCAACGGCACGGGAAACAGCGCGAGCATCATTGGGGCTTTCGGCGACCTCAATGGCTGCATGTCGTACCCCCGTTAGTCGGCCGGCCCCGAACTGCTCAGCCTGCCCCGTCGCATGGCACGAGCGCAGAGCATCGCACGCAGGGCCCCGGCAACTCCACAGGGCGGCTTTACCGCGTGAGACCAACTGGAGTCAGGTGCAGGGTGTCCCGATCGGGACACGAACGACGGCTTCTCTGCCGTCGGCTCGGACCGTGAGTGGCACGCACATAGGCCGGTCGGCGTAGAACCCGCCCGCGTAGACGATCCACGTCTTGTCCGCGGGGCAGGCGGGTACGGTGACGACCGGGGCCGGCTGGTCCATGCCTCCCCACCCGATCGCGGGCCGTTCCGGTGCGTCGCCCGGCACGCTCAACTCGGCGCCCTTCCCCGCCTTGACCACCAGCCCGGTCTTGGCGTAGGTCCGCCCGTCGGCCCCGGGGTAGGGGCCGCCGTCGAATTGCAGGGGCTCCGCCCCGCCCAGCCACAGGGCGACGGTGTCGAGCACGACGACGTCGTCCGGGCTGTCGAGCCCGTCCCGCCAGAAGATTGACCGGGAGCACTCGACGGACGGGAGCCCGGGCCGCGCCGCGGACGTCCCGTCCGCGGTGGGTGGCGCGGACACCGCGAACCCGGTGGGTGCGGCCGACGGCGTGCCCACGCCCCGATCCGGGCCCTTGGCGGTACAAGACATGCCGGCGACCGCCACCGCAGCCATGACGATGAGTACCCGAAGACGACGCATACGCCGCACCCCCCGCCAGCAGGGTCCCACCGGCTCCGCACCAAAGGAACCGTTCAGGCGGAGCGCGAACACCATGAAACGCAGGCGAAGACAGCGTCGATCGCGCACATCTTCGACAACGGCACCGCCCGGCAGGCCGGCCCCGACGCGGCCTCACCCCTTCCAAGCCCTAAGCATGTCCGACGGTCTGCTCCCGCACGAGGAGGCGATGAGTCGGGCGTTATCCGGGTGCGGTTTGTGGGGGGCTCGTTTTAGCGTCTGGGTTATGACTGAGCAGTCCGAGCCGCAGGAGCAGGAGTCGCCGTCGGATGGGGCGGAGGTCGAGCGTGCTGCTCTCGTCCGCAAGCTGGCGGAGGAGATCGCCGAGCAGGACCGTGAGCTGTTGGATCGGCTCAAGTGAGCGCGCTGATTTCCGCCGACGAGTTGCTGGTCGTGGCCGAGGCGGCGTTCGGGGGTGTTCCGCAGGTGCGGGACGCGGGGGCGATAGCGAGTGCAAGTGCGCGGCCGGCTACGACGGTCTTCGGCGAGGACGCGTACCCGGATCTGTGGTCCAAGGCCGCCGCGCTCATGCATTCGGTCGCGCGTGTGCACCCGCTGGTGGACGGGAACAAGCGCACCGCGTGGGTCGCCGCCCGGGTTCTGCTCGCGCTGAACGGCGTCCCCGCGGTGCCGGTCGACGTCGACCGTGCCGAGGAGTTCGTCATCGCGGTGACGACCGGTGTGCTGGACGAGGTGCCGGAGATCGCCGTGCAGCTGCGCGGGCTGTATGCGGTGGCGTGACGGTACGGCGAAGGCCGCCACTCGGAGGAGACCTCGGGGTGGCGGCCTTTGCGCGTGTGCCTAGCGGCCGACGAACTTGGCCTTGCCGGGGCCGCTCTCGACGAAGCTCTTCATGCCGATGGCGCGGTCCTCGGTGGCGAACAGGCCGGTGAACTGCATGCGTTCGATTTCGAGGCCGGTGTCGAGGTCGGTCTCGAGGCCGCGGTCGATGGCTTCCTTGGCGGCGCGGAGCGCGTAGGCGGGGCCGTTGGCGAACTGGGCGGCCCAGGCGAGGGCGGCGTCGTAGACCTCTTCCGGGGCGACGACGCGGTCGACGAGGCCGATCGTGTGGGCCTCGGCGGCGTCGACGAAGCGACCGGAGTAGATGAGGTCCTTGGCCTTGGCGGGGCCGATCAGGCGCGGGAGGCGCTGCGAGCCGCCGGCGCCGGGGATGATGCCGAGCAGGATCTCGGGCTGGCCGAGCTTGGCGTTCTCGCCGCAGACCCGGAAGTCGGCGCACAGCGCCAGCTCGCAGCCGCCGCCGAGCGCGTAGCCGGTGATGGCGGCGATGACCGGCTTGGGGATGCGGGCGACGGCGGTGAAGGCGGACTGGAGGGCGATGCCGCGGTCGACCATGTCGGTGTACGCCATGGCCTCCATCTCCTTGATGTCCGCGCCGGCCGCGAAGACCTTCTCGCCGCCGTAGATGACGACGGCGCGGACGTCGGCGCGCTCGCCGGCCTCCTGCGCGACGGCCCGCAGTTCTTCCTGCAGCTGGACGTTCAAGGCGTTCATCGGCGGCCTGGCCAGCCGGATGGTGCCGATCCCGTCGGCCACCTCCAGGTTCACGAACTCGCCCACGTCTGGCTCCTCATCTCACACGGTCACGGCTCAGCACGGCTGCGGCGGTTGCCTGCCGGAGCCGACTTTACGGCCCGGCACGCACAGGGGCGGGGCCGGGCCGCCGTAGCGTGCCCGACCCCGCCCCGGGATCCCTCAGGCGGCGGAGGCCGTCAGCCCTTGGCCGCGCTGCCGGCGACCCAGGCGTCCCAGCTCAGGTTCCAGTCGCCGTAGCCGTTGTCGCCGGCGACGTTCTTGTCCTTGGCGTTGACGACCTCGACGATGTCGCCGGGGTTGGCGGCGTTGTCGAAGAACCAGGAGGCGTTCTCCAGCGGCATGCTGATGCAGCCGTGGCTGGTGTTCTGGTTGCCGAAGACGCTCGGGAGGGCCCACGTGTTGGCGTGGACGAAGGTGCCGGAGTTGGTGATCCGGACGGCCTTCTTCACGTCGGGTATGTCGTACTCGCTGCCGAGGCCGACGGTCTGCGAGTTCATGCGGGTCTGCTGGTACTTCTCCTGGACGACCATCTTGCCGCCCCAGGTGGCGTACTTGGGCACCTCGCCGGTGGTGACGGCGATGGTCTTGACCAGCTGGTCGTTCTTGTAGACCTTCATCGTCTTGGTGTTGACGTCGACGACGCTGACCGTCTTGGTCGAGCTGATCTTGACGTTGAACGACTTGAACTGCTCGAACTTGGCGCCGTTGCCGGCGTCGACGCCGCGCAGGTTCAGGTCGACCTTGATCTTGGTGTTGACCGCCCAGTAGTCCTTGGGCCGGTAGTCGACGCGCTGCGTGCCGAACCAGTGCCACGAGCCGGTGACGGCCGGGGTGGCGGTGACGACGAGCGCCTTCTCGACCGCGGCCTTGTCCTTGACGGGCGCGTTGAACCGGATCGATATCGGCTGCCCGACACCGACCGTGGCGCCGTCCTCGGGGTAGAAGCTCGCGGTGATCTTCTTGTCGTTGCTCACCGTGGTGAACGACGACGTGGAGGTGGTCTGCTGCCCGGACTTGGTGGACGCGACCGCGGTCACCGTGTACTTGGAGCCGAACGTGAACGGCACCTTGGGCTTCCAGGTCTTGCCGTCCGCGTCGAGCTTGCCCTCGACCGGCTCGTTCTTCGCGTTGGTGACCTTCACCGAGTCGAGCTTGTCGTCGGCGCCGACGGCGACGTCGACGCCGTCGGTGACGTCGACCCCGGTGGCCTGGTCGGCCGGGGTGACGGTGACCTGCGCCTTGTCGGCGGCCGCGGGCGCCGGGGCCGAGGGCGAGCCGGCGGGCTGCTGGCCGGCGTCCGCGCCGCCCGCCTGGCCGGAGTTGCCGCCGGAGGCGAAGCCGTTGGAGCCGTTGTTGGACTTCTTCCCGTCGTCCGAGCTGCACGCGGTCGCGAACAGCAGCGCACCCAGGAGAAGCGCGACGAGCGCGCGCCATCGCGCCGGGGGGCGGCCTATACGCGGCTTCGGTGCTCGGGACATGTGCGGGGTTCCCTTCACATACGGGTGGACCGGGGCGGCCGGGTCCGCTCACGCGTCGCCGGCCTACGACCGTTAGACGCTGCGAACACGCCTTCGGTTTCGCCTGACGCCCGGTCGTTGCCGAACCGGGACGTACGGTGGGTGCCGGCGGTCCCGAACACCGAATGATTCCACGGGTTTGCGCGCATGTGTTCGGGTGGTCCCCGTGAGTCGGCTCACGCGCGCCGGTCGGCCTCCAGCAGTGCGGCCAAGACCCGCTGGTCGACGTCGTGTTCGGGCCCGGGGCCGGTCGTTCCGGTACGCACGACGACGAGCTCGTAGCCGCCCGCAGCCGGCGCGGGGACGTCGTCCGGGAGCGCGGTGACGACGCGGCGCAGCCCGGTGTCCTCGGCCGCGTCCAGCAGCCATTCCCACGTGTCGAGCGGGCCGCCGCGGCCGTCGGGCCCGGCGTCGAGGTGGACGACGGTGTGCGCGTCCTCCAGGACGGCGCCGAGCCGCAGCGGGTCGGACAGGTCGCCGACGGACACCCGTACGCCGGCGACCCGCAGTGCGGCGGCCGCGGCGGGGTCGCGGACGACGGCGCGGACGTCCGGCACGCCGCGTTCGACCAGGGCGAGGGCGAGGGCTCGGCCGAGCGGGGTCCCGGCCCCGGTGACGACGACGGGCATGCCGCGCACGCTACAAGAACCGACACGTACCGACGTGTGAAGATCGCGTGCGGATGGGAGCGCGCGCCGCCGGACCGCGCGCCGCACACATCGAGTTGAGGCACGCGCGTGCGCTCCGCCGTCCGTGAATGTCACCCCCTCCGCATCCTCACTACTTGTCGACAAAGCCATCGACCCTGGCAGTGCGCGTGATTCCCGACGCCGAGCAGGGGTCGGGCAGGGCGCGCGGCCGGGGGCTCCCCGCCGGAGCGGCGGGCTTCGGGTCCACTCGCGCGAGCGAAGACCACCGCAAAGGTTGGATTTCCGATCACGGGTTGCGACAAATTGGTCACACGACGTCGACAACGCCGGCACGGGGACGGCCGTCCCTCCGGCACCACGAAGCCAACTCCCGGGCACCGCACACCAGTAGCGGTCCCGGGTCGCCCTCGGAGGAACCCACCATGAAGCGCATTCTCGGCACCCTCGTCGTCGCGCCGCTCGCGGCCGGCCTGCTGTTCCTCGGCACCGGCATGGCGGTCGCGGACACCGGCGCGGATTCCGGCAACGGGTCCACGTCCACCGCGACGACCACCTCCACGTCGACCACGAGCAACGCGGGCAGCGGCAACGTGTGGGGCGGTGTCGACGGCAACTACAACGCCACGCAGCAGAGCGCCAACGGCTCCGGGGCCAGCAACCAGAACAACACCGCCGGGGTGAAGGACAACGGCGGCGTCGTGGTGATCCAGCAGGGCAACAACAACAACGGCGCGTCGCACCAGGGGGTCTGGGGCGGCTGGTTCCCCTGGTTCTAGCCGACGGCGCTCGCCGCCGGTTCCCGCCGGCGGTGCCGGCCGACGCGTCCGACCGACCGCCCTGCCGTATCGAGTCCGGCAGACTTCCCCGACAGGGCGGTTCGTCTCGAGTGTGTCGCCCGGCGTCGCCCGGGACCGCGTGACGAGCCTCGCGCGCCTTGCAACACGTCGGCCCGGCGGTGTCCGCACCGCCGGGCCTCCCCTTTCTCAGCCCCGTGTCCGGCCCATGTCCGGCCCGGTGTCCGGCGGGGAAGGCCCACCTGCCGGAGGCCCCCGTCCCACGTTGTGAACAGCGGGTGACTCGGGGGCACTTCAAACGGGAACCCTTGTCACCAGAGAGCCGGGCGCCGTGCGTCCCGGGTGACTCCGCGCGACGGCCAGAGCGGGAGGCGGTGCCATGGCACAGAGGCGCGATGCGGTCGCGGGACTCCTGGGCCGGTTTCGGCCCACCCCGGCCGCCGCCCCGCCCACCGGGCGGCGGGCTCATCCCACGGCGTACGCCAACGGCTACGCGGATCCCCCCTGGCCCGGCCGCCGCGTGCCCCTCGGCGCGCGCTACGACGGCGCCGGCACGAACTTCGCCCTGTGGGCCGGCGGCGCGGAGGCCGTCGACCTGTGCCTGTTCGAGGACGGGCCGGACGGCACGCTGAAGGAGACCCGGCTGCCGCTGCTCGACCAGACCTTCCACGTGTGGCACGGCTACCTGCCCGGCATCGGCCCCGGCCAGCGGTACGGCTTCCGCGTGCACGGCCCGTGGGAGCCGTGGCGCGGCGCCCGCTGGAACCCGAACAAGCTGCTGCTCGACCCGTACGCGCGCGCGATCGACGGGCTGTTCGTCCTCGACGACGCCGTCTACGGCCACGTGCGCGGCGGCGACGACACGGTCGCCGACCCGCGCGACTCGGCCCCCTTCGTGCCCAAGTCGGTCGTCGTGCAGGACGACTTCGACTGGTCGGACGACCGACGCCCCAAGATCCCGTGGGCCGAGACGGTCATCTACGAACTGCACGTGAAGGGCTTCACCGCGCTGCACCCCGGCATCCCCGACCACCTGCGCGGCACGTACGCGGGGCTGGCGCACCCCGCGGCGATCGACCACCTGGTGCGGCTCGGCGTGACGGCCGTCGAGCTGCTGCCCGTCCACCACTTCGTGTCCGAGGAGCACCTGCTGCGCCGCCGCGGCACGAACCACTGGGGCTACAACTCGATCGGCTACTTCGCGCCGCACGCGGGCTACTCGTCGTCGGGCGGCCGCGGCGGGCAGGTGCACGAGTTCCGCCGCATGGTGCACGCGCTGCACGACGCCGGCATCGAGGTCATCCTCGACGTCGTCTACAACCACACCGGCGAAGGCGGCCCCGGCGGGCCCACGCTGTGCTTCCGCGGCATCGACAACGCCGGCTACTACCGGCTGCGCGACGGCGGCAGCGGATACACCGACTACACCGGCTGCGGGAACACGCTCAACGTCGTGCAGCCGCAGGTGCTCCAGCTCATCACCGACTCGCTGCGCTACTGGGTCACCGAGATGGGCGTGGACGGCTTCCGGTTCGACCTCGCGGCCGCGCTCGCCCGCTCCATGCACGACGTCGACAAGCTCTCCTCGTTCCTGACCGTCATCGGGCAGGACCCGGTGCTGTCCCGCGTCAAGCTCATCGCCGAGCCGTGGGACGTCGGCGAGGGCGGCTACCAGGTCGGCGAGTTCCCGCCGCTGTGGACCGAGTGGAACGACAAGTACCGCGACACCGTGCGCGACTTCTGGCGCGGCGCCCGGCCCGACGTGCGCGACCTCGCCTACCGGCTGGCCGGCTCGTCCGACCTCTACCAGCAGGACGGCCGGCACCCGTACGCGTCCATCAACTACGTCACCGCGCACGACGGCTTCACACTGCGCGACCTCGTCTCGTACGAGCGCAAGCACAACGAGGCCAACGGCGAGGACAACCGCGACGGCACCAACGACAACCGCTCGTGGAACTGCGGCTACGAGGGCGAGACCACCGACACCGCCGTCAACCTGCTGCGCCGCCGCCAACTCCGCAACATGATGACCACGCTCCTGCTGTCCACCGGCGTGCCGATGCTGGTCGCCGGCGACGAGATGGGCCGCACCCAGCGCGGCAACAACAACGCCTACTGCCAGGACAACGAGCTGTCGTGGCTCGACTGGTCGGCCCGCGACGACCCGCAGTGGCAGCCGCTGCTCGACCTGACCAGCCGGCTGATCCGGCTGCGCCGCACGCACCCCGTGCTGTGCCGCCGCGCGTTCTTCTCCGGCCGCCCGTCGTTCCCCGACGGGCTGCGCGACCTGGCCTGGTTCACCCCGACCGGGCGCGAGATGACCGAGCGCGACTGGTTCTCCCCCACCGCGACGCTCGGCATGTACGTCTCCGGGCTCGACATCCGGCAGCGCGGCCCGCGCGGCGAGCGCATCGTCGACGACAGCTTCCTGCTGATCCTGCACGCGTCGTCGCAGCCGATGCGGTTCGTGCTGCCCGGCGAGCCGTGGGCGCACTCGTACGAGATCGTCCTCGACACCGCGCTCGACACCGACCCCATGGCGCGCTTCAACGAGCCGGTGCCCGGCGGCACCGCGCTCACCCTGACCGGGCGCAGCGCGATGCTCCTGCGCGTCGAGCACGCCATCTGGGCACCCACCTGACCGGGCCGTCCCGTGGCGTCCGTCACATCCGCCGGACGCCCCGCCCGGGTTGCATACGGCGCCGTAGGGGCCGTGCGGCACGCCCGGGAACGGGGTGTCACCCTGGTAGGGAACGCCCGCGGCTCTTCGCCTGAACGGAGTACCACCTTTATGACCACGCCCACGCCGATCCTGACCACCGCGCCGAACTTCCGCGACGCGGGCGGCCACGCGACCGCCGATGGGCGCAAGGTCCGCACCGGGCTGGTCTTCCGCTCCGACGGCCTCGCCGAGCTGGACGCCGCCGACACCGACACCCTCGTACGCCTCGGCATCGGCCTCGTCTGCGACCTGCGCTCCGAGCACGAGCGCGAGAACGAGCCCGACCGGCTCCCCGACGGCGTCGAACTGCTCGTCGCCGACGTCATGGGGCACGGCAACAACGAGCTCTTCGGCGACGTCTTCGCCGACCCCAAGCGCGCGGGCGAGATCCTCGGCGGGCAGGCCGGCATCGACCTGATGAGCGAGGTCTACCGGCGCTTCGTCGCCACCGAGCTCGCGCGCGAGGCCTACCGCGCGGTCTTCACGCGCATGGCCGAGGCCGAGCGGGGCGTGGTGTTCCACTGCTCGCAGGGCAAGGACCGCACCGGCTGGACGTCGGCCGTGCTCCTCACCCTCCTCGGCGTGCCGCGCGCCGCGATCCTCGAGGACTACCTCGACAGCGCGAAGCACCTGCACGGCAAGAACAGCCGCATCCTCGAGGTGATCGCCGAGCGCGGCTTCGACCCCGAGCACCTGCGCCCGATGTTCTCGGTCCGTCAGGAGTACCTCGACACCGCGTTCCGTACCGTCGACGAGATGTACGGCTCGGTCGAGCGCTACGTCCTCGACGGCATGGGCGTCCCCCAGTCCGCGATCGACGCGCTGCGCGCCCGCCTCCTGGAGGGATGACCGGTCACGGCCTCGCGGCGTGGACGGTCAGCACCGGCACCTCCCGCGTCGCACCGACGGCCAGGGCGTCGCGGAGCACCCTGACGACACCCGACGGGTCGTCGCGGATCCGGCCCGGGAGGAACGACACGACGACCAGCCCCGCCGCGCGCATGCGGGCGGCGCGGGCGGCGGTGTCGGCGCGCGCCGCGGCCGTGGCGTAGTGGTACGCGACCGAGTCGACCTCGGCGGCGACCCCCAGGTGCGGCCACAGCGCGTCGGGCGAGCACAGGAACGTGCCGTCCGGCAGGTGGACGCGCGGGTTCCACAACGGCTCGGGCAGCCCCGCGGCGAGCACGTGCCGGCGCAACTCGGCCTCCGGCAACGACCGCACCCCCGACGCGAGCTCGTCGATGATCGCGGCCACCCGCGCACGGTCGCCCGGCGGCACGTGCGCCGCCTCGACGGCCAAGGCCGCGACATCGCAGACCCGCGCCTGCACCGCGGCCAACGCCACCGCCCGCGCCTGCTCCGCCGAGGCCAACCGCCGGCACGCGTCGAGCACCGCGCGCGGGTACGGCGCCGTCGGCGGCACCCGCAACGCCTGCGGCGGCGGCAACCGCCGCGTGCGCTCGTACACGACACCGGGCAGCCCCCTCCCCCGGTGCGCGCGGCCGACCAGCAGATGGATCTCCGGCCGGTACGGCACGTTCCGCACCTCGCCGAGCTCCAACGCCGTCAGCCCGGTCGCCAACGCCCCGTGCTCGGCATGCAGCACCGCCGCCAACACCCGCTGCCGCCGCGTCACCGGCCCCGCCCCGACCAGCACCACATTGGGCGCGACCCGCCGCCACACCCCCTCCCGAACCCGCCGCGCCCGCACCCGGTCCCGAACCCCACCCCGCCGCTGCTGCCCGACCGTCACCAACCCACACTGCCGCCGAGCCACCTCCGCGAGCCACCGCTCCGGCGCGGCCTCCACCCCGGGAAACGGCAACGGATCGGCCTGCCACTCACCCGCCATCCCCCGACGCTACGCCCGCCCCCACCCCGAATCGACGAGATCACCCTGGCACGGGCAAAGGCGACCCCGACGAGCGAAGCCTGAACCCCCCTTCGACGAACACCCGTTCACCCACCGCCAACGTGGCCGACCGCCAACGGGCCAACCCATCCGACGCACGGGGTTGGGCCGACGCCCAGGCGTCTGCTCGCGTCGGAGCTGGGCGGCACGTCGGCCGGCGGGTGGGTCGCGGTCGGGTACCGGTCGGTGGCAACCGGGGCCAGCTTGTCGGTGGCTGCGGTACCGTCCGATGTCCGGGCTGGTGAGGGGGTTGACGCGTGATCCAGGAACTGCGGGCCGGGGATCCGCGGGAGGTCGGGGGGTATCGGACCGTCGCGCGGCTCGGGGCCGGGGGGATGGGGGAGGTGTTCCTCGGGCGGTCGGCGAGTGGGCGGCTGGTGGCCGTCAAGACGGTGCGCGCCGAGTTGTCGGGGGACGACGACTTCCGGGTGCGGTTCCGGCGTGAGGTGGATGCTTCGCGGCGGGTCAGTGCCTTCCATACCGCGGCTGTCGTCGCGGCCGACGCCGATGCGACGCCGGCGTGGATGGTCACCGAGTACATCCCGGGGCCGTCGTTGGAAGAGGCTGTACGTGCGCACGGCGCGTTCCCCGTTCACGCGTTGCGGGTGCTCGGGGCGGGTCTCGCCGAGGCGTTGGAGGCCATCCACGCGTGCGGGCTGATCCACCGGGACCTCAAGCCGTCGAACATCCTGCTGGCCGAGGACGGGCCGCGCGTCATCGACTTCGGGATCGCGCGGGCGTTGGAGGGCTCGACGGTCACCCGCACCGGGTTCATGGTCGGTTCGGTCGGGTTCCTCTCGCCGGAGCAGTTGCTCGCGGACCGGATCACGCCCGCCGCCGACGTGTTCGCGCTCGGGGCGGTGTTGTGTGCGGCGGCCGGGCTGGCGCCGTTCGGGAGCGGGTCGGCGCAGGCGATGCTGTTCCGGGTGGTGCACCAGCAGCCGGAACTGGCGGGGCTGCCGGACGAGTTGCGCGACATCGTCGCCTCGTGCCTGGCCAAGGATCCCGCGGAGCGGCCGCGGCCGATGGACCTGGTGCATGCGCTGTCGGAGGGCCCGGCGGGTGACTGGCTGCCCCCGGCGGTGCTGGCGTCGATCGCGGAACGGCGCAGTCAGGCACAGGAGTTGGCCCGTGCGACGGCGGTCGGCGCCTCGCCCGACCGCACCGAACCCGACCTCACCGAACCCGACCTCACCGGACCGGGCCTCACCGGCCCCGGCCTCACCCCGCCCGGCACCACCACCGCCGCAGACTCCCCCGCATCCACGTCGTCGTGGCGCAACCGGGTCTCCGGTTTCCCGGACGCCGTGCCCGCCCCCGTTCCGCCGCCTCCCCCGTCCACCACGCCCCCGCCGTGGCCGCATGACGCCTCCGGCTATCCGGACGCGGTGCCCGTGCCTCCCCCGCCGTCGTCCGTCCCCCACTCGCTGCCCCCGCTGCACCTGTACCCGCCGCCCGCCCCGCCGGCCCGGCGGCGGCTCGACCGATTGCCCGGCGGCAGTCGCGTGTGGGTCCCGCTCATTGTCGTGACCGCGCTGGGCGTGCTGGCGGGTCTCGGCACCCTCACCGCGCTGCTGGTCAACAAGGACAAGGGCGGCCAGGCCGAGAACTCGTCGGGGCCGAACACCCCCGCGCTCCCGCCGCAGCGGGGCGGGACCGTCACGGTGTCGATCAACGCCGACTCCACGTCGCTCGACCCTGCCGGGGTCTCCTACCGCCCGTTCGGCGACGGCCAGCGCATGTCGGCGCTGTACGACCCGCTGGTCGTCTTCACCCCGTCCACCGGCAAGGTCACACCGTTCCTCGCGAAGGGCCTCACGTCGAGCCCCGACGGCTTCACGTGGACGCTCGAACTGCGGCCGGGCGTCCGCTTCTCCGACGGCAGCACGCTCGACGCCGACGCGGTCAAGTTCAACTGGGACCGGTTCGCCGACCCCGCGGTCAAGTCCGTGCACGCGGGCGCGGTGCGTGGCCTCACGACGCGGGTCGTGGACCCGACGCACCTGAGCATCACGCTGCCGTACCCGGACCTGACGTTCGACCACCTGCTGGCGTCCGACCTGTCGTACGTCGCCTCGCCGACCGCCGTCCGCAAGGACCCGTCCGGCTTCGGCGCGAACCCGGTGGGCGCCGGGCCGTTCAAGCTGCAGAGCTGGGAGCGCGGCAGGAAGCAGACGTTCGTCCGCAACACCGACTACTGGCGGGGCCCCGACAAGCCGTACCTGGACACGCTGGTCTTCGCCGTCGACAGCGACCAGCCGGTCGCCCCGGTAATCGCGCGCACTGCCGACCTGAACTTCCAGAGCGCCAACCGCGATGTCGCGCAGGCCCGTTCGGCGGGGCTGGAGCTGCGGCCGACGACGGAGCCGGGCGGCATCATGATGACGTTCAACGCCGGTCGCGCCCCGTTCGACGACCCGCGCGCCCGTAAGGCGGTCGCCCTCGCGCTGGACGCGGACGCGCTGGCCAGGAGCGCGCAGAGCGGTGTCACCGTCTCCACGAGCGTCGTCCCGTCGGACTCACCGGTGAGCGAGGGCCTGCCGCAGCAGCCGGCCAAGGACGCCACCGAGGCGCAGCGCCTGCTCGACCAACTCGCCGCTGAGGGAAAGCCGTTGGCGTTCACCGTGGTCTGCGGCGCCAACGAGCAGTCGACGATGGAGGCGGCCAAGGCCCAGCTCGCGCGCTACCGGAACGTCACGATGACCGTCCAGGTCAGCCAGCAGTACGACCAGTTGATGGCCACGCGGCAGTACGACGCCATCTGGACGTACGCGACCGGCCCCGACATCACCACGTGGCTGTACACGCAGACCCGCGGCGGCGTCAGCCCGTCCGGTTACCAGGACGCCGCCGTCGACGCCGCCTGGACCGCCGTCCGCTCGGCCACGTCCGACCAGGCCCGCAAGACCGCGTACGCGACGCTGCTCGCCGCCCTGAACAACGACCCGCCGTGGTGGGTCTACGGCCGGATCTCGCTCAACGCGGTGCACGTCAAGGACGCGCTGACCGGCCTCGACAGCGCGTACGCCGACGGCATCCTGCAGTGGGCCGACGTCGCCCGCGCGAAGCCCTGAACGGCTGCTCCGAACGGGTCGGGACCGACCAAGTCGTCGCCGCGCGGGGCGCCTGTCCCGCGGCTAGACTCGCCGCACCGCGATGAAGGGGGAGTGCGGCGGTGGGAAACCCCGAGCACGATGAGGAATGGGACAGCTGGCGGCTGCGCCTGATGGACTACGGCATCGGCATTGTGATCGCGTTGATCGTCACGCCGGTGCTGGGTTTCGCCGTGCTCCTGGCCGTCTCCGGCACCTTCCGCGACCTCGTCCTGCACTGAGCGCGCGCGGCGGATCTTAGGCGTCGAACCGGAGTTCTTCCACCCGTTCGGCCTAACGGCAGGCAGGATTCCGGTTGTTGCCCGCCATTCCCGGGATTGTTTGTAAATTCCGGGCGGAACATCTGTTCCCTCAGCGGACCCAGGGGATACGTTTCCGCGCAACGTCCCCGCGCGTCTCGCACCACGCCCACCATCCCACGGGGCACACGTGTGTGCAGGCACGCCCGATTTGCCCAGGAAAGGTAGTGAATGACGCACCGTCACCTCGGCCGGGCCCTGACCGCCACTCTGGCGGGCTTCGCGCTGGTCGGCCTTGCGGTAACCCCCGCGGCCGCCCACCCGCACGACGACGCCAAGCTCGGCGACATGGTCGCCAAGAAGGTCACGGCGGACAAGATACTGAAGCACCTCAAGGCACTTCAGAAGATCGCGGACAACAACAACGGCACGCGCGTCGCCGGCTCCCCCGGGCACAACGCCTCGGCGGACTACGTCGACGAGGCGCTGTACGACGCCGGCTACCTGGTCACCCGCCAGGAGTTCGAGTTCACGTACACCGAGACGCTGGCCGAGACCCTCAAGGTCGTTTCGCCGGCGCCCTCGGACGTGCCGATCAAGGTCATGTCGTACTCGCCGTCCACCCCGGTCGGCGGCATCACCGGGCAGATCGCGGTGGTCCCCGCCGACGACGCCGACGCGACGTACGGCTGCGACCCGGCCGACTACGCGACCGGCAACTACGCCGGGAAGATAGCGCTCATCAAGCGCGGCGGCTGCACGTTCGCCCAGAAGCAGGCCACCGCGGCCGGCGCCGGCGCCATCGCCGCGGTCATATACAACCGCGTCCCCGGCGACCTCAACGGCACGCTCGGAGACCCGGCGGCGGGCATCGTCCCGACCGGCGGCATCACCCAGGAGGCCGGTGAGGCGCTCGCCGCCCAGGCCGCCTCCGGACCGGTCACGATCACGCTCGAACTGCGCCAGCTGCGCGAGCAGCGCAAGACCACCAACGTCATCGCCGAGTCCAAGTGGGGCGACGAGGACAACGTGGTCATGGCCGGCGCGCACCTCGACTCGGTCGCCGCGGGCCCGGGCATCAACGACAACGGCTCCGGCAGCGCCGCGCTGATCGAGGCCGCCATCCAGCTCGGCAAGATCGAGGACCGGCCGGCCAACAAGCTGCGCTTCGCGTGGTGGTCGGGCGAGGAGTTCGGACTGCTCGGCTCGCAGGCGTACGTCGACTCGCTCGCGCCCGCCGACCAGCGCAAGATCGCGCTGTACCTGAACTTCGACATGATCGCGTCGCCGAACTCCGCCGAGTTCGTGTACGACGGCGACGACTCGGACCACGCGGGCTCGCCCGCAGGCCCGGCCGGCTCCGCCGAGATCGAGGCGTTCCTCAACGGCTACCTCGACAACAAGGGCAAGCCGCACGAGGGCACCGACTTCGACGGCCGCTCCGACTACGGGCCGTTCATCGCCGTGGGCGTCCCCTCCGGCGGCACCTTCACCGGCGCCGAGGGCGTCAAGACCGCCGACCAGGCCGCGAAGTTCGGCGGCACGGCGGGCGTCGCGTACGACAAGTGCTACCACTCGGCGTGCGACACCTACGCGAACCTCGACAAGAACTACCTCGAGCTCAACGGCAAGCTCATGGGGTACGCGCTCGGCACGTTCGCCAACAACACGCACATGGTCAACGGCGACAACGACGGCAACCCGGGCCTCCCGCCGACGCTCCGCGCGGCCAAGGCCCCGGCGGCCGCGGCGGCCGGGGACCACGTGGCCGAGTGACCGACCGCGCAGCCGCACCACGCACCGCGCACGTGAACGACCCGCCTGACGATTCAGGCGAACCTGACTGATCCGACTGATCCGACTGATCTGACTGATCGACAGATCGCGACGGGAAACCGCCGCGGCCGCCCCAGGTGACCGGAAGCCGACCTTCCCGGCATGTGCCCTGTCACCTGGGGCGGACAGTCAGTAAAGTGACGGCCGGTATTCAGATGGTGGCAGCTGACGGTGGCATGAGTCGGGGGACTTGTCATGGCCGATCAACCGACCCCTGGGCAGGGTCCCGGAACGACTCCCACGCCGGGAGCGACCGGCGGACCGGGAGGACCCGGGGGACCCGGCGCGCCCAAGCCGGTCACCACCCCGTCGCCCGTGCCCGGACGTCCCGTCAGCGACCCGCACCTGCTCACCGGCCGAACGCCCGGCGACGGCCGGTCGTTCCAGGTGCACCCCGAGATGCTCCAGCCCGCCGCCGCCCGCGCCGAGGACGCCGCCGACCTGATGCTGGGCCTCTCCTTCGGCCTCGCCGTCGCGCCGCACACCGGCCCGCTCGGCCTGCGCACCGAACGCGCCGCCTCCGACATCGCCGAGGCGTGGGGCCGCGAGATCGGCGCGATATCGGCCGCCGCCACCGCCTGCGCGGAGAAGATCCGGCTCACCATGCGCGCCTATCTCGAAGCCGAGGCCCGCAACACCGCAGACGCCCGATAGGCGCACCGGCATGATCACCTTCGAGGCGTTGGAGAACGCCCGTTTCGACGGCCTCCGCGCGCACGCCGGGGTCTGGTCCGGCACCATGCACCGACTCGACGACCTGGCCCGCGACTTCGAGTACGGCGTCTGCGCCGGCACCGAGGCGGCGGGCTGGACCGGCGACGCCGCGGGCCTTGCCGACGCCGAACTGGAGACCGTGCTGCGGCGCATCCGCGTCGCGGGTGTCGAGGCCCGCAGCATCGCCGCGGAACTCGACTTCGCCGTCGACGAGTTGGCCGGCGCACAGACCAGGCTGTTCAGCGAGATGTACAGCGCGCTGCGCGACGGCGTCTCGGTCACCGGGCAGGGCGAGCGGTTCACCGTCACCGAGGCCGTCCCGAACGCCGCACCGCGCGACCCCGCGACCGAACTCGCCTGGAAGCACAAGATCGAGGACTACACCCGGCGGGTTCAGGCCATCCTCGACCAGGCCGCGGACGCCGACGCGCGACACAGCGCCGCGCTGGCCCGGCTGTCGCCGTTCGAGGTCGCGTCCGCCGACGACGCGGCGTGGAAGAACGCCGCCGAGGACCTGTCGCGCACGTTCGCGTTCCTCGACCCGACGCAGGCCGCGGCGTGGTGGACGTCCCTCAGCGAGGCCAAACGCCGCACGTACCTCGCGGAGTTCGGTCCGCAGATCGGCGGCATGGACGGCATCCCGTGCACGGTGCGCGACGAGGCCAACCGCACCACGCTCAGCGCGCGCCTGGCCGTCCTGGCACCGCTCATCGCCGGCGGCACCGCCACCTACGCCCAGAAGCGCGAGTGGGACAACCTCCGCGCCATCCAGAACGCCCTGGCCACCGACCCGAACCGGCCGCCCGAAAGCCGGCTCCTGCTCCTGAAGTTCGGCAACCGGGCACGCGACGGCGAGGTCGTGATCGCGGTCGGCAACCCCGACACGGCGGCGAGCACCGCAGTGTTCGTGCCGGGGGTCAACGCGACCGTCTCCGGCAAACTCGACGAACACCTGGCCCGCACCACGCGGTTGCAGACCGCGTCCGACCGCCTCACCCGCGACGAGCCGGGCGACGCGGCCGCCGTCCTGTGGCTCGACTACGACGCGCCCGAGGCGACCTGGACCGGCTTCAGCAGCAGCCTCGGCCCCTCCCGGGCCGAGGAAGGCGCCAACCGCCTGGGCCAGTTCGTCGACGGCGTCCGCGCGACGGCCCCGCAGGGGGGACGTGTCACCGTCACCGGCCACTCCTACGGCTCCGACGTCGTGGCCTACGCCGCCCGGACGGACAAGGGCCTCGCCGCGAACGACATCATCCTGATCGGCAGCCCGGGCGTTCACGTGGACAAGGCCGCGGACCTCCACATGAACCCCGACCACGTCTTCGTCGAACAGGCCGACGCGGACTTCATAGCCCCGGCCGGCGGCATGGTCCACGGCCGCCTCCCGAGCGACCCGGCCTTCGGCGCCACCCGCCTCCCGACCAACCCCGGCGGCCACTTCAGCTACTGGGACCTGAACCCGGACCAGTCCCCGGAAGAGAGCTTGGCGGCCCAGGCGAGAGTGACGATGGGCTTCTACGACACGGCGAAGCCATGACGAGACCAGGCCGCGAACTCGCGCCGCGCGAAGCGCCGGGGTGCGGCGGCGCCGGTGCCGCACCGGAGGTCGGGCCCGCGGGCGTCGTGCCGGGCGTCGGCGGCGGCTTCGCCGCGCCGGGCGCCTCCGGCGGGTACGACGCCCCCGACGTCCCCGTGCTCTCCGTCGACGACGCACGCGCGGCCGGCTACCGGCTGCTGCGCGGGTTCTTCGACGCCGCCGGGGCGGCCTCCTCGCTCGGGGCCGTCGAGCTTCAGGCCGGGCCGTGTGACGACGAAGGGACGCCGCATCCCTGGCGTGAGGGGTACTACAACCTCTGGGCCGCCGGTGCCTTCGCCGCTCCGCGCGGGGATCCGCGTACCGCGTTCACCCGGATGTACGAGCACGCGGTCGGATGCGGCTTCGCCGTCACCGGCTACGCCAACCCTGACGCGGCCCCCGCCGGCAACGGGCCGTTCGACGCGTGGCTGCTGATGGGCGCGATCCCCGTCGAACACGGGCACACGTTCCGGGTCTTCAGCGGTCGTCCCCAGACCCGCGTCGAGGTGTGGATCACCAGCTCGTGCCGCCGGGCCGTGCGGCGGACCGAGGAGCGGAGGCCGTTCAGCCTTCCGGGGCTGCTGCCCGTCCTGCCGCCGAGCGCGCCGGTGTGGCCGAGCGCGCCGCCGCCTCCCCCGGCTCACACGCTCGTTCGAGCCAAGCGCACAGGCGACTGCACCACGTCGGCGACGACCGCCCCGCAGCCGCGCGCCGTCCGCGACGTGCTCGGCTGAGACCGTCACCCGCACGCGGGCGCGGCACCGGGAGCACCCGATGCCGCGCCCGTCGCGCTGCGGATGCCGCTACCTCAGCGGGAGACCGTCCGCGACGCCCTCTCCGTCCTCCGGAACGGCGATGAGCCCGAGCTCCGCAGGTGAGGCCAGCAGGGTGTGCGCCGGCATCACTCGCACGGAGTACCCGAACGGACCCGTTCGGTCCAGCGCGAGCGAGCCCTCGTACAGCCACCGGCCGTGCTCGTCGCGTCGCACCGGCTTCAGCGGGGCGACCGCGCCGTCCACGATCGCGTCGGAGCCGTCGACCCGTCCGTGCACGACCTGCACCTCGACGTCGGACGGCCGCAGCTCGCCCAGCGAGACGAAGACCCGCAGGTCGAGCGTGTTGCCGACCTCGGGGGCGTCTCCTATCCCGCCGGACTCCACATGGTCGACCCGCACCTGCGGCCACGACCCGCGGACCTCGGCCTTCCAGTGCGCGATCGTCTTCGCCCCGGCCAGGTCGTCCGCGGCCATCGCCCGGGCCGCCAGCGCGGCGGGGGCGTACAGCGTGTTGACGTAGTCCTTGACCATGCGGGACGCCAGCACCTTCGGGCCCAGCGAGACCAGCGTGTGCCGGACCATTTCCAGCCAGCGGCTCGGCAGTCCGTCGGTGCCGCGGTCGTAGAAGCGGGCGGCGACGTTGTGCTCGACGAGGTCGTACAGCGCGTTGGCCTCGAGGTCGTCGCGCCGGTCGGGGTCCTCGACGCCGTCGGCGGTGGGGATGGCCCATCCGTTCGAGCCGTCGTACCACTCGTCCCACCACCCGTCGAGGATCGACAGGTTGAGGCACCCGTTGAGCGCGGCCTTCATGCCCGACGTGCCGCACGCCTCCAGCGGCCGCAGCGGGTTGTTGAGCCACACGTCGCAGCCGGGGTAGAGGTGCTGCGCCATGGCGATGTCGTAGTCCGGCAGGAAGACGATGCGGTGCCGCACGTCCTCGCCGTCGGAGAACTTGACGAGCTCCTGCACGAGCCGCTTGCCGCCCTCGTCGGCGGGGTGCGCCTTGCCGGCCACGACGATCTGGATGGGCCGGGTGGGGTGCAGCAGGAGGCCGCGCAGCCGGTCCTGGTCGCGCAGCATGAGCGTCAGGCGCTTGTACGACGGGACCCGGCGGGCGAACCCGATGGTGAGGATGTCCGGGTCCAACGCGTGCTCGGTCCAGCCGAGTTCGGCGTCTCCCGCGCCGCGCTGCTTCCACGACGCGCGCAGCCGGGCACGGGCCTCGGTGACCAGCTTCGCGCGCAGGGTGCGGCGCAGCTCCCACACCGACCGGGCGGGGATCTGCTCGATGGCGGACCAGCCGTGCGCCTCTTCGGTGAGCTGGTGCCCGATCTCCCGGGCGGCCAGGTCGAGGACGTCGCGGTCCACCCAGGTGGGTGCGTGCACCCCGTTGGTGATGGAGCCGATCGGCACCTCTTCGGCGTCGAATCCCGGCCACAGGCCGGCGAACATGCCCTGGCTGACGTGCCCGTGCAGCTCGCTGACGCCGTTGGCGCGCTGTGCGAGCCGCAGGCCCATGACGGCCATGTTGAACACGCCGGGTTCGCCGCCGGGGAAGGTCTCGGCGCCGAGCGCGAGCACCCGGTCGACGGGCACCGCGGCGTTGGCGTTGTCGCCGCCGAAGTGCCGGGCGATCAGTTCGCGGTCGAACCGGTCGATGCCGGCCGGGACGGGCGTGTGGGTGGTGAAGACGGTGCCGGCGCGGACCGCTTCGAGGGCGGCGTCGAAGTCGAGGCCGTCGCTCTCGTGGAACTCGCGGATGCGTTCGACGCCGAGGAACCCGGCGTGGCCCTCGTTGGTGTGGAACACCTCGGGGCGCGCGTGGCCGGTGAGCGCGCAGAACTCGCGTACGGCGCGGACGCCGCCGATGCCGAGCAGCATCTCCTGGTGCAGCCGGTGCTCGCTGGTGCCGCCGTACAGCCGGTCGGTCACCTCGCGTTCGAACGGCTCGTTGTCCTCGATGTCGGAGTCGAGCAGCAGCAGCGGGACCCGGCCGACCTGGGCCTTCCAGATGCGCGCGTGGAGTTCGCGGCCGCCGGGCAGGCCGATGAGGACGCGCGCGGGGTCGCCGTCGGGCCGCCGCAGCAGGGTCAGCGGCAGCTCGTTGGGGTCGAGCAGCGGGTAGCGCTCCTGCTGCCAGCCGTCCCGGGACAGCGACTGGCGGAAGTAGCCGTGCTTGTAGAGCAGGCCGACGCCGATGATCGGCACGCCGAGGTCGCTGGCCGCTTTGAGGTGGTCGCCGGCCAGGATGCCGAGACCGCCGGAGTACTGCGGCAGGGCCGCGGTGATGCCGAACTCCGGGGAGAAGTAGGCGATCGCGGCGGGTGCCGCGTCCGGTGTCGTACCGGGTTCGGGGAGCGACTGGTACCAGCGGGCCCCGGTGAGGTAGTGGTTCAGGTCCTCGGCGGCCACCGTCAGGCGGGCCAGGAATCTGCGGTCCTCGGCGAGTGCGGCCAGTTTGTCGGTCGGCACCGCGCCGAGCAGTCGGACCGGATCCTGGCCGACGGCGGCCCAGGTCTCCGGGTCGATGGATTCGAACAGGTCGCGGGTCTCCGCATGCCAGGACCAGCGGAGGTTCATCGCGAGCTCGCCCAGCGGCTCCAGTGGAGCGGGCAGAACCGTGCGCACGGTGAATCGGCGGATTGCTCTCACAGCCATCAGACCCTAGCCGGAACCCGGCATGACTTGCGACAGTGGATGCGTTGTGTTTGCAGGGATGGCAAGATCTTGCAGCAGCGCCCGAGGTACGCCCATCGGGCGGCGGCCGCGCGGCACTTGCCGGGCGGTACGCCCATCGGCATGCACAACGGGATGCCCAACGGAACGGCCGTCGGAGCTCTCCGGGCGGGGTCCGCCGGCCGAAACGGCGGCGGAGCTTCCGGCAATCGGCGTATTCCGCTGGTCATTCCGCGGTAATTGCGCCGTTTGGACCGTGCCCGCCCCCCGTCGTGATCGTTGAATGAGCGCGTCCCCTCGCCCTCCTCTGCGCGGGTGAGTGCACGTGTCGCAGTCGCCGTAACCGGGCAGTCGAGCAGGAGCGTGGGCATGGGCAGTGCGGCCAGGAAGCGTCCGGGCGGGACGGTCCGATCCCCTCGCGAGACCTCCGTCCCTCCCAAGGCGGCCACCGGGAAGCCCCGTTCCGGCGGCGCCGCATCCGCCGCAAAACGAGCCGTTTCCGTCCCCACCGCAGCAGGACCGGAGCCGATGATCGGTCGCATTCCCATCCTCGACGTGCAGCCCCTCGTCGACTGCGGCACGCGCCCCGCGCGCTGTGTCGTCGGCGAGGCGTTCGAGATCAGCGCCACGGTGTTCCGCGAAGGACACGACGCGGTCAACGCCAACCTCGTGCTGCGCGACCCGCGCGGCCGGGCGGGCGCGTTCCTGCCGATGACGCCGGGCGCGCCGGGCACGGACCGCTGGCACGCCGAGGTCACGGTGGCCGCCGAGGGCATGTGGTCGTACGCGGTGGAGGCGTGGAGCGACCCGGTCGCGACCTGGAAGCACGCGGCCGGCATCAAGGTCCCGGCCGGCCTGGACACCGAGTTGATGCTCGAAGAGGGCGCACGGCTGTTCGAGCGTGCCGCCGAAGGGGTGGCGAAGCGCGGCCGCGGCGTGGTCCTGGAAGCGGTCGACACGCTGCGGAACGAGGCGCTGGACCCGCAGGAGCGGCTGGCCGGCGCGTTCACCTCGGCGGTCACCGCGGCACTGGCCGCGCACCCGCTGCGCGACCTGGTGACGTCCAGCGCGCGGTTCCCGCTGCAGGTCGAGCGCCAGCGTGCGCTGTTCGGGTCGTGGTACGAGTTCTTCCCCCGTTCGGAGGGTGCCGAGGTCGACCCGGCGGGTGTGCTGCCGCCGCGGTCGGGCACGTTCCGGACCGCGATGGAGCGGCTGCCGGCGATCGCCGCGATGGGCTTCGACGTCGTCTACCTGCCCCCGATTCACCCGATCGGCAGCGCGTTCCGCAAGGGGCCGAACAACTCGCTCGACGCCGGCCCGCACGACCCCGGCTCGCCGTGGGCGATCGGCTCACCCGAGGGCGGGCACGACGCCGTGCACCCGGACCTGGGCACCCTCGAGGACTTCGACGCGTTCGTCGCGCGCGCCCGCGAGCTGCGCATGGAGGTCGCCCTCGACTTCGCGCTCCAGGTCTCCCCCGACCACCCGTGGGTCCAGAAGCACCCCGAGTGGTTCACCCGCCGGGCCGACGGCTCGATCGCGTACGCCGAGAACCCGCCGAAGAAGTACCAGGACATCTACCCGGTCAACTTCGACGAGGACTTCAACGGGATCGTCCGCGAGACCCTGCGCGTGCTGCGCTTCTGGATGGCGCACGGCGTGCGGGTCTTCCGCGTCGACAACCCGCACACCAAGCCGGTGAACTTCTGGGCGAAGGTCATCGGGGAGGTCAACGGCCGCGACCCCGACGTCATCTTCCTGGCCGAGGCGTTCACCCGTCCGGCGATGATGCACACGCTCGCGAAGATCGGCTTCCAGCAGTCCTACACGTACTTCACGTGGCGCACCGGCAAGGCCGAGCTGCAGGAGTACCTGACCGAGCTGTCCGGGGACGCGGCCGCGTACATGCGTCCGAACTTCTTCGTGAACACCCCGGACATCCTGCACGCGTCGCTGCAGTACGGCGGCCCCGCGGCGTTCAAGATCCGCGCGCTGCTGGCCGCCACGCTGTCCCCGACCTGGGGCGTGTACTCCGGTTTCGAGCTGTTCGAGCACCTCGCGGTGGCACCGGGCAGCGAGGAGTACCTGGACTCCGAGAAATACCAGTACCGGCCCAGGGACTGGGCCGCGGCGGAGCGCGAGGGGCGGACCCTGGCCCCGTACCTCACGACGCTCAACCGGGTGCGGCGGCACCATCCCGCGCTGCAACACCTGCGAAACCTGAAATTCCATCACACCGACAACGATGCGGTGATGGCCTTTTCGAAGCGGACCCGCACGGGTGACGCGGAGGATCTCGTAGTAGTGGTCGTCAACCTCGACCCGCACGCGGTCCATGAGGCCACGGTGTCCCTCGACATGCCCTCCCTCGGGATGGACTGGCAGGACGCCTTCCCGGTGCACGACGAGTTCACCGGGGCGAGTTACCGCTGGGGGCAGCACAACTACGTGCGGCTCGACCCGGCACTCGAACCCGCGCATCTCTTCTCGGTCCGGAGGAACAACCCGTGATCGTCAATGAACCCATCTCCGACACCTTTGACGACACCCCGCGCAGCCGGCGCGACCCGCTGTGGTTCAAACGCGCCGTCTTCTACGAAGTCCTCGTCCGTTCCTTCCAGGACAGCAACGGCGACGGCTGCGGCGATCTGAAGGGCCTGACCGCCAAGCTCGACTATCTGCAGTGGCTCGGCGTCGACTGCCTGTGGCTGCCGCCCTTCTTCGCCTCGCCGCTGCGCGACGGCGGCTACGACGTCGCCGACTACACCGCGGTGCTCCCGGAGTTCGGCGACCTGGCCGACTTCGTGGAGTTCGTCGACGCGGCGCACAAGCGCGGCATGCGCGTCGTCATCGACTTCGTCATGAACCACACCAGCGACCAGCACATGTGGTTCCAGGAGTCGCGCAACAACCCGGACGGCCCGTACGGCGACTACTACATGTGGGCCGACGACGACAAGCAGTACCCCGATGCCCGCATCATCTTCGTCGACACCGAGACCTCCAACTGGACCTACGACCCGGTCCGCAAGCAGTACTACTGGCACCGGTTCTTCAGCCACCAGCCCGACCTGAACTACGAGAACCCGCGCGTCCAGGAAGAGATGCTCGCGGGGCTGCGGTTCTGGCTCGACCTCGGCATCGACGGCTTCCGCCTCGACGCGGTGCCCTACCTGTTCGCGCAGGAAGGCACCAACTGCGAGAACCTGCCCGCCACCCACGAGTTCCTGAAGCGGGTGCGCAAGGAGATCGACGACAAGTACCCGGACACGGTGCTGCTCGCCGAGGCCAACCAGTGGCCCGAGGACGTCGTCGACTACTTCGGCGACGGCGACGAGTGCCACATGGCGTTCCACTTCCCCGTCATGCCGCGCATCTTCATGGCGGTGCGCCGCGAATCGCGGTACCCGGTCTCGGAGATCCTGGCCGGCACCCCGTCGATCCCGCTGAACTGCCAGTGGGGCATCTTCCTGCGGAACCACGACGAGCTGACGCTCGAGATGGTCACCGACGAAGAGCGCGACTACATGTACTCGGAGTACGCCAAGGACCCGCGGATGCGCGCCAACGTCGGCATCCGCCGCCGCCTCGCGCCGCTGCTCGACAACGACCGCAACCAGATCGAGCTGTTCACCGCGTTACTCCTGTCGCTGCCGGGCTCGCCGGTCCTGTACTACGGCGACGAGATCGGCATGGGCGACAACATCTGGCTCGGCGACCGCGACGGCGTGCGCACCCCGATGCAGTGGACCCCCGACCGCAACGCGGGCTTCTCCGCGTGCGACCCGGGCCGCCTGTACCTGCCGACGATCATGGACCCGGTCTACGGCTACCAGGTCACCAACGTCGAGGCCCAGATGAGCAGCGCCTCGTCGCTGCTGCACTGGACCCGCCGGATGATCGAGGTGCGCAAGCAGAACCCGGCCTTCGGCCTCGGCGTCTACAACGAACTCGCCTCGTCCAACCCGTCGGTGCTCGCCTTCCTGCGCGAGTACGAGGACGACGTCGTCCTGTGCGTGCACAACTTCTCGCGGTTCGCCCAGCCGACCGAACTGGACCTGCGCCAGTTCGAGACCTACCAGCCCGTCGAGCTGCTCGGCGGAGTGACGTTCCCCGCGATCGGCGAACTCCCGTATCTCCTGACGCTCGCGGGGCACGGTTTCTACTGGTTCCGACTCACCCGGGGAGCGCGAACGCTGTGAACGAGCCCACCCGACCCCAGGACCTGCACGGCATCCCTGTGGACGCCGTCTGCGGACAGCTGCTGCCGTGGCTGCCGCGGCAGAGATGGTTCGCCGGCAAGGGCCGCGCGATCCGAGGGGTCGAGGTGGTCTCCGCGGTCCCGGTGGTCCGCGGCGACCCGGCGATGGTGCACCTCGTGCTCGCGGTCGAGCACGAGGTGCCCGCCGAGGCCTCCCAGAAGACGGACCACTACCAGTTACTCCTCGGCGTGCGCCGCCGGCGGGTCGAGCGGCTCGACTACGCGACGATCGGCCGCGTCCGCGGCGGCGCGCACGACGGCGCGGTGCTGTACGACGCGGCCCACGACCCCGAGCTGACCCGCTGGCTGCTGGAACGGTTCGCCGCCGCGGCACCCGGCACCCCCGAGGCCGCCGGCCCGCTGGTCTTCCACCGGTACGCCGAACGCGCCCCGCGCACCGAACTGGCCGGACTCGTGCACGGCGCCGAGCAGTCCAACACGTCGATCGTGTTCGGCGACGACGTCATCCTCAAGCTGTTCCGGCGGCTCACCCCCGGGGTCAACCCGGACCTGGAGCTGTGCCTGGCGCTCGCCGACGCGGGGTCGCGGCGGGTGCCGCAGCCGGTGGCGTGGTTCGAGGCCGGGTTCGGCGGCGAGACCACCACGTTGGGCCTGGTCCAGGAGTACCTGCGCACCGGGACCGACGGGTGGGAGCTGGCCAAGACGTCCGTCCGCGACCTGTACGCCGACCAGGACCTGTGCGGACTCGGCGGGGCCGGGCTGGACGCGCTGCGCGCCCACGAGGTCGGCGGCGACTTCGCCGGCGAGTCGTTCCGGCTCGGCGTCGCGACCGCAGAGGTGCACGCCGACCTCGCCCGCACGCTGCCCACCGAGATCGCCGGTGAGGACGAACTCGGCGCGCTGGCCGAGCAGATGAGCCGACGCCTCGACGCGGCCGTGGACACCGTCGCGGAGCTGGCGCCGTACGCGGACCGGCTGCGCGACGCGTACGTCGACCTCGCCGCGCTCGGCCGCGAGGACCACCCCGTGCCGTTGCAGCGCATCCACGGCGACTTCCACCTCGGCCAGGTCATGCGCACCGCGACCCGCTGGGTGCTGATCGACTTCGAGGGCGAACCCGCCCAACCGCTCGTCGAACGCCGCGCCGTGCACTCGCCGCTGCGCGACATCGCCGCGATGCTGCGCTCCTTCGACTACGCCGCCCGCCACCTGCTCGCCGAACGCCGCGCGGGCGGCGCCGGCGCCCCCGCCCCGCATCTCGTGCGCCGCGCCGAGGAATGGGCGGCGCGGAACCGGGAAGCGTTCTGCGCGGGGTACGCCAAGGCCGGATCGGTCGATCCGCGCAACGAACCGGTGCTGCTGCGCGCGTTCGAGACCGACAAGGCCGTGTACGAGGTGGTCTACGAGTCCGGCAACCGGCCGACCTGGCTGCCGGTTCCCATGTCCGCGATCCGCAGGCTCGCCGACCGCGCACCGCAGCACCACTAGTGCTCCCGTCCCGCAGCACCCCTTGGAGGTCAACGACGTGACGCCCACTCACACGGTGGACCCCCTCGAGCCCGCGAAGCGCAGCACCGTCGCCACGGGTTCGGGGACACCCAACGACAACAACCACAAGCAGGCGCGCGACGACGACAAGGACGAGCGGCCGGCGGCCGAGGCCCGCGGCGGCGCGGAGGCCGCCGGGAAGGTCACGGCTGCCGGAAAGGTCGCGGCCGACGGCGGTGCCGCGCCGGACGCGTCGCCGGCCGTGCGCCTGCCCGCCGCGCCCCCGCTGGACGCGGACGACCTGCGCCGCCTCGTCGACGGCGCGCACTACGACCCGCACTCGCTGCTCGGGCCGCATCCCGAGGGCGGCGAGGACGGTGAGGACCCCGACGGCGTCGTGCTGCGTGTGCTGCGTCCCTGGGCCGAGCGGGTCGTGGCGGTCACGGAGAACGCGCGCTACGAGCTGGTGCACGAGGCCGAGGGGCTGTTCACCGGCCTCCTCCCGACGGAGAAGGTCCCGGACTACCGGCTGGAGGTCACGTACGAGGGCGCCGTCGTCGCGACGGACGACCCGTACCGCTTCCTCCCGACGATCGGCGAGTTCGACCTGCACCTGATCAGTGAGGGCCGGCACGAGAAGCTGTGGACGGTGCTGGGCGCGCACGTCCGCGCGTTCGAGACGCTGGGCGCGACGGTGACCGGCACGTCCTTCGCGGTGTGGGCGCCCAACGCGCGCGGTGTGCGGCTGGTCGGCGACTTCAACTACTGGGACGGCACCGGGCATCCGATGCGGTCGCTGGGATCGTCCGGCGTGTGGGAGCTGTTCGTCCCGGACATCGGCGACGGCGCCAAGTACAAGTTCGAGATCTTCGGACGCGACGGGCACCTGCGCCAGAAGGCCGACCCGATGGCGTTCGCGACCGAGGTGCCGCCGATGACGGCGTCCGTCGTGAACACGTCGTGGTACTCCTGGAACGACGAGGCGTGGATGACCGCGCGCCGCGACCGGGCCCACCACGCGCTGCCGATGAGCGTGTACGAGGTGCACCTGGGGTCGTGGCGGCCCGGCCTGTCGTACCGCGAGGTCGCCGAACAACTCCCCTCGTACGTAAGCGACATGGGCTTCACGCACGTCGAGTTCCTGCCGGTCGCCGAGCACCCCTTCGGCGGCTCGTGGGGCTACCAGGTGACCTCCTACTACGCGCCGACCTCGCGCTTCGGGACGCCGGACGAGTTCCGGCACCTCGTCGACGCGCTGCACCAGGCCGGCGTCGGCGTGATCGTGGACTGGGTGCCGGCGCACTTCCCCAAGGACGCGTGGGCGCTGGCGCGCTTCGACGGCACGCCGCTGTACGAGCACCCCGACCCGCGGCGCGGCGAACACCCCGACTGGGGAACGCTGGTCTTCGACTACGGGCGGCACGAGGTCCGCAACTTCCTGGTGGCGAACGCGGTCTTCTGGGCCGAGGAGTTCCACATCGACGGCCTGCGCGTGGACGCCGTCGCCTCGATGCTCTACCTCGACTACTCGCGCGAGGGCGGCGACTGGGCGCCGAACGCCGAGGGCGGACGCGAGAACTGGGACGCCGTCAGCTTCCTCCAGGAGATGAACGCCACCGTCTACCGGCGCGCCCCCGGCATCGTCACCATCGCCGAGGAGTCGACGGCGTGGGACGGCGTCACCCGGGCGACCTCCCACGGCGGCCTCGGCTTCGGGCTGAAGTGGAACATGGGCTGGATGCACGACTCCCTGGAGTACATCCAGAAGGAGCCCATCCACCGCCAGTACCACCACAACGAGATCACCTTCTCGCTGATGTACGCGTGGAGCGAGAACTACGTGCTGCCGATCAGCCACGACGAGGTGGTGCACGGCAAGCAGTCCCTGCTGCACAAGATGCCGGGCGACCGGTGGCAGCAGATGGCCAACGTGCGCGCGTACCTCGGCTTCATGTGGTCCCACCCGGGCAAGCAACTGCTCTACATGGGCACCGAGTTCGCCCAGGACGCGGAGTGGTCGGAGGCGCACGGCTTGGACTGGTGGCTGCTGGAGCACGCCGAACACCAGGGCGTCCAGCGGCTCGTCCGCGACCTGAACACGCGGTACGCGGCCGAGCCGGCGCTGTGGACGCAGGACACCACCCCGGACGGCTTCACCTGGATCGACGGCGGCAACGCGGCGGACAACCTGCTGTCGTTCATCCGCCACGGGTCCTCCGGCGAACTCCTTGTCGCGATCTGTAACTTCTCCCCCGTCGTCCGCAACGACTTCGGCATCCAGCTCCCGCGCGGCGGCAACTGGCGCGAGACGCTGAACACCGACGCGGACATGTACGGCGGCAGCAACGTGGGCAACATGGGAACCGTCGTCGCCGACGCCTCGGGCCACGCGACCCTCACCCTGCCCCCGCTCGCCACGCTGTGGCTGACCCCTGAGGGCTGACCTGTCGTACGCGCGGCGGTCGCCGGGGGCGAGGAACGTCGACGGAGAAATCCGTTCGGCGACCCCCGCCCCCGGCAACTAGCCTTTCGGTGACCGCACAGTCGTCGAAGGGACCGCGCCATGGCCGACACACTCCAGGACTTCACCGGCACCACCGTCCTGGTCTGCGACGCCGACGGCGCGGCGATCACGTCCGAGCAGGACGCGCTCGACCTCATCGGTTCGACGATGTTCACGGGCGCCGAGTGGATCGCCCTGCCGGTGTCGCGACTCCCGGACGCCTTCTTCGACCTCCGCACCCGCCTGGCGGGCGAGGTCGCCCAGAAGTTCGTGAACTACCGGCTCGGCCTGGCCGTCATCGGCGACATCGCCCACCACGCCGCGGCGAGCACGGCCCTCGCGGACTTCGTCCGCGAGACCAACAAGGGCCCGCACCTGTGGTTCCTCGACTCGATCGAGACCTTCGGGACGCGCCTGGCCGCCTGACCCCGGGGGTCAGCTGCTGCGGGGCGGCACCAGCGCCCAGGCCGTGAACGGCGCGGGCGTCTCGTAATCGTTCGGCGCGTCGCCGACGATCCACAGGCCGATCCCGCCCGGCCCCGCCGCGGCGGCGTTGAGCTGGCTCGCGCCGTGCGGCATTTCCAGGTGCCGCGGGGTGTCCCCGGGCCAGGCCGGCAGCGTCAGGCCGTAGGCGTGCGGACCGTACTGCGGGTCCATGCTGTAGCCGACGCCGACGGGGCCGGTCGCCGTGAAGGCCACGTCTTCCAGCTGCGCGCCGGAGTCCTGGGGAAGGGGCATGCGCTGCCACGCCGTGCCGTCCCACCGGAACGCGGCGGGCTCGCGCGGGGTGCCGAGCGCGGTGTAGAAGCCCACCGCCCAGGTCCCGAACACCGGGCTGGTGCGCACGTGTTCGAACCAGGCGTTCCGGTCGGGCGAGATCGGGGTCCGGGTCCACGTCCGGCCGTCGTAGTGCACCGCGAGGTTCCCGACGCCGACGAGCCACACGTCGTTCGGCGACACGGCGCTGATGCTCGACACCCAGTAGCGGGACCAGGGCGCGTCGCCGGTGTCCGCCTTGAGGTCCATGTCGGTCCATGCCCGGCCGTCCCAGTGGCGCACGGCCGCCTTGGTCGAACCGTCCTCGTTCTGGCTGAATCCGGTGGCCCACACGTCGTTCGGTCCGGTGGCGGCGACGGCGTTCAGGCCGCCGGGGACAGTGGCCGCGTCGGACGTCCGCCATGCCGTGCCGTCCCAGTGGGTGATGAGCTGGTGCTCCTGGCCACCGCCCTGCCAACTTCCGACCGCCCACGCGTCGCGCGCGTTGAGCGCCACGACCCCGTCGAGACGGGCGTCTTCGGCCCCCGGCGGCAGCGGCACCTCGTCGACGGTCCACGCCTGGCCGTTCCAACGCGCCGCCAGCGGCTGGAACACCAGGTCCCGGCCGGTGCCCGCGAAGCCGAACCCCACGGAGAACGCCGCCCCGCCGGCCGTACTGACCGACTGAACTCCCGCGCGCTGCACCGGAATCCCACCGATGTGCCACGCGTCCAGCGTGCCGCCCTCGCCTGGCGCACCGGCCGCCACGACGACACCGGTCGCGGGGGCGGGCGCCGCTCCCGCCGTCCCCGGTGACGCCATGGGCAGTACGCCCACGACGGCGCAGGCCACCACGGCGGCGAGCGGCCGGGCCCGGCTCCCGGCCGCCTTTGTCGGCCGCCGCCCGCTCAGCGCCTTCAAGATCGTCACATCAGCCTCCATCCGAAACGCGACCGGAACTCGGCCGCCTCTCCTGAGACCTGGTGACTCACGCGGAAGGTTGAGAGCGGGCCGGCCTGCGTCCGTCAGGCCGACTCCTCTGTGTCGGTCAGGAACCGGATCCGGAACGGCGCCGCCAGCAGCTCGTCCAGGACGCCGACGACGTGCTTGAAGTGCGGCGTCGTGAAGTGGAAGTCGAGCGCGGCCCGGTCGTCCCACTCCTCGACGATGACCATGCGCTCCGGGCGGTTCGGGTCGACGTACGGCTCGTACCCGATGCACCCGGGCTCGGCGACGGACGGCTCGATCATGGCTTCGAGAGCGGTGCGCAGGTCGTCCTCGCGGCCGGCCTTGGCCTCGAACGCGGCGATGACGGTCAGGGTCATGTCTGTTTCCTCTCAGGGAAGTTCAGAGAGCCGCATCCGCGCGCCCTCCTTCGTCTGAGAGAGATCCTGCTGCCCCGCCGCCCCCGCACCCAGGGCCGAGCCTTGCCCTCCCACCCGCGAACCTGGGTCCACCAGAACCCCCATAAAATGATGATCATGGACGGCAGAGCTGAACTCGGCGCGTTCCTCCGCTCGCGGCGCGCCCGCCTCAAGCCCGAGGAGGCGGGCCTGGACACGTACGGCGACCGGCGCCGCGTACCGGGCCTGCGCCGCGAGGAACTGGCGCGGCTGGCGGGCGTGAGCGTCGACTACTACGTCCGGTTCGAGCAGGGCCGCACCGACTCGGTCTCCGACGCCGTGGTCGACGCGGTCGCCACCGCCCTGCGCCTGACGGACGCCGAACGCGCCCACCTCCACAACCTCGCCCGCGCGATCGGCCGCCGCCCCGCGACCCCGTCCACGGCCGCACAGACCCCGACGCCGGGCCAACTCCGCCTACTCGCGGCCATGTCCGACGTCCCGGCGTACCTCGTCGGCCGCCGCACCGACATCCTGGCCTGGAACCCGCTCTACGCCGAACTCATCGGCCCGCTCGACACGATGCCGCCCGAGCGCCGCAACACCGCGTGGCTGGTCTTCCTCGACGCCGACGTACGCGCCCGCTACGTCAACTGGGACGTCAAGGCCCGGAACGTCGTCGCCTACCTCCGACGCGACCTCGGCCGCCACCCGGACGACCCGGCGTTCACCGCCCTGATCGACGAACTCACCGACGCCAGCCCCGAGTTCCGCAAGCTCTGGGCGGAGCAACAGGTCGCCGACCGCACCGGCGGCGACTACCACATGCGCCACCCCGCAGCCGGCGAACTCCACCTCTCCTTCGAGAGCTTCACCTCCACCGCCGACCCGGACACCAGCCTGATCACCTACACCGCCGAACCAGGCTCCCCCACCGAAACAGCCCTCCGCCGCCTCGCCGCACAGCCGTAGCCGCCCCCCACCGAGCCACCGCGCCCGCCCCGCAACCCGAGGGACTTTCACCGCGAACCGGCCAACCCGGCCGGCGGCCCGGAACCGGCCAACCCGGCCGGCGGCCCGGCCCACCGCTGACGATCGGCGTGCGACAACGAACGGCGGCCCGGAGCCATATGGGCTCCGGGCCGCCGGTTCACTGCGGGTTTTGTGCCTGCTAGGAGGCCTTCTCGTCGCGCATCGTCATGTCGGGGATGACCAGGGTCGCCCCCGTCTGGCCCGCTTGGCGGACCGTGACGTTCGTGAAGAAGGCCACCGGCACGTTGAGCGGGGGCGGGCTGCTCGGCGTGAACTCGATCGGGATCAGGCCGAACAGGTTGCCCTTGAGGCTCTCGGTGTAGAAGGTGACCGTGCCGTCCTTCATGTACGACTTGACGTTGTTCGTCGAGAAGACATGGATCCGGTTCCCGTACTGGTCGACCGGCGAGGTCATGTCCAGGTTCCAGATGTCGACGCCGGCGCTGACCTCGAACTTGAGGACCGGCTTCGTCTTGCCGCTGCCCGTGGTGACGTTCACGACGCCCTTGTAGTCCATGCCGGCCATGGCGAGCAGGCTGGTCTTGAGGATCCACGGCTCGTCGGGCAGGACCGGGTCGCCGGAGGTGGCCGCCTTCGCCTTGATCGGGCCCTCGGCCGGGCACGGGTAGGGCGGCTTCGTTCCGGTGGACGTCGGCTTCGGCGTGGCGGTCGACGGCTTGTCGGTCGTCGGTGCCGTCGTGGCCCCCGGCTGCGGCGCCTGGGTGGTCGGCGCGGTCGGGGTGGTCGTCGCCGGGTCCGCCGCGGCCTTGGGCGCCGCGGGGGCGCCGCCGGTCGCGGGCGGCGGTGTCGTTCCGGTCGTTCCCGCCGTCGCCGACTTCGGCTGGAGCAGGTCGGACAGGATCGGCACCGACTTCAGCGGGTCGAGCAGACCGGGCTTGGTCGTCGTCGGCGTGGCGGCGGGCGCGTTCGGCGCCTTGGCCGCGGTCGTCGACGAACCGGCGGCAGGGGTGGCGGGTGCCACCGGCTGCTGCGTGGCGTTCGGCGCGGCGGGTGCGGTCGACGACGGCTTCGTCGAGGTCGCACCGCCGGACGGGACGCCCGCGGTCGGCGACGCGCTCACGCACGGCCCGTCTGCAAACGGGTTCGGCGGCAGCGGGTCGCTCGGGCTGCCCATGGGCAGCAGCGCGGCGACCATGGCCACCGTCGGGATTCCGGCGAAGGCGGTGAACTTCGCCGCTCCGCTCAGCGTGCGCGCGGAGCTGTCCAACACGTCCTGGGTGCTGCCGGGGCGGCTAGACGCCGACCCGGCCGACGGTTCCCCCAGGCCGACACCGCCCTCGGCGGCGCCGGCCTTCGCCGCGCCGGCGGCCTCCGGTGCCTCGGTGGGCGGCGGGACGAAGATCCCGAGCCCTTCGTTCGGCTGCTCGATCAGCTCAGGACCGCCGTCCCCGGCGCCGCCCTTGGGCTCCGCCGGATCCGCACCGTCGTCCTCCGCCTCGTCGTACGTCCAGGCGATGGCGAGCGTGCCGCCGATCGTGACGAACAGCAGGCCCATGAAGAACCCGCCGAGGTTGGAGGTGATGAACGAGATGAAGCCGCACACCAGGGCGATCACGCCCGCGTAAACCCGGAACTGCGGCTGGACCCAGATCATGATCGCCAGCAGGATCAGGACGCAGCCGATGATCGCCGAAGCCGCGCCGGCCATCGTCTGCATCGCGACGCTGACGTTGCCTATCTCCAGCGTGGCGTACGGGAAGTACAGGATCGGCACCGAACCGAGCAGGATGAAGAAGCCCGCCCAGAAGGGCCGCGAGTGACGCCACTCGTGGACCTTGCGGCGTTCCCGCTTGAACGGTCCGCGGAAACGCGGCCCGTCGGTCACCGCTGCGGCGGCCTCGGTCGGCTGCCCCGCCTCGGGTCGACGGGGCTCGCTCGGCTGGATGTTACTCACGAAGGCTCCAGATGGGGACGCCTGGGTCGAAGAACACTCCCGTAGGAGGTGGGCGGGGGCAGGGCCGCCACACACGAGGTGTGATGGCGACCCGCCCCCGCCGGCTTCCGGATCAGAAGCATTCCTGGTTGTCGAAGTTCACCGACAGGTCGAGGCTCGGCAGACGGAAGGTCTCCGCGCTGACCGCGTAGACGGTCTGGCGCGGGTGTTCCACGATGACCTTGTCGACCTGCTGGCCGAACATGCCAGGCTTCGGCGCGGTGCCCGCGAGCGGACCCTTGGTGGTCGCCTGCGCGTCGATGCCGATGTCGACGCCCTTGAACGTCGCGTCACCGGTCAGCTGCGCCAGGTCCGCGATCATGTTTTCGGCCGTGGCGGTGCCACCCGACTTGATGACCATGACCACGGAGTCGTGGCCCAGGATCGAGAACGGCAGCGGCACCTTCACCGACTGGCAGAGGTTGGTGAACTCGGCGTGCTGGAAGCCCGACAGGATGTTCGGCTTGGCGTCATCCTTGCCGCCCTTGGTGCCGGCCACGCTGCCGTACTGGACGACGTTGGTGGCCTCCATGTGGTCACCACTCACCTTGAACGCCGTGCCGGAGATCGCGAAGCTCATCGGGATCGCACCGTTGGCAGCAGCCATCGTGAGACCCGAGATGATCACCACGCCGGGCACAAGGGCGAGGCCGAAGCGCTTCCAACGCGTACGGCCGGCCTTGGACTTGGCCATGGTCCTCCTTAGGGACAGGTTCCTCTCCGTACGCGGGCCGGGGCGGCGTAGTTGCGCACGGCGGACACAAAGGACGACAACGAAGGCCCCCCTGCACGAGCGGGGCCGAGGAGGTCGTACCTGTCCCTTGAGCGAAGGACGGGCACGGACCTGGATGGGGAATGAGAGTCCACCGGACTCCCCGACCGGCTGCCGGGGTGCGCTGTTGAGAGATGGACCGAGCGGGCCGATCGTTGCCCACTGTGGGCCTCGGCACAAGAGTCTTGTTACCGGCAAGTAGCCGACGAGAACACGTTCTTGCTACGCATTTTCGGGATTGGTGTTACCTGGAGTAATGCACCTCTCCCCAGGGTGTCCCGTTTGTGGGTTTTTACGACGAGTGGCGGCGACCTCGAGCGAACCCTTCGCAACCGAATCGCAACTGAGTCAAAGATTTGCAAAGACTCCAGGTGGACACGCGCGAAACACGGTGAAAACAAAGATCCCCGCCACCTTCCGCGAACATCACGGAGGGTGGCGGGGATCGCCAAGCCAACAAGGCGACAAAGCCGCCGGAGACGGACCGAAGGTGCGCCGGAAAGGGACGTGGAGACAGGCTCCGGACGGACCTAGAAGAGCACGCTGGTCAGCGCCGCCCGCGCCTTCACCACGCGCGGGTCGTCCGAGCCGATCACGTCGAAGAGGCCGAGCAGGTGCAGGCGCGCCTTGTTGCGGTCGTCGCCCGCCGTGCGCCGCACCGTCTCGACAAGTCGACCGAACGCGTCCTCGACGTGCCCGCCCGCGAGGTCGAGGTCCGCCGCCAGCGCCTGCGCGTCGACGTCCGTCGGCCGGTCGGCGGCGTTGCGCCGCACCTCGGCCGGGTCGACGTCCTGCGTGCGCAGGATCAGCTCGACCTGCCCGAGCGCCAGCTTCGCCTCGGTGTGCGCCGGATAGTCGGTCAGCACGTTGCGGTACGCCTGCGCCGCGCCCGCGAAGTCGCCCGCGTCGAGCGCAGCCTCGGCCGCGGCCAGCAGCGGGTCGCCGGCCGGCTCGGCGTCCTCGTCCTCGGACTCGGCGCCGCCCGGCGCGCCGCCCTGAAGGCCCGTCAGCCCGAAGCGCTGCTCGCCGACCTGGATCAGCTGGTCGAGGATCTGCCGCAGCTGCTCGGCCTGCGGCGCCGCGCGGTCGAACATCGGCGCGAGCTGGCCGGCGATGACCGCGACCGCGGCGGGGAGGCCCTGGACACCGGCCTGCGTCACGAGCTCCTGGGCGAGCTGCGGCGAGGCGTCGATGTCGAGACGGGCGAGGACGAAGCGGCCGGCGTATTCGGCGGCCAGCTGGTCGAAGACCTCACCGACCTCGATGCTGTGCGGCGAGCGCTGCGAGGAGAACTCCAGCACCACGGGGGCCTGCTGGGACAGCGCGAGGACGGAGTCGAAGTTCGCGTCCGTGAGGTCGAAGACGAATCCCCCCGCGGGGGCCCCTCCGCCCGCGGCGCCCTGCGGCGCGCTCGCCGCCCGGGCCGCCCGCTGCGCGGCGGCCTCGGTGGCCGCCTTGACCGCGCCGAGGTCGACGACCCCGCGCATCGACATGTTTCGTGGCTGCATAGGCCTATCTTCCCCCGTGCGCCACCTGTGCGGTGCACGGGTCGGCCCCGTTCACCCCACAAGCGGTCCGGCGCCCGTTCCGCCGCCGTCCCGCCGGTCTGCGGGAGGCGCCGCGGAGTGCGCGCCGGTCGTGCGTACCGATGTCGGGTGCTCGAATCCCCATCCAGGCACCGTGATTCGCTACGACCCGTAGCGTAACGGCAGAACGGGCGTCGGCCGCAAGGGGGGTTCGTCCGATTTCAAGAGGTTGAGGGGTGTGACATGCCTCACCGGCGCAGGGTGGCTTGTCGCCCGCCACACACATCGGGTGTCATGTGACGGCGGTCACCGCCGATGACGATACTTGCCAGTAACCTGACGGCCCGTACCGAGTCCCCCGCCGGAGTCACCACTCCCCCGCACCGTGTCGAGGTCCCGTTGAGCGAGAACGGCAACGCCGCGGCGGCCCGCAAAGGCCGGCCGCGGAGCTCGACGGCCGACGACGCCATCCTGTCGGCGACCCGCGCGCTGCTCGCCGACCGCGGCTGGGCGTCGCTGACCATCGGGGACGTCGCGGTGCGCGCGGGCGTCGCCAAGACCACCCTCTACCGGCGCTGGGCCTCCAAGCAGGAGCTCGTGATGGCCGCCGTCGCCGACATGCTCGACTCGCTCGAACTGCCCGACGACGGCGACCTGCGCTCCGACATGGAGTCGGTCGTACGGCAGTTCGCCGCCCTGCTCACCCGGCCCGAGATGCAGACCGCGCTGATGGGCCTGGTCGCCGACTCGACACGTGACCCCGAGCTGCGGCGCCGGGTCCGCGAGGCCATCGTCGACCCGCAGAAGCGCCTCGTCGTCGAGGGTCGCGCGCGGGCCCGGGCGCGCGGCGAGACGACGGCGGCCGACGCGATCGACGTCGACCTCGTCTTCGACGTGATCTCCGGCACCGTGGTCCAGCACATGCTGGTCAGCGCGGAGCCGGCCGGGGAGGAATGGGTCAGCCGGTTCGTCGCGTTCGTCACGGCCGGCCTCGTGGGCCTCGGCCCGGACTGGGGTTCGGAGCCCGCCGCGCCGCGGAGTGCCGCGGAGGCCTGAAACCGCCCCTCCCGACAGCACGAAGCCCCCGCCGCGGCGGGGGCTTTCGCGTCAGAACACCAGCGTCAGAACACCGGCGTCAGGACATCAGGGGCTCAGGCCGCCGAGGCCGCCGCCGCGTTCTCCGCCTGCTCGGCGGCGTCCAGCTCGGCCTTCGCCTTCGCCTTGAACACGAAGCTGCCGAACGGCGGGATCGCCCAGGCGAGCGCGACGAACGTCTTCTTGCCGTCCCAGCCGAGCTTGCCGCGCAGGTCGAGCGCGAGCAGCACGTACGCGATGAACAGCACGCCGTGGATGAGGCCCAGCGGCATCATCAGGTAGTCGATGTCGGAGATCCGGCTGAGCAGCGAGCCGAAGATCAGCAGGGCCGGGAACGACAGGCCTTCGAGCGTGGCGACCAGCCGGAAGCGCGAGACGGAGTTGGACAGCATCGGGTTCACCTTCGGGGAAATACGGGCGACGGGTGGGGGTTCGAGGACCGACGGCGCTACAGGGCTCCGACAGGTCCGGTCGGTCCGATCAGGCGGCAGTCGGCGCCACGACGCGCCCGCTCTCCTGCACCGCCTGGGCGATCTTGCGCTCGGCGACGAACGACGCGAAGGGGATCGTCCCGGCGAGCATGATCAGCAGCATGCGCTCGAACTTCCACTTCATCTTCATGCTGAGGTCGAACGCCGCGACCAGGTAGATCATGTACAGCAGACCGTGGATCTGGCTGACATAGAACGTCAGGTCCGAACCCTTGTCGAAGCCGTACTTGAACACCATGCACAGGCACAGCAGGAGCAGCCACACACCGGTGACGTACGCCATGACGCGGTAACGGGTCAGGACAGCAGGCTTCACAACGGCACCTTCGTTCGCTCCACCGCGCGCAGGAACCGGCGGCGTCCGCAGCTTTCACATTCGCGCAAAGAGACTACGTCGCCCTCCCGGCGTTCTCCGAATCGCCCCCCTCGCGAGCCGGGCGGGCGCCCCTCGGCCCCGTCGGCCGGGGCGCCCGCCGGGCCGCCGCCGGGTCAGGCGAGCCGGAAGCGGACCGTCTCGACGTTCGACGCGACGCCGAGGGCCTTCAGGTCGGCGGCGTCCACCTTGCCGTCGCCGTTCGCGTCGGGGACGACGTCGGGCGCGTCGTCGAGCACACCGTTGCCGTTGAGGTCCTTGACGACGGCGACGGTCAGCACGGAGTCGGTCGCCGTGCCGAAGAACGCGCCGCCGACCAGCCAGGTGTCGGCGATCGTCGCGCCGCGCCGGCCCTGCTCGGCGATCGCGGTGACGTTGAAGAGGTTCGCCAGGTTCGTGCCGGGCCCGGAGAAGCCGGGCCGGCCGGCGGTGGTCGTCGACAGCAGGACGACGACGCCCGGCAGCTTGTCGTCGTGGCCGGTCGAGAACGTCCCCGCGGCCGGCGGCACGTTGTTGTGGCCGGCGGGGCCGGTCAGCTGCGGCCCGGTCCAACCGGCGGTGGGCAGGCCGTCGGGGTAGCGCACCTTGAGGTCGAGCACCCAGTCCTTGCCGCCGATCCCGGTACTCGCGTCGGCGCGCGGGCTGAGCACGTCGACGTGGGCGGGGCGGTGGTCGCCGGAGCCGTCGGCGAGCGCGCTGGGCGCGAGGGCCGCCGTGGCGGCGAGGGCGAGTCCGACGGCCGTCCAACGCATCGCTTTGCGGGCGTTCATGAGTATGTGTTCCCCTCTGACATCGGTCCCGCCGGGCCGCGAGACGCTCGGCGGGGGATACGCAGCGGACCCGCGTGCTGTTCAGCCGGGCCCGAAATCCGCTGCCGATCTCCTGCCGATCCCCTGCCGCCGGAAAAAGTCCGGCGCGGACTGAACGCGCGCCGAGGTCGCCCCGTACCCCCTCGGAAGGAAGGGAGGGACGCCATGCGGCTACGGCGCCGAGGCTCGGCCAAGCACGCGGAACAGCACCGCGACGACGCGGGACTGCGCCGGCTCTACGACCGGCACGGCGGCGAGCTGTTCGCGATGGCGGTGCGGTCGCTCGGCGACGCGGGGCTGGCGGAGGAGGCGGTGCAGGAGACGTTCGTCCGGGCGTGGCGCGCGGCCGACCGCTTCGACGAGCGGGTCGGCTCGACCCGCACATGGCTGTTCGCGATATGCCGCAACGTGGTCATCGACCTGGCGCGGGCGCGCAGCGTCCGGCCACCGCTCGCCGCCGTCGACACCGCGGAGCCCGACGCGCCGTTCGACGACCGCGCGTTGGAGCGGCTGATGGTCACGATGCAGGTCGAGGAGGCACTGCGCAGGCTGAGCGCCGAACACCGTACGGTGCTCGTCCAGGTCCATCTGCGCGACCGTGCTCCCGCCGACGTCGCCGCGGAACTGGCGGTGCCGGTCGGGACCGTGCGCAGCCGCGTGTTCTACGCCCTCAAGGCGCTGCGGCTGATCCTGGAGGAGATGGGGTGGGACGACGATGACCTCCACGGGTGGTAGCCGCCGCACCGGCGGGGAGCGGCCGTGCGCCGCGATGCGGCCGATGATCGGCATGGCGGCCCTGGACCGGCTGCCCGCCGCCGAGGCCGCGGCGCTCCGGGCGCACTTGGACGGCTGCCGGGCATGTACGGCCGAACTGCGCGGACTGTCGTCGACGGCGCGGCTGCTCTACGGGGCCGACCCGGAGCGGCTCGACGAGCCGTCGCCGGCGCCGCCGATCGGGCTGGCCGATTCGGTGCTCGCGCAGGTGGGGGCGGCGCGTCGCACGGCACGGCGACGCACGATCACCATCGCGACCGGGGCGGCCCTCGGGCTCGCGGCGTCGGTCGCTGCGGCGCTGCTGGTCTTCTCGTCGGTCCACGACCCCGCCGGCCGGCGGCCGGACGTCGCCTACTCCGCGGGTCCCACGCAGGCCACCGCCGAGTTGACCGACCACAGCTGGGGCACCGGGCTACGCCTCACGGTCAGCGGGCTCGGCGACGGGGAGCGCTATCTGGCGTGGCTGGAACGCGCGGACGGAACCCGCGTGCCGGCGGGGAGCTTCACCGCGCAGGGCACGCGCCAGGTGACCGTCGACCTGAGCGCGGCGATGCGCGCCGACGGTGCCGTGGCGTTGGGCCTGAGCACCGCGCCCGGCGGGCCGCCCGTCCTGTACGCCCCGGTCCGCCGCGGCTGAGCGCGGCGGCGCGGGGCGGTCAGCCGTCCTGCCGCCCGCTCTCGGGCTCCTGCTCCTGCTCCTTGAAGTCGCCCGCGTCGACGCGCAGTGGCAGCAGGACCCGGAAGATCTCGGCGAGCTGGTCGGCGTCGTAGACGCCGAGGCCGAAGTCGCGGGCCACCAGGTCCGCGGTGGCGCGTTCGACCACGTCGCGGCCCTTGTCGGTGATGGTCGCGAGGATGCCGCGGCCGTCGCGCGGGTTGGGGCGACGCGCGACCAGTTCGGCCTTCTCGAGGCGGTCGATGGTGTTGGTCACGCTCGTGGGGTGCACCATGAGGCGCTCGCCGATCTTCGACAGCGGCAGCGCGCCGGTGCGGCTGAAGGTGAGCAGGACGAGGGCCTCGTAGCGGGCGAAGGTGAGCCCGTACGGCTTGAGCACCGTGTCGGCCTCCGCCAGCAGGATCTGCTGGGCCCGCATGATCGACGTGATCGCGGCCATGGGCGGACACGGACCCCAGCGCTCCTCCCACGACTGGGCGGCACGGGCGATGGGGTCGAAGGGGAGGTTCAGCGGCTTGGGCACGGGCGCAGCGTAGTCGTCTTGGCTACCGGCAAGTACGGTGCGCCCATCTGCTGAACAAACCCGTGGTGGGGCGGCTGTCCGCGTATCGAGCGCTATTACCCCCGACAGGACCGCTGAGCGGAGCCGCCATGGGCTTCTTCACCTCCCCATGACCGCCTCTTGGTGTTCCCATGGGCGTAACTAGAGCGCACGATCACGGGCAGCCCCTACGGTGCCGCACGTGGACTGGAATCGCCGAGCCTGCGCACGCCGCGGCCATGAGACATACGCGCCCGACGAGCCGGGACTGCGCGCCAAGCTGCACACGGAGACGCCGATCGGCGTCGCGTGGCGGTGCCTGCGCTGCGGCGACTTCGTGCTGGGCGACGCCAAGGGGTCGGGCCCCGCGCAGGAGGCCCCCGAGGTGCTGCGCGGGCGCGCCCTGCGGGACGTGCTGATCCTGCGATTCCTCGCGATCGAGCGCGCCGCGCGCGGCGTGCTGATCCTGTTCGTCGCGTACGCGATCTGGAGGTTCAGCAACGCGCAGGACTCGGTGCGGCGGGTGTTCGAGGAGGACCTGACGCTCCTCAAGCCGCTGTTCAACCACTACGGCTACGACATCGACAACTCCCCGATCGTCGAGTCGATCCGCAAGACGTTCGACTACAAGCACTCGACGCTCGTGTGGGTCGCCGTAGGGCTGGTCGTCTATGCGGTCATCGAGATCGTAGAGGCGGTCGGCCTGTGGATGCTGAAGCGCTGGGCCGAGTACCTGACGGTCGTGGCGACCGGCATGTTCCTGCCGCTCGAGGTCTACGAGCTGACGGAGAAGGTCAGCTACTTCAAGATCGGCACGCTGGTCCTCAACATCATCGCTGTGCTCTACATCATCGTCGCGAAACGGTTGTTCGGACTCCGCGGCGGGCACGAGGCGTTCGAGGCGGCGCGCCGCGAGGAGTCGCTGCTCGAGATCGAGGACGCCACGCACGCGGGCCCGGTGCGTCAGCCGTGGCAGGAGCACCTGTCGAAGCAGGCCGGACCGCCGGCGGCCGAGACGGTGTGATATCCGCGCCACTCCGATACATTTATTGAATGTTCAACTGATCGAGGTACGATGGTTTCATGACCGAACCGGAGCCTCGCTGGCTGAGCGACGAAGAGCAGCGGATGTGGCGAGCCTCTATGGGCGTGCTCAATCTGCTCCCGCTGTACCTGGAGCGCGATCTCCAGCAGCTGCACGGCCTGACCGTGCACGACTACGAGATCCTCGTGCGCCTGTCCGAGGCGCCCGACCGCCGCCTGCGGCTGACCGAGCTCGCCGGGCTGAGCCACCAGTCCAAGAGCCGGCTGTCGCACCAGATGACCCGCATGGAGAACGCGGGCCTGGTCGCGCGCGAAAGCTGCGACTCGGACCGGCGCGGCCAGTGGGCCGTCCTGACCGAGCAGGGCTGGGAGCGCCTCGTCCAGGCCGCGCCCGACCACGTGGCCAGCGTGCGGCGGCACTTCGTCGACCTGCTGACCGACGAGCAGAAGCGGGTGCTCGGCGAGGCCTTCGGCACCGTCGTCGCCCACCTCAGCGGCGTCGACGGCGGCGCCACGTGCCCCAAGGTGCTCAGCCAGGGCACGGCCCAGAAGCCGGGCGGCAAGGCGCGGGTCTGACCCCGTCTCCGCACAGGTACGCCCCCGACCGCACCGCGGTCGGGGGCGTACCTGTCTTTGCGGTCAGCTCCCCGCCAGCCCCGCGATCAGCTCATCAGCGGCGGCATACGGGTCGAGCCCGCCGTCCAACACCCGCGCGGCCAGCTCATCAGCCCGACGCCCCGCCGCGACATCACCCATCCGCGCATACAGCGCCGCCAACGCGATCGCCTCGACCTCTCCGCGCACCCGGGCCTGCCGACGGGCCGCGAGCGTCCCGTTCGCGGTCATCCAGGCCCGGTGCTTTTCCAAGGCCTCGACAACGTCCTCCAGCCCCTCCCCCCGCGACGCGACCGTCTTGACGATGGGCGGCCGCCACGAATCGGGCCCGCGGGTGGGGCCGAGGGACAGCATGTGGTTGAGCTCACGCGCCGTGGTCTGGGCACCGTCCCGATCGGCCTTGTTCACGACATACACGTCACCGATCTCGAGGATCCCGGCCTTGGCCGCCTGAATCCCGTCCCCCATCCCGGGCGCCATCAGCACCACGGTCGTGTCAGCTGCCGACGCGACCTCGATCTCCGACTGCCCGACGCCCACCGTCTCGACGAGGATCACGTCGCACCCGGCCGCGTCCAACACCCGCAACGCCTGCGGCGTCGCCCACGCGAGCCCCCCGAGATGCCCCCGCGAGGCCATCGACCGGATGAACACGTCCGGATCCGTCGCGTGCTCCTGCATCCGGATCCGGTCCCCGAGCAACGCCCCACCGGAAAACGGCGACGACGGATCCACCGCCAACACGCCGACCCGCTTGCCGGCCGCCCGATACGCGGACACGAGCGCCGACGTAGACGTCGACTTCCCCACCCCCGGCGGCCCGGTCAACCCGACGACATACGCCTGCCCGGTATGCGGCGCCAACGCCGCCATGACCTCCCGCAAAACCGGCGAGGCATCCTCCACAAGCGAGATAAGCCGCGCCACCGCCCGCGCCTGCCCCTCACGAGCCTGCGCGACGAGTGAGGCGACGTCGGTACGCCGAGGCAAGGACGGCTCCTGTCAGAGAGTTCCAGGGACGGACGGATCGAGGGAGCGGTTACCCGTGCCCGGGAGACCGGAACCGGGTCCGCCGAGAGCGCGGCGAGCGCGGCACGGAACGGGGTCGAACCCGCTCGTGCCGCGCTCGTCGTCGGTTATGCGTCAGGCCTGCTGCGGGACCGTCAGGATCAGGGCGTCGCCCTGGCCGCCGCCGCCGCAGAGGGCCGCGGCGCCGGTGCCGCCGCCGCGGCGCTTGAGCTCGAGGGCGAGGTGGAGCACGACGCGGGCGCCCGACATGCCGATCGGGTGGCCGAGCGCGATGGCGCCGCCGTTGACGTTGACCTTTTCCTCGGTGACGCCCAGGTCCTTCATGGACTGGATGCCGACGGACGCGAAGGCCTCGTTGATCTCGATGAGGTCGAGGTCGTCGACGGTGAGGCCCTGCTTGCCGAGCGCGTGCTTGATGGCGTTGGAGGGCTGCGACTGGAGCGAGTTGTCGGGGCCGGCCACGTTGCCGTGGGCGCCGATCTCGGCGAGCCACTCGATGCCGAGCTCCTCGGCCTTGGCCTTGGACATGACGACGACCGCGCAGGCGCCGTCGGAGATCTGGGACGCCGAGCCGGCGGTGATCGTGCCGTCCTTGGTGAAGGCCGGGCGCAGCTTGCCCAGCGACTCCGCGGTGGTGTCGGCCCGCACGCCCTCGTCGGTCGTGAACAGGACCGGCTCGCCCTTGCGCTGCGGGATCGCGACGGGGGTGATCTCCTCGTCGAAGACGCCGTTCTTCTGCGCCTCGGCGGCCCGCTGGTGCGAGCGGGCGGAGAACACGTCCTGCTCCTCGCGGGAGATGCCGAGCTTGGCGTTGTGGTGCTCGGTCGACTCGCCCATCGGGATCTTGTCGAACGCGTCGGTGAGGCCGTCGTACGCCATGGCGTCGAGCATCTCGATCGCGCCGTACTTGAAGCCCTCGCGGGACTTCGGCAGCAGGTGCGGGGCGCCCGTCATGGACTCCATGCCGCCGGCCACCACGATGTCGAACTCGCCGGCGCGGATGAGCTGGTCGGCCAGCGCGATCGCGTCGAGGCCGGAGAGGCAGACCTTGTTGATCGTGAGGGACGGCACGTTCATGGGGATGCCGCCCTTGACCGCCGCCTGGCGGGCCGGCATCTGGCCGGCGCCGGCCTGCAGGACCTGGCCGAGCACGACGTACTGGACCTGCTCGCCGGTGATCCCGGCGCGCTCGAGCGCGGCCTTGATCACGACGCCGCCGAGGTCGGTGGCGGAGAAGCCCTTGAGCGAGCCGAGCAGGCGGCCCATGGGGGTACGCGCTCCGGCGACGATGACAGAACCGGCCATGGCAGTGGCCTCCTAGGAAGGTCAGCCCTGATGGAAGGGAGGTGTGAGGGTGTGGGCCGAACATACCCGCCGCCAGGTCATGGTCGGCAGGGGTCCCGTTGTGACGGAACGCACGACCCGTCTCGGGAGACCGGATGCGGTCTCGTCCATAGTGTCGCTCTAGTGTCGCTTCGACATTCAGGGTACCTACTCAGAGGTAACCCGAAGGACCCGGGAGGGCATCGTGCTCACGCGCATCGACCACATCGGTATCGCCTGCCGCAACCTCGACGAGACCGTGGCGTTCTACCAGGCCACGTACGGCTTCGAGGTCTTCCACACCGAGGTCAACGAGGAGCAGGGCGTCCGCGAGGCCATGCTCAAGATCAACAACACGGACGACGGCGGCGCGTCCTACCTGCAGCTGCTCGAGCCGATCCGCGAGGACTCGACGGTCGCCAAGTGGCTGGAGAAGAACGGCGAGGGCGTGCACCACATCGCCTTCGGCACCGCCGACGTGGACGGTGACGCGGAGGCCATCCGCGGCAAGGGCGTCCGCGTCCTGTACGACGAGCCGCGCCGCGGTTCGATGGGCTCGCGCATCACGTTCCTGCACCCGAAGGACTGCCACGGGGTGCTGACGGAGCTGGTCACCTCGGCCCCCGCGGACGCCGAGCACTGACACACCACGCTGCGTCGCCCCCGCCCACCCGTCGCCCACCACCACCCATTTTTCGAGGTCGCTCCGCTCCCACCCCTCTTTTTTGGAGCTGACACAGCGTCAATACGGGGGCGGGATTCCTACGGGCCCGCCCCTTGGCACACCCCGGTCGCCACAGCTACGTTACCCATGGGTAATTTCGCGGGCCAACCGACAAACCCTCAACTCCCAACGCCGACCCTGGAGGCCGACGATGAAGGAGATCCTCGACGCCATCCTCGCTGGGGACACCCCGCAGGAAGCGTACGAAGCCCTTCCCCTGCCCGAGTCCTACCGTGCCGTCACCGTCCACAAGGACGAGGAGACGATGTTCGAGGGGCTCGAGTCCCGCGACAAGGACCCGCGCCGGGCACTGCACGTCGAGGACGTCGCACTGCCCGAGCTCGGCCCGGGCGAGGCACTGATCGCGGTGATGGCCTCGGCCATCAACTACAACACCGTGTGGACCTCGATCTTCGAGCCGGTCTCCACCTTCCGCTTCCTGGAGCGGTACGGCCGGACCTCCCCGCTCACCAAGCGCCACGACCTGCCGTACCACGTGGTCGGCTCCGACCTGGCCGGCGTCGTGCTGCGGACCGGCCCCGGCGTCAACGCCTGGAAGCCGGGCGCCGAGGTCGTCGCGCACTGCCTGTCCGTCGAGCTGGAGAGCCCGGACGGCCACGGCGACACCATGCTCGACCCCGAGCAGCGCATCTGGGGCTTCGAGACCAACTTCGGCGGCCTCGCGCACATCGCCCTGGTCAAGAGCAACCAGCTCATGCCGAAGCCGGCGCACCTGACGTGGGAAGAGGCCGCCTCGCCGGGTCTCGTCAACTCCACCGCGTACCGCCAGCTGGTGTCCCGCAACGGCGCCGGCATGAAGCAGGGCGACAACGTGCTGATCTGGGGCGCCTCCGGCGGCCTCGGCTCGTACGCGACGCAGTTCGCCCTCAACGGCGGCGCCACCCCGATCTGCGTGGTCTCGTCCGAGGACAAGGCCCAGATCTGCCGCGACATGGGCGCCGACCTGGTCATCGACCGCAGGGCCGAGGACTTCAAGTTCTGGAAGGACGAGCACACCCAGGACCCGAAGGAGTGGAACCGCTTCGGCAAGCTCATCCGTGAGCTGACCGGCGGCGAGGACGTGGACATCGTCTTCGAGCACCCGGGCCGCGAGACGTTCGGCGCCTCGGTCTACGTCACCCGCAAGGGCGGCACGATCGTGACCTGCGCCTCGACCTCGGGCTTCGTGCACGAGTACGACAACCGCTACCTGTGGATGAACCTCAAGCGCATCGTCGGCTCGCACTTCGCGAACTACCGCGAGTCGTGGGAGGCGAACCGCCTGATCGCGCAGGGCAAGATCCACCCGACGCTGTCCCGCAGCTACTCGATGGACGAGGTCGGCCAGGCGGCGTACGACGTGCACCGCAACCTCCACCAGGGCAAGGTCGGCGTCCTGTGCCTGGCCCCCGAGGAGGGCCTGGGCGTGCGCAACCACGAGATGCGTGCCAAGTACATCAACGAGATCAACCGCTTCCGCAACATCTGAGCGGAGCACGGAGGACCCGGTGACACCGTGACCGGGTGCTGACTCAGAGTCAGCTGGTGCCGCGTCAGGGAATTCGTTGCCTGACGCGGCACTAAGCTTTCCCGGGATCTGACACCATTAGGGCCCTGCCGGATCCGCTGCGGATGCGGTTCGGATACGGTGACGGCACTGGTGAGGACGCGGCCAGGGGATGGAGTGGGACCCCACAGTGCGGGGCTACGACCGCTACGAGGTTGACGACGGCCTCGGCCAGATCGAAGCCGAGATGAAGCGGCTGCGAACTGAGCGCGAGGAGAGTGTCGCGCACGCGGAGGACCTCGGTTATCAGGTCGAGGTGCTTCGCGCGAAGCTGCATGACCTCAGACGGCAGCTCGCCACCCCGCAGTTCGGCAGTATCGGCGGGCAGGCCGAGCAGATGCTCCGCCAGGCCCAGCTCCAGGCCGAGCAGGTTCGCGCGGACGCCGAGCGCGAGCTCGCGGAGTCGCGCGCCCACACGCAGCGCGTCATGCAGGAGGCCGCGCAGCGCTCCGCCCAGCACGAGGCCGAGTGGCAGGCCGAGATCGCCAACCGCCGCCGACGCCTCGAAGAGGAGCTCGCGCACGCCCGCCAGGCCACCGAGGCGCGCGTCAGCGAGAACGTCGCGTGGGCCGACCAGGTCCGCCAGCAGGCCGACGAGCGCGCCCGACAGCTGGTCGAGTCCGCGCGGGCCGAGGCCGAGCGGCTGCTCGCCGACGCGTCCGCGCAGGCCCTCGCCGCCCGCGAGCAGGCCTCCGGGGCAGCGCAGGGCGCCCGCGCCGAGGCCGACACCATCTTGGCCCGCGCACAGGCCGAGGCCGACCGCATGCTCGCCGTCGCGCAGGAGCGCGCCGAGTCGGTCGGCGAACAGGTCGAACAGATCAAGTCCGGAACCCGGCACCAGGCCGAGGCGCTGGTCGTCGACGCGCGCGCCGAGGCCGACCGGATCCGCGCCGAGGCCGCCGCCGACGCGCACCGCCTCAAGGGGCAGGCTGCGGCCGAGGCCGAGCGGGTCACCGGGCAGGCCGCCGAGGTCGCCGAGGGCGCGTCCGCGGGCACCGCCAAACTGCTCGCCGAGACGCAGGCCGAGGTCGCCCGGCTGCGCGCCGAGGCCGCCGCCGAGGCCGAGCGCCACCAGGCGGAGGCCGAGCGCCTCAGGGCCGAGGCCGAGGCGCTGCTCGAGGTCGCCGGCAGCGACGCCGCCAGCCGCCTCGAAGCCGCGAGCACCGCCGCCGAGGAACTGCTGAGCAAGGCCCGCACCGCCGCGACCGAGCTGGACGAGCGGGTCCGCGGCGAGGCGGACGACCACGCCGAGCGGGTACGCGGCGAAGCCGACGAGCACGCCGCCCAGGTCCGCGCGGAGGCCGACGAGCACGCGGCCCGGGTGCGGGCCGAGGCCGACGAGCACGACGGGCGGGTGCGCGGCGAGGCGTCCGAGCACGCGGCGCAGGTCCGGGCCGAGGCCGACGAGCACGCCGTGCAGGTCCGCGCAGAGGTCGCCGAGCTGCTGGAGGCCGCCCGCGCCGAGGCTGTCGCTCTGGCCGAGCGGGCCGCCGCCGAGGCGGAGCGGCTGCGCGAGGAGACCTCCCAGGAGGTCGCGCGGCTGCGCACGGAGACCGCCGAGGACGTCGCGCGGATCCGCACCGAGGCGGACGCCGACGCCGAGCGGCTGCGCACCGAGACCGTCGCCGAGGCCGAGGCGCAGCGCGACGCCGCGCTCGCCGAGGCGGCCGAGGCGCACGAGAAGGCACTCGGCATGCACGCCGAGGTCCGCGCGGCGATAGAGGAGCAGCGCGAGGCCGCCGAGCGGATGTCCGCCGAGGCCGACGCCCGGGTGGCGGAGGCGCGCACCGAGGCGGAGGAGCTGGTCGCCACCGCGGGCGCCGTCGCCGAGGAGCTCGTCGCGAAGGCCGAGGCCGCCGCCGCGGAGCTGCGCGAGAACGCCGAACGGCAGTCCGCCGAGACGGAAGCCGCCGCCGCCGAGAACCTCGCGGCGTCCACCGCGGCAGCCGAGGAACTGGTCGCCAAGGCCACCGCGAAGGCCGAGCAGCTGGCCGCCGAAGCCGCGCAGATGCTGGCCGACGCGGAGACCGCCGCCGCCGAGCGGATGGAGACCGCCGCCGGCGCCGCCGACGAACTCCTCGCCAAGGCCCGCGCGGAGGCCGAGCGGGTGACCGCCGAGGCCCGCGCCGAAGCCGACGAACTGCGCGCCCGCGCCCAGACCGACGCCGAGGCGGTCGAGGCCCGCACCCGCGAGAGCGGCAAGCGTCTGCTCGAAGAGGCGAAGACGCACACCGACGAGGTCAAGGCGCGCGCCGAGGCCGAGGCGGAGGACATCCTCGAACGGGCGCGGGCCGAATCGGGGAAGCTGCGCGAGAAGGCGGTCGCCGACACCGCCCGGCTGCGCGATCTGACGCAGCGCCAACAGGCCGAGTCCGCCGAGCGTTTGGAGCGCGCCCGCGCCGAGGCCGAGACACTGGCCACCGAGTCCGCCGAGGCCGCCGCCCAGCTGCGCGCCGAGGCCGAGACCGCCGCCGCCGAACTCCTCGCCAAGGCCAAGGCGGACGCCGAGCGCGTCACCCAGCAGGCCGCCGAGTCGGCCGGCCGCTCGCACGCCGAGGCCGAGGAACTCCTCGCCACCGCACGGGCGGACGCCGCGAAGAGCACCGAGACCGCGGCCCGCTCCGCCGAGGAGCTCATGCGCGCGGCCGAGGCCCGCGCGACCGAGCTGCGCACCGAGGCGGAGACCGCGCGCGAAGAGGCCGCCACGGCGCTGAAGACCGCGCGTACCGACGCGGAGACGCTGCTCGCGCAGGCCCGCGAGGACGCCGCCAAGCGCACCGAGTCGGCGGCCCGCAGCGCGGAGGACCTGCTCGCCAAGACCCGCGCCGAGGCCGAGGAGATCCTCGGCGACGCGCGCGGCGAGGGCGAGGGCATCCGCAACGAGGCCCGCCGCGACGCCGCCGACCTGCGCGCCGAGACCGAGGCCGCGGCCCGCACGACGCGCGAGGACGCCGAGGCGTCCGGCGCGCGCCTGGTCGCGGACGCCGAGCGCGCCGCCGCCGAAGTCCGGGAGACCGCACGGCAGGCGCTCGAGGAGGCCCGCCTCGAGGTCGTCGAGCTGCGCGACCGCACGCAGGCCCGCGCCCGCGAACTCCTGGAAACCGCCGAGGTCAAGGGCCGCGACCTCATCGAGAACGCGCAGGGCAAGCTGCGCAAGGCGGAGGACGAGGCCGCCCGTCTCGTGCGCGAGGCCAAGGGCGAGGCGGAGACGGTGCGCCAGGCCGTCGTCGGGATAGAGGACGCGGCGCACGAGGCGATGGCACGGCTCCGCACCGAGGCCGAACGGGAGTTGGCCGCCTCGCGCGACGAGGCGCAGACCCACCTGGTCCGCGCCCGCGCCGAGGCCGACGCGACCGTGACGGCCGCGCGCAAGCACTCCGAGCGGCTCAGGTCCGACTCGGAGCGCGAGGCCGAACGGGTGCGCACCGCCGGCCGCGACGAGGCGACCACGATGCTCAAGTCCGCCGAGGCGGAGTCGACGTCGATGCGCGAGAAGGCCAAGGCGACCCTCGACAAGGCGGTCGACGAGGCCGAGGAGACGCTGGTCAAGACGAAGGGCCACGTCACCGAACTGGTCGCGCAGGCCGAGCGGAAGGCCGAGCACCAGCTCAAGACGGCGTCGGAGACGGCCGCGAAGACCATCGCGGACGCCGAGGCGGAGGACGCGCGGCTGCGCGCCGAGGCCGCCGCGGTGATAGAGAAGGCCCGCGCCGACAGCGACAAGATGATCGCCGAGACCCGGCGCGACACTTCGGCGACGCGCGAACGCGCCGACAAGGAGGCCGAGGACACCGTCGAGGCGGCGCGCAAGCAGGCCGCCGAGAGCCTCCAGTCCGCGGGCAAGCGGGTGGACGCGCTGGTGGAGGCCGCGGAGGAGAGCCGCACGAAGGCGGTCGCCGAGGGCGAGAAGCTGAAGGCCGAGGCGGCCGACGAAGCCGACCGGATCCGTGACAAGGCGAGCTCCGAGGCCGATAGGGTACGTATCGCCGCGGTGAAGAAGGCCGAGGCGCTGCTTTCCGAAGCGGAGCAGCGGCTCGCGGACGCTCAGAAGGGCGCCGACGACCTGCGCGCGAAGGTGGCCGAACAGATCGCCGCCGCACAGCGCGAGGCCCAGGCCGTCCGCCGGAAGACCGCGACGGACGCGGACAGGATCCTGGACGACGCGCGGAGGGAGGCGGACCGGCTTCGCGGCGAGGCGCGCCGGGAGGCCGAGCGGTCACGGGCCGAGGGTCAGCGCAAGTTGGACGAACTCAACCGCCGCCGCAAGGACATCGCCACCGAAATGGCGCGTGTGCAGGGCGTTTTGGACGCCTTGGCGGCACCGGCGGGTTCGTCGTCCGGAAAGGGCGGCGGCTCGGCGCCCCGCGCCCGCGGGGAAGCGCCTACGGCATCACCCGATTGACCACGCGATATCGACCACCCGATTGAGGGATGAATAGCGGTTGTTCTCCCCGGCCCGGGTCGATGAGCCGTCTGTTTCGTGCCAGGATTCCACCCGTCACCTCATCCACAGCACCGGTCATACGACAGGAACCCCATGAGCGACACAAACTCTCCGCACGGCTTCGATCTCGTCCGCCGAGGGTACGAGCGTTCGCAGGTCGACGATCGCATCACGAAGCTCGTCTCTGACCGGGACAGCGCGTTGGCCCGCATCTCCGCCTTGGAGAAGCGCATCGAGGAACTGCACCTCGAGAGCCAGAACGTGCAGGCCCAGCTCGCCGACGCCGAGCCGTCCTATGCGGGCCTGGGCGCCCGCGTCGAGAAGATCCTGCGCCTTGCCGAGGAAGAGGCCAAGGACCTGCGCGAGGAGGCCCGCCGCGCGGCGGACCAGCACCGCGAACTGGCCGAGGCGGCCGCGCAGCAGGTGCGTGCCGAGGCCGAGCAGTACAGCAAGGAGCGCAAGGCCAAGGCCGAGGACGAGGGCAGCCGGATCCTCGACAAGGCGAAGACCGACGCGAACCAGCTGCGCGCGGACGCGTCGAAGGACGCCGCGACCAAGCGCGAGGAGGCGGACGCCCTCTTCGAGGAGACGCGCGCCAAGGCCGCCCAGGCCGCCGCGGACTTCGAGACCAACCTGGCGAAGCGCCGCGAGCAGTCCGAGCGTGACCTGGCGGCCCGTCAGGCCAAGGCCGAGAAGCGCCTGTCCGAGGTCGAGCACCGCGCCGAGCAGCTGCGCCTCGAGGCCGAGAAGCTGCGCACCGACGCGGAGCGCCGGTCGCGTCAGACGATCGAGACCGCGCAGCGCCAGGCGGACGACATCGTCGCGGACGCGCGTGCCAAGGCGGACCGCATCCGTAGCGAGTCCGAGCGTGAGCTCGCCGCGCTGACGCACCGCCGCGACAGCATCAACGCGCAGCTCACCAACGTGCGCGAGATGCTGGCGACGCTCACCGGTGCGGCCGTCGCCGCCGCCGGCGCGGGCATCGACGACGACGACAAGCTGCCGGGTGTTCCGGCGCAGCAGGCTCGCTGAGCGTCCGTTCGACCCGTTCGACCGGCTCGACCGGACTGACTCGGGGGTAGTTCGTACGATTCGACGCCCAAACGCCGTGAGCACAGACACCGCCCCGGACACCGCCGACAGCACCGCGGCCCCGAAGCCGGACGCCGCGCAGGCGTCGGCCGCGGACGGAACGACCGTGCCCGCGCCGCGGTTCGGCATGCCGGGTCGGCCGCTGCGCCGCTCGTCGCCGTTCTACGTCGGCTTCGTGGGCGGACTCGGCGTCATCACGGCGTGGTTCCTCGCCCAGGCGTTCGCGGGGATCAAGGACGTCATCGTCCTGATCCTCATCTCGTTCTTCCTCGCCGCCGGCCTGAATCCGTTCGTGGAACGGCTCCAGCGCCTCGGAATGGCGCGGCGCTGGGCGGTGGCGTTCGTCGGCATCGGATTCCTTCTGGCGATCGCGGCGTTCATCACCGCGATCGCACAACCGCTCGCCGACCAGACCACGTCGCTGATCAACAGCATTCCCGACAAGCTGACGGAGCTGCTGCACAACGAGCAGTTCAAACGGCTCGACGAGAAGTACCACATCATCGACAAGGCGAAAGAGGCGGCGGCGAACGCCAATACCGCCGAAAGCGTCGCGGGCGGCCTGCTCGGATTCGGCAAGATGGTGCTGAACTCGGTGTTCGACACGCTCACCGTGCTGTGCCTGACGCTGTACTTCCTCGGCTCGCTGCCCGGCATCAAGGACTTCATCTACCGGCTGTTCCCCGCCTCGCGGCGGCCGCGGGTGCGCGCGCTGGGCGACGAGATCATCGGCGGCATCGGCGGTTATGTGAACGGCATGCTGATCGTCGCGACCTGCGCGGGCCTGTCGTCGTTCGTGTTCCTCGAGGTCATCGACGTGCAGTTCGCGCTGCCGCTGGCGCTCATCGTGGCGCTCACCGACCTGATCCCGATGATCGGCGCGACCATCGGCGCGGCGGTCGTGTCCGCGGTGGCGTTCTTCGACTCGCCGACGAAGGCGCTGGTGTGCGTCGTCTTCTACGTCGCGTACCAGCAGTTCGAGAACTACCTGATCTACCCGAAGGTCATGAAGCGCGCCGTCGACGTCCCGCCCGCGCTGACCATCATCGCGGCGCTGGTCGGCGCCGCGCTGCTGGGCGTCACGGGCGCGCTGCTGTCGATCCCGATCGCCGCCGCGGTGCTGCTGATCGTCCGTGAGGTCGTCGCGCCGCGTCAGGACGAGGCATGACCCTCAGGGTCGTCCCCTAGTCCTCAGGTCGTAGGCGAGGGACCTCCCTCTACTTGCGGCGGACGCCGAAACGCTCCTCCGGACACACGAGACGATCATCTGCGTTCTCTAGGGTTGTGAGCGACGCGCCCGACCCGGCGCCCCCACCCGACCCCGGACGGACGATTGAGGACGCGATGATCGAAGCCCAAGGCCTGACCAAGCGATACGGGAAGAAGCTGGCCGTCGACCAGCTGTCCTTCCAGGTCCGACCGGGCACGGTGACCGGCTTCCTCGGCCCGAACGGCGCCGGCAAGTCGACGACCATGCGCATGGTCCTCGGGCTGGACGCCCCGACCTCCGGCCACGTGCTGGTCAACGGGCGGCCGTACGTCCACTCCACGGCCCCGCTGCGCGAGGTCGGCGCCCTGCTGGACGCCAAGGCCGTACACGGCGGGCGCAGCGCGTACAACCACCTGCTGTGCCTGGCGCAGAGCAACGGAATCCCGCGCCGCCGCGTCGACGAGGTGCTCGGCCTGGTCGGCATCACGGCGGTGGCGAAGAAGCGCACCAAGGGCTTCTCGCTGGGCATGGGGCAGCGGCTCGGCATCGCGTCCGCGCTGCTCGGCGACCCCGGCATCCTGATGTTCGACGAGCCGGTCAACGGCCTGGACCCGGAGGGCATCCTCTGGATCCGCAACCTGATGAAAGCACTCGCCGCCGAGGGCCGCACGGTGTTCGTGTCCAGCCACCTCATGAGCGAGATGGAGGTGACCGCCGACCACCTGATCGTCATCGGCCAGGGCCGGTTGATCGCGGACACCTCGATGCGCGAGTTCATCGAGCAGAACTCCACGGCGTACACGCTGGTGCGCTCGCCGCAGGCCGACAAGCTCGGCGAACTGCTGCGCGCCAAGGGCGGCACGGTGACGGCCGACGCCGCGAACGGCGGCGCGCTGCGCGTCTCCGGGCCCGAGCCGGCCGCGATCGGCGACATGGCGGCGGAGCACGGGATCGCGCTGCACGAGCTGTCGCCGCGCTTCGCGTCGCTCGAAGAGGCGTACATGCGGCTGACGCAGAGCAGCGTCGAGTACCGCGCGGGCGGGCTCGGGGCACTGCCGGGCGGTCAGGGCGGTCCCGGCGGTCCGGGGGCTCCCGGTGCGCCGTGGGGCGCCCCGCAGCCCGGCTGGGGGGCTCCGCAGGGGGCTCCGCCGCAGGGTTGGGGTCCGCCGCCGCAGGGCGCGCCGCAGCCCGGCTGGGCGCCCGCGGCGCCCGGTCACCCGTACCAGCAGCAGGCCCCCGTGGCGGGCGGCCCGGTCAACGGAAGCGAGGCCTGACGATGGGCTCCCCCAATCCCGCGGCGCAGGCCGCGTACCCGCAGCCGGGCATGCCGGGCGCGCCAGGCGGCCAGCAGGCCCCGCAGGCACCGCAGTACGCCCCCGTCCCGCCGCAGCAGCCGCACGCGCAGCAGGTGGCGGGCGGCGGCGCCGGCTTCGGGCACATGGTGCAGTCCGAGTGGACGAAGATCCGCACGGTGCGCTCGACGATGTGGTCGCTGATCATCATGGCGGTGCTGATCGTCGGCATGGCGATGCTGCTCGGCGCCACGCTGTCCCACAAGCCCGACAAGCCGGATCCCAGCGTGTCGACGTCCCTGATCGGCGTGATGATCGCGCAGATCGCCGCGGCGACGCTGGGCGTTCTGACGATCTCGGCGGAGTACACGACCGGGATGATCCGCTCGACGCTCACCGCGCACCCGCGGCGGCTGAGCATGCTGGCCGCGAAGGCGCTGGTGTTCGGCGCGGTGATGTTCGTCGTCGGCCTGGTGACGTGCTACCTGGCCTACCTGATCGGCGACTCGATGCTGTCGCGCGACGTGGTGCGGGACTCGTCGAGTTCCGACGTGCTGCGCGGCGTCCTGGGCTCGGCGACGTACCTGGCGCTGATCGGCCTGTTCTCGCTGGGCGTCGGCACGATCCTGCGGCACTCGGCGGGCGCCATCACGACGGTGCTCGGCATCATGCTGCTGCCGATGATCTTCGGCGGGTTCATCCCCGGCAAGGCCGGCGAGTGGATCATCGAGTACTCGCCGATGATGTTGCTGATCAAGATGATCGCGCCGATCGGTGACGGCGAGGGCAGCATGGGGCCATGGCCCGGGATGGTGCTGATGGCCTGCTACGCGGCGGGCGCACTCGCCGTCGGCGCGTCGCTGCTGAAGTCCCGCGACGTGTGAGCCCCGAGGCGGCCCGCCTCACGAACCACGCGGCCCCGTCCGGCAGTTTGCCGGGCGGGGCCGCGGCGTGTCTGCTTGGTGGGTATTTGGGGCGCTCTGGGACGCACCGCGAAAGCGGAACATACGCGTCCGTATAGCCGGAAGTCCCAAAGGAGTTGTTGGAACCAGGACCATCCGCCTTGATGGTGTGAGGATAGGATCCCTAGCCATGTTTCGGGAGGGGACGCGGATGGTCGGGGGACATCAGGGCGGCAGAGGCGACGGGACGGTGAGACGGCATGTCGGACACCTCCGTTGAGCCGGCGATCGCGCCCACGCCCGCCGGACCGGTCGGCCTCGGGCGGCACCTGACACCCGTCAGCGGCCCGGCGGTGGCGACCGCGACCGCCGCGGGCGTCCTCGGCCTGACCGCGGCCGTCATATCGATCCTCACCCTGCACTCCGACGGGTCGAACCTGCACGCCGGCATCGTGGCGCTGTTCTACGTGCCGTCGGGGATCATCGGCGTCGTCTCCGCCTGGCTGCAACGCCGGTTCGTCGGCGACCACATGCGCGCCCTCGACGCGGAGATCACCCGGCGCGACGAGGCCGCCCTGCGCCTCACCGACGACCGCGACCGGCTCAACGCCGAGATCGCCGAGCTCAACCGGCGCCAGCAACTGCTGCTCGCCGAGGACGACCTGCTGCGCGAACGCATGCAGGAGTCGTTCGTGAACCTCTCCATGCGGTCCCTCACCCTCGTGGAACGCCAGCTCGACCTCATCGAGAAGCTGGAGCACACCGAGGAGAACGCGCAGCGGCTCGACGACCTGTTCCGGCTCGACCACCTCGCCACCCGCATGCGGCGCAACAGCGAGAACGTCCTCGTCCTCGCGGACGCCGACGCCCGCGCCGGACACCGGCCGCCGGGCACGCTGCTCGACGTGGTGCGGGCGGCGGTCTCGGAGATCGAGTACTACGAGCGCATCGACGTCGGCCACATTCCGCGCGCCGAACTCGCCGGGCACACCGCTGACGACATCAGCCACCTGCTCGCCGAGCTCCTGGAGAACGCCGCGGCGTACTCGCCGCCGAGCACCCGCGTGACGGTCGCCGGACGCACGCTGGAGAACCGCGGGATCCTGCTGACCGTCGAGGACGAGGGCTTCGGCGTCGCCCCCGACCGGCTCCCCGAACTGAACGCCCAGCTCCAGGGCGGCCGCGCCGAGGCGGGCAGCTCCGACCTGGCCGGCCTCGGCGTGTTCGTGGTCGGCGCCCTGGCCGTCCGGCACGGCGTGCGTGTCCAGCTCCGCCCCCGCCAGGACGGCGGCCTCGCCGCGATCGTGATGCTGCCCCCGGGCCTGCTCCACGGCCCCGGCCCGACCCCGGCCGAGATCAGCCGCGAACGCGACCTGGACCGCGTCCAGTCCGCGCCGCCGCCGACGCGCGTGGTCCCGCCGCGCGAGGCGCGGATCCGGTCCCTGGCCATGCCGACGGCGACGCCGACGCCGACGCCGACGGGCGAGCGAATACCGGACCCCGCGGACCGCCCCGCGGCCGCGTCCACCACGCCCGCCGCCCCGGCCGCGGTGAGCTCCGGCTCCACCGCACCGGTGACCCTGCCGTCGGGCCTGCCCAAGCGTCAGGTCGCGACGCCCACGCCGCCGACGGTCGAGGAGCCGGACGACGCGGCCGCGCGGAGCGAAAGCACCGCGGGCGAAAGCACCGCGGGCGAAAGCACCAAGGAGTCCGCGCCGCGGCCCGGAAGCGGAATCGCCGAGTCGGACGACTCCGGATCCCTCCTCGGCGTCACCGAAAAGGGTCTGCCCAAGCGCATCCCGCGCACCCGGCCCGACGACGAACCGGCACCGCCCTCCGCGACGCCGCCGCACGGTACGGCCGTTCCCGACCCCGTCCGCGACAGCGGTCCTATCGCCGCCGAGGAACTGCGGCGTAGGCTCAGCGGATTCCAGATGGGCACCGTCGCGGCGCGGCAGGACGCGGCGGAGGGGGCGGAGCCGGACCGGCTCGGCCCGACCGCGGCTGCCGTCGCGTCGCCGGAACCCTCCGACCGGTCCGAGGCCGGTCAGCCAGTCCCTCCCGTTCCTTCCGCAGGCAGTACTCCATCCGCCACACCGGCACCCGGAGGTGAGAACCGGTGAACGCACAGGACACCGCCATCGGACACGTGAAGTGGCTGGTGGACGGGCTCGCCCAGGACGTCCCCGGCATACGCCAGGTCGTCCTCGTATCGTCCGACGGCCTGCTGCTCGCCGCCGCGGGCGACGGCGGCTCGGACGGCGCGGCCTCGCCCGGCGGCGAGCGGCTCGGCGCGATCGTGTCGGGCCTGGTGAGTCTCGCGCAGGGCGCCGCACGCGTCATGGATCTCGGCGAAGTACGCCAGGAGATCGTCACCATGGCGGAGGGGCACGTCGTCGCGATGTCCATCAGCGACGGTTCGTGCCTCGGCGTCCACGCTTCCGGTACCAGTGATCTGGCCGTCATCGCCTATCAGATGACAGCATTCGTGCGTAGGGCGGGACACGTCCTCACCCCGGCGCTGCGCGCCGAGCTGCACAAGAGCCACGAGCCTGGCAACGAAGCAGGGAGGTAGCCGCAATGGTCGCTGACGACGGGGGACGGGGCAGCGCGAGCCGCTCCGCGCGTGTGCGTCCGTACGCTCTCACTCAGGGGCGGACCGCCCCGGGTCACATCCTGTTCGTCGAGACCCTTGTGACCACGCTGGACTGCGAGCAGGGCGAGGAGTCCGCGCTCGACGCGGGCCGCCGGGACATGCCGGAGGTGCGCGCGATCATCGTGCTGTGCCGCGGGGTGCGCTCGGTCGCGGAGGTGTCCGCGCTCCTGAACCTGCCGCTGGGCGTGGTCCGTGTACTCATCAGCGACCTGGCCGCACAAGGCCGGATCAGCGTCTACCAGACGGCCGGAGACACCGGCCGCCCCGACCGTGCCCTGCTCGAAAGGCTCTTGGGTGGACTACGCAGGCTCTGAGCCCGGCGTCGCCGGGCTCCACGTACCGCCGTTGGCAGTGCCGAACCAACGGCGGTCCGACGGAACTCCGCCCATCACGTCGACGAAGATCGTGGTGTCGGGCGGCTTCGGTGTCGGGAAGACGACGCTGGTGGCGTCGGTCTCCGAGATCGAGCCGCTGACCACCGAGTCGGTCATGACGGTGATGAGCGAGTCCACCGACCGGCTCGACGGTCTGCCGGACAAGACGACGACGACCGTCGCCATGGACTTCGGCCGAGTGACCCTCGAATCGGACCTGGTGCTGTACCTGTTCGGCACGCCGGGCCAGGGGCGCTTCCAGTTCATGTGGGACGACCTGGTGCGCGGCGCGGTCGGCGCGATCGTGATGGTCGACACGCGGCGCGTCGAGGAGTGCTTCCCGGCGATCGACTACTTCGAGCGCAGCGGCCTGCCGTTCGTCGTGGCGATCAACATGTTCGACGGTTCACCGATGTACGAGGAGTCGGACCTGCGCGACGCGCTGTCGCTGCGCCCCGAGACCCCGCTGATCGAGTGCGACGCGCGGAACCGGCGCAGCTCGGCGGAGGCCCTGGCGCAGGTGGTCGTGCACGCGCTGCGGATGGTGGGCGCGCGCTAGCCGCGCCGTCCCGTCGGCGAGTCCCCGGTTCCACGGAAGCGAGTTCGTGTTGCGCAAGATCCTGATAGTCGGCGCCGGCCAGGCCGGCCTCCAACTCGCGCTGGGCCTGCAGGCGCGCGGGTACGAGGTGACCGTCATGTCGGACCGGACGCCGGACGAGATCCGCGCCGGGGACGTCATGTCGACGCAGTGCATGTTCGGCACGGCGCTGGGCCACGAACGCGCGCTCGGACTGGACCTGTGGGACGCGACCGCACCGCGCGTCGAGGGCGTCGGGGTCTCGGTCGCGGGCCCCGACGGAACACGCGCGGTGGACTGGCTGGGGCGACTCGACGCGTACGGGCAGTCGGTCGACCAACGGATCAAGATGGCCGAGTGGCTCGACCTGTTCGTCGCACGCGGCGGCGGCCTCGTGGTCCATCCGGTCGCCGTCTCCGACATCGAGTGGTACGGCGGCAACTTCGACCTGGTCCTCCTCGCTGCCGGCAAGGGCCCGTTGGCCGGGATGTTCGACCGGGACTCGCTCCGATCCCCCTACGAACGCCCGATGCGATCCCTGGCCGTCGCCTACGTCCACGGCCTGGCCCCACGCCCCGACCGGGACACCGGCGCCGTCCAGTGCAACCTGATCCCAGGTGTGGGCGAGCTGTTCGTCATCCCAGCGCTCACCCTCTCCGGCCCGTGCGACATCCTGTTCTTCGAAGGAGTGCCAGGCGGGCCCCTGGACGTGTTCCAGGGCATTCGGTCCCCCCAGGGACGACTCAACCTCACCCTCTCCCTCATGCGCCAATACGTCCCCTGGGAATACGAACGCACCACCACCGGCGTGGAGTTGACGGACTCTGGAGCCACCCTGTGCGGCCGCTACGCACCAACGGTGCGCCGCCCGGTGGCCCAACTCGAGTGCGGCGCCCCGGTCCTGGGCGTGGCCGACGTCGTCGTCGCCAACGACCCGATCACCGGCCAGGGCTCCAACAACGCCGCCCGCTGCGCGGCCATCTACCTCTCCGCCATCGAAGAACGCGGCGAACGCCCCTTCGACCGAGCCTGGATGGAAGCGACCTTCGAGGCCTACTGGTCCTCGGTCGCACCGGCCACCAAGTGGACCAACGCCATGCTCTCGCCCCCGCCCCCACACGTCCTCGACCTGATCGCCGCGGCCCAGTCCCGCCAACCGATAGCCGACCGCTTCGCCAACGGCTTCGACGAACCCGCCGACTTCGAACACTGGTTCTTCGACCCCACCAAGGCCGCCACCTACGTCACCACCCTCGACGGCAACGACGCCTGAGTCACAGAGTCACAGGATCGCCAGGGAGGCGATCGCCTGTAGCAGCCAGGTCGCGGACTCGGGGTCGCCGTCGGTGCCGATCGTGAGGTTCTCGGCGCGGCGGTTGCCGCCGAGGAGGCGGCAGAAGTCGACTGTGGTCATGGTGACTTCGGCCGTGCTCACGCCCGTCCCGAGGGTCGTCGTCGTGGCGCCCGGGCCGGTCAGGGTGAGGGTGGTGGCGGCGGGCGGCGTCGGGTAGGTGCACGCCAGGGTCGCGGTGCCGAGGCCGACGAGGGCCGGCATGGTCTCGGGCTCGGGGTCGGGAACGCGTCGGCCCACCGCGCGGCCGATGTCGTCGGTGTGGAGCCAGGTCTCGAACCCGCGTGCCAGGTACGCGTCGGCGAGCAGCACGTGGCGTCCGGCGAACTCCAGGTGGATGTCCCGGTGGTGGCGGGCGGCGTCGGAGTCGAGGAGAGCCGCCGCCTGGGAATGCCACGAACCCCATGTGGCGTGCGGGGAGCGGGCGTTCTCGACGGCGACGACGTAGCGGGTGCGGGCCCCCCAGTCGCCGCGAGCCGCCTTCGGCACGTGCACGGCCTCGGGCGTCCCCGCGCCGGCGCACAGCAGCCCGTCGCCGGCCATCAGGTGCGCGACCGTGCCGTGCACGTCCCAGCCGTGCACGACGGGCGTCGCCCACTCGGCCCGGGTGAGGTCCCGCAGCAGCGCGTCCAGGCCCGCGACGGCGTGCGCGTACGGCGCGGCGAACGCGGCGGTAGGCGGCGCGGGCGTCCGGCACAGGGCGAGGCCGGCGAGGGTGCGCGCACGGAGGTGCTCGGGCGGTCGGGTCACAGCCGCACCTCCGTCGCGTCGCCGGGTTTGCCGCCCTCGCCCAGCATGAGCAGGCCGGTCCGGAGCCGTTGGGCGGCGTCGAGTTCGGTGATGGACAGCTCGGCGGCGACCTGGCGGTACGTCAGGCCGCAGAAGTACGCCAGCTCGACGACGTCCCGCAGCTCGACGGGCAGCGTGGCCAACACCTCGGCGGTCGACGGCACTTCCGCATCGCCTGAAGCGGCGGTGCCACGCCCGACGACCCGGACCCGTGCCGTGCGCGCCGCCGCACGCCGGTGCGCGCGCACGGCCAGCCACGTGCGCAGGCTGCCGCACAACGGGTCGAAGTCGTAAGGCCGTTCCCACAGGCGCAGGAACACCTCACCGGTGACCTGCTCGGCCACCGCCGGATCGCCCGCGGTGCGGAGCGCCACGCCGTACACCCACGCCGCGTGCGCGTCGTACACCTCGCCCAACACCGCTTCGTCCCCGTGCACGAGCCGTCGGTGCACCGCCTGGTCCGCGATGCCCTCCGCTAGCCCCACCGCGCCACCGTCCTTGCCCCGCCCGCGAGTTACCGCACGCCGAGATGCGACCGGCATCGCGGCCGACACCGGACCAGCTACAGACGGTACGCGCGCGGCGACTCCCTCGCCACCGCCTCGGCCCGAATCGTCAGGCGACCGTCACCGGCCCTGCCGACGCCCCAAACGGCGGTTGCCCCGGTTGTTCCAGCACGCCCGGTGCCAGTGCCGCCGGTCCTCCACCGACCCGACCCCGTCGGCCCGCCACGCCACCACGTGAGGCACCCCGGCCGGGATCTCGTGGTCGCACCCCGGGCACCGGTAGGTCTTGACTGCGGCGGCCCCGCTCACCGGCCGTACGATCCACTCCCCCACGCTGTCGGTCTCCCGGTCCTCGAGCCCGAACCACCCGCCGGACTCACGGTCCTGGTCGGAGGAGGACGAGGGACGGGACCCGGAGGAACGGTCGGAACGTTCAGGGCGGTTTCGGCGCGGCACGGTCAAAGCGTACGGGCGCCGCCGACCACATTGGTCGACGGCGCCCGTTTACAGCCGGTGTGGAGACGTCCCCGGAAGCTACTTCTTCGCGTAGTCCCGGAACCCGCGCCCGGTCTTGCGGCCCAGGTAGCCCGCCGTCACGAGGTGCTCCAGCAGCGTCGCCGGCGCCCAGCCCGGCTCACGGAACTCCGCGAAGAGGACCTGCTCGATGGCCAGCGACACGTCGAGCCCGACGACGTCGAGGAGCTCGAACGGCCCCATCGGGTACCCCGCGCCGGTCTTGATCGCGGTGTCGATCTCGTCGGCCGTCGCGTAGTTGGCCTGGAGCATCTTGACCGCGTCGTTCAGATACGGGAACAGCAGCGCGTTGACGATGAAGCCCGCCCGGTCGCCGCAGTCGACGGCGTGCTTGCGGGTCCGGCGGCAGACCTCGTGGATCGTGGCGACCACGTCGTCCGACGTCGTGACGGTCCGCACGACCTCGACCAGCTTCATGACCGGAGCCGGGTTGAAGAAGTGCATGCCGACGACGTCCTCGGGCCGCGACGTCGCCATCGCGCACTCGATGACCGGCAGCGACGACGTCGTGGTGGCGAGCACCGCGCCCGGCTTGCAGATCTCGTCGAAGTTCTCGAAGAGGGCCTGCTTGACGGAGAGTTCCTCGACGACGGCCTCGAGCACGAGGTCGGCGTCGGCCAGGTCGTCCAGCTTCGTGGTGCCGGTCACGCGACCGAGCGCCGCGTCGCGGTCGGCCTCGCTGAGCCGCCCGCGCTGGACCTGCTTGTCGAGCGAGCGGGTCAGGGCGGCGGTGACCCCGGCCACCTTCTCCGGGCTGCGCGCGACGAAGGTCACGGCGTAGCCGGACTTGGCGAACACCTCGACGATGCCCGTCGCCATCGTGCCGGAGCCGACGACGCCGACCGTGTTGATCTCGCGCGGGGTGCCGGCGACACCGGCGGCCGCGGCGGCGTCCGCGACGACGACCGACGAGCCCGGCTCCTCGTACCGGTAGAACCCGCGCCCGCTCTTGCGGCCGAGCAGCCCGGCGGTGGCCATCTGCTTGAGGATCGGCGCGGGCGCGTGGAGACGGTCGCGGGACTGCCGGTACATCTGCTGGAGGATGTTGTACGCGGTGTCGATGCCGACCAGGTCGAGCACGGCCAGCGGGCCCATCGGCAGGCCGCAGCCGAAGCGCATGGCGGCGTCGATGTCCTCGCGGGTGGCGTACTTCTCCTCGAACATCGACGCGGCGTGGTTGAGGTACGCGAAGAGCAGCCCGTTGGCGATGAAGCCCGCGCGGTCGCCGGCGACGACCGGCGACTTGCCGAGCTTCTCGGCGAGCGCGACGACGTCCTCGAGGACCTCGGGCTCGGTGACGACGGTGCGCACGACCTCGACGAGCTTCATGACCGGCGCCGGGTTGAAGAAGTGCAGGCCGACGACGCGCGACGAGCGGCCGGTGGCGACGGACAGCTCGGTCACCGACAGCGAGGAGGTGTTGGTGGCGAGGATCGTGTCGGGGCGGCAGATCTTGTCGAGCTGGGCGAACATCTCGCGCTTGGCGTCGAGGTCCTCCGGTATGGCCTCGAGCACGAGGTCGGCGTCGGCGACGGCGGCGAGGTCCGCGCCGAGGGTGATGCGGCCGTAGATGGCCTGCTCCTCGTCGGCGGTGAGCTTCCCGCGCTCGACGGCGCGCGCGGTGGAGTGCTGGATGCGGGCGAGGCCGCGGGCGGCCGCCGCGTCGTCCACCTCGACGCCGACGACGGTCACGCCGCCGCGGGCGAGGATCTCGACGATGCCGGCACCCATGGTGCCGAGGCCGACCACGCCGACCGTAGTGATGTCACGCGCCATCATGCGCTCCTTGAATGCCGTCTCCCGGGTGGGAGTACCGCTTGAGGGTTGCCGTGGAGTTGAGGGTTCCGCGGGACTGCGAGACTGCCCTACCGGACGACTGGTTACCGCCAAGTAGTTTCGTGTTGCCGGGAGTATTGCAGGCCCGATCGAACGGGCACAGACCGGTCGGACGAGCCGTTCGCACCCCAAAGGGGATTTCACCCGTTATGCGGGGTGACGGGATACTCGGGAGGCTGCCCGATGAAGTTGGGGATCTTCCTGCTCGCGGCCCAGTTCGAGGCCGGAGACCAGGGGTCGGTGCTGACCGCCGCGATGGACGCGGGATGCGCCGCGGAGGAGGCGGGGTTCGGCGAGGCATGGGTCGCCGAGCACCATTTCGTGCCGTACGGGTTGTGCCCGTCCGCGGTCACGTTTGCCGCAATGCTACTGGGGCGTACGAAGGTGCTGCGAGTAGGGACCGCCATCAGTGTGTTACCGAACACGCATCCGGTTTTACTCGGTGAACAGACCGCGCTCCTCGACCAGCTGTCCGGCGGACGCTTCACCCTCGGCGTCGGGCGCGGCGGCCCGTGGGTCGACCTGGAGGTCTTCGGCACCGGCCTGGACCGCTTCGGCGAGGCCGGCTGGGCCGAGTCGGTCGCCGTCCTGATGCGCTGGCTGACCAGGCACCGGGTGGGCGCGGACGGGCCCAGGTTCCGCTTCCGCGAGGTCCCCGTCGTGCCCAGGCCGCTGACGCGGCCGCACCCACCGGTCATCGTCGCCTGCACCTCGACCGCGACCGCCGCCCTCGCGGCCCGGCACGGCCTGCCGATGCTGCTCGGCATGCACGCCGATGACAGCGAGAAGGCCGACATGGTGCGCGCCTACGACACGGCCGCCCGAGCCTGCGGCCGCGACCCGCGCGGCGTCGAGCACGCCGCGGCCTCGGTGGCCCTGGTCGCCGACTCCCGCACCGAGGCCGTCCGCGAACTCCGCGCCACCCTCCCCGGCTGGCTGGCCCGCGGCCTGGGCGCCCACCAAACCGTCGACGGCCGCACCCGCCCGATGCGGGACCCGGTGGCGTACACCGACCACCTCTGCGCGATTCACCCGATCGGCACACCCGCCGACTGCACCGCGATCCTCCGCCGCACCACCGAGGCGACGGGCATCCGCCGCCACCTCCTCTTCGTCGAAGGCGGCGGCACCAGAGACCGCACCCTCGACAACATCCGCCGCCTGGGCAAGGAGGTCCTGCCGCGGCTGTCCGACGATCCCGGTCTCAGCGGCGGCCGGTGAGGGCGTCCACGACGAACCCCAGCGCCCGGTACCGCCAGGGCAGCCGCACCTGCGGCCGGGGTGGCTCGGGCGGCGGGAGTTCAAGCACCAGCGGCGGGGTGGGCATGGGAGGGACCTCGCTGCGGTCCCCGTGGTCCCGGAGGAATTCGAAGAGCTCGTCTCGCATGCGCTGAGCCCAGTGGGGGTGCAGCGTGTACAGAAGAGCGATCTGACGCTCCCACCACCGCTGCCTATAGTCCCGGCCTTCGTCAGGGTGACGCAGGATCCAGGACGAGGCGGCGTTCCGGGTGGCGTATTCGAAGGCCCAGTAGAGGAGCTCGTCGAGGTCGCGGGTCTCCCGGTGGTGGACCAGCTCGCCGCGTTCGTAGGCGGCCTCGTAGAACTCACCCTTGAGGCCCACGCCGATGTACGGCACCGCCGCGTCGCTTGCGGTGAACCGGGGGCGTTCCAGGTCGGTCAGGTGGATGCGGTCGCTGAGCCGCGCCACCTCGGACTTCAGGTGCGCGACCGTCACGGTCGTCGGCATGGCTGGACGCTATTCCTCCCCGCCGATAATCGTCAACATGACATAAACAATGCCGGGGCCCACTACTGGTGAGGGCCGAAAGCCGCCGGAGTCCGGCGCACCCGGCGGGTGTACTGGGTGGGCGCGCGCTGTCCGGTCGTTCGTACAGCCTGGGGAATCCATGTCCGTTGTCGCCCATCGCTCCCGCATGCCCGCACATCCGCCCTCGCAGCCCGACCGTCGGGCCGCCGTATGGGGGTTGTCGTTCGGGATCTTCGTCATCGTCACCACAGAGATCCTTCCCGTCGGGCTGCTCACGCCCATGGGGTCCGCGTTCGGTGTGTCGGACGGTGTCGCCGGTTGGCTGATGACGGCGCCCGGGCTCGCCGCCGCCGTGTGTGCGCCGGTGGTGACGGTGGCGACGGCGCGGTTCGATCGGCGGGACGTGCTTGTCGGGCTGCTCGGTGTGCTCGCCGTCGCGAACGTGCTGACGGCCGTCGCCCCGCACTTCGCCGTCGTGCTCGTCGCCCGCGCGCTGGTCGGCCTGGTCATCGGCGGCTTCTGGTCGGTCGGCGCGGGCCTCGCGCCGCGCCTGGTCGCGCCCGGGAAGGTCGCCGCCGCGACCGCCATCGTCTTCGCCGCGGTGCCGGCGGGCTCGGTGGTCGGTGTCCCGGCGGGTACGTTGCTCGGCCAACACCTGGGCTGGCGCGTAGCGTTCGTCGTCATGGCGGCCCTCGCGACGGCCGCGGCGGCCGCGCTCGCGGTGCTTCTGCCACCGCTGCCGACCCTGCACGTCACGCGCCCGCGAACCCTCACCGGCCTCGTACGCCAACGCGCGGTCCGCGTCGGCCTGGCCGCGACCGCGCTCGTCGTGATGGCGCACTTCGCGGCCTACACCTACGTGACCCCGTTCCTGCGCGAAGTCCCGCACACCGACAAGGGGTTGATCAGCACGTTCCTGCTCGTCTACGGAGCGGCGGGCATCGCGGGCAACCTGATCGCCGGGCGCACGCTCGGCAGGGCGCCGCGCGGCACGTTCGCGGTCTGCGCGGCACTCATCGGCGCCGTCACCGTGCTGTTCCCTTTGCTGGGCCGGTGGGACGCGGGCGCCGTCGCGCTGCTGGTCCTGTGGGGGCTCGCGTACGGCGCCGTCCCGGCGTGCTCGCAGACGTGGTTCGCACGGTGCGCGCCGCACGCGCCGGAGGCCGCAGGCGTGTTGTTCACCGCCTCGTTCCAGCTCACGCTAGCGATGGGCGCCGTTCTCGGCGGTGTGGTGGTCGACGCTTCCGGCGTCCGCACGGTCATGGTCGCCGCGGGGATGACAGCGTTCGCCATGGTCGCCACCGTGGCCGTGCTGGGTGGGCCGAGCGGCGACCGCAGCGAGCGCGACGACCACGACGGCGCACTCCAGGCATCAACTCCCGGCGTTTGACCGCGCCTTCGCGGCGCGGATGAGGTCCGTCCGTACCGCCGCCTCGGTTCGCAGTTCCGAGCGGAGGATGGCCAGCAGCGCGCGGCGGTCGGTGTCGCGGCGGGTGAACGCGGCTGTCGCGCAGCGGGCGAGGAAGGCCGGGGTCAGTAGCTGTCCTGGGCGCCGGGTGCGGGAGTAGACGTCCAGGAGCCGCCTCGCGCCGTGCTTCTCGGCGGCCAGCATCCGCAGCATCTGTTCCTGGAGCGGGTTGACCTCGTCGGCGCGGGCGAGGCGGTTGGTCCAGTGGTACGTCTCGCGGCACTCGGCCTCGCGGCGCCGCTCCCATGCTCGCACCGCCGCGTCGAGGCGGGCCGGGTTGTCCAGGACCGGGGCGGCGGTCTCGCCCAGGAGGCGGCCGAAGCGGAGGGCGTCGCGGATGCCCTGGGCGGTGACCGGGTCCTTGAAGTGGCCCGCGTCGCCGGCCAGGGCCCAGCCGGGGCCGGAGGAACGGCGGAAGTACGACGGCTGTTCGACGGACTGCACGATCTTGGTGGAACGCGTGCAGCCGTCGAGCCGCTCGGCGAGCCCCGGGAGCAGCGCCACGGTGCGGTCGTACTCGCCTTCGAGGTCGAGCCGGAACTCCTCGGCCCGCTCCTTCGGCGGCATCAGCAGGCACAGCACGAGCCCGCCGTCGGTCGGGAACGCCGTGCCGAGCTCGCGTCCCGCGAGCCACATCGCCGCCGTGCCGCGCCACTCGGTGCGCGGGTCGTCGTAGTACGCGTAGTAGCAGGCCCGGCCGTTGGCGTTGACGAGGTACGGCGCGTCGGCGCCGACCATCCGCGCGACCGTCGAGCGGCGGCCGTCCGCGCCGATGACCAACGGTGCGCGCAGCTCGAGTTCGGCGTGTGCGCCGCGCGCGCTCGCGCGTACGCCCACCACGCGCCCGCGCTCCTGGACGAGCCCGGTGACCTTCACGCCCTCGCGCACGTCCGCACCCGCCGCGCGCGCGGTGTCGACGAGCGCCTGGTCGAGCCCCGCGCGGCGCACGCACATGCCGTACGCGATGCCGTCGACCGGCGAGTACGTGCCGCGCACCTCCGCGCCCGGCGTTCCGATGTACGCGTCCATGTGCCGTGGCGGACCCAGCTGTTCGACCCGCTCCAGGGCGCCGAGCCGGGACAGTTCGGCGACCCCGCCGGCGAACAGCAGGTGTGTGGAGACGGTGGTGGACGGGAACTTCGCGGAGTCCAGCGCGACGACGCGGCGCCCGGCGCGGGCGAGCGCGGTGGCGGCGGCCGATCCGGCGCAGCGCGCCCCGACCACGATGGCGTCGACGTGTTCGACCTGCTCTTCGGTCACGGAGTTTCCCCGTCGCTCAAGCCCTCGGTGAGGCAGCGTCAGAAACCGTGCATCGAGCGTCTGTTGCCCGCGTCCCGAGGCGGTGCGCAAGAGTGCCGCGGGAACCGACAGCATTGTCGGTTATTGGGACGGTAGTACTGCGATACCGCCCCGAACAAGCCCGTCCCCGCAGCTACCCTGAACCCATGTCAGCTCTCCCGAGCCCCGACACCGAGCCGCCCGCCGCCCCCGGCCCGCGCCGCCGGATGACCGGCCCCGCACGGCGGCGCCGCATCACGGAGGCCGCGCTGACGGTGTTCGGCGCGAAGGGCTACGGAGCGGCCTCCATGGGCGAGATCGCCGAGGCCGCCGGGGTCACGCGCAGCGTGCTGTACGAGCACTTCGCGACCAAGCGCGTGCTGTTCCTGACCGTCCTCGGCGCGCAGAACGCGGCATTGGTCGCGCACATGGGCACGGTCATCACCGGCCGCGGCGGCCGGCACGCACGCATGCGGGCCACGGTGGCCGCGTACTTCGACTTCGCGGAGGCCAACCCGGTCGCGCGGCGCCTGCTGTTCGACCAGACCGACGAGGGCGACCCGGAGTTGGGCGCGGTGCGCTGGGGCATCCGGCAGACCCGCACGCGCGCCGTCATGGCGATGATGGCGCACGACACCGAACGCGCGGGCCTCGACCCGCAGTCCCCCGAGGCCGAGGTACTCATCGAGCTGCTGATCTGCAGCCTGGACGGGGTCGCCCAGTGGTGGGCGCACCACCCCGAGACGCCGCGCGCCACGCTGGAGACGATGGCGGCGGACGTCCTGTGGGGCGGTCTGGAGCGGCTCAACGGCGGCGGCCAACACTCAGGTTAGTTCTGGCTATAGCATCTGACGGTCCATCAAAAACCGTCAGAGATACAAGTATTGACCCTCTGTATCGCGGGCGGCGATAGTCGGCTCTGCATCCTGTCGACACATGTGTCGGTTATTGCGCGCAGAGCCCCCGATAGGAGGACCCGTGTCAACGCACGAGAAGCACCCCTCGGACCCAGCGCCCGCACAGCAGGAGCACAGCACGCACAGCAAACCGAGCCGCCGCGCGTTCATGGCGGGCGCGGTCGGCGCCGCGGGTGCCGCGGCCGCAGGCCTCACCGTCGGAGCGGCCGCCGCACCGGCGTTCGGCGCACCCGGGCTCACCTCCGGCGCCACCGGCCGCCGCGTCGCGGTCCTGGGCGGCGGCATGGCCGGGCTCACCGTCGCGCACGAGCTGGCCGAACGCGGGTTCCAGGTCACGGTGTACGAGAAGAAGGCGCTCGGCGGCAAGGCCCGCAGCATCCCCGTCGCGGGCACCGGCACCGGAGGCCGCCGCGACCTGCCCGGCGAGCACGGCTTCCGGTTCTTCCCCGGCTTCTACAAGAACGTGCCCGACACCATGCGGCGCATCCCGTACCCCGGGAACGCCAACGGCGTCTGGGACAACCTGGTCAGCGCCGGGCACGCGACCTTCGCCCAGGCCGGCCGCCCCGACCTGCAGATCACGCTGCCCAACGGCGGCATCGGCAGCATCACCCCCGAGGCGATCCGCGAAGTCCTCATGGACATTGCCAGCGTGTTCCAGCAGGTGCCGTTCTGGGAGATCGGTTTCTGGGCCGAGAAGATCCTGGTCTTCCTCACCAGCGGCGAGCTGCGTCGTCGCCATCAGTGGGAGTACATGCCGTACTCCGAATACCTCCAGGCCGACAAGATGTCCGCGGCCTACCGCAACATGCTCGTCAAGTCGTTCACGTCGACCCTCGTGGCGGCCAAGGAGGACAAGGCCAGCACCCGCACCATCAACACGGCGGGCGAGCTCATCGTGTGGACGATGCTCGGCCGGGGCAACGACGGCACGGTCGACCGGGTCCTCAACGGACCCACGTCCGAGGTGTGGATCGAGCCGTGGCGCCAGCTGCTCACGTCCCTCGGCGTCGACCTGCGGGTCGGGTGGACGGTCACCGGCCTCGACTACACCGGCGGCCGCATCACCGGCGCGCGCATGACCGACCCGCTGGGCAACCCGGGCACCATCGACGCCGACTACTACGTGCTCGCCGTGCCGGTCGAGCGCGCCGTGCCGCTGATGACCCCGGAGATGGTCGCCGCCGACCCGGCGCTGGGGCGGCTGCGCAAGCTCGAGACCGACTGGATGAACGGCCTCCAGTTGTTCCTCAAGGCCAAGACGCCCATCACGAACGGGCACTTGGCGTTCATGGACTCGCAGTTCGCGGTCACCGGGCTCACCCAACAGCAGTTCTGGCGCAACGACTTCGCGTCGACATACGGCGACGGCACCGTGCACGACTGCCTGTCGCTCGACCTGTCCGACTGGGACGCCAAGGGCATGCTCTACGGCAAGACCGCCCGCGAGTGCACGCCCCGCCAGATCGTCGACGAGGCCCTCGCGCAGCTGCGGGCGAACCTCGACGACGGGGCGTCGATCGTCCCGGACTCGCTCATCCACTCGTGGTTCCTCGACCCGGGCATCACCGGCGCCGGCACCCCGTCCTGCGCCAACGACGAACCGCTGCTGATCAACACGGCCGGCTCGTGGGACAACCGGCCCGACGCCGCGACGAAGATCCCCAACCTGTTCCTGGCCGGAGACTATGTACGGGTCTCGGTGAACCTGGCCACCATGGAGGGGGCGAACGAATCGGGGCGCATGGCGGCCAACGCCGTTCTCAGCGCGGCCGGTTCGTCCGCCACTCCGGCGCGCGTGCTCACCGCGTACCAGGAGCCCGCGCTCAAGGCCTTCCGGGACGCGGACGACCTGCGCTACCGGCTCGGGCTGCCGAACGCGTTCGACGTGATCAAGCCGTATTGGCCGTGAGATCCCGGACCGGGTGACGGGATCCGACGGAGGGGTCCGGGTCGTGCCGCACACGCACATCGAACGAGTCGCTGTCATCGGGGCCGGGTTCGCCGGGCTGTGCATGGCCATCAGGCTGCGCAGGGCCGGGATCCACGACTTCACGGTGTTCGAGAAGGCGGACGACGTCGGCGGCGTGTGGCGGGACAACACGTATCCGGGCGCCGGCTGCGACGTCCCGAGCGTGCTGTACTCGTACTCCTTCGCCCAACACGGTCGCTGGTCACGGTCGTTCCCGTTGCAGCGGGAGATCCTGGCGTACCTGCGCCGGTGCGTCGAGGACCACGAGATCGGCGACCACATCCGCTACGGGACGGAGATCGTCGCGGCGGAATGGGACGAGGGCGAGTCGGCATGGCGGCTGCGGACCGCCGACGGTGGCGAGCACGCGGCGCGCGTGCTCGTCACCGGGGTCGGGCAACTCAACCGGCCCCGATACCCGGCGGTCCCCGGCGTCGGCAAGTTCGGCGGCGTCGCCTTCCATTCCGCGGAATGGCGCCACGACCACGACCTGACCGGCAAGCGGGTCGCAGTGATCGGGACGGGCCCGAGTGCCGTGCAGTTCGTCCCGGAGGTCGCGAAGCAGGCGGCGCAGCTGTACGTGTTCCAGCGCTCGGCGAACTGGGTCGTCCCGAAGCCCGATCACGAACACGGGTCCCTCGCCCTGACGTTGCTCGACAAGGTCGCACCGATTCGGCTGCTCAAGCGCGGGATGACCTACCTGCGTGGCGAGACGGTCATCTACTGGGCGATCAAGGGCGGCCGGCTCGCGAAGCTCGCGGAATGGGCGGCGCGCAAGCACCTGCGGACCCAGATCGCCGACCCGGTACTGCGGGCCAAGCTGACACCGGACTTCCCGATCGGCTGCAAGCGGATCCTGATCTCGGACGACTGGTATCCGGCACTGGCCAGGGAGAACGTCGAAGTCGTGACGTCGCCCGTGAGCCGGATCATCAAAACCGGAGTCGACACAGCCGACGGCGTCCACCGAGGCGTCGACACGCTGATTTACGGGACGGGCTTCCTGGCCACGGAGTTCCTCAAGCCGATCGAGGTCGTGGGGAAGGACGGGACGAGGCTGCACGAGGTCTGGAAGGACGGCGCGGCGGCGTATCTGGGCATCACCGTGCCGGCCTTCCCGAACATGTACATGCTCTACGGGCCGGGGACGAACCTCGGGCACAACTCGATCATCTACATGATCGAGTCGCAGGCGGAGTACGTGCTCAGGAAGGTCCTGGCGGGCGGGGTCCACGAGGTGTCGCAGAAGTCGTTCGACGCCCACCAGGAGCTGCTGGGGACGACGGTCGCCGACTCGGCGTTCTCGGCCGGCTGCGACAGCTGGTACAAGAACGCCGACGGCAAGGTCACGACGAACTGGGCCTTGCGGACCCTGACTTACCGCTCAATGACGCGGAAGGCGTGAGAGGAGATCCGACCAGGCGGCCGCCGGGATCGAGAGCATGGGACTGTCGCACAGCTTGGAGTCACGGATGAGGATGGTGGAGGTGTGGGCCACCTCGACACATTGGCCGCCTTCCTCGCTGCTGTAGCTGCTCTTCACCCAGCCGCCCGTCACAACCCCTCCATCAGCCCTGTGATGAACGCCTGAGATTCCCGAGGCGTAAGCGCTTGTGCCCGCAAAATTCCGTACTTGGTCTCAAGCGCACGAACCGCAGCGCGCTCTGTGTACACCCTGCTCGTAGTCTGCACCTCGACGTAGCCAATCCTGCGTCCTGCCGTGTTCTCGGTCAACGTGAACGGCCCTGCAAGCCCTGCGTTGTCCTCGCTCGCCAGCGGCAGGACCTGTACCTCGACCGTCGCCTTCTGCGCTACGAGCAGCACCTGCTCCAACTGACCACGCAGCACTTGGCGTCCGCCGATGGGCCGACGCAGCACAGACTCGTCCATGACGAACGTCATCATCGGCTCCGGCCGACGCGCGAAGACGGCTTGCCGCGCCAATCGCGACGCAACACGCTCCTCGAGTTTGGCCTCGTCCATCGGGGGCCGCATGGTGCCGAACACCGCGCGGGCGTACTCCTCGGTCTGCAACAGTCCGTTGACAACGTGCGTGTCGTAGAAGCGCAGATCGACCGCACTCGCCTCCAACTTCGCCGCATCGCGGAAGAAGGCCGGATACCGCGCCTTCTCCAGCTGCAGCCGCATCACGTTGAGCATGTCCTCGGCGCCCAACGCCTCGTCGAACTTCGGCAGCATCTCCGGTTTGAGGATCCGTCTCCCCAACTCCACCGACGTGATCTGGTCCTCGCTGTACCCCACCCGCACGCCCAACTGGGCCCGAGTAAACCCCGCACGCTCACGCAGGATCCGGATCTGGCGTCCGAATCCCTTCAAAAACTCCGCCGACTCGTCCTGGTCAGTCACGCTCCATCACCCCCAGGTCACGCTACGACTGGAGGAACAAGCGTTTCAGGACAAGCGCGTTCGGCACCCCCGTACGGCCTAACAGGGCCGTGTACAGCGACTTCCATGTACACGGCAACCGGCTAGATCAAGCCACTTCCGCACCGCGAATCTCCTCCCCATGAAGGAGTTTTCGATGCGCCTGACCTGCACGCCGCGCGGTGCCCGGCTCGCCCGTCATCTCGTCTCGCAGCAGCTCGACCAGTGGGGCCACGGCTACGAGACCGAGGCCAACGAGGCCCTGAGCCTGATCACCGCCGAGCTGGCCGCGAACGCGGTCACGCACGCGTGCAAGCCGGAGGGGGACTTCCACATCCGCTTATGCACGTCGGCCACCGGCCTGCGCGTCGAGGTCACGGACACCAACCCCGCCGTCCCGCCCACGCACTTTCCGGAGCCCCCGTCACCCGACAGCGAGTCCGGCCGCGGCCTCCTGCTCGTCGCCGCGCTCGCAACCATCTGGGGCGTCCGGCGCACACCCTCCCCGGGAAAGACCATCTGGGCCGAGTTCACCCCGAAGCCTCCGGCGCCCCCGTCCCGCGCCGGAGACTTCGGTGTGGGTCAGAGGGTGATGTTGTAGATGTCGCCCGACATGCTGGTCGGGACCCAGTCGGAGCTCGAACCCCGGCTGGCGCCCGTGCAGTTGGAGCCGGCGAAGCCGATGTAGCTCACGCTGCCCTTCCACCAGTAGTTCCACAGCACGGTGTCGTACTGCGGCGTGTTGAAGCAGGCGGTGGCGCGCTGGCCGTTCTGGTTCGTGCCGCTGATGTAGACCGAGTACACGTTGGCGTTGACGTCGAGGAACTGCACCTGCTGCCCGTTGCCGCCCGCGTACGCCTGGCCGTTGGCTCCGACGACGCCGCCGAACGCCAGGGCGGCCGCGCCGGCCGTCATCGCAAGTCGCTTCACTGCGGACATGTTTCCTCCGGAAATGTCACTGATCGAGGTGAATCCTCAAGATCATCCCCGTGACCATAACCGCGACCACGGCCGGCACGGCAGCGCGCGGCGCGATCCGGATAGCGCGCGAACTCGCCCTTCGGACCATCCAACCGGTCGACGTATGCCCTTCGACTCCGTAGAGTCCGATCATGCGTCTGATGCAACTACCCTTCCGTCGACTCAAGTTCGCCGTGCTGAGCCTGGCCGTCGCCGCGGGCACGTCGGTTCTGGGGACTGCTGGAAGCACGGCTTCAGGCGCGGCGGCTGACGTCTGCGGGCAGTACCAGACCGTCCCCGTCGCCAACGGCCGCTACATCGTCGACAACAACAACTACGGCGGCGCGGCCGAGTGCGTCCGGCCCTACGGCTCCAGCGGGTTCACCGTCACGCGGTCGGACGCCGCCGGGGCTCCCCCGGCCGGGCCCGTGGCGTACCCGGAGATCTTCGAGGGCTGCCACTGGCACACCTGCACCACCGGCACGGCGCTCCCGATCCAGGTCTCGAAGATCGGGAGCGCGAAGTCCAGTTGGTCGACGTCGAAGGCGCCGGGCACCAGCGGCAACTACAACGTCGCGTACGACCTTTGGTTCAACTCGACGCCCGCCACCGACGCCTCCGGGCAGCCCGACGGGGCCGAGCTGATGATCTGGCTCGACCGGCAGCCGCCCGAGGACGCGCCGCCCGGGAACGTGGCGTACGTCAACGGCACCGCCTTCGTCGCGTGGCAGACGAGCATCAGCGCCAACGGCAAGACCTGGCCGCTGATCGGCTACCGCCTCCAGGACCCCGCGGCGAGCGTCACGAACCTCGACCTTCGCTCGTTCGTCCGCGACGCCGTCACGCGAGGCGCGGTCTCCCCGTCCTCGTACCTGATCGCGGTCGAGGCCGGGTTCGAGATCTGGAACGGCGGCCAGGGCCTGACCACGAACTCCTTCTCGTCCACGTCCGCGTCCGGGTATCCCGTCGGCCAGGTCCGGGCGGGTGCGCCTGGTGTGTGCGCGACCAACTCCAACGGCAACGCCCTCACTCCCGGGAACCCCGTCACCGTCGAAGCCTGCGGCTCCGCAGCCGCCCAGCGGTGGACGGCGTCGATCGACGGCACGATCCGGCACGGGGGCATGTGCGTGGGGACGTCCGGCGCGTCGGTCGTGCTCGACACCTGCAACGGCACGCCGTGGCAGGTGTGGCTCCCGTCCGGCAGCGGCGGTCTGTGGAACGCCGGCTCGGGGCTGTGCCTGCGCGACCCGTCCGAGGCCGGTGTGCCGGGGACCGGGCTGGACCTGGTCAACTGTGACGGGTCCCGGCAGTCGCAGGTCTGGACGCTGCCGTCGACGGTGTCCGCGAACCAGGCGTGAGCCCGGCGCGGCTTCGACCTGGCTCCGGCGCGGCCTTGACGCAGCCCCGTCGCGGCCCGGGCCCGCCCCCGCGTCAGGACAGCCGGTGCCCCGTCACCGCCGCCGCGAACGCCTGTACCGCCGCGATGACTTCGGCCCGGCTCCTCCGGCCCGCCAGGATCTCCATCTGGTAGCCGTCCTCCATCGCCACGAAGCTCGTCGCGAGCATCCGCGGCGGGTCGGTCAGCGTGAACACGCCCTGGGCCTGACCCAGGATCAGCACGCCGTAGTAGACCGACGCCTGGCGTTCCATCAGCGCGCTGTCGAGCGCCGCGGCCTTGGGGTCCCGGAGACTTCGCGGCCAGAACTCGTACAGCAGGCGCGGCAGCCGGTCGTCGGGCCCGGTGGCGATGCCTGAGTCGATGCAGATCCGGAGGCGTTCCGCGGCGTCGTCGACTCCGTCGACCGCGGCCTCCCGCGCGCTGCAGAACCGCTCGATGGCCTGCTGGAACGTCTCGTACATGAGCGTGTCGAGGTCGTCGTAGTAGTACAGGACCGCGGCCGGGGTGACGCCGGCCTCCTCGGCGACGTCCCGCAGCCGGAGGCCCTCCAGCCCGCGGTTGAGCAGCGCCCGCTGCGCGGCCTCGCCGAGCTGGGCCCGCCGCCCGTCCTGGTCCTTGCGCCGTGCCACCGCGTCCCCCGACCTCTCCCTCGACTGTCTGAACGAGACCTTAACGATACAACGGCAGCTCTTGACGCCTTCACGCGCAGTTTCTTAAATGCTCGTTTAACGAAACTGATCGACCTGAGGAGGCGCCGTGACCACCGGTTCGGTACGCACCGATCCCCCGCCCTCGCCGGACGGGCCCGCCGCCACGCCGTCCGACAAGGGCCTGCGCGGCGGATCCGTCGGCCTCGCGGCGTCCGTGGCGCTCGGGCTGTCGTCGGTCGCGCCGGCGTACAGCATCGCCGTCACGCTCGGCTTCGTGACCCTCGTCGCGGGCCACTTCGCGCCCGCCGCGCTGCTCCTCGGCTTCGTGCCGATCCTGCTGACGGCGTTCGCGTTCCGGGAGCTGAACCGGGACATGCCGGACTGCGGCACCACCTTCGTCTGGAACACGCGGGCGTTCGGACCGTTCACGGGGTGGCTGTCCGGCGGGTGGGTCGTGCAGTGCGCGACGGTCATCGCGATGACGGCGCTCGCACAGGTCGGCTCGGCGTACCTGCTCGACCTCGTCGGGCTCGGCGGCCTCGCGGACGACCGGGTCGCGGTCACCGTCACCGCCGTGCTGGTGCTGGCCGCCGTGACCGCCGTCGCGTACCGCGGGGTGCAGCTCGCCGCCGTCGTGCAGTACGTGCTGCTCGGCCTCCAGCTCGTCGCGCTCGTCGGCTTCGGCGTGGCCGCGTTCGCCAAGGACGGCGCCGCGAGCCCGTCGCTGTCCTGGCTGAACCCGTTCGGCTTCGACGGGCTCGGCGGCTTCGCCGAGGCGGTGCTGCTCTGCCTGTACATCTACTGGGGCTGGGACGCGCTGATCACGGTCAACGAGGAGACCACCGACCGCTCCCGCATCCCCGGGCAGGCCGCGGTCATCTCGACGCTCGTGCTGCTCGCGACCTACCTGTTCACCGCCTTCGCGGCGATCTCGTTCGCCGGCACCGGCACCGACGGGCTCGGCCTCGGCAGCGAGGACAACGCCGCCGACGTGCTCGCCGCGCTCGGGCCGCCGGTCGCGGGGGACGCGTTCGCCAAGCTCGTGCAGCTCGCGGTGTGCGTGTCGGCGGTCTCGGCGCTGCTGACCTGCGTCGTCGGCAGCTCGCGGGCCACCCTGTCGATGTCCGTGCACGGGGCGCTGCCGCGGCGGTTCTCGCGCGTCCACCCGCGGTTCCGGACGCCCACCTTCGGGACCGTGTTCTTCGGCGCCGCCGCGGCCGTCACGCTCGCCGCGCTGACCTTCCTGTCCGCGGACTTCCTCGGGGACGCCATCCTGTCGATCGGGCTGCTGATCGCGTTCTACTACGGCGTGACCGGGCTCGCGTGCGTGTGGCACTTCCGGCACGACCTGCGGCGGTCGGCACGGGACCTGCTGCTCAAGGGAGTTCTGCCGCTGCTGGGCGCGCTGATGATGCTGGGGGCGTTCGCCCGCAGCGCGTACGACATGCTCGACCCGGCGTACGGGCAGACGTCCGTCGGCGGCGTCGGCGGGGTGTTCCTGCTCGGCGTCGGGTCGATCCTCGCGGGCGCGGTCGCCATGGCCGCCGCACGTGCCCGCTTCCCCCGCTTCTTCCGCGACGGCCGTGCGTCGGTCGCCGCCGTCATCGTCACCGACCCGGAGAACTGAGCACCGCCATGCGTACTCTCGCCATCGCCGCGATCCAGACCACGCCCGTCGCGCACGACCTCGACGCGACGTGGGACCGGTTCGCCCGTCAGGTCCGTTCCGTACGAGCGACGTTCCCGCACGTTCAACTCGTCGTCGTACCCGAGCTGATGCTCGCCGCCGAGGCGCCGCTGCTCGACGCGCGCGCCGACTGGATGACGGAGGCGGCCGTCCCGATCCCGGGGCCGCTGACCGACCGCATCGGCGAACTCGCCCGCGAGACGGGGCTGTGGCTCGTGCCGGGCAGCCTGTACGAGCGCGCCGACGACGGCAACGTCTACAACACCGCCATCGCGGTCTCGCCCGACGGCGAGATAGCGGCGCGGTACCGCAAGGTGTTTCCCTGGCAGCCGTACGAAACCACCACGCCTGGCAGTGAGTTCGTGGTCTTCGACATCCCGGGCGTCGGGCGTGCCGGGCTGGCGATCTGCTACGACGGGTCGTTCCCCGAGACGGTCCGGCAACTCGCCTGGCTCGGCGCCGAGGTGGTGATCCAGCCGACGCTGACCACCACCCGCGACCGCGAGATGGAGCTGGTGTGCGCGCGGGCCAACGCGTGGACCAACCAGGTCTACGTGGTGAACCTCAACGCCGCCGACCCGGCCGGCGTCGGACAGAGCGCGATCGTCGACCCGGAAGGCATCGTCCGCCAGCAGGCGGGACCGGGCGAGGAGATCCTCGTGGACGTCCTCGACCTCGACACGGTCACCCGTGTCCGCGAGTTCGGCTCGGCGGGCATCAACCGGCCTTGGGCGCAGCTCGCTTCGTACGGCGCCGACATCAAGCTGCCCATGTACGGCGGCGGGGGATTCACCCCGCGACCTTGACGGGACGCCGCGCGGCGAACCGCGCCAGGACGAGCAGCGGCACGGACAGGAAGTAGATGAAGGCCCCGAGCAGGAACGCGAGGAAGCCGTACAGCGACAGGAAGATCGCGAGCGCCGTGGTGCCGTCGCGGAACTCGCCGAGGTCCTTGGTGACCAATGGGTGCACGAGGGCGCAGAGCGGCAGCGCGGTGGCCACGAGGAAGACGAGGTAGCCGGAACGGAAGTCGGAGGCGGTCCCCCAGGCGCACCACATGACCAGCGCACATGGAACGGCGAACGCCATCCAGGCCAGCAGCCGGGCGGGCCGGTTGACCTGGGACGGCGGCCCGGCGACGCGCGAGGACGCGGGGCGGAGGCTTGGGGTTGGTACGGATGCAGAGGTGTCGTCGGTAGGTGCAGGCATGGCTCTCCCCTTGAGCAGCTGCTTTGAGCAAACGCTTTGAGCAGTTGCTCAAATTGAAGCACACGCCGGCAGCGGCGCTGCGGGGGCGGCGTCTCGGGGCGGCGTCTCGGGGCGGCGTCTCGGGGCGGCGTCTCGGGGCGGCGTCTCGGGGCGGGTGCGGCCTGCCACCGTCGGAAACGAAAAGCCACCGCGCACCGCCGACTTGGCGGTCCTCGCGCGCGGCGGCTCCGCGACAGGGCCCCGGAACGGCGACGCCGCCCGCACCTTCCCCTTCCGGGGCGGTGCGGGCGGCGTCGTGGTGTCTGTGGTGGCGCCTTCGGGGCGTCAGACCGCCGGGCTCGCGGCCGGGGCCAGGGCGTCCTCCGGGAGGCCGCGCGAGGTGACGATGCGGGCGGTGCCCTCCGCCAGCTGGTACGACAGGCCGACGACCGCGGCGCGGCCCTCGTCGATCAGGTCGGCGAGGACCCGCGAGCGCTCGACCATGCGGTCGACGGTCAGGCGGACGTGCTCGTCGATGATGTCGCGGTCGGCATCGAGGCCGGCCGCACGGGCGGACAGGATGCTCGGCGTCACCCGCTCGACCACGTCGCGCACGTAGCCGGACGTCGGCAGGCCCTCGTCGACCGCCGTCTTGGCCGCCGCCACCGCGCCGCACGAGTCGTGGCCGAGCACGACCACCAGGCGGCAGCCCAGCACGCCCGCGCCGTACTCGACACTGCCGAGCACCTCGGGGCCGAGCACGTGGCCCGCCGTACGGACCACGAAGAGGTCGCCCAGGCCCTGGTCGAAGATGATCTCGGCGGCCAGGCGGGAGTCGGAGCAGCCCAGCAGCACCGCGAACGGCGTCTGCGCGGGCGCCTGCTCCGCACGGCGCGCCGCGTCCTGGTTGGGGTGCTCGGGCCCACCGGCGACAAAGCGCCGGTTGCCTTCGAGGAGCTTCGCGAAGGCTTTGGCCGGGGTGGGTGCGGTGTGCGGCATATATCGGAGGGTACGAGGGGGCGGATCATCGCGCACGGGCAGCCCTGTGTGGGATGGCCCACGCGTGAAGGGCACGGTGGGCTGAAATACACCGTTTCTGGCGATCTCAGGAGGCCGATCTTTCCCCCATACGCGCCTACGCGCCCACTCTCGCGTCCGTGCGCCCCTTTACACCCCTCTATGCCCCCTACGCCGCCTACGCGCCGTGCGCGAGATCACCGGGGTTCGTGTCGGCCCCGTCCACGAGATCACCGGGGTCCGTGTTGGCCCCGCACAGCACCACCGCGACCCGCTCCCCCGGCTCGGGCACATAGGCGCCCGTCTCCAGCGCGGCGAGGGCCGCCCCGGCGGCGTGCTCGACGGCCAGGCGCCGGTCGTCCCACAGCCGGCGCCGGGCCCGCACGATCGCCGCATCGTCCACCAGCACCGAGACGACATCACCACTCCGCGCCCACTCCAACGCGGCCTCACTCACCCGGCGCGCCCCCAGCGAGTCCGCGGCCACCGACTCAACCACCACGTCAACCACCCGGCCCGCCTCGACCGCGGCGTTGAGCGCCCGACACGACACCGGCTCGACGGCGACCGTCCGCACCCCGTACCGCCGCGCCGCAGCCGCCACACCAGCGAACAGTCCCCCGCCCCCGACCGCCACAACAACCGTGTCCAGATCCGGCACCGCGGCGGCGATCTCCTCCAGCAGAGTCCCGGCCCCGGCCGCGATCAGCGGGTTGTCGTACGCATGCGACTCGAGCGCCCCGGTCTCCCCCGCATACGCGTGCGCGGCCACCACGGCCTCGGCGTACTCCCGGCCCACCTGACGCACATCCGCACCCAGATCATGCAGCCGCGCCACCTTCACCCGCGGAGCGGTCTCCGGCAGAAACACCGTCGCCGGCACCCCATGCCGCTTCGCCGCCCACGCACACGCCAACCCGGCGTTCCCACCCGACGCGATCACGACCCCGGCCTCGGGCATCGTCCCGCGCTCAATATGCGCCGCCGTGAAATTCGCCGCCCCGCGCGCCTTGAACGACCCTGTGTACTGCAGGAATTCCAACGCCAGCCAAACCTCGCCGCCCCCGAACCCCCCACCCTCAACCCCCGCCACAGCCACCGGCCGCACAACCCCCACCACCCGCCGCGCGGCCTCGACCACATCCCCATGAGTCAACATGCCGCCGACCCTACGCCGGACCTTCGCGGTCACACGAGCGCGCAGCCCTCCCGCTCCGCGACGGCTTGGGCGTATGCCGCAAAGATCTGCTCCTCGGCACCCCAGAGCTCCCGACCTTCCACGGACAGGAACATTGGGACCCCTGAGCAGGAACCGAAGTAGAGACGACTCGATGAGGGAAAACGACTGGCCTTGTGCATGCCTTCGACCGTGACGCTCTCGCGGCGCCAGTCCGCTTCGAGCCGGGCCGGCTCCCCCTTGACCACCCAAAGCCGAAGGCGCGCCGTGTCATCCGGGTCCCCCGGCGATCGGATCAGGCACTCCTCCCACGCCGGATCACGGCCCGTCCATTGAAAGTCCGTCGGCACCGTCGGCTGGACGCCGGGACGCGACGCAGGCAATCCGCAGATTTCCCCGCTCGCCGGTGTCGGCGTCTTCCGCGCCTGGGCGCCGACAGTCGGTACGGGCAAAGGCGCCGCGGAGCATTTCGCCATGCGGTACACGCCGTTGGCCATGTCAACAAGCAGCGCGGCGACCCGCGCCCTGTTGTCCGGACGACCGGGGAAGTACTTGTAGAACTGGTCCGTTCCCTTGGCGGCGGGCTTCTGATCCCGGACGACCAACCGCGCGAACTTCTCCGGTCCTCCGACTGTGCACGCCGGCAGCCGCACCCAGGCGAACAGATCAGAGCCGATACCGACCAGACCGGCACCGAGCGGCTGCACCGGGCTCAGCTGAGCCTCAAGTCCCGCGGCGTCATCCGTCGCTTTGATGTCGGAGTAGCGTGTACGAACTTGGAATTCGAGCGTTGCATCGACCTGCCGGAGGTCAGGCAGCGAAATCTCACATGTGACCTCGGCCGCCGGGTCGCCGACGAGATCTGATTGTCGACCGTGTGGATAGTCGCCGGCAGGGACCATGCTCTTGAACCGCTCGTCCGGAACCAAGCCGCTGCAGTACGACTTCGCCTGCTCATCGCTCCCCCGCGTCCATACCAGCAATCCCGCGACGACGCCCAGCACGACAACCAGTGCGCCTGCCCATGCACCACGTCTACGTATCGCACCCACCGCCTACCGCTTTCGGATGATCGACGCATAGCCGTCACCGACGCTCGTGTTCGGTCCGCCGCCGTATTCCGGGTGGTACTCGCTCCAGACGTTGACCAGATCCTCCCCGCGGGCGATGCCTGTGGTGTAGATCCTGTCGACCTGGGCGTCGACGACGTCCTGGGAGTCCGGCTTGTTGACCTGCAGAACCTCGCTCACGAACCCGCTGACGCTGGTGCCGAACGCACCGATAGCCACACCCCCGATCGGATTACGCGAGACCACATATGCGGTAGCGGTGGACACGGCCGCATTGCCCCAACGCTCGTAGCGGGTGTACTTGTCGCCCTGGGTTTCGTCACGCTCCTTCGCCGCGTCGCGGACGTCCTGAGCGACCGACTCGTCCAGTACGCCGACGGCTTCGCCGAATTTGTGCGCGAAGGTATTCACCTGACTCATCACAACCGGATCCGCGGGGTTCTTAGGCTGCCCCACGGTGATGCGGTCGAGCGTGATCTTGGCGAACCCTTCTTCCGCCTCCTTCAGCAGTGCGATTCGCCCAGGGCTGTCTGCCAGGTCACCCAGGACACTCTTCAACTCGGATCTGGGGATGTTCGCCACAGTCCCCGGGTCGGGGAGCCCCAGGGTGTTCTTCTGGGCGGATTCCTGCGTCAACCCGAGATGCATCGACTCGACGTTGCCCGCCAGGATCTGCGTGACGCTGCCCTTCAGGACATCAGCAACACCCTTGTCCGCCAGCACCGACACGGTGTTCTCGAGGACGCTGACCGTGTGCTCGTCCGTACGGCCGACGCTACCGGCGACCAGCGCCTGGCCGAGCGCATCCATGTGGGACGAACTTCCCTGGCCGTGCGGGGGCTTGGGAAGGCGCCCGTCGACCAGGTACTCGATCCGGTCCTTGCCGGTGTCTCCCTCGAAGAAATGCGCTGCCGCGTCCGGGCTGTTCTTCAAGGCCACCATCAAGCCGGCGATGCCGTCCTTGGCGGGATTGTCACTACCCAGCGCGTTGGTGTGGGTAGTCCGGTCCAGGTCGATCATGTCGCCGCCGACATCGTTGAGGAACTTGGCGTCGTACTCGCCGTTCCGCAGCAGCTGGCTGAACGTTCCGTTTTGGCCACCGCGTCCGGCCTGTTTGAGATCGTTCATCCACCCTTGGTTGTTCGCAAGAGCCGGACTCGCCGATGCCAAGGTGCTTCCGAGGAGGTCGATGAGCGCCTGGTCACGTGGCTGTCGGCCGATCTGCAGACCGGGGATGCCTGTCTCGGGTTCGAGCTCCTTCGTGATCGAGAGGAGCTTCGTGGGGCAGATCGCCGTCATGACGCTCTCGGCGAAGAGGTCGTTGCCCTCGTTCGCCTTGAGCAGCGCTTCCAGTTCGGCGCGTTCGGCCGGGCTGAGGTTCGGCATCCGCTTCAGCAGGTCCGTCGTGCGCGGGGCGTCCTTGAACGGGTCCGCCGACGGAGTCGCGTTGAACCGTTCATCGCTGCCGCCGACGTCCCGGGTGAGCGCCTGAGCCGCGCTCTGATCCGCGGCCGCGGCACGTGTCCTGGGACAGACGTCTGGCCGTGGCTTCCCTGGTCTGCTGGGTGTGCTCCCACGCCGCGTCGTTCATCGCCTCGCCGGCGGGCGACGGCGGCCATGAGACGTTGATCCCGCCCTGCATCCACTGGCCGATGCTCGGCTCCTGTTCCCAGGTCATGCCCTCGGCCGAGACAGCGTTCAGAGCGTTCTGCAGGTCTCGCTGGGCCGCCGTGAAATCCGAGTGTGCGGTGCGCAGTTGACCCGCGATCGCGGCCGCCTCGACGGCTGCTGCCTCCAGTTGGGTCTGTGCCAGACCGAGACGCTCGTGCGCCTCCGTGCTGGCCTCTCCCTGCCAGAACGCCTGCAGTGCGTCAGTCACCGACGCGCGGAATTCATCCCGCATGACGACGAAGGACTGCGTCATCCTCTCGAAGGCCGCCGCGGTGGCATCGAGGTCCATCAGCTTTGCGTTGATCACGGCAGCGACAGACAGATCCGACATCGGCGATCAGCCTCCGGCCTGCTTGATCTGCTTCTTGACGCGCTCTTCGGCCTGCCTGTAGTTGCGGGCAACCTGCTCCAGGTTGGAGAAGCCCTGCATCAGCGCTTTGAAGAGGCTGTCGACCTGGTGCTCCCAGGTCTCTCCGAGGTATCCCAGCGCACGCGCCGTTTCCCAGCCGTCGATCCCTTTGGCCGCGGCGGTGATCTGGTCCCGGGAACCGTTCGTGTTCCGTTTCAGCGACTCGGCGGTCGAGTCAACCGCCTTGGCAGCGGTGTCCAGTTGATCCGGTGTCACCTTCACGGCGCCCGCGCCGCCCGGAGCCGTCGCGCTCAGCAATCGGGACGGCGACGCCTCCGCCGCACCGTTTGCGTACAACGACGGGTTGAGCGCGCGGTGAATACGTTCCATCTCGTCCATGAGCCCCCGCTCCCGCGCATCCCCCGATGCGCGGCTCCCACGCGCCGCGTGGGAGCCCGCACGCTAGTCGGTTGAGCGAGAAGACCGCAAGAAATCAGGACCATCGGAACAGACCATTCCGATACCGGTCATGATTGGCTCGGGCCTGCGGACGGCTGAGGGAGGCCTTGCGGCCGGGCTCCACCCCGGTTCGGGGCCGGACCCGGGAGTTCGGGCCCGGCCTGGGGGTTACTTGCGGCCGAACTTGGTGGCTACGTAGCGGTCGAGGAACTTCATGGTGGATTGGCTGCGGTTGAAGGTGGTGGGGTCGAGGGGGGCGTTGAAGCGTTTGCGGGTGACGGATTGGGCGCGGGTGAACTCCTTGAGGCCGTCGGCGCCGTGGGTGCGGCCGAAGCCGCTTTCGCCTACGCCGCCGAAGGGGAGGGCGGGGATGCCGGCGTAGGCGATGACGGCGTTGACGGAGACCATGCCGGTGCGGAGGCGGCGGGCGATGTCGATGCCTCGGCGGGCGCCGCCGGCGTAGACGGAGGCGGCGAGGCCGTAGGGGGTGGCGTTGGCGAGGGCGACGGCCTCGTCGACGTCGGCGACGGTGCGGACGGTCACGGTCGGGCCGAAGGTCTCCTCGCAGACGGCCGCGCTGTCCTCGGGGGCGTCGACGAGGACGATCGGGTCGATGAACGGCTCCTTGATGGAGTCGACGCCGCCGACGACCGCTGTGGCGCCCTTGGCGACGGCGTCCTCGACGTGGCGGCGGACGACGTCGACCTGGGACGGCATGGTCATCGGGCCGTAGACGCGGTCGGGGTGCGCGGAGCCGGTCTTCAGTTTGGCTGCTGCCGACTTCAGTTCGGTGAGGAAGGCGGTCTCGAGGCCTTTGACTACGTAGACGCGTTCGATGCCGACGCACGTCTGGCCCGAGTTGGCCATCGCGCCCCACAGCGTCCCGTCGACCGCCGCTTTGATGTCCGCGCCGTCGGCGACGATCAGGGCGTCCTTGCCGCCGCACTCCATCAGCACCGGCGTGAGGTTCTCAGCGCACGCCGCCATCACCTTGCGGCCGGTGCGGGCCGAGCCCGTGAAGGCGATCTTGTCGACGCCGGACGCGCACAGGGCCGCCCCCGTCGCGCCGAGGCCGGTGACGACCTCGAAGACGCCGGACGTGGCGTCCGGGTTGGCGCGGGCGAACGCGTCGGCGAGCCAGACCCCGACGCCCGGGGTGTACTCGCTGGGCTTGAACACGACGGCGTTGCCCGCCGCGAGCGCGTACCCGATCGAGCCCATCGGGGTGAACATCGGGTAGTTCCAAGGCCCGACGACGCCGACGACACCGAGCGGGACGTACTCGACGCTGGCCGCCTGGTTCGCCATCGCCATGCCGCTGGACACCCGGCGGCGGCGCAGCACCCGCCCCGCGTGCCCGGCCGCCCACGTCAACTGCTCGAGGGAGAGCAGGACTTCGAGAAACGCGTCGTCGCGCGGCTTGCCGTTCTCCTCGTGCATCAGCCGGCACAGCGCCTCGCGTTCGCGTGCGATGACGCCCGCCCACGCGCCGAGCCGCCGCTTGCGCTCGCCGGGCGACAGCGCCGACCACCACGCCGCGCCGACCCGGGCGCGCGCGACCGCCTCGCCGACCTCCTCGGCGGTGTGGACCGGGTAGCGGGCGATCTCCTCGCCGGTCGCCGGGTTGAGCGACGCGAACGTCTCGCGCGCCGTGCTGCCGGCCGCGGGGCTTTCGACGGATGCGGTCATGGGGTGCTCCCCTCCTTCGGGGCGGCATGGGCGTCTGACTGCGCGTCGGCGTCGGCGTCTGCGTCTGCGTCTGCGTCTGCGTCTGCGTCGGGGACGGGGGTGGTGTCGGCGGCGTCGCGTACGCGTTCGCGCAGGATGTTCTTGGCGACCTTCCCGGCCGCCGTGAGCGGGAGTTCGGTGACGAACTCGACCGAACGCGGGCACTTGTACCCCGCGATGAGCGTGTGTGCGTGGTCCCGGATCTGCTGCGCCGTCAGCTCGACGCCCTGGTGCGGCACGACGATGGCGTGGACCCGCTCGCCCCACTGCTCGTCGGGTACGCCGATCACCGCGCAGGTCGCGACGCCCGGGTGTGCGCCGACCGCGTTCTCCACCTCGGCCGAGTACACGTTCTCGGCACCGGTCACGATCATGTCCTTGAGCCGGTCGACGACGGTGACGAAGCCGTCGTCGTCCATGAACCCGAGGTCGCCCGTGTGCATGTAGCCGCCGCGCAGGGCCGCCGCGCTCTCCTCGGGCCGGTTCCAGTAGCCGAGCATCATGTTGTCGCCGCACGCGACGATCTCGCCGACGCCGCCGCGCGGCAGTTCGTTGTCGTCCGGCCCGACGATCCGCACGTGGGTGTGCGGCAGCGGACGCCCGGCCGAGCGCAGCCGCTCCGGGTGAGCGTGGTCCTCGGGCATCAACAGGGTTGCCAGCGGCGACAGTTCAGTCTGGCCGTACGCCTGGCACAGCTGCGTCCCGGGCAGCGCGGCGAGCGTGCGCTGCAACAGCGCGTCGCTGATCGGCGAGGCGCCGTAGGTGAGGAACCGCAGCGACGAGGTGTCGTACTTCTCGAAGTCCGGGTGGTCCAGCACCATCTGAATCATCGTCGGGACGAGGAACAGCTCCGTCGCCCGCTGCTCCTGCACCGCTTCCAGGACCGCCCTCGGCTCGAAGAACGGGAGAACGACGGAGCGGAGGCCCATCATCGTCGTCATCAGCCACGTGCCGAAGCCCGCGATGTGGAACATCGGCGCCGCGTACACCGCGCACGCGTCCTCGCCCTCTCGCAGCGAGCCGGTCGCGACCAGGCCGCCGAGCGCGGACGTGAGCAGGTTGGTGTGGCTGAGCATGACGCCCTTGGGGAAGCCCGTCGTGCCGCCGGTGTAGAAGATGCCGGCCAGGTCGGAGCCGGTGCGGCCCGCGTCGGGGACCGGCGCCGCGGCGGCGAGCAGGTCGTCGTACCCGAGCATGTCGCCGGGCGTCGGGCCGGCGCCGAAGTGCACGACGGTGAGCGGGTGTTCGCCGAGCTCGCGCAGTTTGGGCACCATCGCGGCGAACACATCGTCCACGAAAAGGATTTCGGTCTGCGAGTCGTCGAGCGAGTACGCGATCTCCTGCGGACTCCACCTGATGTTGACCGGGTTGACGACGCCGCCCGCCCAGATCGTGCCCGCGAGCACCTCCAGGTAGCGCACCGAGTTGAGCGACAGGACCGCGACGCGGGCGCCGTCACCGGCGCCGATCTCCCGGAGAGCGCCTGCCGCGTGGGCGGTCCGCTCGTAGAACTCCCCGTACGTGACCGTGATCGCGCCCTCGACGAGCGCGGTCCGGCCGGGGTCTTGCTGTGCCATGCGGTGCAGAGGCTGAGTGATACCCATGGGCTCCCCTGGAGAGGTGGAAGAGGTGCCGTACGCAGGTGCTCAGTGCAGGGGGCGCGGCCGCCGGCCACGCGGTTCTCTAACGCTCGCTCAGCACAGCAAACCGCAGGCCGGACCTGGTGGCAACAGGCCCGGCCCGGGTTGTTGAACGTGGTTCAGCGGGATGGCGCGGGGGTCGGCGTTCGCCCCGGTCAGCAGTCCCGCAGTACGGGCGACTGGTTCAGCAACTGCCCGCGCACCGACGTGAACGCCGCGTGCCGCGCCGACCCGCGCGCCCCCTTCGGGAACACCGCGACCCGATGGCAGTTCTGGAACGCCAGCGTCACCCCGTGGTGGCGCTCCAACGCCCCCCGGATCGCGTCACTGGCCAGCGCCCGCAGCAACTGCCCGCGCGCCTGCTCGTCCGGCGGCGGCACCTGGTTGTCCGCGAACTCCCCGCCGTCGACCTCCAGCCGCGCCACCAACTCGGCGACCAGCTCCCACGCGTAGGGCAGCGACGCGCGTATGCACTCGACGAATTCCGCTTCATCCACCTCGCCGGCCTCGGCCTGCGCAAGCAGCTCCGGCGGCACATCCAGCGACATGACGGACTCCTCTCCCAACTGGCTTGAGCAGTACGGGAACTGACTCACGGTATGCCAGCGTGTGCGGGAAGTACCAGGCCTGTGCCCGGACGCTGGAGATCCGCGGTCCAGAGATCTGCGGTCCCGGAGATCCTCGGTCTAGAGATCCGCGGTGCAGTGCTCGCGCGCGGTGTAGTCGGCGACGAAGGCGCGGAAGGCCCTCTCGGTCTCGGCGCTCCGGTCCGTGTAGGTGCGGAATCCGTTCTTGAGGGAGAAGAGCACCGGGGCACCGCCACAGGTCCCGGTGACCCACGCCGAGTCGCTCTGCAGGCGGCCGCTGTCCGGACCGGTGCCGAGCGGGCTGCCGTACGGGTCCTTCACGTAACGGACGAGATCGCCGCGCAGCACCGTAAATCGGGCGCTGTCGAGTGTGTTGGTGCCGCCGGCGTAGATGGTGCAGGTGTACAGCACGCCTCCGCCGGGGCCTTCCGCGTACGAGGTGGGCGGATCCCCGCCGGTCGACGGCAGCGCCTGCGCCGGGACACCGCAGACCGGGCCCGACGGCAGCGGCTTGCGGGTGTCCGCCCAGACCCGCCACGTAAACGTGAAGAGGTCCTCGCCGTTGCCGAGCGGCTGGCCACCCACCTGCGGAGCCGGTTTCGGTGCCGGCGGAACGACGGCGTCCGGAAGACGCGGACCGCCGCAGCCGGCTCGCTCTCCGATGACGCGCGCGGCGCGTACCAGCGCCTTCGCCAACAGCGTCCGCTGGAAGCCACCGCTGTTGTGCCCACTCCCGGGAGTCGCCTGAAGGGATACGAACAACGGTGCTCCATCCGCGATTTGCGGGCACGGCAACACGAGCCATGCGGCGCTCCGGGCCGTCACTCCCTGGATCCCGGGACCGACCGGCGCGGCGCCGACCCACATCGCCGACGTCACGTCGCGCACGACGCCCGCGGCCCTCGGCAGAACGTAGGCGGACAGCACCAACGCACCGACGCTGCACTCGACTTCGGGCGACCCCGGGCGCCGCTCACGCCGCATGAACGGATGAACGGTACGCGCGGATCCGACACCCTCTACGTCGTCGGTGCGGATCAAGCCGTCGCACACGGTGTCCGGCACGCTCGCCTCCGCGACGAGATCGCGCGTCCACAGGGCCGCGGCGGCGACCAGCGACAGCGTGCAGACGACGATGAGGAAGCGCGTCGCGGGGCCGTGGCGCAGCCAGACGCGGTTCAGGCCCCGGCGCCACCGCGTGGCCGTCGCGGGCTGCTCGGTCACGGGCGCTCACCCCCCTCGGACAGGACGACGCACCCGTTCCGGCGCACATTGAGGTCGATGAACGCGTCGAACTGGCGCCGCAGTTCGGCGCGGCGTTCGGCGACCTCGGGGCCGTTCGGTGCGCCGTTGTCAATGTTCGAGACGAGACCCGACAGCCAGGTGACCCGCTCAGTGCCGCACCGGGCTTCGGCGCGGAACTCCTGTATGCGGGTGGTCCCGTAGCTGTTGAGAGGCTGCGTCACGCCTGTGGACGATGCCCCCAAGCCGACCAGCGGGCCTCGATACGTGCTGATCACGTGCGAGCCCCAGCCCTTGCCGTACGTGAAGACCCTCCGGAGGCCGCATTGCTGCATGCCTGCCCCGGGCGGACCCCAGACCTTCCCGGCATCGGAGCCGGCGGCGGTGGCGGACACAGGAGGCAGCGCCGGGAGCACCTCTCCGCAGATCGCGTCCGGTGCGAGGCCCTTGCGTTCGAACGCGGGCGGCTCGGCGGGCACGACCGGGTCAGGAGCGCCGGCCGCGCTCGGACACCCCGCCCGCGCCGCGACGTTGCGGAGCGCGTGCGCGGCCAACCGGGCGAGCTCGACCCGCTCGTCGTCCTGGAAATCGCCCGCAAGCCGGTTGACCGGCGCCCCGTACCCGTCGACCAACGCCGCCCGAGCGAAGAGCCCCTGGTCACTTCCCAGTTCGGGACACGACACAGCAACCCACGCAGCGCTCTCCGCGGCAAGGCCGGCCTGGTAGCCGCCAGGCACTGTGCCGGGCGTCGGATCCGTATCCAACATCGTCGTCGCCGGATCGACGTCGGCGACGGGGCGCACCTCGACCCGGAGCAGATAGGCCCCGTCGATGTCGCACCGGAACCCGCGGTCGTCGGCACTGGGCAGATGCTCGGCTCGCACGACCACCTCCTTGGCGGCCCGCATGGCCACCAGGACGGACACGTCCGCAGGCTCCACGCCACCACCGCACAGCTGCTGCGGAACGCGCGCGGGAGAGACGGTGTCCACACGTATCCGCTCGTGATCGCGGTCATGCGTGGCGTCCCAGCTCCACCAGGGCAACGCCACGGCGGCGGCGAAGACGAGCAGCCAGAGCAGGCATCCGCCAAGTGACTCCTCGGCGGGAGCGGGCAACGGAGCGGCAGCAGGCGCGGCGGTGGACGCGGACCCGCCGTCGCCGTCCGTCGGCTCGAGACCTCCCAACCGGCACCTCCCCCGTGTCCGTGGCCGGGAAGCCTAGCGCACAACCGAACGGACGTATGGGTGTGCGGTGTTGCGGATTCACGCCCTCCAGATGTGAACAGTCCGAGAATGCCGAAACGCGCCATCCGAACGGATGTTATGTTCCGGTTGCATCGGGTTCGACGATCGCCGCTATTACGGGGGATAGCGTCATGGGGGAACCGAACATCCACGTCAACACACCCGTCTTGCGCGAGTCCGCCGGCAACGCCCATGCCGTGGCTGAGGCCCTTACCTATCCGACCGACAACATGGCTTCGGCAAGCCAGGAAGTCGGGGGCGCGCTCGCAGGGTTCGCCATCGCGGGTGCGCTGGCTGGCATCGCCGACCACTGGGCCAACCAGATCCGCTTCATCAGCACCGGCTACCGCGGCGCCGGAGACAATCTCGACGGCACCGCCAAGGCCCACGAGGACGCCGACGCGAGGGCACGGCAGTTGCTGGAAGACGCGAAGCCGGTCCCGTCAGGCGACGGGCGGGGCTGGTACTAGCGATGGTGAACGTCTACCAACTCCGGGACGCCAGACTGCTGGTGCTCGGCGACGCCGTCCACAAGTGGCACCTGCTGGTCACGGCACTGGACACCGCCGAGGCGGACGCCGCCAAGGGCGTTGCCGCCAAACTCCGGGCGTCGGCCTGGCTGGGGCAGGACGCCGACGCCGCGTACCGCAACCTCGACCGCCTCGACGACGACCTGCGCCTGGCCGCCGCCGAGGCCCGGCTGGTCTTCACCGCACTCGAACGGGCGTCCAGCACACTCGACCAGTGCCAACGAGACCTGCGACCGCTGCTGGACCAGGCCGCCGGGAAGTTCTTCGTGACGGAGAACGGCGACGTGTTGTTCGAGCAAATGCGTTCATCGCCAGGGGCGTTGCCGGAGGACGTCAACGCCGTCGTGGCCGAGAACCACGCTATGGCCGACGGGGCCGCGCGGTTGCAGGCGTCCATCAGCGCGATCATGAAGCGCGCCAACGACGCAGACAACAGCCTCGCGGGCGCACTCGCCAAACTCGACGTCGCGGCGCGAAACGACACGACCTTGGCGAGCTGGCAGGACCTGGCCGCGGACACGACGGCCGTCGCGGGTCCGGCAGGCGTCGATCTCGCCGCCATCCCGAAGAACAATCCGCAGGCGGCGGCCGCGTGGTGGAACGGGCTGACCGACACACAGAGGCAGCAGTACCTGGCCCTGGCGCCGCAGGAGATCGGACACACGAACGGCCTGCCCTCCGACGTTCGCGACCGCGCCAACAGGATCGCGCTGAAGGAGGCCAAGGTGCAGGCGCAGAAGGAACTAGACGACGCGCAGGCGAAATTCGACAAGTACAAGAGCTCCAAGACCTGGGAGAGGTGGGCGCACGAGCTTCAGGACGCCAAGCACCGGATGGAGGGCATCACGTCCTTGGAAAGCAAGCTCGACTCGCAAGAGGACATCAAGGGCCACGAAGGCACCTACATACCACCGGCATTCCTCCTCGACTTCAGCCCCGAGACGTACCACGAGGACGGCACGGCCGTGGTCGCCATCGGCAACCCCGACACGTCGCAGCACACCGCCGTCTACGTTCCCGGTACAGGCGTCAACCTGCCGAAAATCGACGAGAGCATCGACAGGACGCGTGACCTGTGGATGGACACTCAGAAGTTCGCGGGTCCCGATGCCGTCTCGACCGTCATGTGGCTCGGCCACGACATGCCCGACAACGTCGTACAGTCCGCACCTCGAGGCTCGGTGGACGGCGTCGCCCCACCACTGCGGCAGTTCGTCGACGGCGTCAACGCGTCGCACCAGGGCCCTCCCGCCCACACCACGGTCATCGGCCACAGCATCGGATCCACCGCCGTCGGCGTCGCCTCCCAGGGCCATCCGCTCCCGGTGCAGGACATCGTCGCGGTCGGCAGCCCGGGGATGCACGTGGACGACGCTTCCGGACTGGGCATGCCGCCAGGACACGTCTGGTCGGCACTCGCGGACGGCGACGACCTGGTGTCCAGCTTGGGTCGGATGACGCACGGCGGGCACGGCGCCGACCTCATTCCCTCCGACACGTCGTTCGGCGCCAACCGCTTCCGAACCGACGGCGCGCACGGGCATTTCGAGTACATGGACGAAAACGAATCCCGGATGAACATCGCCAAGATCGTCACGCAGCACTACTCCAGCGTCAGTCTCAAGTGGGGAACACCTCCGTGAGAGCGCGCTTCCGCGCGGTCGCGGCGATCACCGCAGCGGTGTGTCTCGCGGCACTCCTCACAGCCGGGTGCGACACGCGCCGGAGCGGCGGAACCCCGGACACCTGGAAAGGCAGGAAATTGGAGGTTCTCGGCTACGAGGAAGCGAGGAACCGGCTGGCCGGGTTGTCGGCAAGGCTGTTCGACGCGGCGCAGATGAACGGCGGCAAGGAAGGCTTCTGGGCGTTCGCCAAGAGCGACTGCGACGACAGCAACGGAGACGCGATCCCCGGGCTGTACAAACTGCGGCACATCTGGAACTGGGACGACGTCGCCCCCGACCGGCTCAATCCGGCCGTCGAACGCATCAGAGAGCTGCTCGGCGGCTGGCCCGGATGGGACGTCTCGAACTTCAGATACACGACGGACACCCACTCGGCCATACTCACCGCATACGGGCCCGACAACACGTTCTGGGTCGACGTCGAGGTGGTGCCGGACTACAAGCGCGTCACCTTCACCGTGGCGCTGCCCTGTGCCAGGTTCCCCGCAGAGGAGCTCAGGCCCAGCCCGGGAAGCACCGTCACGTGAGTCCCGGACGGTGGGGCAGGCGTTGTCAGTGGGGCGGTTAGGCTGGTCCCCATGCGTCTCGTCATCGCCCGCTGCACCGTCGACTACGCGGGACGGCTCTCCGCCCACCTGCCCTCCGCCCAGCGCCTGATCATGGTCAAGGCCGACGGAAGCGTGTCCATCCACGCCGACGACCGTGCGTACAAGCCGCTCAACTGGATGAGCCCGCCGTGCTCCCTCAAGGAGGAGGGCGACGTCTGGACGGTCGTCAACAAGGCCGGCGAGAAGCTGATCATCTCCATCGAGGAGACACTGCACGACTCGTCCCACGAGCTCGGCGTCGACCCCGGCCTGGTCAAGGACGGCGTCGAGGCGCACCTGCAGGAGCTGCTCGCCGACCGGATCACCACGCTCGGTGACGGCTGGACCCTCGTCCGACGCGAGTACCCGACGGCCATCGGCCCCGTCGACATCCTGTGCCGCGACTCCGACGGCGGCACCGTCGCCGTCGAGATCAAGCGGCGCGGCGAGATCGACGGCGTCGAACAGCTCACCCGCTACCTCGAGCTCCTCAACCGCGACCCGCTGCTGGCCCCGGTCAAGGGCATCTTCGCGGCGCAGGAGATCAAGCCGCAGGCGAAGGTGCTGGCGACCGACCGCGGCATCGGCTGCGTCGTCCTGGACTACGACGCGCTGCGGGGCGTCGAGGACGACAAGCTGAAGCTGTTCTAGACGAGACCGCGACCGCGCGAATCGACGACGCCGCCCCGGGAAGGGGGCGGCGTCGTCGTCGTTTCAGCGCCGGAACTGATCGGGGAACCCGGGCGGCGGAGGACCCTGCAGCGGCGGGACGGGGCCAGCACCGTTGGCGTACGGGGGCGGCTGGGGGGTGCCGTACGGCTGTTGCTGCGGGTACGGCCCCTGTGGCTGATACGGCGCGGCCGGGTACGCGGACGGCGGCCCCGACCCGGCCCCGGGCCCACTCGGCGGACCCTGCCGACGGCGCCGCGACCGGACGAACAGGCCTACGACGACAGCGAGTACGAGCACACCACCGACGGCGACGCCGATGATGAGGGTGGTGTTGGAGCCGTCGCCCTTCTTGTCAGCGGGGGCAGCGGCCGGCGGCGGGCTCCCCGCGGGTGCGGGCGCCGCCGACTGCTGCGGGGCGCCTGACGGCGCGGCGGCGGCCCTGGGCTGGTCACCGCGCTTGCCGACGAGCGGGTTCACGTCGGCGGGACCGGGGTCGCCGGTCCATTGGAGGGCCTTGCGGGGGGAGACGTTGCCGTAGCCGAGCGCGTTGTTCGGGACAGCACCTTGCGGTTTGTTCGCGGAGTCGATGAGGACTTTGATGACCTGGTTGGCGGTCCAGTCTCGATGCGCGGACCATACGAGGGCTGCGACGCCTGCGGTGAGGGAGGTCGCGTCGGACGTTCCCGAGCTCTTGCAGTAGCCGGTGGGACCGATGCAGGCTCCGACAATGTCGACGCCAGGGGCGGCCAGAGAGATCCAGTCCCCCTGAGTCTCCCCGGACCAGGCGTTACCCGCCTGGTCGTATGCACCCACACCAAGCACGCCGGGGTACGCCGCCGGGTAGCTGCGTGGGGAGACTTGCTCGCTGGCGTTGCCTGCCCCGGCGACGAGGAGCTTGCCGCGGCTCAGCGCATACTGCACCGCGGCCGCCTCGTCATCGTTGAACCCGCCAGCGAAGGACATGCTGATGATCTGCGCCGGAGAATCGGCCGCGACACGGATCGCGGCCGCGTCGTCCTTGGCCGTACTAGCCCCTGCACCGTTCTTCAGCGACAGGATCTTCGCGCTGGGCGCCACCCCGACAGCACCGGTGCCTCCATTGCCTCGGCCGGTGGCTGCGATGTTGCTGGCCATCCCGGTGCCGTGTCCATTTGTGTCGCCCTGTCCCGGCCCCGGAAGGACCTGACCTTCCAGATCCGGATGATCCGCTTTGACGCCTGAGTCGATCACGGCAACGGTGATGCCGTCGCCCTTGGAGAGCTGCCAAGCCTCCTCGATCTTCCAGGAGTTGAGGTGCCACTGCGCGGGACGGATAGGTTCCAGCAGCGCGTTGGCGGGCGTCGCGGCCACCGCCGTCACGACCGACAGCATCAGGCTGGCGAGGCCGCCTCCCAGCAATGCCCTCTTCCCGCGCACAAGCATCCCCTTCAGCCGATCACCGGCGGTACGGTGCCGGGGTTCCGGCCGCCCCAGGTCTCTTCGTCCTCTTCGAGGTAGTCGGCCCGCTCGCGGCTGCGCCGCCTGCGTTCCTCCTCCGGCTCGTTCGCGCCGGGACGAATCATGCCGACGCGGCTACCGCCAAGCCCCGCGCCGCCCGGTGAGAAGCCGTGGCCGACGCTGCTCCGCGGCGTTCCCCCGACGACGCCTCCGGCGACACTCGGCGTCCCGTGGTTCCCGGCGCCGCCGCGGCCGCGGGCCCCGCCGGAGCCCGCCGCTCCTGCGGCACCGCCCCCGCCGATCGCGCCCGGCGGACGCCCGCCCCCGGCAACGGCCCCGCCTTCGGCGGCCACTGCCCCGGTCCGGGGCCGACCGCCCTCGATGCCGCCGCCTCGGAGTCCGACTCCGCCCGCGGGCATACCCTCACGCGACGCGCCGGACGCCGGCTGAGCACCCTTGACCGAGCCCGAACCGCTGCTCACTGAGGTCGAACCGCCAACCTTGCCACCGCCGCGCCCCGGCAACACCCCGGTTTCACCGGGACCCGAACCACCGGTGCGGACGTTCCCTCCCGAAATCCCGGGCAGCGGCCCGGGTGTTCCGCTCACCGTCGCCGGGAGACCGCGATTCACGCCTTGCACAGGAGCGGTCGGGGCCGGAGCAGACGGATTGCCCGGTGCGTTGTACCCCAACAGGTTCCCGGCCGATCCGGACGCTCCGGGATGCGGGGTCGGGGCCACCACCGACGGGACACCGGCCGGTGCGGCAGGCGGCCAGGCGGGCGGAGGTGCCGCGCCCATGCCGGATACAGAGGCGACCCGCCCGCCGGCTCCGCCGTGGAGGCCGCCTTGGCCGGCCAGCGCTCCGACGGCTGCGGCACCGACAAGGCCGGCCGCGGCACCGTAGTTGTTCTCGTCCTCACGGATCTGCGGTCGGACGTCGTACATGTTCACCGGGTCCTTGAAGTCCGGTGCCCTCAGCCCCGCCATGTCCTGCGTCGTCGCGCTGTACGTCGCGGCCAGCGCCCGCATCTGCGCGGCCGCTTCCTGGTGCGGCCCGTTGACGCTGTCCAGCGCTTCCTGCATCGCCGACTTACCGGTCGTCGGGTTGATCTCCGCACCGGCCTTCGGGTCCTGCTGCAGCGCCGTCAAAGTCGCCTGCGCGCCCGCCGGGACCGGCGGCAAGTGTGTACTTGCGACCTTGTTCCCCACGACCTGCAACGCGTTACCTGACGCGTGGGCGTACTCGGCCAACTGCTGGGTGGACGCCACCAGCTGGTCGCTCCACGTCCGGAAGTCGTTGGCGGCCTGGCCGTCCCACTGCACGGTCTCGGTCTTGCTCTTCAGAGCCGCAGCGGCGTATCGGATCGCCTCGCTGACACGCACGATCCGCTGTCCGGCCTCGACGATGTTGGTGCCCTTCGCCGGCGCGAGCATGCCGACCATCTGCGCGTGGCTGTACTGCGTGAAGTCCGTCTGTTCCCCGGTCACTGTCGCTCCCCCGTCGCTCAGTCGTTTAGTCGGTGCCCGCGACGTCGGCGACGCCCGGCTGAGGCTTCGGCGCGTCGGCGGCCGGGCTCTTCGGCCGCATCCCCAGGTCCCCGAAGATCTGACTGAGCTTGATCTTGTTCGTCTCCTCGGCCTCCGCGGTCGTGGCCTGCGCGATCTGGATGGACAACGCCATCGCCTCGATCTGCTTGTGCAGGACCGTCGAGAGCCGCTTCAAGTTCTCGACGACGCCATAGGTTCCCCACCCGACGGCGGTGGCCTCGTTGAACCCGGTCCCGTAGTTCGTGAACTGCACCAGACCCTGAACCGGGTCGGTCGCTTTGCTATCGGTCAACTCGTCGAGGACCTTGAGGATGTCGGTCTCGAACTGTTTGAGCGACTCCAGGTCGACCTTCATCTGCCGTACCGCGGCCTGGTCCTCCGGCAGCAACGCCACTTCGTCCGCCTCCCCCGTGGAAGCCTTACCCGGCACGGTTCCGTGCCGTTCCGCGAGTCTAGCCAACCGAAAAGATCAAACACGTCTTCCACACCGCAACTTCGGGATAGATCACCACGTTTGCCCGTCCTGTCGTCTCCGCAGGTAGGTAGCCTTGATTCCGGTCGACGGGATGAGCTCCGAGGGGGATGGGTCGTGGCGGGTGACGCGCCTTCCGCGTGGGACTGGGTGCGCTCGCAGTTGCGCCGCAAACCGACCGGCGGCGGGGAGTCCGCGCCGGGTACCGGGGGCGGGCTGCGTCCGTCGTTCGGCATGGTCGTGGTGCTCGTGCTGTGCGTGGTGGTCGTGATCGTGGTGCTCACGTCCAGCAACGGCGGTACGCCGGCGAAGCACGCCGGCGCGTCCGGGAGCCCGTCCCCCTCCGGCACACCCTCGGGCGAGCCGGCCCCCGACGGTCAGGCGGACCGCGCGCCGGAGAGCCCCGACGCCGGCAAGTCCGGTGCGGCTCCCGCGACCGGCGGCAAGCACTCTCCCGTCGGCAAAACCGCGTACACCCGTCAGACGTACGGCCTCATCGTCCGCGACAAGCCCAGCCAGGAGGCCGGCGTCGTGGCGAAGCTCGGGTACGACAACGCGGTCACGCTGGTCTGCCACACCACCGGCCCCCAGGTGTACGGCCGCGGCATGCAGTCCAACCTCTGGGACAAGGTGACCACCCCCGGCGGCAACACCGGCTACGTCCCCGACGTCTGGGTCCTCACCGCAGCCGACGTGAAGACCCTCGTCGACCCCTGCTGACCTGAACGAATCCGTCCACTTCCCGGCGCATCCCTGGGCCGGGCCGCCCCCTGGTATCGTCCGGCAACGCATGCCAACGACACGGTTCGGGGGAACGGATGTCGGAACAGTTTCGTGTAAGCCTGGCCTGGCTCGATCAATTGGTCACTCGGCTGAACACTGCGGCGACAGCCGCAGACAGCGCGCTGCAGGCCCTCAAGGACACAGGCCCGATTCGCACCGGCCGCGGGGCCGCCGAGCAAGGCGTCATCGACGCGCCGCCGAAGCCTGCGGCGTCGGTCCCTGCCGTGCCGGTGAATCCCATACCCCAGGCCCTCGGCTGATGAGCGGCGACGAGGAATTCCCGGACACACCACGGTGGCCCGCGGCAACGGCGACTACATCGTCACCATCACCGCCGATCTGACGTTCAACGACATAGTCGACCCCAACCTCCTTTACCCCTCCGACTCGTGGGAGGCCAAGGTCGCCAAATTCGTCTCCGCCGGCCAGGCGGAAGGATACGATCTCCACATAACGTGGCCACGGGACGCACAGGTCGTCATCGATGCCGACGGCAAGACGATCAAGAGCGTGACAAGCGCCCCCGGAAAGCGATGAACAGCGACAGCACGGTGCGGTGTTCGGCTCTGTGGGCCGCGGCCTTCGTACTTACAGCATCAAGTATGGTCGGTTGCGCGGCGCCTCGCGGCACCGGCGATCCGGCGGATTCGCCGTCGTGGCCCACCGCGGCACACACGTCGTCCAGTGATCCGACCAGTCGAATCGACGACCACATCGGCGGAATGGCGTCTCCTGAGCGCTACGTCCGGTCACCGTTCGATCGTTTCGTCCTGACGGTCGACACGCGGCCCGACCCGGAGCATCCCCGGAACAAGCTCTGGCAGTTCGTCGTCCGGACGTATACGCCGCGTTCCGATAAGCAGGGGGCCATCGGCAAGGTCGTCCACCGTGACTCCCGCTGGTACGGCGACGATCTGGCCGGCGCAACATGGGACCGAGGCACCGACCAGGTGTGGATCCTCGTCCAGCACTCGCGCTACACGGGTGGCCGCAGCGAAATTCGTCGGCTCGCACCACAGCCTGATGCGAACTGGGCCGAACCGGTCTTCTCCCCGGCCGAGGACAACGAGCTTCCGTCGTGGATTCGTGAAGGGGCGACAGCTGACGCCTTCACCACGCGCCCCGGCTGGTCTGCCGCTCCGACGCACCTGACCGGCACGCCATGAGGCGCCTCAGCGAGCGGGATGCTTCTCGGTGTCGGCAACTGACCAGAAGCACGGCCGTGTTGGCTGCGGTTGCGACGACGTTCGGCGCCGTGTCTTGCTCGGGCGGCCAAGCCGAGCCGTCGCACGCGCCTTCGCCCAAGTGGCTGCAGAGCCGATCGCTGCCGGATCGGACGATCTTCCCCGGTACGACGTTGGCATCGGCGTCCGGACGGTTCGAGGCCTCAATCGGTCACCCCTGGCCTGGTGCCGCCCACTACCCGGAGCAGGGGTATTGGTGCGTGGAAGTGCGCACATATAAAGAGCCGACAACCTCCATCGGTCCCGCCGATCTCGCCTGGGTCAACGGGCTGTTCCACGACTTGCGGTGCTATGCGGAGTGGGCCGAGGAACCCACCGTGTTCTGGGATCTCACCCTGGACCGCATCTGGATCGTCGTCGAACGATCGCAGAGCGATCAAGGCGCGCCGACTGTCCGCTTGGTGGAACAAGGGCCTGGCGGCGTGTGGACGGCCCGGGACCTCGCGAAGGGCGAAGACACGGCATTGCCGCAGGATGTCCTGGCCGCCAAACCACCCGAGTTCTGGACACGTCGCGCTTCGAGTGCGGGGTAGACGGAGTTACGGGGTCGGTGGGCTTGCCGAGGACGAGCTCGGGGGGCTGCTCGACGGGGGGTGGCTGGTCGGTGGGGCGGGGCTGGTGGGCGGGGTGCTGACGGGGGGCGGGTCGCCGCCGCCTGCGGGGGGTGGGGGTGGGATTTCGCCCGGTGGGGGTGCGGGGGCTGTGGCTGGGCGGGTGGACGCGCCGGTGGCGGTCGGGGACTTCGTGCCGGCGGAGCTGCGTATGCTGCCGGTCGGCGTGGGGGTCGGGCCGGTGTGGTTGGCCGTTGGGGGGCCGGTCGGGGCGGGGGCTGAGGTGGCCGCGCCGGGGATGGCGCCGTTCGGGGCGCCGTTGAGGGTGGTGACCGAGACGCCGTCGCTCGGGCTGGGGCCGCCGCCGCCGCTGCCGGGTGCGCCGCTGCCCATCGCCACGACGACGGCCAGCGTGACGACCAGGACGGCCGCCGCCGCGAGCGTGATCGCGCCGCGCTTGCCGGAGACCGTGACGCGGCGCGGGGCCCGTACGACGCCCGGCTCCCCGCCGAACGCCCCCGGCCGCTCCCCCGCCATCACGAGGATCCGCCGGTCGGCCGCTATCCCCCGCTTGTCCGCGGCGTCGCGCAGCCGGGACGCCGCCACGGCCTCCTCGCGAGCCCGCGGAAGGTCCCCGGTGCACAGCGCGAGGACGGCGGACTCGTGGACGAACCAGGCCTGTTCGGTGCCCGCACCCGACGCCGCCGCGGCCGCGCCGCCGAGTTCCAGCGCGTCCCGCCACGCCTCGAAGCGCAGCGCCGCCGCGAACGCCGGGGCCGCCGCCCGTGCCAGGACGCGGACCGAGCTGGGCTTGCCGAGCCGTTCTACCTCGCGCAGGCAAGCAAGGATGACGTCAGCTTCGTCGGCGACCTCGTGCGCCGTCACGCTCGGATGCGAGACCCACCAGGTGAAGTGCTGCATCGCCGCGACCGCCCACGACGACGGCCCGCGCATCAGCCCGGCGGCCTCGTCGGCGACGCCGCCGGCCAGTCGGTAACGCCCGCCCTGCACGACCACCAGCCCGGCGGCGACGAGTTCGGACGCCGCACCGTTGGCGTCAACCGCCCCGGTGAGGGCCGGCAGGTGCGCCGGATCCGGCAGGACGCCCTCCAGCGCCGCCCCCAGCCGAAGCACCTGCTGCGCGGGCCTCGACAGCAGCGGCAGCAGCCTCGGTACGAACAGCTGGGGCTCACCGGGCGACGGGAGTTCGGGCAGCGGCCCGTCGATGTAGTCCCGTCCGGCACGTGACACCGCCGTGCCGAGCCGCGCCAGCAGCGCCCCGGCCTGCGCGAACCGGCCCGGGTGGCCGTCGACTTCGAACCACAGCGCGGCGGCCCAGGCCAGTTCCTCGTCGTCCAGCTCGCGGCCCGTAGCGCGGGCCAGCAGAGCGAACGCAGCCTCCTGCGGCAGCCCGCCGAGGGTGATCTCGTAGAACGGCGAGTCGGCACGCGCGGCCGCGCTCGGCTCCGGCCCGTCGCCGGGCGTGGAGGGCGAGGCCGCCAGGAACACACATTCGGGTGCGATGCGCAGCAGTTCGGCGAGTTCGTCGGCCGACAGGTCGAGGTCGTCGACGACGACCAACGCGGCGACCTCGCTCAGCATGTCCCGCAGCGCGTCGCGGGTGGGGCGGTGCGGCTCGCCGCCGAAGCAGGCGTCGTGGAACTGCTGGAGCAGGTCGTCGAGGCCGCGCCGATAGCCGTCCAGGACGACGACGCCGTCGGGCGCCCCGGCCGCGTCGCCGGACGCGACGTGGCGCAGGAGCGTGCTGCGGCCGATGCCGGCGGGGCCGCCGACGCGGACCGAAGTGCCGCGGGTCAACAGGCCGCGGATCTCCGCGAGTTCGAGCTGACGACCGAGCGGCGGATAGCCGATGGTCCGGGGCGCGACGGAACGGCGGCGCGGCAGCGGCCGCGCGTTCGCGGGCAGCGGGACGACCTCGCTGCCGTCGGGCCCGCCGAGCGTGAGCAGGTGGGCGCCGACCGCGAGTTGGGTGAGCGCGCCGGGGGCGTTGGGAGCGGCGGGCGCGGACGGGGGGACGGCACCGGAAGCGGGGCGTTGCGCGGGTCCGGACGCGCTGGAAGAGGCCGCGGATGAGGTCGTCGACGCGGTCCTCGGTTCGGTCCTCGGCGCGGTGCTGGACGAGTTCGAGGCACCGTTGGAGGCGGGCTTCGCGGCCCCGTTCGAGACCCCGTTCGCCGCGCCGTTCGAGACACCGTTGGACGTCCCGTTCGCGCCGCCCGAAGCAGAGCCCGAACCAGCGCCCGAAGTACCGCTCGGAGTCCCGCTCGACGCACCGCCCGAAGCCCCGCTCGGAGTCCCGTCCAGCCCCTCGCTCACGGCCCCGTCGGCGCCCGTGAACCCACGGCGCAGCCGCTCGGCGCGGGTCAGCCGCTCCCGCCCCTCGGAGCGCTTCCCCTCGGCCGGCTCGGTGCCGGTCGCGGTCCCGCCCCGGCCCTGCGGGGTCGGGTCTTCATCCCCGACTCCCCGCGGGGTTGTGTCCATGAACTCTCCTCAGTTCCCCGTCGACCCCGTGCAACCTGCCCCCCGACACACCGACCAACCAGCCGTACGTTTCAGTCCGGTCCGAATGTGGATCATCAGTGTGCCGCTCCGGCCCCCCACCCGCTACACCCATCCAGCGTGCCATCGGGTCACGTCTGTGACTCCAGGCGAGACAAAACCTTCTCCCTCTCTCCACAACGCGCGTAACCTTCACGAGGTCACCTGACCCACCGAAACACCCGTCAAACCGACAAACCGTCGAGTTCTCTAACGGACCATCAGGTTCCGTTGAGCAAAAGCGATACGGGAGAAAGATCCCGGTCCTAGGGTTCTGCCCTGTGTGCCGTTCGGCACCCGTGACTCGACAAGAACGAGGAACAGCGCAGCGCGTCTTCCATCAGTCGGTTCACCGTCGGTTCGTGTCCAGGGGGGCTCATGACCGGCACCACCCGATCACGCCTGCACATCCGATCACGCGCGAACACCCGTCTCCGGTTCCGGCACCGCGCCACACGTGCGCGACTGCTGGCGGCCGGCGCGGCGTTGCTCGCCACACTGACGCTCGCGACCGCGCCCACCACGGCCATCGCGGCCGGCGCGTCCAGCAGCGGCAACTCGAACGGCCGTTCCGGGCCCGAGGTCTTCGCGCCCAAACCGGCACAACAGGGCCTCCAGGCCCAGGACCAGACCGCCGCGGCGGCCGCCACCGTCCCCGCGTCCTTCGAGGACCAGACGGTGTTCTCCGGCCTCACCGAACCCGCCGACGTCGCGTTCGCGTCCGACGGCCGGGTGTTCGTCGCCGAGAAGTCCGGCCTCGTCAAGGTCTTCGCGTCCACCTCCGCGACCACCCCGACGACGTTCGTCGACCTGCGCACGCAGGTGCACAACTTCTGGGACCGCGGCCTGCTCGGCCTCGCGCTCGCGCCCAACTTCCCGACCGACCCGTCCGTGTACGTGCTGTACGCGTACGACGCGCCGCCGGGAAAGTCCGCCCCGTACTGGGGGACGGCCGGCGCGACCGGTGACGGCTGCCCGAGCCCGCCCGGCGCGCAGACGTACGGCTGCGTCATCACCGGCCGCCTGTCGAAGTTCACCGCCACCGGCAACACCGCGGGCCCCGAGCAGGTCCTGATCACCGACTGGTGCCAGCAGTTCCCGTCGCACTCGATCGGCTCGCTCGCGTTCGGCCCCGATGGTTACCTGTACGCGTCCGCCGGCGACGGCGCCAGCTTCGACTGGGCGGACTACGGCCAGACCGGTGCCAGCGGCCCGATCGCCGGCAAGGACCCGATCCCGGCCAACCCGTGCGGCGACGCGCCGTCCGCGGTCGGCACCGCGCTCACCGCTCCCACCGCCGAAGGCGGCGCGCTGCGCGCCCAGGACATGCGCACCACGGGCGACCCGGCCGCGCTCAACGGCTCGGTCATCCGTATCGACCCGAACACCGGTGCGGGCGCGCCCGGCAACCCGTTCGCGTCCAGCTCCGACGCCAACGCGCGCCGGATCCTCGCGTACGGCATGCGCAACCCGTTCCGCATAGGCTTCCGGCCCGGCACCTCCGAACTGTGGGTCGGCGACGTCGGCTGGGGCACGTGGGAGGAGGTCAACCGGATCACCACCACCTCCTCCGCGACCAACTTCGGCTGGCCCTGCTACGAGGGCAACGCGCGGCAGAGCGGCTACGAGTCCAACAACCTCAACCTGTGCGCCAACCTGTACGCGGCGGGCGCGGGCGCGGTGAAGGCCCCGCACTACACGTACAACCACGGGTCCGCGGTCGTCGCCGGCGACGGCTGCCCCACCGCGAACGGCTCGGCCATCAGCGGCATCGCGTTCGCGCCGACCACCAACTACCCGAGCCAGTACCAGAAGGCGCTGTTCTTCGCGGACCACAGCCGGCGCTGCGTCTGGTCGATGGGCGCCGACGCCAACGGCGTGCCCGACCCGACGAAGATCAGCGTCTTCGCGACCGGCGTCAACCCGGTCGCGCTCAAGACCGGGCCCGACGGGGACGTCTACTACGTCGACTACGAAGGCGGCCGCATCGCCCGGTTCCACTACACCGGCAACCGGCCCGTGGCGCGCGTCACCGCGAACCCGACCAACGGCACCGTGCCGCTGACCGTCGCGTTCGACGGCAGCACCTCCAGCGACCCCGACGCGGGCCAGACCCTCACCTACGCCTGGGACTTCGACCGCAACGGCACCGTCGACTCCACGGCCGCCGCGCCGAGCTTCACCTACACCACGCCCGGCACCTACCACCCGTCGTTGACCGTGACCGACCCGACGGGCCTCACCGGCACCGCCGAAGTCACCGTCGTGGCGGGCAACTCGCCGCCCACCGCGGTCGTCGACACCCCGGCCGCGTCTCTGACCTGGAAGGTCGGCGACCCGATCCCGTACAGCGGCCACGCCACCGACCTGCAGGACGGCAACCTGCCCGCGAGTGCGCTGCACTGGCAGTTCGTCATGCACCACTGCACGACGCCGTCCACGTGCCACGAGCACATCATCACCACGGTCGACGGCGTCGCGAGCGGCACCTTCACGGCGGTCGACCACGAGTATCCGTCGTGGCTCGAAGTGCGGCTCACCGCCCAGGACTCCGGCGGGTTGACCGGCACGGCGAGCGTGCGGCTGGACCCGAAAACCGCCGACCTCACTCTGACGAGCACGCCTGTTCCCGGCCTCACCCTCGGGCTCAACAGCGCCTCCGGCGCGGCGCCGTTGACCAAGACGCTCATCGTGAACGGGACGGCGTCCGTGGCCGCGCCCTCGCCGCAGACCGTCGGCGGGAAGACGTACGAGTTCGTGTCGTGGTCGGACGGCGGAGCGCAGTCCCACAACGTCACAATGCCGGCCGCCAACACGACCCTGACCGCCACCTACCGCGAAGTCGCCGCGCCGACCGGGCTGGTCGCGGCGTACGGCTTCAACGAGGGCGCGGGCGCGACCGCGAACGACGCGTCCGGCAAGGGCAACACCGGCACCGCGGCGAACACGGCGTGGACGGCCGGCAAGTACGGCCAGGCGCTCTCCTTCAACGGGACCAGCTCGTGGGTGACGGTCCCGAACAGCAGCACGCTGGCGATGACCAACAAGCTGACCCTGGAGGCCTGGGTCAGGCCCGCCACGGTCTCCGGCTGGCGCAACGTGATCCTGAAGCAGCGCGGCACCGACGGGCTGTCCTACGGCCTCTACGCGTCGGGCGACGACCGGGCCGCCGGCTACGTCCGCATCGGCGCCACCGACGAATCGATCGGCGCGACGGCCAACCTGCCGGTGAACACGTGGTCCCACATCGCCGTGACCTACGACGGCGCGACGCTCAGGTTCTACGTGAACGGCACCCAGGTCGCCTCCCGCGCCCAGACGGGCAACATCACGGGCGGCACCGACGTCCTCCGCATCGGCGGAAACTCGGTCTGGGGCGAATATTTCAGCGGCCTGATCGACGAAGTCCGCATCTACAACCGCACGCTGACCCAGGCGGAGGTGACGACGGACATGAACACGCCGCTGTGACCTGCGGATGACGGCAGCGTGAGCACGGAGGGCGCGGCGCCGGCGGAGTGCCGGTGCCGCGCCCTCTCAGCGTGTGAATCCTCAGACCGTCAGGTCGTTCGCCTTGCGGATCTCGTCGACGATGCGGCCCATGATGGTCGTGATGCCGAAGTCCTTCGGCGTGAACACCGCGGCCACGCCCTGCGCGAGCAGGGCCTCTTCGTCCGCGGCCGGGATGATGCCGCCGACGACGACCGGGACGTCGTCGAGGCCGGCGTCGCGCATGCGGGCCAGGACGTCCGGGATCAGTTCCAGGTGCGAGCCCGACAGGATCGACAGGCCGACGCAGTGGACGTCCTCCTCGACCGCGGCGGCGACGATCTGGGCCGGGGTGAGGCGGATGCCCTGGTAGACGACCTCGAAGCCGACGTCGCGGGCGCGGACGGCGATCTGCTCGGCACCGTTGGAGTGGCCGTCGAGGCCCGGCTTGCCGACGAGAAGCCGCAGGCGGCCGCCGAGTTCCTCGCCGGTCTCCCGCACGCGGGAACGCACGGCGGTCAGTTCCTCGCCGCCCTCCTGGACGCCGACGACGCCGGAGACGCCCGTCGGGGCCCGGTACTCGCCGAACTCCTCGCGCAGGGCGCCCGCCCACTCCCCCGTGGTCACGCCCGCGCGCACGCAGTCCAGCGTGGCCGGCATCAGGTTGACGGCGGCGTTGGTGCCGACCGCCTTCCAGGCCCGCGCGTCGACCCGCAGGCGGTCCAGCGACGCGTCGACCGCGGCCTGGTCGCGCCCCGCGCGCCAGTTCCGTACGGCGTCGGCGGCGGCGGACTCGACCGCGGCGTCCGGCACGAAGATCGCCGTGTCGAGGTCGGCGGTCAGCGGGTTCGGCTCGGTGGTCTCGAACTTGTTGACGCCGACGACGATCTCGTCGCCGCCCTCGATCCGCGCCCGGCGGGCCGCGTGCGAGGCGACCAGCTGGGACTTCATGTAGCCGGACTCGATCGCCGCGACCGCGCCGCCCATCGCCTGGACCCGGTCGATCTCCTCCTTGGCGCCCGCGATCAGCTCGGCGACCTTGCGCTCGACGACGACGGAGCCGGTGAAGACGTCGTCGTACTCCAGCAGGTCGGACTCGTAGGCGAGCACCTGCTGGATCCGCAGCGACCACTGCTGGTCCCACGGCCGCGGCAGGCCGAGGGCCTCGTTCCACGCCGGCAGCTGCACCGCGCGGGCGCGGGCGTCCTTCGACAGCGTCACCGCGAGCATCTCCAGCACGATGCGCTGCACGTTGTTCTCGGGCTGCGCCTCGGTGAGGCCGAGCGAGTTGACCTGCACGCCGTACCGGAACCGGCGCTGCTTGGCGTCGGTGACGCCGTAGCGCTCGCGGGTGAGTTCGTCCCACAGCTGGACGAAGGCCCGCATCTTGCACATCTCTTCGACGAACCGCACGCCGGCGTTGACGAAGAACGAGATCCGCTGGACGACCTCGCCCATCCGCTCGGGGGCGACCTGCCCGCTGTCGCGGACCGCGTCGAGGACGGCGATCGCGGTGCACATCGCGTACGCGATCTCCTGCACCGGCGTGGCCCCGGCCTCCTGCAGGTGGTAGCTGCAGATGTTTATCGGGTTCCACTTGGGGATGTTCGTCACCGTGTACGCGACGGTGTCGGTGATCAGCTTGAGGGAGGGCCCGGGCGGGAAGACGTAGGTCCCGCGCGACAGGTACTCCTTGATGATGTCGTTCTGCGTGGTCCCGGCGAGCTTGGAGACGTCGGCGCCCTGCTCCTCGGCCGCGACCTGGTACAGCGCGAGCATCCACAGCGCGACCGCGTTGATCGTCATCGACGTGTTCATCCCCTCCAGGGGGATGCCGTCGAAGAGCTGCCGCATGTCGCCGATGTGCGACACCGGGACGCCGACCTTGCCGACCTCGCCGCGGGCGAGCTCGTGGTCCGGGTCGTAGCCGGTCTGGGTCGGCAGGTCGAACGCGACGGACAGGCCGGTCTGGCCCTTGGCCAGGTTGCGGCGGTAGAGCGCGTTGGACTCCGCGGGCGACGAGTGCCCGGCGTACGTGCGCATGACCCAGGGCCGGTCGCGAGACGGCCGCTCGGGAGAGGGGGAAGGCTGAGCTGAGGGCGTCTGGCTCGCCACGGGAGACCTCCGGAGGGTTCCGGGCCCGCACGGCCACGACGACTGCCGTCCCGGAGCCCGGTCGAGGAGCTCGAAGGTACGGCGTACGCCGCACCAGGCGCGGCCCTGCTTACCTCCGGAGTGTACTGACGGGTAATGATCCTGGGCAGGGTGTGCCCCGCCACATCTGGACACGATTCCCTGACACTCTGTCAGCCCAACCGCGCCGCCGGACGCCGTGACCCGCGTCACATTCCGCAGTCGCGTGCAGCAAAGCCCCGGACGGCCCGGTCATATCCGCGACACCGAAAACACGGGGCCACGGGGACACGGCAACACGGGACGGGGATATGCGCATACTCGGCAGGCGGAAAGCGGGACCCGCGAACGCGTCACATGCCGATTTCGCGGAATTCGTCCGCGGCCGCTCGGCCGCCCTGGTGCGCACCGCCACTCTGCTGGTCGGCGACCTGCACACCGCCGAGGACCTCGTGCAGCACGCTCTCGAACGCGCCTACCGCAACTGGGACCGGGTCCGCGCCGCGGAATCACCCGAAGCGTACGTGCGTCGCATCGTCGCCAACCTGGCCAACGACCGCTGGCGCCGCCTCGGCAAGGCGCCCGCCGTGCCGCTGGCCGACGAGCACACGGCGCCCGAGGCCGGCTACGGCACCGTCGAACGCCGCGACGCGCTCATCCGCGCGCTGATGGAGCTGCCGATGGGCATGCGCACGGTCCTCGTCCTGCGCTACTTCGACGAACAGACCGACGACGAGATCGCCGCCGCACTGGACATCAGCACGAGCGCGGTCCGCTCGCAGGCCGCGCGCGGCCTCGCCAAACTTCGCGCCCGGTTCACGGTGTCGGCCGACGCGCCCGACGACGCGCCCGACAACGTCGTCTTCTTCCCGTTCGGAGAGGCCTCATGAGCACGCGTCAGTCGCCGCCGGGATCGGACGCCTTCGAAGAGGAACTGATCGCCGCGATGCGCTCTTTCACCGACGAACGGCAGCCGCGCGCATTCGACCCGGCCGAGATCACCGGCGGCGTCGGCAACCGCAGGCGGGCCGGATGGCTTGTGGCCGCGTCCGTCGCCGCGGTCGCGACCGTCGGCGGGGTGCTCGCCGCCACCCTCGCGGGCGGCGGAGGCAGCGCCGCGCCGGCGCAGAGCCCCTCGTCCGTGTCGGGCGCGCCGAGCAGGCCCGCGGCACCGCCGTCGACGACCGGCCGGGCACCGGAGAGCCCCAGTTCGTCCGCACCCGATCGGGACAGCGCGACGATGCAGGTCAGGCGGCTGTACCAAGCCATCACTGCCGGCCCGACGCCCCGGGCCGACCTCGTTCGCCCGTTGTTCGACAACGACGCGGCATACGCGACATACGGCTCACGGGCCCGCTGCGGCTTCCCCACGGTGAACGGCGCGCTGTTCGTGAACATCGGCGGTACGCCCGACCGGCCCGAGGCCACCGTAACCCTGTACCACGGGCGCCAGCGGCTCGGGAAGCAGGCCAAGGTGGTCCTCAGCGGCAAGGACCGCATCACGTCGATCACCTGCGTCGACCTCCCGGCGGGCGCGGCCACGGAGGCCGAAGGCATCGTGCAGGTCTACGGCCTGATCGCCTCGAAGGGGCCGCAGGTGTCGCTCGACGACCCGCAGGTGGCGGCCACGCTGCGGCAGTATCTCGGGTCGGAGCCGGTGACCGAGCAACGCCTCGCCTGCTCGCCGTCGCTGCCGCCCCACTGGGTCGCGGACAGCGCGGGAGCGGGAACGACCAGCGAGTCGTGGATCGTCACCACGGCCAGTCCGAACCTCGAGGCCCAGGTGACCCTCGACGGCGGCGCCGAGCCGCCGATGACGATCAGCTGCCTGCCCCCGCAGCAGGAGAAATACCGCCCCGGAGAGTAGCGGCGGTATCCGGCGGCCCGCCCGCATCCGGGCGGGCCACGACCGCACGGCCGTCACGCCGCCAGCGCGCCCTGCAGCACCAGGATCCGGTGCAGTCGGGTGATCACCAGGATGCGGTGCACCGGCGGGGTGACACCGCGGAGGATGAAGCGGCGCTCGGCGCGGCCCGCGCGGCGGTGTATGGCGACGAGGAGGCCGAGGCCGGTCGCGTCGAGGGTGTCGACGCCGGAGACGTCGAGGACGAAGTCACCGGTGCCCTGGGCGATCGCGGCGTGCAGGCGCTGGCGCACGTCGGCCGCGTTGTGGACGTCCAACGTCCCGCGCAGGAAGACTTCGCGGTCGTTGCCCCAGACATGCATGTCGCCTCCTCCGACCGGGGACCGTCTGGTCTGGATACTTCGTTCGACCCCTCATCAGACCACCGAGGTTGCCGATTGCCTGGATTCCTTGAGGAATTTCACTCCATCCAGCGACAAAGGCCGGTCCGGGATCATTCCCGGACCGGCCTTTTCGCTTTGTCGGCTAAATCTCACGGACAGAATGCGCGAATGCCTTCACATCGCGCGCACCCCCCGCGCCTACTCGTAGGTGTAGAAGCCCTTGCCGCTCTTCCGGCCGAGGTCGCCCGCCGTCACCATGCGGTTCAGGAGCTCCGGCGGCGCGAACTTCTCGTCCTTGGTCTCCTCGTAGATGTTGCTCGTGGCGTTCCGCATGATGTCGACGCCGGTGAGGTCGATCGTCGCCAGCGGGCCCATCGCGTGGCCGAAGCCCAGCTTGCACGCGATGTCGATGTCCTCGGCGGTCGCCACGCCCGCCTCGTACAGCCGCACGGCCTCCGTGGTGAGCGCCGTGATGAGGCGGGTGGTCACGAAGCCCGCGACGTCGCGGTTGACCACGATGCACGTCTTGCCGACGCCCTCGGCGAACGCTCGGGCGGTCGCCAGCGTCTCGTCGGACGTCTTGTAGCCGCGCACCAGCTCGCACAGCTGCATCAGCGGCACCGGCGAGAAGAAGTGCGTGCCGACGACGGCCTCGGGGCGGTTCGTGACGGCGGCGATCTGCGTGATCGGCAGCGCCGAGGTGTTGCTCGCGAGCACCGCGCCGTCCTTCGCGACGGCGTCGAGCTGGCGGAACACCTCCTGCTTGATCTCGATCTTCTCGAAGACCGCCTCGACGATCAGGTCGGCGTCCGCGACCGCGTCGAGCTCTGTGCTGACCGACAGGCGGCCGAGCGCGGCCTCCGCGTCCTCGGCGCTCATCCTGCCCTTGGCGACGAACTTCTCGTACGACGCGCGGATGCCGCTCTGCGCGCGCTCGAGCGCGGCGTCGGTGACGTCGCGCAGCACGACCTCGTACCCGGCCTGCGCGGACACCTGGGCGATGCCGGCTCCCATGAGCCCCGCACCGATGACGGCGATCTTCTTCGTCACGTCGAACCTCTCCAAACACGCTCGTACATGCGACTCCTCCTCGCGAGGGTAACGGCCACCCGATCAGGCGCCGCCGCTGGTCCCCGCCTCAGGGCGTGCGGCAGCATGGGAGGGGAGGCCGAATGAACGCGTCGTACCTGCTCACACCGCTGCTCGTCTTCGCGGTGGTGGGCGTGCTGGCAGTGCTCCTCCGCTGGGCGTTCGGACGCGGCCACTCGCTGGTTTCGCGTGTGCCCCGGCAGGGCGCCCCGACCGACTACGGCCTCCTGGTCGCCGTCGCGTCCCCCGCGGACCTCGGGCACGGCCGACTGCTGTGCCGCCGGCTGACCGCCGACGGCATCCGCTGCACCCTGGTCGACACCACCGAGGGGCTGCGCCTCATGGTGTGGCCGCCCGACGAGCAGGCCGCACGGCTCGCACTGGCCCGCGACGCCGAGTGATCCGACCGACCCGACCGACCCGAGTGTCCCGAGCGACGCCGGGCGGCCCGGCGACGGCTCAGAACGTCGACGGCGGCTCCGGCTCGCGCTCGATCGACCCGCCGAGCCCGCGGATCTGGTCGACCAGGTCGTCGTAACCGCGGTCGATGTGGTGGACGCCGCTCACCAGCGTCTCCCCGTCCGCCACCAGCCCGGCCAGCACCAGGCCCGCGCCGGCCCGCACGTCCGTCGCGAGCACCGGAGCGCCCGACAGGCGCTCGACGCCGCGCACGATGGCGTGGTGGCCGTCGGTGCGGATCGAGGCGCCGAGCCGCAGCAGCTCCTGCAGGAACACGAAGCGCGCCTCGAAGATGTTCTCGGTGATCATCGCGTGCCCGTCCGAGACCGCGTTGAGCACCGCGAACTGCGGCTGCATGTCGGTCGCGAAGCCCGGGTACGGCAGCGTCACCACGTCCACCGCGTGCGGCCGCCGGTCCATCACGACGCGGAAGCCGTCCTCGACGTTGGTGATCGCCGCACCCGCCGACGTCAGCTTGTCGAGCGCGATCTCCAGGTGCTCCGGGCGCGCGTTGCGCACCGTCACGTCGCCGTGCGATATCGCCGCGGCGACGGCGAACGTGCCCGCCACGATGCGGTCCGGCACGGTGCGGTGGGTGATCGGGCCGAGCCCCTCCACGCCGTGGATCTCGATCGTCGACGTCCCCGCGCCGTCGATCTTCGCGCCCATCGCGGTCAGCATCGTGCAGATGTCGACGATCTCCGGCTCCCGCGCGGCGTTGTCGATCACCGTGGTGCCCTTCGCGAGCACCGCCGCCATCAGGATGTTCTCGGTCGCACCGACGCTCGGGAAGTCCAGCCACACCGGCGTGCCGACCAGCCCCTTGGGGGCCTTCGCGATCAGGAAGCCGTGCTCGTTCTCGACGGTCGCGCCGAGCTTGACCAGCCCGTCTATGTGCATGTCCAGGCCGCGCGAGCCGATCGCGTCGCCGCCGGGGAACGCCACGTGCACCTCGCCACAGCGGGCCAGCAGCGGCCCCAGCACGCAGATCGACGCCCGCATGCTGCGCACCAGGTCATAGTCCGCCTCGTGGCCGGGCTCCGCGGGAACGTCGATGGTGAGCGTCCCGGTGGTCTCCCCGTCGACCACGCAGCCGAGCCGCCGCAGCAGCTCGCTCATGATCGACACGTCGAGGATCCGGGGCACTTCCTCGAGGACCGTGGTCCCCTCGGCGAGCAACGCCGCGGCCATAAGTTTGAGCGCGCTGTTCTTCGCGCCCGTGATACGCACATCGCCGGCGAGCCGCGCCCCGCCAGTCACCCGGAACCTGTCCATCACGGCATCGTATGGGCTCCCCCACGCCCCACCGAACACCTGTGGCGCCCCTGTCGAACACCGTCGCACAGCGGTGACACAGACACCCCTCCGGGCGGCCTCCGGAGGCCGCCCTACACCGCGTTAGATTGACGGCATGGTCAACCTGACACGCATCTACACGCGCACCGGCGACGACGGCACCACGGCCCTCGGCGACATGAGCCGCACCTCCAAGAACGACCCGCGGCTGGCCGCGTACGCCGACGTCGACGAGACCAACGCGGTCATCGGCGTCGCCCTCGCGCTGGGCGCGCTGGAGGAGGACGTCGTCGCGCTGCTGACGCGCATCCAGAACGACCTGTTCGACGTCGGCGCCGACCTGTGCACACCCGTCGTGGAGGACCCGAAGTACCCGCCGCTGCGGGTCGAGGAGTCGTACGTCGACGCCCTCGAGACGGCGTGCGACCGCTACAACGAGGACCTGCCCAAGCTCCGCAGCTTCATCCTGAACGGCGGCACCCCCGGCGCCGCGCTGCTGCACCAGGCCCGCACCGTCGCCCGCCGCGCCGAGCGCACCACGTGGGCGGCCCTGGAGGTGCACGGCGACAGCATGAACCCGCTCACCGCGAAGTACCTGAACCGGCTGTCGGACCTGCTGTTCATCCTGGCCCGGTACGCGAACCGCGAGGCCGGCGACGTCCTGTGGGTGCCCGGCGCGAACCGCTAGAACCGCTGGAACCGCTCACGGAGCAGGGGCTACGCGACGTTGACGCGCTGCCCGGGAGGGGCCGCTTCCAGCCAGGCCAGGAACCCGGTCAGTGCGTCCTCGCTCATCGCCATCTCGAGCAGCATGTCGCCGTGCCGGCACACCAGCACCACGGAGCCGGCGAGCAACGCCAGCTCCTCCTGCCCGACCGGCAGCCGCCGCTGGATCACCACGATGTCGTTGCGCTCCAGCACCCGGCGCGGCCGCGGCGCGTAGCTGAACACCCGGAACCACTCGATGCGGTCGCCGCTGTAGCGGGCGATGCCGAAGACCCAGCCCTTGCCGTGGTCGGCCCCGGGATGCGCGGGCGCCGCACCCGGCTCCGCGTCCGACCCGTCACCGGGTGCGGAATCGGCAACGGCGCCCTCCGGGATCCTGGTCCCGGACGGCGCCGTGGCGGGGTCCGCCTCCTGCGAGGAGGCGGACGGTACATCTGGAAGGCGGCGGAGCGAGCAGTCGAACGTGCCGCCCGGCCGCTGGATCAGCCGGCGCCGCAGCGCGAACACCCCGATCGCCAGCGCGGTCACCGCGACCACGGACAGGACGACGGTCAGCAGCACGAGGATCATCTCGTCGGACCTCCTCGTGTCGCTTGCGTCCGGACCAGGCCGACGCGTGGGGAGTATGCGTCAGTGCCCGATGCCCGCGGCACGCAGACGCGTCTCGGCACGGCGCTCGGCCGCCGAGTCCTGCGCCGCGCCGGCCCGCTCGAGCGCGCGCTCGGCACGGGCCACATCGATCTCGTCGGCGAGCTCGGCGATCTCCGCGAGCACCGACAGGTTGTTGTCCGCGAAGGACACGAACCCGCCGTGTACCGCCGCGACGATGGTGTTGCCGTCCGCCTGGCGGATCGTCACCGGACCCGACTCCAGGACACCGAGCACAGGGGTGTGCCCAGGCTGGATACCGACGTCGCCGTCGGTGGTGCGGGCGACAACGATCGTGGCCTCGCCCGACCACACCTTGCGGTCGGCCGCGACCAGCTCGACGTGCAGCTCAGCCAACGTGGGCTCCTCAGGTCGTACGACCCGGCGCGCGCGGCGCCAGGGCGTGTCCCGCGCTGCCGGAGTCTCCGGCGCGGAACGCTGTCAGAATATCGGTCCCGCGGACCCCGATTCCAACCGGGCGCCCGGGGCCCGCGTGGGCGAGGGACGGCCCGCAGCGGACCGCCCCTCGCACCTCGCGTCGTATCGCGTCAGCCCTTGGCGAGCTCGGCGATCTTCTTCTCGAGGTCGTCGAGACCACCGAGCATGAAGAACGCCTGCTCCGGGGCGTGGTCGTACTTGCCGTCCGCGATCGCGTTGAACGCCTCGATCGTCTCCGACAGCGGAACGTCCGATCCGTCCAGACCGGTGAACTGCTTGGCGACGTGGGTGTTCTGCGACAGGAACCGCTGGATACGCCGCGCACGGTGCACGACGAGCTTGTCCTCTTCCGAGAGCTCGTCGATACCGAGGATCGCGATGATGTCCTGGAGGTCCTTGTACTTCTGCAGGATGTTCTTGACGCGCGTGGCGCAGTCGTAGTGCTCCTGCGAGATGTACCGCGGGTCGAGGATGCGGGACGAGGAGTCCAGCGGGTCCACGGCCGGGTAGATGCCGAGCTCCGAGATCGGACGCGAGAGCACCGTCGTGGCGTCGAGGTGCGCGAACGTCGTGGCCGGGGCCGGGTCGGTCAGGTCGTCCGCGGGGACGTAGATCGCCTGCATCGAGGTGATCGAGTGACCGCGGGTCGAGGTGATGCGCTCCTGGAGGAGGCCCATCTCGTCGGCCAGCGTGGGCTGGTAACCCACCGCGGACGGCATGCGGCCGAGGAGCGTGGACACCTCGGAGCCGGCCTGGGTGAAGCGGAAGATGTTGTCGATGAAGAGCAGCACGTCCTGCTTCTGCACGTCGCGGAAGTACTCCGCCATCGTCAGACCGGACAGCGCGACGCGGAGACGGGTGCCCGGGGGCTCGTCCATCTGGCCGAAGACCAGCGCGGTCTTGTCCAGAACGTCGGATTCCTTCATCTCCTCGATGAGGTCGTTGCCCTCACGAGTGCGCTCGCCGACGCCCGCGAACACCGACACACCGTCGTGGTTGCGCGCGACACGGACGATCATCTCCTGGATGAGGACCGTCTTGCCGACGCCCGCACCACCGAAGAGGCCGATCTTGCCGCCCTTGACGTACGGGGTCAGCAGGTCGATGACCTTGACGCCGGTCTCGAACATCTCGGTCTTCGAGTCGAGCTGGTCGAAGGCCGGGGCCTTGCGGTGGATCGGCCAGCGCTCGGTGACCTTGAACTCCGACTTCGGCACGTTCAGCGGCTCACCGAGCGCGTTGAACACGACACCCTTGGTGGCGTCGCCGACCGGCACGGAGATGGCCTCACCGGTGTTGGTGACGATCGCGCCGCGGACCAGGCCGTCGGTCGGCTGCATCGAGATCGCGCGGACGATGCCGTCCGCGAGGTGCTGCGAGACCTCGAGCGTGAGGACCTTCTGGCCCTCGCCCTCGAGGCTCACCTCGACGTGCAGGGCGTTGAACATCTCCGGCATCGCGTCGACGGGGAACTCCACGTCGACGACCGGGCCGATGACCCGGGCGACACGGCCCGTGGCCAGGGCCGGCGTTGCAGTGGCAGTCATAGTCATTCACTCCCCGCGGTCGCGTCGGCCAGGGCGTCCGCGCCGCCGACGATCTCGCTGATTTCGTTGGTGATCTCCGCCTGGCGAGCGTTGTTCGCAAGGCGCGTCAGGGTCCGGATGAGCTCCTCGGCGTTCTCGGTCGCCGACTTCATCGCCTTGCGCCGGGCCGCGTGCTCGGAGGCGGCGGACTGGAGCAGGGCGTTGTAGATGCGGCTCTCGACGTACCGCGGCAGCAGCGCGTCGAGCACCCCCTCCGCGGAGGGCTCGAACTCGTAGAGCGGGAAGGCGCCGCCGACCGGCTCCTCCGCCGACTCCTCGACCACGAGCGGCAGGATCCGCTTCGCGACCGCGTTCTGGGTGAGCATCGACTCGAACTCGGTGCTGACGATGTGGATCTCGTCCACACCGCCCTCGTCGGTCGGCGTCACGAACGCGTCGATCAGCGTGCCGGCCACCTTCTTCGCGTCGCTGTACTCCGGGTTGTCGGAGAAGCCGCTCCACTCGCCCGCGAGCGCGCGCTCCCTGAACCGGTTGTACCCGATGCCCTTGGCACCAATGACGTAGCGCCGGATCTCCTTGCCCTCGCCGCGGAGCAGCTCGATGAGCTGCTCCGCCGCCTTGATGGCGCTGGAGTTGTAGGCGCCCGCGAAACCGCGGTCACTGGTGACCAGCAGAACCGCGGCGCGGGTCGCGCCCGGCTTCGCCTCGGTCAGCGGGTGCTGCGCGTTGGAGAAGGTGGCGACCGCGGAGACCGCGCGCGTCAGCTCGTCGGCGTACGGCTTGGCCGCCGCGACGCGCTGCTGCGCCTTGACGATCCGCGACGCCGCGATGAGCTCCTGGGCGCGCGTGATCTTCTTGGTCGCCGACACGGAACGGATCCGACGCCGGTAGACCCGAAGTTGGGCTCCCATGTGTCAGGTCTCTCCGTTCTCAGTTGCCGGACTTGACGTGGCGCTTGATGGTCTCCTGGCCGACCTCGTCCTTGCCCAGCGCCTCGACCGGCACGTCGGTGACGAGCGGCGAGCCGTCGGCCTTGGTGAAGATCTGCTTGAACGACGCGAGCGCCTCGCCCATGGCGTCGATCGTGGAGTCCTCGAGCTTGCCGGTCTCCGCGATCGTGGTCAGGATCTCCTTGCGCGAGGTGCGCAGGTTGTCCAGGAACTCACGCTCGAAGCGGCGGATGTCCTCGACCGGGACGTCGTCCAGGCGGCCCGTGGTGCCGGCCCAGATGGAGACGACCTGCTCCTCCATCGGGAACGGCGAGTACTGGCCCTGCTTGAGCAGCTCGACCATGCGCGCGCCGCGCTCGAGGGAGGACTTGGAGGCGGCGTCCAGGTCGGAGCCGAAGGCGGCGAACGCCTCGAGCTCGCGGTACTGGGCGAGCGACAGACGCAGCTGGCCGGAAACCGACTTCATCGCCTTCGTCTGCGCCGAGCCACCGACGCGGGAGACCGAGATACCGACGTTGACCGCCGGACGGACGCCCTGGTTGAACAGGTCCGACTCCAGGAAGCACTGGCCGTCGGTGATGGAGATGACGTTCGTCGGGATGTACGCCGAGACGTCGTTCGCCTTGGTCTCGATGATCGGCAGACCGGTCATCGAACCCGCGCCCAGCTCGTCCGAGAGCTTCGCGCAGCGCTCGAGCAGACGGGAGTGCAGGTAGAAGACGTCGCCGGGGTACGCCTCGCGGCCCGGCGGGCGGCGGAGCAGCAGCGACACGGCGCGGTAGGCCTCGGCCTGCTTGGTCAGGTCGTCGAAGACGATCAGGACGTGCTTGCCCTGGTACATCCAGTGCTGGCCGATGGCCGAGCCGGTGTACGGGGCCAGGTACTTGAAGCCGGCCGGGTCGGACGCGGGGGCCGCGACGATGGTCGTGTACTCCATCGCGCCGGCCTCTTCGAGCGAGCGGCGAACGCCCGCGATCGTCGAGCCCTTCTGGCCGATGGCGACGTAGATGCAGCGGACCTGCTTCTTCGGGTCGCCCGACTTCCAGTTCTCACGCTGGTTGATGATCGTGTCGACGCAGACCGCGGTCTTGCCGGTCTGGCGGTCGCCGATGATCAGCTGGCGCTGGCCGCGGCCGATCGGGGTCATCGAGTCGATCGCCTTGATGCCGGTCTGCATCGGCTCGTGGACCGACTTGCGCATCATGACGCCGGGGGCCTGGAGCTCGAGGGCGCGGCGGCCCTCGCTCTCGATCTCGCCCTTGCCGTCGATCGGGTTGCCCAGCGGGTCGACGACGCGGCCGAGGTAGCCCTCGCCGACCGGGACCGACAGGACCTCGCCCGTGCGGCGGACCGTCTGGCCCTCTTCGATCGCGCTGAAGTCACCGAGGATGACGACACCGATCTCGCGGACGTCGAGGTTCAGCGCGAGGCCGAGGGTGCCGTCCTCGAACTTCAGGAGTTCGTTGGCCATGACCGAGGGCAGGCCCTCGACCTTGGCGATGCCGTCCATGCACTCGCTGACCGTGCCGACTTCCTCGCGCGAGGCCGTGTCCGGCTCGTACGAGTCGACGAAGCGCTCCAGCGCGTCCCGGATCTCCTCCGGCCGGATCGTGAGCTCCGCCATCTGGTGTCCCTGCTCTCCTAGGTGGTGGGGTTACGGTCCGCCGTCGGTGACGGCGATCTCGGAACCGCGATGCTGCTGTCTTGGATGTTCAGCTCGTCGACCCTGGGGTCAACGGACCAGTCGTCGCCCGGCCTCGTCGAGGCGGGTGGCCACGGTGCCGTCGATGACGTCGTCACCGATCTGCACCCGGACGCCCCCGAGGACCTCGTCGTCGATCTCGACGTTGAGGTGGACCGGCCGCCCGTAGAGGCGACCGAGGGCTGCGGCCAGGCGGGTGTTCTGCTCCTCGGTGAGGGGCAGAGCCACCGTGACCAGTGCGACCATGCGGCGGCGGCGCTCGGCTGCGAGCCGTGCGTACGCGTCGAGCCCGGCTTCCAGGCTACGGCTCCGCGGGTGCGCGACCAGGCGGGTGACCAGGCGGCGGGTGACGGGACGGACCCGGCCCTCCAGCAGCCCGGCGACCAGCTCGGCCTTGCGACTGTCCGTGACGGACGGGTCGGTGAGCGTGGACCGCAGCTCGCGCTGTCCGGCCACGATGCGACCGAAGCGGAACAGTTCGTCCTCGACGTCGTCGAGGGAACCGTCGCGCTCCGCCGCGATCAGTTCGGCGTCGATCGACAGTTCGTCGATCGCGTCGACCAGGTCACGCGGCTGCGACCAGCGCGCGCGGACCAGGCCGCCGAGCAGATCGGCGGACTCGCCGCTGATCTGGCCGTCGAGGAGCTGGGCCAGGAACGCGGCCCGCGACTCCCCGGACCGCGCCGGGTCCGTCAGGACCCGACGCAGCACCACCGTGCGGTCGAGCAACAGCACGACGGAGTGGAGGTCGCCCGCGAGCGACTCCATGTCGGTGCCCGTCGACTGGGCGAGCGCGTCGAGGCGTTCCCGAGCCGCGCCGATCGAACTCCGGCTGGCGCCCTGCATCAGCGCACCTGCTCAGGGGTCTGCGCGGCCGCCTTCGCCTCGAGCTCCTCCAGGAAGCGGTCGACGATGCGGCGCTGACGCGCCTCGTCCTCGAGCGACTCCCCGACGATGCGGCTCGCGAGGTCGACGGCGAGCTTGCCGACGTCCCGACGGAGCACGGAAGACGCCTGCTTGCGGTCGTCCTCGATCTGAGCGTGGCCGGAGGCCACGATCTCGTCCTTGATGCGGGCACCTTCGGCGCGCATCTCGGCGATCGCCGCGGCACCCTGCTCCCGGGCGTCCTCGGTCAGGCGGCCGGCTTCACGACGGGCGTCGATCAGCTGCGCGCGGTACCGCTCAAGCTCGGCCTGGGCCTCGGCCTGAGCGTCTTCGGCACGCTTGAGGCCGCCTTCGATGGCGTCCGTACGGTCCGCCAGCGTCTTCTGGATCTTCGGAAGGAGGACCTTGCCGAGGAAGAAGAAGACGATGAGGAACGCCACGCCACCGATGATGATTTCGTCAAGCGGCGGGAGCAGCGGGTTCTGCTCCGTCTCGCTGGCGAGGTAGATCACGGTGGGCTCCTTCGTGGGGAAGTGAAAGGTCACTTACCGAAGACGAACGGCATGACGACGCCGATGAGGGCGAGCGCCTCGGCGAGCGCGAAGCCGAGCAGCATGTTCTGGCGGATGAGGCCGGTCGCCTCGGGCTGGCGGGCCATCGCCTGAACACCGTTACCGAAGATCAGACCGATGCCGACGCCGGGGCCGATCGCCGCGAGGCCGTAACCGATGGAACCGAGGCTGCCGGAAACTTCAGCGAGAAGCATTGGGGCTTTTCCTTTATTCGAGGCCGGTGGACGGTCCACCGGACGACGGTTGAGGAGGGGTTGGTCTGGTGTCTCTCAGTGCTCGGCTTCGAGCGAGCTGGAGATGTACGAGGCGGTCAGCAGCGTGATGATGTACGCCTGCAGCGCCTGGATCATCAGCTCGAAGGCGACCATGATCACGACCATCAGGAAGGACGTCGCCGAGTAGAGCGCGCCGATGGACGGACCGAGCATGTACCAGGCCGCGACGCTGAAGGTCACGATCAGCATGTGGCCGGCGAACATGTTGGCGAAGAGCCGGACGGCCAGCGTGAAGGGCCGCACGATGATGTTCGAGATGAACTCGATCGGCGCGAGGAGGACGTAGATCCACTTCGGCAGGCCGGGCGGGAACATCATGTTCTTGAAGTAGCCGACGAAGCCCTGGTTCTTGATGCCCAGGTACAGGTACGTGAGCCACACCATGCCGACGATGGAGGCCGGGTAGGCGATCCGCGAGGTCACCGGGAACTGGGCCAACGGGATGATCGACATCACGTTCATGACCCAGACGAAGAAGAAGATCGAGACCAGGAAGGGGACGTACTTGTCGCCCTTCTTGCCGATCGTCTCGCGGGAGATCTGGTCGCGCACGAACAGGTAGCCGAGCTCGCCGATGTTCTGCACGCCGCGCGGCACCATCTTCGGCTTGCCGAACGCGCTCCAGAAGAACGTGATCACGATGAGCATCGCGATCAGGCACAGCAGCATCGGCTTGGTGAAGTCGAAGCTGCCGATCGAGAAGATCGGCTTGAACTCGAACGTGTTCAGCCCCGGGGACGGGAAGCCGCAGCCGTCGTCAAACAGGTGACAGCTGCTGGCGAGCTGGACGTCAGCAGCCACCATCGACTCCTTCGTCGTGAAGCATCTTTGCGGCAACCTCAGTGTGTCGGCGCGGTCGTCGACCGCGGAGCGGCACGCAGCAGGGTCCGGTCAGGACCTGCCGTGGCGGACATAGACAAGAACCAGGGACAGAGCGACTCCGACGATCAGTCCGATCGGCAGGAACAGCGTGGAGTGTCCCGTCCACCGGTCGACCAGCCAGCCCAGGCCCCCGTAGACGGCCATGCCGCCCAGGATGTAGCTGATGCTCGACCATGTGGCGTCGGCCAGGCTCGAGTCCTTGGGGATTTCCTTGCGGGAACCGTCGGGACTGTTGCGGCGTCCACTCTCGCTCATGACGCACCGGACGATAGCAGGAGCGTGGGGCGGTGTTCGCACCCGGCCCGTCGAACACTGTGAAGACGGTGAACGTGCACGGACCAGGCCTCATGCTTCATCGCTTCCCGTCCGGTTCGACGTAGGCGATCTTCAGCTTGCTGAACACGCGGACCTGCGCGGCGATCCACACGACGGTGGCGCAGAGGATCACGATCGCGAACACCTTGGTGTCGAACCAGGTCGCGTCGGCGAAGGCGAACAGGAGGATGGCAATGCCGCCGACCTGTGCGAGGTACGTGAGCATCGCCATGTTCATGATCAGCATCGGATTGCCGTTCGTGATCTTTCCGATCGCGATCTGTCCGAGCGAGAAGAAGACGAGGACGACGACGGACGCGAAGGCCGCGCCGATCAGTCCCTTGCCTCCGGCGACGACCGCGCCCACGACCATCGCGACGATCGCGACGGCGGCCGTGGGGATGGCCGATCCGCGCAGAAGCCGTGCGTCATTGGCCTGCATGTCGGTGTCTCCGGCAAGAGTCGGGGGGTGCGGGGGCAACCAGGATGGCGCTGGGGTCGAGGGTCCCCCGGACTGCGAAGATCGGGAACCGGTAGTCGGTTTCCCTAGGGTCCATCGGCCCTTACTCCTGGTTCGTGAACGGTATCACAAACTATTTGAGCAGAGCTTTACCCGTAGCTGTGCCCAAGCTCACAGCCTACGACCCTGGGATCGCGACCCGCTTCCCGCTACCGGACGCGTGCCCGATTCCCCTGCGGGCCAAGGCTGTTCGACCGATTCGCGCGCTATGTCCGCAGGCACGTCGCCCGCCCGGCGGCGGCCCCGGCCGCGATAGCGCGGGGGGACGAACACGTACAGCCATCGGGGAACGCGCGGTCGGAACCACGGCAGCAGCAGGACGATCAGGCCGAGCGCCATGAACCCGAGCCCCGCGTAGACGATCGGACGGCGGGCCGGCCGCACCGAGATGAGCACGGTGAACGACGCGATGAGGCCGGACCAGAAGTACATGATCAACACGGCCCGGCTGTGCGAGTGCCCGATCTCCAGGAGCCGGTGGTGCAGATGCCCCTTGTCCGCGGCGAACGGCGAACGCCCCGCCCAGCCGCGCCGTGTGACGGCCATCACCAGGTCGATCAGCGGAACAATCAGCACCGCGAACGGCAGGATCAGCGGGATGTAGACCGGAACGAGCTTGTGCGTGGCGAACGTCTGCGAACCGCTCTGCGCCGCGACCACCCCGGGGTCGATGCGGCCGGTCAGCGTGATCGCGGCCGCGGCGAGCATCAGGCCGATCAGCATCGAGCCCGAGTCGCCCATGAAGATCCGCGCCGGATGCAGGTTGTGCGGCAGGAAGCCGACGCACATGCCGACCAGCAGCGCGGTGAACATGGTGGGGGCGGCGGCCCCTTCGATGCCGTAGCCGAACCACAGCCGGTACGCGTACGCGAAGAACGCGAGGCCGGCGATGCACACCATGCCGGCCGCGAGGCCGTCCAGGCCGTCGACGAAGTTGACCGCGTTGATCGTGATCACCACGATCGCGATGGTGAGGATGGTGCCCTGAGTCGGCGTCAGGCTCACCGGCCCCTCACCCGGGATCGGCAGCCACAGGATCACGATGCCCTGCCACACCATCACGCCCGCGGCGAGCGCCTGTCCGAGCAGCTTGATGATGGCGTCGACGCCCCACTTGTCGTCGATCACACCGAGCAGGCAGATGAGCGCACAACCCGACAGCAGCGCCTGCACGTCCGTCGAGTCGGTGAACACCACTTCCATGCCCGGCAGATGACGGGCGATCAGCAGCCCGGCGCACAGACCGCCGAACATCGCCATGCCGCCCAGGCGCGGGGTCGGCTCCTTGTGCACGTCGCGCGCGCGGATCTCGGGCATCGCGCCGGCGGCGATCGCGAACCTGCGGACGGCGCCGGTGAGCAGGTACGTCACGGCCGCGGAGACGAACAGCGTCAGCAGGTACTCGCGCAAGACTCAGCCACCGTCCCCGGACTCTGCAGATCGCCGCACCACACGCAGCACATTAAGGGTCATCGTCTTCCCGGCGGGAAACGATCGCACAGAGGACACCCCGCGGGCCACCGGCCTCGCCCGTCACACGGGGCACTTCCGCCTCTGTGCGCTCTCCACGCCACGATAGAACCACCGGTCCGGCGTGCGCCCGTCAGGGGACACGCTGCTCCATCAGGGTCATCCACGGTTGAAGACGTCCTGGCGGCCGGGTCCGGTTGGCACGGCCACCCACCGATTATGCGCGTCGTCCGCGGAGCGCCGTCCGGCCGCGCGTTCCGACCCGGCCGGCGGCCGGGCCGGAAGGGGCAGGCGGGTCAGTAGGGGTACGCGGGGTGCGTCGCCACGAGGTCGGCCACCGCCGCGGCGATCTCCCGTGCCGCGCTGCCGTCGGTGTCCCGCACCGCACGCCCGACCAGCGTCGCGATCTCCTTCATGTCGCCTTCGGTCATGCCCTGCGTGGTCACCGCGGGGGTGCCCACCCGGATGCCCGAGGCGATCATGGGCTTCGCCGGGTCGAACGGAATCGCGTTCTTGTTGAGCGTGATGCCCGCACGCTCGCAGCGCAGTTCCGCGTCCCGCCCGGACACCCCCATGCCGCGCAGGTCGAGCAGCGCGAGATGGGTGTCGGTCCCGCCGGACACCGCGCGCATGCCCTCCGCCTCCAGGCCGGTCGCCAGCGCCTGCGCGTTCGCGACCACCTGCCGCGCGTACGCCGCGAAGGACGGCAGCGCCGCCTCGTGCAGCGCGACCGCCTTCGCCGCGACCGCGTGCATGAGCGGGCCGCCCTGGCAGAACGGGAACACCGCCTTGTCCACCCGCTCGGCGAGCTCCTCGCGGCACAGGATCATGCCTCCGCGGGGGCCGCGCAGCACCTTGTGCGTCGTGCAGGTGACGATGTCCGCGTACGGCACCGGCGAGGGCACCGCGCCGCCGGCCACCAGGCCGATGAAGTGCGCCGCGTCGACCACCAGGTAGGCGTCGACCTCGTCGGCGACTTCTCGAAACAGCGCGAAGTCGACAAGTCGGGGATATGCCGTGGCGCCGCAGATGATCATCTTCGGCCGGTGCCGCAGCGCCAGGTCCCTGACCTGGTCGTAGTCGATCGTCTCGTCCCGCTCGCGCACGCCGTACGCCACGGTGCTGAACCACCGGCCGGAGAAGTTCACCCTCGACCCGTGGGTGAGGTGCCCGCCGTGCGGCAGCGACATCGCCAGCACCGTGTCGCCCGGCACCAGCAGCGCCGCGTACGCCGCCAGGTTCGCCGACGCGCCCGAGTGCGGCTGGAGGTTCGCGTGCTCGGCGCCGAACAGCGCCCGGGCCCGCGCGATGCCGATCTCCTCGGCGCGGTCGACCTCGGCGCAGCCGCCGTAGTAGCGGCGCCCCGGATAGCCCTCCGCGTACTTGTTGGAGAGCGTGCTGCCGAGCACCGCCAGCACCGCGGAGGAGGTGAAGTTCTCACTGGCGATCAGCTGCAGGCACTCGCGCTGCCGGGTCAGTTCGGACATCACGACATCGGCGAGGTCCGGATCGGTGCGCTGCAGGAGGGGGAAATCGGGGCCCCAGAACGGGACGTCGGTCGAGCCCATGGCTGAACTCCTGAGGACTCCTGAGAGGTGGAGGGAGGCACCCTCCACTGTAGGTCGACGAGACCTACATCACATCCCCGTACGCGCCGTCAGCGCGGTCAACATGGGGTCGATCGCCGTGTTGATCTCCGACGCGCACGCCCGGAAGACGTTCAGCGGCGACCCGTACGGATCCGCCACCTCGTCCCACTCCGGACCCGGCGCCGCCATCCGCCCGCGCAGCGCCGCCGCGGCGCGCACCAGGAAGCGGCCGCGCTCCACCAGGTCGCCGTCGGGCACCGCGGAATGCTCCAGCACACCGACCAGACGGGTGAACTCCTTGAGCGTGAAGGTGCGTAGCCCGGACGCGTGGCCCATCGACACCACGTGCGCCCGGTGGTCGAGCGTCGCGGTCAGCACCAGGTCGGCCTCCGCGACGTGCTCGTCCTGCAGCTCACGCCCCTTGAAGTCACCCGGGTCGGCGCCCAGCTCGCGCACCACCTCGGCCGCGAACGGCTCCATCGCGGCACCCTCGTGGCCCCACGTGCCGGCGCTCGCGACCTCGATGCGGTCGAACTCGTACGACGGCAGCCGGCGCGAGAGGCCGAGCCGGGCCAGGCTCTCCGCGATCGGCGACCGGCAGATGCTGCCGGTGCACACGAAGAGGATGCGGAAGGGACCGGCCCCGGCGAACGCGGGGCCGGCGAATGGAGGCGGCGTCAATTGACGCCCTCCAAGTCGGGCACGACCTCACGCAGCTTCTCCAGCGAGAGCGTGCCCTCGCGCAGCAGCCGCGGACGTCCGGCGGTCAGGTCGACGATCGACGACGCCAGCGTCGTGGGGCAGGTGCCGCCGTCCAGGTAGACCGACACCGACTCGCCCAGCTGGTCGACCGCCTCGTCGACCGTGGTGGCCGCCGGGTTGCCGCTCCGGTTCGCGCTGCTGACCGCCATCGGACCGGTCTCGTTGAGGAGTTCGATCGCGACCGGGTGCAGCGGCATGCGCACCGCGACGGTGCCGCGGGTCTCCCCCAGGTCCCACTGCAGGGACGGCTGGTGGAACGCCACGATGGTCAGCCCGCCCGGCCAGAACGCGTCGACCAGCTCCCAGCCGATCTCCGGGAAGCCGGTGACCAGGCCGTGCAGCGTCGTCGGCGAGCCGACCAGGACGGGCGAGGGCATGTTGCGGCCGCGGCCCTTGGCGTCGAGCAGGGCCTTCACGGCGTGCGGCGAGAAGGCGTCGCCGCCGAGGCCGTACACGGTGTCCGTGGGCAGCACGACGATCTCGCCGCGGCGGACGGCGCTGGCCGCCTCACGCAGGCCGTGCGCGCGGTCCAGGGCGTCGGAGCAGTCGTAACGTCGGCTCATCGGGACCGTCCCTCCGGGGAAAACGCATGCGGGTGACAGGGCATGTGACTACGCGCCTTCTTTGCGCGCGGTCGTGAACCGCGGTCTGTTGTTCAAGTCGCGGTGGTCGGCCGCGTCGACCCAGCCCGACTCCTCGTTGAAGATCCAGGGCACGGTGCCGCCCTGCGTGTCCGCGTGCTCGACGACCACGAGGCCGCCCGGGCGCAGCAGCCGGTACGCGGTGCGGGACAGCCCGCGGATCACGTCCAGGCCGTCGGGACCGGAGAACAGCGCCATCTCGGGGTCGTGGTCGCGGGCCTCGGGCGCGACGTTCTCCCACTCCTCAAGCGGGATGTACGGCGGGTTGCTGATGACCAGGTCCACCGTGCCGTTGAGGTGCGGCAGCGCGGCCAGCGCGTCGCCCTGGTGCAGTTGGACGCGGGAGCCCGAGGCGTTGCGCTCCGCGAACCGGAACGCGCGCTCGTCCAGCTCGACCGCGTGCACCACCGAGCGGGGCACCTCCTGCGCGACGGCCAGCGCGATCGCGCCGGACCCGGTGCACAGGTCGACCACCAGCGGCTCGGCGACGTCCATCGCGCGCAGCGCCTCTATCGCCCACCCGACCACCACCTCGGTCTCCGGGCGCGGCACGAACACCCCGGGGCCGACCTCCAGTTCGAGGTAGCGGAAGAACGCCCGGCCGGTGATGTGCTGCAGCGGCTCGCGGGCCTCGCGGCGCGCCACCGCCTCCCAGAACCGCGCGTCGAAGTCCCCGTCGGCGACCGTGTGCAGCTCGCCCCGCTTGACGCCGTGCACGTACGCGGCGAGCTCCTCGGCGTCGAAGCGCGGCGAGGGCACGCCCGCGTCGGCCAGTCGCAGGGTGGCCTGGGCCACCTCGGCGAGCAGCAGGTTCATCTTTCTCCGTCCGCAGTCCCGCGGCCGAGGCCGCGGTGATGCCGTGAGGGCAGGGGTGCCGGTCCGCCGCCGCCCGGCGCCGGGCGGCACCCGGCGTGCCGGGTCAGCCCGCGTGGGCCAGTCTGGCGGCCGTGTCGGCGTCGACGCACGCCTGGACCACCGCGTCCAGGTCGCCGTCCAGCACCTGGTCCAGGTTGTACGCCTTGTAGCCCACCCGGTGGTCGGAAATCCGGTTCTCCGGGAAGTTGTACGTGCGGATGCGCTCCGACCGGTCCACCGTGCGCACCTGGCTGCGGCGCTGGTCCGCGGCCTCCTTGTCGGCCTCCTCCTGGGCGGCGGCGAGCAGCCGCGACCGCAGGATACGCATCGCCTGCTCCTTGTTCTGCAGCTGGCTCTTCTCGTTCTGGCACGAGGCGACCACGCCGGTGGGCAGGTGGGTGATGCGGACTGCCGAGTCGGTGGTGTTGACCGACTGGCCGCCGGGGCCCGAGGACCGGTACACGTCGATGCGCAGGTCGTTCGGGTTGATCTCGACGTCGACGTCCTCGGCCTCGGGGAGCACCAGCACGCCGGCCGCGGAGGTGTGGATGCGGCCCTGCGACTCGGTCGCCGGGACGCGCTGCACGCGGTGCACGCCGCCCTCGAACTTCAGGCGGGCGAAGACGCCCTCGCCGGGCGCCGGGGTGCCCTTGGCCTTCACCGCGACGGAGACGTCCTTGTAGCCGCCGAGGTCGGACTCGTTGGCGTCGATGACCTCGGTCTTCCAGCCGACCCGCTCGGCGAAGCGCAGGTACATGCGCAGCAGGTCGCCCGCGAACAGCGCGGACTCCTCGCCGCCCTCGCCGGCCTTGATCTCGAGGATCACGTCCTTGTCGTCCGCCGGGTCGCGCGGCACCAGCAGGTGGCGCAGCTTCTCGGCGAGCTCGTCGCGGCGGCTCTCCTGCTCGACCGCCTCGGCGGCGAAGTCCGGGTCCTCGGCGGCGAGTTCGCGGGCGGTCTCGATGTCGTCGCCGGCCTGCGACCAGGCGCGGTACGTCTCGACGATCGGGCTCAGCTCGGCGTAGCGGCGCCCGAGGGTGCGGGCCCGCGCCTGGTCGGCGTGGACCTGCGGGTCGGCGAGCTGGCGCTCGAGCTCGGCGTGCTCGGCGAGCAGGTCGTCCATCGCCTCGAACACGGAGTGCTCCTGTCAGAAAGGGCCGCTACCGGAAGACGACACGGGCGCGGGCTGCGGCTGGGGGCGGAGGAAGGCCACAAGTGCGGACAAACGAACGACGCCGGAGGGGCGGGCAGGGCTCGTACGAGCCCCCCGGTTCCCCTCCGGCGTCGAAGGTCGCTACTTGTTGCCCGCGACCGGGCCCTTGCCGAAGCGCTTCTCGAAGCGGGCCACGCGGCCGCCGGTGTCGAGGATCTTCTGCTTGCCCGTGTAGAACGGGTGGCACTGCGAGCACACGTCGGCGCTGATCTTGCCGCTGGTGGCGGTGCTGTGGGTGGTGAACGTGGCACCGCAGGTGCAAGAGACGACGGTCTCCACGTACTCCGGGTGGATCTCGGGCTTCACAGGAGTCTCCTTGACGAATCGGGAGGGCACCGGGTCGCCACCGTTTGGAATGAGGGGCTGACGTGAACCGGGGCCGACGTACCAGTCTGCCAGGACCGCGCTGTACGACCAAACCGGGGCCCCGGGCACGCGTTCCGCGCGCCACGGGGCCCCGGTTCGGAACGTCCGACGTCAGTCGTTCGGCATCGGCGTGGTCTTCTGGATCTGCATGAGGAACTCGGCGTTCGACTTGGTCTTCTTCATCTTGTCCTGAAGAAGTTCGATCGCCTGCTGCTGCTCCAGCGCGTGCAGCACGCGGCGCAGCTTCCACACGATCGCGAGCTCCTCCGGCGCCATGAGGATCTCCTCCTTGCGGGTGCCGGACGCGTCGACGTCCACCGCGGGGAAGATCCGCTTGTCGGCGAGCTTGCGGTCGAGCTTGAGCTCCATGTTGCCGGTGCCCTTGAACTCCTCGAAGATCACCTCGTCCATGCGCGAGCCGGTCTCGACCAGCGCGGTCGCGAGGATGGTCAGCGAGCCGCCGTTCTCGATGTTGCGCGCGGCGCCGAAGAAGCGCTTCGGCGGGTACAGCGCGGTCGAGTCGACACCACCGGACAGGATGCGGCCGGAGGCCGGCGCCGCGAGGTTGTACGCACGGCCCAGGCGGGTGATCGAGTCGAGCAGCACGACGACGTCGTGGCCCAGCTCGACGAGCCGCTTGGCCCGCTCGATCGCCAGCTCGGCGACGATCGTGTGGTCCTCGGCGGGACGGTCGAAGGTCGAGGAGATGACCTCGCCCTTCACCGACCGCTGCATGTCGGTGACCTCTTCCGGACGCTCGTCGACGAGGACGACCATCAGGTGGCACTCGGGGTTGTTGTGCGTGATCGCGTTGGCGATCGACTGCAGCACCATCGTCTTGCCTGCCTTCGGCGGCGAGACGATGAGGCCGCGCTGGCCCTTGCCGATCGGGGCGACCAGGTCGATGATCCGGGTCGTCAGGATGTTCGGCTCGGTCTCCAGGCGCAGCCGCTCCTGCGGGTACAGCGGCGTCAGCTTGGTGAAGTCCGGGCGCTGGCGGGACTCCTCCGGCGCGGCGCCGTTGACGGTGTCCAGGCGGACGAGCGCGTTGAACTTCTCGCGGCGCTCGCCGTCGCGCGGCTGGCGCACGGCACCGACGATCGCGTCACCCTTGCGCAGGCCGTTCTTGCGGACCTGGGCGAGCGAGACGTACACGTCGTTCGGGCCCGGCAGGTAGCCGGAGGTCCGCACGAACGCGTAGTTGTCGAGGATGTCGAGGATGCCGCCGACCGGGATCAGCACGTCGTCGTCGGCGACCACGGGCTCGTTCGTCTCGAAGCCGTCGCGGCCACGGCGCCGGTTGCGGTCGCGGTAACGGCCACGGCGACGGCGGCCGCCGCCCTCGAAGTCGTCGTCGTCCGCGGGGACGTTGTCGCCGCCGCGGTCGCCGCGCTCGGCGCGCTCCTGGCCGCCGCGGTCGCCGCGCTCGGCGCGCTCCTGGCCGCCGCGGTCCTGGTTGCGGTCGCGGTTGCGGTCGGCGCGGTCGGTACGGCCGGCCCGCTCGCCGCGCTCGCCGCGCTGCTGCTGCTCCTTGCCGCCGTCCTTGCCGTCGCCGGCCTCGGCGCGCTCACGGCGCTGGCCGCGGTCGCGACGGTCCCGACGGGACTCGCGCTCGCCGCCCTCGCCGCGGCCGCCCTGCTGGGCGTCCTCGGCGGCGGGCTGCTCGGCCTGCTCCTTGTCCGCGGCGCGGCGGCCCTTGGGGGCCTCGCCCTCGGCGGCCTCGGTGCGCCGCGTGCGGGCCGGGGTGCCCTCGTTCGCGGTCTGCTCGGGGATCTCGATCGGCTGCTGCGCGACGTCGGTCACGCCGCGGCGCGCGGCACGGCGCGGCCGGGCGGCCGGCTCGGCCTCGGCGGCGGGGGCCTCCTGCACGGGGGCCTCGGCGGCCGGCTCGGCGGCCTTGGCGGTCTTCGCGGCCTTCGGCGCGGCGGGCGCGCTGTCGGCGGCGGGCGCGGCCGCGCCGCCCTGCTTGGCCTCGATGGCCTCAATGAGCTGGCTCTTGCGCATACGGCCGGTTCCGCTGATCCCGAGACCGGCGGCGACCTGCTGCAACTCCGCCAGCACCATGCCGTTCAGGCCGCTGCCGGCGGCCCGACGACGCCGCGGCGCGGCGGCGGTGGCGTCACTGGCGGCGGACCCGGCCTGGTCGGCGGCCTGGTCCATGAGATCGGTGGTGTCGCTCACGAAGGGTCCTTCCCTGGAGCGGGCGTCGGCCTTGATACGGCTCGGCGACCGGTTGTGCTGTCCGGCCCGGTTTCCGGGCCCTGGTGGCCCGGCTGCGGATCCGGTGCGGTGGTCCGCCTGAAGGCGGGAATCGTCAAAATCGAGTCCAGCGGGATCGGGCTCACGATCATCTGTGGGAGGTTCGTCCTCAGGGTCCCGGGAAATCGCGCACTACGACATCGCGAAGGACGCCGATCGGCTTCGGGGGGCCACGTTTCGTCGCGAGGGACAGGCAGGAGGGGAAGCTCCCGTAGAACCGTGGCCACGGAAAACGAAACCGGGCACCGAACTGGCCCAGCCCGACGAGGGCCCGACTCCTGGTGCGGTGGTGACATTAACACTACCGGACCCACACGACATTCCCCCACCCCGTGACGCCCTCCGAGTCGACGTGTCGGCCCTCTGTGCCGACTCTCTCTCTGTCGGCCTTGGTGTCGACCGCCCGGCCGATGTCGGCTGTTCTCGGCCGAAACGTCCGTCGTGTGGTTCGCAGCGTGGCCAGCCCTCCTGCCAACGAGCAACCATCTCGTGGGTTACCCGAGGGGCAGCACGCCCGCACCCGTGGTGTCGACATCGAGCCTGGTCGCGGCCCATTCGGTGCCGGCGGCACCGATGACCTCGTCCACCCGTTCGGCGGTGACCAGCGCGAGAACCGTGGGGCCCGCCCCGGAGATGACCGCGGCGTGTCCCTGACCTCGAAGTTTACCGACCAGAGCGGCGCTCTGCGGCATCGCGGGCGCGCGGTAGTCCTGGTGCAGGCGGTCCTCGGTGGCCGGCAGCAGCAGGTCGGGGCGGCTGGTCAGGGCGGTGACCAGCAGGGCCGCGCGGCCGGCGTTGACGGAGGCCTCGGAGTGCGGCACCTGCGCGGGCAGCAGGCCGCGCGCCACCTCGGTGGACAGCGGCGTCGACGGCACGAACACCACCGGCGCGACGTCGGGGTGCGGTGCCGTGGTGACGGCGTGCGGGCCGAGCTCGTCGGTCCACGCCGTGGTGAAGCCGCCGAGCAGGCACGCGGCGACGTTGTCGGGGTGGCCTTCGAGCGCGGTCGCGACGGCGAGGGCGCCCTCGTCGTCGAGCCGCTCGGCGCCGCCTATCGTCAGCGCGCGGGCGGCGACGACGCCGGCGCAGATCGCGGCCGCCGACGAGCCCAGGCCGCGGCCGTGCGGAATGCGGTTGGCGCACACCACCTCAAGGCCCGCCGGGCGGCCGCCGAGGGCCTCGAACGTCGCGTGCAGCGCGCGCACGACGAGGTGGTTCTCATCGCGCTTGAGGGTGTCCGCGCCCTCGCCGGCGATGTCGATGGAGAGCCCCTGGTCGGCGATCCGTACGACGACGTCGTCGTACAGCCCGAGGGCGAGCCCGAAGGCGTCGAACCCGGGGCCGAGATTGGCACTGGTCGCGGGCACTCTGACCCGGACGGGGGCGGCACGGAACGCAGGACCGGCCATCTGCTGTGGACACTCCTCCTCGTGGAGTCCCGACAGGCGCCTGGAAGGACGCGGCGAACGGTGCACCACATCCGGCACTGGGGAACGACATGAGCGACGCGGGCTGCCGGAAGACGGTCTCGGACGGCCCTGGTTGTTACGGCGTCAGGGATTCAGCGTAGCGAAAGGACGTTCCCCAGCGGGATGGCACGCCCAGGGAATCTCGATTTCCCGCCCTGTCGCCCTGTCGACACGGATCGGCGTATGCAGTGGCCGGAAACCGGCCGTGGGGAGCGGGGTCACGCGGACTCGGGGTCGGGGGTCGGCTCGGCGCGGCCTCGGATGTGCGAAGGGCCCGGCACACGGCGCCGGGCCCTTCGTGGTCGTCAGCCGTCGAGGCCGAGCTGTGCGGCCGCGGCCCCCGCGTCCACCGGCACGACGGTCGGCTTCGGCGCGCCGGCCACCGCCCAGTCCGGGTCCTTGAGGCCGTTGCCGGTCACGGTGCACACGATGCGCTGCCCCGGGTCGACGAGCCCGAGCTCGGCGGCCTTGAGCAGACCGGCCACGCTCGCCGCCGAGGACGGCTCGACGAAGACGCCCTCCTGCGAGGCCAACAGCCGGTAGGCGGACAGGATCTGACGGTCCGTCACAGAGTCGATCTGGCCGCCGGACTCGTCGCGCGCCTCGAGCGCGAAGTCCCACGACGCCGGGTTGCCGATCCGGATCGCGGTCGCGATCGTCTGCGGCGAGGTCACCGGCGCACCGTTCACGATCGGCGCCGAGCCGGCCGCCTGGTAGCCCCACATGCGCGGACGGCGCGTCGCGAGGCCGTCGACGGCGTACTCCTTGTAGCCCCGCCAGTACGCCGTGATGTTGCCCGCGTTGCCGACCGGCAGCACGTGGATGTCCGGGGCGTCCCCGAGCATGTCGACGATCTCGAACGCCGCGGTCTTCTGGCCCTCGATGCGCACCGGGTTCACCGAGTTCACCAGTGCGACCGGGTACTTTTCGGCCAGGTCGCGGGCGAGCGTCAGGCAGTCGTCGAAGTTGCCGTCGACCTGCAGGATGCGCGCGCCGTGCACCAGGGCCTGGCCCATCTTGCCCAGCGCGATCTTGCCGGACGGCACCAGAACGGCGCACACCATGCCCGCGCGCACCGCGTACGCGGCCGCCGAGGCGCTCGTGTTGCCGGTCGACGCGCAGATGACGGCCTGCGCGCCCTCCTCCTTGGCCTTCGAGATGGCCATGGTCATACCGCGGTCCTTGAAGGACCCGGTCGGGTTCGCGCCCTCGACCTTGAGGTGCACCTCGCACCCGGTGCGCTCGGACAGCACCTGGGCCGGGACGAGCGGCGTACCGCCCTCGCGCAGGGTGACCACCGGAGTCGAAGGGGACACCGGCAGGCGGTCCCGGTACTCCTCGATGACCCCGCGCCACTGCCGGGTCTGGTTGGCGCGAACGGCTTCGTTCACCGCGCTCACGATGGTCATTCCCCTTCCACCCGCATGATGCCGGCGATGTCGCGGACGATGTCGAGCCCGCGGAGCTCGGCCACGGTCGCCGACAGGGCGGCGTCGGTGGCACTGTGCGTGACGATGACGAGTGTGGCATCCCCGTCGCGGCCCTGCTGCCGCACGGTGTCGATCGACACATCGTGCTTCGCGAACACGGCCGCGACCTGGGCGAGCACACCCGGCTTGTCGGCGACGTCGAGGTTCAGGTGGTAGCGGGTCACCGCCTGGCCGACCGGACGTACTTCCAGGTTCGCGTACGCGGACTCCCCCGGACCCGTCGTGCCCGAAAGTTTGTTGCGGCAGACCGCGACCAGGTCGCCCAGCACCGCGCTCGCCGTCGGCGCGCCACCCGCGCCCGGGCCGTAGAACATCAGGCTGCCGGCCGCCTCGGACTCCACGAACACCGCGTTGTACGCCTCGCGCACCGACGCCAGCGGGTGCGACCGCGGGATCATCGCCGGGTGCACGCGGGCGCTGACCGACGTGCCGTCCGCGCCGCGCTCGCAGATCGCCAGCAGCTTGACCACGCAGTCCATGGTCTGCGCGCTCGCGACGTCCGCGGCGGTCACCTCGGTGATGCCCTCGCGGTACACGTCCGCGGCGGTCACCCGGGTGTGGAAGGCCAGACCGGCCAGGATCGCGGCCTTGGCGGCGGCGTCGAAGCCCTCGATGTCGGCGGTCGGGTCGGCCTCCGCGTAGCCCAGCTGGGTCGCCTCGTCGAGCGCCTCGGCGAAGCCGGCGCCCGTCGAGTCCATCCGGTCGAGGATGAAGTTGGTGGTGCCGTTGACGATGCCGAGCACCCGGTTCACCTTGTCGCCGGCCAGGCTCTCGCGCAGCGGGCGCAGCAGCGGGATCGCGCCCGCGACCGAGGCCTCGTAGTACAGGTCGACGCCGTGCTTGGCGGCCGCGGCGTGCAGCGTCGCGCCGTCCTCGGCGAGCAGCGCCTTGTTCGCGGAGACGACGGACGCGCCGTTCTCCATCGCGGACAGGATGAGCGTGCGGGCCGGCTCGATACCGCCGATGACCTCGACGACCACGTCGATGTCGTCGCGTGCGACGAGGGCCGCCGCGTCCGTGGTGAACAGCGCCGGGTCGATGCCGGGGCGCTCGCGGCCGGCGCGGCGCACCGCGACCCCGGCCAGCTCGACGGGGGCGCCGATGCGCTGGGCGAGGTCCGTGGCGTGCGTCGTCATGATGCGGGCCACTTCGGAACCCACCACACCACAACCGAGCAGCGCCACCTTGAGCGGCTGCGTACGCATCATCCGACCTCGCTTCATCAGGGACTTCTTCTCTGCCACTGGTCCGCCCGTGCCCGGCGGCCCCGGCCTGCGCCCGGGCCTCACCCGCACGGCGGTACCCGGCCAGTGTCGCCGGGATCACCCGGTGATCCCACGCCCGTCCAGGATCCGAGACGGGAATTCTTGCGCGGCACACCGGGTCGTCACGCGATATTTTCCGGTGCGCCGGGGGTTTTTCCGGGGTACCGGAGGTTTCCCTCCGGATTTACCGCGGCGCCGCTCAGCCCACGTCGAGGCGGAGCAGGTCCTCTTCCGTCTCGCGGCGCACCACGACGCGCGCCTTCCCGTCGCGCACCGCCACCACCGGCGGGCGCGTGACGTGGTTGTAGTTGCTCGCCATCGACCGGCAGTACGCGCCGGTCGCCGGCACCGCGACCAGGTCGCCCGGGGCCAGGTCGGCCGGGAGGTAGGCGTCCCGTACGACGATGTCGCCCGACTCACAGTGCTTGCCGACCACGCGGGACAGCACCGGCTCGGCGCCGCTCGCGCGGGAGACGAGGGACACCGTGTACTCGGCGTCGTAGAGGGCGGTGCGGATGTTGTCCGACATGCCGCCGTCGACGCTGACGTAGGTTCGCAGGCCGTCGAGCTCCTTGGTGGTGCCCACCTCGTACAGCGTGAACGCCGACGGGCCGACGATCGCCCGGCCCGGCTCGACGGACAGGCGCGGGACGGTCAGGTCCGCGGCGTGGCACTCGCGCTTGACGATCTCGGTCAGCTGGCGGGCGATGTCCGCCGGGGTCTGCGGGTCGTCCGCGCTCGTGTACGCGATGCCCAGGCCACCGCCCAGGTCGATCTCCGGCAGCTCGACGCCGTGCTCGTCGCGGATCGCCGCGAGCAGCGCCACCACCCGGCGGGCCGACACCTCGAAGCCCGCCGTGTCGAAGATCTGCGAGCCGATGTGGCTGTGCAGGCCCAGGAGTTCGAGCGAACCGAGCTTGAGGATGCGGCGCACCGCCTCGGCGGCCTTGCCGTCCGACACCGACAGGCCGAACTTCTGGTCCTCGTGCGCCGTCGCGATGAACTCGTGCGTGTGCGCCTCGACACCCACCGTGACGCGGACGAGCACCTTCTGCACCACGCCGCGCTGCTCGGCGGCGAACGCGACGCGGGCGATCTCCTCGTACGAGTCGACGATGATCCGGCCCACCCCGGCGTCGATCGCCCGCTCGATCTCGGCCACGGACTTGTTGTTGCCGTGGAACGCGATGCGGGACGGCTCCATGCCGGCGCTCAGCGCGACGGCGAGCTCGCCGCCGGAGCACACGTCGAGGTTGAGGCCCTCCTCGGCGATCCACCGGACCAGGGCGCGGCACAGGAACGCCTTGCCGGCGTAGAAGACGTCCGCTCCGGCGAACGCCTCCTTCCAGTCCCGGCAGCGCGCCCGCAGGTCGGCCTCGTCGAGGATGTAGGCGGGCGTACCGAACTCCTGTGCCAGATCGCGCACATCGAGGCCCGCGACACGGAGCACGCCGTCGTCGCCGCGCTCGGTCGTCGCCGACCACACCTTGGGGTCGAGGGCGTTCAGGTCCTCCGGCACCTGGAGGTGGTGGCCCTCGGGAAGAACGTCGGCGTGGCGGGGCCCGGCCGGGTGTGCTGACCTGCTCATTGGTGCGGTGTCTCCCCAACTCCCGTACTGGCGTTGCTCTTTGCGGTAATCCCGAGATGAAAGCGGCGGGCCTCCGAGGGAGACCCGCCGCGACGCGCTACATCCGCTCTGGAGCGGACACCCCCAGCAGGTTCAAGCCGTTCGCGACGACGATCTGCGCCGCCTCGGCCAGCCACATCCGGGCGTAGGTGAGGTCGGTCGCGGGGTCGTCGCCCATCGGCATGATCCGGCAGTTGTCGTAGAAGCGGTGGTACACGCCCGCCAGCTCCTCCAGGTACCGCGCGACGTGGTGCGGCTCACGCAGCTCGGCGGCCTTCGCCACGATGCGGGGGAACTCGCCGAGCATGCTCAGCAGGTTCGACTCCCACTCGGTGGACAGCAGCTCGGGCTTGAACTCACCGCGCACGATGCCGAGTTCGGCGGCCTTACGCTTCACGCCACACATCCGCGTGTGCGCGTACTGCACGTAGTACACGGGGTTTTCATTCGTCGCACTCGTCAGAACATCAATATCCAACGTAATCGTCGAATCCGTGCTGGACCGCGCCAGCGAATACCGCGCCGCGTCCACCCCGATCCACTCCACGACATCGTCGATCGTGATGATGTTGCCGGCCCGCTTGGACATGCGGACCTCTTCACCGCCGCGCAGCATCTTCACGAACTGCCCGATGAGCACCTCGATGTTGTGCTGGGGGTCGTCCCCCGCACACGCGACGATCGCCTTGAGCCGCCCCACGTACCCGTGGTGGTCGGCCCCGAGCATGTAAACGCAGACCTCGTTACCCCGGTCCCGCTTCTCAAGGTAGTAGGCGGCATCCGACGCAAAATACGTCGTCTCCCCGTCCCCCTTGATCAGGACCCGGTCCTTGTCGTCCCCGAAGTCCGTCGTCCGGAGCCAGATCGCCCCGCCCTCGTCGTACACGTGCCCCTGGGCGCGCAGCCGCTCGATGGCCTTCTCCACCGCACCCGAGTCGTGCAGGCTCTTCTCCGAGAACCACACGTCGAAGTGCGCGCCGAACTCCTCCATCGACCGCTGGATCTCGGCCACCATGAGCCGGAGCCCGGTCTCGGTGAAGACCTGCTTCTGCTCGGCCTCGCTCTTGTCGAGGACACCGGGCACCTGCGCCACGATGTCCCGCGCGATGTCGTTGATGTACTCACCGACATATCCGTCCTCCGGCACCGGCTGCCCATTCGCAGCCGCCCGCAGCGACGAACCGAACTTGTCGATCTGCACACCCGCGTCGTTGATGTAGTACTCCGTACTCACATCCGCGCCGGCCGCCTTCAGGATCCGCGCGAGCGAGTCGCCGACCGCCGCCCACCGGACACCGCCGATGTGGATCGGACCGGTCGGGTTCGCCGACACGAACTCCAGGTTGATCTTGAGGCCCTGCAGCGCGTCGCCCCGGCCGTACACCTCACCGGCCCCGACGATCACCCGCGCCAGCTCGCCGGCGCTCCCGGCGTCCAGCGTGATGTTCAGGAAGCCCGGACCCGCGATGTCGACCTTCGCGACACCCTCGACGGCCCCCAGCCGCGCGGCGATGACCTGCGCCACCTCCCGCGGCGGCTTCCCGGCCGGCTTCGCGAGCTGCAGCGCGACATTCGTCGCGTAATCCCCGTGGTCCCGGTTCTTGGATCGCTCCACCGTCACCTGCCCGGGCACGGCAACAGCGAGCTCGCCCGCCTCCACGGACGCGCGCACAGCGGACAAGACAGCCTGGGAAAGTTCTTCGGGGGTCACGACACCCAAGCGTAAGCGAACCGGTCAGCGCCTCGCCCCTCAGTATCACTGGGCGGTACGCCGAAAGAGATCCGCGGCCCAAACGAGTGTCGCCCGTACCTAATCCCCCGGGGCGAGACCCCGCACCACCCGCACCAACATCTCCGGATCGAACGGCTTCGTCAGATACGCGTCCACCCCGGCCTCCCGGGCCCGCGCCAGATCCTGGCTCTGCGCGCACGCGCTGATCATCACGATCTTCAGGTGACTCGTCCGCGGATCCGCCTTCAACCGCGCCGCCGTCTTGATCCCGTCCAACCGCGGCATCATCACGTCCAACGTCACCAACTGCGGCCGCACCTCGTGCACCAGCCCGAGGCACTCCTCGCCGTCCACCGCCGTGGTGACCTCGAACCCCTCCAACTGCAAATTGACCGCGATGAGCCGCCGGATCACCTCGTCGTCATCCACGACAAGCACCCGCCCGGCCCCACTCCCCGGCCTCCCGCGCACACCCAGAGCCTAGGCCCCCCGCCCACCGAACGTGGCCGTATCGCCACATCCCACCCCGCCCCACCCTCCCCACCAAAACCCTGGCGCGAGCACCTCCCCCAAACTGGTAATGTTCAACCCGCCCCGAGCCCCCGTAGCTCAGGGGATAGAGCAACGGCCTCCGGAGCCGTGTGCGCAGGTTCGAATCCTGCCGGGGGCACTTCGATTCACCAGCGGATATGGCCCCTCACCAGGGGCCATTACTGTTTGTAGGGTCCAGACCATGTGCAGCCGTAGGCCACGCTGAGCCGCTGCTAATCACCGTTCCCGGTATGGGCTCGGTATGATCTTGATGCCCGTTTCCGCAGGTCAGACCCCGTTTCCCGGTATCCCCGCGGTATGAACGCCAACGAGCCCCCAGCGTAGCCGTGAGGGTCGTTGATCGGGCCGGATCGCTTGTCACCCGTCGCTCTGACCGCCCTCGTCGGGCTGGTCCGTCCTGTCGTCATCGGCGGGCCCGGAGTCCGTGCCGTACTCCTTGAACGCGTCGTCCATGACCTTGTTCGCGTTCTCGTCGTGCTCGTCGAGCTCCCATGAGTACCGCGTCATCATCACTTCGACGCTGTGGCCGGCCCGCTGGCGCTGGCCGACATGCTTCGCATCCCGCCGGGCGAGCCGATGTTCACGTTCGACGAGGTCCACACCGCCGAGCCGATGGCATCCAGGTCATCACCGACGACCGCGAAGCCGAAGTCGGCAGCAAGTACCGCAGCGCGATGGGCTCCACCCCCGCCGGCACTGCCGAACACTCCGCGGCCCACCGCGCCCACGTCGAAACCATGCGCGTCCACCGCAGCCAACCCGGAGGCTTCTGGGTCGCCGCCGCCAACCCGAGCGCCGCCACCGAAGCCCTCACCGGCAGCATCCCCATCGACCAGGTCCGCGGCCTCTTCGCCCTCTCGGACGGAGCTTCCCGAGCCGTCGACCGCTTCGAACTCACCGACTGGCAAGGCGCGCTGGAGATCCTCCGCCAAAAGGGCCCTGAAGCCCTCATCGCCCAAGTCCGCGCCGCCGAACACTCCGACCCAGCCGGCACCCGCTGGCCCGGCGGCAAGGCCCAAGACGATGCCACTGCCGCCTCGGTCAGGCCATCAGGCTTTTGACATCTGCCGCAACGCCCATGCAACACACGCCGTGTGTGTCAAACTCAAGGACGTTTCCCACCTGTAGGAGTTTGGCGAATCCGAATAGCATCCTTAACAGGTGAGCTCCTCATGCGAGGACGGCCCGGGAGGTGGAGCCCCGGGCCGTCCCATGAGGTGACTGAGGGTCCCGGTCGATCGATACGCGGCCGGGGCTCTCTCACGTTGCGAGAGAACACCGACGCCACCGGGGTGTGGTCCTCAGGCCTGCCGAGCCAACCAAGCAACGATCGATGCGACAGCTGCGATGAGCTTTACGCATGAGGTCACGCGGTCCATCCGTGAAGATCGTTGCAGATCCCCACCACGCGGTGCCTTAGGACGTGCCAATGTGCGCTCCTCCACATTGAGCTGCGTGGAGGCGGACCCTCCACACACCTTTTCGGCTTGGGGAGTCGCACGAGCGGTCGAAAGACAGACTCGATGACATGAACGGTACCCCCAACCCCGTTGACAGGAGGCCTCATCGGCAGCATTCGCGAGCAGTGCGGTGGTTGCCGCCGGGGCCGCATACGGGATCGCAACCGTCCCTCGCCGACAGTCGAATGCCCGCCATGATCTAGCGCAGCGCGCCGAGGGCTCACGTACCGCTGGTTACGGCGAGACGACGCGTACCGCGCCGACCGGCCTGCCGGCCGCTCCGGTGGAAGTTCCGGCCTTCCCCCGATCCCCCTAAGCGGTTCGTGACGACGCCTGCCACTCACCACACGTCCCCGACTTGGGTGCCCCAGGTCGCAGCTTGAGTGCCACTCACCCACGCGTGATCGCCTTTCGAACGATCAACTGCCGAATTGTTCCCTACTGGATCAAGGCGGCGCACCTGCGGTGCGCCGCGCGTGCGGCGAAGATGCCGTTCCCGGCGGTGCCCCACCCGATCGAACGGCGAAGAGCAACCGTGGTCACCTCCCCGAACCCCGGAGTGTTTGCCGTTCCTCGATAGGCGGGGGCCACCGGGAGCAAGCTCGGGGGCCCGCGGTGGGAAAAACGGGTGGGGGAGGCGCCCCGACCGTCGCCGGCCAGCTTACGGACCCCGTGCATGCTCCCGCCCCGCCGATTAAGGAACGGCAAACACTCCGGGCCCACCCTTCCGCCGGATGGTCATCCGGAACGCGCAGGACGCCGTCAAGGCCGCCAACTTCCTTCCGGCGCCGGTATCTTGATCGTCGTCGAGCTGCTGGAGGAGCCTGTGACTACACCTATCCGCGTCCTTCCCACAGCCTCGGTGGACTACGAGGCGGCGGCTGAAACGCTGGCCGCCTTGGGGTTTGACAGGCACGACTACCTCGCCGAACAGGCCCCGAACGAAGCGATCTGGTTGACGTCTGACGCCAACACGGTCATCCGGTGGGTCGAAGACGACCTGATCGACGTCACCTACATCGCCGTACTCGGCGCCGACGCCGAGGCCGTGGCCGAACGCATCCGAACCGCGATGCCAACAGACGACGTCGCGCAACTGCGGGCGAGGGCGATCGCGGATCGGGACCCGGGCCTCCTGATTGACGTTCTGTACCGCACCGCAGTTGTCGCTTGGTCCGGCTACGACCGCGAGGCCTTCGCCCTCTTGCGCTGGGGTCTGCACGACCCGGATCCGTTGCTACGACGTGCCGCGCTCGTGGCCGTCTCCATAACCCGCTGGCACGCCTTTGCCGAGGTCCTCCAAGACATCAGAACCCACGATCCTGACGACGAGGTCCGAGACCAGGCCGCACGCGTACACGAGCTCGTGCGCTCGGGAAATTGACCTTGCCCCCTGAGCCGCTCACTCCGTGATCGCGAAACCAGCGCGAAACGCCGCCCCCCGAATTGGCCCCTGATCCACGTTCCGCCACAGGTCAGAGGCCGGAATGGCGCACGGCGTCAGTGTCCCTCCGGAGCCGTGACGGCGCGGGTGCCTGGCGCCTACCGTTTGCCCATGGCAGAACAGGCCATCGGCGAAGTGCCGCTGTTTCGTGAGGCGTTTCCGGAGATGACCGCTGAGATCGTCGAGATGCTGCGCGCTGAAGGAGACGAGGCGTTCGCCGACCAGATCGCGGAACTTCGGTACTACGGACGCTGCCTGTGCACCCCGACGTGTAAAGGCCTGAGTACAGACAGCAGGAGACGTGGCAGCGGCCTCATGGTCATACTCCCCACCGAGGAGCCAGTCTTCTGGCTCGACGTGGACGACGCCGGCACCACAGTGCTGGCGATCGAGGTCCTGGACGGCCGGGCGGTGGAGCCTCAGCTCGGCATGGGCCCGGTATGAGCGAGTGCCACTCACGCCGAGCACGCCCGTGAGCTGCGGGAACTTTTGGGAAGGGAACACACTCCGGAGCCATGAGCCGACGGGTGTGCGTCCCACGGTTATTTCGATGGCTTGGGCAGAGGTGCTGATGTCACGATCGCTTACGTGAGAGAGCGTCCTGTACCGACGCGGGATGAGTGGATGCGTGTGTATCGACGGGTGCTTGAGACCCGGAGTGCAGAGGTGTCCGAGGACCGGCTGCGGGTCCTGGCCCGTGACGAGGTACTGACCGTGCGGGTCTGGACGGCCCGCAGTCGGCGTACCCCGGCGGATGCGCTTGCAGTGCTGGCTGAGGACCTCGACCACACCGTCCGGCACAACGTGGTGGGCAACCCCAACACCCCGGATTCGGCACTGCGATCGCTGGCGGAGCGCGAGGCGCAGCTATTGGGCGGTCGGGGCTTCAGCCACCGGGCGGTAATCGTCCACCATCCAAACGCCTCTGACGGACTTCGCGCGGAGCTTCTCGCAGTCGGAGCCTGCACGTGCCCTGGGCCATGCGGACGACGGCTCTTCCCCTCAGATTGATCCGAGCGACGGACAAGACTTCCAAGAGAGTCGTCTCCATCGACGGCGGCCACCTTGCCGGCCCACAAGCCCGATCCCGCACCGCCGAGCATGACTCCCCGCAGCCAGTTGCGGAAACCAGATGCGCGGACGTGACGGCGACGCCATGCTGCGGCCATGGAACACGATCCGCCGTTTCAAGGCCCCTATCCAGACCGTCCCGGCTATGGGCAGCCCGCGGTTCGGCCAGCTCGGTTCGTGGTCCGCGCCGAAAGCCGACCCGTGATCGTGACGTTCGAGTCGTGGCGTACTGAATACGTGATCCCCGTCGGCGACTACGTCGAGATCGAGTTCGACCTGTGGGTCAGCTCCCTGCTGCCGAGCCTCATCCACCACGAGGACGGCATCACCTGGGACGGAGTCGGCGCACATCCCACGGTCTGGAAGGACGGCCAGCTCATGCCCCTCACACCAGCGCGTCGGCCGCGTCGATTCGGGCCCCGGAGGACCCGGGACCTTGATGGGAACAGGCGGTGCGCCGGCTTCAGGAGTCGGCGGAGCAGGCACGGCCCGTGTGGGAACAGCAGCCGGAGCACGACGCGTTCCGGCGGTTCCTGAAGGCACAAGGCTGGAGTGCCATTACCTCGATCTACGTGATCCGCAGCGTGCAGGGCTGCGATCTCAAGGACGCCGTCCAGATTTATGACTCGTACTGGCACGAAGAACAAGGCCGAGGCGGGTGACGGGCGAGAGCTGCCGTCCAGCAGCTGAGTACAGCAACTGTGTTGGTCGGCATGGGCCACAGGTGGTGTGGTGTGGCCCGGCGGAGACCTGGATGACCGGGGTTGTCCGGTCCGGCGTGAGCTACGGATCAAAAGCGTTCGTCGTGGCGAGCCCTCGGTCCTAGGGTCCTGAGCATGGACTCACAGCCGCGTCGATCTGAGCAGTACCAGCAGCGGCGGATGGACGGCGGACCGTATCGATGTCCTTGCTGCCGGCTCGTGACGTTGGAGTCGTTCGCCTGCTTCGAGATCTGCCCGGAGTGCGGGTGGGAGGACGACGGGCAGGACGACTCCAACGCCGATCAGGTCTTGGGTGGTCCGAACGGGTCGATGAGTCTGGCTCAGGCACGCGAGGAGTACACGGCCTTCATCGCTGATGGGGTGGGCCCGGACTCGGTGAGCCGTGGTGGCGTGGGAAGTTGGTGGGCTGCGGCAAGGCGGTTCATGGACGAGCAACCGCATTGAGCAGCCACACACCGGGCAGGCCCCAGCAGGAGTTGTCAGCATGACCGACGTTGATGTTCCGGAGCACCTGATCAGCCTGAAGCTCGCGGCGGGCAGGGCGGCCGTGGCGCTGAGCGAGCATGTGCGGACGCATGGGCCGACGCAGGGCTGGGCCGCCGAGACGATGGCCGAGGGCATCGCGCTGCAACGAGAGTGCGACCGTGCGAACCTCGCCTTCCACCAGGCCCTTGAAGGCACAGCCTTCGCCTATCCGGGAGGTGACCGCACTGCGCGGATGGCTCTGGCGAAAGCTGCCGCCATGCGGGCCGAGCAGGAGCGTGCCAGAGGCGTGCCAGATGAGGGGATCCGGCACAGTGAATGAGGGTCAGGGGTTGGGTACGCGATCTTGGGTGGATGGGGCGTTGGTGCAGCTCAGGGGCCCTGTTGCGGTGATCGTGTAGCTGATTCCCAAGGTCAGAGCGCGAGTTCTGTCGGATGCTGGTTCGAGCCCAGTCGCTAGGTGATCAACTGGGCTGCCCTCGCCACCGCTTCCGCGGCGCTGGTTGTCTTGAGGATCTCCTCCAGGCCATCCGCCCCGTCGCTGTTGGCCACTAGGTAGTGGGCATCGGGGGTCAACCCGATCATGATTGGCAACACTTCCGCGTCCCAAGGCTCAACACGCGGCCCGGTACTGAAGCGCAGCCAGGCGTGGCTGGTGAACGGGTAAAACCGTCCCAGCGGGCTGGCCCGCGCCGTATTGACCAAGTCGAGCATGATCGGCGGGACCCATATTTTGCTGGGCACTCGGTGGCGGTCATCCCAGTGGGCTGCGGTGGCTGCCCGGCGGTCCCAGGCGTCATCCAACGATTCGGTCATGCTCGGATTCTGGCGTGCGCACGGTCATCAAGGAAGCGCTCGGGCACGATATGACCATGCTCGTGATCAAGCCCTGACCTGCATGTACATCGGTGCGTACATCCGCACTCCGGAGCCATTCGCCTGAGCGGCGTGCTGTACGCATGGGGGCAGCGCGGGCGCTTGGCACCGCTCACGGACGTTCGGCGTCTGCTCCCGTTGCCATGACACGCCCCAGAGGGCGGGGTCCGGCGCGGGAGGCGACGGCTGGGGTGGGAGGGGTCGGTCACGTCGGGTGTGATTGCGGTGCGGGGGTCGGGGTGGCGTGATGGCACACGTGATTCTGGAGCGGCATGAGTTCGATTCGCCCCGATCGGAGAAGAGGGTCTGGGCCGGGGGTCTGGGCTCGGTGTTGTGGCTTTCTGGCGTGGTGCTGCGGAGTCGTTGCCGGGCGAGGAGTGCGATGACTGGAACAGTCTGCGGCGACGCGTAAGGCTGTAGTCATGCGGTCGCTCTTCCGTTCGGCTCGACGATCAGGAGCGGGTAGTCACAATCGGCTCCTGTTCGTGGTCGCACGGTGTGTGCCGTTCGCGATCGCGCTGCTTGTGGTGGGGATTGAACTTTCACCCGCACACTTTCTGTACACCGGTCCTCTCCTGACCGCGACGCCGGCGCTGGCTGCGGTGACGATGGGGCCTAAAGGAACTATTTCGGCAGCGGCTGTCGCTCTGGCTGTCAGCGTGACTACTGCCACCTACAACCAGGCGTGGGGCACGCAGCAGGTCTACACCAATTTCCTGGCGATTTTCCTGGTGTCCGCAGCGAGTATCGCGACCAGTAGCGCGATGCATTCGCGCAGGCAGAGTGAACTCAACCAGGTACGCCGAATTTCCGCGGCGGCGCAAAGCGTCCTTCTGCGGCCGGTTCCCGACCGGCTGGGTTCGGTGCGGACGGCGAGCATGTACCTCGCGGCAGAGGCCGGCGCGCAGATTGGCGGTGACCTGTACGAGGCTGTGGAGACGCGGTACGGGGTGCGGATGATCGTAGGGGACGTACGGGGCAAGGGGCTGCCCGCGGTTCGCTCGGCCGCGGCTGTGCTGAGCGCCTTCCGGGAGGCCGTGCACTATGAGGATGACCTGTTGGAGGTCATCGACCACTGCGCGGCGGCGCTGCGACGGGAGCGTGCCATGCCGCTGGGGACGAGTCAGGACGACGAGAAGGACCCGACGGAATCGTTCGTCACCGTGATCGTGGCTCAGGTGCCCGACGACCACGTGGTGGAGCTGGTCAACCATGGCCACCCGGCGCCGCTGATGCTGCACCAGGGCAGGGTGCAGGCTTTGGTACCCACCTCAACAGAACCGCCCCTCGGGCTGGAAGACCTGGTCACCGGCCCTCCCGCCAAGGCGGCGAGCTATTCGTTCGCGCCCGGCGACCGACTGCTGCTGTACACCGACGGCGTGATCGAAGCCCGCAATCAAGACAGTGAATTCTTTTCCCTGTCCGAGGCCATGGAAGCGGCAAGCGCTTGCACCCCGCCGGATTTCCTGGAGGAGCTGCACAAGGCATTGCTTCGTCACACGCAAGGCCGCTTGGGGGACGACGTGGCGATGATCCTTGTTGACCGGCTCGACTGAGAATCCGACGAAGGCATCGACGGAGTGGCCTTGACGGCAGGCGGGGGCGATCGGTCGGGGCGCACGATGGCGGACCGGTCGTTTCGGTGGCGGTGGCTAGGCTCGCGAGTCATGTGGGATTCGGGAGAGTTGGTCGTTGGTGGGGGGCCTCAGCAGGGGGCGTTGAGGTTGGGGTGGGAGGAGGGGGATGAGTATGTGACGACCCTGGTCGCGACGGTTAGTGATGTTGGGTTGAGTGCGCGTGTCCGGGTGGCGACTTCGGCTGGGGCTGGGGGGTTGGCGGAGTTTCTCGGGGAGTTGGCCGAGGGGTTTCGCGGGTGGGAGGGGGCGCGGACGTGGGGGTCTTGGGGGCGGGAGCTTACGGCGTCGGCGGTGTTTCGGAGCGGCGGGCATGTGGCCATTACGTGGGCGGTCATGGGGCGCGGTGCTGGGGGTGAGGTGTGGCGGGCTGAGGTGACGACGGTGGTGGAGGCGGGGGCCGAGATGAGTGCGCTGGTGGTTGAGGTGGAGGCGTTGGTGGGTGGGGGTGGGAGTCAACGCTGATCACGCTGATCGCGGGGTGGATGCGACGGCGGGGGCGGCCGGTTGGGGGGCGGGTGCCCGTCGTGTGGGTGGTTGTTGGAAGGCCGTTGACTGGGGAGATAGTAAGCGCGCATAGTAAATGCATGGAGATGATGCAGCGGCAGCTGGAGCTGGAGATCGCGGGGGTCGGGGCGAGGGGTGTGGACGGGGCCTCGGGGGGCGGGGTCTCGCTCGGGGGTGGGCGGGCTTGGGTCGGGGTGGTGTGTCGGGAGCATGTGTGGCGGGGGGTGGAGCGCGGGATTGCGCAGTTGGGGCATGGGAAGAAGGCGCCGTTGCTGCGGATGAGTGCTGGGGACTGGCTGGTGTATTACTCGCCGCGGACGGCGTTGCGGGGTGGGGCGCCGTTGCAGGCGTTCACGGCTGTCGGGCGGGTGGTCGATGAGGTCGTGTGGCAGGCGGACGAGGGTGAGTTCAAGCCGTGGCGGCGGCGGGTCGAGTACGTCGGTGGGGCGACGGAGGTCGGAGTCGCGGAGTTCGGTGGGGAGTTGGCACTGACGGCCGGGCCGAACTGGGGGTACCAGCTGCGGCGCGGGTTGGTGGAGCTGAGTACGGAGGACTTCGCGCTGATCAGTGCGGCTATGGTCGAGGGATGAGCGCGCGCGGGGCACAGGGGTCGGACGACGCGGCAGCCGGCGAGGGCCGGGGGCCGCACGGGGTTCGCCGGCTGGCCAGCGGGTTCGCTCATGCGGAGGAGAGCCCGGGGCTGCTGTTGTGGCAGGTGACCAACCGCTGGCAGGCGGCGCAGCGGGCGGCGCTCAAGCCGTACGAGCTGACGCATGTGCAGTTCGTGCTGCTGGCCTCGCTGAGCTGGTTGCAGGCCGAGGGGCCGGTCACGCAGAAGCGGCTGGCGGACCACGCGTCCACGGATCCGATGATGACGTCGCAGGTGCTGCGGACGCTCGAGTCGCGCGGGCTGGTCGAACGCATGCCTCATCCGCACGACGGCCGCGCGCGTGCGCTGGCGGTGACGGCCGAGGGGCGGGCTCTGGCGGACCAGGCGGTGGCGGTTGTGGAGGCGTGCGACGCGGCGTTCTTCGCCGCGTTGGGGGATGGAGTTGGGGCGTTTGCGCGGGCGATGAGGGTTTTGAAGGGCGCCGCTCAGGGTTATTGATGGCGCGCTCAGGCGGCTAACGCGGCTGATTTTGCTGGGAGTTGGGCCTTCGCCCCGGGCGCGCTGGTCGGGCGGCCCAGGACGCGCCGGGGCCGCCCCGCCCGGGGTCGCTCGGGCGGGGCGGCGGTGGGGTGTGGCTCAGTGCGCGAAGGCGCGCAGGACCGGCCAGGTCTTCGGGCCGAGGTAGCCGTCGGGGTAAAGGCCGTGGCGGCGCTGGAAGTCGGCGACGGCGTTCTTGGTGTTGTAGCCGTACCAGCCGTCGACGGACAGGTTGTAGCCGACCGAGTCGAGGAGGCACTGGGCCTCGGCGTTGTCCCAGCTCCAGCCGTTGTAGGAGGGGACCTTGGTCAGCGTGTACGAGAAGCCGTACGTGTAGTAGCCGGTGCCGTCGATCGTGTAGCCGTCGCCGCAGTCGTAGGTGCCGGCGGCCGACGCGGTGCCGGCGGTGGCGACGGCGCCGACGCCCGCCATGAGCGCGGCGGCGACGGCGAAGCCGACGGCCTTCTTCTTGATCTGCATGGAAATCGCCTTCGTGGTCAGGGGCTTGGGGGTTGAACGACGAACGGGGAGGTTTCCCGCCGCCACGTGATCAAGCCTGGAGGACGTCTCCGGCCAAGATCGATGCTGGAATGGCGGTGTGGGACGCCTCCCCGTCCCACGGCGCGCTGACCTGCGGTTTGGGATGTCTCAAGGCGGCGTCGGGGTACGGACCAACCGGGTTGGAACGCGTCGATTCCGGTACGATGCACGGCCGTTCCCCGGGGTTTCCGCATGTTCACCTGACGTCCATGCACGCGCGCCTCCTGCGGCTTCATGAGGTCCGATGGGATCGGTGTGGAAACCCCTGCCCGAGGAACTTTCAGGCCCGGCACGGCTCTTGGTGGAGCGGATGCGCGGGGCGAAGGACGAACGCGGGCTGTCGCTCTCGGATTTGGCGGCGCTGACGCACTACAGCCGGGCGTCGTGGCAGCGGTGGCTGAGCGGTTCGCGGCTGGTGACGCCGTTCGCGTTGGACGCGTTCGCGGTGGCGGCGGAGCTGGATCCGGTGCCGCTGCGGGCGCTTCTGGAGATGGCGAAGGCGGAGTCGACGGAGGGCTCGGGGACGACGGGGGCGTCCGTGGTGGAGGGGATGCCGGAACACCCGTCAGAAAGACCGGACTTGCGGAAGGAACGGCGTCGGGTCCACCCCGGGCTGGTCGGCGCGGGTGCCGCGAGCGCGCTGTTCACGCTGGTGGCGTTGCTGCTGGCAGCGCTCGGCGTGCTGCGGTTCGGGCACTGACCGAGCGGGGCCGGCTCAGCGGCAGGCGCGCAGGACGTCGACGGTCTCGGTGAGCCCCAGGTCGGCGGCCGCCTTGGTGAGCGCCTCGTCGAGGGTCGTGCGGTACGTGGGCGCGGCCTCGGCGTGCCGGGCGCGGCCCTCGTCGGTCACGACGGTGTAGACGCCGCGCCGATCCTTGGGACACAGGTCGCGGCGGGAGAGCCCGTCGGCCTCGAGGCGCGCGACGAGGCGGCTGACGGAGCTCTGGTTGAGGCCGATGCGGTCGGCGAGTTCCTGCATGCGCAGTTCGCCGTCGTCGGCGACGGTGAGGTGGCACAGCGCGCGGTATTCGGACAGGCCCAGGTTGTGGCTGCGCTGGAGCGCGCGCCCGAGCTCGTGTTCGACGCGGGCGTGGAGGGTGATGAGGGCGTCCCATTTGCGCGGGTCCATGCCGGTGCCCGCTTCGACGGTCTCCGGGTCCGCTGCGGTGGCGCTCATGCGGCCCTCCTCACGCTCGCTGTTGACACGATCTTACATGCGTGCGCAACATATGCATGCGCAAGCAATAAATGCAGGCACATGCATCTAGGCAGTGACGAGGAGAGCGCCATGTCCCCGCAGCTCGAAGTGACCCCCGCCGGCACCACGATCGAGAAGGTCGCCACGACGCCGGACTGGTACGAGCCGTACAACATCTCCCAGGCCATCCGGGCCGGCGGGCTCATCTACGTGTCCGGGCAGGCCGGGTTCGACGCGTCCGGGAAGACGGTCGAAGGCGGGTTCCTCGAGCAGGGCCGCCAGGCGTTCCGGAACCTCCAGACCGTGCTCGCCGAGGCCGGCGCGACGCTGGCCGACGTCGTCAAGGTCGGCGTCTTCGTCCGCGACATGGCCGTGCACCTCGACGAAGTCATCCAGCTGCGCGAGGAGTTCCTCAGCAAGCCGTATCCGGCCGACACCCTCCTGGAGGTCGTCTCGCTCGCGCAGCCGGACTGGCTGATCGAGGTCGAGGTCACCGCCGTCGACCGCGGTGCCGGCGCGCGCTGACGGTTCGTCCGCAGCAACCACCCTTAAGGAACGAGGACTTCGAAGGATGGACGACACCGTGTCGAACGCGCTGCTCACCCCGTACCGCCGCGACCGCCTCGACCTCGCCAACCGCATCGCGCTCGCACCCATGACCCGCGGGCGGGCGGACGACGGGACCGGCGTGCCGAGCCCGCTGGCGCCGACCTACTACCGACAGCGGGCCGGGGCCGGGCTGCTGATCACCGAAGGCGTGTACGTCGACCCGCTCGGCAAGGCCGGGCCGGGCATTCCGAGCCTGCGGACCGCCGACCAGGTCGCCGGGTGGCGCGCCGTGACCGAGGCCGTGCACGAGGTGGGTGGCACCATCTACGCGCAGCTGTGGCACGTCGGGCGCATGACGCACCCGACGACGCTCGGCGGCGAACTGCCGGTGGCGCCCTCGGCGGTACGGATCGACAACGCGCAGATCTTCACGCGGGACGGGCTGCTCGACCACGTCACGCCGCGCGCCCTGACGGTGCGTGAAATCGCGGGCGTCGTCGAGGCGTTCGCGGCGGCGGCGGAAAACGCGGTGGCGGCCGGGTTCGACGGTGTCGAGATCCACAGCGCGAACGGATATCTGCTGCAGCAGTTCCTGGCCGAGAACAGCAACGTGCGCGGGGACGCGTACGGCGGTTCGCTCACCGGACGGCTGCGGTTCCCCGTCGAGGTGGTCGAGGCCGTGGCGGGCGCGGTCGGTGCGGACCGGGTCGGGCTGCGGGTGTCGCCGGACAACGACGAGAACCAACTCGCCGAGGCCGACGCGCAGGAGACCTACCGGGCACTGGTCGCCGCGGTCGCGCCGCTCGGGCTGAGCTACCTGCACGTGCTCGAACGCGGACGGTACGGCGCCCAGGCCGACCTGCGGCCGCGGTGGGACGGCACGCTGATCGCCAACCACAACGGGCCGACGCCGAACAGCCCGGAAAACGGCGAGCGCGTGCTGGCCGCGGGGCATGCCGATCTCGTCGCGTTCGGACGGCTGTTCATCAGCAACCCGGACCTGCCCGCGCGGCTGGCCGCGGGCGTGCCGCTGGCGCCGCCGGCCACCGAAAACGTCTACGGCGGCGGCGAAGCGGGCTACACCGACTACCCGGCGCACGAGGGGCGGGTGGTGACCCCGGTCGCCTGACACACCATCATGAGATTCACGCCGCCCGCCCGCAGCTCCCGTCGGGCGGGCGGCGTCCAGACCAGTGACCGCGCCCGCGAGGCTCCTCGGCCCGCCCCGGCGTCAGCCTGTCGGCTTCGGGGTCGGGCCCGTCAGGTTCTTGGTCAGGAACTCCAAAGCCGTCGGGACGGCCTTTTTGAAGTCCTTCGTCAGGTGCTTCGCGCCGGGGTTGTTCCACTGTTCGATGGTGGCCGGGGCCTTCACCAGGGGGAGGAAGTTCCTCGCCACACGCTGTTCTTCGGGTTCGGCGCCGCCGACGACCATCAGGATCTTGGCCGAGGACTCGCCCTTGCCGGCCAGCAGGCTCGGGTTGTTGGCCTCCCAGGCCGGGGTCTTGCCGCCCCACAGCTTGGAGTCGGGGATGAAATAGCCGCCGATCGGGACGCCGACCGAGAAGCGGTCGGGGCGCTGGAGGGCGAACTTCGCCGCGCAGAAGCCGCCGCTCGACGCGCCCATGATGCCCCAGGCCTTCGGGTCGGGGTTGGCGCGGAAGTTGGCGAGGACCATGTCGCGGACGTCCTCGGTCAGCCAGGTGCCGACCTTCGGCTGGCCGGGGATGTCCGAGCATTCGGTCTCGACGCTCTTGGCCAGCTGCATCGACGGCATGACCAGGATGAACGGGTGGGACGTCCCGGCCTTGGACATCGCCGCGATGGAGTCCTGCAGGCCGAGCTGGGCGTTGTCGGTCCACGTGTTGTAGCCGTTGCCCTCGCCGCCGGGCAGCAGGTAGAGGACGGGGAAGCGGGTGCCGGCGTACTTGGGGTCGTCGTACTCCGGGGGCGTCCACATCCAGACCTTCATGGTCACGTCGGACTTGGGCCCGTGCAGCGTGGTCAGCTGGATCGGCCGCCCGGCGGCCGTGAGCACCGTCGAGAACGCCTGGGGCGCGCCGGTCGGGGACGGCGGCGCGGTCATCGGCGGGGCGGCCGGGGTGCCCGACGTCTGGCCCGCCGGCGGGGGTGTCGAGCCGCCCGGTGCTCCGCCTGGGGTGCCCGGGGCGGACACGCCGGGCGCGGCCTTGGCGTCCGGCCGCCCGTCGGAGGCGCCCTTGCCGTCGGACGAACCGCCGGAGCAGCCGGCCGCCAGCAGGGCGGCCGAGGTGGCCGCCGCGACGGCGGCGAGCAGGCGTATTCGGCGGGCGGACGGCGCGGTCGCCCGGCGGAGGGGGGCAGTCATGGCGTCGACGATAAGCACAAAGATCAACGACGCAGAAATCCGCCAAAAGGTTCGCAAAGACCAAAGACGATCGTCATCAGCCGGTCGCGTTGTGTTCGTACGGAGGACGGCTCCGCGACAGGAAGGCCCCGTTGTCCGACAGCACGAACTGTCCCGTCGTGTGCGCCGCCAGGTCGGACGCGAGGAACAGCACCAGCCGGGCCATGTCCTCCGGCTGCGACAGCGCGCCCAGCGGGACCGACCGCAGCAGGGCCTCCTGGAAGTCCGCCGACAGCGACGCCGCGACCTGCTCGGTCAGGGTCGTGCCCGGCGCGACGGCGTTGACGCGGATCCGGTGGGGCGCCAGCTCGACGGCCAGCGTCTGCGTCAGGTGGTTGACGCCCGCTTTGGCCGCCCCGTACGGCGCGAGCCCGGGCGCGGGCCGGGTCGTCTCCCCGGAGCTGACGTTGACGATGCAGCCGCCCCGTCCGGCGGCGATCATCGCCCGCGCCTCGGCCTGGCACGAGTAGGCGGTGGCCAGCAGGTTCACGCCGACGACGTCGCGGACCGCCTGCGGCGTCCAGTCGACGAACGCGGCGGTGCCGTGGCCCGCGGTCATGCCGACGTTGTTGACCGCGATGTCCAGGCCGCCGAGCCGCGCGGCCGCCTCGGCGACGGTCGCGGCGACCTGCTCCGCGTCGGTGGCGTCGAAGGTCAGCGCGGCGGCGCGCACGCCCTCGGCGGCCACCAGGGCGGCGGTCTCCTCGGCCGCCGCGCCGCGCAGGTCCGCCACCGCGACGTCCGCTCCCGCGCGGGCGAGTTGGACGCACACCGCGCGCCCGATGCCCGCCCCGCCGCCGGTGACGAGCGCCGCACGCCCGCCCAGGTCGATGCCGACCGCCATCTCCACCACCCCATTCTTTCGAAAGACCAGACAAGCGATTCGAAATATCGAACGCAAGTCTTGATCCTGACGAGGCGTCAAGCTAGCTTCGGCGCGACGGACGAGGAACGCCCGGCCCGCCCGCCACGGGAGGCCCGGCGCCAGGACGGGAGGCGCGCGTGGACGCGGCACAGACGGCACCGCAGGCCCCGGCCGACAAGGCGCCCGACGGCGGGCCCCACGTCGACGGGGCCGACGTCCCCCTCACGCTCGCCGACGAATCCCCCGAGACGCTGTACGCCCTGCTGGAGGCCCGCGGCTGGGGCGACGGCCTGCCCGTGGTCGCCCCCACCCCGGCCCGGGTCGAGGCGATGCTCGCCGCGTACGACGGCGACCCCGACGAGGTCGTCGGCACGCTCGCCCCGCGCCTGGGCGAGGCGACCGCGCGCGTGCTCGCCGTCAACGCGGTCATGGCAGGCTGCCCGGCCGGCCTCCTGCCGCTGCTGGTCGCGGCCGTACGCGGCCTGACCGCACCGGAGTTCAACCTGCGCGGCGTCAACTCCACGACGCACCCGGTGTCCGCGATGGTCGTCGTGCACGGCGAGGCCGTCGACCGGTACGGCTTCAACGCGGGCACCGGCACGCTCGGCCCCGGCAACCGCGCCAACGCGACGCTGGGCCGCGCCGTCCGGTTCGTGATGCTGCACGTCGCGGGCGGCACCGCGAAGGGAACCGCCGCAGGCGGCCTGGGAGATGCCGCGACGCACGGCCAACCCTCCAAGTACACCTACTGCTTCGCGGAGAACACCCCCGCGAGCCCGTGGCCGGCCTACCCGCGCGCCCTCGGCCTCGACAGCGCCAGCGCGGTCACCGTCGCGGCCATGGAGAACCCGCACAACTTCCACGACATGGAAAGCCGCGAACCCGCCGGGATCCTCGGCAAGGCGGCCACCGTGATGGCGACCTTCGGCACCAACAACGCCGTGGTGTCGGACGCCGAGTACTTCGTCGTCCTCGGCCCGGAGCACGCCGCGACCATCGCGGGCGCGGGGTGGGCGCGCCAGGACGTCCAGTCCTTCCTGTACGAGAAGGCGCGCCGCCGCGCGGGCGACTTCCGCGCGCACTTCCACGCGAACCTGTGGCGCCCGTGGATGAAGGCGCTGGGCGACGACGACCTGATGCCGATGACCGACCACCCCGACAACATCCGCGTCCTGGTGTCGGGCGGACCGGGCAAGCAGTCGTTCGTCGTGCCGAGTTGGGGCCGGACGCGCAGCGTCACCGTCCCCGTCGCCTGACCCCCACTCATGTACGGAGGAGCCCCCGCGTGATCGAGATCCTCTCCCCTGAAGGCCGGGTCGGCACCGCCGCGAAGCAACTGGCCCCCAGCCCCGAGCTGTTGGCCGGGAAGCGCATCGCGGTGCTCGACAACCTCAAGCCCCATGCGGGCTACATCCAGGGCGCGATCGCCCGCCTGGTCGCCGAACGCACCGGCGCCGCCGTGTCGTTGGAGATCGCCAAGGTCAGCGCCGCGCTCCCGGCCGAGCCCGAGGTGATGGAACGGCTGCGCGCCGAGGCCGACCTGGTCATCACGGGTTCGGCGGACTGCGGTTCGTGTACGTCCTGGAGCGCGTACGACACGGTCGAACTGGAACAGCTCGGCATCCCCACCGTCCTGCTCGCCACCGCGGGCTTCACCGAGCTCGCCCGTCAGGTCAGCGGGTTGTACGGGCTTCCGGACGCCCGCGTCCTCACCGTCCCCGGCCCGCTGGGCGGTTCCTCGGACGCCGCGCTGGACGCGATGGCCGACGCCGCCGTGGAGACCGCGCTCGCCCTGTTCACCGGCACCGCCGACGCGAACAGCGTCACCGCCCCCAAGGACCCGTCATGACCGCGACCACTCCCGACGACGCGCTCGCCACCGCACTCGCCCCGCTCGCGGCCGGCCTCGCCGCCGACGACTACCGCCTCGACATCGCGCACACCGGCGAGTTCGCCGTCACCCTCACCGTGGTGGCGGGTCCGGGCGCGTGCGCGGACTGCCTCGTGCCGCGTGACATCACGCGCCGCATGGCCGAGCAGCGTCTCGCCGAAGTCCGGCGCGGCGCATGGACGGTCGACGTCCGCTACCCCGGAGACCCGACAACCCCGTGACCCAGTGAGCCCGTGACCCAGTAAGCCCGTGAGCCCGTGAGCCCGCGCCCGAGCGAGCCCGACCGGCCCCGCCACTCACAAAGCCAGCTCGGCCCCGTTCACGTGCACGTGCTTCCCCACCCACTCACCCGATCCGAACGCCTTGACCACGTCCGGATTCGCCGTCGTCGCGACCGTCCGCGACTCCCCCGGCACGGCGACGACCGCGATCGCCAGGTCGGCCCCGTCCGGGCCCGCGCCGGTCGCGACGGTGTAGCCGTCGACCGCGCCGAGGCCCTTGTAGTCGCCGACCACGTTGCACGTGGTCGCCGCCTCGGTCGTGCGCGCCGACAGGTCCTCGCCGTGGAACGGCGTGTCCGACGGCGCGTTCGACCACACCGCGCCCGCCTGCTTGGTCACCATGCCGGACACACACGTCACGTAGCCGGTCGCGCCCGCGTCGCCTGCGCGCAGTTCCTTGGCCATGGCCACGGTGGAGTGCAGCACGTAGCTGTTGAGCGGCCCGCCGGCGAAGGGCATGCCGCCGGTCACCGTGAGGTCTTCCCGCTCCCCCAGCCCGAGTTCGGCCATCTGCATGCGAACGGCCGCCGGGAAGCAGCTGTACAGGTCGACGTACGTCGCGTCCGCCGCCGAGACGCCGGTGTACGCCGCCAGGAACGCCCCGACCGCCGCGAAGCCCGGCGAACGGTGCAGCGGCGTGCGCGCCACGATCGGGATCATGAGGTTCGACTCGGCCGCCGCGAGCGGGAACACCCAGCGGTCGCGCGGCACCCCGAACCGTTCGGCGGCCTCGGCCGAGCACAGGATCAGCGCCGCCGCCTGGTCGACGCCGGAGCGCGAGCAGTGCGAGCGGGTGTACGGCAGCGAGAGCATCGGGTTGGCGGGCGACGCCGTCGCGATGTCCTCGGCCGCGACCGGGGCCCGGTGCCAGGCGTCGGGGTTGTCGACGGCGCGGGCGGCGAACCGCGACCACAGCTCGGCGACCTTGGCGGCGTGCTCCTCGGGCGTGAGGCCCTCCGCGTACCGGAGCGCGGTCTCCAGGATCGCGTACTGCCGTACCGGCACCGGGAGCCCGCGGTCGATCTCGATGCGGTGCAGGATGTCGCCGCCGGGGCTGAGCACCTGGTCGGGCGGCACGTTCGGGAGCGGCTTGGCCATGGACGGAAGGCCGGTGCCGCGCAGTCTGCGGTCGCGGTAGGCGGCTTCACCGCCCGCGACCAGGGCCACGTCGGTGTCGCCGGCGACGATGCCGGTGATCGCGCGCGTCAGCAACGTCTGTTGCAGCACCCCGAGTTCGGCGACGAGGGTGCGGGCGGAGGCGGCGCCGTAGCGCTCGGCTATCCGGCGTCCCGGATCGCCCGGGCCCCACATGCCGCGCGGTATCAGCACCCGGTCGACGGAGCCGAGCAGTTTGGTGCCGCCCGCGGGCGCGCCGGAGTCCTCGGCGGCGGCACCGGCGGCGCGGGCCGTCAGCTCGACGGCGTCCAGCCCGCCGCCGGGCTGGTCGACGCGCTGCTGGACGGCGGCGACGCCGACGAGCACGGGGGTGCGCGGATCCATCGTCATGGCCTACTCCCTGCCTCGGGGACCCGGTGGTTCGAACGTGGACGCGAAGCGGACGCAGACAGAGATACATGCACCGATGCAACGGTTCAAGCCGGAGACCGGCCTGTGGACCCCGTCAGAGGCGTTCACGAAGGGGCGCGCCGGTGTCCGTGGGCGCCCCGGACCCGGGGACGGCCCTGAGACGACCGGGCCTTTCGCCTCATCCTTGAGGAGTACGTGTACGTCTCCCGACCCACTGGCGGAGGCCGAAGATCGCCGACCTCGGGTGGACGCCTCGTGTCGGCGCCGACGCATAACGTAGGGCATGTCACGAGCCGCCCCCACCAGGAGCGGTCCCGAACGAATCGAGAAGTGCCATGACGAGCCCCGCCACCACCTCCCGCCCGTCGCCCCCCACCGCCCATATTCGTGAGCGCTCCGCGCTCGCTCTTTCTTTCGCCGCCGACACCGACGCGCCCCGGTTCTCCGCCGGCCCCGCGTCCTCCTACGCCCACGGCCCGCTGCTCGCGATCATCGCGCGCCGCCGCCGGTACGCGAGGAGTGTCGCGACGACGCGGGTGACGGCGGCGCTGCGCCGCGTGGCGTAACCCCTCCGACAGCCGAAGCGGCCCCGCACACCACCCGGTGTGCGGGGCCGCTTCGCGTCCGCCGTGGTGCGGGGCGTCAGCTCACGAAGGTGATGCGGTTCGCCGCGGGGACCGCGAGCGGCGAGGCCGCCGACGAGTGCGCGCCGAGGTACGCGGTGAGCGCCTCGAGGTCGGACACGCCGTTGAGCTTGGCGGTGCCGGTCTTGAAGGCCGGGAAGCCGTCGCCGCCGCCGGCGAGGAACTCGTTGCACGAGACCCGGTAGGTCGCGGCCGGGTCGATCGGCACGCCGTTCAGCTTGACGGAGCCCGCGACGATGCGCGCGGCGCCGGTCTGCTTGGAGTCGACCGAGTACGTGAGCCCGTCGGAGATCTGCAGGAAGCGCGGCGACGCGGCGTTCGAGCCGGAGACCTGCTGGGCGAGGACGTCGAGGACGGCCTGCCCGGTCAGCGTCTGGGTCACCATCATGTTGGTGAACGGCTGGACGGTGAACGCCTCGCCGTACGTCACGACGCCGTCCCCTTCGGTGCCGGCCGCCTTGTACTGGAAGTCGGAGCGGATGCCGCCGGGGTTCATGAACGCGATCTGCGCGGCGCCCTTGTCGGTGGCCTTGGTGGCCTCGAGCTGGGCGTCGGCGATGACGTCGCCGAGCGGGGACTCCGCCGTCTTGGCGCCGCGGCCGAGGACGTCGGCCGCTATGTAGCCGACGGGGCGGTTCGCGACCGGCGCCGCGATCGTGTTCCACTCCCCGATGAGGTCGGTCATGTCCTTCGCCGGCTGGGTGTCCCGCGTGACGATCTTGTTGACCGCGGTGACCCCGGTGCGGACGATGTCGCGCGTGCGCTTGTCGTAGGTCAGCTGGATGTCGGTGTACTCGCGGCCGAACGACGCGCCGCTGGTGACCAGGCGGGGGTTGCCCTTCGGGTCGGGGATGTTGCACACGTACGACTGGTGCGTGTGGCCGGTGACCACCGCGTCGATCTCGGGGTCGAGGTTCTTCGCGATGTCGACGACCGGGCCGCTGAGGCCGAGCGAACCGCCCGCGTTGCAGTCGTAGTTGTAGATGCCGCTGGACGGCAGGCCGCCCTCGTGCAGCAGCACGACGATCGACTTGATGCCGACCGCCTTGAGCAGCTTGGTGTAGAAGTTGGCGGTCTCGACCTCGTCCTTGAACTTGAGGCCCTTGACGCCTTCCGCGGTGACGACGTCCGGCGTGCCCTCCAGGGTCATGCCGATGAAGCCGACGAGGGCGCCGTTGACGTACTTGACGGTGACCGGGGCGAGGATCGGCAGGCCGGTCTTCTCGTCGAGGACGTTCGCCGCCAGGTACGGGAAGTTCGCGCCCTGGAACTTGTAGTCCGGCGTCGGGGAGTAGCAGCCGTCCTTCGGGTGGCAGCCGCCGCGCTGCATGCGGAGCAGCTCGGCGCGGCCCTCGTCGAACTCGTGGTTGCCGACCGCGCTGACGTCCAGGCCGATCTTGTTGAGCGCCTCGATGGTCGGCTCGTCGTGGAACATGCCGGACAGCAGCGGGCTGGCGCCGATCATGTCGCCGGCCGCGACGGTGAGCGAGTTGGGGTTCTTGGCCCGCTCGGCGCGCAGCTGGGTGGCCAGGTACTGGACGCCGCCGGCGAACGGGCCGACGGGCTTGCCGGTGACGGGGTCGTACCCGGTGGTGACCATGCCGGCGGAGCCCTGCGGGGGCTCGAGGTTGCCGTGCAGGTCGTTCAGGGCGAGCAGCTGGATGTTCATGGTCGACGCGGGGGCGTTGCCGCCGTGGGCGGCGGCCGCCGTCCCGGTCCCCGCGGCGCTGCCGAGCAGGCCGGCCACGGCGACCGCGGTGCACGCGAGCCAGCCGCGGCGACGTCGTCGTGCGGTCATGAATCCCCTCCCAAGGGCGCGTAGATGCCGCACGACCCTAGGGTCTACGCGCGTCCGGTCCAAGATGTGTGTTGTAAATCCCCGGTAAGAGGTGGCGAATTCCGCCGGGGATTCGGACATTCGGTGCGAACGCGCGGACCGGGGCCGGCGCGGGACGGCGGACGACCCGTCCCGCGCCGGGTGCTACCTGCCGTCGGCCACCTCGCGCAGGCCGTCCGCCGCGGCGCCCTCGGACAGCACCGCCGCGCGGATCGAGTCCAAGGGCGCCTTGTACGTGCCGCCGCGCGGGTTCCCGGCGTCCAGCTCGCGGTTGAGGTTCACCACCCGGAACGGCGGCCCCGGGTCGGAGAACTGCGGCAGGAACTCGGCCTGGTCGACGGCCCACACGCCGTGCGCGTCGCGCGCGAACGTGAAGCGGGCGATGGAGCTGTAGTTGCCCTGCAGCTTGTCCTGGCCCGGGAAGTTCGCCATCTGGTCGCCCATGCCGTACACCACCCAGGTGCCGTTGACCTTGGCGTACGGCTGCGGGACGTGGTTGTGGGTGCCGAGGATCAGGTCGATGTCCTTGCGGCCCGTGCCGTTCGAGGTGTCCGTCGACGCGGTCAACTCCTGGGCCCACGCCAGCTGGTCCGAGTCGGGCTTGCGCTGCCACTCGGTGCCCCAGTGCAGGCTGAGCACCACGACGTCGGCCCCGGCCCGACGCGCCGCACGGGCCTGCTCGACGATGCGCGGGACGTCGATGACGTTGACCGCCCACGGCTTGCCGGCGGGCAGCGGGATGCCGTTCAGCGCGTACGTCCACGCCAGGTGCGCGACCTTGACGCCCTTCACGTCGAAGATCGTCGTCGTGGCGGCCTCGTCGGCGGTCCGGGCGGAGCCGGCGTGCTTAAGGCCGACGCGGTCGAACTCGTCGAGCGTGCGCTGGATGCCGTCGAAGCCGTCGTCGAGGGTGTGGTTGGACGCCGTGGAGCAGCCGTCGTAGCCGGTGTCGAGCAGGGCCTGCGCGATCTGCGGCGGGGCCTTGAAAGTCGGGTAGCCGGTGAACGGTCCGCCGGGCTTTCCGTACACCGTCTCCATGTGGCAGATCGCGACGTCGGCGGTTTGGACGACCGGGGCGACGCCCGCGAAGATCTTGTGGAAGTCGTAGCCCTCGCCCGCGGCGTCGGTCTGCGCCTGCTGCATGATCGACGGGTAGGCCAGCACGTCGCCCGTGCCGACCAGCGTGAAGCGCGACGCGGCGGCGGGGACGGCGGCGGCCTGGGGCGGCGCGGAGGACGGCGCGGCGGCCGCCGGCGCGGGCTTGCCCCGGCCGTCCGCGCCCGCGTTGCGGCCTTCACCGCCGGACGAGCAGGCGGCGAGCACACCGGCGCAGGCGAGCATCACCACCGCGGTGCGGAACACAGGCGGTCGCATCCGGTCGGATCTGAGAACGTCGGGCATGACGGATCGGTCTCCCCGTGAAAGCTCGCGCGAAATGAATGGGCGTGGGTAGACGGCCAAATGCCCTTATCCGTTGCACAAGCGGCGAAATGCCCGTTCCCGCTGCACGAACCGTGACACGGGCGGTTTGCGTTTGCGCGGCGCGCCGCGCCGGGCCCAGGGTGAACTTGCGATCAATCAACCCGCTCAGCTGATGGAGAACCATGCGCGCGACCGTGATCAACGGGCCAAAAGCGATCAGCGTCGAACACGTGCCCGACGCCGAGGTGCGGAATCCGACCGACGCCGTGGTGCGGGTCACCCACGCGTGCATCTGCGGCAGCGACCTGTGGGCGTACCGCGGGGTGGCGGCGCGGGAGCCGGGGCAGCGGATCGGGCACGAGTTCCTGGGGGTCGTGGACGCCGTGGGCGCCGCCGTCACGGGGATACGGCCGGGCGACCGGGTGGTGGCGCCGTTCGTGTGGGCCGACGGCGTGTGCGACTACTGCGCCGACGGGCTGTACACCTCGTGCCCGCACGGCGGGTTCTGGGGGCAGCCGGGGTCGGACGGCGGGCAGGGCGAGGCCGTGCGCGTCCCGTTCGCCGACGCGACGCTGGTCCGGCTGCCGGACGGCACGCCCGACGAGCTGCTGCCCGCGGTGCTCGCGCTCTCCGACGTGATGGGCACGGGGCACCACGCGGCGGTGTCCGCGCGGGTGCGTCCGGGCGGCACGGTGGCGGTCGTCGGCGACGGCGCGGTGGGCCTGTGCGGCGTCCTGGCGGCGCGGCGGATCGGGGCCGAGCGGATCGTCGTGCTGGGCCGCCACGAGGCGCGCACGGACATCGCACGGCGCTTCGGCGCGACCGACGTGGTCCCCGAGCGCGGTGACGCGGCCGTCGAGGCGGTGCGCGAGCTGACCGGCGGCGAGGGCGTGCACTCGGTGCTGGAGGCGGTGGGCACCGAGGACGCGATGCGCACCGCGATCTCGATCGCGCGGGACGGCGGCGCGGTCGGATACGTGGGCGTGCCGCACGGCGGCAGCGCGGGCGTGGACATCCGGCAGATGTTCAACCGGAACATCGCGCTGGGCGGCGGCGTGGCGCCCGTGCGGGCCTACCTGCCGGAGCTGCTCGCGGACGTGCTCGCGGGGCGGCTCGACCCCTCGCCCGTGTTCGACCTGGAGATCGGCCTCGACGAGACCCCGAAGGGCTACGAGGAGATGGACGAACGGCGCGCGCTGAAGGTGATGATCAAGCTCTGAGGCGCGCGGGCCCGGGCGGTGGACACCGCCCGGGCCCGCGTCGTTCCGCCGTCAGTCCTGGATGCCCGCGGCCTCCAGGTACGCCCGCAGCACGAGCTGCGCGATCGAGCCGTGCGCCCCGAGGGGCTCGGCGGCGGTGATGTCGGCCTCGGCCGCGGCGTTCTCCACGACCTTCGGGTCGAGGTCGGGGCCGAGGACGTACGGCGCCAGGGCGATGCGCTCGGCGCCCATCTGGCGCAGCCGCGCGGCCGCGTCGGCGACACTGCCCGCGACGTCGAAGTCGGCCGTGACGACCGGCAGCGCGAGCCGGGCGGCGAGCAGCACACCCGTCATGTCCGCGGCCTGCACCGCGTCGGGCCCGCCGGTGGTCGCCAGGATGATGCCGTCGGCCGCCGTGACCACGGTGAACAGCCGCGCGCGGTCGGCGCGCGCGAGGCCCGCCTCCGACAGCCGCTCGTGCAGCGCCTCGGCGAGCAGCGGGTGCGGGCCGAGCGTCTCGGTGACCAGCAGCGGACGGCCGGCGGCCTCGGCGGTCGCGCGTATGCGGCCCTCGACCTCGGGGTTCGGGCCGATCAGCAGCGGGACGATGACCGGGGTGGCGGCCTCCGCGTCGGGCTCCTCGGCGGCGGGCTCCTCACGAGCCTCGGCGGCCTCGACGGCCTCGGCGAACTCGACGGCCTCACCCGCCTCGTCGGTCTCCGCCGGGACCTCGGCCGCCGACCCGCCGGCCGGCCCGAGGACCGGCGTCAGGTCGGTCGCGCCCTCGCCCAGCAGGGCGGGGCGGATGTCCAGGCCGGGGCGGCCAGCGCGGGCGAGCAGGGCGACTTCGCGGACGAGTTCGTCCAGCGCCGGGTTCCCGGGGCCCGGGACGGCCAGGACGAGCGGTGGCGCGCCTTCCGGGATCTCCGGTGCTTCCGGTCTGCGGTGCCGCCCGCCCGATCGGGACTGCGGCACGCGGCTGGGCAGCGCCTGGCCTCGGGTGGGAAGGGGGGATGCTGCGTCAGGGGAAGTGCTCATGTTCGCGGATGCTATTGATTCGTTTGTAGGACATCACGCCCCGGGCGGGAATCGTTACCCGCGCTTGTACAACAAACCGGGGCAAATACCCATCACCTGAGGGGTGCTTTCCGGTCCCGGGGCGCGCCGGACCGCCGCGCGCCGCGCCGGTGCGGCGAGGCGGACGCGGCGTGCGCGGAACGGGGTCAGGCCCCCGCCTCCAGGTCTGGTACGGCGGTCATTTCGACGATCAGGCCGTCCTCGTCGAGCCGGAACAGCTCGGTCGCGAGCACGACGACCGGGTTCTCGCCGATGGTCAGCGCGAGCCGGAACTGGAACGCGGCGTAGGCCCCGGTGACGGTGACCGGGCCGATGAGCTCGGCCTTGGGCTGCAGCGGCAGGATCGACGCGTAGAACGCGCGGATGTCGTCCCGCCCGACCTTCGGCGGCGAGCCGATCGGGTCGTTGACGGTCGGCTCGGCGGCGTACGCGGCCATGATGCCGTCGAGGTCCGCGGCGGTCAGCTGGGCCAGGTAGTTGTCGACGGCGGCGAGGGCCTTGGCGCGCTCGGGCATGGCGCTCCCTACGGGTGGGTACGGAACCGACGGACCGCACCCTAGGGGCACTGCTTGACCTCAACAAGGGTTTCGTGTGTGCAGCGTGCCGGTGCGACGCGGGTCACGCGGCGCGGCGGCCGTCGGTGCCGCGCCGCTCAGGCCCCCGCCGCGGCCGGCAGTTCCACGTCCGTCCGCGCGATGGTGCCCGCCGTAGCGAGCAGTTCCTCCGTCGTCCCGGGAAAATCGGGCAGCAGGCGCATCGCGACCACGCGCGCGTCCGTCGACGCGCCCAGGTTCCGCTCGACCAGCGACTGCAGGTGCGCGCGGTAGCGCAGCATCAGAACGCCCGGCGCCGGTACGCCCGGCTCGCCCTCGTCGCCCGCGCCGGACGCCCGGTGCGCCGGCGGCCCGATCAGCTCCGTCAGACACCCGAACGTGTTCAGCGCCCGCGACGCCGGCGTCATCGCCTCGAACAGGTGCTCGGCGGGCAACGGCTCGCCGCGTCGCGCCGGTTCGGCCACCAGGTAGCTGCCGGCGACCCATTCGCGCGGCGCCGCGACCTCGCGCGTCGCCGGCCAGCGGCCCGCGTCCACCTGCGCCGCGCCGTTGTCGTGGAGGCCTTCGGACACCTCGCGGCGCGGGCAGCCCGGCATGCCGGACAGCAGCGTCCACGCCGCGCTCGACAGCGGCCGCGCCCGCTCGGCGCGTCCGATCACCGCCCAGTCGGCGTACGGCGTCTCGAGCAGCGGCCACAGCCGCGCGGACGACGAACGCCGCAGCCGCTTGACCAGCGCCTTCGTGCCGGTGCGGGCGGCGACGTCCGCGGTCAGCCGGGTGAGCCCGTCGTCGGCGGCGAACAGGTCCGCGAAGTACCGGGCGTTCCCCGGCCACAAGGGCAGCTCGTCGACGAGCCGCCGGGCCTCGTCGCGGCCGTGGCGCGCCCACAGGCGGGCGACCGCGGTCAGCAGCAGCGAGCGGTAGCGCGGCGGCTTGAACACGGACGGGCGGTGGTCCTCGGTGGGCTCGGGCAGCGCGTAGTGCTGCGTGAGCGCCTCGACGCCGCCCTGCTGCCAGGCGCGCATGCGCGCCTGCACCGAGCTGGTGGTGTGGGTGTTGCGCAGCAGCGCGGCGCGGACGAGCAGCGGGTCGCCGGACCACAGCGCGGGCAGGCGCATACCGCGCTCCGGCGAGCCGCACACCCGGGCGACGACCGAAGGGTGGAGCGGCACTTCGGCGGCGGCCGCCATGATGCGCGCACGCACGGCGACCGACGTGTGCGCGTTGAGGTAGAGCGCCGCGTTGACCTCGGTGTCGCCCAGATCGACCAGGGCGGCGGCGAGTCCGGGGCGGCTCCAGCGCGCTTTGGCGAGCACTGTGCGGCGCTTGGGGGTCTCGGTGGCGACGAGCCACGCCAGCGTCGCGGGGGACAGCGGGGCGCCGAACCTGGCCAGGTCGAACACGGTCGACCGGTGCAGGTGCGGGACGAGGGCGGCCAGCGTGTCGGCGCTCAGCATGAGCAGGAGCTGGCGGAACTCGGCGGTGACGGCGCGCGGGGTGGCGGGCAGGCGTACGACGGGCCGCTGGGCCGCGCCCGGCTCGTCCGCGCCCCACGACGCGGACTCGACGAGGCCGGGCAGCGTCCCGGGGTAGGCGGCCAGCCGCTTCTGGACGTACGCCCAGGCCGCCGGATCGGCCCCGAGGCACCGCTCGACGAGGGCGGAGAGGCCACGGACGCCGTCGAGGTACGCCCAGCCGTGCTTCGGCGCCAGCGAGCGCAGGAGGCGCAGCGTCGGCGCGGCCGGCGCGGAGCCCTCGACGAGGGCGGCGACCGTCGCCCCGGTCAACCGCCAGGTCCGGATGGTCGGTTCGTCGCCCGCGAAGTGGTAGACGACGGCCCGGGCCCGCTCAAGCCGCGCCGGAAGGGCGCGCTCGCGGCGGACGTGGTCCGGCAGTTCGGCCTCCAGACGGGCGAACACGGCGCCGTCCGGTGAGTCCAGGTTGTCCAGCAGTGCGACATACGCCGTCACGTCCATAAGGGCCTCCCCCGGCGGTGGTTCCCGGCCGCGTACCGCCCGCCGGATGCCTCAGAGGTTACGGACCCGGCCCGACAGTCGGGCATGCGTCGACCGCGTGCGGGAGAGGGCCGCCGTGAAACATTTGCCGGCATGGCGCACATCGAGGAACACCCCAATGTCCGCACCGCCGTCAGCTATCACGAGGCCGTCGCCCGACTGGCCGAGCCGGCGGAACTCATGGAGTTCCTGCACCCGGAGATGGTGCACACGCAGCTGCCGAACGTCCTGTTCCCGGACGGCCTCGTCCGTGGGCTCGCGGAGAGCCTGGAGGCCCTGGGGAGGGCCCGTACCCTGCTCGCGGACCAACGGTACGAGGTGCTCACCGCGGTGGCCTCCGGCGATCACGTCGCGCTGGAGGTCACCTGGTCCGGCACCCTCGCCGCCCCCCTCGGCGATCTGAAGGCGGGTCATGTGCTGCGCGCGCGCATCGCGGTGTTCCTCGAGTTCCGGGACGGGAAGATCGTCGCCCAGCGCAACTACGACTGCTACGAGCGGCTCACCTAGCGTCCTCACCGTCTCTTGTCATCGCGTGAAGACCGACATAGCGTCGCGGCGGCCTTGACGAGGTCGATCTCCTCGGCGGGAGCGGAAGGGGTGTGGTCGTGACGGTGAGGCAGGGGCCGGGCGGGGCCTTGGTGGTCGGCGGGTCCGACATCGCGCGGGCGGTCCGCGACGCGTTGCGGGCGGCGGGGACCGTCGTCGGCGAGGCGGCGTCCGGGGGCGGGCTCGCGGCGGACGCCGAAGCGGCGGGGATCGCCGCGGACGGTGTCGAACTGGTGGTGTACGCGCCGTACACGCCCGGGTCGGCGCTCCCCCGCGCCGTGGTGGACATGTCCGCGCAGGAGTGGGACCGCCTCGCCGAGCAGCCGGTCCGGGACGGGCTGGCCGCGCTCCAGGCCGCGCATCCGCTGTTGAAGGCGGCCGCCGAACGCCGGGGCGAGGCGCGGTTCGTGCTGGTCGCGCCGAGTGTGGCGATCGAGGGCGGGGCGGGCGTAGTGCCACTGGCCACCGCCGCCGAGTCGCTGCGGGCGCTCGCGAAGTCGGCGGCCCGGCGGTGGGCCCGCGACGGTGTCGCCGTCCACCTGCTCGCACCCACGGTGTTCGCGCTGGACGCCGAGGCCGAGGCGCTGCGCGGAAGCGACGTGGACCGCAGCGAGGCCGCGCTCGGCGCGGAGGCGATGTCGCCGGAGGCGGTCGCCGAGGTCGTGCTGCTGCTGTGCGGGCCCGGCGCCCGGTATCTGACCGGCGGGACGTTCCCGCTCGACGGAGGAGCTCTGATGGTCCCGTGACCGGGCAGCCCGAATCCCTCGTGCCGGAGGCCTCGTTGGCCGGCCGGACGGTGTTGGTGACCGGTGCGGCGGCCGGGGTGGGACGCGGCATCGCGGTCGCGCTGGCGCAGGCCGGAGCGCGCGTGGTGGTGACCGCGCGGCGCAAGGAGGCCGGTGCGGAGGTGGTCGCCGAGATCGCCGCCGCGGGCGGCACGGCGGACGCCGCGGTGTGCGACGTGACCGACCCAGAGCAGGTCGAGGCGGCGCTCGCGTACGCCGCGGACCGGTTCGGACGCCTGGACGCCGTCGTGCACAACGCCACGAGCCGCCGGTCCAGCGAGCCGGTCGACCTGGAGCACGCGCCGGTCGAGCTGTGGGACGAGCACGCGGCGGTGGCGTCGGTCGCGTCGTTCACGATCGCGCGCGCGGCGCACCCGTACCTGAAGGCGACCGAGGGCGCGTACCTGCTCCTCACGTCCCCGGCGGGCATGCAGGGCAGCGCGAACCTGTCGTTCTATGCGGCCGCGAAGGGCGCGCAGCGCGGGTTCGTCAAGTCGCTTGCGCGCGAGTGGGGTCCGGACCGGATCCGGGTCAACGGCCTCGCGCCGCTGGCCGTCACGCCCGCGCTCGACAACGCGATGCGGCTCGACCCGTCGATGGAGGGCCGCATCACGGACCTGATCCCGATGGGCTGGATCGGCGACACGGTGACGGACATCGGGCCGTGCGCGGCGTTCCTGTGCGCGCCCGCGTCCCGGTACGTGACCGGCCAGACCCTGGTCGTCAGCGGCGGGCGGATGACGGCGCTGTAGCCCGCGCCCGGCGCTCACCGGCGTGAAGGTGGGGCAGGCCCGCCCCGGCCGGGCCTGCCCCGGTGTCCCGTACGACCATGACGGGACGCTAAGCATCCTGTACGGAAAGAGACGTGATCCTCCACCCGCCGATCACAAATCACTGGGGATTTTACCTTCGGGGACGCAACCCTCGCGGCATTTGCCCGAGTTGTAGGCATTCCGCTTCGTGTAACACTCCCTTGGAACCGCCCACGAAGGCTCAGCCCGTCGCGTCCGCGATCGCCGCCAGCCGCGCGACCAGCCCGACGGTGCGCTCCACGCGCTCCCGGTCCGGCGCCGCCGCCCGCGCCAGCGAGCCCGCGCAGATCACCGCGAGCTTCACCACCGCGAAGCGCTCGTAGAAGGCGAGGTCCGGCAGCGGCGCGCCGGTCGTCTCCACGTACGCCTCGACGAGTTCGTCGCGCCCCGGGAGCGCCGCGTTGGCGTCCGGAAGGTGACCGCCGCGGTGCGCGTTGAGCAGCCGCCCCGCCGCGCCCCAGTACGCCAGCAGCTGCCCGACGTCGGCGAGCGGGTCGCCGACCGCCGACAGCTCCCAGTCGAGGACGGCCCGCACCCGCGCCGGGTCGTCGGCCCGGTACATCACGTTGCCCAGGTTGTAGTCGCCGTGCACGATGCCGAGCCGGCCGGACGCCGGGACCGCGTCGCCGAGTTCGCGCAGCAGCCGGTCGAGCTCCGGCACCTCGTCGAAGCCGACCCGGTCCCACTGCCCGCGCCAGCGCCGCAACTGGCGTTCCAGGTAAGGCTCGGGCCGCGCCAGGTCGCCGAGGCCCACGGCGGACGGCGGCACGGCGTGCAGCGTCCCGAGCGCGCGGGCCAGCGCGAGCCCGGCCTCGCGGGCCACGGTGGGGGCCAGCGCCGCGACGTCGGCGGACCGGGTGTGGAACACCCCGTCCAGCCGTTCCATGAGGTAGAACGGCGCGCCCAGCACGCCCGGGTCGCCGCACAGCGCGACCATCGCCGCCACCGGGACGCCGCTACCCGCGAGCGCCGCCTGCACACGGAACTCCCGCGCCATGTCGTGCGCCGTCGGCAGCGCGCCGAACGCGGGCGGCCGCCGCAGCACCCAGTCGTGGCCGCCGCCGGTCACGCGGTAGGTGAGGTTGGACGCGCCGCCGCTCAACCGCGTGACGGTGAGGTCCCCGGCGCCGAGCAGCCCGGCGTCCCGGGCCCAGGCGGCCAGGCGCACCGGGTCCGCGGGGTCCTTCACGACGGCCTCGTCCGCTCTCGCCCCCGCCTCGCCGCCGCTCACAGGGAGTGCCCCAGGTAGCGCGGCTGCCCGTCCGGCAGGTCGAGCCAGTCGGCGTACCGCTGTTCGGCGGCCGCGCGACGCGTCGGGACGTGCTCGCTCGGCCAGCCCTCGACGGCCTCGTAGCGGCGCAGGATCATCTTGGCGATCTGCTGGATGTGCACCTCGTCGGCGCCGTCCGCGAGGCGGAAGTTGCGGGCCAGCCGGTACATCTCCTCCAGCGGCAGGTCGGTCGAGTAGCCGAGCGCGCCGTGCACCTGGATGGCGCGGTCGACGACGTCGTGGAGGATCTGCGCGCCCCAGTACTTGACCTCGGACACCGCCTGGCGGGCCGCCTTCGGCCCGTCGGTGTCCCACGTCCACGCGGCCTTGAGGGTCAGCAGCCGGAACGCCTCGATCTCGATGTTCGACCGGGTCACCATCTGCTGGATGAGCTGCTGGTCGGCCAGCCGCTTGCCGTGCGACGTGCGCGAGACGGCGCGCTCGCACAGCATGTCGAACGCGCGGCGGCACTGCCCGATCCAGCGCATCGCGTGGTGGATGCGGCCGCCGTTGAGGCGCTTCTGCGCGAGGACGAACGCGTCGCCCGGCGCGCCGATCATGTTCTCGGCGGGCACCCGGCAGCCGGTGAACCGCAGTTCGGCGTGGCCGCCGAGGTTGCGGGTGGCCTCGCCGTCGTACGGGTGGTGCATGGTGTGCACGTTGCGCACGATCTCCAGGCCCGGGGTGTCGCGTTCGACGACGAACATCGAGGCGCGGCGGTGCCGTTCGGCGTCGGGGTCGGTGACGGCGAAGACGAGGACGAAGTCGGCACGGGAGGCGTTGGACGCGAACCACTTGTGCCCGTCGATGACGTAGTCGTCGCCGTCGCGCACCGCGCGCGTGGTGATGCCGGTCGGGTCGGATCCGGCGGTGTGCGGCTCGGTGAGCGAGAAGCAGCTGGTGAGCTTGCCGTCGAGGAGCGGCCACAGCCAGCGGTCCTTCTGCGCGTCGGTGGCGCCGACGGCGAGGAGTTCGCTGTTCCCCGAGTCGGGGGCCTGGTTGCCGAAGATGTTCGGCGCCGAGCCGGTGCGGCCGAGGATCTCGTGCATCAGCGCGAGCTTGACCTGTCCGAAGCCCTGGCCGCCGAGTTCGGGGTCGAGGTGCGCGGCCCACAGCCCGCGGTCCTTGACGCGCTGCTTGAGCGGCCCGGTGACGGCGCGCCAGTTCTCGGCGCTCATGCGGTGCCGGACCAGGTCCAGCGGCTCGATCTCCTCGACGACCATGGCGCGGATCCAGTCGAGCTCCCGCTCGAAGTCGGGATCGGTGCGGAAGTCCCAGGCCATGGCCTTCTCCCCGGTTCGCGGACGGCTTTCGTCCGGGGAAACTAGCCCGACTACTTAACCATGTCAATTAATCTGCGTGCTCGGCCCCGGCACCACGCTTCACACCGCGCAGGTCCGCGACCAGCCGCTGCATCTGCTCGGCCAGCGCACCCAGTTCCTCCGCCGTCCAACCCTTGAGCTGCTCCGCCAGCAGCGCGTCGTTGGCGGCCGCGAAGCTCGCGTACGCCGCCCGCCCGGACTCGGTCGCGTCGACCAGCGACACCCGGCCGTCCTCGGCGTCGCCGATGCGGACGATGTAGCCGCCCTCCTCGAGGATCCGGATCTGCCGGCTCAGCGCGGCCGGCTGGATGTCCGCGAGCTCGGCCAGCTCGGTCGGCCGCACCGGGCCGTGGTCGAGGACGCGGTGCAGGATGCCGATCGCGACCAGGTTGAGCGCGACGCCGGAGCGGGCGGCGTGCAGCGCGTCCAGCTGGCGGCTGTTGACGAAGCGCTTGACGGAGTTGATGGCCTCGTTGATCGCGCGACGGCTCTCGGCATCGGTCATGGCGCGCAGCTTAGGGCGGTTTCGGCGCCGCCGCCGGATGCGGCGGCGTCACCCGGCCGTGATAGACACATGGACGTGTCCGACACCTCCGCATCCGCCGTCCCGCCCGCGTCCGCTCCCGTGCGCCGCGCGGGCCGCAGGTCGGGCCGCCGGCGGGAGGACGTCCTCGCGCACGCGTGCCTGGTGATCGGCGAACGCGGCGCGGACGCCACGCGGTTCGCGGACGTCTCCGAGGTCTCCGGGGTGCCGATCAGCACCCTGCAGTACTACTTCGGCAACCGCGAGGACCTGCTCGTCGCCGCGTTCCGGTACGCCGCGAAGCGCGACCTCGACGGGGTGCGCGCCGCGCTCGCCGACCTGTCCGACCCGTGGGAGCGGGTCCAGAAGGTCTGCACGTTCGTGGTCGGCTTCACCGACGAGGTCGCGCCCTACGCGTGGCAGCTGTGGGTCGAGGCGTGGCGCTGGGCGCAGCGCGACCCGGAGTGGCGGGCCGAGGTGCTCGCCGACAACGCGAAGTGGCGGGAGCTGCTGGCGCAGACCGTCGAGGACGGCGCCGCCACGGGCCGGTTCCGCGCCGACGCGGACCCGCGGCGGGTGGCCCTCCAGGCCCTCGCGATGGTCGACGGGATCGGGCTGCCCATCGTCCTGGAGGACCCGGCGGTGCCGCCCGCCATGGCCCGCGACCTGCTCATCGACGTGCTGGCTCGGCTGCTGCTTCCGTGACGGCCGCCTGCCGCGGCACCGCGGCGACGGCCTTCGGCGTGCGGGTCAGCAGCAGGTAGCACGCCACCGCGGCCAGCCCCGAGGTGAAGAAGCTCACGTCGACGCCGGAGCACCACTCCGCGATCGGGCCGTGCCACGCGTCCGAGTCGTTCGACAGCAGGCCGACGGCGCTGCCGACCAGCCACGCCGCGGTGGCCCGGAGGTTCCACCCGGCGGTGTACCAGTACGCGCCGCCGCGCCGCCGCTGGTTGAACACCTGGAGGTCGGGCTCGCTGAAGCGGGCGCGGGTGCGGGCCATGCCGGTGAGCGTGATGGCCGCCCACGGGGTGGCCAGCGAGGTCAGCACGAGGACGAAGGTGGTGACGGCGTCCTCGGCGTCCCACACGAACTTGCCGAGGAACACCAGGGCGATGGACACCGCGGCGACCAGCACCGTGGAGGCGGCCCGGCTGAGCCGCGGCAGGATCGCGTCGAGGTCCAGGCCCATGCTGTAGAGCACGATGCCGGACTGGCCGAGCGCGCCGACCAGGCCGCAGACCAGGATCGGGACGAGGAACCACGCGGGCGCGGCGTGCACCAGGCCCGCGACGTAGCCGGTGTCCGGGTCGAAGGTGGCGACCGCGGTCAGGACGCCGAAGGCCTGCGGGACGACGAGGCCCGCGACCATGCCGAGGCCGGTCGCGCGGACGACCGAGCGGCCGCTGTGCCGGTTCGGGGACACGTAGCGCGTCCAGTCGCCGGTGAGCGTGACGAACGAGACCGGCCCTGCGATGCCGGTGCTGACCATCGCGAGCAGCCAGGTCGGCCAGAACGAGCCGAGCGCGTACGCGGAGGGGTCGCTCGGCGCGGAGAAGTCGATGTGCGGCCAGAAGGCGATCAGGCCGAGCACAATGACGGCCGTCATGATCGGCGCGGCGAGCCGGTTGAGCAGGACGATCCACTTGAAGCCGTACACCGCGGCGACGGTCGCGACGGCGGCCAGCAGCGCGTACCCGACCGCATAGGCGGCGTCGGACTCCGGCAGGCCCACGAGGCGCACGAGGGACGCCACGATGGCCTCACCGCCCGCCCAGACCGTGACGGCCATGAAGCCGGTCGACAGCAGCACGCCGATCACCGAGGCGATCAGCCGGCCGCGTACGCCGAAGTACGCGCCGGAGCCGACCGAGTTGTTCGTGCCCGAGCGCAGGCCGATCAGGGCGAGCGGGGCGACGAACGCGGCGCCGAGCAGCGTGCCCACGACGGTCGCGGACAGCGCCGCCCACAGGCCGAGGCCGTAGGAGACGGCGAGCCAGCCGAAGACGATGTTGGTGAAGCCGAGGTTGGCGCCGACCAGGATCGCCACCAGGTCGCGGGGGCGGGCGGTGCGCTCGGCCTCGGGGATGGTGTCGACGCCGTGCTGCTCGGGGCCGTGCGGTTCGGCGGCGGGGACGGCGTCGACGGACGAGGCGGGCGCGTCGGGGGTGTGCCCCATGGGGAGACCTCCGCAGGGATCGGGCCGGGGTACGGGGGCGGCAGGGTGGTCGTCTCGGACTGTACGGCCATACAGGTTTGCTGTACAGCATTGACTTCCACCCATTTGTGAGGCAACGCGCGCGCATCCGCCCGGGCACAGCGCGTACACACCCGCGCCCGATCCCTTGTGCCACGGGGCCGACGCCCGCCGCGAACGGGGCGCAGGGGCCCTCTGACCGCCTGCGGGATCAGTTTTCTGATGGGCAGTCAGATCACGTACGGGTGACACGTTCGAGCCAATCCGTACCGTGCGCCTGACCCGGGGCCCACGCCTCCCCGAGACTGATCACCGTGCATGTCGAGGTGGTGACGGACCCCGGCTCGGACCCCGGCTCGGACGCTGGCTCGGACGCCGGCGCCCCGGGCGACCGCAACCTGCCGGGCGGCGGACCACGCCGCCCCCGGGACCGCGTCTTCGCGCTGGCCACCCCCGAGGCTGCCGTCGTCGTCACCACCGCGCTCGCCCACCGCACCCCGGTCGAGGGCTGCGGCCACGGCACCGGCTGGTACCTCCGCAGGCTCGGCGCGCACCTGCTCGCCCGGCTCACCGACCGGCCCGAGCGCCCCATCCGGGACTGCCTGTCCGACGCCATCGCGGAAACGGCCGCCCTGCACGGCGGCCGCTGCGACCTCGCGCTGCACGGCACCCCGACGGCCTCGATCGTCGCGGTCCGGCTCGCGGAGGGCCGGGTCGACCAGCTCGTGCTCGGTCCCGGAACGATCCTGACCCGGCGCGACGTGGGCGTCGTGGCGCTCTCCGACCCGGCGCGCCACCACCACGCCGCGGGGGCACGGCCCTCGATCGCCGCCGACGCGGCGCACGACACCACCCCGTGCCGCGGCGTCCACACGATCGCCCTGATCAACGGCGGCGGCGCGGAATCGTTGCACCCGGACCACCGCCCGACCACGATCCGCATCCTCGAAGAGACGGGGGCCCACGGCCTCCTGGCCCACATCCGCGCCGGCGAACTGCGCACGGCGTCCGCGCACCACCCGGTGGGGATCGTCCACCTGCGCCCGGTCTGAGGGAGAGGTGGGCCCGGGGACGCCACCGCCCCGGGCCCATGACCAGTCAGTCAGAAACCGGCGCTGACGGGAAGTGGTGGACGGTCACAATCCGTACAGTCGGGCCCGGTTCGGGGACGCCGCGGTGAGGACAAGCGAACGGCCGGGCCCGCTTGGCGATCGGGCCCGGCCGTCCTGCGCGTGCGGTCAGCCGGTCTTCGGGAGCGTGTACGACTTCGCCCCCGGGACCTCGTGCGCCGGTTCGACGGTCACCAGGCCGCCGGGCTTGGACTTGTCGACCTTGAGGATGAAGGTCTGGTACGACGGCGGCTTGGCGTTCGAGGAGAAGTCCAGCTTCAGCCCGAGCCCCAGGTCCATGCCGGTCTGCTTGCGGTGCGCCGCCACCAGGCCCTCGCGGGTCAGGTCGCCCGCGGCGCACGCGGCCTTCAGGTCCTCGCCGAAGATGCCCGCGGCGGCGTAGCCGGACATCACGCCCTGGTCGAGCGAGCTGCCCGGGAACTTCGCCAGGTAGTCGGACCCGAGCTTGGCCACGGCCGGCAGGTCGGTCGAACTGATCGCCGGGACCGGGCTGGTGATGGCGAGGCGCGCCTCCATCGGGGCGGCCGCGACGGCGAGGAGCTGTGGGTGGAAGCCGACCGAGTGCGACAGCACGGGCACCTTGAAGCCCGCCGACTCGGTGACGACCATGACCGGCCCGACCTGCCGCGGGCTGGCGCTGACGATGATCGCCTTCACCCCGGCCGACTTGAGCGCGGTGACGGCGGCGGTCATGTCCTGGTCGGTCGGCTTGATCTTCTGGTCGACCACGGAGACACCCGCGGCCTGCGCCGCGTACTTGACGCCGAGCGCGCTGTTCGCGCCGAACTCGTCGTCGGTGTAGATGTGTCCGACCTTGTCGCCGGAGGCGAGCGGCGCGGTGCGCGCCAGGTACTCGAACCCGTTGATGATCTCGACGTCATAGGTGGTCGCGGTGACCTGGATGACCTTCTTGCCGAGCAGCGTCGACGCCCACGCCTGCGGCAGCGTCAGCAGCCCGTCGCGCTCGATGTCGTCCTGCAGCTGCGTGACGATCGCGGAGCCGACCATCTGCGAGATACCGACGACCTTGCCCGAGATCTCGGTGTAGGCGGTGCGCGCCTTCTGCGCGTCGTAGCCGTGGTCCTTGACGTCCATGACGACCTTGCGGCCGCAGATCCCGCCGGCCGCGTTGATCTGGTCGAAATACAGCTGCTCGGCGTTGGTGACGCTCTTGCCGAGCGGCGCGTACGGCCCGCTCAGGTCGGAGAGCTCGCCGATGTGGATCTCGGTGTCGGTGACCCCGGGCCCGGTCTTGACCTTGCCGCCGGGGCTGCCGGGCGCGGACGGGTTGGCTCCCCCGCCGTCGTCCTTCTTGTCGTCCTTGGTGCTGCACGCGGTCACGGTCAACGCCAGCGCGGCGAGGACCGCGCAGACGGCTCTGGTGCCCGAACCTGGCTTCACGTGTCTGCTCCTTGGGGCTCCTTGGTGCGCGGACGGGAGGTGGCTCCGTGGCCGGCCGCGCGGCGGCGCGGTGCGGCGGTGCGTCGGGCCAGCCCGGCCAGGCCGCCGGGCGAGAACAGCAGGACGAGGACGATGGCCGCGCCGTACAGGTAGCGGGACGCCTCCTGCGGGCCGATGCCGTCGGTGCCGGTGGCGGTGACCAGCGGCAGCGCGCCCGCGTAGTGCGCGAACAGCTGCGGCAGCACGGTGACGAACGCGGCGCCGGCGACCGCACCGCCGACCGAGCCGAGGCCGCCGATGACGATCATCGCGAGGTAGTCGATGGACAGCGCGAGGCCGAAGTAGTCCGGGATGACCCGGCCGAACACCAGCGCGAGCAGCACACCGGCGAGACCCGCGTACATGGACGACACGACGAACGCCGCCGACCGGTAGCGGGCGACGGGCACGCCCATCACGGCGGCCGCGATCTCGCTGTCCCGTACCGCGCCGAGCGCCCGCCCGGGGCGGCCGCGCAGCAGGTTGCGGGCCACCACGACGCCGACCACCAGCAGCACGAGGGCCAGGTACCAGAGGCGTTCGTACGCGCCGAACTCGATGCCGAGCACCTCCAGGTGCGGTTCCCGGTCGGTGAGGGTGAAGCCGAAGAACGTCATGGGCTCGGCGGCGCGCCCGTTGTAGCCGCCCGTGACCGTCGTGGCGTTGTTCATCACGTGCTCGCCGATGAACACCAGCGCGAGCGTGGCGACGCCGAGGTACATGCCGCGCAGCCGGCCCGAGATGGGGCTGAACAGCCCGCCCATCACGCCGGCCAGCAGGACCGCGGCCACCAGCGCGATCGGCGTCGGCAGTCCGAGCCCGGTGACGTCGTGGGTGCCGCTGCGGCCGTCGTCGCCCGCGAACCAGATGTAGCCGTACGCGCCGACGGCCAGGAAGAACGAGTGCCCCAGCGACAGCTGCCCGGTCGTTCCGGACAGCAGGTTCAGCCCGATCGCGCCGAGCGCGGCGGCCATCGCGAACAGGCCGGTCAGCAGCCAGAAGTCGGTCAGGTAGAAGGGCAGCGCGGCGAGCACGACGAGCCCCGCCAGCGTGCCGAGGGCGGCGGGGCGCAGCAGCGCGGCAAGCCGGTCAGACACGGCTCAGTTCCTTCGACCCGAGCAGCCCGGTCGGCCGCACCAGCAGGACCAGGATCATGACGACGTACGGCGCCACGCTCGACACGTCGCCGCCGAACGCGTCCAGTTCGCTCTGGTAGCCGGCCGCGAGCGCCTCGGTGAGACCGACCAGCAGGCTGCCGATCAGCGCGCCGAGCGCGGAGTCCATGCCGCCGAGCACCGCCGCGGGGAAGGCCTTGAGCGCCACCAGGCCGGTCGTGCGGTCGAGCCCCGGTGTGGGCGCGGCGGTCAGGAACACCGCCGCGACCGCGGCGAGTCCGCCCGCGACGCACCACGCGATCAGCTGGACGCGTTTCATGCGCACGCCCATCAGCGCGGCCGCCTCGCGGTCCTCGGACGCGGCCCGCATCGACAGGCCCCACGAGGTGAACCGGAACGCGATGAAGAACACCCCGATCAGCACGACCGCCACGACGATCGCGGCGATGCGGGCCTCGGCGACGTACACGTCGCCGATGTGCGCCGCGTCGGTCCCCCACGGGTCGCCCAGCGACAGCTTGTCGGAGCCGATCCGGCGCACCAGTTCGGTGGTGAGGAGGATGTCGACGCCGATGGTCAGGATCGTCAGCACGTGCAGTTCGACCTTGCCCAGGCCGCGGATGAACAGCACCTCGATCACGCCGGCGGCGGCCGCGGTCGCCAGGACGCCGACCACCACCGCGCCCGCGAAGCCGAGTTCGTCGTGGAACCGGGCGATCACGTAGCCGCCGAGCAGCAGCAGCGACGCGTGCGCGAAGTTCATCACCCCGGAGGCCTTGAAGATCACCACGAAGCCCAGGGCGATGAGGGCGTACACCGATCCGAGGGCGAGCCCGTTGAGGGCGATCTCGGAGAGCTTGGTCATTGCCGCTCCTCGTTCTCTCGTGCGTCTCCGTTGTCGCCGTTCCGGCCGTTCCCGCTGTTGTCGCCGTCGTCGCCCGCCCCCAGGTAGGCGCGGACGACCGCGGGGTCCTGGCGCACCTCGTCGGGCGTGCCGCCCGCGATGCGGCGCCCGAAGTCGAGCACCGTCACCTCGTCGGCGAGCCGCATGATCAGGCCCATGTCGTGCTCGACCAGCACGATCGAGATGCCCAGCCCGTCGCGGACGGCGGTGATCGCCTCGGCGGTGCGCAGCCGCTCGTCGGCGTTCATACCGGCCACCGGCTCGTCGAGCAGCAGCACCTTGGGTTCCATGCACAGCGCGCGGGCCATCTCGACGCGCTTGCGCACGCCGTACGGCAGCAGCGTGACCGGCTGGTCGAAGACCGCCCCGAGGTCGAGGAACTCGGCGATCTCCCGGGCGCGTTCTCGGTGCCTGTGCTGCTCGCGGACGGCGGACGGCAGGTGCAGCGCGGTCGCGGTGAACCCGGCCCGGGTGAGCGCGTGGCGGCCGAGCATGAGGTTGTCGGCGACGGTGCCCTGCGTGAGCACGATGTTCTGGAACGTGCGCGCCACACCGAGCGCGGCGATCCGGTGCGGCGGCAGGCCGGTCAGCTCGCGGTCGCCGAGGTGCACGGTGCCGCGTTCGGCGCGGTAGACCCCGGACAGCACGTTGAAGCACGTCGACTTGCCGGCGCCGTTGGGGCCGATGACGGCGTGGATGCTGCCGGGGGCGACGGAGAAGCTGACGGCGTCGAGCGCGACCAGGCCCGCGAAGCGGACGGTGACCGCGCGCACGGCCAGTTCGGGGACGGTGAAGTCCGGTTCGGCGTCGGTCTTGTGGGTGGTGGCGGCGTGGGTCATCCGCGCCACCTCCGCAGCGGGGCCGCGGCGCGAGCGGGCGCGGTGCCCGCCGTGGCGGCGGCCGGTTCGCGGGCCGCGCCGTCCACGGCCTGCGCGTCGTGTTCGCCCAGGTACAGCCGCCGCACCTCGTCGGTGCGGGCGAGGTCGCCGGCCGGGCCGGTGAGCCGCACCTCGCCGACGTCCAGCACGTAGGCGGTGTCCGCAAGGTCGAGCGCGACCGCCGCGTTCTGCTCCACGAGCAGCACGGCCGTGCCCTGCCGGGCGATCTCGCGGACCACGCCGGCGATGCGGCCGACCATGCGCGGCGCAAGGCCGAGCGACGGCTCGTCGAGCAGCAGCAGGCGCGGCCCCGCCATCAGCGCGCGGCCGATCGCGAGCATCTGCTGCTCGCCGCCGGACAGCAGCCCCGCGCGCTGGTGCTCGCGTTCGGCCAGCACCGGGAACAGCTCCAAGACGCGGTCGCGCGCCTCGCGGGCCCGCGCCGAGCGGCGTCCGCCGGTGCCGAGCAGCCCGGCCTGGAGGTTCTCGGCGACCGACAGGCGCGCGAACACCCGTCTGCCCTCAGGCACTTGAACGATCCCGGCGCGCACGGCGGCGGCCGAGTCGCGGCCGTTGAGGGTCCGCCCGCCGTAGCTGACCGTGCCGCCCTCGATCGCGCCGTGGTGCAGGAACAGCGTGCCGGATATGGCGCGCAACAGAGTGCTCTTGCCGGCGCCGTTCGCGCCGAGGACCGTCACGATGCCGCTCGCCGGCACCGTGACGGTCACGCCGCGCAGCGCCTGGACGGAGCGCCCGTAGGCGACGTGCAGCCGGTCGACGCGAAGGGCGTCGCCGCCGGAGTGCGGTGGACCGTTTTCCGACCGTGCCATCCGGTCTCCTTCTCTCGGATGTCGGACATGGAGCAGAGACGGATCGCGGACGTGGACGCCGCACGGGCTCGCCGGCGGTGCCTCGCGAGCGTTCGCTTAGCTCCCCCGCGCGAACGCCGCTCCCTGGAAGTGACCGACACCACAGCACGGTTCGGCGAGCAGCGTCCAGAGATCCGGACGATGACGGGGCACGCGACCAACCCGGGCGCGGCGGCCTTGTGCAGCCGCACAGGCCCCGGCGGCGTGCGGCGGTTGGTAGGCTTTTCTGGCGGTTTGGCCTACACGCCGGTCAGGCGGTAGGCGTCCAGCGCGAGGCCGAGCTCCACGAGGTCGCGCGGCAGCCCGAGGTCCCGGCCACTCAGTTGTTCGAACCGACGCAGCCGGTTGAGGACGGTGTTGCGGTGGCAGAACAGCCGCGCGCCCGCGCGGGCCGCCGAGCCGCCCGCGTCGAACCACGCGGCCAGCGTGCCGAGCAGCAGTTCGCGGTCGGCCGCGTCCAGCGCGAGGACCTGGCCGAACGTCCGGGTCGCCAACGCCGAGGACAGGTCGGGCTGGCAGGCCACGAGCGCCGCGGGCAGGCGTTCGTCGAGGCGGGCGACCTCGCCGTCCACCGTGCAGGTGCGCAGCGCGATCTCGGCCTGCCTACGCGCCCGGGCCAGGGCCGGCAGGCCGTCCACGACCAGGCCCACCCCGGCCCGCGAACTGGCCGACGGGCCCACCGCCTTCGCCAGGCCGGCCAGCGCGTCCGCGTCGTCGGCGCCCTTGTGCAGCAGCGCTACGGCGAACTCGGCGTCCGCCCGCGACCGCCACAGCAGGTGCGCGCCCTCGACGCCCGTCGGGCGCGGCCCGTCGTGCTGGCCGGTGCCGGGGCGACCGTGCCGCAGCATGGCCACCGCGTAGCGGCCCTCCTCGGGCAGGTCCAGGACCGCCGACGCCGCGCTGAGGTCGGCGGCGTCCGCGCGCCCGTCGAGCAGCGCGTCCAACAGCGCGCGGGTGCGCTCGTGGTGACGGCTGGTCAGCTCGTGCGCGAAGCTGCGGTAGGCGTCCGACACGAGCGTGGAGTGGTGGTCGACCACCCGCCACACCGTGGTGGCCGCGTGCACCAGCTCGCGGACGCCGTCGAGGTCCTGCGCGACCGTCGTCTCGACGAGCGCCTGCCACACGAGCACGCCGCCGATGCGGTATGCGTGGAGCAACGCGTCGAGCGGCAGGCCCTGTTCAGCGCGTCTTCGGCCCAAACGCCAGGTCTGGGGGCTGGGTTCGCCCTGGCCGTGCGGCACCATGAGCACCAGCAGGGCGCTGCGCAGCGACTCGTGGCAGCCCTGCCACAGCTCGTCGGCGGGCACCGGACCGTCGCGGTACGCGGCCTCCTGCTCGTAGACCGCGGCCACGAGCCGGTCGGTCAGCTCCGGCAGCCGTTCCATCAGGGCCCGTGCGGCGCGCCGCAACAGGCGGTTGTGCGGCAGGTCGTCGGGGCCGGGGCCGGCCGCGCGGGGCCGGTCGGGCGGTTCACCGAGGGGCTCGGCGGTCGGTTCGGCGGCCGACTCCGCGGCGGGTTCCGCGGCGGCCTCCGACGCCGCGGGGCCGACGCCTTCGGCGCTGAGTCCGGGCGGTATCGCAACGTGCATCGTGCCTCCACCGGGTCTGGGCGGATTGCCGTGCAAGGTGCAGATGCCCAAGCCTGCCACCGGCGGGCGCGCAGGAGGAGGTGCTTCTGATGTAACGATTCGGCCGACCGGCGCACGGCTGTGCGGTGCCACAGCAACGGGCCCGTGGGCGCCCGTTCATCGCGCGGCGGTGCTTGAGTAATCCCTTTTGCGCGGGGCCGCCCGGCACGTGGGTTCAGGCACCGCGCAGGCGGTCGAACAGGTTCGCCGTCGCGCGCTGCACGCGCGGATCCGCGAACCTCGGGTCGCCGAGCGCCTGCGGCCAGCGGAACGTGCCGGCCGTGAAGACCAGGCCGCCGCCCGCGGCGCGGTACAGCGAGCTCTCCTGCGTCTGGTCGCGCCCGTGCCCGTCCACGTACGCCGACCTGGACAGGAACACCGCCTCGGTGCCCCGCGGTTCCGCCAGGCCGTCGAACCGGCGGTCGGCCTCGCCCCAGACCAGGCCGGGCAGCGCGTCGCCGTCCGCCAAGCCGGTACCGGACCAGAACCAGTGGCCGGACTCGCGGACCACCAAAGGATGTTCGCCCTTGACGACGCTGACGTACTGGACGCCGAGCAGCCCCTGCTCCGGCAGGTGCAGGTCGCGCCACCGCACCGTCGGGCCCGGCGCGGCGCGGTCCGACCCCGACCGGGCGTCCTTGTGGCACCGCACAAGCCGGTGGGGGACGCCCGAAGCGGAAGGCTCCACGCGGACGTGCCAGTAGATGTTGTTGGCCGTGAGGAAGACCAGCCCGACGCCCGCTGCGCTCGCGCGTTCGACGTGGGAGCGCATCTCCTGCGACCAGTACTCGTCGTGGCCCGGGAAGACCAGCGCCTTGTACCGCGTCGGGTCGACGCGGCCCGCGTGCAGGTCGACGCTCGTCGCGTAGACGAGGTCGTAGCCCCGGCTCTCCGCCCAGCGGACGAACGCGTGGTCGAGGTCGAACAGTTGCGGCAGGCCGCCGCCGGCGTAGGGGCGGTCGAACGAGACCACCCTGGCCTTCAGCCGCGCGTTGGACTTCCGCGTCGCCGGATCCTGGCCGTAGTAGAGGCTGCGGCCGGTCGCGCCGTCCATCGGGTACTCGTTGTAGGCCTGGTACGTCGTCACCGGCAGCACGACGAGGAAGTCGCCCTCACGCTCCGGCTCGGTGACGGTGAAGGGGACGTGGTTGCGGAAGCCGTCGGCGTTCGTGAGCACCGCGGTGTAGGCCCCGCCGGTCCACGAGGTCGGCACCTCGGTCTCCCACGAGTCCGCCCAGTCGCACACGACCGTGCCGTCGTCCGCGTCGAGCCGCGCGGGCGCCTGCCGCACACCGGGCACGCCCTCGGCCTTCGCGACGAGTCGCCCGCCCGCGCCGCCGTAGTGCCCCAGCCGGTACACCTCGACACCGAACGGCTGGTCGGTGTCCACCGACACCTTCAGCCGCACCCGCCCGCCGACCGGCACCGCGGCCTCGGCGGCATAGCCCTTGATCTGCCCGACGGCGTCGGAGGACACCTTGGGTCCGAGCTGCCAACCGGCGTCCCCCGGCAGGGCGTTCTCCGCCTCGACGAGCCCCGGCCGCGCGGGCAGCACGGGCCTGGGCTGCGGCGCGGCGTGCGCCGTGCGGGTGCCGCGGTGCGGCCGACGCGGCCCGGAGCCCCGCCCGAACAGCACGAAACCGGCCCCGGCCGCCGCGGCCCCGAGCGCCCACCGCCGCGTGACGTTCCGGGGAGGCGAACCGTCCTGACCCTGCGCCATGCGGCCGACCATAACCCCGGCGGGCGCGCCGAGCCGTCCTGCGCCACCCGGACGGGTGGCGAGTCCACACACGCGTACGAGTGGGGGACGGACGTGGGCCCGACGGCCACCGCGGCGAACGGCGCGCTCGCGCCCCCAGGAAGGCGCCGCGCGAGCCCCCGGGAGGGCGCCGCCTGAGCCCAGCAGGCCCGTCGCCGCGTCGCCCGGGCCCCGCACGACAGGCGGCAGGCGGGTTCGCCGAGTGCGAGGGCGGCCGCGTGCGCGCTGTCCTGCAGGACCGGGACGCCGTGTTCTACGGCGAGTTCGGCCACGCGGCGGCGGCGCCCGGTGGACATCGCCGTCGTCGACGACCTGTCGGACCGCCCGGACGACGCGCGAGGTCGACCCGCCGTCCGGGTCCGCCCCTATGACCTCAGGTGCAGGTCCGCCAGCTCCAGCCGCCCCAAGGCCAGCTGTTTCTCGTTCAGCGACTCGACGCCCCTCGTCTGCGCGACCAGCAGGCGCGGGTGGACCGGCGGCATCATCACCGCGTCGCGGACCAGGATCTCGTTGGCCAGCGCGCACAGCTTGGCGCGGCGCGAGGTGTCCGGGGTCGCCCACGCCTCGGCCAGCAGGCGGTCCAGTTCGGGGTTGGCGTATCCCGTGTTGTCGGGATGGTCGGAGGCCGCGGGCGACAGCACGTCGAACGCGGTGCGGCCGGTCGCGTAGGCCGGGCGACGCAGGCTCAGCGCCAGGTCGTAGTCGCCCGCCCGGCGGCGGCGCCGCCATGTGTCGGCGTCCACGTCCTCGGTCCGGACGTCGAAGCCGACCCGGCTCCACTGCGTCACCAGCGCCGCGGCGGTCGCCCGGACCTCGTCGGGGCCCGTGGTCAGCAGCGTGAACCGCACGGGGGCAGGTACCCCGGCCTCGCCGAGCAGGACCCGGACCCGGTCGGCGTCCACCGACTCGCCGAACCACTGGTACGTGTCGGTCCAGCCCTCGGTCGCCGGCCCGACCGGCCCCTGCCCCAGCTGCGCGAAGCCCTTCCACACCGTGTCGCGCACCGCGCGCCGGTCCATGCCCGCCGCCAGGGCCCGCCGCACCGCGATGTCGGAGAACGGGGCGCGCCGCAGGTTGAGCGCGGTGACCAGGTCGACGGGCGCGGGCACCGCGTGCGCCTGGAGCGAGCCGGACTTCTGCACGGCTTTGAGCGCCTCGGGCCCGAGCCGCGGGTCGATCCGCACGCGTCCGGCCCGCAGTTCCGCGGTGCGGGCGGTGCCGTCCGCGACGATCCGGAACTCCATGCCGTCCAGCGGCGCCTTGGGCCCGCGGTAGCCGTCGTTGCGCAGCAGCCGGACGGACTGCCCCGGCACGACCGCGTCGGCGCGGAACGGCCCGGTGCCGACCAGCGCCTGCGGGTCGCCCAGGGTCGCGGCGTGCGGGACCGGCAGCGCGGCGAGGAACTGCCGCAGCACGCCGAACGGCCGCGCCAGCACGATCCGTACGGTGTCCGGCGCCACCGCGTCGACGGACGCGAACCGGCCGGCCAGGTACGGCGCCCAGTCACCCGCGGTCGACGCCTGGCCGACGTGCCGAAGCACCTCCGCGACGTGCGAGGCGTCGAACGCGTCGCCGTTGCCGAACCGCACACCGTCCCGCAGCCGGACGGTCCAGGTCAGCCCGTCGGGCGACACCTGCGGGTCGGCCGCGGCGAGGACGGGTTCGAGCGTGGTGTCGTCGCGGTAGGCGTACAGCGCCTCGACGACCGGGTCGGCGATCCACCGCGCGACGTCGGAGGTCCCCGACGCCGGGTTGAGCACCGCGGGGTACTCGGGGAGCGCGACGGCCAGGGTGCCGCCGGTGTGCAGCGAGGGCCGGCCGCCGCACGCGGTGAGCAGGCCGCCGCCCGCGACCGCGAGCCCCGCCCCGGCGCCGAGCGCGAGGAAGCGGCGTCGGCCCAGATCCATCGAGGGGTTCCTTCCGTGACGTCGCGGCAAGCCTAAGGCGTGCGCGAGGGCCCGCCCGCATCCGTACCCGGGGTGCCCGCAACCCGGACGTCGGGCGTCGGGCGTCACGGCGAACGGCACGGGGGCGGGCCCGGCGTTCCGGACCCGCCCCCGCCGCGTACGTCTCAGACCGTGAAGACGATCTTGCCGAACTGGTCGCCCTGCTCCATCCGCTCGAAGCCCTCGCGGGCCCGCTCGAGCGGCAGCACGGTGTCGATCACCGGGCGCACGCCGGTGTTGGCGCACAGGCTGAGCAGCCCTGCGAGTTCCTCCTTGTCGCCCATCGTGGAGCCGACGACGCGCATCTCCTGGAAGAAGATCCGGGTCAGCTCGGCGGCCGGCGGGTTCGAGCCGCTGGTCGCCCCCGAGATGACGACGCTGCCGCCCGGCTTGAGGCTGCGCACCGAGTGGCTCCACGTCGCGGCGCCGACCGTCTCCATGACCGAGTCGACCCGCTCCGGCAGCCGCTCGCCGGACGCGAACGCCGCGTCAGCTCCCAGCTCGACGGCGCGCGCGCCCTTGGCGGCGTCGCGGCTGGTCACCCACATGCGGTAGCCGGCCGCCTTGCCGAGCGCGATCAGCGCGGTGGCGACGCCGCCGCCCGCGCCCTGCACGAGGATCGTCCCGCCGGGGCGCACCCCGGAGTTGGTGAAGAGCATCCGGTACGCGGTCAGCCACGCCGTCGGCAGGCAGCACGCCTCCTCGAAGGACAGCTCCTTCGGCTTCGGCAGCAGGTTCCAGCGCGGGACGGCGACCTTCTGCGCGAACGTGCCGTCGTACTTCTCGGTCAGGATCGAGCGGGGCTCGTCGGTGCCGAGGCCGCCGATGACGGAGTGGATGACGACCTCGTTGCCGTCCTCGTCGATGCCGGCGCCGTCGCAGCCGAGGACCATCGGCAGCTGCTTGTCGGTGATGCCCACGCCGCGCAGCGTCCACAGGTCGTGGTGGTTGAGCGAGGCGGCCTTGACCGTGACGGTCGTCCAACCGGGCGGCAGGGGGGCGTCCGCGCCGGGTTCGGGGCGCTCCCCGAACTCCAGTCCGGACAGCGGGTCGTCGGGGCTGATGCGCACGGCGCTCACGGCAAACATGGCTGCGACCTTATCGACGGCCCCACGGGCGCCCCGTCGGGGACCCGCAGGAGGCGCGGGCGAGGGGCAAGCGCGAAGCGCTTTCGAATATGGGCGGTGGGGGGCGACGGGTGGGAGGGGCAGGCGCGAAGCGCTTTCGAATATGGGCGGTGGGGGGCGACGGGTGGGCCAAACGGCGGTGGCCCCCCCCCACGCGGCCCCGGGCCCCCCCGACACCCGGCGAAGCCGGGGGCCCC
>NZ_JASAOI010000027.1 GCF_029953285.1 Yinghuangia seranimata | reverse complement strand
GCCGGGGGGGGCCCAACCGGGGGGGCCCGCCCCCCGGGGGGCCCGGCCCACCGCCGTACAGCGTCAGATCCGGGCGACGCCGTCGCGCCGGGCGGCCGCCGCGACGGCCTTCGTCACGGCGGGCGCGACGCGGTCGTCGAACGGGCTCGGGATGACCTTGTCCGCCGAGAGCTCGTCGGCGACGACGGCCGCGAGGGCTTCGGCCGCGGCAACCTTCATGCCCTCGGTGACGCGGGTCGCGCGCACGGACAGCGCGCCGGCGAACACGCCGGGGAACGCCAGGACGTTGTTGATCTGGTTCGGGTAGTCGCTGCGCCCGGTCGCCACGACCGCGGCGTACTTGGCGGCGACCTCCGGCATGATCTCCGGGTCCGGGTTGGCCATCGCGAAGATGATCGCGTTCGGCGCCATCGTCGCCACGACGTCCTCCGGCACCTTGCCGGCCGAGACGCCGAGGAACACGTCGGCGCCCTCCATCGCGACCTCGATGCCGCCCTGGAGGCGCGCCTTGTTGGTCAGTTCGGCGATCATGCGCTTGACGCTCGTGAGGTCCTCGCGGCCCTCGTGCACGATGCCGCGCGAGTCGACGACGCACAGGTCGCCGATGCCGGCCTCGATGAGGATCTTGGCGATCGCGATGCCGGCCGCTCCCGCGCCCGAGATGACCGCGCGCAGGTCCTTCAGCTCGCGGCCGGTGACCGTCGCGGCGTTGCGCAGCGCGGCGAGCGCGACGATCGCGGTGCCGTGCTGGTCGTCGTGGAAGACCGGGATGTCCAGGCGCTCCTGGAGGCGGCGTTCCACCTCGAAGCAGCGCGGCGCGGAGATGTCCTCCAGGTTGATGCCGCCGAAGGACGGGGCCAGCCGGGCCACCGTCTCGACGAGGTCGTCGACGTCGGTGCAGTCGAGCGCGATCGGCACGGCGTCGACGCCGCCGAACTGCTTGAACAGCAGCGCCTTGCCCTCCATGACCGGCAGGGACGCCTTCGGACCGATGTCGCCCAGGCCCAGCACGGCGGTGCCGTCGGTGACGACCGCGACGGTGTTCGACACCCACGTGTAGTCGTTCACCAGGTCGGGGTTCTCGGCGATCGCCGTGCACACGCGGGCCACGCCCGGCGTGTACGCCAGCGACAGGTCGTCCTTGTTGCGCACCGGGACGGTCGACCGGACCTCGAGCTTGCCGCCGCGGTGCAGGGCGAACGCCGGGTCCAGCTCGTCGGGTGAAGTGCTCTCGGTGGGGATGATCTCCGCTGCCACAGTGACCCCTTTGTCAACGTCGCGATTTGGTGGTGCAGCTCCTGTGCCGAAGGACGGCACGACCAGGGGTTGGGGGCCTGGGGGTGTCGTTCGTCGGGCACGGCGGGATGCTGCCTGCCTCGTCGTCGCCGGCGCCGCTTGTCGCGCACGCGATCCGACGAGGGTACGGGGGTCACCCGTGACATCTAGCTTTCCACAACCCCCGGACGGTGGTACGTCGGGGCGATGCCGCAGCCCGGTAGGCGGGATGGACCGTTGGTGTACGCGCACCGCCCTTGTGGGGGATCACCGTACTGCCACCGGCGGTAGGCTCGGTGTAACCACCGCCACACCTGGGAGGCCGGACCGTGGAACTGTCCGCGTACGCCGACTACGCGGTCCGTCTGGTCAACACCGAAGAGCCCGCGCGCGGCACCGACGAGCTCCGCAGCACGGCGGACATCGCGCGGCTGCTCGAGGCGGTCGGGCGGCCGCCCGGCAGGGTCACCGAATCGGACGTACCCCGGCTGCGCGCGGTGCGCGCCCGGCTCCGGGCCGTCTTCACGGACGCCGCCGAGGGCCGCGCCGAGGACGCGGTGGCAACGCTGAACGGGCTGCTCGCCGAGTACCCGGTGCACCCGCGCGTGACCGGCCACGACGGGCGGCCGTGGCACATCCACCTGGCCGACGACCAGTCCGGCGCGGCCGAGTCGTACGCGGCGGTCGCCGGGATGGGGCTGGCGGTGCAGCTGACCTCGCTGGGCCCGGACCGGCTGGGGGTGTGCGAGGCGGCGCCGTGCCGCAACGTATACGTCGACGCCTCCGCGAACCGCTCGCGCCGCTACTGCAGCGACCGGTGCTCGACGCGTGCCAACGTCGCCGTCTTCCGCGCCCGCCGCAAGGCGCGCGCCGCGGACTGACGCCCCGTCATCCCTCGAACGGGTTGTCCGCACCGATCCTGCGCCACCGTGCGCGCCCCCGGGACGCGCCTTCCGCGCCTGTCCCGGCGCCGCCGCGGCGGCGCACGAACGCCGCCCGGCCCATCACGAGATGGTCGGCCACCGGGCCGAACTCCCGGCTGTCGATGCTGCGGTACGGGTTGTCGCCCAGCAGCCACCAGCCGTCGGCCACCCGCTCGCGGACCCGCTTGACCATGACCACCTCGGGCCGGTCGGGCCGCCGGACCACCACGACATCACCCGGGCGGACGCGCGCGTAGGGCCACGCGAGGACCTGCTCGCCGTCGTAGAGGTTGGGCAGCATCGAAGGTCCCGCGATGTCCGCGAGCAGCCACGGCGGCCGCAGACGCCGCGCCTTCGGGGTGTCACCCATGCGCACAACGTACCGGTTCCGCCCGAACCCCCCACGGACACACCGGCGCCCGACCCCCGGCCCGCCCGGAAAAAGCACCCCGCGCCGGAGTAGGGTCCCCCGTGGGAAGACGATCACAGAAAGGACTCACATGTTCTCTCGCCTGTTCGCGAGCACGGTGACGGCCGAGGCGCACTGCGACCTCCCCTGCGGTGTCTACGACCCCGCTCAGGCCCGTATCGAGGCCGAGTCGGTCAAGGCCATCCAGGAGAAGTACCAGGGCAACGAGGACGCGGCGTTCCGCGCCCGCGCGATCGAGATCAAGGAGCAGCGCTCCGAGCTCGTCAAGCACCACCTGTCGGTGCTGTGGAGCGACTACTTCAAGGCCCCGCACTTCGAGGCCTACCCGAACCTGCACACCCTGTTCAACGACGCCATCAAGGCGGCCGGCGCGGGTGGCACCAAGGGCTCGAACGACCCTGCCACCGGCCAGGCGCTCCTCGACCTGATCGCGCAGATCGACGCGATCTTCTGGGAGACCAAGAAGGCCGCGTGACGCCTCGTCACTGACGCAAGCGACCGCACCCGGGCCCGCCCGGGTGCGGTCGTCGTCTTCCGCGGGCCGGTCGCGCCGACCGGGTCACCCGGCGGCGGGCAGCGAACGGACGTGGGCGACCAGGGCGTTGGCGTGGCCGTGGCCCAGCCCGTACTCCGACTTGAGCCAGGCGACCTGCTCCATGTGCTTCTCCAGCGGCGAGGCCTGGATCAGCTCGATCCACTCGGCGATCGGCCGGCCGTACTTCTTCTCGATGGAAGGGAAGTAGCTGGCGGGACCCTTGGGTGCGTCGGCCATGGCCGTCTCCTTGTCCACTCGTGGAGTGCGCTCGCGTCGATGTCTCACGGTCTTGGACCGCCGCGAGCCCGAGAACTCATCGCCACCCCCGATGTGACCCGCACCATACCCACCCCGCCGCGGGATGATCGCCGCATGGCACACCTGGGACTCACCGCGATCCTCGTCCACGACTACGACGAAGCGATCGCGTTCTACACCGGCCCGGTCGGATTCGACCTCGTCGAGGACACCCCGCTCGGCAACGGAAAGCGCTGGGTCGTCGTCCGCCCACGCGGCGCGCACGAGACCGGCCTCCTCCTGGCCCGCGCCGACGGCGACCGCCAGCGCGACCGCGTCGGCGACCAGACCGGCGGCCGGGTGGGCCTCCTCCTGTTCACCGACGACTTCGCCGCCGACCACGCCCGCATGACCGCCGCCGGCGTGACCTTCGCCGAAGACCCCCGCCACGAGCCCTACGGCACCGTCGCCGTCTTCGTCGACCTGTACGGCAACCGCTGGGACCTGATCCAGCACACCGAACCGACTCACCCCGCGAGCGAGTAGTACGCGTCCACCGCCGGCTGCCCGGTGTAGTTGGGTCCGGCCTGGTCGTCGGCACCGACGTAGCGGAGGCGGCCCAGCGCGGCGACGCCGGAAGCGCCGAGCGGGCCGCGGCGGGTCACCAGCTTCCGGCGCGCGTCGTAGACGAACCCGGCCGCCCGCAGCGCGGCCGCCGCACGCCTCGCCGCGGAGGCGCCGCCCACCAGGCGTATCCCGTTGACGTCGAGGTTGGCGGCGAGCACACCCTCGGGGGCGAGCCAGGTCGCGGCGCGGGCCAGCAGGCCGAGGCGGTCTCCGACGTAGTGCAGCCCGTGCACACAGGTGATCAGGTCGTATCGCGCGCCTTCCGGAGGCGACCACTCCGCGACCGGCGCGGTCGCGAACCGTACGCCGCGGGGCCACGGCGCGGGGACGTAGAAGTCGACGAGGTCGACGCCCGTGAAATCGAACCGGGGCGGGTCAAGATCCGTGTTCCCGGCATGGGGCGATGCGGGTGGGGCGGCGAGGGGCGGGAGCGAGGCGGCTTCGACGAGGGCTCGGCCGGAGCCGCAGCACAGATCCAGCCAGGCGGCGGGGTGTGCGGGGGTGGCGGCGCGCAGGAGCGCGGGCAGGTCGACGTGCAGTTCTCGGGTGTAGCTGTTCACGCCGGAAAGGCCCCGTCCCCGGTTCATCGTGCGGTTGGCCACCACGGCAGAATTTTCCAGTGCGGCGGTGGAGAGAAGGACGGGATTTTCCGGCGTCGGGGTCACCCGGGCAGGTTAATCGCGGGCGTCTCCGAGGGCTGGAAGGCCGCGCCGGGGCGCGAAAGTGGTGGGGTGGGCGCCCGGACATCACTCCTGAATCACCCTTTCGGGTCAACAGCCTTGACATCCCTGGGTCTTGCCTGGTTTCTGTCGTGTGGACGACTTTCACCCTTTCAGGGTGTCCGCCGCGCGGTTCCCGGCGAACCAGGTACACTGCGTACTCGCCAAATCACATGCGGTGACGTACTGTCGTACGCATAAGCGATGCGGCGGAGCGCCTGCGGGTCGAGACGGGATGCCAGAGGAGAGCACAATCGAGCTCCCTGGAAGAGTGGTGGCGGAGACGGGTCGGGGGTCCGCGCGGTAGCGTCAACACGGTCTCCGTCATCGGTCGTGGTCACAGGTGTGACCACCTACGCAGCACCTTGGAGGTGAGGGTGTCCCAGCGATCCGCACACACGGCGGACGAAGCCGGCGCCGGCCAGCAGGACTTCGTCGAGGTCCGGTTGCCCGCCGCGGGGGCGTACCTCTCGGTTCTTCGTACCGCCACGGCCGGCCTGGCGGCGCGGCTGGATTTCACACTGGACGAGATCGAAGATCTGCGTATCGCCGTGGACGAGGCGTGCGCGATGCTGCTGGGGCAGGCCGTCCCGGGGAGCGTCCTCTCCTGTGTGTTCCACCTCGTCGGTGACGCCTTGCAGATCACCGTCTCGGCGCCGACGACCGACGGGCACACCCCTGCGCGTGACACGTTCGCGTGGACCGTGTTGTCCGCCCTCGCGGGCGAGGTCGACGCGACCGTGGACGAGAACGACGTCGTGAGCATCAGCCTCCACAAGAAGCGCGGTGGCGGGCCGGGGGCGCCGTGAGCACCGAGCGCGCGAGTGACCACCGGGGCGCGGAACCCCCGGAGGGCGAGGCCCGGGAGGCCGAGGACATGGCCAGTGAGACGAGTGTGACGGCGCAGGACGAGACCGTCCCGCCGCAGGACAGTCCCGACTCGACCGTGCCGGGCCGCCGCAGGCAGCCCGGCTCCGGCCACTCGCACCACGACCGGGAGCTCGCGAAGGGCATGTTCGCCCAGCTCGCGAAGCTGCCGCCAGACGATCCCGACCGGCGGCTGATCCGCGACCGGCTGGTCGAGATGCACCTGCCGCTGGTCGAGCACCTCGCGCGCCGGTTCCGCAACCGCGGCGAGCCGCTCGACGACCTGGTGCAGGTCGCGACGATCGGGCTGATCAAGTCGGTGGACCGGTTCGACCCGGACCGCGGCGTGGAGTTCTCGACGTACGCGACACCGACCATCGTCGGCGAGATCAAGCGGCACTTCCGCGACAAGGGCTGGGCGGTGCGCGTGCCGCGCCGCCTGCAGGAGCTGCGGCTCGCGCTGACCGCCGCGACGGCCGAGCTGTCGCAGCGCAACGGCCGCTCGCCGACGGTCGCCGAGCTGGCGGTGCAGCTGGGCATCTCCGAGGAGGAGGTGCTCGAGGGCCTGGAGTCGGCGAACGCGTACAGCACGCTGTCGCTCGACGTCCCGGACACGGACGACGAGTCGCCCGCAGTCGCGGACACGCTGGGCTCCGAGGACGAGGCGCTGGAGGGCGTCGAGTACCGGGAGTCGCTCAAGCCGCTGCTGGAGCAGCTGCCGCCGCGCGAGAAGCGGATCCTGCTGCTGCGTTTCTTCGGGAACATGACGCAGTCGCAGATCGCGCAGGAGGTCGGCATCTCGCAGATGCACGTCTCGCGCCTGCTCGCGCGCACGCTGGCGCAGCTGCGCGAGCGCCTGCTGGTCGAAGAGTAGACCGCGGAGTCACGGACACACGGCACAACGGGGAGGGCCCCGGAGGAAGCAGTTCCTCCGGGGCCCTCCCCGTTGTGCCGTTCTTCCGCCGGGCCGGTCAGCCCCGCTCGGCTCGCTGCCGCCGGTGGTGCTCTTCGAGGGCCTGGTACAGGCTCGGCCGCACGAGGACGCCGATCGCGCCGACGCCGAGCAGGACGATCACGGCGCCGAGCGCCCAGCGCCCGCTGCCGCTGATCATCCAGTAGCCGACACCGACCACGATGAGGTTGAACGTGATCGCCGGCGACCGGCTCCAGCGCCGACCGCGCAGCATGCCGATCGTCGTCGCGAGCATGCCGAGCCCGAGCACCAGGAGGTACGCGCCCTCGCTGATGCCCTTGTCCCGGTGCACCGGGTGCCCGAACACGCTGGCGAGCAGGATGTAGAGGGAGAAGCCGAGGCCGACGGCGGTCTCCAGCGCGACGATCCCGGTCGCGGCGCGGAAAGCGACAGGCAGGGAACGGAAGCCCACGGGGGCGGGAGCGGCGTCAGTCATCACCCCACGAGGGTAGACCGGCCGCGCGGCCGCCTCGGACCACGACCCCGACAGGCACGGGGCCGGTCGCCCCTCCACCGCGTCGGCCCAGGTGGGCGCGAGGTTACTCTTGCGTACATGCGTGCCCTTCTCGTCGTGAACCCCAAGGCGACGACCACCAGCGAGCGGACCCGCGACGTTCTGGCGCACGCGCTCGCCAGCGACCTGAAGCTCGACGTGGCGGTCACCGGGCACCGCGGGCACGCGACCGAGCTGGCCCGCGCGGCCGTCGCGGACGGCGTCGACGTGGTGATCGCGCTCGGCGGCGACGGCACGGTCAACGAGGTGGCGAACGGTGTGCTCGCCGACGGCCCCTCCCCCGACCTGCCGGCCGTCGCGGTCGTCCCGGGCGGCAGCACCAACGTGTTCGCCCGCGCGCTCGGCATGCCGAACGACCCGGTCGAGGCCACCGGCGTCCTGCTCGACGCGCTGCGCACCCGCCGCACCCGCGAGATCGGCCTGGGCATGGCGGACGACCGCTGGTTCCTCTTCTGCGCGGGCTTCGGCTTCGACGCCGAGGTCGTGGCGCGGGTGGAGGAGCACCGCGCGGACGGGAAGCGCTCGACGTCGGCGCTCTACGTGCGGTCCGCTCTGCGCAGGTTTTACCGAAGTGGTGGCACGCGGAGGTCCGGTCCCCTCACACTGGAGGTACCCGGCCGAGAGCCGGTTCCCGGACTGTGCCTCGGCATAGTCCAGAACACGAATCCCTGGACGTATCTGGGCGCTCGCCCGGTTACCGCCTGCCCTGACGCGTCGTTCGACACCGGCTTGGACCTGTTCGGTCTGACCCGTATGTCGACGCTGCCCACCCTCCGGCATCTCAGCCGGATGCTGGGTTCGTCGGGGAACGCACCGCACGGACGTCACGTGGTGTCGCTGCACGACTGCGCGACGTTCACTCTTGGGGCTGAGGAGGCTGTGTCGCTTCAGGTGGACGGCGACCACCTGGGGGAACATCGCAGTGTGACCTTCAGGGGCGTTCCGCGAGCACTGCGTGTGATTGTGTGAGCGGAAGGGCCTCTACGCCTTTCAGTCGAACGTAGAAAGCCGTTCACTCCTTCGAAGTAGCGGTGTGACCTACCCGACACCGATGATTCAAAAAATCCTTCGCAAGAGGGGTTGTGTCCAGAGCCGAGGTTTGTCAGGCTCTACGTGGCGGCAGGGAGAAGCCCCAAAGGCTGGATTCTCTCCGCTCGACTCCACCACCAAACCTGGGGACCGACAATGTCGGCCCTTACGTTGTTGGGGGATTCGTGAAAGCGTTCACATTCACAAGCCGACACTAGGTGGGGCCACAAGCTCCGCCCGCTGAACGAGGAGTTGGACCGCATGGACTGGCGCCACCGTGCCGCCTGCCGTGACGAAGACCCGGAGCTGTTCTTCCCGATCGGTAACACCGGTCCGGCGCTGCTGCAGATCGAGGAGGCGAAGGCTGTCTGCCGTCGCTGCCCCGTCATGGAGTCGTGCCTGCAGTGGGCCCTTGAGTCCGGCCAGGACGCGGGCGTCTGGGGTGGGATGAGCGAAGACGAGCGCCGCGCGCTCAAGCGCCGTGCCGCGCGCAACCGCGCACGCGCCTCTGCCTGATCCCCCCGCTTCCGGATCTCCACGGCACCAACAGAACCTCGGCAACGCCCCGGACGGTCATCGCGACCGACACCGGGGTGTTGCCGTTTCCGCGCCCGGTCGCCTTTGTGCGACCGGGCGTTCGCGTTGCCCGGGGCCCGACGAGCGGGGCCGGCCGCGCGCCGCCGGGAGCAGCCGGATCAGCCCCGCGTCGAGCGGCGGACCGGGAAGTCGAGCGTCACGACGGTGCCGCCGCCGTCGCGCTGCGCCATGTCGAAGCGGCCGCCCAACTCGCTGCCGACCAGGGTGCGGACGATCTGCAGCCCGAGGTTTCCGGACAACTGCGGGTCGAACCCCTCCGGGAGTCCGGCCCCGTCGTCGGTGACGGTGATGACCAGCCGTTCGGCGTCGCCCTGTTCGCGTACCGCGGTGATCTCCAGGCTGCCGGAGTGCGTGTCGAACGCGTGCTCCAGGGCGTTCTGCAGCAGTTCCGTCAGCACCATCGCGAGCGGCGTCGCCGTCTCGGCGATGAGCTCGCCGAACGAGCCGTGCCGCGCGGTCCGCACCCGGACCGCGGACGCCGCGACCTCGGTGACCATGCTCAGCACGCGGTCCGCGATCTCGTCGAAGTCGACCCGCTCGTCGAGCGTCTGCGACAGCGTCTCGTGCACGATCGCGATCGAGCCGACCCGGCGCACCGCCTCCTCGAGCGCGGCCCTGGCCTGCGGCGAGTCCATCCGCCGGGCCTGGAGGCGCAGCAGCGCCGCGACGGTCTGCAGGTTGTTCTTCACCCGGTGGTGGATCTCCCGGATGGTGGCGTCCTTGGTGATCAGTTCCCGTTCGCGGCGGCGCAGTTCGGTGACGTCGCGCAGCAGCACGATCGCGCCGATCCGGGCCCCGCGCGGCTTGAGCGGGATGGCGCGCAGTTGGACGACCGCGGCGGCCGTCTCCACCTCGGTCTCGCGCGGCGCCCATCCGCTCGCGACCGCGGAGATGGCCTCGTCGACGGGGCCTTCGGTGGGCGCGATCTCGGCGGTGGTGCGGCCGAGGTGGCAGCCGACGAGGTCGGTGTTCAGGCCGAGGCGGTGGTACGCGGACAGCGCGTTGGGGCTCGCGTACTGCACGAAGCCCTCGGAGTCGAGCCGGATCAGGCCGTCGCCGACGCGCGGAGAGGCGTCCATGTCGACCTGCTCGCCCTTGTACGGGAAGAACCCCGAGGCGATCATTTGCGCCAGGTCGGCGGCGCTCTGCAGGTACGTGAGCTCGAGCCGGCTCGGCGTGCGCGCGGTCAGCAGGTTGGTGTTGCGGGCGATGACGCCGATGACCCGGCCGTCGCGGCGCACCGGGATGGCCTCGACGCGCACGGGGACGTCGTCGCGCCACTCGGGGTCGCCCTCGCGGACGATGCGGCCCTCGTCGAGGGCGGCGTCGAGCATCGGGCGGTCGCCGCGGGAGACCAGGTCGCCGACCAGGTCGTCCTGGTGCGAGGTGGCGCCGGTGTTGGGCCGCATCTGCGCGACCGCGACGTAGCGGTCGTCGCTCGTCGGCACCCACAGGACCAGGTCCGCGAACGACAGGTCCGCGAGCAGCTGCCACTCGGAAACCAGCAGGTGGAGCCACTCGAGGTCGGCCGGCGGCAGGTTCCCGTAGTTGCGGACGAGGTTGTTCATGGAGCGCACACGCGAAGCGTAACCCCGGGGTGTGTGCGGGCCTCTGTAAGGATGCCCTGAGCACCCGGCGCCGACCGGGGGCCGCCGGGCGGGCGCGCCACCGCCTCCCGGGCCGAACGTTCGGAGGTCGATATGTCCCAGGGTGTGTCCGAGAACCCCTCCCCCGCCGGGGCGCCGCACGCGTCGTCCGCGGCGGCCGGCGGGCACCCGCTGGACTGGCTGGACCTGCGCGAGAAGGAGCGGATCGCGGCGGGCCTGCGGCGCCGCGTGCGGCCGCGTCCGGCCGACGAGCCGGGCGTCCTCGACCTGGCCGGAAACGACTACCTGGGCCTCGCCCGCCACCCGCGCGTGCTGGCCGCGGCGGCCGCGGCGGTCGCGGAGTGGGGCGCGGGGTCGACCGGGTCGCGGCTGGTGACCGGCTCCACCGAACTGCACGCGGCGCTGGAGGACGAGCTCGCGGAACACCTGGAGGCCGAGGCCGCGCTGGTGTTCTCGTCGGGCTACCTGGCGAACCTCGGCGCGATCACGGCGCTCGTCGGGCGCGGCGACCTGGTCGTGTCGGACGCGATCAACCACGCGTCGATCGTCGACGCGTGCCGGCTGTCGCGGGCGCGGACCGCGATCACGCCGCACTGCGACGTCGACGCGGTCGCCGAGGTCCTCGCGAACCGGGCCGAGGAACGCGCCCTGGTGGTCGTGGACGCGGTGTTCTCGGTCGACGGGGACGTCGCCCCGCTCGCCGCGCTGGCGGCCGTCGTACGGCGCTACAACGCGGTCCTGCTCGTGGACGAGGCGCACGGCCTCGGCGTCGTCGGCGCGGGCGGCCGCGGCGCGGTGCACGAGGCGGGCCTGGCGGGCGCCGACCACGTGCTGCAGACGGTGACGCTGTCCAAGGCGATGGGCTCGCAGGGCGGCGCGGTCGTCGGGCCGCGGCGGGTCGTCGACCACCTGATCGACACGGCGCGGACGTTCATCTTCGACACGGGCCTCGCGCCGGTGAGCGTCGCCGCGGCGCTGGAGAGCCTGCGGATGCTGCGCGAACGCCCGGAGCTGGCCGACGCGGTGCGCCTGCGCGCGACCCAGCTCGCCGACGGGGCCCGGGCGCTCGGCCTGCGCGCGACGCACCCGGCGGGCGCCGTCGCCTCGGTCCTGATCGGCGAACCCGACGCGGCCTTCGCGGCCTCGCAGCGGTGCGCCGACGCGGGCGTGCGCGTGGGCTGCTTCCGCCCGCCGTCCGTCCCGGACGGCATCTCCCGCCTGCGGCTCGCGGCCCGCGCGGACCTGACGGACGGGGACGTCGCGCGGGCACTGGAGGTGCTGGCCGACTCCGTCGGCTGACGGGCGGAGCGGATCGGCCGATGCCGTGGTCCTGATCCGCGGAGGAGGCCCCCCGCACCCCCGAGGCGCGAGCGCGCCGAGGGACCGGAACGCGACGCACCTGATGTCGCCGGCCGGTCCGTCCGCGAGACCGCCGAGGAGCGGGAGGACTTCGCCCGCGACATGGCCGGCACACCGCAGGCGGCGCCGTGCCGCGCCCCGGCGGCGCCGTGCCGCGGACCTGATCCTGCGGATCCGTGCGGTGAGCCCGGACGCCGACCGGCGGGCGTGCGACGCGGGCGTGCGCGTGGGCTGCTTCCGCCCGCCGTCCGTCCCGGACGGTATCTCCCGCCTACGCCTCGCGGCCCGCGCCGACCTGACGGACGCGGACGTCGCGCGGGCACTGGAGACGCTGGCCGACGCGGCCGTGTGATCGGACGCGGACGTGGCCCGGCCACTAGAGGTGCCGGCGGACGCGGCCATGTGAGGTCGCCGACTCGCTCGTCCGCGAGGCCGTCCTCCTCCCCCGACGCTGCGGTTGGTGGGCCCGCCGCGGCGCGCCGACCTGCGCCTCAAGCATGCCCGCGAACGGTGTGGCGCGGGCCTCCCGGCCATCCTGCGCGATTGGTCTAGACATCTGGGATTGGTCTGAACCACAATGGTCCGCGTTGCTCTGATCCAGGAGGCGCTACCCCGGCGGACGTCGCACCCGCCGGGGTAGCGGCACCTTTGAGGGAAGGACCGCGCGCGTGGCCACCATCTCGGCGCCCCGGCTGCTCGTCGGCGGCCGCATCGTCGGTCCCGGCGCGGTCGTGGTCGAGGACGGCCTCGTGGTGCGCGTCGAGGACACCGTGCCGCCGCCCGCGCCGGACCACCTCGCGCTGCCGTCCGGCGTGCTCACCCCGGGGCTCATCGACCTGCAGGTCAACGGCGCGTTCGGCGTCGACTTCGTGGCCTCCACGCCCGACGAGTGGCGCACGGTCGCGGGCCGCCTCGCCGGGACCGGCGTCACGGCGTTCCTGCCGACGTTCATCACCGGAGCCATGGACACCCTGGTCGCCGCCCTGGCCCGGGCCCACACCACCCGGGCGACGCTGGCCGCCGAGCCCGTCGCCCGGGTGCTCGGCGTGCACCTCGAAGGCCCGTTCCTGTCCCCCGCCAAAGGCGGCACCCACCCCAAGGAACACCTGCTCGAGCCCGCGCCGGAGCTCGTCGACCGGCTGCTGGGCGACCCCGCCGTCCGCGGCGTCCTCGCGCTCGTGACGCTCGCCCCCGAACTCCCCGGCGGCACCGAGGCCGTGCGGCGCCTCGTCGAGGCCGGCATCAAGGTGTCGATCGGCCACAGCGACGCCACCGCCGCCGAGGTGGGCGCCGCCGCCGACGCGGGCGCGACGCTCGTCACCCACCTGTTCAACGCCATGCGCGGCCTCGGCCACCGCGAGCCGGGCGTCGTCGGCGCCGCGCTGACCGACCCGCGGCTCACCCCCGGGCTCATCGCCGACCTGCACCACGTCGTGCCCGCCGTGTGCTCGCTCGTCCTGCGGATCGCCGGCAAGCGCACGGCGCTCGTGACCGACGCCATGGCCGCCGCCGGCATGCCGCCCGGCCGCTACCGGCTCGGCGACGTCGACGTGACGCTGGCGGAGGGCGACGTCCCCCGCAACCCGGACGGCACCATCGCCGGATCCGCGCTCACGCTGGACCAGGCGGTCCGCAACCTCGTCGCCCTCGGCCACGGTCTGGCCGAAGTCGTCACGTGCGGTTCGACCGTCCCCGCCGACGCGCTCGGCCGCGCCGACCTGGGCCGCATCGCGCCCGGTGCGGCCGCCGACCTGGTGTGGTGGGACGATGAACTGAACGTTCGTCAGACCTGGGTGGCGGGCGAGACGGTCTTCACCGCAGCGGCTGACACGGCGCCTGCAGCGGCGGCGGCCGCGACCTTGGGGGCCTGACCCGGCGCCCACCGAAAACGTGGCGGGCGGCCCTCAGCCGCACTGTAAGGCCCTCACCGCCACCCTCCGAAGCGGCTGCCACCGCACCGGAGTGCACGCCGACAGGCGCCGGACCACCGGGGTCCGGCGCCTGTCGCGTTCCGGCGGTTTCCGCGGGCGCGGGTCCGGCCGACGAACGGGTCGGCGTGGGTGGGGATCCCGGGTCAGAGCGGGTGCTCGGCGCCGGGAACGGCCGCCCGCACCGCGTGCTCGGCGGCGCGGGCGAGACCACGGCGGTCCTGGTGGGCGCCCGCCGGGATGGCCGGCAGCACCCGCACCTCGACGGAGAGTCCACGCGCGCCCGCGACGCGCCACACCGACGCCCCGAGGGTGTCGTCGCCCACGAAGGCCGCCACGTGGGCCGGTTCGCCGTCGGCGCCCCGGTAGGCGACGGCCAGAGGCCGCACCGGCACGTCGGCGTCCAACGCGGCCTGGAACACCGCCCGCCGGAACCCGCCCATGCGGGCGCCGCACCACGTACTGCCCTCCGGGAACACCGCGACCGCCGACCCTCCGCGCAACGTCCCGGCCAGTGCGGCGACTTCGCCCGGCAGGGCACGAGGCCGGTCACGCGCCACGAACAACGTGCCGCCGAGGGCCACGAACCGCCCGAGCACCGGCCAGCCGCCGACCTCGCGCTTGGCGACCATCCGCGCCGGACGCACGGCCGCCACGGCGGCGACGTCCAGCCACGACACGTGGTTCGCGACGACCAGCACCCCGCCGGTCTCGCGCACCTCCCCCGACACATTGACCCGCACCCCAAGCGCCCGCGGCACGGCCCGAGCCCACACGCGCACAAGCCGCGTCCGACGCTCCGCACCCAGCCGCGCCACGACAGGCAACGCGACCAGACCCGCGACGACCACGAACAGACAGCCCACACACCGCAGAACGCGCCGCACAAGCCCCACGCGGGCCCGGGAAGCCTCGACGAGACAGGCCCGAGGGCTGCACGGCGCACACGGAACCCAGGCAGGCACCGGCCCGGGGTGCACGTCGACAACGGACTCGGCGACCGCATGCGGGACGGGGCCGCGATGCGCACGGGCAGACGGCATCGCGCTGGCACTCTCAGCGGGCGCCCCCGAGACGGACCCGGTACGACCGGGCGCCCCGGACGAGGCCGCGTGCCCGACGGGACCGGGCACGACGGTGGTCGCGTCGGATCCTGCCGCGCCCACGGCACTCGCCTCCGCGAGCCCCGCGCCGGCGAGCACCGGCAGCGGCGGCTTCAGCGACCCTGGCAGCGCCGTTCCCCTGCCACCCCCGGCCACCGAGCGGCAGGCGGTAGCGTCGGCCCCGACAGCTGTCGCCCCGCCCGCGGCACTCGTCGTCGCGAACTCCGCGCCGGAGGCGGTCCCGTCGGGGTGCCGGGTCAGGGCGTCCAGGTTGTCCGCGCCCGCCGGCGTTCTCACGCCGAGTCCAGGGCGAGGAATCTGCGCAGGTAGCGGGCGTCGGTGCGGCGCAGGGACAGGAGTACGTAGAAGTCGGCGCACTCGAAGTCCGGGTCGTACGCGGGCTCGCCGCACACCCACGCGCCCAGGCGCAGGTAGCCGCGCAGGAGTGCCGGCAGCGGCACGCGTCCTTCCGGCGCGGGCGCGCCGGTCGGGTCCCAGGGGCGGTAGGGGCGGACCCGGTACTCGGCGGGGGCCATGTGCTTGCGGGAGACCTCGTCCCACACCGCCGCCGCCAGCGTGCCGCCGTCGTTCAGCGGGACCGAGCAGCATCCGGCGAGCCAGTTGTGGCCGCTGTCGACGAGGTAGCGCGCGATGCCGGCCCACATGAGGCCGATCACCGCGCCTTCGCGGTGGTCGGGGTGGACGCAGGAGCGGCCGACCTCGACGAGGTCGTCGTGGAGGACGTTCTGGCCGCCGAGGGCGAACTCGCCGTCGGCGTAGCGGCGTCCCAGGGCGGCCGCGCGGCCGGGCGGGAGGAGGCGGTAGGTGCCGACGACGGCTCCCGTGTTCTCCTCGCGCACCACGAGGTGGTCGCAGTGCGCGTCGAACTCGTCGACGTCGAGGCCCGGTTCGAGGCTGTCGAGGCGCGCGCCGAGTTCGCCGGCGAACACCTGGTGGCGCAGCAGCTGCGCGGCGCGGACCTCGGCGAGGTCGCGGGCGAGTCCGACGGTGTAGCGGGGCGCGGCGGGTTCGGCGGCCGGCATTCCGGTGCCCGCGACGACGCGGGCCGCGGCCGCGGACACCACGGCGGCGGCGGACGCGCGGGCGGCCATCGCGCGGGCGGTGTTGGGGTCGCCGGGGGTCTCGAAGGCGTTCCGGGGCAGCCCGTAAGCCGGTTCGGCGGCGGGCGCCGGCGCGGTGCTCGGACCCGGGTTCTTGGTGGGCGCTGGGGCGGGGGCAGGTGCGGGCGCGCTCATGAGGTCTCCCGTACCCGGCGGTCCGGCCGGGGCGTGACGGCGCCACGGGTGCGGCGCCGCACTCCTCTTCATCCCGGCCGGGACTGGATTCGGTGTGGCGGCGGCAGTGCGTACGGGTGTTCGGCCGCTGAAATCTTCCGCCGTATGCGGAGGAAGAGTGACAAACCATCCCGACCACCGCTGTGCGGGTCCTCCCGGCCCGTCAGTCGGCGGCCACCGTCCGGCTACCGCGTGGACGTCGCCCCGTCTCCCCCCGACGACGACGCCGCCTACCAGGCCACGGCCACGCCGTCCTGGAAGAACCCGCCCGTCGGGCCGCCGTCCGGCAGCGTCGCCGCCCACACCACGCTGGACGCCCCCTCGGCGACGGGACGGCCGCCGGGGCCGCCCATGTCGGTCGCGACCCAGCCGGGGCAGACCGCGTTGACCAGGATCCCGTCGTGCCGCAGCTCCGCGGCGAGCATGCGGGTGAGCGCGTTGAGGGCGACCTTGGACGTCCCGTAGGCGGGCGTCCCGCCGCCCATCTCGGTCAGCGACGCGGCCGCGCTGGACACGTTGACGATCCGGCCGTGCCCGCCGGCCCGCAGCAGCGGCAGGAACGCCTGCACGCACCGCCACGGCCCGTACAGGTTGGTGTCCATCGCCTCGTGCACGACCGCGAGGTCGGCCTCGGCGGCGCGCTGCCACGTGTCGTAGTGGATCGCCGCGTTGTTGACCAGCACGTCGAGGCGCCCGAAACGGTCGCCGACCTCGGCGGCCGCCCGGGCGACGTCGGCGTCGGAGGTCACGTCGAGCACGAGCGGGTGGACGTCGAGCCCCTCCGCGGACAGCGCTGCGGCGGCCGTCGCCGCGCTGTCCTTCGTGCGCGCGGTCAGCAGCACCGTGTCGCCGCGTGCCGCCAGCTGCCGCGCCACTTCGCGGCCGATGCCGCGGTTCGCACCCGTCACCAGCGCCACGCGTGCCATGTGTGCTCCTCGTCCGATCGCCGGCCGGTCTCCCCGTACCGGTGATCTTCGCGGATGCCCGCCGCCGCGGCCCATATTCAGCCGCGCCCGTCGAGCCGTCCCGCGGTCTCCCCGTAGACCCAGTTGTGCGTCGAGGCCATGAAGTCGTGCGGGAACCCCAGCGCGAAGTCGACCGCACCGTCCAGTCGGGCGACCGCCTCGGCCGGCAGGTCGAGTTCGGCCGCGCCGAGGTTGTCCTTGAGCTGCTCGACGGTCCGCGCCCCGATGATCGGGTGCACGGCGCGCGAGCGCGCCCGCGTCCACGCGATGGCGACCTGCGACGCGGTGACGCCCAGCTCGTCGGCGACCTCCTGCACGGCACGGGCGGCCGCATGGTCGCGGTCGCCGAGCGTCCCGGGGTCGACGCGGGTGCCGGCCTCGGCGCCGCCGGGGCGGGTGAACTTGCCGGACAGCACACCGCTCGCCAGCGGCCCCCACGCGGCGACGCTCATGCCGAAGTCGAAGGCCATCGGCAGCAGTTCCCGCTCGATGTCGCGGTTGAGCAGGTTGTACGGCACCTGCAGTCCCGCAAACGGCGTCCAACCCCGCCACTCGGCCAGCGTGTTGGCCCGCGACACGACCCAGGCGGGCGCGTCCGAGATCCCGACGTACAGCACCTTGCCCGCCCGCACCGCGTCGTCGAGGGCGCGCATCGTCTCCTCGATCGGCGTCTGCCGGTCCCAGATGTGCACCCAGTAGACGTCTATGTAGTCGGTGCGCAGGCGCTTGAGGCTGGTCTCCAGCGAAAGGCGGAGGTTCTTGCGGTGGTTGCCCGCCGCGTTCGGGTCCGAACCGTCGCGCGTCAGCGTGTACTTGGTCGCCACGACGAACCGGTCGCGGCGGCCTTCGAGGACCGTGCCGAGGATCTCCTCGCTCTGCCCGCCCCGGTAGTTGACGGCGGTGTCGATCACATTCCCGCCCGCGTCCTCGTACGCGTCGACCATCCGCCGGCACTCCTCCGGCGCCGCCCCGACCGTCCCCGCGTCCCCGAACGTCATCGCCCCGAAGAACAACTCCGATACGCGCAGCCCCGTGTTCCCGAAGAGCCGGTAACGCATGTGCGATCCCCCTTGAGTGGCACCGTCGTTCAGGCCGTTCCGGGCCGTCGTGGACCGGCCGGTGGTTCAGTAGTAGTGGACGGTCGTCTTCTGGCTACGCGGGTCCCAGAAGATCCATCCGCCGTCGAAGTCCTGCCGCTGGCGCCCGTCGTCCGTGCGGTACTCGTCGCTGCGCGGGTAACCGAGGCGGCTGTTCTCGTATCCCAACGACGCCCAGGTGCTCAGCATTCCGCCACGCACCGCCGCGGTGCCGCCCCACGACGTCCAGTAGATGGAGCCGCGCTCGAACGTGTTGAAGCGACCGGTCCCGGCGGGCGTCGACTGCTCGTCGCTCGTCGGGTAGCCGAGCACGCCGCCCTGCCAGCCGAGCGCCGCCCACTTGTCGCGGATGCCGCGCTGCACGATGTGCGCGCCGGTGGCCGGGCTCCAGAAGATCGAGGCCCCGCCGGAGAAGTGGTTGTAACGCCCCACCCCGTCGGCCGCGCCCAGTTCGTCCGCCAGCGGGAAGCCGAGCCCGCCGCGCTCGGCGCCGTTCGCCATCCAGACGTCGCGAATGCCGCCGTGCACCTCGTGGGCTCCGGTCGCCGGGCTCCAGGCGACCGTGCCGCGCTGGAAGTGCACGACGCGCCCGCCCGCCGACGCGGTGCTGTCGGTGACCGGGTAGCCGAGGAAGCCGCCCTGCCAGCCCAGTTCCGCCCATTTGGTGCGGACGTCGGCGTCGACCGTGTGCGCACCGGTCGCCGGGGACCAGAAGATGCTCCAGTAGTTGGAGAAGTGCACGTAGCGGCCGCCGTCGGACGTCGTGTTCTCCTCCATGAGCGGCATGCCGAGCGGGCCGGTGACGCCGCCCGCCGCGTTCCACTTGGTGTAGATGTCGCCCCAGATCCCGTGCAGTTCCTGCGTGCTGTTGACGTAGGTGCCGGTGATCGCGCCGTTCTGGAACTTCTGGACGTACATGTCACCGCCGGGCACGCGCACCGAGCTGACGTCGGCCGCGGGCAGCCCCAGGGGGCCCTGCTCGCCGCCGAGTTCGCGGTACCGCGTCAGCCAGGGGCCGGCCATGGTGACGGCACCGGCCGGCAGGGCGTAGACCGTTCCGCGGTCGAAGTCCTGGCGCGGCGTGGTGGATCCCGCCGGCGTGTACTCGTCGGACACGGGCGCGCCGAGCGAGTTGCCGCGGGCCAGGTAGTCCCAGATCACCCCGGCGACGGCGTGCGCGCCGGTGGCGGGCCTCCAGGTGACGGTGCCGTGCATGTAGCTGACGCTGACTTCGCCGTCGCTCTCGGTGCGGGAGACGAACGCGCCGAGCTTCTCGCTCCCGCCCGCCGCCGCGTACGCCTGGGCGACCTGCGCCAGCGCGACGCGGTCGGTGCGCCCGAGGACCTCCCCGCTGCGGCCGAGCGCCTCGACGCGGGTGACGACGTCCGAGGACGTGTACGACGCGCCGATCCGCGTCTCGAACCCGGCGCGCGGCGTGGTCGCCACGACGCGCAGGTGGTCCGCGTCGGGGCCGACGGAGACGCGCCAGGCCTGCACGTCGGTGCCGTTCCAGCTCGCGTAGACGTCGGTGCCGCCCGACTCGGAGGGCAGCGCCCCCACGTCGGGCCTGGTCTTCCACGCGCTGCTCGGCCACATACCGCGGGTGGTGGGGGACGCCCCCTGCGGCGTCGTCGCGGTGAACACCAGCTGGCCGTTGACGTCGTACTCCGCCGACCAGTTGCCCGCGGACAGCAGGCCCGCGTAGGTACCGCCGAAGGAGACCGCGTAACTCACGGGCTGGAAGGCGCCCTTGGTCGTGTCTGTGACCTGCGGGGCGGAGTCCGGGGCCACGGACTTCAGCAGTCGGACCGAACCGTCCGTCCCGGTCTTGTACACCAAGCCGCGCGCGGTGCCCGTCCCCGGGTTCACGTCGCCTACGTAGACCGCCCCGTCGTCGTGCACGGCCACGGAGAACGGCTTGTTCGGGGTCGGCATGTCGGCGGGGCCGGTCAGCGTGGGGTGCTTGCCGCCGAGCGTCGCGACGATCTGCCCGGTGGCGGCGTCGAGCTGATAGACGGCGCTGGTGCCGCGCGCGCTGACGTACACGTAGCGACCGTCGCGCGAGTACGCGACGCTGCTCAGGCCCAGGTAGTCGAACGTCCGGGTGGAGGCGGTCCGGTAGCTGTCCGACAGGGGGATCGGCCCCTGGTCCGGCAAGGATTCCTGACCGGCAGTCAGGCTCCGCCACTCCCACAGGACTTCGCCGGTCCGCACGGCCACACTCTTCACCGTGGCGACGAGGACCCGGCCGTTCTCCGGGCCGCCGTACGGCCGCAGGTCGGCCGTGACCTCCTGCGTGCCGCTGACGACCGCGATCTCGCCGGAGACGTTCACCGCGATCGACGCGCCCGTGTGCGGGGCGACGGAATCGACCGGGATGGACGCGGCTTTGTGCCCCCAGTCGTCGTAGATGTCCCACCGGTTCGGCGCGGTGAAGGCGGCCATGCCCTCGCCCCACGCGTACCGGACGGGGCGGGCACCGGTGCCGCCGGACTGGATCCCCAGCGGCTCGCCGGTGTTGTCGTACACCACCATGGCAGGAACGTTTCCGCCTGCACTCTGCCCCGTGAAGGACGTGAACAGCGCGCCGTCGTGCGGCCGTCCCGGCGTGGTCGTATCGGCGTGGAACCGCGGCAGGTCCGGGCGGCTCACATATCCGGCGGCGGCAGCCGCAGGCACCGCGGCGGGAACGACGGCGGGCGCGAAGACGGCCGGAACGCCCGGCGCCGCCGTCACGGTCACCGGGGAGGCGTACGCCGGCGAGGTCAGCGCCGGCAGGACGAACGATACGGACGCGGCCGCGCACGCGGCGGCCACGGTTCGCTTCAGAAACGCGGTCAAGTAGTGCTTCCTCGTCGCACGGGCACCAGGCGGTCGCCGTTCGGCCCGGAAAAGGCGCAGGCGTGTCGAATCCCCCACGGCCGCGGCGGAGTCGCAGCGCGGCGCGGTCATCTTATGAGCGCGCCCGTCAACTGACCAGTGTTTTGCCCCGTGGCGCCCGGCTCCGGACCCGCCGCGGCCCCGCCCCCGGGACGTGGGGCGGGGCCTTGGGGTGGCGGCGGGGTTGGGGGCCGCCGGGTCAGTGGGTTTCGGTGACCTTGGCGAGGGCGCGGGGGGCGTCGGGGTCGAGGCCGCGGGCCATGGTGATCTCGTAGGCGAGGAGTTGCAGCGGGAGGATCTCGAGGATCGGCTGGACCTCCTCGGGGACGCCCGCCGGGAGGGCGAAGCCCGCGCTGGCGCGTTCGACCTGGTCGGCCTGGCCGACGACCATCAGGTCGGCGCCGCGGCCGCGGAGTCGTTCGAGGACGGGCTGGAGCGCCTCGCCGGCGCGGCCGTCGGGGACGACCGCGATGACGGGGCTGACGTTGTCGATCATCGCCAGCGGGCCGTGCAGCAGGTCGGCTCCGGAGAACGGGTGGGCCGGGATGTAGCTGGTCTCCATGATCTTCAACGCGGCCTCGCGCGCCGTCGGGTAGCCGTACCCGCGCGACGTGATGACGAGGCGCTGCGCGAACCGGTAGCGCTGGGCGATCTCGGCGACCTCGGCCCGCCGGGCCAGGATGCCCGCGGCGAGCTCCGGCAGCTCCGAGGCGGCCGCGCCGTCGCCGCCGCGCAGGCCCTCGACCAGCAGGTAGAGGGACAGCAGTTCGGCGGTGTAGGTCTTGGTCGCGGGCAGTGCCTTCTCGGGTCCGGCGAGCACGTCGATGTGGAACTCGGAGACGGCGGCGAGCGGCGAGTCGGCGTTGTTGGTGACGGCGAGGGTGATCGCGCCGGCCTTGCGCGCGGCCTCGGTGGAGGCGACCAGGTCGGGCGACCCGCCGGACTGGCTGACCGTGATCACGAGGCAGTCGGTGAGGTCGGGCTCGGCGCCGTACGCGGTGGTGGTCGACATCGAGGTGAGGCCGGCCGGCTTCCCGAGCAGCACCTCGACGAGGTACTTCGCGTACAGCGCGGCGTTGTCGCTGGTGCCGCGCGCGGTCAGCAGCACGAAGCGCGGGCTGCGGGCGGCGATCTCGGCGGCGACCGCGCGGATCCGCGGCGCGCCTTCGGTCAGGATCCGGCGCAGGACCTCCGGCTGCTCCGCCGTCTCGGCGGACATGATCCCGCCCCGCGGGGCCACACCTTCGGAGCTCGCAGACATCTCTTTGGGGCCTTCCGTAGTTGCGGTCGTGCTCAGGTGTAGAGGGGTTCCAGGGTGCGCCCGGTGAGCGCCTCGGCGGCCGCTATGCCGCACACGCGCGCGGCGCCGTGCGTGGCGACGCGCGTGACGCCCTGGGTGTCGCCGTACGGCAGGCCCATCTCGACGACGACCGCGTCGGGCCGTGCCGCGAGGATGCCGGCCAGCAGGTCGGCGGCGCGGACGTTGCGGTGCAGGTCGCGGACGACGACCGCGAGCGGGCGCCCGGCGGCGGCCGCGAGCTGCGTGTCGACCAGGCCGAAGGTGGTGACCGAGGCACGCGCCACCGTGGTGCCGGGCAGCAGGCGGGCGAGGTACGCGCCGACGCCCCAAGGGGTCCGGTCGCCGACCGCGATGTTGGCCTGCGACGCGAGTTCCAGCACGTGCGCGGGCCGGGTGAACGGGTGGAGGTCGCCGGTGACGCGGACCGCGCGGCGCGCCGCGTCCAGGCCCGCGGCGTGGTCGCCGCCGGAGCCGCCGTACTCGGCGACCGAGCGTGCCCAGGCGGCGAGTTCGCCGACCCGGCGGGCGGCGTCGGCGAGCCGTTCCTCGGGGAGCCTGCCGGTGCGCACGGCGTCGACGATGGCGTCGCGCAGCAGCACGACGGTGGCCTCGTCGCACAGGCCGCCGCCCACGCACACCGCGTCGGCGCCAGCGGCGAGCGCCCGCACCGTGCCGTCGGCGATGCCGTAGGTGTCGGCGATGGCGCCCATCTCGATGCCGTCGGTGACGATGAGGCCGTCGTAGCCGAGTTCCTCGCGCAGCAGGCCGGTCAGGATCGTCCGGCTGAGCGTCGCGGGGTGCTCGTCGTCGTACGCGGGCAGCACGATGTGCGCCGACATGACGGCCTTGGCGCCCGCCTCGATGGCCGCGCGGAACGGCACCAGCTCGCGGGTGGCGAGCAGTTCGCGGGACGCGTCGACGCGCGGCAGGCCCAGGTGCGAGTCCACCGCGGTGTCGCCGTGCCCGGGGAAGTGCTTGACGCACGCGGCGACGCCGGTGGCCTGGAGGCCCTCGACGTACGCGCGGGTGTGCCGGGCGACCAGGTCGGGGTCGGCGCCGAAGGAGCGGACGCCGATCACCGGGTTGTCGGGGTTGGAGTTGACGTCGGCGTCCGGCGCCCAGTTGAAGTTGACGCCGCAGCGCGCCAGGTCGCGGCCGAGCCCGCCGGCGACCGCGCGGGTGAGCGCGGGGTCGTCGACGGTGCCGAGCGCGAGGTTTCCGGGCCAGGAGCTGCCCGTGCCGACCTCGAGGCGGGTGACGTCGCCGCCCTCCTCGTCGATGGCGACGAGGACGTCCTCCTTCTCCTTGCGCAGTGCGGCGGTCAGGCCCGCGAGCTGCTCGGGCGCGTGGATGTTGCGCCCGAACAGGCCGACGGCGCCGAGTCCGTCGCCGAGGTGCCGGCGCAGCCAGTCGGGCGGCGTGAGGCCCTCGAAGCCGGGCTGCAGGACGGTCAGGGCGAGGCGGTTGAGCTCGTGGGACTCGTGCGACATCAGACGTATCAGCCCTTGACCGCACCGGAGGTCATACCCCCGGTGACCTTGCCTTGCAGGACGAGGAAGATCGCCAGGACCGGCAGCATGAACAGCGTCGACGCCGCCATGATCGCGCCCCAGTCGATGGTCAGCCCGTTGCTGAACGAGCTGAGCCAGGTCGGCAGCGTCTTCTGGTCCTCGTTGTTGATCAGCAGCGCGTTGGCGAACGCGAACTCGTTCCACGCGGTGATGAAGCCGAACAGCGAGGTGGACAGCAGGCCCGGCGCCAGCAGCGGGAACACGACCTTGCGGAACGCCGTGAACCGCGAGCACCCGTCGACCCGGGCGGCCTCCTCCAGCTCGACCGGGATGCCGGCGAGGAAGCCGCGCAGCGTCACGATCGCGAACGGCAGTGTCATGACGAAGTAGATCGCGGTGAGGAACGGCAGGTTGTCGAGCATGTCGTTGTCGCGCGCGATGAGGTACATCGGGATCATCAGCGCCTCCCACGGCGCCATCTGCGCGATGAACACCATGAGGATGAACGACGCGCGGCCCTTCCACTGCATCCGCGCCACCGCGAACGCCGCGAAGCACGCGATGACCAGCGACAGGCCGACGCCGCCGACCGCGACCAGCAGGCTGTTGCGCCAGTAGTCGGCGAAGTGCGGGGTGTCGATCGCGTGCTTGAAGCTCTCGAACGTGATCGAGCTGGGGACGAACTTCGGCGTCTCCGACTGGATGTCCTTGCCCGGCTTGATCGCCGTGAGGACCATCCAGTAGACGGGGAAGATCATGAAGACGAACGTGATGAACGCCGCCTGGTTGAGCGCAAACCGCTTGAGGAAACGCATGTTCACGAGTTCCCGGCCTCCCGCTCCTGCTTGAACATCTGTCGGAAGTAGAAGACGAGCATCAGCGCGATCAGCAGCACCGTGACCGTCGCGACGGCGCCCGACATGCCGTAGTGGTGCAGCGACGTGCCCATCTGGAACGCGTACACGGGCAGCGTGCGCACGTCGTTGATCGGGCCGTTCTCACCGGCGATCGACCAGATCTGCGCGAACGACTTGAAGATCCAGATGACCTCGAGCGAGGTGACCAGTGCGAAGATCGGCCGCAGCATCGGGAAGGTGATCGAGCGGAAGATCCGGACGGGGCCCGCGCCGTCGAGGCGCGCGGACTCGTAGATCTCGGAGGAGATCGTGGTCAGGCCCGCGTAGATGGTGAGCGTCGCGAACGGGATCGACTGCCACACGATGAGCAGGCCGACGACGAACAGCGTCGAGCCGCCGTGCGCGAACCACGTGTAGTTCTGGTACGAGTCGAAGCCGAGCTGCACGAGCGCCCAGTTGACGACGCCGTTGTCCGAGCGGAACAGCCACTTGAAGATCGTGGTGGCCGCGATGACCGGGGTCGCCCACGCGGCGACCAGGCCGATCAGGACCAGGACGCGCATGGCCTTGCCGAGCTTCATGACCATGAGCGCGATCAGCGTCGAGACGACCATGATCACGACGACCTGGATCCCGGTGAACCAGAAGGTCCGCCAGGTGACTTCCCAGAAGTCGGAGTCCTTGAACAGCGTCGTGAAGTTGTCGAAGCCGATGTACTCGGCGCCGCCCTTGAACAGCTGCTTGAGGTTGTAGTCCTGGAAGGACAGGACGGTGTTCTTGGCCACCGGATAGACCAGCAGGAAGGCGATCCCGAGGATCGCCGGGGCGACGAGCAGGTACGGGGTGACCTGCCGCGCGATGGCGCCCGGACGGCGCGGGGACCTATGGGTGGGGGACGCGTGCGAAGGCGTTCGCGCGTCCTTCCGCGGGGGCTGCGCGGGCGTCGCGACCGCCGCCTGTGCCTTGGGGGCTGCCACAGCTGCCTTCCCGTCGTCGAAAGGGTGGGGTTCCGAGGCCGATCGTGGCCCGGGGCCGGTCCCGCCGGAGGCTGCTTTCCCCTCCGGCGGGACCGGCCCGCTCGGGCTGACTGTTGTTCAGTCGATCGGATCAGGCCGGGTGTGCGTCCGGCCGGGTCCCGTTGCTCAGGACTTGGTGTTGAGCGTCTTGGTGAGCGTCTCGTTCGCTTCCTTGCCCGCCGCGGCCGCGTCGGTCCCGGTCAGCACCTTCGTGAGGTAGGCCTTGATCGGGTTGTTGCTCTCGACCGCGGTCCAGTTCGGGGAGTTCGGGGTCGCGAAGCCGTTGGAGGCGCCGGTCATCATCGCGGCGGCACCGGCGTCGCCCTCGAGGGCCGCGCCCAGCGTCGTCTTGTTCGGCAGCATCTTGATCGCCTTGGCGAGCTTGGTCTGCCACTCGTCGCTGTTGAACTGCTTGATCACGTCGTAGGCCAGGTCCTGGTTCTTCGCCGTCTCCGGGATGATCAGGTCCGAGCCGCCGGTCAGCACCGCGCCGGGCTTCGCGGCGTCCTTGCCCGGGATCGGGAAGTAGCCGTACTTGTCCTTCAGCGCCGGGTTCTTCGTGACGACCGTCTCGAGCTCACCCGGGACCGCGATGAACTGCGCGACCTTGCCGTTGGCCGCCGCGACGGTCTCGGGCTGGGTCTTCTCATCGCCGTCCTTGGCCGCCTTGCTGTTCGCCTGGAGGTCCTTGTAGAAGTTGGCGGCAGCGGCGGCGGCCGGGGTGTCCAGGCCGCCCTTCCACTTGTCGCCGTCCTTGACCGCCAGGTCGCCGCCCTGGTCCTTGAGCAGGCCCGCGTAGAAGTACCAGTTCTGACCCGGCAGGTAGATGCCCTGCTGGTCGCCGCTGTTGAGCTTCTTGGTGTCCTCGAGCCACTCCGCCTGCGTCTTCGGCGGGGCCGTGATGCCGGCGGCCGCGAAGGCCTCCTTGTTGTAGATCACGACGCGGTTGGCGGCGTAGAACGGCACGCCGTACTGCTTGCCGTCGACCTTGCCGGGGTTGGACAGGCCGGTCAGCCAGTCCTTGCCGCCCAGCTCGTTGACCTTGCCGGTCAGGTCCTTCACGCCGCCCGAGGCCGCGTAGGTGGCGACCTGGGTGTTGCCGGCCTCCATGACGTCCGGCGCGTCCTTGCTCGCCAGCGCGGAGATGATCTTCTGGTCGATGCCGTTCCACTGCTGGATCTGGACGTCCAGGGTGGCACCGGGGTGGTCGGCCTCGAACTTCGCCTTGAAGGCGGCGAGGTAGTCGTCGGGGGCGGTGCCCTTCATGAGCCAGACGGTGACCTTCTTGCCGTTGCCCGGGGCGGGAGCGTTGCTGGACGCTCCGGCGGCCGGGGTCTGGCCGTCCTTCTTGTCACCGTCGTCCGAGCTGCCACAGGCAGCAACGCCGGCGAGCGCCGCCGCGACACCCGCCGCGACGAAGAGACGACGCTTCACACCATCCTCCTCAGGATGCTTGGTACCGCTGCCGTGGGTATCGCGCTCCCCGCTTCAGGCCCGCTCTGGAGCGCCGGGCCTTCAGGATCCGCCTGGAGGGAGTTGGGTTGCGAACCTGGACGAGGGTTGCGCGGTGACCACCAATGGTTTAGACCATTCCGGAGGTTGGCATAGACCAATTGGGGTGTCAAGGTTCCGCGAAAGACCGGCCCCAGCCGTTATCCGACCGACATCTGCGTCGTGATAAACGCGGCCCGGCACCACCGCCGGGACGGTCGTGCCACGATGGGGACCGAACGTGTCAGGAGGGCACCGGTGACGGCGGAACAAGGGGCGACCGCGATGGCTGCGGCGTCGAACGAACAGGGCGCTGGCCTGGACAGCGCCGCGGGTGGGGACCTGGCCGCCGAGGGCGCCGCGCGGGAGCCGAAGTACTACCGGCTCAAGAAGCACCTGCTCGAGCTCACCCAGACCCAGCCGCCGGGCACCCCGGTGCCGCCCGAGCGGACGCTGGCCGGAGAGTTCGACATCTCACGCACCACCGTGCGCCAGGCGCTGCAGGAACTGGTCATCGAGGGCCGGCTCGAGCGCGTCCAGGGCCGCGGCACCTTCGTCGCGAAGCCCAAGGTCGCCCAGAGCCTCCAGCTGACCTCGTACACCGAGGACATGCGGGCCCAGGGGCTGGAGCCCACCTCCCGTCTCATCGACATCGGCTACATCACCGCCGACGACCAACTGGCCGAACGCCTGGCCATCAAGCCCGGCAACCGGGTGCTGCGGATCGAACGCCTCCGGCTGGCCAACGCCGAGCCGATGGCGATCGAGACCACCCACCTGTCCACCAAGCGGTTCCCGTCGCTGCGCCGCACGCTCGACCGGTACACGTCGCTGTACACCGCCCTGAGCGAGGCCTACGACGTCCACCTGGCCGAGGCCGAGGAGACCATCGAGACGGCGCTCGCCAACCCGCGCGAAGCGGGCCTGCTCTCCACCGACGTCGGCATGCCGCTGCTGCTGCTCTCCCGCCACAGCTTCGACACGGCCGGCGAGCCGGTGGAGTGGGTCCGCTCCGTGTACCGCGGCGACCGCTACAAGTTCGTGGCCCGCCTTCGGCGCCCTCAAGGGTGACACATCAACCCTTAAAACGGGCATAAGCCCAGTTCATCCCTGAATCACCGCACAGCGCGCGCGTGGCGGAACCGGGGAAACGGCCGGAAACACACCCGGACACACGTCGGCCGGGACGGCGGGGGCTTGGTTTCGCCCGCCGTCCCGGCCGAGGGTGGAGGAATGCCGTTCACTCCGTGTGGCCCGTGCAGAATCGAAGGCACGAACTGAACCGGGTCGCGTGCCCGCGCCCGTCCGGGCGCGGGCTCCACGCCCACACCCTGATCCTGCCCCCGCCGGCGGCGGATCCAACCGGGCCGACGGTCCGAAGTCGGACGGGACCTTGGTCCTGACCGGCGACCGGGGCCGTTTAGGGTGCTGCGGTGAGCATCCTCGTCGTGACCGGCACCGACACCGGGGTCGGGAAAACCGTGGTGACCGCGGCGGTGGCCGCACTGGCGGCGGCGCGCGGGTCGTCCGTCGCGGTCGTGAAGGCCGCCCAGACCGGGATCGGCCCGGACGAGCCCGGCGACTTGCAGGACGTCGGGCGCCTGGCCGGCGTCACCGACCTGCACGAATACGCCCGCTACCCCGACCCGCTGTCCCCCGCCGCCGCGGCCCGGGTGTCCGGCCTCCCGCCGGTCAACCTGTACGAGGTCGTCGGCCGGGTCCGCGAGCTCGCCGAGACCCGGCGGCTGGTCGTCGTCGAGGGCGCCGGCGGCCTGCTGGTGCGCTTCGACGAGGAGGGCACCACGCTCGCCGACCTGGCGCACACGCTCGGCGCCCAGGTCCTCGTGGTCGCCCGCCCGGACCTCGGCACGCTGAACCACACCGCGCTCACGCTGGAGGCGATGGCGCACCGCGGCATCGACCTGGCGGGCGTCGTCATCGGCTCGTGGCCGGCCCGACCGGACCTCGCGATGCGCTGCAACATCCGGGACCTGGAGACCATCGCGGCCCGCCCGCTGGCCGGCGCGATCGGCGCCGGGGCGGGAGCGCTGCACCCCGCCGAGTTCCTTGTGTCGGCCCGCTTGAGTTTGTCCCCGGCCCTGGGCGGTACCTTCGACCCGGGCGCGTTCCGTGCCGCCCACGATCCAGCGCGAGGTGAACGGTGACGGAAACGCTCGATGTGACGAGCCGGCAGGCCCCCGCGGACGGCGACATCCTCGCCGTCGCACGCGTGCAGGTCCTGGAGGAAGGCCGCGGCCTGTCCGAGGAGCAGGTGCTGGAGGTGCTGAACCTCCCGGACGAGCGCCTCGAGGAGCTGCTCCAGCTGGCGCACGAGGTGCGCATGCGGCACTGCGGCCCCGAGGTCGAGGTCGAGGGCATCGTGTCGGTCAAGACCGGCGGCTGCCCGGAGGACTGCCACTTCTGCTCGCAGTCCGGCCTGTTCCCGTCCCCCGTGCGCGCCGCGTGGCTCGACATCCCGTCGCTGGTGAAGGCCGCCGAGGAGACCGCGGCGACCGGCGCGACGGAGTTCTGCATCGTGGCCGCCGTCCGCGGGCCCGACGAGCGCCTCATGAGCCAGATGCGCGAGGGCGTCAAGGCGATCCGCGAGGCCGTCGACATCAACATCGCGGCCTCCCTCGGCATGCTCTCGCAGGAGCAGGTCGACGAGCTCGCCGAGATGGGCATCCACCGCTACAACCACAACCTCGAGACGGCCCGCTCCTACTTCCCGAACGTGGTCACCACGCACTCGTGGGAGGAGCGCTGGGACACCCTGCGCATGGTGCGCGCCGCCGGCATGGAGGTGTGCTGCGGCGGCATCGTCGGCATGGGCGAGACCCCGGAGCAGCGCGCCGAGTTCGCCGGCCAGCTCGCCGAGCTGGAGCCGGACGAGGTGCCGCTGAACTTCCTCAACCCGCGCCCGGGCACGCCGTTCGAGGAGCAGACGGTCATCGAGCCGCGCGAGGCGCTGAAGATCATCGGCGCGTTCCGGCTCGCCCTCCCGCGCACCATCCTGCGCTACGCGGGCGGCCGCGAGATCGCGCTCGGCGACCTGGGCACCGAGCAGGGCCTGCTGGGCGGCATCAACGCCGTCATCGTCGGCAACTACCTGACGACGCTCGGCCGCAAGCCGGAGAGCGACCTGGCGCTGCTCGACCAGCTGAGCATGCCGGTCAAGGCGCTGAACCAGACGCTGTAGGCACCATCCGGAGGCCCGTGCGCGAGCGACCCGCTCACGCACGGGCCTTCGCGCGTCCGGGGCGCCCGGTTCCCGGGGAAATCCCGCCGCGGACCGTGTCGCAGCGTGTCCGCGCCGCTACCGTTTCAGGTCGGACTCTTGCGCGGAGGTGTCGGCATGGCGGGCACGGACAAGGACGCAGGTCAGGACACAGGGCAGGACGCGGGGCACGGCGCGGGGCACGACCCCGCCGCACCGCAGGGGGCACGGGCGAACGCCGCCCCGCCCGACACCCCACCCGGCACCGTGGCCGGCCACGGCGGCGACCTCGTGGTCGCGGCGGCCCGCGCGTACGGTGTCGACACGCTCTTCACGCTCTCCGGCGGCCACGTCTTCCCCGTCTACGACGCCGCGGTGCGTGCCGCCGAGCCGCTGCGGGTGCTGGACGTGCGCCACGAGCAGACCGCCGTGTTCGCGGCCGAGGCGACCGCGAAGCTGACGCGCCGCGCCGGGTTCGCGGTGCTGACGGCCGGGCCCGGCGTGACCAACGGGATCAGCGCCGTCACGACCGCACACCTCAACGGCTCGCCGCTGGTCGTGCTCGGCGGTCGGGCGCCCGCGTTCCGGTGGGGTTCGGGCGCGCTGCAGGAGCTCGACCACCCCCCGCTGCTCGCGCCGGTGACCAAGCACGCCGCGACGGTGCACGAGACGGACCGGATCGGCGCCGAGCTCGCCGACGCCTTCGCGCTGGCCGAGCGACCGCGGCGCGGACCGGTGTTCCTGGACGTGCCCATGGACGTGCTGTTCGACCGGACCACCGCCCCGGCGCCGGTCGCCGTGCGCGCGGAGCCCGTCGCCCCCGACCCGGTCGCGGTGGCGACCGCCGCGGGACTGCTGGCCGACGCGCAGCGGCCCGTGCTGGTGCTCGGGCAGGACGTGTGGATGGGCCGCGCAGAGGAGGCCGCGCGGCGGGCCGCGGAGACCATGGGCGTCCCGGTCGTCGCGAACGGCATGGGCCGCGGGGTGCTGCCGACCGGCCACGAGCTGCTGGTCACCCGCGCCCGCGTGGCCGCGCTCGGCGGCGCGGACCTGGTCGTCGTGGTCGGCGCGCCGCTCGACTTCCGGCTCGGGTACGGCGTGTTCGGCGGCCGGGACGGCGCCGTGCCGGCCCGCGTCCTGCATCTCGTGGACTCCCCCGAGCAGCTGAGCGCGACCGCCCCCGTCGCGGCGTCGGTGTGCGGCGACCTCACGCTCGTGCTGGACGGCCTGGTGGACGCGTGGGAGCGGCAGGCCAAGCCGGGCACGTACCGGAACTGGTTCGAGCACATGCAGGCGGCGACCCGCACCGCCGCGCAGTCCGACCGCGCGCTGCTCCGCGGCGGCGGCGACCCGATCCACCCCGTGCGGATCTACGGCGAGCTGCTGCGGGTGCTGGCAGACGACGCGGTGGTGGTCGGCGACGGCGGGGACTTCGTGTCGTACGCCGGGAAGTACGTCGAGCCCGGCCGGCCCGGCGGCTGGTTGGACCCGGGCCCGTACGGCTGCCTGGGCACCGGCCTCGGCTACGCGGTCGCCGCGCGCCTGGCCCGCCCCGACGCCCAGGTCGTGGTGCTGCTCGGCGACGGCGCGGCGGGGTTCTCGCTGATGGACGCCTACACGCTCGTGCGGCACAACCTGCCGGTGGTGATGGTCGTCGGCAACAACGGCGTCTGGGGCCTGGAGAAACACCCGATGCGCAAGCTGTACGGCCACGACGTCGCCGCCACCCTGGCGCCGGAGACCCGCTACGACGAGGTGGTGCGGGCGCTGGGCGGTGCGGGCGAGACGGTCCGCAGGGCGGACGACATCGAGGGCGCGCTGGCCCGCGCGTTCGCGTCCGGCGTGCCGTACCTGGTCAACGTGCTGACCGACCCGGACGCCGTCTATCCGCGCAGCACCATGGGCGTCTAGGGCCGCGTCACGCCTCGGGCAGCCGGGCGAGGAACCGCTCGCGGTCGACCACGACGCGGGTGACCTCGCCCTGCCCGACGAGGCGGCGCGCGGCGTCCTCGGCGACCACCGCGAAGCGCACCAACCGGCCGTCGGTGTAGACGACTTCGGCGCGCACGGTCACGGTGCCGCCGACCGGCGTGGCGAGCAGGTGCTCGAGCGCGACGCGGGTGCCGACGGACGTGCGGCGCTCGCCGAGCAGGCCGTCGAGCGCGCGGACGGTGGCGGCCTCGGCGAGCGCCAGCAGCCGCGGGGTGCCGAGCACGGCCAGGTCACCGCTGCCGACCGCGGCCGCGGTGTCGGCGTCGGTCACGGTGTGGGTGATTTCGGCGTGTGTTCCGGGTGACACCGGAATGGGCTCGTGCGGCATAGGGCCGTACTCTACGACCGTGAACACGACCGCTGACCCGACCGACGCGACGCCCGCGGCCTTCTGCGACCAGTGCGGCGAGCCCGCCGACGCCGCCGGGCACACCGCGTGCGCCCGGCGCCGCGAGCTGGAGCCGCCGCGTTACTGCGGGCAGTGCCGCCGGAGGATGGTCGTGCAGGTGACGCCGCGCGGCTGGACCGCCAAGTGCGTCGAGGACGGCGTCCGCACCGCCTGACCCGACCCCGGGCCGGTACCGCGCCGGACACGGCGGACGATCAGGCCTGGGCCGCGTTCCGCTGCACGGTGTCCACGACGCCCGCCACGTGCGCGACCGTCATCTGGAGGAACGCGCCGCAGCGGTCGAGCACCTCGCGCTCGGCCGACCCGATCCCGCCGTCGGCCGCGGCGATCCGCACCCCGCGGGTGAGCAGCCATTCGCGGCCCTGCGCCTCGAGCTGCTGGCCGAGCGGCACGAGCACGCTGCCCGACGGGACGGGTGCGGCGGCGAGTTCGGCGTCGAGCGCGGCCATGGAGTAGTCCGGCAGGCCGGCTTCGACGACCGCCTTGACCGCCGCGGTACGCGCCGCGGTCGACGGGGTGCCCGACGCGCGCAGCACGTCCAGAGCCAGCAGCCGCATGCCGTTCGCCAGGTCCTGCGACAGCTGCCCGGACGTCGGCCGTTGCAGCACCGACTCGTAGAACGTGCCCTTGCAGGTCTGGCACTCCACGTGGTTGCCGTCCGTGCGGTACGGGAAGACGGGGATGAAGAACAGCGTGAACCAGCGCCGCGCGAGGCGCAGCCGGTAGGCACGGTCCACGCCGCAGCGCGGGCAGTGGAAGACGCCCTCGGAGAGGACCTTGAACAGGGTCTTGAAGCCCCATATGAGCATGCTGAGTTCCCCGCTTGGTCGGTAGGAGGGGAACGATGCTGTCAATTGCCGTCGGCGCCGCGCAACCGGATAGCCGGGTCGCGTCTCTTCCAAGGTGAAGGCCCTGACCGGGCCCCCGAGGAGGTGTCGCGTTGGCAGGACATGACGATGCCCTGCGCGAGTTCATCATCGCTCGTCGCGGTCCTCTGCTGCGCAGCGCGTTCCTGCTGTGCGGCGACGTCCACGAAGCCGAGGACCTCGTGCAGTCCACCCTGGTCAAGGTGGTGCTCGCGGGTCGGCGGCTCGACCGGATCGACAACATCGAGGCGTACACGCGCCGCACGCTCATGAGCGTGTTCATATCGTCGCGGCGCCGCCTGTGGCGCCGCGAACACCCGCACGCCGCACCGCCGGACACCCAGGCGGCGCCGGGCGGGGATCCGGAACTCGGGCTCGCGGTACGCGCGGCGCTCACCCGCGTACCCGCCCGGCAGCGCGCGGTCCTGGTGCTGCGTTACTGGGAGGACCTCAGCGTCGAGGAGACCGCCCACATCCTCGGCGTCTCGCCCGGCACGGTGAAGAGCCAGAGCGCCCGGGGGCTGGCGGCGCTGCGCACCGCGTTGGGCGACGCGCTGCCCGGGGCGCCGCTCGCGGCCACGAATGCCGAGGAGGCCCGGCTTTGAACGGCACGGACAGGTTCGACACGGACGACGACTTCGACGGGAGTGACCCACAAGACGTGCTGGCCAAGCAGCTTCTCAAGCTGGCGGCCGAAGGGTTCGTGCCGCCCGGCGACACGGGCGCCGACGACATCATGGCGCGCGCCGGGGCGATCCGGCGGCGGCGCAGGTACGCGATGGCCGCGTCGTCGATCGCGGCCGTGCTCGCGATCGGCTTCGGCGCGGGCCTCCTGCCGAAGCTCAACCAGGCCGCGCCGCAGGGCAACTCCCAGCCGCAGAGCACCACGGCCGCGGCGCCGGCGCCGCACGCGACCGGCAGCCCCGCGCCGCTCGTCGAACCCGGCGGGGGCGAGGTGAGCGCGTCCACCGGGCCCACCGCGAGCCCGGCCGACGGCCCCGACGAGGAGCGCACCACCCAGCCCGGCGGCGCCGGAATCAGCAAGCAGACCAAGAGCAGCGGCACCCCGACGCGGAGTTCGCCGCCGGCCACCGCCTCCACGCCGCCCGCGGCCAAGGACCCGGTCGCCTTCATCGCCGCGCTGCTTCCGTCCGACACGGGGACGCTGCGCCGGCAGACCCCGGCCAAGACGCCGACCAACCCGCTCAACGGCCGCTACTTCGTGACCAAGGACGGCAAGACCGGGTACCTCGACGTCGCCGTCGTCGACATCGCGGTCAACCGCGACGACTGGCACAGCACGGTCGACGACGAACGCGCGCACAACTACTGCGAGAGCACCGGCACGACGCCGCCGAACACCGACTGCACGACCGAGACGCTGTCCAGCGGCGCGGTGTTCAAGACCTGGACGCTGCCCGGCGACCAGCAGTCCGGTGGCGCGGCCGGCTCCGCGGCCGGCTTCGCCGCGTCCCTCACCTTCGCCAACGGCAACCAGGTGGTGCTGTACGCCGTCAACGGCCTCACCGGGCCGGACGCCCCCGGACCCGCGATGAGCAAGCCGCCGCTGACCAAGTCGGCACTGAACGACCTGGCGAAGTCGCCGGCGTGGTTCCGCAAGTGATCCGACGGGGCCCGAACGCCCCCGACCGGCCGGGGTGTTCAGCCGGCCTCGTGCCGCTCGGCCGCGAGCGCCCCGGCCACGCTGTGGGTGTCGTCGACACCCAGCCGCGGCACGGGGACCGGCGACGCCGCCCGGCCCGCCGCGGCGGTGTCCGGGCGCTCGGCGAGCGGCCAGCCGTAGCGGCGCAGGGCCGCGTCGAGCGCCTGCACCATGCGCGGGTCGAACTGGTCGCCGCTGCAGCGGTGCAGTTCGGCGAGCGCCGCCTCGATCGGCCGCGACCTGCGGTACGAGCGGGTCGAGGTCATCGCGTCGAACGCGTCGGCGACCGCGATGATGCGGGCGAACTCCGGGATGGCGGTGCCTTCGAGGCCCGCCGGGTAGCCGCGTCCGTCCATGCGCTCGTGGTGGTGCAGGATGCCGTCCCGGCCCTCGCCGAGGAAGTCCATGTCGCGCACCAGGTCGGCGCCGCACTCGGGATGCCGCTGAATGGTCTCGCGCTCGTCCGGGTCGAGCGGGCCCGACTTGGTGAGCAGCCGGGTCGGGACGCCGAGCTTGCCGACGTCGTGCAGCAGCGCCGCGTAGCGCAGCAGCACCACGCGGCGGTCCGGCATCCCGAGCTGACGGGCGATCAACACCGAGGCGTGGGCCACCCGTTCGCTGTGCGCGCGGGTGTAGACGTCCTTGACCTCGACGGCCCGCAGCAGACTGCGCACCGCCGCGTCGCGCTCCGCGTGGTCGCGGGCGCGGGCCAGGCCGCGGCGCACCAGGACGAGCGCTGCGGACAGCGCGACCGCGCCGCGTACCGCGAACCCGATATGTGGAAATCGGGCAGTGGACCGGCCGGCCGTAATGATCGGCAGCGTTCCCATTGCGACTGCCTCCTCGGCTCCGGTCGCGAATTCAACCGCCAACCGAGGATAGGACGGCGTACGGGCGCTGAGCGCCTTCTGCCCGGTTTACTCTGCCCGGCGTCGCCGGATTAACCCGAAAGGGGGGCGCGTAATAGGCCGTTCGCCGTATCACGCGCCCTGGGGCACGACGGTCAGGCGCCGGGCCGGTCGCCGTCCACGACGACGGACTCCACCGACACCTGTTCGACGACGACCGACGCCCCGTCGGACGTCACGACCTGCGTCTTCACCTCGCGGATCCGCGCCAGGACTTTGCTGCGCAGATCGACCGGCACGTCGTCGCAGCCGCAGCAGCGCTGCACCAGCGCCTTCACGTGCTGTTCCAGCCCGTACTTCTCCAGACACGGCGAGCACTCGTCCAAGTGCGTCCGGATGTCCCCGCAGTCGGCGTCGGCCAGCTCGTTGTCGATGTACTCGTACAGCCGGTCGAGGATTTGCGAGCAGTCCACTTCGTGGTGGTCGCCGCAGCTCATGAGACCGAGTCCTTCCGATCCGAGCCCGCCGGGACCAGCCCGCGCTCACGGGCGTAGTCCTCCAGCAGGGTGCGCAACTGGCGGCGTCCGCGGTGCAACCGGGACATCACCGTACCGATGGGGGTCCCCATGATGTCGGCGATCTCCTTGTACGGGAATCCCTCGACGTCCGCGAGATACACCGCGATGCGGAATTCCTCGGGGATCGCCTGCAGCGCTGCCTTCACATCGGAATCCGGCAGCCGGTCGAGCGCCTGCGCCTCGGCCGAACGCAGGCCCGTCGACATATGCGACTCGGCCCGCGCGAGCTGCCAGTCCTCGATCTCCTCGGCGGCGCTCTGCTGGGGCTCCCGCTGCTTCTTGCGGTAGCTGTTGATGAAGGTGTTCGTGAGGATCCGGTAGAGCCAGGCCTTCAGGTTGGTGCCCTCGCGGAACTGGTGGAACGACCCGTACGCCTTCGCGAACGTCTCCTGCACCAGGTCCTCGGCGTCCGCCGGGTTGCGCGTCATACGCAGCGCCGCCGAGTAAAGCTGGTCCAGATACGGCAGCGCGTCGCGCTCGAACCGCGCGTCCCGCTGCTCCAGGGTCTCGGTCTCCGCGACGGGACCCACCTCCTCCACCTGACGATCCCCACGGGTCACCACGGACCCGTTCGACCTCGACGATATCGGTCGCTCGGGATCACCGCCCGGCGCCCACGCGCGCCACTGCAAGATCGACGGGTCGGCAGCGGCATCAGCGCGGCCGACAGGGGGCAGGGCTGTGAGCATGGGCGGCCTCCACAGGTCGAGGGTGTATCGGCCACAACGCGAGGTCAGCGGGGTTCATTCCCCACCGCCGGCGGTCACCCGAACAGGCTTACGAGCCAGTCGCCGACCGTGTCCGTGATCAGCGCGAGGGTGTCCTCCTCGGTCACCGGGGCCTTCTTCGCGACGCCGAAGGAGTGGTCGGCGTACGGCACGGCGACCAGCGTCGTGCCGGCCGGCGGCTCCGGGAACTCGGCGGGTCCGCCGAACGGGTCCTTGTCGCCCTGCACGACCAGCGTCGGCACGCCCGCCCCGAGCAGCTCGTCCGCCCGCGACGCCGCCGGCTTGCCCGGGGGGTGCAGCGGGAACGCCAGCGCGACCACCCCTGCGGCCCCCGACGCCGCCGCGGTGCGGCACGCCACGCGCGCGCCCGCGCTCCGCCCGGAGACGGCGAACGGCAGGCCGTCCATCCGGGCCTTCAGGTCCTCGACGACCGGTACCCAGGCCTCGTCCAGCCGTTTCGGGGCCGGGGCGAGCTTCTTCCCCGCCACCCGCCACGGCTGCTCGACCAGCGCCACGGTGATCCCCAGCGGCGGCAGCGCCGCGGCCAGCGCGACCAGGTCGCGCGCCTCGATCCCGCCGCCGGCGCCGTGCGACGTCACGAACCAGCCGCGGGCCGTCCCCGTGGCGGCGTGCACCGTCGCCCGGGCCTCGCCGACGGGCGTCTCGATCGTGTGGACGGAGGGCGATGCGGCGGCCTTGGCGCGGGTCATGCCGCGATGCTGCCAGACACGGTCGCGCGGGCCGGTCAAACGCGTCAAAACAGCGTCGCGTCGGCCTCGAGGACCTCCTCCGGAGGCAGCGGGTCGACCAGGTGCGGCGAGTTGTTCTTCACGCTGTTGACCTCCAGGGACACCGGGTGCGCCTGCATCAGGCCCGGGTCCGGCGCGGTCAGCAGCGCGCGGGCCTGCTCGGTGTCGCCGAGCTTGGGGTCGAGCCACGCGTCCCAGCGGTCGGGCTCGAGGACCAGCGGCATCCGGGGGTGGATGCGGGCGAGCTCGGGCTCGGCGTCGGTGGTGATGATCGTGCAGGTCCACAGCCACGCGAGCGGGTCGTCGTCGGGGCGCGTGCGGTCGCGCCACCACTCGTACAGGCCCGCGAACACCAGCGGCGAGCCGTCGGTGTGGTGGATCCAGAACGGCTGCTTGCGGACCTTGCCCTTGGGACCGTCCGGGGCGGTCTCCGGGGTGTACCACTCGTAGTAGCCGTCGGCCGGCAGCAGGCAGCGGCGCGACGCGAAGGCCTTGCGGTACGCCGGCTTCTCGAACACCGTCTCGGAGCGCGCGTTGATCATCTTGGCGCCCATGTCCGGGGACTTCGCCCACGACGGCACCAGGCCCCAGCGCAGCGCGCGCAGCTGCCGCACCGGCGGGCCCTCGGCGGCCGCGGCACGTTCCAGCACCGCGTAGACGTTCTTCGTCGGCGCGATGTTCCAGTCCGGGGGCAGCGTCTGGTCCGGGTCCGACCTGTCGAACTTCTCGATCTCGAACAGCTCGATCAGGTCGTCGGGCTGCTGGCTTGAGGCGTAACGACCGCACATGTGCCCTACCCTCGCACGTCCGGAGCAGTGCCGGGACAAACCCCGGAGATCGTTCCGGTGCCCGCGTATAGGCTGGTTGCCCATGACGACCCCGCTCTGGCCCGCTCCTGTCGCGTCCGCTCCTGTCGACGCCGTCGTCGCGCTGCCCGGCTCCAAGTCGGTCACCAACCGCGCGCTGGTCCTGGCGGCGCTCGCCGAGGGCCCGGGGTACGTCCGCCGTCCGCTGCGCAGCCGGGACACCCTGCTGATGACGGCCGGGCTGCGCGCGCTGGGCGTCACCGTCGAGGACACCCCCGAGGGCGACTGGTACGTCGTGCCGGCCCCGCTGACCGGGCCCGCCCAGGTCGACGTCGGCAACGCGGGGACCGTGATGCGCTTCCTGCCGCCGCTGGCCACGCTCGCCTCGGGCGACGTGCGGTTCGCCGGCGACCCGCGGTCGACCGAGCGCCCGCTGGACGCCGTCATCCTGGCACTGCGCGAGCTCGGCGCCGACATCGACGACGGCGGCGCCGGGCGGCTGCCGATGACGGTCCGCGGCGCGGGCGGCCTGCGCGGCGGCATCGTGGAGATCGACGCGTCGGCGTCGTCGCAGTTCGTGAGCGCGCTGCTGCTGTCGGGCCCGCGCTTCGCCGAGGGCGTCGAGGTGCGGCACGTGGGCACCTCCGTCCCGTCCATGCCGCACATCGAGATGACCGTCCAGATGCTGCGCGCCGCCGGCGTCGCGGTGGACGACTCCGAGCCGGACGTGTGGCGGATCGCGCCGAGCGCGCTCGCCGCCCGGGACATGGTCGTCGAGCCCGACCTGTCGAACGCCGCGCCGTTCCTGGCCGCCGCGCTCGTCGCGGGCGGCACGGTGACCGTGCGGGACTGGCCGCACGCGACCACACAGCCCGGCGACCAGCTGCGCGACCTGTTCACGCGCATGGGCGGGGCGTGCGAGTTCACCCCCGACGGCCTGCGCTTCACCGGCACCGGCACGGTGCACGGCATCACCGTCGACCTGCACGACGTCGGCGAACTGACACCGCTGGTCGCGGCGGTCGCCGCACTCGCCGACTCGCCCAGCTCGCTGACCGGCATCGCCCACCTGCGGCTGCACGAGACCGACCGCCTCGCGGCGCTCGCCAAGGAGATCAACGGGCTCGGCGGCGACGCCACGGACACCGCCGACGGCCTGGAGATCCGGCCGCGCGCCCTGCACGGCGGCGTGTTCCACAGCTACGACGACCACCGGATCGCGACCGCGGGCGCGGTCCTCGGCCTGGTCGTGCCGGGTGTGGAGGTGGAGGACATCGCCACCACCGGCAAGACGCTGCCCGACTTCCCGGGCATGTGGTCCGACCTGCTCGCGCCCGCGCAGGCCGGCTGAGCGTCCGATGGCCAACGCCCGGTCGACGCGCCGCACCGACTTCGACGAGGACGACGTCCGGATCCGGCCGTCGCGGCGCGGTTCGCGGCCGCGTACCCGGATCCGCCCCAAGCACGAGGACGCCGAGACGGGGCGGGTCCTGACCATCGACCGCGGCCGCTTCACGTGCCTGGTCGACGAGGGCACCCGCCGCGAGCACGAGGTCACCGCGATGAAGGCCCGCGAGCTGGGCCGCAAGGGCGTCGTGGTCGGCGACCGCGTCGCGATCGTGGGTGACGTCAGCGGCGACAAGGGCGCGCTGGCCCGCATCGTACGGGTCGAGGAGCGCGACTCGGTGCTGCGCCGCACCGCGGACGACGACGACCCGTTCGAGCGGATCATCGTCGCGAACGCCGACCAGCTGGCGATCGTCACGGCGCTCGCCGACCCCGAGCCGCGGCCCCGGCTGATCGACCGCTGCCTGGTCGCGGCGTACGACGCGGGCATGGAGCCGCTGCTGGTGCTCACCAAGGCGGACCTCGCGCCGCCGGAGACACTGCTCGAGCTGTACGGCGCGCTGGGCGTGCCGTACGTGGTCACGCGCGGCGGCGACGCCTACGACGACTGGGACCTCGACCCGATCTACGCCGAGCTGGCCGGCCTGACGACGGTGTTCGTCGGCCACTCGGGGGTCGGCAAGACCACGCTGGTCAACGCGCTCGTCCCGGACCGGCAGCGCGCCACCGGGCACGTCAACGAGGTCACCGGGCGCGGGCGGCACACCACGACGTCGGCCCTGACGCTGCGGCTGCCGCCGTTCGGCGAGGACCGCGAGCAGGGCTGGGTGGTGGACACCCCGGGCGTGCGCTCGTTCGGGCTCAACCACGTCGACCTGGGCCGCATCATCCACGCGTTCCCCGACCTGGAGCCGGGCACGGTCGACTGCCCGCGCGCCTGCTCGCACGACGAACAGGACTGCGCGCTCGACGCGTGGGTCTCGGACGGGCACGCGGACCCGGCGCGGCTGACGTCGCTGCGTCGGCTGCTGGCGACGCGCGAGCGCGCCGAGGGCGACTGACGCTCTCCGGCGCGCCCGCGGGGTCAGCCGAGGAGCCGGTCGACCGGCGCGGACACCGCGTTGGTGCTCTGCACGACGGGCCGCCACACCGCCCGCGCGCCGGAGTCTCCGACCCGGATGACCTGAATGATCGTCAGCACGGCGGCGGCGACCGCGAGTACGCCCGCGACCGGGACGAGGAACGGCGGGAACGGGCGGCGGAACATCGCGCCGCGGTTGCGCTCACGCGCCACCAGCACGAGGACGATCGCGGTGACCAGCAGCGCGACGGCGTACCAGAGCAGGTCCTCGCCGCGGCTGATGTGGGTGCGCACGGCCGGCGGCCGGTCGTCGGCGTTCGGCCACAGCCGGTGGGCGAGCTTCTCGCCGCTCTCGCGGGTCACGTACACGACGACGAGCAGCACCGCGTCGAGGGCCACCACCCACCAGCCGAAGCGGGGCAGCCACGCCGGGCGCACCGCGACGGCGATCGTCGCGAGCGCCGCCACCGGCAGCCCGACCACGGTCAGGTGCAGGATCAGGATGTGCACGGGCAGACCGAACACCGTGTCGAACATGCGCGGACACTCCTTAGCGCCTCGGGGAAGCTCAACCGATCACATGATCAAACCGGACGACGGGACGGACGCTCCGGCACGCCTTGCACGTGCGGGAGGCCTCCCCGGTTCGACCGCGGCTCGAACCAGGTTCGAACACCGTGGTGGGGCTGTCCCTACCACCGATCGGGGAGGGCGCTGCATGCCGCCGGTCCGGGACCGGCTCATAGGCTCATCGCATCGGAGTACAGCGTCGTCCCCGTCCGAACCACCCAGGAGCCTTCATGTCCCGCCCGATGCGCGTCGCCCTGTTCACCGTCGGGGGCGTGGTGGCGGCCGCGTCCATCGGCACGGCCGCGTACATAGGGCTGGTCGCGGTGTCGAGCCACGACGTGAAGGGGCACAACGACTTCCTCTTCAGCGGGCAGACGCTCACCATCACCAGCGACGGCGGCGAGATCAACCTCGTGCCCGGCGACGCGGGCGTGATCAAGGTCGACCGCACGACGACCGAGAGCATCAACGGCAGCGACCCGGAGTGGGAGCTGAGCAACGGCAAGCTGCGCCTGGACACCAACTGCCCGAGTTTCCTCAACCTGTTCTGCGACGGGAAGTACGACGTCCAGGTGCCGAAGGGCGTGGACATCGTCGTCCGGGACGACAACGGCTCGATCCACGTGAACTCGCTCGCCCAGAACCTCGACCTGCGCAGCGACAACGGGTCGATCCACGTGAACGACTCGCGCGTCGACAACCTGAGGATGGAGAGCGACAACGGGTCCATCTCCGTCAACCGCAGCTTCGTCCAGACGCTCAACGCCTCGTCGGACAACGGCAGCTTCAACGCGCACCTGAACAGCGCGCCCGTGTTCGTGAAGGCCTCGTCGGACAACGGCAGCCTGAAGCTCTACGTCCCCGAGGGACCCGAGACGTACAAGATCTCCGCGTCCACCGACAACGGCTCGAAGGACATCGGCAGCGTCCGCACCGCGCCGGACGGCCGCCCCGTCACCCTGTCGTCGGACAACGGCTCGGTGAAGATGGGCTACTGGACGCCGCCGCCGGCCGCGCAGTAGCCCCACGACGGGCGGGACCCGCCGTCACTCGACGTCGAACGTCCCGCCCGTGCGCCAGTACGAGCCGCCCTCCCGGCCGAGGAACCCCTCGTCGACCAGGTGCCGGCGCAGCGCCGTCGGGTCGTCGGTGTACCGCTGCAGCGCTTCGCCGACCTCGGTCTCCGAGTAGTGCAGGCCGGGCTCGAACGTGCCCGCGACGTGGTCGAGGACGACCAGCCGCTTGGCGCGCTGCGCGGGCAGCTGCTGGATGCGGCCGTCGACCAGGTAGGTGCGCAGTACGGCGACCTCGGCCGAGGTGCGGCCGGGGTACGCGGCCTCGGGCGGGCCGTCGGCGTTCAGCACGGCCTCGCGCAGGCGTTCGGGGCACGCGTGCCAGCCGTCGCCCACCCGCACCGCGAGGCCCGCCGCCTCGAACCGGGCCAGGATCCGCACGGCGTCCCCCGGCGCGAGCCCGGCCCGCTCGGCGATCTGCGCGGTGCCGCGGGTGCCGAGGACCAGCACGGCGAACACCCGCAACCGGGTCTGGTCGGCGAGCAGTCCGAGCAGTTGCGTGGCGTCGTCGGCTGCGGCTGACATGGCCTGAATCCTAAGGGCGCGGACCCGGCGTCAGGCGCCGCGCACGCCCAACTCGTCGATGTGGGTGAGCAGATCGCCCGGCTCCTCGTACACCCGGAAGGCGGACGCCCGCTCCAGCTCGTCCTGGCCGTAGCCGCCGGACAGCAGGCCGACGCCGAGCGAGCCGGCGCGGCGCGCGGCCAGCAGGTCCCACACGCTGTCGCCGACCACGACGCAGTGCCGCGGGTCGACGTCGAGTTTGGCGGCGCCGGCCAGGAACAGGTCCGGGTCGGGCTTGGCGCGGGCGACCTCGTCGCGGGTGACCATCGGCAGGTCGGCGGGCGCGCCGAGCTTGGCGAGCATCGGCTCGGCGCCGGCGCGGCGGCCGCTGGTGGCGATCGTCCACTTGATGCCGACGTTCGTGAGGTGGCGCAGCAGCTCGGGCGCGCCCGGCAGCGGCTCGACCTCGGCGACGCGCGCCGCGTAGTGCCGGCCGTGGGCGTCCTGGAGCGCCTCGACCTGCGCGTCGTCCAGGACGATGCCGGTCTCGCGCTGCACGCCCTTCACGAACAGGCCGCCGCTCATGCCGATCTTGCGGTGGATGCGCCAGGTCGCCAGCGGGATGCCGGCCTCGCGCAACGCCTCCTGCCACGAGATGACGTGCTGGTAGACGCTGTCGACGAGGGTCCCGTCGAGGTCGAACACGAACGCCGGGGCCGGAGGACGGACAAGATCGCTCATACCGCCAAACCTAACGCGCCGCCGCCCCGCGACGCGGCCATCCGCGGGGGCGCGCCGCCCGGGCGGGCCGCGCGCCCCCCGCCGTCCGGGCTCAGTCCTCCGCGCCCAGCGCGACCATCTCGGCGACCTCGTCGGCGCGCGCCGCCTCCTCGGCCGTGAACCGCCGCTTGCGGTCGATCTCCTCGGCGGTGTCCTCGTCGGCGCGCATCATCACGTCGAGGTCGGTGTCGGCCATGTCGAGCACGCCCATGTCCGCGAACGCGTCGCGCACCTTGGGGCCCCACAGCCCGATGTCCTTGATGCACGGCGCGATGCGGCTGAACAGCAGTTTGCGGAACGCCCGCAGCCACTCGGAGTTCGCGGTGGCCTCGGTCGCCTCGCGCTTGTCGATGTCGAAGTTGGTCCACACCTCCTCGCCGCGCAGCCGGTCGCGCATCAGGTAGCAGCCGTGCACGACGAAGTCCTCGCGCTCGGCGAGCTCGGCGTCGGTCAGCTCGCGGTAGTAGTCGCGCAGCGCGAGGCGGCCGAACGCGACGTGCCGGGCCTCGTCCTGCATCACGTACGCGAGGATCTGCTTGGGCAGTTCGACCGGTGTCAGGTCGCGCAGCATGCCGAACGCGGCGAGCGCGAGGCCCTCGATGAGCACCTGCATGCCGAGGTAGGGCATGTCCCAGCGGGAGTCGGACAGGGTGTCGTCGAGGAGTTCCTTCAGCTGCGGGTTGATCGGGTAGTAGAGGCCGACCTTCTCCTTGAGGAACCGCGCGTAGGTCTCGGCGTGCCGGGCCTCGTCCATGGTCTGGGTCGCGGCGTAGAACTTCGCGTCCAGGTCCGGGACCGACTCGACGATGCGCGCGCTGCACACCATCGCGCCCTGTTCGCCGTGCAGGAACTGGCTGAACTGCCAGGCGACGCTGTGCCGGGTCAGTTCGTCGCGCTCGCGCTGCGACATCTTGTTCCAGCTGGGGGTGCCGTAGAGGGCGTGGGTCTCCTCGGGCAGGCCGAGCGGCTTGACGGGGTCGACGGGCAGCGACCAGTCGATGCGGCGGGCGGCGTCCCACTGCTTGTCCTTGCCCTTGGCGTACAGCGACAGCAGCCGGTCGCGCCCGTCGTCGTACTCCCAGGTGAAGCGGGCGGAACCGGTCGCGGGGACTTCCCACACCTGCATCTCGGCAGGTAGCGCGTACAGTTCGTGCGTCGACACGGGCGATCTCCTTCGGAGCCGGTGGTGCGTGTGACGTTCGGGGGGCGTTGCGGGGGACGCGGGGTCAGCCGGACGCGGTCAGCAGCCGGCGGACCAGGACGGCGATGTGGTCGGCGGTCACCTCGGCCGCCTCGGTGGGCACGACCAGGTGCGAGACCGTGATGCGGACGGCCATCTCGGCCACCCACGCCACCTCGTCGGGGTCCAGGTCGGGGAAGCGCTCCAGGAGCACCGCGGCCGCGGCGTCCCGGAACAGCACCAGCAGGCCCGCGGAGCGGGTGGTCAGGGTGGGGAGCAGGCCCGCGGCCTCGTCGGTCAGCGCGGCCTTGATGAGCAGGTTCTGGCGGGCCTCGTGGAGCGACCACAGCGTCGCGGCGCGGACGCAGTCGCCCGCGTCGCCGGTCGAGGCGCGGCAGGCCTCCGCGGTGCCGGCCAGGAAACGGTCGGCCTCGTGCCGGGTCAGCGCCTCGGCCAGCGCGTCCTTGCCGCCGAACTCGTTGTAGAGGGTCTGGCGTGAGACGCCCGCCGCCGCGGCGACGTCGGCCATGCGCGTGGTCGCCCAGTTGCCGGCGACGGCCGCGTCGCGGGCGGCGTCGAGCAGTGCCTGACGTACGGACAACACGTGCTCCCCTCGGGGACGGACCGGCGGTCTGTGCTTTACACGTGGAGGCTTGGTGTCAACCAGGATTGTCCCGGTCGGGTGCGGCCGTCAAGAGCGTGTACGGGGCAACTATGTGCCGGCGAGCGGGGCGTCAGACGGGTGGAATCCCGGCCGCCGGGCACCGCACCCTCGCCACTGCCCACACGCACACGAGGTTCACCGGGGCAGGTGCGATGCCTGGGCCACGGCGCTGCGCCAGCTCGAACAGTCGCGGCCCGCGGTGCTCATCAGACCGGTCACCGAACAGGGCTTCGGGCCGATGGGCTGCGGGCCGATGGGCTGCGGCATGGACTGCGCGTGGCCGCACCGGGATCGGGCCGATGGGCTGCGGCATGGACTGCGCCTGGCATGCACCGTTCCCGGCCTGGCTGGTGGCGGTGTCCTGGCGCCCCTCCCGATTTTTGATGGTCCGCGCGGCCGAACGGCTGTCAAGCCGCGGTGGATCTCCTACGAACAGGCGGCCTGTCGCGCGCTGGTGGGGGCGGCTTGACAGCCGCCCGTCCGCGCAGACAACCCGGCAGCTATCGGGAGGGGCGCGGGGTGTGAAGGCGCTTTGGTCGCGTTGGTCGTGCCGGGCTGCGGTCCCAGCGTGGTGGGCGGCGCGGCTTCACGCCGAGTGTGCCGCGCTGCCGGGCTGCGGTCGCCGACCTCTCATCTCTCACTGACAACGGTTTTCAAAAGAACCAGATGGCAACATGTGGCCATTTGGTTCTTTTGACGCAAAGCCAATAAGGGATTCGGCGCCTCAATGCCCGATTTTGGTGCGATATGAGAACTGTGAAGCCCGGTCACCGGTCGTCAAAGGTGGCCGCCCGCCCCACGCTGGGACCGCAGCCCGGCGACGCAGCGCACCCGATGCGGCTCCACACCGCCTCCCCCTCCCGATAGTTGCCGAGGTTTTAGCGCGGCCGGGCGGCTGTCAAGGCGCCTCCCCGGCACGCGACAGGCCGCCTGTTGACGACTGATCCACCGCGCCTTGACAGGCGACCGGCCGCGCGGACAATCACAAATCGGGAGGGGGAGGTGGCCACCGCCAGCGTGCAGGTCCGGGACGGTGCAGGTCTTCGACGGCCACGCCGCAACAGCCGAGGCCTTGGCCGCCTTCGACGGCCGGGCGGCCCGCTCGCTACGCGAGAGCACGGGCCCGATCAACGCCTGAGTCCGGCAACGGCCTTGGGCCGGCCGGAAGGCCGGCAACGGCTTTCAGCCAGACGGTCCGCGACCTCATCCGCGCCACCGGGCCCGACGCAGCGGTCGCGGGCGCGCCGTCGCTCAGTCCTCGGACGTGCTCTCGTCCTCGCTGGCGTCCGGCGCCTTCCCGTCGTCGTCCGACGCCTTCCCGTCGTCGGTCGCGTCCGCCGCAGGCGGCGGGGTGGCGGGGAGGGGCGGAAGCGGTGGCAGGGGCGGAAGCGGCGGCAGCGTGGCCGCCAGCGGTTCGGCGGGCTTTGCAGGGATCGCCGGGGCCGATTCGGGATCCGGCTTCGCGGTCGGCGCCGGAGGGGTCGTCGTCGGCTTCGGCGGAACCGCGGGCTCGGCGGCAGGCGCCGGGGCGGGCTCCGGCGACGCGGTGGCCTGCTTCGGCGGCGTGGGCCCGCTCGGCACAGCGCTCGTGACCGACGGGGACTCGGGGCTGGTCGAGGGCTCCGGGATCGCGCCGAGGCGCTTACGGAGCCGCTGGCGGCGGCGGCCGAGGGTCTTCGTCTGCACGGGGTGGGCGTCCCGTACGGCCGAGGGAAGGGCGAACCAGGCTTCCAGGACCGCGAGGGCCTGGGGGCGTTCGCCGCCGCGTTCGAGCAGGTCGGCGGCGCGTTCGTAGGTCCACGGGGTGTCCATCCCCGCGCTCACGCCGTGCAGGAGAGTGCCGAGCTCGCGCAGGTCCTCACCGGCGAACCGGGCCGCGAGCGTTGTGCCGTCCAGCGTCCAGCCGTCGAGACTGCGGCGCGGGGCCACCAGCGCCGGCACCTGGAACGCTTCCTTGTCGCGCGCACGCCCGCGCCCGACCCCGAACAGTGCCATCGAGGCCCCGACCCCTTCCGCCGTCACGCTGCACACCCGAGTGCACCCGAAGCGTACGAGGCGTCACGGACGCCGCGAAAGGGCGCCGGTCGGCCGACCGCCCCCGGTGCGCCCCCACGCCACCCCGTGCCCGCGTGGCAGCGCCCGCCCCGGAGCGGCTAGTGTTCGCGCCATGCCCGGCTACGACGACGACCTGCGCCTCGCCCACGTCCTCGCGGACGCCGCCGACGCGACCACGCTCGACCGCTTCAAGGCGCTCGACCTGAAGATCGAGACCAAGCCGGACATGACGCCGGTGAGCGACGCGGACAAGGCCGCCGAGGAGCTGATCCGCGCGCAGCTGGGCCGTGCCAGGCCGCGCGACGCGGTGCTCGGCGAGGAGTACGGCGCGACGGGCCACGGCCCGCGCCGCTGGGTGATCGACCCGATCGACGGCACCAAGAACTTCGTGCGCGGCGTCCCGGTCTGGGCGACGCTGATCGCGCTGATGGACGGCGACGAGGTCGTCGTGGGCCTGGTGTCGGCGCCGGCGCTGGGCCGCCGCTGGTGGGCCTCGAAGGGCGCGGGCGCGTTCACCGGCCGCAGCCTGTCGCAGGCGTCGCGGATCCACGTGTCGAAGGTCGCGAGCGTCGAGGACGCGTCGTTCTCGTACTCGAGCCTGGGCGGCTGGGAGGACCGGGGCGCGCTGGACAACATGCTCGACCTGACGCGCGCGGTGTGGCGCAGCCGGGCGTACGGCGACTTCTGGTCGTACATGCTGGTCGCCGAGGGCGCGGTGGACATGTGCGCGGAGCCCGAGGTCAACCTGTGGGACCTGGCGGCGCTGTCGGTGATCGTGACCGAGGCGGGCGGCAAGTTCACGTCGCTGTCCGGGATTCCGAGCCCCGCCGAGGGTGACGCGGCGGCCTCCAACGGCCTGCTGCACGAGGACCTGCTCGGGTACCTGACGCAGCCCGCCTGATCCGCGTCAGCCAACCACTCCGATAGCAAGAAATTCTCGGTAAATCCCGACAAAGCTTTCGCCAGTCGGTAGGGCCGTGTGACCATAAGAATGCATCCGCTTGTGAACTTGTGAACGCGTTCTCAAGGGTCTCCAGGGCCGTCGAGGGCGCGTACCCGGCTCACGGGCGCCGGCCCGACCCCCTTGTGGAGGTGGTGCACCATGCTCGTACGCGACGGCATGAGCACGGTCGTCCTGACCATCGGCCCGACCCACACCCTGCGCGACGCCGCCCGGCTCATGGCAGCCCGGCAGATCGGCGCCGCCGTCGTCATCGATCCCGACACCAGCGGGATCGGCATCCTGACCGAACGGGACATCCTCGTCTCGCTGGGGTCCGAACAGGACCCCGACCGTGAGATCGCGGCCGACCACCTGACGTCGAACGTCGTGTTCGCGACGCCGCACTGGACCCTCCAGGACGCCGCCGCCGCCATGACCCGCGGCAACTTCCGGCACCTCGTCGTCCTCGACCGGGACGACGTGGTCGGCATCATCTCGGTCCGCGACATCGTGCGCTGCACGCTGCAGGAGCAGGCCAGGGCCGCGGAACTGGTGGGATGACTGCGGTGGCCGGCCGGGTCTCGAGGGCGCCGGCCGGCCACCGGATCACGGGGCTCAGCCGGTCCGCAGGGCCTTGACCGCGGCCTCCAGCCGGTCGCCGTAATCGGCGTCCGCGGCACGGAAGTTGGCGATCGCGCGGTCGACGATGTCGTCGCGTGAGACCTGGGCGACGAAGCCCGCCAGGTTGGCGATCAGGCGGGCGCGCTCGTCTTCGCCCATGAGCCGATAGAGGTTGCCGGCCTGCACGAAGTCGTCGTCCTCCACGTGCGCGGGGGCGGCGAACGTGCCGGTCCGACCCGACACCTGGCCGGGCGCGAAGACCGGCTCACCGGTCTCGTACGGGCCGCCGAAGCTGTTCGGCTCGTAGTTCTTCGCGCGCCCCGCGGCGTTGGTCGCCATCGCGCCGTCGCGGCCGTGGTTGTTCGCGGCTGTGGCGTGCGGGGCGTTGACCGCCAGCTGGGTGTGGTTGACGCCCAGGCGGTACCGGTGCGCGTCCGCGTAGGCGAACAGCCGTCCCTGGAGCATCTTGTCGGGCGACGGACCGATGCCCGGAACGAAGTTGTTCGGCGAGAACGCGGCCTGCTCGACCTCCGCGAACACGTTCTCCGGGTTGCGGTCGAGCACGAGCCGGCCCACCTCGATGAGCGGGTAGTCGGCCTGCGGCCACACCTTGGTCAGGTCGAACGGGTTGAAGCGGTACGTGGCCGCGTCCGCCACCGGCATGAGCTGCACCTTGAGCGTCCACGACGGGAACCGGCCCGCGTCGACGGCCTGGTGGAGGTCGCGCTGGTGGGAGTCGGGGTCGGCGCCGGCGAGCGCTGCGGCGTCCTCGGCGGTCAGGTTCCGGATGCCCTGGTCGGTCTTGAAGTGGTACTTCACCCAGAACGCCTCGCCCTGGGCGTTGACCCACTGGTAGGTGTGCGAGCCGTAGCCGTTCATGTGCCGGTACGACGCGGGGATGCCGCGGTCGCCGAACAGCCACGTCACCTGGTGCGTGGCCTCGGGCGACAGGGACCAGAAGTCCCAGACGTTGTCGGCCTCCTGCACGCCCGTGTACGGGTCGCGCTTCTGCGTGTGGATGAAGTCCGGGAACTTCAGCGGGTCCTTGATGAAGAACACCGGCGTGTTGTTGCCGACCAGGTCGTAGTTGCCCTGCTCGGTGTAGAACTTCACGGCGAACCCGCGCGGGTCGCGCACCGCGTCCGCCGCGCCCAGGTTGCCCGCCACCGTCGAGAACCGCGCGAACACCTCGGTGCGGCGCCCCGGTTCGGCCAGGAAGTGGGCCTTGGTGAAGCGCGTGACGTCGGCCGTCACCTCGAAGTAGCCGTACGCGCCCGAGCCGCGCGCATGCACGATCCGCTCCGGGATGCGCTCGCGGTTGAACCGCGCGAGCTTCTCCAGCAGGTACTGGTCCTGGAGCAGCAGCGGGCCGCCGACGCCGGCCTGCGCGGAGTTCTGGTTGTCGGCGACGGGGGCGCCGGACTCGGTGGTGAGGGTGGCGCGCGAGGCGTTGCGGTCGGTCATTGTTCTCCCCTTCGGACCCCGGGGGACCTCCCCCGGCCAGCGGAACGATCGCCAAACTAGATCCGAACTTAGATTTTGTCTAGCTCAATACTTAGACTAGTTCTAAGACTGGCGCGGGTGTACCCTTCCCCGCATGAGCGACCTTCTGGAACGACTCCGCGACCGGGGATGGCGGCTCACCGCGCAGCGCCGCGTCGTGGCCGAGGTCCTGAACGGCGACCACGTCCACCTCACCGCCGACGAGGTGCACGAGCGCGCGGGCCGGCTGCTCCCCGAGATCAGCCGCGCGACCGTCTACAACACGCTGGGCGAACTCGTCGCGCTCGGTGAGGTCCTCGAGGTCAGCACGGACGGCCGCGCCAAGCGGTACGACCCCAACGCGCGCCACCGGCACCACCACCTGGTGTGCACGAACTGCCGGACGATCCGCGATGTTCCGGCGGACGAGACGACCGACGCCCCGCCCTCCGGCGACTGCTTCGGGTTCCGGATCTCGGACGTCGAGATCACCTACCGGGGGCTGTGCCCCGACTGCCAGGCCAAGGCCTGACGCGCTATCCGGCCGCGACCGCCTCGGGCGCGCACATCGGCGCCGCCACCGAGTCCGGCGACACCGACTCCGGCGACCAGGCGCCGTCCAGCGGCCCGGTGAGGCAGCGCTGCAGCGCGGGGGCGAGCCACGCGACGACCTCGTCGCGGGTCATGTCCACGACCGGTCCGATGCGCAGGATGTAGCGGCACAGCGCGAACCCGAGCACCTGCGAGACGAGCAGGCCGGCCCGACGCTGCGCCTGCGCGGCGTCGGGGCACACGGCCGTGACGATCGGGCAGAGCTTCTCCCGGGAGATGACCCGCAGCCGCTCGGCGGCCTCCTCGTTCGTGACGCTGGTGCGCAGCAGCACCATGAAGGCCTCGTCGTCCTCCCAGCGCCGCGTGAAGTGCTCGGCGAGCACACGGCCGAGGGTCTCGGGAGGCAGGGCGGACAGGCCGGGCAGCCCGAGGTCGAACTCGGCGGCGGCCGCGAAGAGCTTGTCCTTGCTGCCGAAGTAGCGCATGACCATGGCCGGGTCGATCCCCGCGTCGGCGGCGATGGCCCGGATCGTCGCACGCTCGAAGCCGTCGGTCGCGAAGCGCTCGCGCGCGGCGGCGAGGATGGCGCACTTCGTGTCCTGTGACGTCCTTCTCATCTCAACAAGCGTAGGCCAACACGTGTTGACCCGCCATAAAACCGGGTGCAGACTCGTGCCAACGGTTGTTGGCCTACGACCGTTGGCACGGGAGGGGCGCACAGTGACCACAGTCACGGGCACCGACACACGGCCGGCACACCCGCCGGCGCACACCCGCACAGCGGCACTCGCCGCGACCACGGCCGCCGCAACCACGGCACTCCGACGCGCGGCGGCCGTCCTACCGCACCCCCGGCGCACGCCGGTGACGTTCTGGTACCTCGCGGTCCTGCTGGTCACCACCCAGCTGCGGCGGATGCTGCCCGAGGACACCGTCGAGCGACTGGTCTCCGGGTCCAGCACCGACGCGTACCACCTGACGCACAGCCCGCTCCGCGTCCTGATCGCGAGCGCGCTGTGGACGGCCGGCGGACTGTGGACGCTCTACGCCGTCCAGTTCAGCCTGATCCTCGCCCCGCTCGAACGCCGCGTCGGCGGCCGGCGCCTGCTCATGGTCTTCGCCTCCGGCCACATCGCCGCGACCCTCGCCACCGAACTCCCCATCGCCGCCATGGTGGGCTTCAACCACCTCCCGGACGACTCGGCCCACCGCGTCGACGTCGGCGTGAGCTTCGGCCTCTACGCGACGGCAGGCGCCCTCATGGGCCTGCTCACACTCCGACACAGGCTGCTCGGCCTGGCGCTCATCGCCGCCACCCTGATCCCCGACGTCCTCGAACTGGACGACCCGGTAGCCGCCTTCGGCCACCCGTTCGCCCTGGCAGTAGGCATCCTGTGGTGGCCGGTCCTCACCAGAACACGAGTGACGCAAGTGTGACGCGAACACCCCCCAATGAGGGAGTTCTGGTGATTCGCATACGTGACGGCAAAGTGATGGGGGGTCGAGGCCGCGCCCCCGACCGAGTCGGACAAGCGCGGCCCCACGCTGGAACGACCCCCGGCAGCGCAACAAAACCAAGCAACAAAACCCGCCCGGAACCCCAAGCGAAACCGCAGCCCGGCAGGGAAACCAAACAAGCGCGTCCACACCCCGCGCCCCTCCCGCCAGGTACGAGGTGGTTCAGCGCGGACGGCCCGCAGGTCAAGCCGCAACCGAACCAGGCCACCAGACCAAGCGTTGGCAGGATCGGCTTGAGGCGCGGGCCGTCCGCGCGGAAAATCCAAGAGCGGGAGGGGCGTCAGGCCAAAACCACAAACCAGGTCAGGAACGGTGCAGCCGGGGCCCGTCACCCCGACACGCCTCGCGGTACACATCGAGGACGCCCGAAGCGCGGGAACGGCCCCGTCGAAGCTCAAGCAGCGGCAGGATCACCGCCGCCTCCTCCGCCTCCATCCGCCACATGAGCGCGATCCGGGCCCGCCGCCGCACCGGTTCCACCCAGTCGTCGGTACGCAGCGCGAGGACGGCCGCAGCCAGCGGCCCGGGCCGCGCGGCGAGCCGGACGACGGCCTCCTCACGCAGTCCGCCGTTCTCGTCCATGCCCGACAACGCGGCGACAGCCGGATGATCCGTCCGCCGAAGCAGCGCACGCCGCTCCCGGAGCCCGCCGAGCGCCTCGACGGAACCCGACCGCGAGAGCTCGTCGAGATCGACCAACGTCCGCGCGGGCACCCCGCCCAGGACATCCGCGGCAGCGTCGCGGTCCGCGTCGTCCCCGAGCACCGCGTCGCGCAGCGAAAACAACAGAGCGTCGGCCTCAGCACGCGGATACCCGGACGCAGCAAGCGCGCGCGTCACAGTGCCGAGCATGTGGCCGCGAACCCCACCGACAGGCGCCTCCCCCGGCGGCTGATAGGCGAAGGCGCCGAACGCTTTCCCGCCACGCATCTCACGCCGCGCCCCACGCATCTCACGCCGCGCCCGAGGCACCCGGTCCGTACCGGTCAGACCACGTCGCACCACACGCACCGCAACCACCGCCCCTACCGACGCCCGCCGGAGACCCACGTCGGAGACCCACCTCGCGGGGTACCAGCCTGCCTCACCCGTCGACCCCGCGCACGCACCACCCGTCGACCCTCCGCACGCACCACCCGTCGCACCCCCAACCACACCGCGCGCGCTTCCGTACCCACGACCCGCGTTTTCCGGCCGTACGCCGGCGCACGTCGGTGTGCATTTGTCGACCAACGGCTCATCCCTCTTGTCTCATCTGACACCCCGTCATATCGTCGCGCCGTTCACCGTCGGTGATCCTTTCGGGATCGCGAAATCCGCCGGTACGCGCCGAAGTACGTCGTCAGTACGTCGCCAGAACGCCGCTAGTACGCCGCCAGCACGCCCTGCCGGGGAGGACACCAGGTGACCGAAACCCCACCGTCCGGGAACCCGCCTCCCGACGCCCCTGTCAAGATCCACGCGACGGGCGTGACACGGCACTTCGGCCGCGGCACCAAACGCGTCGACGCCCTGGGGCCGATCGATCTCGACATCCGCACCGGCGAGTTCTGCTGCATCGTGGGCCCCTCCGGCTGCGGCAAGTCGACGTTCCTGCGCGTCGTCGCGGGGCTCGTCCGGCCGAGCGAGGGCCGCGTCGAGATCACCGCCGGGACGCCGCACCCGGCCGCGATGGTGTTCCAGGACTACGGCATCAGCCCGTGGAAGACCGTCCTGGCGAACGTCCGCTTCGGCCTGGACATCCAGCGGGTGCCCCGCAAGGAGGCCGACGCGCGCGCCCGCGACTGGCTCGCGCGCCTGAAGCTCGCGGAGTTCGCCGACGCCTACCCGGCCGCGCTGTCCGGCGGCATGCGGCAGCGCGTGTCGATCGCCCGCGCGCTCGCCGTGGAGCCGGAGATCCTGCTCATGGACGAGCCGTTCGCCGCGCTCGACGCGCAGCTCCGCACGATCCTTCAGGACGAGCTCCTGGAGATCTGCCAGGCCGACCGGCGCACCGTGCTGTTCGTGACGCACAGCCTGGAGGAGGCGTTGCTCCTCGGCGACCGCGTCCTCGTGATGTCGTCGCGCCCCGGGCGGGTGATCGCCGAGCGGGTCCCGCCGTTCGAGCGCCCGCGTACCGGAGCCGTCCGTACCTCCCCCGAGTTCGCCGCCATGCAGGCCGAGTTGTGGATGCTGCTGCGCGGCGAGGTGGAGACCTCAGGAGCCGCCCGATGAGCGACGGAACCACCGAAGCCACCGAAGCCGAAGCCGCCAAGGCCGAAGCCCCCGGAACCGCAGCCACCACACCCGACGGAACCAACGGAACCGTCGGAACCCCCGGAGCCCCCGGAGCCCCCGGAACCGAACAGGCCAAGCCCACCCCCACGCTCCTGCTCACCCGCTCCCCCGGCCCCGCCGAACTCGACCCGGACCGAGCCCGGCGCCGCCGCCGCACGCTGGAGATCACCCTCGGCATCGCCGTACCCCTGCTGCTGCTCCTGTGGTGGCAACTGGCCGTCCAGCAGAAGTGGATCGACTCGCGCATCTACCCCGCGCCGCAGACGATCCTCGAAGACGGCTGGAAGCGCCTCGTCGACGGCAAGCTGTGGCCGGACATCTGGGCCACCCTCAAGCGCGTCGTCCCGGGCTTCCTGCTCGGTTCGCTCGCCGGCTACGTCGTCGGCCTGCTGACCGGTTCGATCCCGCTGGTCCGCGCCGCGCTGGAACCGATGCTGGACGCCCTCTACGTCGTCCCCAAGCTCGCCCTGCTGCCGATCTTCCTGCTCATCTTCGGCCTCGGCGAGACCCCGCAGATCATGCTCGTCGCGGTCACCGTGTTCTTCCTGATCTGGATCCAGACGATGGCCGCCGTCCTCGCCGTCCCCGAGGGCTACCGCGAAGCCGCGACCGTCTTCGGCGCGAGCCAGTGGCAGATGTACCGGCACATCCTCATCCCCGCGTCGCTCCCACCCGTCGTGGTCGGGCTGCGCCTGGCGTCCGGAATGGCCGTCCTGGTGATCGTCGCGTCGGAAGGCCTCGCGTCGCCGAACAACGACGGCCTCGGCTACCTGATCTTCAACGCCAAGAACATCTTCGACCAGAAGGCGATGTACGTCGGCATCATCACCGTCGCCGTCGTCGGCGTGCTCTTCTCCGAACTCGTCCGGCTGATCGGCCGGCTGCTCACCCCCTGGGCCCCGGACCGCCGCGGCCCGGGCGGCTCCTGAGGAAAGGCAAGGTGTCCATGCCGCTGCTCCCGTCCCCCCGTGCGGGTCGCCGTACCGCACTCGCCACCGCACTGGTCGCCTGCACCGCGCTGCTGTCCGCCTGCGTGTCGTCCGACGACACCGACAACACCGCCAAGTCGGCGCCGACGCCGTCCGCGCAGGTCGCCTCGGTGCCCGGCTGCGAGAAGGGCTGGACCGACCCGGCCGACCTCTCGCCGACCAGAGCGCCGGCGCGCTGCGCGCCGAACACGCCGGCCGCGAAGCCGCTTCCGGCCAAGACGCACATCGTCGTGACGGCCGGCACGCTGTCGGCCGAGTACCTGGGCCCGATCCGGGTGGCCATCGCGAAGGGAGAGTTCGCGAAGGAGAACCTGGACGTCGAGCTCAAGCAGATGCCGTCGACGGACGCCATCACGCTGCTCTCCAAGGGCGAGATCGACGTGCTGTACTCGGCGCCCGAGGCCGGCATGGTCAACGCCGCCAAGCAGGGCTTCAACGTCAAGTGGGTGCTCGGCAACTACTCCTCGGACCCGAAGTCGAAGTCCGGCGTGTGGGTGCGCCTCAAGGACGGCCAGACCGCGGACCAGGTGGATCTGAAGGGCAAGACCTTCGGCAGCCTCGTGGGCAAGACGTCGATCATCATGTACCCGATCGCGTCGGTGCTGGAGAAGCACAACACCAAGGTCACCGACGTGCAGTTCAAGCAGTTGGACGCGCAGAGCAACATCCAGGCGCTGCAGAACGGCGGCGTCGACGCCGCATGGCTGCTCGACCCGGCGTGGAAGGACTTCGAGAACAAGCCGGGCTACGCGTTCCTCGGCGGCCAGCCGGCCGGCGAGCCGATCGGCGGCATGCTGTACGGGCCGAGCCTGCTCGACAAGAACCGTGCCGCGGGCACCGCGTTCGCGCGCGCGATGATCCGCACCGTGAGCACCTACTTCGCGGGCGACTACAAGGCGGACCCGGCGTTCGTGCAGGAGCTCGCGCAGATCCTCGGCAACAAGCCCGAACTGCTCGCCGCCGTACCGTCGTTGGTGACGGACTGGGAGATCCGCAAGGGCACCGTCGACAAGGCGGAGAAGATGTTCGTCGAGGGCGAGGTCGTCCAGGCGCCCGCGCTGCCCGAGGACAAGCTCGTCGACCGCTCCTTCTACGCCGAGGCCGTCGGGCACAGCGGATAGCCGAAGCCCGAAGCGTCTGAAAGAGCCGCCGGTCCCGGACGCCCCGGGTCCGGCGGCTCTACGACGCCAGCTCCTCGCGTAGAGCGCGCAGCAACCGCTCCGCGCGCGCCGCGAGTTCGGGCGGGCCGTGGGTGATGACAGGCCCGCACCAGCGCTCCGCGGCGACCGGGTCGCCCGCCTTCAAGGCGAGCACCACCAGCCGCATCGCCGCACGCCCGTGGCCGCGTTCGGCCGCCGCGCGCAGCCACGGCTCGGCACCCTTGGGGTCGCCGCGCCGCAGGTGCACCAGGCCGAGGTTCCACGCCCCGGCGACGCTTCCGGCGTCGGCCGCGGCCCGGAACCGGCGGGCGGCCGAGCCCTCCGCGCCGCGCTTGGCGTGCAGGATGCCCGCGCGCAGCATGGCCGGCACATGCCCGGAGTCCGCCGCCGTGCCGTACCAGTGCTCGGCCCCTTCGGTGTCGCCGGCGCGGACGAGCAGCGCGGCGAGCCGGCAGGCCGCCACGGTGCGCCCGGCACCGGCCGCGACGCGGTACGCGCGCGCGGCCTCCCCGTCGGCACCGCGGCGCTCCATGATCAGCCCCAACTGGAGTGCGGCGTCCGGGTGTCCGCCCTCGGCCGCGCGCGCCCAGCAGCGCTCGGCGGCGCCCTGCGGCTCGGCACCGGGTCGGCGCGCAAACAGGATGCCGAGGTTGTAGGCGCCGTCCAGGCTGCCCGCCTCGCTCGCGCGCGCGAACCAGACCTCGGCCTCCTCCTCGTCGTCTCGCGACAGCAACAGCCCGGCAAGGGCGTTCGCGGCGTCGGCGTGCCCGGCGTAGGCGGCCATGCGGTACCAGCGCTCGGCCTCCTCCTGGTTGTCGCGCGCGGTGTACAGCAGCCCGAGGTTGAAGGCGCCGTTGGACTCGCCGGTGGCGGCGGCGCGTTCGTACCAGTGCGCGGCCTCGCCGGCCCGGCCCTCGGCGGCCAGCAGCGCGCCGAGCGCGTTCGCGGCCATGCCGTCGCCGGCCTCCGCGGCACGCCGCCACCAGTGCGCGGCGCCGTCCGCGTCGCCCGCGTCCTGGAGCAGGAAGCCGAGCGCGCGGGCCGCGCCCGGGTCGCCCTCCTCGGCGGCGAGCCGGAACCAGCCCTCGGCCTCGTCGGTGTCCCCCGCGCGCTGCAACTGCCGCGCGAGGCGTACGGCGGCCCTTATGTGGCCGCACGACGCGGCGCGCAGGAACCACGCGGACGCCGCCCGTTCGTCGCCCCGGTCCTGCCCGAGCCGGCCGAGCCGGTACGCGGCCTCCGGGTGCCCGGCCTCGGCGGCGCGCCGGTACCAGCGCTCGGCGCCGGCCTGGCCGCGCTGCTCGTGGAACTCGCCGAGCACCAGGGCCGCGCGGACGTGCCCGGCCTCGGCCGCGTTGCGCAGCCAGTAGAGCGCCTGGCCCAGGTCGTCGCCGTCCTGCTCGGCCGTCGCGGGCCCGTCGTCGAGGGCGGTGTCCAGGAGCAGCGCGCCGAGCGAGAACGCCGCGATGCGGCTGCCCGCCTCGGCGGCCCGGTACCACCAGCGCCGCGCCTCGTCGAGCCGGTCCTGACGGTGCATCAGTACGCCGAGGTTGGTGGCGGCGCCGCGGTGCCCGGCCTCGGCGGCGCGGCGCAGCCACGGCTCGGCCTCGTTCTCCTCGCCGCGGCGCAGCAGCATCAGGCCGAGTCGGCTCGCGGCGGTCGCGTCGCGACCCGCGCGGTCGCGGTAGCGCCTTTCCAGCTCGGCGAGTTCGCGGCGGTCGAGGTCGTCGTCGTCCAGCGGCTCGGCGCCGGCGAAGTCGGCGGCCGGGCCTCCGCCGTCGGCGCCCGCGGCGCGGCGGCGGGGACGGAACGGCACCAACACCGCATAGTCGTCAGGGTGTTTGGCCGGAGGCGTCAGGTAGCCGTCGGACCGGCCGCGGTCGAGGACGACGGTCGGGAACGCCTCACTCTCCGGGACGGAAGCCGAAATATCCGTCGTTTCCACAGGAATTCGGGCAGGGTCAGGTGGCGGCTGCGCAGGCGCGCTCCGCTCACCTCGTCCCCGCCGTACCCCCATACGTCCATCGTCGCATCATCGGACGCACGCGTCAGGGTCGATTTCTCGATAACTAGATGACAATGCTGTTTCTTCAACGGCGAAGGTCCGGTTGCCAGAAAGGCAACCGGACCTTCGTACGTGGTAGCGGGGACAGGATTTGAACCTGCGACCTCTGGGTTATGAGCCCAGCGAGCTACCGAGCTGCTCCACCCCGCGTCGGTGAAGACAACAGTACGGCAGCGTGCCCCGTTCGCCAAATCGATTACCGCGACCCGCGTGTTCCGGGGTCAGCGCTCGACCGCGACCCAGCGGCCCTCCGCCGCCGACCGGCGCACGGCGTCCAGCACCAGCTGGTTCGCGACGCCGTCGGCGAACGTCGCGTACGGCGGGTCGGCCGGCACCTCGCAGCCCAGGATCAGGTCGCGGAACGTGCCGGCGAGCCGCGCGTACGGCGCCCGGTCGATGCCCATGCAGTGCAGCAGGTCGTACGCGGTGTGCAGCAGATCGCCGGGCGGCGGCTCGGGCGCGGGGTTCGCCAGGTCGTCGGGCACCGGGACCTTGCGGTCGCCTTCGGCGTCGCCGAGCCACACGTCCTCGAACTCGACCCACGCGGTGCCGTGCGTGCCCGCCACCCGCGTGATCATCTGCGGCGGCCCGTACACCGCGCCGGAGCTCTGCAGCGTGCCCTCGACGCCGGTGACGGTGCGGAAGCGGATGTTGAAGGTGTCCTCGGCGGTCTGCCCGGGCCGGTCGGAGACGATCGGCAGCCCGGCGCTGACGCCCTCGATCGCGCCGAGCGTGTACTCGACCTGGTCGATCCAGTGGGTGGCGTGCGCGCCCAGCCAGCCGCCGCTGTCCTCGGCGCGGCCCCACCACTCCGGGACCTCCGCGTCGGGGCCGGCGAGCACGGGGATGTGCAGCAGCCAGGTGGCGAGCGTCGGCGTGCCGACCGCGCCTTCGGCGACCACGCGGCGCAGCAGCGCCTGCGGCGTCGACCAGCGGAACTCCGTGCCGAGCAGGTGGACGACACCGGCCTTCTCGGCGGCGTCGAGCATGCGGCGGGCCTGCTCGGCGTCGGCGGCGAAGGGCTTCTCGCACACCACGTGCTTGCCGGCCTCGACGGCCTCGATCACGAGGTCGGCGTGCGTGTGCGGCGGCGTGGCGACGCTGACCGCGTCGACGCCGTCCAGCGCGAGCGCCTCGGTCAGCGAGGTGAACGCGTGCGGCACACCGAAGCGTTCGGCCCGCGCCCGGGTCTTCTCGGGGTCGCGCCCGACGAGCGCGCGCACCTCGAACCCCGCGTCGCGGAACGCCGGCAGGTGCGTGAGGCACCCGAAGCCCGTCCCGACGATGACGACACCCAGCTCGGTGTCCGTCGCGCCCGTCGTCCCCGTCGTCACATCGGTCATCGCGCCCGCCCACTCCCCGCTCGTTCCGGCCACGGCCCTTGGTGCGGCGGCACGCTAACGCCTCGTCCGCCAGATCAACAGGGCCACGCTCAGCCGTCAGGGTGTGTCGAAGACCACGGGCAGGCGCACGGCGGTGCGCAGCCCCAGGCCGGTGACGCCGTCGCAGGGAGTGTCCGGGTCCAGGCGCAGCCCGGGCAGCCGGTCGAGCAGCAGGTCGAGCGCGACGCGCATCTCCATACGGGCCGCGTGGATGCCGAGGCACACGTGCGGGCCGACGCCGAAGGACACGTGCGGGACGGGCGTACGGAAGATGTCGAACTCGTCCGGACGCTCCCAGCGCGACGGGTCGTGGTTGGCGGCCGCGACGGGGGCGTTGACGTGCTGGCCCGCGCGGACCGGGCAGCCCTCGACGACGGTGTCGCGCACCGCCGTTCGCCCGACGGCCAGCAGCGGCACCTCCCAGCGCAGGCCCTCCTCGATCGCCTGCGGGATCAGCGAGCGGTCGGCCCGCACGGCGGCGAGCTGGTCGGGGTGGCTGAGCAGGCCGTAGAGGACGGTGGTGATGGCGCGGTAGGTGGTCTGGGCGCCGGCCGGGACGAGCAGGCGCAGGAAGGCGACGATCTCGTCGTCGGTGAGCTGCCGGTCGCTGGCGCCGTCCCAGTCCTCGTCGTTGAGCCGGGCGCGGACCAGGACGCCGATGAGGTCGTCGGCGGGCTCGGCGCGGCGGGCGTCGATGAGTTCCTGCACCATGGCGCCGAGGTCGCGTGACGCGGCGAGGCGTTCGTCCTGGGAGACGGCGACGTTGGTCAGCAGCGCCGTGTGCCGGTAGAACTCGGGCAGGTCCACGACCGGCAGCCCGGCGGCGACCGCGATGACGTGGATCGGGTAGTGGAACGCGAAGTCCGCGGCCAGGTCGGCACGTCCGTCGGCGCGGAAGCGGTCGAGGTACGCGTCGACGATCCCGCGCACGAACCCGTGCTCCCAGCGGTCCATTTCGCGACGCGTGAAGGCCGGGGAGATCAGCGAGCGGAAGCGGCGGTGCTCGGGCGGGTCCATCTCCAGGATGGTCCGGCCGATGACGTCGCCGATCGACATGCGGTACCAGCTCGACGAGAACGAGGCCGCGTCGCGCAGGACGGCGTCGACGCCCTGGTAGGTGTAGACGGACGCCTGCTCGTCCTCGGCGGCGATGATCCGGTCCGCGCCGGGGAGGTCGAAGCGCGCCGACACCGAGCCCTGGTGGACGGGGCACTGCGAGCGGAGTTCGGCGAGCCGCGGGTACGGGTCCTTGACGACGCCGACGCCGTTGAGCGCGTTCTTGGCCGCGAACGCGTCAAACGCGTCGAACTCAGTGGGGGCGTCGGAGGTCTGCTGGTCGGCCACTGGCCTGCCTTCCTGGTGTGGTCGGTGTCGGTCGTGCCGTACCTGTGTCGCCGCAGTCACCGCTGTCGCTGCTGTCGGTGCTGTCGGTGCTGTCAGCGCTCGCCGTCCGCCGTGGACCGCAGGACGCGTCCCGGGGCGTGGCCCCAGAAGTCGATCGGGCGGTCCACCTGCCGCTCCTCGCACCGGATCGGCACCCCGGCGACCAGGACGTGCCGCACGCCGGTCGGCGCGTCCGCCACCAGCCGGTCCGCGTCCGCCGGGAAGTCCGTCACGCGCCTGATCGGGCCCGGTCCTATCGCCGCCGGGTCGAACACCACGACGTCGGCGGCCGCGCCCACGCGCAGGTAGCCGCGGTCCGCGAGCCCGAACAGGTCGGCCGGCTCGCCGGTCAGCTTGCGCACCGCCGCCGGCAGCGCCAGCACGCCGCGGTCGCGCACCCATCCGCCGAGCAGGTCCGTCGGCAGTACGGCGTCGCAGATCTGGTCGGGGTGGGCGCCCGCGTCCGACAGCCCCAGCACGGCGCCGTCCAGCGTGAGCAGGTCGGCGACCTCGGCCTCGTCGTCGTTGGCCAGCACGACCGTGAACCGCGTCGCGAGGTCGTCCGCGAGCGCGATGTCGAGCGCGCAGTCCAGCGGCGCCGTGTCGCGTTCCTCGGCGACCTCGGCGACCGTCCGCCCGACCAGGGCCTCGTCGCCCGACTCGGCGACGAACCAGCGGTCCCAGCGCGGCGCCAGCAAGCCCTCGGCGAGCTCGGCGGCGAGCCGGTCGCGCCACCCCCGGTCGCGGTAGGCGGCGGCCCGCAACAGCATTGAGGAGCCTTCGAGTTCCGCGAGGCTCGCGGCGCGCAACGCGAACGGTGCCAGCAGCGTCGTCTGTGCGACCAGCGGCCGACAGGTCACCTGCGGGTGCACGTCCGCCCCGGCCGCGGTCCCCGCGCGGTGCAGGTCCGCCCATTCGCGGTGCCGTCCGTCCGCGAGGGCGAGCAGCGCGGTCCACGTGAACGGCCGTCCGATACGCGGCTGGAGCTCGTACAGCGCGGCGTGGTCGAACGCGCCACCCGGCACGAAGGAGGCCACTCCCCGTCCGGCGTCGCGCAGTTCGTCCAGCAAGCCGGTCGTCTCGGCGGCGCCCGCGAACCGCGACGGACAGCGCCGCCCGGTCGGCGAGGCGCTCGTCGCGAACCCGATCGCGCCCGCCGCGAGCGCGTCCCGCACCGCCATGCGCATCTCGGCGACCTCAAGGTCGGTGGCCTCGCGCTCGTACGCCTCCTCGCCCATCACGTCGATGCGCACCGCCGAATGCCCCACGTACGCCGCGAGGTTGATGACGGGGCCGAGCCGCTCCACGGCGTCCAGGTACTCGCCGAAGGTCGCGAAACCCCAGCCGATCCCGGCCTCCAGGGTGTCGGTGCGCATGTCCTCCAGGTCGTGCAGCATCCGCACCATCAGCGCGCGCCGATCGGGTCGGCAAGGCGCCAGCGAGAAGCCGCAGTTGCCCAGCACCGCCGTCGTCACCCCGTGGTAGCTCGACGGCGTGCACGCCGGGTCCCAGAAGACCTGGGCGTCGTAGTGCGTGTGGACGTCGATGAAGCCCGGCGCCACCACGCAGCCGGACGCGTCCAGCACCCGGTCCCCCGGCATCGCCTCCACATCGGGGCCGAGTTCGGTGACCCGGCCGGCCGACAGCGCCACGTCCGCGCGGTACAGCGCCCCGCCGGTGCCGTCCGCGACCAGACCGCCGCGCAGCACCGTCCTCACGTCTCCCCCGACCAACGCCGCCTCCTCTTACGCCTCGCCCGTCACGCTCACACCGACCCGACCACGACGTGCTTCGTCTCCTGGAACGCCCGGATCCCCGCTACCCCGCGTTCCCGGCCCAAACCGCTCTGCCCGTATCCACCGGCCGGCGTGAAGCCGCTCGCGCACCCGGTGTTGATCTGCACGGTGCCGGTGCGCATCCGCTCGGCGACCGCCATCCCCGCAGCCAGGTCGTCCGTGTAGACCCCGCCGGACAGCCCGTACGGACTGTCGTTCGCTATCGCGACGGCCTCGTCCACGTCGCGGTAGCCCTGCACGCTCAGCACCGGCCCGAAGACCTCCTCGCGCGCCGCCGGGTTCGCGTTGTCGTCGACGTCGAGCACCGTGGGCGCGAAGTACCAGCCGCGGTCCAGCCCTTCGGGCACACCGCCGCCCGTCACAAGGTGCCCGCCCGCCGCCACCGACGCGGCCACGAGCCCGGCGACCCGGTCCCGCTGCGCCTCGCTGATCAACGGCCCGAGCACGGTCGCCCGTTCGTGCGGATCCCCGACGGGCAGCGCCGCCGCGGCGGCGCGCAGCGCGTCCAGGACCTCCGCTTTGCGGTCCTGCGGCACCAGCATGCGCGTCTGCGCCGCGCACGCCTGCCCGGAATGGCTCGCGAACATCGCCACGGCGCCCGCGACCGCCCGTGCGGGACCGGCCGCGAGCGCGTCCGGCAGGTACAACCCCGCGCTCTTGCCGCCGAGTTCGAGGACGAGGCGCTTGAGGGTCTCCGCACCCTGCGCGGCGATGCGCCGGCCGACGGCCGTCGACCCCGTGAAGCTGACCAGGTCCACGTCCGGGTGCGTGGACAGCAGCACGCCGCCCGCGTCACCGGCCTCGGCGACCACGTTCAGCACACCGGGCGGCAGCCCGGCCGCGGCCGCCGCGTCGCCGAGCACCAGCGCGGCCAGCGGCGTCAGCGGACTCGGCCGCAGCACCACGGTGCAGCCGGCGGCGAGCGCCGGGAACACCTTCACGACGTTGGTCACCAGCGGGAAGTTGTACGCGGTGATCGCCGCGACGACGCCTACCGGCTCGTACCGGCGGATGCTGAGCCGCACCTTGCCCGGCGCGTAGAGGTGCTGCTCCAACGGGAGTTCGTTGTGCTCCCAGGCGGGCAGCCCGGCGGCGAGGCCGGTCAGCTCACGGGCCTGCGCCAGCGCGAGGCCGACCTGCGCGGCCTCGGCGAGCGTGCGCGGCGCGCCGGCCTCCGCGATCGCGGTCTCGACGAGCCGGTCGCGGAGCCCGTCCAGATGGTCGGTCATCCGGTCGAGCACAGTGACGCGCTCGGCGACCGTCGTGCGCGGCCAGGGGCCGGTGTCGAAGGCCGCGCGCGCCGCGCGGACCGCCCGCTCGACCAGCGCCGTGCCGTCCGCCGCGACCACCTCGGCGACGACCGCCCCGGTCGCGGGGTCGGACACCGCGAGCGGAAGCGTCCCGGGGACGCCGAATTCCACGAACTTCCCGTCGACATATGCGCGGCGGCTTGCGACGATCTCGACCGCGTCGGTCATGCGCCGGCACCTTTCTCAGGCCGCGTGATCTTTTCGGTATATCGAAAAGAATTTCGCCATGATGTTCGTCACATCGTCCGGGCGCGCCCGCGAGAAATCAAGGCCGAGGCGATGCGGTCACCCCCGGTGATCACATCGCCGAATCGATATATGACCGAACGATTCGCCCGATTGATCCCAACTGGGCGGCCGCGCGCGCGACGTACCTGACCGACGGCGTGAAATCGACGTCCCGACACGGCTGTTCCGGCCCGAAAACGCCACCCCGACATGCGGGAACAGGCGGTCACAGAGGGCCTCCGATGGGGTACGGTCTGCGTCGTGGTCATATCAGGAATGGACCATTCGAGCAGGCCGCGGCGGGTTCCGATCCCCGCGGTCGACGCCCTGCGCGGCGGCAGCGGCGACCGACTCGAACGGCACCTCGCTCTCTTCGGGCATGCCCCGGCACCGGCCAAGGCCCCCGAGGCGGCCACCGCCAACGCACGCGAGTCCGCCATGCTCATCCAGGAGGTCGCGCCGCGTCCGAGCCGTGCCGCGGGGCACCGCCTCGCCCGCGCCGTCCTGACGGCGCCGCTCCGTGGGCTGCGCCGCCGCGTCTCTCTCTGACCAGCGCCACCCGCACCGCACGACGCCAACGCCGACCGCAAGCCTTCGGGCCCGGTCGGCGTCGTGTTTTCCCCGCCTTGCGTCACACAGCCCCGAAGGCCGGGGGTGCGGGCGCCGAAGCCCCCACCTGCCCGACCCGGCAGGGCCCACCCCGAAGGCGGGGGTGCGGGTGGCGAAGCCCCGCCCGCGCGGCGAAACCGCGCAAAAAACAACGAAGGCGACCCGGCTCACGTTTCCGTGAGCACAGATCGCCTTCGACTGAGTAGCGGGGACAGGATTTGAACCTGCGACCTCTGGGTTATGAGCCCAGCGAGCTACCGAGCTGCTCCACCCCGCGTCGGTATGCCTTAACCATACGCGATCGTCGGGCGGAAAGCCAACCGGGTTGCCCCGGGCCCTGACGGACCCGGGACAACCCGGTCTATGCGCGTCCTGCTCTACGGTTTCGGCGTCGCCCCGCTGGCCGGCGGCAGGGCCGGCTGCTGGGTCTGGCCGGGGGTCGGCGAGGCGGGCGGTGCCGCCGGGGCCGTGGCCGCGGTCTCGGCCTGCACCGCGCGGGTGATGGCCTCGTTGAGCCGCTTCTGCGCATCGCCGTACTTGGCGAAGTCACCCGCCTTCAGCGCGGCGTCCGCGTCCGCGATCGCCTTCTGCGCGTCGTCGAGCGCCTGCTTGACCGTCGGGTTCTGCTGCCCGCCGGCCGGCGGCGGGGTCGTCGACGGCGGCGTGGTCGCCCCACCGGTCGGCGGCGGCGTGGTGTTCGTACCGCCCGCCGGCGGCGGGCTGCCCGGGTTGGGGACCGCCCCCTGAGCCCCGGCGAACAGCACCGCGAAGGCTTTCTCGAGGGTGTCCTCGTACGCGATCGTGTTGCCGTACGACGCGAGCACCTTCTTCATCAGCGGATACGAGCTGTTGTTCTGCGCCACGGCCTTCACGTAGACCGGCTCGACGTAGAGCATCCCTCCGCCCACCGGAAGGCTCAGCAGGTTGCCGTAGACCACCTGTGAGGCGTTCAGGCCTCCGATGGTGCCGAGCGACGTACTGACGGTCGGGTTCGAGGTGAACACGTTCTGCATCTGCTCGGGCCCGTTGATCGTCGTCGTCGACGGCAGCGACAGGAGTCTGAACTTGCCGTAGTCGGGCCCTGGTTGCGCGTTCACCGCGAGGAACGCCGCCATGCTCTGCCGTTGGTTCGGCACGAGGGCACTGGTGAGCCGGAAGACCTGGTCGGTCTCCGGCGCCTGTCCCTGGGCGGGCGGCATCTTCATCGAAAGGTAGTACGGCGGCTGCTCGCCGCCCGCCTGCTTGATCGTCGTCGGGTCCTGCGGGACCTTCCAGAAGTCCGAGCCGTTGAAGAACGTCTGCGGGTTGGTGACGTGGTAGCGGGTCAGCATCTCGCGCTGCACCTTGAACAGGTCCTGCGGGTAGCGCAGGTGCTGCATCAGGGCCGGGGAGATCTTGTCCTTCTTCTCCACGGTGCCGGGGAACGCCTTCATCCAGGTCTTGAGGACCGGGTCCTGCTCGTCCCACTGGTACAGGGTCACCGCGCCCGTGTAGGCGTCGACGGTGGCCTTCACCGAGTTGCGGATGTAGTTGACGTTGCCGGTGTTGCCGACCGTGCCGCGCTTCTGGTCGGCGCGCACCGCCGAGTCCGCGGTGGTGTCACCGAGCGTCGTCCGCGACGAGTACGGGTAGCCGTTGGTCGTCGTGTACGCGTCGACTATCCACTGGATCTTGCCGTCGATGACGGCCGGGTACGCGTCGCCGTCGATGGTGAGCCACGGCGCGACGGCCTCCACCCGCTCCTTGGGGGTGCGGTTGTAGAGGATGCGCGACTTCTCGTTGATCGAGCTCGACAGCAGGATGTTGCCGTCCGCGAACTTGGTCGCGTACAGCAGCTTGTTGAACGTCGAGCCGATCGGCACGCCGCCGTTGCCGGTGTAGGTGTACGTCGCCTGGCCGCCCGGCAGCCTCTCGTCCGGGTAGTCGATCTCGGTCGGCGCGGTGCCCTGCGGGGCGCCGACGATCGAGTACTCGGTGGTCTTCTCGCCGAAGTAGATGCGCTGCTGGTAGGTGCCCAGGTTGCTGGGCGTACCGTCCGGCGTGATGTTCGAGACGATGAACTCGGGGTTGCCGTAGACGTCCACCTGGTTGCCGTCGGCCGCGACCACGCCGTATCCGTGGGTGTACTTGGTGTGGTCGTTCACCCAGTTGCGGTTCTGCAGGCCGTTCGGGTTCAGCTCGCGCAGCGCGATGACGGTGTCCTGGACCTTGCCGTCGAGCACGTAGCGGTCGACGTCGAGGGTCGTGTTGAAGCCGTAGAACTGCTTCAGCTGCTGGAGCTGCTGGAACGTCGGGCCGACGACGTTCGGGTCCAGCAGGCGGATGCTCGCGGCTCCGCGGGCCTCGTCCACCAGGCCGGCCTTGGTGTCGGTGGAGCCCGCGTAGCCCTCGGCGTTCACATCGGCGATGCCGTACGCGTCCCGCGTCGCCTTGATGTTGTACTCGATGTACTTGGCTTCCTTGGCCTGCTGGTTCGGCTTGACCTGGAAGCGCTCGACGATGAACGGGTACAGCCCGCCGATCAGCACCGCGGACAGCACCATCAGCCCGAAGCCGATGATCGGCAGCGCCCAGGTGCGGCGGAAGACGTTGACGAAGAACAGCACCGCGCAGATCAGCGCGACGATGAACAGGATCGTCTTCGCGGGCAGCACGGCGTTGGCGTCGGTGTACCGGAGACCGGTGAACTGGGTGGCCTCCTTGAAGTCACCCGAGTGCACCGCGAGCGCGTACCGGTCGAGCCAGTAGGCGATGGCCTTGAGCAGCACGAACAGGCCGAGCAGCAGCGACAGGTGCGCCTGCGCCGCGGGGGTCGCGCGGGCGCCCGGGCTCTGCACGCGGAGGCCGCCGTACAGGTAGTGGGTGAGCACCGCGACGATCAGGCCGACCACGACCGCGATGAACGCGAAGTCCACCAGGAACCGGTAGAACGGCAGGTCGAACGCGAAGAACGAGACGTCCTTGTGGAACTGCGGGTCCTTGACCCCGAAGGACACCCCGTTGACGAAGAGCAGCCACGTGCTCCAGTGCCCGGCCGCGGACGTGCCGGCGATGATGCCGACGATCACGGACAGGCCGGCGAGGATCCACACGCGGAAGGGGGCGAGCGCCGAGCGGTACCGGTCCAGGCTCTGCTGTTCGAGGGACATGCCGCGGAACTGCGGGCGCAACCGGTACGCGAAGTACATGTTGAGGCCCACGGCCGCGGCCATGAGGACGCCGAACACCAGGAAGAGCCCCAGGCGCGTCCACAGCTTGGTGGTGAAGACGTTGCCGTAGCCGACGGACTTGTACCAGAGCCAGTCCGTCCAGAAGTTGGCGAACAGGATCCACGCGACAACCAGCACCGCGATGATGCCGAGAGTCAGCAGCAGGGTCCGCAGCCGACGGGACGGGGCTCCCAATCTGATACGGCGACCCCGGGGGTCGCCACGTTCGGGCATCTGAAAAACCAAGGGTGCGCACCTCGATCATTACCTGGTTGCGCCCGGTCGGCGCTCGACGTGTCAACTTACCGAGCCTTGACATGGTTCCCCACCGACACGGCTGAACTGTCCGAGGGACGGGACGCCCGCGGGGCCTCACAGGGCCTCACAGGGCCTTGCGGGGCCCGGTGAGGGCGGTGTCCGGCGGCCTGTGCGGAGGAGCGTCCGGATACCGGGATGATGGAGCCATGACCGTTGCATTGACCCAGGCCGTCGTGGAGATCGAGCGCCACGTGTCGGCGTTCGGGTGGGACCAGCCCGCCCGCCTGTACGCGCTCGTCGACACCGCCGCCCTGGTCCGCTCCGAGCCGCAGCTCGCGCAGGACCTGGGCCTGGCCGCCGAGGAGGGCGCGCCGACCACGCTGACCCCGATCGAGCAGGACGAGATCCCGGCCGAGACGCCGATCGACGAGTTCCTGGCCGGCATCGCCTGGCCGGACGCGGTACTCGGCTGCGCCATCGTCGTCGAGCGGCTGATGCTGCCGCCGGCCGCCGAGGCCGAGCTGCCGACGTCCGGCACCGACGAGGAGATCGCGGCGTGGGTCGCGGCCCGCCCGGACCGGCAGGAGGTGCGCATCGCGGTCGGCGTGATGCGCGACGGCTCCCGCGAGTCGGTCCTGCGGCTGCGCGACAAGGACGAGGACACCGAGGTGCTGTCCGGCGCCTCGCTGGTGCCGGGGCTCGCCGAGGCCCTCGAGGCGACCTTCTCCTGACCCGCCTGACCCGCCTGACCCTCCGGGTCAGCCGTTGTGCGTGTCGGCCGTGCACTCCGTGAGGGTGCCCTGGCCGCTGCTGATGACCTTGAGCGCGTTCAGGGCGTCGTTCAGCGACTCCACCCGGACGAGGGTGAGGCCGCCGGGCTTGTTCTTGACCGCCTCGCTGCAGTTGTCGGCCGGCGTCAGGAAGTACTTGGCGCCGGCCCGCTGCGCGGCGATCGTCTTCATCTGGACGCCGCCGATCGGGCCGACACCGCCGTCGTCGTCGATCGTGCCGGTGCCGGCCACGAACTTCCCGCCGGTCAGGTCGCCGGGGCTGAGGATGTCGACGATGCCGAGCGCGAACATCAGGCCGGCGCTGGGGCCGCCGACGTCCTCCAGGTGGATCGTCACCTTGAACGGGAACTCCGGCAGCACGCCCGGCGTGATGCCGACCACGGCGTGACCGTCCTGGGGGGCGGCGGTCGTGGTGATGTCGATGGTGCGCTGGGTGCCGCGGGCGTCCTCGGGGTCGACGACGAACCGCACGGTCTCGCCGGCCTTGTGCTTGGTGATCGCTGCGCCGACGTCGCCGGTCGTCTTGATCGGCGTTCCGTCGATGGACAGGATGATGTCGCCCGCGTGCAGCTTGCCGGTGGCGGGCATGTCCTTGGACACCGTCTTGACGATGATGTGCCGGGTGACGGGCTGGCTGATCAGGCCGTTCGCGTACAGGTAGTCGAATGCGGCGACCTTGGCGTGCTGCTGGGAGGAGGTGAACTCCTCGGCGTTCTCCTCTTCGACCTGCTTCTCGGTCTTGTCGTCCGGGTAGAGGTCGTTCTTCTTGACGACGTCGGCGTCGTCCTTGGCCCAGCCGATGAACGCCTGGAACAGGGGCATGTCGAAGCTCTTGCTGGTGACCGAGACGGTCGTCATGTTGAGGTGCCCGCTGGCCGGGAACGTCTCGTGGCCCTCGACCTCGATGACCGGCTTGCCCTGGTAGTTCGGCGACAGGGTGTTCACGGTCGGCCCCGGGCTCAGCTCGCCGTACGGGACCGCCGTGGTCAGCACGGCGAACACCATGGCTATCAACAGCAGGCCCGAGACGGCCAGGGTGGCGGAGCGACGCGACATGTGCGCGACACTACGGCACGTCGCGGGCCGCGGCAGCGCGACCGTCCGGGGTGCCGCCCGGCTCGGCCTCGACAACGCGGGTCAACACCGCTTGGAACTGCTCGTAGTGCGCGACGGTTTCGCGCATCCCCGCGGGTTTGCGGGGGCGGCCGCGCCATACGGCCCACAGGATGACGGCGGCCAATGCGACCGCCGGGATGGCCCACCAGCCCACGATCGCTGCCATGCCGCACCCCCGCCCACGCGAAACGGAATAGTGCGTAAATCGTATCTATCGCGATCAGGGGTCGCATTTCGGACAACGGGTCGGTTCACCCGACCCGCCGAACACGCGTGGCGGGACGCGGCTCAGCAGGCGCCGACCCACTCCGACGTGCCGTCCGCGAAGTGCTGGTGCTTCCAGATCGGCACCTCGTGCTTGAGCGTGTCGATCAGCTTCCGGCACGCCTCGAACGCCTCACCGCGGTGCGGGCACGAGACCGCCACCACCACCGCGAGGTCGCCGATCTCCAGACGGCCCACCCGGTGCACCGCGGCGAGCGCCTTCACCGGATAGTCCGCCGCCACCTTCTCGGCGATGCGGCGCAGCTCGTCCGCCGCGCTCGGGTGCGCCGAGTACTCCAGCGAGGTGACCGACTGGCCGCCGTCGTGGTCGCGCACCGTGCCGACGAACAGCGCCGTGCCGCCCGCGGTCGGGTCGCCGACCGCGGCGAACACCTCGTCGACCGACAGCGGGGTGTCCCGGATCTCGAGGAGTCTGATCGACCCCGCGCCCTTGTCCGTATCCATGTCCTTGCCCATGCGGCGCAGTATGCCCCGAGCCGTCCCACCCGGCCACGCCAGGGCCGCGCGGCGGCCCGCCGGGTCGGACCCCCGGCGGGCGGTCAGATACCGCGGCGCTTGCGCACCTTCCGCACGATCGCCGCGGTGCCGATGAGGGCCACCGTCGCACCCGCCGCGCCGAGCGTGGTGGCGTCCTTGCGGCCCAGGCGGCGGGCGACGAGGGCGTGGCGGCCCGCGACGTCCTCCAGCAGCGCCGCGAACGCGAGCTCGTTCGTCCACAGCGGGCGCCAGCCGGCGTCCCGCAGCCGCGTCGACGGCACCACCCAGCCGTGCATCGTGTACGCCAGGTCGCCCGCCGGCGCCGGGGTCAGGCCCAGCCGGTGCAGCCGCTCCGCGGTGCCCAGCGCGAGCGAGGCCGGCAGCTCCATCCTGCGCATGCCGGACAGCTCCTCGACCTCCTCCTGCTCGAGCCAGCCCTCCGAGGCGACCGTCACGACCCCCTCGACCTTGCCGAGCGCCGCGTACACCAGCGCGGAGGCGAGGTCGTCGACGTGGCAGAACTGCCAGCGCGGACGGCTGCCCGACACGACCAGCAGCCGCGGCGCCTCGAAGTGCCGGGTCAGCACGCTGTCCGCCTCGGGGCCGCCGACCAGCGTGGCGGGGCGCACCACGGTCACGTTGAGCGCCCGGTGCGCACGGGGCGCGCGGGCCGCCAGCTCCTCGATCTCCAGCAGGTCGCCGACCAGCGACGCGTCGGCGGTCGCCTTCAGCGGCGCGTCCTCGTCCAGCGGCGTCTCGTTCTCCGGGAGCGCGCCGTAGACCATCGCCGAGGTGCACAGCACGACACGTGGCACCCCCGCGGCGGCCGCCGCGGTCAGGACCGTCTGGGTGCCGCGCACGTTCCGCGCGCCGCGTGCCCGCGGCTCGGAGTCGAGCGACAGGTCCAGGTCCAGGTGCAGCACGACGTCCACGCCGTCCAGCCGGCCCGCCAGCGCCGGGTCCCGGACGTCCATGATCCGCCACTGCGCGCCGGGGATGTCGCCGCGCCGCTCGTCGATCGCGATCAGCCGCTTGACCTGCTCGTTCTCGGACAGCAGCAGGGCCACCCGATGGCCGATCCCGGATGCCGCGCCGGTGACCGCCACGACCGGGCGCACACCCGGGCCCATCCCGCGTCGGGACGTGTCGATGTCGTCCTCCAAGGGCCGCTCGGCCGTCTGGTTCCGCTCACTCCGCCGAGAGCGAACGCGAGGAGGCTGGGAACTCACTGACCGCCTCCCGTGGTTAGTTTGGTACGTGCGGTTCGCTTACGCCGACCCGCCCGGAAGCCGGCCGGGTCCGCGTACCGAGAGCGCACATGACGCAGCATCCGCAATCCATCCTGCCCGAGGTGTGGCCGTGACCATCACGCGAGGCGCCGATCCGCGCCCCCGTCGATGCGCCGTCCGTGCCCCGGGGCAGGTCGAACGAGGCGCGGCGGGCCTGGCAGGCCACCGCCCCCACACCCCCGGCGACGGGGGTCGGCAAGGAGGACACGGCCGTCATGGGTGACTTCCCCTTCGGTTTCGGCAAGCCGTCGGGCGGCGGCGACAACCCCGACCGCGACCCTGGTTCCTCCGACGCGTCAGGCGGGTCCGGTAGTTCCCCGGGCTTCGGTTTCGGCGGTTCGGGCGCGGAGGGCTCCGGCGGGGGCAAGGGCCCCGGCGGACCCTCGGGGCCCGGCGGACCGGGTGGTCCGGGCGGTCCGGGCGGGTTCGACCCGTTCGGCAACCCCAACGACCCCGACAACCCGTTCGGCGCGCTGTTCGGCAACATGAACCCGGCCGACCTCGGCGCGGCCTTCCAGCAGCTGGGCAAGCTGCTGTCCTACGAGGGCGGCCCGGTCAACTGGGACCTCGCGCACGACATCGCCCGGCAGACCGTCGCCCAGAAGGGCGGCGACGCGAGCGTCGGCCAGGTCGACCGCACCGCGGTCGAGGAGTCGGTGCGGCTCGCCGAGCTGTGGCTCGACGAGGCCACCCCGCTGCCGTCCGGCGCGTCCACCACGCTGGCGTGGAGCCGCGCCGAGTGGATCGAGGCGACGCTCCCGCAGTGGAAGGAGCTCGTCGAACCGCTCGCCACCCGCGTCGTCAGCGCGATGGGCGAGATGATGCCCGACGAGATGCAGCAGATGGCCGGGCCGCTGATCGGCATGATGCGCGGCATGGGCGGCGCGATGTTCGGTGCCCAGGTCGGGCAGGCGCTCGGCGCGCTGGCCGGCGAGGTCGTCGGCTCCGCCGACATCGGCCTGCCGATCGGGCCGGCCGGGCGCGCCGCGCTGCTGCCCGCGAACCTGGCCGAGTTCGGCGCCGGGCTCGGCCTGCCGCAGGACGAGGTGCGCCTCTACCTGGCGCTGCGCGAGGCGGCCCACCAGCGGCTCTTCGCGCACGTGCCGTGGCTGGGCCGGCACCTGTTCGGCGCGGTCGACGCGTACGCGCGCGGCATCAAGGTCGACATGAGCCGCCTGGAGGAGGCCGCCGGGCGCATCGACCCGACCAACCCCGAGGCGCTGCAGGAGGCCTTCACGCAGGGCCTCTTCGAGCCCGAGGAGACGCCCGAGCAGAAGGCCGCGCTGGCCCGCCTGGAGACCGCCCTGGCGCTCGTCGAGGGCTGGGTCGACGCGGTCGTCCACGCGGCCGCCGCGCCGCGCCTGCCGTCCGCGGACGCCCTCCGCGAGACCCTCCGCCGCCGCCGCGCGACCGGCGGCCCGGCCGAGCAGACCTTCGCCACCCTGGTCGGCCTCGAGCTGCGCCCCCGCCGCCTGCGGGACGCCTCGCGCCTGTGGGCCTCCCTCGCGGACGCCCGCGGCATCGAGGGCCGCGACGCCCTGTGGGCCCACCCCGACATGCTCCCGACAGCCGACGACCTCGACGACCCGGACGGCTTCGTCCACCGCGAGGAACTCGACATCTCCGCCCTCGCCGCCCAGATGCAGGCCGACCTGGAGGCCCTGGAAGGCGAACGCGACGCCAAGAAGGACGACCAGAAGACCGACGAGAAGGACGACAAGGGCGAGGACGACGCCAAGTAGCCGATGACGCCGGTCCGGCGACGCGACATGTGCCGCCGGACCGCCCCCATCCGCAAGGCCGCCCCATGCCGGTTCCGTGACCGCTGGCTGCCCGAGCTGCATGCGGCGGGCCTCGGCGTCCTGGTCCAGCACGTCGCCCACGGGCGGCTGCGTTCCGGCAAGGTCGCACGTCGGGCGGCGTCGGGCCTCGGTCGTACGGTCCGGCCGCGGCCCGACAGTCGTAGCGCGCCGACAACGCTCGGCCGACCCGACGATGCCGGATGACCTCGCAAGGGGCGGCATTCGACTGGCCGCACGGCACACCGACACGACGGGCCTGCGGGGCGGCGTGGCGGTGCGGCTGGCGGCGCAGGCAGCCCCCGAGTCGGCGGGCGCAGCTGAAGGCCGACGATCTCGCCAAGCAGCGCTCCACCCGCCTGCGGGGCCCGTCGGCGAACGGTCCCGCACGCGGGTGCCGCCGTGTACACCCCTCGTCGGCGCGGGCCCAGAGCGGCCTAGGCGGCCCTCCTCACCGGCTGCGCTCGCTCCGCGGCGTTTCCAGACCCGGCGCAGCGCGCACGGGCCACGTGCGGGCTTGCCGAAGAGATCCGCCAGACAGCCCCTGGGCGGCGCGCGAGGGATACTGCGCCTCGATCGGCCTCGTCGGCTCTGGCCGTCCGTCGGGGGGTCGTTCGCGTGGCAGGATCGTCGGCGACCCGACCCGTCGCGACAGATCGGCCGCCTGTGAGCTCACACGACAGTGCACTTCCGTCCACGACGCTGCACGCGGACGCGGCGCGCGTCCTCGCAGCCTGGGCCGCCCCGGACCCGGGGCAGGGGGCGCTGCGGGACGCGTATCTGGAGCACCTCGCGACGTACGCCGACGCGATGTCGCGCACGCGCCAGGAGGGTCACCTGACCGCGAGTGCCGTCGTCGTCGACCCGGCCGAGGGGCGTGTGCTGCTCACGCTGCACCCCAAGGTGGGGCTCTGGCTGCAGACCGGCGGGCACTGCGAGGACGGCGACGGCGCGCTCGCCGAGGCCGCGCTGCGTGAGGCCGTCGAGGAGTCCGGCATCGCGGGGCTGCGGCTGCTGCCCGAGCCCGTCCGGCTCGACCGGCACGACGTGCGCTGCGGCGGCCCCGACCAGTGGAGCGTGCACTTCGACGTCCAGTACGCCGCGATCGCGCCGCCCGGCTCGGTCGCCGCGATCAGCGACGAGTCCCTCGACCTGCGCTGGTTCCCGATCGACGCGCTCCCGGACCCGACCGACGACTCGGTCCGCCGCCTGGTCGCGGACGCCGCGAAGCTGACCGGCTGACGGCGCGGCACATCCCGCATGCGAAGAGGCACCGCCCGGGTCCGCGCGGTGCCTCTTCGGCGTCGTGTCACGCGGTGCGGGTCAGGCGCCCCACGTGTTGCCGCGCATGCCGCCCTGCTGCCCCAGACCGCGGTTGGCGAGGAAGCCCTGCGCCGCCTGCTGGAACACCGTCGGCGGAAGCAGCTCGCTGGGCTGCACCAGGACGTAGCCCTGGCCCTGGAAGCTCATGTTCCAGCCCTCGCCGGTGCCGCCGCGGCGGCTCCACACGCGCTGCGAGGTCAGCTGCGCCTCCATGCGCGTCACCAGGCTCGTGCTCCAGGCGACGACGGCGTCCGCGTCGGCGAACACCTCCTGCTGCGGGGTGACCTGCATGACGAGCGGCTTGCCCGAGGTCATGATCGCCAGCTTGCCCTGGCCGCCGATCTCCAGGTTGTAGCCGCCGCCGACCGCGGCGATGCCCTGGTCGGACTCGACGCGCACCACGTTCCAGCTGAGCGTCGGGTCGAGGGCCAGCACGTACTGCCCGTCCACGGTGATGCCCTCGTGGTTCAGGTCGAGCACGTGGATGCTCTGCGCCAGGTTCGCGAGGTACACGGTCCCCGCGCCGAAGCAGCGCATCAGGTTCAGCTCTTCACCGGTCGCGGTGGCGGCCATGCGCTCGCCGCCCGACTGGAGGTGGCCGTCGAAGTCGACGCCGCCCTGGAACGCGACCATGGTGCCCTTGCGCGCGAGCACGTCGCGCATCTGGCCGCCCAGGTCGATCTTCAGCATCTGGCTGTTCTGCAGCGCCCAGCGGTCCTGCGACTGGACCGGGCCGTGCGCGAAAAGCGAGCTCTGCACAGAAATCCCTCCCCTGCTCAGCCGCGGATGTGGAAGCGGTCGGTGGAGTCCTCGGACGGCTGGACGACGACGTAGCCGCTGCCCGTGAACGCGACCTGCATGGCCTCGCCGCTGCCGCGGCCGATCAGGTTCATCGCCCGCATCGAGCTCTTGGTCTTCACTCGGAGCCCGCTGGACCACGCGACCAGCGCGTCGGGGTCGACGTACGTCTCGCGCTCGCCCGGGTTGAGCACGACCGGCGTGCCCTGGGTGGTGATGGCCACCCACCCGGTGCCTTCGAGCTTGATGTTGAACATGCCGTTGCCGCTGAACTTGGCGGCCAGGCCCGGGATCGACTCGATGCTCTTGGTGAGCTGCGCGTCGAACGCCAGGATGTTCGCCCCGTTGACCGAGAGCGCCTCGCCGTTCAGCTGGAGCATGACGACGTCGGCGCCGTAGTCGGCGAGGTACAGGTCGCCCTGCCCGGTGCACTGCATGAGCTCGACCTTCTCGCCCGTGATCGCGCCGCGGGCACGCTGGCCGCGCGAGTCGCGCCACGGGTTGAAGGTGATGAAGCCCGTGTAGGCGATCATCGAGCCCTGCTTGGCGAACAGGTCGTAGCCCTGCTGCATGGCGACGCGGCAGATCTTGTTGCCGTGCGCCTGCATGCGCGCGGTCGGGGCGGTCTGGCCGTACGCCGCGATCATCTGCTGATCCATGGTTCCCTCACACCTCGTACGGCTGGACGACGATGAAGTGCCCCTGCATGCCGCGGAACTGCAGCGACACGGTCTCGCCGCTGTGGCCGGGGTACGCGGTGCGCCGCACGCGCACGGCGGTGCTGGTGGACACCTGCATGCCGTCGGTCCACGCCACGATCGCGTTCGAGTCCGCGAAGGTCGGCGCGCCGGGGTTGACCGGCAGGACCATCGGGGTGCCCAGCGTCTTCACGATGCAGGTGCCGTTGCCGGACACCGTCTGCACGAAGAGGCCGCCGCCCGGGATGCCCTGGCCCTCGATGCGGCGCGGCTCCAGCTGGAGGCCGTCGTCCCACGCGAGCAGGTTCTGCGCGTTGACGCACAGCCGCTGACCGCCGAGCTCGACGACGTGCAGGTAGCCGGCGTCCTCGGCGAAGAACACCTCGCCGTCGCCCTCGCAGCGCATGAGCTCCATGGTCTGGCCGGTGAGCCGGTTGGTGCCCCATGCCTGGAGGCGGCTCTGACCCTGCGCCGAGCCCTGCGTCGTGCGCTTGAACTCGACCTTGCCCTGGTACGCGACCATGCTGCCGGAGCGCGCGATGACCTTCGCGCCGCTGCGGCTCACGAGGGCCTTGACCATCTTCGTGTTCTGCTGCGTCCAGCGCTGCCCGCCCTGGACCTCGGCGAACTGTGTGAGGCCGTACTGGTACGTCTGGTCCGCGCCCATCGGCGCGCCGGGCTGGCCCATCGGCATGCCTTGCGGCGGCATCCCCTGCTGCGGGGGCATACCGGGCTGGCCGGGGAACTGGCCGGGCATGCCCTGCGGGGGCATCCCCTGCTGGGGCGGCATGCCCATCGGCATGCCCTGCTGCGGCACGGGGGGCGCCATCTGGCCCTGCGGCGGCATCCCCATCGGCATGCCCTGCGGCGGCGGCATACCGGGCTGCTGGAACTGCCCGGGCGGCGGCTGCATGCCCATGCCCTGCTGGGCGCCCTGGACGGCGATCGGCTGGAACTGGTCCTGCTGGGGGGCGCCGGGCGGCGGGCCGAAGTTCGGGGCCGGCGGCTGCTGCTGGAACTGCGGCGCCGGGGGCTGCTGGAAGCTGGGCGCGGGCGGCTGCGGCGCGGCGGGTGGCGGCGCGAACGACGGCGCCTGCTGCTGCGGCGGCGCGGCGGGCTCGTCCTCGAGCGCCTCGCCGCCGAAGTTCTCCAGGAGCGCCTGGAGCCCGCCGTCGAAGCCCTGGCCGACGGCGGCGACGCGCCAGACGGCCGGCTCCTTGCGGTAGATGTCCGCGATCATGATGGCGCGCTCGGTGCTGAACTCGGCACCGGTGAACGCGTACCGGAGGACCTCCTGGCCGCCGACCGCAATGCGGATGTAGCCGGAGCCGACCTGCGACATCTGGCCGTTGCCGTCGATCGTCGCGGTGAACGCGAGCTTCCCGATCTGCGGCGGCACGCGGTCGAGCGTGACCCGGAACGACTCCTGGTCGCCGGCCTGCGCGCCGAGCAGCTGGATCGACTCCTCCGGCGACTTCGGCTGGTTGAAGAAGACGAAGTACCGGTCGTCGGACAACCGGTCGTTCGCGTCCAGGCCGAAGCAGCTGATGTCGAACGTCAGACCGGGGGCGTCAAGCCGCAGGCCGACGTACAGATCGGTTCCCGGGGTCAGATCGGACAGCTTGGCCTTCTGACCCTTCCTGAACTCGACCACCTCGTGGCTCCCTTCCCGTCAGAAGGGGCCCATCCGGGCATCGACCCCCACCGCGCACGGCACGCTACAACATCCCGGCCCCGGCCGAGCCCGGTCCCTCGGCCCCGTTGTTCCCCCGTCGAATCCCGACGTGGGTGCGGCGTCCGCGGTTCCGCGCACCGCCCCCGCGATGGCGCCGCCCACACCGACTGCGGGCTCACGGTATTACGTGCGCGACCGCTGCCGCGACGGAACCGGGGGCCCGGGAACCCACCATCCGTTCGGGTGCGCGCCGTTCGGGCGTGCGCCGCGGCCGCGGCGCGGCCGTGCGGGCCCGTCGGGTGGAACGCCAGGCGAACGAGACCGCGGGATCAGCCGCTGTGCGGACGCGGCGGGCGGCCGGTGGCGCCGCGGTGGGCGCGGCCGCCCTCGGCGGCGCTCGCGCGCGAGTGCGGCTGCGGGTCGGGCCCCTCGGCGCCCCCGGAGGCGCCGTCGACCGGCTCGGCTGCGGCGTCGTCCGGGCCCGACGGGTGGTCCTCGACCTCGTGCGGGCCCTCGACGTCGTCGTCCTCGTCCGACAGGCCCAGCCCGCCGGACGCCGCGACACCTTCCAGATAACCGCGCGCCCGTTCGGTGCGCGGGTACGCCGCGAGCAGGGTCCAGAACCGCGGCCCGTGCCCGGGGACCAGCAGGTGCGCGAGCTCGTGCAGCAGCACGTAGTCGACGACGTACGGCGGCATGCCCTGGAGGCGGCTGGACAGTCTGATGGACGCGTCCAGCGGCGTGCACGAGCCCCAGCGGGTGTTCTGGTTGTCGACCCAGCGCACGGTGGTCGGCACGGCGCGGCCGCCGAGGTAGCGGTCGGACAGTTCGCGGGCCCGCTGGGCGAGCACGTCGTCGCTGGGCCGGCGGCGCTTCTCCTGGGCGGCGAGGCGGTCGAGCATTATCCCGACCCAGCGCTGCTCCTCGGCCGCGGACATCCGCGCGGGCAGCAGCACGACCGTGCGGTCCCCGTCGCGATAGGCCGACACAGTACGGCGCCGTCGGGTGCTCCTTCGGACCTCGACGGCGTTGTCAGGCGGGTTTCCGGGCACGGCGGAGCGCCCGGCCCCGGGATCGGCGGCCACAACCAGACGTTACCCAACAGCGCGCGTCAGGAGCCGTTGCTTCGCCGCCGCGTCCACAAATCGCCCGCGTTCGATACCCACAACCGTCCGTTTTGCCGAATTTTCCGGTGATTCCATGCCGAATAAGGCTGATAGTCCTACCGGCCCTGTGGACGACGAACACCGGGGTCGTCCGGCTTTCGGCCACAGTGCCGGGCATGAGACCACGCCTGCGCACCGCCCTCGTCCGCCTGTGGCGCGACCACGACACCCTGCAGCTCGGCGCCGACCCGGCCCGCGCCGTCCTCGTCGCCGGGCTGGACCCGCCGACCGCACGGCTCCTCGACCGCGTCGACGGCACCCGTACCCCCGAGGACCTGTACGCGGCGGGCGACCACTTCGGCGTGCCGCACGGCCGCACCCGGCGGCTGCTCGACCTGCTCGCCGAGGCCCGGCTGCTGGAGGACGCCGACGAGGCGGCCGCCCACCTGCCCGCCGGCACCGACCGCGCGGCCCCCGACCGGCTGGCGCCCGACCGGGCCGCGGCCGGCCTGCTGCGCCGCGGCCTCGACGGCGGGGCGGGGGCGATCGCG
>NZ_JASAOI010000026.1 GCF_029953285.1 Yinghuangia seranimata | reverse complement strand
GTGGCCGCCGAGGCCGCGGCCAAGGCGGCCGCCGCTGAGCAGGCCGCCGCGGACGCGGCTGCCGCTGCTGCTGCCGCTGCCGCGCAGGCCGCCGTGGCCCCCGCCCCGGCCGCCGCGAGCGAGGCGCCGGCCACGTCGCCGTCCGGCTGGGTCCGTCCCGTCGACGGCGCCCCGCACGGCAGCTACGGCCGCTCGGGCTCGCACTGGTCGCACGGCCACACCGGCGAGGACTTCTCGGCGGGCATGGGCACGTCGGTCAAGGCCGTCGCGGCCGGCACCGTCGTCAAGACCGGCTGGGGCGGCGCGTACGGCAACGAGGTCGTCATCAAGCACGCCGACGGGCACTACACCCAGTACGGCCACCTGTCGAAGTTCTCCGTGTCGGCGGGCCAGAAGGTCACCGCCGGCCAGCAGATCGCGCTGTCGGGCTCGACCGGCAACTCGACCGGCCCGCACCTGCACTTCGAGGTCCGCACCGGCCCGAACTACGGCTCGGACGTCAACCCGGACGCGTTCCTGCGGTCCAAGGGCGTCGACGTCTGACGCCCAGCGCGCGCGACAAGCACGCAGAAAGCATGTGAAAAGCCCCAGGGCGGGACACCGTTGGACCGGTGTCCCGCCCTGGGGCGTTGTGCGTCATGCCGGGCGCGGGTCAGTCGCCCTTGCCGCCCGCGTCGTCGCGCGAGCGCCGTGGGTCGGTGCTCCGGAAGATCGTCACCATCACGCCGATGAACAGCGCGGCGACCACGGCCGACGGAACGATTGCGGCAAGGACGTCCATGTGCTTACTCCGGCTTCACAAGCGGGAAGAGGATGGTCTCGCGGATGTTCCGCCCGGTGAAGGCCATCACCATGCGGTCGATACCGAGGCCGAGGCCGCCGCTGGGCGGCATGGCGTACTCGAGGGCGCGCAGGAAGTCCTCGTCGAGCTGCATCGCCTCGACGTCGCCGCCGGCCGCCAGGAGCGACTGCGCGGTGAGCCGGCTGCGCTGCTCGATCGGGTCGACGAGCTCCGAGTACGCGGTGCCGAGCTCCATGCCGAAGCCGATCAGGTCCCACTTCTCGGCCAGGCCCGGGGTCTCCCGGTGCCGGCGGGTCAGCGGCGACGTCTCGATCGGGTAGTCGCGCACGAACGTCGGCTGCACGATGGTGTGTTCGACGAGCTCCTCGAACAGCTCCTGGACCAACTTGCCCTGGCCCCAGGCCTTGTCCCACTCGATGCCGCGCTGGTCGGCGATCTTGCGGACCTGCTCGATCGCGGTCTCCGGGGTCAGCTCCTCGCCGACCGCCTCGGACACCGAGCCGTACACGGTGATGGACGGCCACTCGCCGGAGATGTCGATCTCCTTGCCGTTCCACTCGAACACCTGCCGGCCGAACACCCGCTCCGCCGTGTACTGGTACACCTCGCGGGTGACCTCGGCCATCGTGTTGTAGTCGCCGTACGCCTCGTACGCCTCGAGCATCGTGAACTCGGGGTTGTGCGTGGCGTCCGCGCCCTCGTTGCGGAAGTTGCGGTTGATCTCGTAGACCTTCTCCGCGCCGCCGACCACGAGCCGCTTGAGGTAGAGCTCGGGCGCGATGCGCATGTAGAGGTCCATGTCGTACGCGTTGATGTGCGTGACGAACGGACGCGCGGTCGCGCCGCCGTGGATCGGCTGCAGCATCGGCGTCTCGACCTCGAGGAAGTCGCGGCCGTTGAACCACTCGCGGACGGACCGCACGATCTCGCTGCGGGTGCGCAGGATCCGGCGGGACTCGTCGTTGACGATGAGGTCGACGTAGCGCATGCGCACGCGCGCCTCGGGGTCGGTCATGCCCTTGTGCTTGTCCGGCAGCGGGCGAAGGCACTTGGCGGTGATCGCCCAGCTGTCGACCATCACGGACAGCTCGCCGCGCTTGGACGTGATGACCTCGCCCTCGACGCCGACGTGGTCGCCCAGGTCGACGTTCGCCTTCCAGGCCGCCAGCGAGTCCGCGCCGACCTTGTCCAGCGACACCATCACCTGGAGGTCGCCGCTGCCGTCGCGCAGCGTGGCGAAGCACAGCTTGCCGCCCGTGCGGTACAGCACGACGCGGCCGGTCAGGCCGACGCGCTCGCCGGTCTGGGTGTCCGGCTCCAGGTCGGGGAACCGCGTACGCAGCTCGGCGACCGTGGTGGTGCGCGGGAACCCGACGGGGTACGGGTCGACGCCCTCCTGCTTGAGGCGCTCGAGCTTCTCGCGGCGGACCCGCATCTGCTCGGGGAGGTCGTCGGACAGCTCGGCGGTCGGCACGGCGTCGGCCTGGGCGTTCTCGGTCACCAGGCAAGGCTACCTGCGTGCCGGACGAGGTCCGTACTCGAATAGGGGTGTCACGGTCAAGCACCGTCACCCGCGCGCGCGACGAGGCGGCGCCTGCGGTGCCCGACGACCCCGAGCGACGTACCGCCGGCGCCGACCAGGGCCAGGCTGCCGAGCAGCAGCGGCACCGCGCCGGAGCCGCCGCCGCTGTCGGCCGTCCTGCCCCCGGTCGCCGGCGTCAGGACCAGCGTCGCGACGTTGTTACCGGGGTCGGCGTCGAACGGCGCGGCGGAGAAGGTGAGCGTCGCGGTGCCGCCCTCCACGCCCGGATCGGCCACGAGCCAGGTGTCGAGTGCCGCGCGCCCGCCGGCCTCGGGCCCCGACAGGGCGCAGAAGTACCACGTGCCGTCGCCCTTGCCGAGACCCGCGTAGTCGACCGCCGGATCCGACGGGGCGCACGCGGTCCAGTTGACGCCGTCGCGCAGGAAGGTGACGCCCGGCGGGAGGTCGAGCCGGGCCGAGAAGTGCTCCCCGTAGAAGGTGCCGCGGCCGACGTTCGCGTAGTCGAAGCGTATGTCGAGGAACGCCTTGCCGTCGTACTCGTACGCCCTATTCTCGACCGCGCCGTCGACGACGGTGTAGTCCGCGGTGAGCGTGGTCCGCACCGGCATGACCGTGGAGGTGTCCGCGGTCGCGCCGGACGGGGCCGAGCGCTCGACGAACTCGAGGCGCTTCGCGCCGGTCCCGCGGTGGAGGGCGGTGTTCTGCTTCAGGTCGTCGAACCACTGCTGTCCGTCGAGCCCCACCTTGGCGGTGACCTGGGTGGTCGCCGCGTCGGCCGGGACGACCAGCCCGACCGGCGAGGACGGGACGTACACCACGCCCCTTTCGAGCGGCTGCTCGACCAGGCACTGCATCGTGCCGAAGCCCGGCGTCCTCTCGTACATGCAGTTGCTGTACTCCTCGGTGTGCCCGATGCCCTCGAAGTGCGCGCTGAGGGTCACCGAGAACCTCGCCGGTTCCACGCCCTGGCTGTAGACCGCGAGCGGCGCGTCGACGGTGCCGCCCGGCGTGGCACCGGTCACCGGCTTCGCGGGTTCGAGCACGAGGCCGCCGACCGACACGTCCACGAACGAGGTCACCGTGCGGTTGCCCGCCGAGGCCTCGACCTTGACGCGGGCCTGCGCGCCCGCCTTCACGCCCGGTTCCGCGAGGACCTCGAGGTCGGGCACCCTCCCGTCGGCGCGGCAGGTGAACTTCGCGCCGTCCGCGGAGCAGGAGCCGCCGACCGGCCTGATCCTCACGTGGTCCGGCAGGCCGGTGCCGTCGAACGCCACTTGCTGCAGCTGCGGGCGGGGGTAGGCGCTCTCCGCCGCGAAGTGCTTGGTGATCGTCGTCGGTTGCGTGCCCGGCATCTCCAGCGCGCTCGTCCCGGAGTCCACGAGCCGCCACTCCGGCCAGTCTCCGTGCGCCGCCGAGGCCGCGCCCGCCGCCCCCACGGCCACCAGGACGGCTACCGCGCACGCGCCGACGCGCAGGCCACGTGTGGAAACCATGCCTCCCCCTTCAACACGTTCGGGGGCGGCCTTCCGGCCGCCCCCTCGACCAACCGACACGTAGCTCCACGCCCGGGATGCACGAGGGACGCGTGTGGCCCCTGGTCCTTCCGGGGGGGGGTGAACTCGCCCTGCGGTCAGGCCGTTTGGGCCTGCCCCGCGGCCCGCCTGCGGCGGACGACCACGACCGCCAGCACGCCGCCGCCGGCCACGACGAGGCCGATGCTGCCGAGCAGCAGCGGTTCGACCGACGACCCGCCGCCGGTGCTCGCGAGGTGTCCGCCCGAAGTGCCGGACGTCGACGAGCCCGTGCTGCCCGAGGCCGTGCCACCGGACGTGCCGGACGTACTTCCGCCCGAGGAACCGCCGGACGCGCCGCCCGACGCACCGCCGGTGTCACCGCCCGAGGACCCGCCCGAAGTCCCGCCGCTGGAACCGCCGGACGAACCGCCCGACGAGCCGCCGCTGCCGCCCGTACTCGCCGGCGGGGTGCCGAGCGTGATGGTCAGCGTCTGGTTGCCGCCGTTGTCGTCGTACGGCCGTCGGGCCAGCGTGACCTTGACGGTCGCGCCGTCGGCGATCGGGCCGCTCAACGCGAGTGCCGTGTGCGCGATCGCGCCGACCTGGAAGGCGTTCGTCATCGAGCAGACGACGAAGACGCCGTCGCCCTGCCCGAAGTCCCCGTAGTCCGCCCCCTTGGTCGACGGGAAGCACGTGGAGTAGCGGCCCGGCTCGACCTTCGCGCCCTGCGGAAGGTCGACCCGCGCGAGGATGTTGGTGGCCTCGAAGACCGCGCCCGGGCCGGAGTTCTTGGTGTCGAAGCCCAGTTGCCACTTGTCGCCGTGGCCGGCGGTGCCGTTGGCGACCCCGAGGTCCGCCGGCACGGTGGTCGAGACGACCACGTCCACGCTGTTGTTCTCCAGGGCGACGTCCGGCAGCGCCGAACGCGCGGCCCGCTTCGCCAGCCGGAAGGTCTTGTCGCTGTTCCCGGGTGTGGCCCCGGTGCGCGCGACGATCTCGTCGTAGGCGGCACGGCTGGAGAGGCCGACACTCATGCCCACGACGTCGGTGGTCAGCCCCGAGGGGACCTTCACCTGCCACGGTTCCGCGGGGACGTACTCCGCGTTCCGGTCGAGCGGCTGGTCGACGAAGCAGATCGCCTGGGTGCCGTCGAACGCGCAGTTCTTGTACTTCTCCTCGTAGGCCCAGGACGTGCCGCGCGTGGTCACGTTCACGACGAAGGGGCCGGGCTCCATTCCCTTGCTCACCACCGTCAGCGGGAGCGCGAGGTCCGCTCCGGGCGCGAGCCGGCGGATCGGCTCGACCGGCTTGAGCGCGAGGTCGGGGCCGCCGGCCGTCACGTCGATCCCGGGGAAGGCCACCGCGATGTCGGCGTCGTCCGCGGTGCCGGTCACCTTGATGGTGCCGTGCGCCCCTTCGGTGGCACCGGGCTTGGCGACGACGTCGAACGGGATGCCGTAGCCCCTGGTGGTCGTCATGGTCGGATAGGTGCACACGATCTTCGCGGGCTGGACGGCGCACGGGGAGCCGTACAGGTCCTTGAACTCCGCGAACCCGGCGACGGCCGAGCCGTCGATGGTGATCACCACGTTCGTCGCCGAACCGGACGGCGTGACGCCGAGGGTGAGCGGCGCCGGGTACCGCGTCGGCGCACTGGCGTCAGGGATCCTCAGGGCGACGTCCTTGGCCTCCGTGGTCACGTCGACCTTCGTGCGGTCGGCGTGCGCCGTCCCGGGCAGCAGCCCGACCGCCATCGTGGCGGCCAGCACCGCCACGGCCGGCACCAGACCGGCGCGTATCCGCGCGGACGGCCCCCGCCCCATCGGCGACTTCATCTACCGAACCCCCTTGGTCAGAAAGGACTGAGGCGGACCGGCGAGCTCTCGCCGACACCGCCACGCTCGAACGACGCCTAGCTTCCGGCCCGGGTTGCACGGCCGGAACGCCCCGAGCCGGGCGGGGACTTCACACCCCGTCCGGCTCGTTGCCGCACTGCTCGCGTCAGACGGTCGACGCCGCACCGGTCCGGCGCCTGCGGAACACGGCGACGCCGACCGCGGCGCCTCCGGCGGCGACCAGGGCGAGGCCGCCGTACAGCAGGGGCATCGCGGACGACGACCCGGTATGCGCGAGCGAAGCCGTACGGGCGCCGTTCGAGGACGCGCCGGTCGACCCTGACGTGGACCCGGACGTCGTCCCCGACGTCGTCCCGGACGAGCCGCCCGAGGTCGACGCACCGGTGCTGCCACCCGAACTCCCGCCGGAGGACCCGCCACTGCTGCCACCGGACGAGCCGCCCGTGCTGCCACCAGAGGTCCCGCCCCCGGTCGACGTCCCGGGCGTTCCGATGACGATGTGGGTGTTCCCCGGCACGAGGGCCAGGGTCGCGACGTTGTCCGCCGTGTTGGTGTCGGATGGCGTCGGCTGGAGCGTCAGCTTGGCGACCGCGTCGGCCGGGACCGTGCCCTTCACCACCCGGATGCCGGCGTGGAACACGCTGAAGATCCCGTTGAGCATGACCGGGCGCAGCTGGCAGATGAACCAGACGCCGTCGCCGCGCCCGAGCCCCGGATAGTCGTGCCCGGCGGACGAGGGAACACAGGGGGGCGATCCGTGCTGCGAGAAGTCCTGCTGTATGCCGGGCGGGAGGTCGAGCCGCGCGAGCATGGTCAGGTTGTAGTCGCTGTAGATGTGGCCCGGACCGAGGGTGTGGGCCTCGAAGTCCAGGTCCCCTACCTCCCCGACGTCGTAGCGTCCGCTAACGATCCCCAGGTTCGTCCGCGCCGAGGTCTCGACCGCCTGGAAGGCGTCCTCGCGGGCGCCCGGCGCCGGCCGCTCACCCGCATGCTTGGTGTACGTCAGGCGCGCGCTGCCGGTGCCGCGGGTGTAGGAGCCGTTCGCGGCCGCCGTGTCGAAGATGTCGGATCCGGCACGCACGAACGTCTGCATCCGCGAACGGGCCGTGTCCGCACCGACCTTGACCTTCACCGGCTTAGTCGGCGCGTATACGGCGCCGCGTTCGAGGTGCTGCTCGACCAGGCAGACCATCGTCCGCGGGGTGTCCTTCTTGTACAGGCAGTTGGCGAACTGGTCGACGAAACTCAGGCCTTCCTCGATTTGCACGGACACGGAGAAACGCTCCGGATCCCGCTCGAGGCTCGCCACCGTCAAAGGAGCCGGGACCACACCACCGGGGGCGACGCCGGTCAGCGTCTGGACCGGCTGCGCGACCACCTTGGGGTCGTTTTCGACGCGCAGTTCCTCGGTGAAGCCGAGGACGTTCGCGTTGTTGGTGGTGACGGTCAACTTCCCCTTGTCCCCTGCGGCCGCGGGCGCGCCGGAGAACCAGTGGAGTGTCGCCAGCACCGTATTGGCGTTGGCATGCGCGTACTTGCACGTGATGGACGTGGGCTTCTGCTCGCAGCCCGACGAACCCATGTCGACCGTGAGCCACGTCCCTCGCGGCAGCGCATCGGTGTGGACCACGACGTCAAGATCGGCCACCTCCCCTGGTCCGTTGAGCTTCAGGGTGAACCCCGTCAGACCGACCGGGTCGATCACGCGCGAGCCGGTCATCGTGATCTTCATCGCTGCGGGCGCGGCGGCGGCCGGGACCGCCGACAGTCCCGCGCCCAAGGTGGCGAACAGGGTCAGGGCCAAGCCTCGGACGAGGCGGTGTCGTGTTCTCGGCAACAGCATGTTGATCCGAACCCCCCTTGCTCGGAGTGGGTTTCGGCGGCCTCCGCGGGAAGGTCCGGGACCGCCATGCTCGAACGACGCCTAGCTGTCCAGCCGGGTTGCACGCCCCGAAAAACCAAACCGGGCACGGCCGTTAGACTGATCCCGGACCGATCATTCAGTCAAGCGCTTCAGCGATTCACGCCGCGGTCGCGCCACCCTTGCGACGCCGCGCGACAACGAACGCCCCACCGGCGACGAGCAGCAGACCGCCGCCCACCCCGGAAACGATTCGGTGAAGATCCGATGGAGTCTCAGGCCGGATCGGCGAAGGGGTGAACTTCCGCTACCCGGCGTCGCGTTCGCGGGCCTCGGCGGTGAGGCGGTCGTCCAGTTCGCGCTCGGCGAGGGCCGTGAAGTGGATGAGGCGGACCAGGCGGCGGTCGCGTTCGCCGTCGCCGCAGGGGAGTTCGTTGAGGGTGCGGAGGGCGGCCAGGTCCTCCGCGGTCGGGGTGTGGCCGTACGCCGTGACGGCGTGGTCGAGCGCGGCCAGGTAGGTGGTGGCCGCGCCCGGGAGGGCGGCGCGCTGGCTGGCCAGCTCGGCGAGGTGGAAGGCACGCAGGCGGGCGCGCTCGGACTCGGCCTCGGCGATCGCGGCGTCGAGGAGCCAGTAGTCGACCGGGGCGGGGGCGGGGGCGCCGGCGGGTTCAGCCGATCCAGCCGGTCCCACGGCTCCGACCACCGCGTCCTCGGCGTCCATTCCCGCGTCCGCCCCCGGCGCGGCCTTCATCGCGAGCCGCAGGGCGCGCCGCAGTACGGCGACCTCGGGCATGCTGAACGCCAGCCCGTGGTCTCCGTGCGGCGTCGGCATGCCTGCACTGTACGGGTCGGTTGCCCGGTTTGCGGCGCTATGCCCCGGCGTTGCGCTCGTAGACCATCCGCAGGCCGATCAGGGTGAGCCACGGCTCGTGGACGTCGATGACGGACGCCTCGCCGAGCACCAGGGTCGCGAGCCCGCCGGTGGCCACCACGGTGACCGACTCGGGGTCGTCGGACAGTTCGGCGGCCATGCGCTTGACGACGCCGTCGACCTGGCCGGCGAAGCCGTACAGGATGCCGGCCTGCATGGCCTCGACGGTGCTCTTCCCGACGACCGAGCGGGGCCGCATGAGCTCGATCTTGCGCAGCTGCGCGCCGCGCGCGCCCAGCGCGTCCACGGAGATCTCGATGCCGGGGGCGATGGCGCCGCCGATGTACTCGCCCTTGGCGCTGACCGCGTCGAAGGTGGTGGCGGTGCCGAAGTCGACGACGATGCAGGGGCCGCCGTAGAGCTTGATGGCGGCGAGCGCGTTGATGATGCGGTCGGTGCCGACTTCCTTCGGGTTGTCCATGAGCACCGGCACGCCGGTCTTCACGCCGGGCTCGACGACGACCGCGGGGATGTCGCCGTAGTAGCGGCGGAACATGTCGCGCATCTCGTGCAGCACGGACGGCACGGTGGAGCACACCGCGATGCCGTCGACGCCGCCCGCCCCGATCAGCGGGTGCTGGCCGAGCAGGCCCTGCAGGACCACGGCGAGCTCGTCGGCGGTGCGGCGGGCGTCGGTGGAGATGCGCCAGTGCTCGACGATGTCGTCACCGTCGAACAGGCCGAGCACGGTGTGCGTGTTGCCTACGTCGATCGTCAGGAGCATCGTCGGGTGTCCTTGGCTGTGGCGGTGGGTCGTCAGGGGGACGGCGGTGGGCGCTGAGACGGAAGAAGGCACAGTACCTGGGTGGCCTCTGACCCGGCTCAGTCGCGGAGGTCCACGCCGATGTCCAGCACCGGGGCGGAGTGGGTGAGCGCCCCCACGGCGAGGTAGTCGACGCCGGTGGACGCGACCTCGCGCGCGGTGTCCAGGGTGAGCCCGCCGCTGGACTCCAGGCGGGCGCGCCCGCCGACCAGGGCGACGGCCTCGCGCAGTTGGAACGGGGTCATGTTGTCGAGCAGGATCAGGTCGGCGCCCGCGTCGAGCACCGGCGGGATCTGGTCGAGCCGGTCGACCTCGACCTCGACGGGAACGTCGGGGAAGGCCGCGCGGACGGCGTTGAAGGCCTCCGCGACGCCGCCGGCCGCCACCACGTGGTTGTCCTTGACCATCGCGGCGTCGGACAGCGACATGCGGTGGTTGACGCCGCCGCCGCAGCGCACCGCGTACTTCTCCAGCGCGCGCAGGCCCGGCGTGGTCTTGCGGGTGTCGCGGATCGCGGCGCCGGTGCCCGCGACGGCGTCGACCCAGGTGCGGGTGAGCGTCGCGATGCCGGACAGCCGGCACATGAGGTTGAGCGCGGAGCGTTCGGCGGTGAGCAGGTCGCGGGTGGCGCCGACGGCGGTGAACAGCACCTGGCCGCGGGCGACCCGGTCGCCGTCGGCGACGAACCGCTTGATCTCGACGTCGGTGCCGCACACGACCTCGACAACGGCCTCGGCGACCGGCAGGCCGGCGACGACGCCCGGCACGCGGGCCGTGAAGTCGGCGCTGCCACGCGCGTCGGCGGGCACCGTTGCCACGGAGGTCACGTCGACGCCGCCCGCCAGGTCCTCGGCCACGGTCGCGCGGGCGAGCGCCTCGACGGCGGCCGCGTCCAGGCCGGCCGCGGCCAGGCGGGCGGTCAGGTCCGGGGTGAGCGTCACGGCGTCTCCTTGGGCTCGTACGGCTGGTAGGCCAGGTCCAGGCGGCCGGCGGCCATGGTGGTCACCAGGTGGCCGCGCCAGTCCTTGTCGTCGGCGTCGGGGAAGTCCTCGCGCCAGTGGCAGCCGCGGGTCTCCTCGCGGTCGTACGCCGCCGCGGCGAGCGCGCTCGCGACGGTGTGCAGGTTGGTGGCCTCCCACGTCTCGGTGCACGGGTCGGTCCCGGCCCGGGTGCCGAGTTCGGCGAGCACCCGCGTGGTCTCGGCGAGGCTGTCGCGGCTGCGCAGGACGCCCGCGCCCGCGGTCATCGCGCGCTGCAGCGGAAGCCGGATCCCCGCGTCGAGGAGCCCGGACGGCCCGGCGGGGCGCGCCGGTTCGCGGCGCGGCGGCAGGTCGCGGGCGAGGTCCTCGGCGATGCGCTCGGCGAAGACCAGGCCCTCGAGCAGTGAGTTGGACGCGAGCCGGTTGGCGCCCTGCACGCCGGTGCACGCCACCTCGCCGCACGCGTACAGGCCGGGCACCGAGGTGCGGCCGTGCAGGTCGGTGCGCACGCCGCCGCTCGCGTAGTGCGCGGCGGGCGCGACCGGGATGAGGTCGTGCACGGGATCGATGCCGTGCGCGCGGCACGAGGCGAGGATGGTCGGGAAGCGCTCGGCCCACATCTCGGCGCCGAAGTGCCGGGCGTCGAGGTACATGTGCTCGGCGCCGGTCTCGGCGATCCGGCTCATGATGCCCTTGGCGACGATGTCGCGCGGCGCGAGCTCGCCCAGCGGGTGACGGCCCGTCATGAACCGTACGCCGTCGGCGTCCACGAGGTGCGCGCCCTCGCCGCGCACGGCCTCGGACACCAGCGGCTGCTGGCCCTCCGCGCCCGGGCCGACCCACAGCACCGTCGGGTGGAACTGCACGAACTCCAGGTCGGCGACCTCGGCTCCGGCGCGCAGCGCGAGCGCGACGCCGTCGCCCGTCGAGACGTGCGGGTTGGTGGTCGAGGAGAAGACCTGGCCCATGCCGCCCGCGGCGAGGACGACAGCGCGCCCGTGCACGGCGCCGACACCGTCGCGCGCGCCCTCGCCCATGACGTGCAGCGTGACGCCGCAGGCCCGGCCCTCGTCGTCGCGCAGCAGGTCGAGCACGAGGGCGTGCTCGATGACCTCGATGCCGGCTTCGTGGACCGCCTGCACGAGGGCCCGCGATATCTCCGCCCCGGTCGCGTCGCCGCCGGCGTGGGCGATGCGGTTGCGCAGGTGCCCGCCCTCGCGGGTGAGCATGATGCTGCCGTCCGCGTCCCGGTCGAACTCGGCGCCGACCGCCATGAGCCGGCGCACGGCTCCCGGACCTTCGGTGACGAGGACGCGCACGGCCTCCTCGTCGCACAGCCCGGCGCCCGCCACCAGCGTGTCCTGCATGTGCTGTTCGGGGGTGTCGCCCTCGCCGAGCGCGGCGGCGATCCCGCCCTGCGCCCAGCGCGTCGAGCCCTCGTCGAGCACCGCCTTGGTGACCACCAGGACGCTGCCCACCGCGCGGGCCCGCAGCGCGGCGGTGAGGCCGGCGACGCCGGACCCGATGACGATGACGTCGGCGTACGTCGCCCAGCCCGGCTCGGCCGCGGTGAGCCGGGCGGGGTACGCCGGGGCCGCGGCGCTCATCGGCCGGCCGTGTCGGTGTCGGTCGCGGCGGTCTTCCCGGTCTTGGCCGCCTTGGCGGCCTTCTTCGCCGCCTTCATCTGCTTGGCGTTGAGCGCCTTGGCCGCGCGCGGCTCGGGCACGTCGCCGCGCCGCAGTTCGCTGCCCGCGGGTACCTCGGCGGGGTCGTGGCCGGTGCCGGTGATGCGGTTGTCGCCGTCGACGAACACGACGCGCGGCTTCATGTCGCGCGCCTCCTCGTCGGTGACCTGCGCGTACGCGATGACGATGACGAGGTCGCCGGGGTGCACCAGGCGCGCGGCGGCGCCGTTGATGCCGATGATGCCGGTGCCGCGCGGCCCGGCGATCGTGTAGGTCTCCAGGCGGGCGCCGTTGTCGATGTCGACGATGTGCACGAGCTCGCCCGGCAGCAGGTCGGCCGCGTCGAGGAGGTCCTCGTCGATCGTGACCGAGCCGACGTAGTGCAGGTCGGCCTGGGTCACGGTGGCCCGGTGGATCTTGGACTTGAACATCGTGCGCATCATGACCGTGCTCCTGCGATGACCAAGGGGACGTTGTCGATCAGACGGGTCGTACCGACCCGGGCGGCGACGGCGAGGACGGCCGTGCCGGTGTGCTCGGCGGGGACCTCCGCGAACGTCGCGGGGTCCACCAGCGCGAGGTAGTCGAGTTCGAGCGGCGGTGTGGCGCCGGCCGCCCCGGCGAGGACGGCGGACGCGGCGGCGCGCACCGCGTCGGGCCCGCCGTCCAGCGCGGCCTCGCCGGCCCGCAGCGCGCGGCTGAGCGCGAGCGCGGTGCCGCGGTCGGCCTCGCCGAGGTAGCGGTTGCGGCTGGACAGCGCGAGGCCGTCGGTTTCGCGCACGGTCGGCACGGGCGCGATCTCGACGGGGAAGTTCAGGTCGGCGACCATCCGCTGGATGAGCGCGAGTTGCTGCGCGTCCTTCTGCCCGAACAGCGCGACGTCCGGCCGGGTCAGGTGGAGCAGCTTCGCGACGACGGTGAGCACGCCGTCGAAGTGACCGGGCCGCACGGCTCCTTCGAGCACGTCGCCCATCGGTCCGGCCGACAGCCGCACCTGGGGCGCGCCGCCGGGGTAGACCTCGTCGACCGACGGGGCGAACACCACGTCGGCGCCCGCCTCCTGACAGACGATCAGGTCGGCGTCGAGGGTGCGCGGGTAGCGGTCGAGGTCCTCGCCGGCGCCGAACTGGAGCGGGTTGACGAACACCGTCACGGCGACGGAGCCGTCGGGGCCCGCGTGTTCGCGCGCGGTCCGGATGAGCGTGGCGTGGCCCTCGTGGAGCGCGCCCATCGTCATCACGACGGCGCGCCGTCCCTTGTCGGTGGCGGCGTGGAGTTCGGCCGCGGTACGGACCAGCCGGCTCATGCCCGGCCTCCTTCCGCGAGGACGTCGAGCAGCGCCTCGGCGGCCTCGGCCTTGAGCAGTCCGGCGTTCATCGCGCGATCGGCGGTCAGCCGGGCCATCGCGATGTACGCCGCGAGCGCGTCGGGCGCGACCCGGCGCAGTTCGGCGACGTGCGCCGCGACGGTGCCGGCGTCGCCGCGCGCGACCGGGCCGGTCAGCGCGAGGTCGCCGGAGCGCAGCGCGTTGTCGAGCGCGGCGCCGAGCAGCGGGCCGAGCATCCGGTCGGGGGCGCGCACGCCGGCCGCGGCGAGCAGGTCGCGGGACTGGGCGACCAGCGTGACCAGGTGGTTCGCGCCGTTGGCGAGGGCCACGTGGTACAGCGGGCGGGCGCTCTCGTCGATCCACTCGGGTTCGCCGCCCATCTCGACGACGAGCGCCTCGGCGACCGGGCGCAGCACGTCGGGGGCGGTGACGCCGAACGAGCAGCCGACCAGGCGCTGCACGTCGACGGAGGTGCCGGTGAAGGTCATCACCGGGTGCAGCGCGAGCGGCAGGGCCCCGGCGCGGGCGGCCTCGCCCAGCACGGAGACGCCGAACCGCCCGGAGGTGTGCACGAGGAGCTGCCCGGGCTTGAGCGCGCCGGTGGCGGCCAGGCCCGCGACGAGGCCCTCCAGGGCGTCGTCGGGAACGGTCAGCAGGGCGAGGTCGGCGCGCGCGAGCACGTCCTGCGGGGTGGTGAGGGGGACGCCGGGGAGCAGCTCCTCGGCGCGGCGGCGCGAGGCGTCCGAGACGCCGGACGCCGCGACGACGTGGTGCCCGGCGAGGGCGAGGGCGGCGGCGAGCGGCGCGCCGACGCGGCCCGCTCCGACGACGCCGACCGCGAGGCGGGCGGGTCGGTCCGCGGGATCCGCGGGGCGGGGCCGCCGCTGGGGTACGGCGAGGGGGTCGTTGTCGTTCACGATGGCCTTCCGTTCCAGTCCGCGGTGGGTACCGGACGAGTACTGGCCTGATCAGCGTACTCAGGTGGGGGGCGGGCCGAAGCGCGGGTGGCCTCCGGGCCGCGGGACGTACGCGGGCGTGCAGGCGGGAGCGGACCGCCGTGCGCCGCGCCGCGCGAACCGGGGCAGCGCGGGCCCGCGCATGCCGACCGCGCCCAGCGCGGTCAGCACGAGCCCGGTGAGCAGCAGCGTCGCGGTGACCAGCCGCGCGGCGAGGGCCGCGCGCGGGCCGTTCTCGGTCTTGAGGGTGTACGACGAGGACGCGGGACGCGCCGCGGCCGGGCCGTTCTCGGCGACCCCCCACGCCGCGGACTGCGCGGCCGCGGGCCGCTCGGGGGCGGCCCCCTGCCGGGGCCCCGTCCCGCCGTCGAAGGCGGACGCGGCGGCGACGACACCCACTGCTGATATCGCGAGCGCGGACCTGAGGACCACGCGAGCCATGAACCGGCGCATGAGTACCTCCCGAACCAGGGGACCATACCGCCCGATATCGCGCATATCGGACTAGCAGTGGTCCCCCGGGGTCCGGGAGGCCAATCATGCGGACGGCAGCCGCGCCCGCCCGCGGGGCGGCGGCCCCGGTTCAGGCGCGGGTGAGGCGTACCGGCAGTGCCGCCAGGGCGTTGTTGAGGTTCGAGCGGATGCGCTTGGGCTCGCCGGTGAGGGTGATCTCGGGGAAGGCCGCGAGCAGCTCCTCGAAGAAGACCCGGCCCTCCAGGCGCGCGATGTGGACGCCCAGGCAGAAGTGCTCGGCGAAGCCGAACGACAGGTGCGGGTTGGGCTTGCGGGTGATGTCGAAGCGCTGCGGGTCCTCGAAGACGTCCTCGTCGCGGTTGGCCGAGGTGTAGTACATCGCGACCTTGTCGCCGGCCTTGATGGTCACGCCGCGCAGCTCCACGTCCTGCGTCGCGGTGCGCCGGAAGTAGTGCAGCGGGTTGGCCCAGCGCAGGATCTCCTCGACCGCGCCGGGGATGCGCGCCGGGTCCGCGCGCAGTGCGGCGAGCTGCTCGGGGTGGGTGAGCAGCGCGTGCAGGCCGGCCGACAGCATGGTCTTGGTGGTGTCGTTGCCGGCGGTGACCAGCTGCACGAAGAACTTGCCGAAGTCGACGTCCGACATCAGCTTGCCGCCGAACTCGGACTCCAGGATCAGGGTGGTCAGGTCCTCGCGGGGGTCCTCGACGCGCCGCTTCATGGCGAAGCCGATCGCGTACTTGGCCATCTCCATCGAGGCCGCGCCGGGGCCGTAGCCGTCCTCCTCGGTGCCGCCGACCTCCGGGTCCTGGCTGCTGGTGTTCCGTTCGGCGAGGCGGTGGATGTAGTCCCAGTCCTCACGCGGCAGGCCCATCAGCTCGCCGATGACCTGGGTCGGCAGGCTGCCGGTGACGTCGTGGACGAACTCGATGTCCCCGTCGGTCGGGAGCGTCGCGAAGATCTCCCGGCAGATCTCCCGGATCCGCCCCTCCATGCCGCCGACCACCTTGGCGGTGAACGACTTGACCAGCGGCTTGCGGTACGCGCGGTGCTGCGGCGGGTCCATCGCCAGCAGCGACCCGCGCAGCGCCTCCAGCCGGTCCTCGTCCAGGTTCTCCAGGACGATGCCGCCCTGCGCGGCGGAGAACAGCTCGGGGTGCTGCGACACGTACTCGCAGTCCTCGTGCTTGAGGATCGCCCAGTAGCCGGGCTCACCGGGCATCTCCTGCCAGAACACGGGGGTGGTGCGGCGCAGTTCGGTGAACAGCTCGTGCGGGACCCCGGACAGGTAGCGGTCGGGGGCGTAGATGTCGGTGCCGAAGTGCTCGGGTATCACGGCGGTCATGGGTACGCGGCCTTTCAGGCGACTCGGCGGCTCAGGCGACGAGGACGTTCGGACGGCCGAAGCCCTGCGCCTCGGCGAGCGCGTAGTAGGCGCGCAGGGTTCCGGGGCCGTCGGTGACCGACTCGATGGTGGTGCCGTCCGCAGCGAGGTTGAGGTTGGCGCCGTACATCTGGAACCACACGCGGGTGTCGGGCTCCAGGCAGGTGAGGGTGTGCACGGAGCCGGCGGGCTCGTAGAGGAAGGAGCCCGCGCGGTTCACGTAGTCGTACTCGGCGTACTTCCACGCGCCCGACGTCGTGTAGGCGTAGACCGGGCCGGTGTGCCGGTGGATCGGGGCCTGGAAGCCCGCCTGGAAGACGTTCTCCACGATCCACAGGCCCTCCTGCGGCTTGACGCAGATGACCTTGAGCTTGTTGCCGCCGCCGATCTCCACGAAGGGCAGGTCGTCGGCGCCGATGTGGATGGACAGGTCCGGGCCCTCGGAGATGGTGGTCATGGCGGTGCCTCCTGCGCGGCGATGGATCCGGGTCGGCGTCACGTCTGTAACGGTGTAACAGCATGCCTCAGTCAAGCGTCGGTTTCGAGGGTCCCGGCGGTGTGCGGTTTGGCACCACGATTCCGCCGGGCAGGATGGGGCGGTACGCGCGAGGGCCGGGGATCGGGACCGGGCCGCTGCTCGCGGATCCGCGCGCGGAGCGGGAGGGGATGCTTTTCATGGGCACGGAGCGGGGTCGCCGGGACGCGGGACCGGCCGCCGGAATGCTGGCCGGCAAGGTCGCGGTGGTCACCGGCGGAGCCAACGGCATCGGACGTGCGTGCTGCGAGCGGTTCGCCGAGGAGGGCGCCGACATCGTCGTCGCCGACATCCTCGACGAGGCCGGGATAGACACCATCGCCGCCGTCGAGAAGAAGGGCCGGCGTGCCGCCTACATGCACGCCGACGCGAGCAGCCCGACCGACAACGAGACGGTCATGCAGCACGCGGTCGACCTGTTCGGCGGCATCGACATCCTCGTCACCGCGGCCGGCATCGCCACCGCCGACTACCGCAGCGACCAGCCCGCCGCGTTCGCGAAGCGCGCCGCCAAGCACGCCCGCGAACAGCCCGACCCGATGCGCCGCTTCACCGAACTGCGGCTCGCCGACTGGCAGAAGGTCCTCGACGTCAACCTGACCGGGACGCTGCTCGCGGTCCAGGCCGCCTCGCGCGTCATGCTCGACCTCGGCCGACGCGGCTCGATCATCACCATCGCGTCGATCGCCGCCAAGCACCCCGAGGCGGGCGCGCCCGCCTACTCGGTGTCCAAGGCGGGCGTCTGGATGCTCACCAAGTACGCGGCGCGCGTGCTCGGCCCGGCGGGCATCCGGGTCAACGCGATCGGCCCCGGCTTCATCGAGACCAACATGACCGCCGTCGTGCGCGGCCTGCCCGACCTGGAGGAGCGGCTGCTGTCCGACGTGCCGCTCGGCCGCATGGGCACCGCGCGCGAGGTCGCCGACGCGGCGCTGTTCCTGGCCAGCCAGCAGTCGTCGTACTTCACCGGCGAGATGCTGCACCCCGACGGGGGCTTCTACACCGACTGAGCGACCGCGGGCCCGGGTCAGGCGCCGCGGGCGCGCACCAGGCCCGTCTCATACGCGAGCACCACGGCCTGCACGCGGTCGCGCAGGCCCAGCTTCATCAGGATGCGTCCCACGTGCGTCTTCACGGTCGCCTCGGACAGGAAGAGCCGCTCGGCGATCTCGGCGTTCGACAGGCCCTGCGCGACCAGCAGCAGCACCTCGTGCTCGCGCTCGGTCAGCGAGTCCACCGCCTCGGGGCGGGCGTCGCCCTCGCTCGGCAGGATCGGCGCGAACCGGTCGAGCAGGCGACGCGTCGTGCTCGGCGCGACGACCGCGTCACCGGACGCCACCGCGCGGATGCCCGACAGCAGTTCGGTCGGCGGGACGTCCTTCAGCAGGAAGCCGCTGGCGCCCGCCTTGATCGCGGAGAACGCGTACTCGTCGAGGTCGAACGTCGTCAGCATGAGCACCTTCGGGCGCTCCCGGCCCGGCGGCAGCTTGAGGCTGTCGGGGCCGTCGCCGCAGATGCGGCGGCACGCCTCGACGCCGTCCATGCGCGGCATGCGGACGTCCATGAGCACCACGTCCACCGCCGTCGACTGGATCCTGTCGAGCGCCTCGGCGCCGTTGCCGGCCTCCGCGACGACCTCCATGTCGGGCTGGGCCTGCAGCACCATCGTGAATCCGGTACGCAGCAGCTCCTGGTCGTCGACCAGCATCACCCGGATGGTCATCAGGCGTCAGGCTCCTTGTGCGGTGGGGCGGTTCGGGAACATCGGGAAGACGGGGGCCGGGTCGGACGGGACCACGGCGGGCCGGGCGGGCGGAGCGGCGGGCACCGTGGGCTTCGCCGGCGCGGCGAGGCCGGAGGCGTACGGCAGCACCGCGCGCACCCGCCAGCCCCCGAGGCCGGCCTCGGGCCCCGAGTCGGGGCCGGTGTCGAGCTGGCCGCCGAGCATCGCGACGCGCTCACGCATGCCGACCAGGCCGTGGCCCATGCCGTCGCCGGGCGCGTCCGCGCCGCGGCCGTTGTCGGTGATCGTCATCGCCAGACCATCTTCGCCGTACGCGAGCACGACCGCCGCGTTCGCCGCCGGACCGGCGTGTTTGCGGGTGTTGGTCAGCGCCTCCTGCACGATCCGGTACGCGGCCAGCGCGACGCCCTGCGACAGCGGCACCGGGACGCCCTCGATGCGCAGTTCGACCGGCAGGCCCGCGTCCCGCACCCGGTCGACCAGGTCGCCGAGCTGGTCCACGCCCGGCTGCGGCGCGTACGGCCCCTGCTCGGCCTCCGAACGCAGCACGCCCAGCAGGCGGCGCATCTCGGCCAGCGCCTCGCGCCCGGTCGTCGAGATCGTGCCCAGCGCGTCCCGGGCCCGGTCCGGCGCCGCGTCGATCGCGTAGGCGGCGCCGTCGGCCTGCACGACCATGACCGACACGTTGTGCGCCACCACGTCGTGCAGCTCGCGCGCGATCCTGGCGCGCTCGGACGCGGCGGCGATCTGCGCGTGCGTCTCCCGCTCCCGCTCCAGCCGCGCGGCGCGGTCCTCCAGCTCGGCGTAGTACGCGCGGCGGGTGCGCATCGAGTCGCCCAGCACCCAGGCGATGATCAGCATGAAGGACACGAACGCGAAGCCGAGGATGTTCTCCTTGGGCCCGCCCTCCTCGGCGGGGAACCGCAGCGTCATCAGCGCGGGACCGACCACCGCCATCGCCAGCCCGAACCGCGACAGCCCGCGCGAGCCGGTCTTCGCGGCGGTGTGCAGCACGACGATCATCGCGAGGTCGACCGGCGTCGGCAGCACGCCCGCGGCGAGTTGGACCAGACCGCCGACGACCACGCCCACCGCGGCGAGGTGCAGCTGCACGCGGCGCAGCGCCATCGACAGGCACAGCAGCATGGCGATGAACCCGGAGGCGACCGCCTCGCGTTCGGTGGCGGCGACGCTCAGGATGTAGACGCCGCCGAACACGAACAGCGCGCAGGCACCCGCGACGTCGACGACGACGGGGTGCCTGCGCAACCACTCGTAAAAGCTCTGCACACCCACGACATTAGGGACGCGGGAGCACGACGGCGTCCGCCTTCGTAGGGAATCGCCGGTACGACGTAGGTCGGAGAGTGCGAGGTCAGGCCGTACTTGCGGGGACCCTCAGAGGGAGCGTCACGACGACCTGGTAGCCGCCCGCCCGTCGCCCCCCACCGCCCATATTCGATGTCGCTTCGCTCCCTTCTTCCGGGCAGGGCCCGGCGTTCAGCGTCCCGCCGAACATCGCGACGCGCTCGCGCATGCCGACCAGGCCGTGGCCCATGCCGTCGCCCGCCGCGTCCGCGCCGCGGCCGTCGTCCCTGATCTCCAGCTCCACGTTGTCGTCGCCGTAGTGCAGCCGCACCGTGGCGGTCACGTCGGGGCCGCCGTGCTTGCGCGTGTTGGTCAGCGCCTCCTGCACGATCCGGTACGCCGCCAGCGCGACGCCCTGCGACAGCTCGACCGGCACCCCGTCCACCCGCAGCTCCACCGGCAGCCCGGCGCCGCGCACCTGGGCCAGCAGGTCCTCGAGCTGGTCGACGCCGGGCTGCGGGACGAGGCCCTGCGTCTCGTTGGCCGAGCGCAGCACGCCGAGCAGGCGGCGCATCTCGGCCAGCGCCTCGCGGCCGGTCGAGGAGATGGTCGCCAGCGCGCGGCGGGCCCGCTGCGGGTCTCCGTCGATCGCGTACGCCGCCCCGTCGGCCTGCACGACCATGACCGACACGTTGTGCGCCACCACGTCGTGCAGCTCCCGCGCGATCCGGGCGCGCTCGGCGGCGGCCGCCACCTGGGCCTGGGCGTCCCGCTCGCGCTCGAGACGCGCGGCGCGGTCCTCCAGCTCCGCGTAGTACGCGCGCCGGGTGCGCATCGAGTCGCCCAGCACCCACGCGATCACGAAGGGGCCGGTGAGCAGGAGGAACAGGATGATCGTGTGGGTGACGGTCGTGTTGGGCAGATCCAGCCACCGGGCGGACGCGGCGGTGGGCGCGATGAAGCAGCCGGCGAGCGCGAGCCGGGACGCCCAGCGCGGCGCGTAGGCCGCCGCCGCGTACACGACCACCGGCATCGCGAAGTCCATGATCCCGGGCTCGATGTCCGCGGCGAGCTGGACGACCCCCGCCGCGAACGTCAGGAAAAGCACGAAGACCGGGACCGTACGGCGCAGCGCCACCGCGCAGCACAGCACCGCGAGGATGCCGGCCATCACGGCGCGGTTGCCGGGAAGCGTGTCGGTCAGGATCTCCAGCAGGCTCAGCGCAAGCAAAAGCGCCGCCCACGCCGTGTCGACCAACAGCGGGCGCGCGCGGAGCCAGGCATAGACGCGTTGCACATATCCACATTAAGAGTTCGATCAGGGTGCGCGGGTACGGCTACGGCGGACGCGCTGGCGCTGTAGCGTCGTCGCCGATGAACACCTGGTCGACCTGGCGGGATGCCACGCACCGGGCCCTGTACGGGGCCGGCGGGTTCTATCTGCGGCCGGAGGGCCCCGCAGGACATTTCCGCACGTCAGTGCATGCGTCCCCGCTCTTCGCGGTGGCTCTGGCGCGGCTCGCGCGGGCCGCCGGGCTGCGCCGCGTCGTGGACGTGGGCGCGGGGCGCGGCGAGCTGCTGGTCGCCCTGCGGCGCCACGATCCGGCGCTCGCGCTGCACGGCGTCGACGTGGCGGCCCGGCCCGAGGCGCTGCCGCCGTCGATCGGCTGGGGCACGGAGGTGCCCGAGGACGAGCCGGCGCTGCTGGTCGCCAACGAGTGGCTCGACAACGTCCCGGTCGACGTCGCCGAGGTGGACGGGCACGGGGTCGCCCGGGTCGTCGAGGTCGAGTCCGGCACCGGCCGGGAACGGCTCGGCGCGGAGGTCGTCGGCCCCGACGCGGCGTGGCTCGACCGGTGGTGGCCGGTCAAGGGCGCCGAGCCGGGCACCCGGGCGGAGATCGGCGCGCCCCGCGACGACGCGTGGGCCACCGCGCTCGGCCGCCTCACCGCGAGCGGCGGCGGCCTCGCGGTCGCCATCGACTACGGCCACGACCGCACCACCCGGCCGACGCACGGCAGCCTCGCGGGCTACCGGCAGGGCCGGGTCGTCGAGCCGGTACCGGACGGCACGTGCGACGTGACCTGCCACGTCGCCGTCGACGCGGTCGCGGCGGCGGGCGAGGCGGCGGGCGCCGCCGGAACGGTGCACCTGTCCCAGCGCACCGCCCTGCACGCGCTGGGGGTCCAGGGCGGCCGGCCGCCGTACGAGCTGGCCCGCACCAACCCGCGCGCCTACCTGGCCGCCCTACGCGACGCGGGCGAGGCGGGCGAGCTGACGGCACGCGGCGGGCTCGGGGACTTCCGGTGGGTGGTCCAGGGCGTCGGAACCGACGTGCCGCGGGTGCTGGCGGGCGTGGGGTAGGACGAGGTCGCGGCCGCTTCGGCCGCTACGGCCGACCGACGGCATGACAAGGGAAGTACGTACGGTGACCGGCGAGACCACAACATCCGCGGACAGTCTCTCGGCCTGGCGACCGGTCGGGCTGCGGTGGGCGGACGGCTCCCCTGCGCTGCGCTGGGCCCGGATCTCGCCCGCCGCGACCGCCGACAGCCCGACCGGGCCCGGAGCGCCGATCGCCTTCACGGTCGGGGCCGACCGGCGGTGCATGGGGGTGTGGCGCCACGGGCGGGCGATTCCGTGTCCGGCGTCGGCCCTCCTCACGGCCTCGTCACGCAGCGACCAGTGCTCGGACTGCGCGGCGCTGGACCGCAGTTCGTCCGTCGCGGCGGACACGCGGCTGGACGACCCGCAGCCGTACCGGGTCTATCTCGCCTACCACGGGCCCGAGCTGGTGAAGGTCGGCATCACCGCCTCCGCCCGCGGCACCGCCCGACTCCTCGAACAGGGCGCGCTCAGCTCGCTCTTCATCGCCGAGGGGCCGTTGCCGGCGACACGGCGGGCCGAGCACGTCCTGGGATCAGCGCTCGGACTGCCCGACCGGGTCAAGACGGAAGCCAAGCGGCCCTCGCGGGTCGCGCCGGGGTCGGCGGAGGAGCGGGCGGCGCGGCTCACGGCCACCCGTACCGCGGCGCTGAAGGCCGCCGGGTGGCCGGAATCCCTCAGCTCGGACGAGGAGTTCGCGCCGATCGACCACTGTCCGGCGTACGCGCCGCCGGAATCGGGGATCGCGCCGTGCCCGGTCGTCGAACCGCTCGTGCCGGGGGTGACGGTCGCCGGTGCGGTGGCTCACGCGGTCGGGACGGACCTGTATCTGACGACCGCGCAAGGACTCGTGCTGCTCGACGTGAGGCTGATGAACGGCTGGGCGCTTACGCCCGCGTCGCCGGACGCCGCGTTCACGGCTCCGCTGCGGGCGCCCTCGGCCGAACCGCCGCCGGAGCCCGACGCGTTGTTCTGAGGCAGGAACGGCGGTGGCCCCGCCCGTTCACGAGGAACGGGCGGGGCCACCGGTTGTCATGTCCGCTTAGTTGGCGTGGTCACCAGCACTGCTGCGGCCTCGGCGGGCAGCCGGGGCTGTCCTTCTGGCGGGTGTTGGTGGTCCAGAGGAGGTTGTCCCCGAACACGGCCCCCGTCGGGTCCACCGACCAGAGGCTCAGGTTGCCGTCGGTGCCGACGTGCAGCTCGGGGTGGTCGCCCCAGCGGAGGCGGCCGCCGGTGTTCGTGGCCCAGCACTTGCCGTTCGAGCCGTTGTACACCGCGATGTCGCCGTTGCCCTCGACGGTGAACCGCTGGCCGCAGCCGGCCGTGTTGGCCGCCCACAACGCGAACGTGTGCTGCCTGCCGAACGCGTCATAAGCGTCGTAGTACAGAACGAAGTTCCCGTCGTTCTGCATCTCCAGATGGGTGTCGCCGTTCCAGAGCACAGATCCGCGGCACATCGTGTATCCGGCGTAGAGCGTGCCGCCGTTCTGCGTGCCCCCGGTCTGGCAGCCGGGCGGCGGATTCGTCGGTTGGGTGGGGTTGGTCGGCGGGTTCGTCGGAGGGTTTGTCGGTGGATTCGTCGGCGGGTTGGTGGGCGGGTTCGTCGGCGGCTGGGCGGGCGGCGGCGGGCCGTTCGTGACGCTGTCGAGGCGCCACTTCTGCCTGTCGCTGCCGTCACACGCCCACACGCCCAGCGCCTCACCGGAGTTGTTCGCGGTCAGGCAGGAGTTGTCCGTGTCGCTGGTGATCCAGAACCAGCCGCCTCCGGCGTCGTGGAACGCCCAGTGCTGGTTGGCGTTGCCCTGCATGTTCTGGATCAGGTGGGTGCGGTGCGTGCTCGGGTTGTGGTCCATGACCATGCCCTGGCCGGCCTGCGTTTTACCGTCGGTGAGCAGGGTCTCGATGATCCAGCGGCCACCCCCGGACTCCCAGAACGCCCAGCGCTGCGCGTCCTGGCCGTTCGCCGCCAGGGACTTGATCGTGGTCCCCGACGTCGTACGGGACATGTCCAGGTCGGCGACCATGCCGTTGTTGTTCGAACGCAGGATCGCCACCCGGTTGTTGCCCACGCCGGGCGGGTAGACGATCGGGCCGATCACCGGCGCGGGCGGCTTGGGGCCGTCCGCGGCGTTGTCGAGCCGCCACCGCTGCCGGTCGGTGCCGTCGCAGGCCAGGATCGCCAAGGCCTCCTGGGAGCCGGTCGCCGTCAGGCAGTTGCGGTCCGTCGCGCTGCTGATCCAGAACCAGCCGCCGCCCGCGTCGTGGAACGTCCACTGCTGGTTGGCGTTGCCGGGCATGTTCTGGATCAGGTGCGTGCGGTGGGTTCCGGGGTTGTGGTCCATGACCATGCCCTGGCCCGGCTGCGCCTTGCCGTCGGTGAGCAGCGTCTCGAAGATCCAGCGGCCGTTGCCCGCGCCCCACATCGCCCAGCGCTGCGCGTCCTGGCCGTTGGGGGCGAGGGACTTGATCGCGGTTCCGGCCGTCGTACGGGACATGTCCAGGTCGGCGACCATGCCACTGTTGTTCGAACGCAGCGTCACCACGCGGTTGTCGCCGACGCCCGGAGGCACGACGGACGGGCCGAGGTCCTTCGGCGGGGGCGGCGGGGCCTCGGAGACGGCACCCAGGCGCCACTTCTGCCGATCGGTTCCGTCGCATGCCTGGATCGCCAGCGCCTCCTGGGAAGCGGTCGCTGTCAGGCAGTTGCCGTCGGTGTCACTGGTCACCCAGAACATGCCGCCGCCGGCGTCGCGGAACGCCCAGTGCTGGTTGACGTTGCCGGGCATGTTCTGGATCAGGTGCGTGCGGTGCGTGTTCGGGTTGTGGTCCATGACCATGCCCTGGCCGGGCTGGGTGGTCGGGACGGTCAGCAAGGTCTCCAGGATCCAACGGCCGTTGCCCGCGTCACGGAACGCCCAGCGCTGCGCGTCCTGGTTGTTGGGGGCGAGAGCCTTGATCGCGGTGCCGGCCGCCGTACGGGACATGTCCAGGTCGGCGACCATGCCGTTGTTGCCGGAGACCATCAGCGCGACCTGGCCGGCGCGGACGGGCGGGGCGACGACGGGGCCGGTGCCGGGCTTGGGGGTTCCGGGGTCGGTGGGGTTCGTCGGGTCGGTCGGGTCGGTGGGGTCGGTCGGGTCCGGCTTGCACGGGTCCGGACGATCGGGCTCGGTCGTGGGCTGCTTGGGCTCCGTCGGGATCCTCGGCGCGTTGGCGGCCGTCGACGGCTGGGGCACGTTCGGCATGTTGGGCAGCGAAGGCCACGGGATGCTCGGGAAGTTCGGGATAGACGGCCAGTGCCACCACGGGAAGCTCGGCAGGCTCGGCCAGCCGAACGGCGGTATCACCGGAGCGCCCGGCCACGGGATCGGCGGCATGTCCGGGTGGCCCGGCCACGGCACGTCGGGATTGTCCGGGACGGACGGCCACAGCACGCCGTCGAATCCGGGCACGGTCGGCCACGGCAGCTCGGGATGGTCCTTCACCACCGGCGGCGTGGGCTTCGGCAGGCCGGGGACGACGACCGGGGTGCCGGGCTTGTCCCCGTCGGGCCCGTTGCCGGGCAGCGGAAGCACCGGCCACGGCACGTCCTTCCGGCCCGGCATCGGCGGCCACGCGATGTCGGGATGGTCGGGCACGGCGGGCCACTTCGCCTCGGGACTGCCCGGGATCGCCGGCCACGTCTGCTGCGGCAGCGTCGGGAAGCCCGGCCAGCGGATCTCGGGCAGGTCGGGGTGGCCCGGCATCGGGATGTCCGGGTAGCCGGGCACCGCGGGCCACGGGATCGCGACGTAGCCGGGGATGGACGGCCACGTCAGGTCGGGACGGTCCTTCACGGTCGGCCATGTGGCGGTCGGGAAGCCGGGGACCGGCTTGGGGTCGGGCTTCGGCGGCTGCGGCGTGCACGGGACGTCGAGCTTCCACCGCTGCGACGCGCTGCCGTCGCAGGCCTTCGCGGTCAGCCCCTTGCCCTGCTCGCCGGCCATCGTCAGGCACTGCTGGTCGGCGGCGCTGACGACCGTGTAACCGCCGTCTCCGGTGTCCTTGAGCGACCAACGCTGGTTGGGCGCGGGGGCCGGCTTGCCGGCGGCGTCCTTGTCGACCGGCCACAGGATGCCGGTGTGGGTGTAGAGGTCCTGCTGGAGGACCATGTCCTTGGCGAGGGCGGACTCGAGCGTGTACGTGCCGTCCTGCGCGGCACGGAACGTCCAGTCCTGCGAAGCGGTGCAGTTACGGGCATACGACTGGACGGTCTGGCCGTTGCTGGGGACGCCGCTTCGGACGTCGAGGTCGAACGTCGGACTGTAGGCCGAGGCCTGCGCGGAGAGTTGGACCTTCACGCCGTCCTGCGGGCGAGGCGTCTCGGTCTCCGCCGCCATCTCCTCGACCGCGAGCGCGTTCTGCGCGGTCGGCGTCGCGGCCGGCGTCGGGCACGTGGTCCCAGGCCGGGTCAGTTTCCTGCACTCCGCGAATTTCGGGGCGGCGAGCGACGACTCGTTGGTCACATACGTTTCCGGGGTCCAGCCGAGGTCGGCGAGCTCCTGGGCGGTGATGTCGTGCGCGGACTGCTCGTACAAGACGTTGGTGCGCCAGTCCGCGGAGACGAACTGGATCGGCCCGTCCGTTTCCTTCTTTGTGACGGGGTCGACCTGCGAGATCATCCGGACGAGTTTGGCGCCGAGGACATCGCCCGGCCTGATGCGGCCGATCGCCGCCCATTCCTCTTCGAGGGCGAGGTTCACGCCTCCGACGAAGTCGTAGGCGAACTGGTCGGGCACGTAGAACATATTGCTGTTGAACCGGACCGCGAACACCCAGCCCTCGTGCAGGTATTCCTCGGTGTCGCTGCCCGGTCGGACGATGCGCGCGCTCTGGTCCATGGTCGCGAACTTCATCGCCTGCTCGATGTTCCGGCTGGTGCTGATGTACCCGGAACTGCCGGTGCCGTGCCCGGTGGACGTGTCGCCCTTCACGTGCGTTCGGAGGTCGTAGTCCCTGCCGCGTGCTGTGAAACCGTACTGGAACACGTAGTCGGGCGACTTCTGCACGTTGAGCACGGGCTCGGCACCCGGCACGCCGCGGTAATCGCCGTCGACCCGCCTCGTTCCGTCGTCGGCCTGGTAGCGGGCGACGCCCCGGAACACGTAGGTCGGCGGGTGGTCGTTCTGCAGGGTGCTGAGGCACGGGTGCAGATCGGCCGGCGCCACCGCCACCGCCCGCGTCCCCACCGCGGGCACTGTGAACAGTGCCAGCAGGAGCGCCAACGCCAGTGTCAGCGCGGGTGGTTTCCCTCGTTGTCGGACACGCCTGTACGCACGCGTCGGCGCCACGGGCCTCACCTTCCAGTGGGATTCGGCCCGTCGCCGCCGATGGCACGGACCCGCCGCGCAGCGTCACCCAGCGCGATAAACATCCGCTGAACCCGCCGGTCTCACGCGAGGAGCGCGCGCAACCCGGCCGTGTCGATCAGGTGGGCCAGGCGCGGGAACACCCCGGTCATCAAGGCCTGGTGGGTGTGCGGGTCCGGGTCGGCGACGGCGTCGGAGAGGACGTAGAGCCGGTAGTCGCGGTCGGCCGCGTCGGTGAGGGTGGACAGGACGACGCCGCTGGTGCTGATTCCCGCGACGACCAGGGTGGTGATCCCCCGGTCCCGGAGCCGCGCGTCGAGGTCCGTCGTCGACAGCGCGCCGAAGCGGGTCTTGCGGACGGTGATGTCGCCCGCCTCGGGAGCGAGTCGGGGGTGGAAGTCCGCAGCGGCGTCCGCGTGGTGCATGAGGCGGTGCTCGGCCAGGACGGAGAAGGACTTGTTGGCCGACGGGACCGCCGCCCAGTCGGGTTCGGTGAATCCGACGCGCACAAAGGCGATCACGGCGCCGTGCGCCCGGATGTCGGCGACGGCCCCGGCGACGCGGGACAGCAGCGCTTCAGGGTCGGACGGGCCGGGGAGCGAGGCGAGGATCCCCTGTTGGTAGTCCATGACGAGCAGTGCGGTCGTGCGCGGGTCGAGCGGCGGTATCGGGGCGGTCATGATCTCTCCTTGGAGGTGAGTGCGCGCTCAGGCGCGGCTGGGCGCGGACTCCGGCTCGGCGTGGGGTGCCGCGGCGCGCCGGGGAAGCAACAGCGGCGTCGCCAGCAGGAGTACGCCGGCCAGGCCGATGGCGGTACGCGGCCCGAGCAGGGCGCCCAGCACGCCCCATACGGCGGTGAGGAGCGCGGTCGTGGCCTTGGTCGTCACCGACCAGGCGGACAGGGTGCGGGCGACCCGGTCGTTCGCGGTGCGTTCCAGGCGGTAGGTGGCGGAGACGGGGTTGAAGACCCCGCAGCAGAAGATCAGGCCGAGTTCGACGCCCATCACGAGCAGCAGGCCGCCGGTGCCCGGCCCGATGAAGGCCAGGCCGACCGGCCACACCGCGCGCAGCGTCGCGGTCGCGGTCAGGACCCGGTGCTGCCCGAAGCGGGTGACGAGCGGTCGGGCCAGCCGCGAGCCGAGGAGTCCGCCGATCGCGGGTGCGGCGAAGGCGAGGCCGTACTGCCATGGGGCGAAGTCGAGTTGGCGGAGCATCAGGACGGCCAGCAGCGGTTCGGCGGCCATCACCAGGCCGTTGAACAGGGCGGTGTTGAAGAACAGCGGGCGGAGCGTGGGGTCGGCGAGGATGTACCGCCAGCCGTCGAGCAGGTCGCCGGCGCGCATGCGCGCGGCCTCGCGGCGTTCGGGCCGCGGCTCGTCGCCGCCCGTCGCGCGGATGCCCAGGGCCGAGAGCAGGTAGCTTGCCGCGTCGGCCACCACGGTCGCCACGGGGCCGAGCAGTCCGATCGCCGCGCCGCCCAGCGGCGGCCCGATGATCGTGGTCGTCCAGGCCGTGGACTCGAACCGGGCGTTGGCGACGAGCAGGTGCTCGCGCGGCAGCAGCGTCTTCACGTACGCGCCGGAGGCGGCGCGGAAGGTGATGTCGGCGGCCGCGACGACGACCGAGACCAGGAGGAGCTGGACGAAGGTGAGCACGCCGAGCGCGTACGCGGCGGGGACGGTCAGCAGTGCCGCGCACCGCGCCAGGTCCGTGCCGATCAGCACGGGCCGCTTGCGGCGGAACTCCACCCACGGGCCGAGCGGCACCGCCACGACCGCGCCCACCGCCGCTCCCACGGCGGACAGCGCCGCCACCTCGGCCGGCCCGGCGTGCAGGACCTGGATGGCGATCAGCGGGAACGCCCCGAAGGCGAGCCAGGTGCCGAGCGCGCTCGTCCCGTACGCCGCCCACAGCCATCCGAACGACCGCCCCAAGCGGTTCCCGTGTCCCATCCCCGACCCCCTTGCCGCCCGCCTGCACAACCGATCCGCGATCGGAAGCATCAAAGCGAGCGGTAGGTCCTGGGATCAAACAACCGAGAGGACGCCTGGCCACAACCTGTGGTTGTGCCCTTAGGGTGTCGGCATGGACCTCGACGCCGTGCGGACCTTCGTCGTCGCCGCCCACGCGGGGCGCTTCCAGGACGCCGCCACCGACCTGGCCGTCACCCAGCAGGCGGTGTCCAAGCGCATCGCCGCGTTGGAGCGGACCCTCGGCGTGCGGCTGTTCACGCGCACGCCGCGCGGCGCCGAGCTCACGATCGACGGGCAGGCGTTCCTGCCGCACGCCCGGGAACTGCTGCGCGTCGCCGAGCGCGCGGTCGAGTCCGTGCGTGCCGGCCGCCGTCCGCTGCGCGTCGACATCCTCTCGTCGCGCGGGGCGGGGTCGGGCCTGATGCGCGCCTTCCACCGGGCGCACCCCGACACCGACCTCGACGTGGTGATGCTGTTCGAGATGGACGCCGCCGTCGCCGCCATCCGGTCCGGCACGATCGACGCGTCCTTCCGCGCCGTCGGCGTGCCCGGCCGGCCGCTGCCCGACGACATCACGTCCGTCCGGGTGCTCGACGAGCGGCTCGAGCTGCTCACCGGCCCCGGCCACGCGCTGGCGTCCGCCCGGTCGGTGACCGTCGCCCAGCTCGCCGGGCACCGGATCTGGATGCCCGGGCTCGTCCCGGGGACGGAGTGGACCGCCTACTACGACGACCTCGTCGCCGAGTTCGGCCTCACCATCGAGGCGACCGGCCCCAACTTCGGCTCCGACGCGCTCCTCGACACCGTCGCCGACACCCCGGCCCTGGCGACCTTCATGGGCGACCAGACCCGGCTCGTCTGGCCCGCGGGCCACGGCCTGCGCCGCATCCCGGTGACCGACCCGGCGCCCGTGTACCCGCACTCGCTCCTGTGGCACCGCGACAACCCGCACCCCGGGCTGGCCGCGCTCCGCGCCCACCTCGCCGCCACGGCGGCCGGCGTCGGCACCACCGGCACCTGGGTGCCGGACTGGACACCCGAGCCGTGAAAACGCGAACGGCCGGGGCGGGTGGGCCGCACGGCCCGTCCCGCGCCCGGCCGGCGCGATGCGGTGGAGGTCAGCTCTTGCCGAGGGCGCCCGCGTCGCGGAGCTCGGCGATCTTGGCCTCGTCGTAGCCGAGGAGGTCCGCCAGGACCTCGTCGCTGTGCTGGCCGATCGTCGGGGCCTTGAACGGCCGGGGCAGTTCCTCGCCGACGAAGTGGATCGGGGAGGAGAGCTGGTCGGAGCCCAGCTCCTCCTTGGGGAACCACGTGAAGCGGTGCTGGAACTGCGGGTCGGCGGCGATCGTCTTCGGGTCGTTGACCGGCGCGATCGGGGTGTTGGCCTCGTTGCCGAAGGCCAGCCACTCGAGCGACGTGCGGGTCTCGAAGATCTTGCGGAGCTCGTCGCGCAGTTCGAGGTTGCCCACCGCGTGGTCGGCGTACGTCGAGCCGGGCCACTTCTCGAACAGGTCGGGGCGGCCGACGGCCTCGCAGAAGTTCTTCCACAGCGACTGCTCGGACGCCATGAACAGCACGTAGCCGTCCGACGACTTGTACATCTGGTAGCGGACGCCCTCGGTCATGCCGGCGGTGCCCGGGGCGCGGCGCACGTAGTTGTCGGTCTTGTTGCCGGTGACCTCGGACTCGGGGCGCTCGTAGGCCTTGTACGTCTCGCTGCGCAGCCAGTCCATGGCCGCCGCGGCGTCCGACTGCGCGATGTCGATCTGGCCGCCGACGCCGGTGGCGCGGGCCCGGATGATCGCCGCGAGGACGCCGAGCGCGCCGAAGAGCGGGCCGGCGTGGATGCCGATTGAGGCGTGCTCCGGCGTGTACGGGTGGCCCTCGTCGGTGAACGCCGGCTTCACGACGCCCGCCCACGTGTCGTACGCCACACCGTGCGACGGCATGTCGCGGTACGGCCCGGTCGCGCCGTAGCCCGAGATCGTGCAGAAGACGATCTTCGGGTTGATCTCCTTCAGGTCCTCGAACCCGATGCCGCGCTTGGCCAGGCCGCCCGGACGCATGGCCTCGATGACCGCGTCGGCGTCCTTGACCAGTTCCTTGAACGTGGCCACGGCCTCGGGCTTGCGCAGGTCGAGGACCAGCGACTTCTTGCCGCGGTTGATGTGGAGGTGCATCAGCGAGACGCCCTCGATGATCGGCCACGTCATGTCGCGGATGTAGTCGCCGTTCGGCGGCTCGATCTTGATGACTTCGGCACCGAGGTCGACCAGGGCCGAGGTGATCGCGGCGGGGCCGAGCATCGAGCATTCGATGATCCGCACTCCGGCCAGCGGGGCTGGCACCTGACTCATCGTGACCTCCCGGAGAATATGACGATGCGTCAGATATTAGCGACGGTTCCCCTCAGGGGAACCCCCGGAGGCCGCAGACCATCTGTGAGGCCCCTCTCCCCGGCGCCCGATCCGGGACCGTTCGGCCTGCTCGTCGACCAGCCGCGCCGCCTCGACGGAGTCCCGCAGCGAGGCCGTGACGTGCACCGGGCCCGGCGTCGAGTCCAGGTGGACGGTCGCCAGCCCGAGCAGCCGCTCGAAGGGACCCTGGGTCCGCCGCACGCTCTGCACCTTCGCGTGCGGGATCACGTCCGTCTCCCGCCGCAGCACGCCGCGCCGTGCCACGAAGACCTTGTCGTCCGCCCCGCACCGCATGCCGAGCCGCCGCACCGGGCTGTGCCAGCGCGCCCGCTTCGGCACGGGCGTCAGCGGCACCGCGTCGACGTCCACGTCCGGCAGGATCCGCCCCAGCACGCCCAGCGCCACCGCGCGCGGCGCGACCGGAAGCAGCGTGGACTCCTGGTGCTCGTTGTCCTCCCGGTGCCCGTAGCCCGCGATGTTGACCTCGACGCGCACCCATCCCTTGGGCCGCCACAGCAGCGGCTGCACGAGCCGCACCGCCTGCACCCGCCCCGGCGGCACGGTCTGGTGCCGGTGCTCGATGAGCCCGTGCGCGAGCCGCAGCCCGTCGGCGGACTCCGACAGCGTGAAGTCGAAGTAGCGCAGCACCCGCCCGACCGAGAACTGCCACGCCGCGATCAGCAGCGGGATGAAGCCGAGCAGCAGCGCCGAGCTGTGCGTGCCGATCGCGAAGCCGATGAGGACGAACGAGGGGACCAGGAACATCCACGTCCCGAACGACAGCAGGACCGACCCGATCAGCACCGGCATCGGCACGACCACCAGCGGACGCTCCGGCGCCTCCCCCGCGTCCGGACGCACCCCCGCCGCCCGCGCCAGCAGCTCGGCCCGCAGCGCCTGAGCGTCGGCCTCGCGCACATAGGCGAGCGACCCCTCTGCCGAGTCCCCGCCCGCCACCTGCAGCTTCAGCTCGGCCAGCCCCAGCAGCCGGGCGATGAACGGCCGCACCACGTCGACGGCCTGCAGCCGCCCCAGATGCACGTGCCGGGTCCGCCGGAACAGCACCCCCGAGTCGATCCGCAGGTCGTCGGCCTCGATCCGGTACACCGTGAACGCCCAGCTCAGCAGCCCCCACAACAACGCCGCGACGAACACCGAGCCGGCCACGGCCGCACCGAGCCGCGTCTCGTTCGTGCGCGCGGCGTGCTGTCCGAAGACCGCGATGACCAGCGCCATCGCCTTCCATCCCCGGGCCACCGGGGTGAGCGGATGGAGCCGCCGCGGCACCGCGTTCCCGCCGGGCACACCCGGTCCCGACACCGCAGCGTCCTGGTCGATCGCCATGCGCCGCCGCCTACAGTCCCGCGGAGCGGGCCTCGCCGCGCTCGGCCAGCCGGTCGCGCAGCCGCGCGGCCTCCTCGGGCGGCAGCCCGCGCACCACGGCGTCGGTGGCCGCCGACGCGGTGTGCAGCTTGATCTTGGCGATCCCGAAGCGCCGCTCGACCGGCCCGGCCGTCACGTCGACGAACTGCATCCGGCCGTACGGCACGACCACGAGCCGCCGCCACATCACCCCGTGCGCGATCAACAGGTCGTCGGCCCGCTCCGCGTACCGCCACGACCGCTGGTTGCGCCGCAGCGCCACGACCGCCCACACCAGCACGACCGCCAGGAGGCCGCCGATCAGCCCCGCCAGCCAGGTCCCCACGAAGATCCCGCCGACCACCGCGCCCGCCACGCCGAGCGGCACCGCGACCACCAGCAGCACGAACCGCCGGACCCGGAACAACTGCTCCGACACGGGGTGCCATGCCGCCTCGGGCGGGGCCAGCGCGTGATCCATGGCCCAAGCGTAGGTCGCCCCATCGCGGACCGTTGCCGCACATTCCGGGCAGGAATCCGGTTCCCTGGCAAAATCGCTGACATGACAGAGGCCACCGTTGGCGTCGGGATCGGCGCGGACCAGCTCGACACCACCGACATGGTGCTCAACATCGGTCCGCAGCACCCGTCGACACACGGGGTGCTGCGCCTGCGCCTCGTGCTCGACGGCGAACGCATCATCACCGCCGAGCCGATCATCGGCTACATGCACCGCGGCGCCGAGAAGCTGTTCGAGGTGCGCGACTACCGGCAGATCCTGGTGCTGGCGAACCGGCACGACTGGCTGTCCGCGTTCGCGAACGAACTCGGCGTCGTGCTCGCCGTCGAGCGCATGCTCGGCATGGAGGTGCCGGAGCGCGCGGTGTGGGCGCGCACGCTGCTCGCCGAGCTCAACCGGGTGCTCAGCCACCTGATGTTCCTCGGCTCCTACCCGCTCGAACTGGGCGCGATCACGCCGATCTTCCACGCGTTCCGGGACCGCGAGGAGATCCAGGCCGTCATGGAGGAGATCTCCGGCGGCCGCATGCACTTCATGTTCAACCGGGTCGGCGGGCTCAAGGAGGACCTGCCCGCCGGCTGGCTCGGCCGGGCCCGCGCCGCGGTCGCCGGGGTGCGCGGGCGCGTGCCGGTGCTGCGCGACCTCGTGCACGGCAACGAGATCTTCCGCGCCCGCACGAAGGGCGTCGGGGTGCTCAGCCGCGAGACGGTGCACGCGTACGGCGTCAGCGGCCCGATCGCCCGCGCGTCCGGCGTCGACTTCGACCTGCGCCGCGACGAGCCCTACCTCGCGTACGGCGAACTCACGGACGTGCTGCGCGTGGTCACCCGCGAGGAGGGCGACTGCCTCGCCCGGTTCTCCTGCCTGATCGACCAGGTGGAGGTGTCGCTCGATCTCGCGGACGCGTGCCTGGACCGGCTCGAGACGCTGCCGCCCGGGCCGATCAACCTGCGGCTGCCGAAGGTGCTGAAGGCGCCGGAAGGGCACACGTACGCGTGGACGGAGAACCCGCTCGGCGTCAACGGCTACTACCTGGTGTCGCGCGGCGAGAAGACGCCGTGGCGGCTCAAGCTGCGCTCGGCGTCGTTCAACAACGTGCAGGTGCTGTCGGAGCTCCTGCCGGGCACGCTGGTCGCCGACATGGTCGCGATCCTCGGCTCGATGTTCTTCGTCGTCGGCGACATCGACAAGTGACCGGTACATGACGGTGGGCGGGGCCTTTCGGCACCCGCCCACACGGATCGGCCCGTCGCCTGTCGGCTCAGGCGTGCTTGCGGTCGTCGACGATGCGCGGCAGCTGCTCGGTGTCGTCGTGCGCGGTCAGGTCGACCGGGATCGCCCGGCCGGTGCGCGGCTCGTGCGTGACCAGCTGTCGGGGGACGACCGGCACGGGCACGATCGCGGCCACGACGGCCTCTTCCGCTTCTTCGGCTTCGACTGCTTCTTCGGCTTCGACCGCTTCGACGACGCCCTCGGCCTCGACCACGGCGTCCACCGGCGCGTCGTCCACCGCGTCGACGGGCTCCGGCTCGGGCTCGACGTGCGCCGGGCGCCCGAAGAAGTCGAACGACGTCTCCCCCGTCACGAGCGCCAGCCGGGCGTTCGTGTTCCGGACGGTGTCGGCGACGTCCTGGACGACGCGGGCGACCGCCTCCGCCGGGTCCGCGGGGTCCGCGGGGTCCGCCGGCATCGCGGCGACAGCGGGTTCCAGCGCCTCGACGCCCAGGTCGAGGTCCTCGGCCGGCTCCTCCGGCACGGCCGGGACCGCCACCCCGCTCGGCGCCGGCCGCAGCGGGACCAACTCGGCGGCGAGGCGCGGCTCGGGCACGCGTGCCGCGGGGACGGCCTGCGGCGGGGCGATCCGGGGCATCGGACGCGGGGCCGCCACGGGACGCGGCGCCACCGGAGCCGGCGCCGGAGTGGCGGGAGCGGAGGCCGCAGGCTTCGGGGCCGCGGAACGCGGGGCCGCCGCACCGAACATGCCTGCGGCGTACGCCGGGACGAGCCCGTCCACGGAGATCGGCCGGTGCCGGACCGGAGCCGCCGGGGCCTGCGCCCGGTGCCGTTCGCGGGCCTGACGTTCGAGCGCGGTCAGTGCCGCCGCCCCGCGCGCGAACAGCTCGGGGGTGAGGGCGACCGGGCGCGGCGGGAGGGCCTTCTGCAGCTTGTCGATGCCGGAACGCAGGCCGCGTTCGCGCTCGCGCGCGGTGGCCAGTTCACGCTCCCGGTCGGCGAGCCGGCGCAGCGTCTCCTCGCGCGCGGCGGTCGCGCCGGTCAGCGACTCGGCGAGGCGCTCGCCGTCGCGGCGGCGCCGCGCGAGGTCGTTGCCGTATCCGCGGCGGCTGCGCCACAGGATCGCGGCGACACCACCGGTCGACGCCACGGCGCACAGCACGGCGACGCGAAGCAGCGTCGCGCCGCTGCCGACAAGGGCGAGCAGCACTGCGGCGAGTGCGGGCGCGAGTGCCCCGGCCAGCACGGATATGCGCTGGAGGGCGGAGGACTGGCGGTGACGTCCACGAGACATGAAGGTGACATTAACGCGGCCGGATGGGCGAACGCATAACGCCACACCGATTGCTGACTATGTGTCGACAATGTCACTGGCACATCGATCCGTGGCAGCGGTACTCGCGGGTAGCCACGAGTTCCGGCCGCCCCTTCGGGCCCCGGGACGTGCCCTTTCGGGCAACAGCCGGGCGGCGTCGCCGGGAACGACGCGCGCCGCCCGCGAGGTCGCGGGCGGCGCGAGAAGGAAACGGTCGGGACGGACTCAGTGCCGGTTCGAGCCCTGGGCCCCGTTCGGCGGCTTGTCCTCGTCCTCGGGGACGCGGCACACCCGCTCCAGGAACAGCGCCGCCAGCACCAGCAGCACCGCCGCGCCCACGGAGTACCCGCAGCGGGCGGCCTGCTGGCGCCGCACCTCGTTGTCCAGGTGCATCCACAGGTACAGGCCGTACCCGCCGTACAGGCCCGCGATCAGCGCCGCGACCAGCGAGCTGGCCTTCGCGAACACCACCGCCCGCGCGGCCGTCAGCGGATCGACCGGCTTGGCGTCCACGCGCCGCTCGCGCTGCGCCTTGAAGCGCGAGCGCAGCGCCAGCCCGGTCGCCAGCGCGACCCCCGCGAGCAGCAGCAGCACGAACGGCGCCAGCACCGGGACGCCCGGGGGCGTGCCTCGGGTCAGCCACAGGTTTATGCCGCCGTACGCCAGCGCGCCGGTCGCCACGGCGACGCCGAGCAGCACGGTGGGACGCGTCGGCTTCACTCCGGGAGCCTCAGCTCCAGGTCGTCGCGCCGCTCGACGCCCGCGGTGCCCAGCTTCGCCAGCAGGTCGGCGACCCGGCCGCGCCCCGGCAACTCGGCGTCGGGGTCCGCGTCCAGCCACGGCGCGAGCACGAACGCCCGCTCGTACGCCCGCGGGTGCGGCAGCGTCAGGTGCGGGTCGTCGGAGACCTGCTCGGCGTAGGTGATGATGTCCACGTCCAGCGTGCGCGGGCCCCAGTGCTCGGCGCGCACCCGCTGGAAGGCCTCCTCGACGGCGTTCGCCCGGTCCAGGAGCATCTCCGGGGGCAGGAACGTGTCGACCAGGACGACCGCGTTGAAGTAGTCCGGCTGGTCCTCCGGACCGCCCACCGCCTCGGTCACGTACAGCGGTGAGACGACGTTGACCCGGATCCCCGGGGTGTCCGCGAGGGCGTCGATCGCCCCCTGCAGGTTCTCTCTCCGGTTGCCCAGGTTGCTGCCGAGCGCAAGTACCGCGCGGTGCGGGCCGCTGAGGGCCTGCATCCGCATCAGAGTGTCCGTCCCCAGATCCGTCACACACGACTCCGAACAATCGTTACGGTCACATCGTCGAACGGCACGGTGATCGGGGCGTCCGGCTTGTGCACGACCACCTCGACCTCCTCGACCTGCTTGTGTGCCAGGCACGCGTCGGCGATCTTCTGCGCCAGCGTCTCGATGAGGTTGACCGGCTCGCCCTGGACGACCGCGACGACCTCCTCGGCGATGACGCCGTAGTGCGCGGTCAGCTCCAGGTCGTCGCCGGCCGCCGCGGGCCGCGTGTCGATGCCGAGCACGAGGTCGACGATGAACGTCTGGCCTTCCTCACGCTCGTGGTCGAACACCCCGTGGTGGCCCCGGGCCTTGAGTCCCCGCAACGCGACGCGGTCCAGCATCAGGTCTCGCCCTCCTCGGCGCACAACGTTCCTGTCCGGCGCACTCGGGGGCTGCTCGATGGTGCTCGATCGCCTTGGTGCCCTACGAATGTACCCAGGCAGGCCGACAGGATTCCCCGGGTGGGGTGCCCAACGGCCTGCTCGGACGGGGTGCTACGCAATCGCCAACACCCGTACACCCCGTCTTCATCCCCTGTCGCGCGAACGGCTAGATCTCTTCCTCGGCGTCCGTCTCCGCGAGCACCGGCGAGGCGTGGTGCAGCCACAGCCGCCACTCGCCGTCGCGGCGCCGGAAGATGTTCGTCACGACCGCCTGACCGCCCGCGAAGCCCGCGTCGTCGCCGCCATCCTCCTCGCCCATGCCGGTGAGCAGGCTCGCCGTGCACGACAGGATCGCGACGTCGCCGTCCAGGGTCACCTGCACGTCGGTGAGGAAGAACTGCACGTAGCTGGTGTTGGCCATGATCAGGGCGTACGACCGCAGCACCTCGGTGCGGCCGCGCAGCACCGGCCAGCCCGGGTGCACGCATGTGATGGTCGACGCGTCCGGGCCGTCGGCCCATATGGCGCCGAGCCGGTCGAGGTCGCCCTCCTCGACGGCGGTCCACAGCGCGAGGTTGAGGTCGCGCACCTCCACCGCGTCCGGGGACAGCAGCTCGTCCTCCGGCCCGGTCATCGGGCCGCCTGCCAGGCAGCGGCCACCCGTACCGCGTCACGCGAGGCCGGAACCTCGTGCACCCTTACCCCCCAGGCCCCGGCGGCCGCCGCGAGGGCGGTCACCGCGGCGGTCGCGTCGTCACGGCCGCGCGGTGCGCGCAGCCCCTGGTCGTCGGCGAGCAGCCGGCCGAGAAACGCCTTGCGCGACGCCGCCACCAGCAGTGGTCGGCCCAGCGCGATGAGCGCCTCCAAGTGCGCCAGCAGCTTCCAGTTGTGCTCGGCGTTCTTCGCGAAGCCGAGCCCCGGGTCGAGGATCACCAGGTCGGGGTCGACCCCGGCGGCGACCACCCGGTCCATGCGCTCGGCGAGCTCCTTGCACACGTCCTCGACCACGTCGTGGTACGCGGCCTTGTCCTGCATGTCGCGACTGTGCCCGCGCCAGTGCATCACCACGACCGGCACGCCCGCCTCGGCGACGAACGCCGCCATCGCCGGGTCGGCGAGCCCGCCGCTCACGTCGTTGACCACCAGGGCGCCCGCCTCGACCGCGGCGCGCGCCACCTCGACGCGCATCGTGTCGACGCTGACCACCGCCCCGGCGTCGGCCAGCTCGCGCACCACCGGCACGACGCGGCGCAGCTCCTCGTCCAGCGGGACGCGCTCGGCGCCCGGCCGGGTCGACTCGCCGCCGACGTCGATCAGGTCGGCGCCCTGCGCGAGCAGCTCGTGGCCGCGCGCGATGGCCTCGGCGGGGTCGAACCACAGGCCGCCGTCGGAGAAGGAGTCGGGGGTCACGTTGACCACGCCCATGACCGCGCAGCGGCCGAAGTCCGGGAGCCCCCTCACCAGGGGTGGCCTCGGTCCGGTGCGTCGGTGCTCCAGGCCTTGGCCTACGGTGCCCCCTTCGGACTCGGTCGTCGCTGTCATGGCACCCAAGCGTAGGGGCAAAGGGGGTCCGGTCCGATCAGGCTTGGCAGCGCGCCGTGGGGCCACCGCAACCACGAAAGCACGCCAAAACGCCACACACCGGACATCCATCCGGTGTGTGGCGTAGGTGCGACGTCTGTGTGGCGTCTCTGCGGGGTCAGCGCTGCAGGATCAGGCTCATCGCCTCGGCGCGCGTCGCCGCGTCGAGCAGCTGGCCGCGGACCGCCGAGGTGACGGTCTTGGCGCCCGGCTTGCGGATGCCGCGCATGGTCATGCACATGTGCTCGCACTCGAAGACGACGATCACCCCGCGCGGCCGCAGGATGCGCACCAGCGCGTCCGCCACCTGTGTGGTCAGCCGCTCCTGGACCTGCGGGCGCTTGGCGTACACGTCGACCAGCCGGGCCAGCTTGGACAGGCCGGTGATCTGGCCGTCCTCGGACGGGATGTAGCCGACGTGCGCGACCCCGTGGAACGGCACCAGGTGGTGCTCGCAGGAGCTGTACACCTCGATGTCCTTGACCAGCACCATCTCGTCGTGGCCGAGGTCGAAGGTGGTGGTCAGCACGTCCTCGGGGTTCTGCCGCAGCCCCGCGAATATCTCGCGGTACGACCGGGCCACCCGGGCGGGCGTGTCCTTGAGCCCGTCGCGGTCGGGGTTCTCCCCGACCGCGATCAGCAGCTCGCGTATCGCCCGCTCGGCGCGGTCCTGGTCGAACTCGCCGACGGCGCCGCCCTCTTCGAGGGTGACAGGGTCGATCGTCACGTTCAGCTCTCTCCAGCGTCGGACGGCCCCTCGGACACTCCCGTGCCCGGCGCACCGCCGGTGTTTCCGGATCCCGAGGTCACGCCCCCTGCCAGGGCGCCCGCGCCGTTGCTGCCGTTGACGGTCAGTTCCTTCGGGGTCATGACCGGCGGGCGGCTGGACGGCTTGCGGCGGCTGGACCCGGTCCACGCGGGACGGGCCGGCCGCTTGACGACCGGGGTGAAGATCTCCGCGACCTCGTGGCGGTCGAGGGTCTCCTTCTCCAGCAGGGCGAGCACGAGGTTGTCGAGCACGTCGCGGTTCTCGACGAGGATCTCCCACGCCTCGTTGTGCGCGCCCTCGATGAACCGCTTGACCTCTTCGTCGACGATAGCCGCGATCTCTTCGGAGTAGTCGCGCTGGTGGCTCATCTCACGGCCGAGGAACGGCTCCGAGCCGTCCTGGCCGAACTTGATGGCGCCGAGCCGCTCGGTCATGCCGTACTGCGTGACCATCGCGCGGGCGAGCGCGGTGGCCTTCTCGATGTCGTTCGACGCACCGGTGGTCGGGTCGTGGAAGACCAGCTCCTCGGCCGCGCGCCCGCCCAGCATGTACGCCAGCTGGTCGAGCATCTCGTTGCGGGTCGTGGAGTACTTGTCCTCTTCCGGCAGGACCATCGTGTAGCCGAGCGCGCGGCCGCGGGACAGGATCGTGATCTTGTGCACCGGGTCGGTGTTCGGCAGCGCGTGCGCCACCAGGGCGTGGCCGCCCTCGTGGTACGCGGTGATCTTCTTTTCCTTGTCGCTCATCAGGCGGGTGCGCTTCTGCGGGCCCGCCACGACGCGGTCGATCGCCTCGTCGAGCGCCTTGTTGTCGATCAGCTTCTGGTTGCCGCGCGCGGTGAGCAGCGCGGCCTCGTTGAGCACGTTCGACAGGTCGGCGCCGGTGAAGCCCGGGGTCCGCTTGGCGACGGCCTTGAGGTCGACGTCCTCGGTGACCGGCTTGCCCCTGGCGTGCACCTTGAGGATCGAGTGGCGACCTTCGAGGTCGGGGCGTTCGACGGCGATCTGCCGGTCGAAGCGGCCCGGGCGCAGGAGCGCGGGGTCGAGGATGTCGGGCCGGTTGGTGGCCGCGATCAGGATGACGCCGCCCTTGACGTCGAAGCCGTCCATCTCGACGAGCAGCTGGTTGAGCGTCTGCTCGCGCTCGTCGTGGCCGCCGCCGAGGCCGGCGCCGCGGTGCCGGCCGACCGCGTCGATCTCGTCGACGAAGACGATCGCCGGGGCGTTCGCCTTGGCCTGCTCGAACAGGTCGCGGACGCGGGAGGCGCCGACACCGACGAACATCTCGACGAAGTCCGAGCCGGAGATCGAGTAGAACGGCACGCCGGCCTCGCCCGCAACGGCGCGCGCCAGCAGCGTCTTACCGGTTCCGGGCGGGCCGTACAGCAGCACACCCTTGGGGATCTTCGCGCCGACCGCCTGGAACTTCGCGGGCTCCTGCAGGAACTCCTTGATCTCGTGGAGCTCCTCGACCGCCTCGTCGGCGCCCGCGACGTCCGCGAAGGTCGTCTTCGGAGTGTCCTTCGAGATGAGCTTGGCCTTGGACTTCCCGAAGTTCATGACCCGGGACCCGCCGCCCTGCATCTGGTTCATCAGGAACAGGAAGACGATCACGATCAGGGCGAACGGGAGCAGCGAGAACAGGATGCTGACCAGCGCGCTCTGCTTGCCGATCTTGACGGTGTAGCCGTCCGGGATCTGGCCCTGGGCGGCGGCATTCGTCAGCTTGTCGGCGATCGTCGCGCCCTGCTGGTCGTTCAGGTACGACGACTTGATCTTGCTGCTGCCGTCGATCTTGATCTGCTTGCCGGTGGCCGGGTCCTTCTTGAGCGACAGCTCGACGGCCTGGTCGTTGCCGCCGATGATCTTGGCGCTCTGGACCTGCTGCTTGTCGATCGCCGAAATGACCTGGCTCGTGTCGACACCCTTGTAGCCGCTCGACGAACCGACGAGCTGCATCAGGACGAAGACAGCAAGTACGGCGAGCACGACCCACATGATCGGCCCGCGGAAAATGCGCTTGACGTCCATTCATGCGGGGCTAAAGCCGCCCCGTCCCTCCTGCCAGCTCCTTACCCGGAGACCTGCTGGCCCCCAGGCTCACTGCCCTGTCCGGTGTCGCACACGAGTCGCATACGAAGTGTCACTGCGTATGAAGGTACACCGGCGGTCGCCGCGGCACCGCGCCGCGCTTCGCCCTGCGGGCGAAGCGGCACGGTCGAACGACTCCCGCTGGTCCCTCCAACGAGAGGAAACCGTTCCCTTGTTCCCGGAGCGGTCGGACGCTATTCCGGATGCTGCCCGAACGGGGGCCGGATCCGCCGGATCCGCGGGGTCAGTGCGGCTTGTTGCCCGCGTAGACGTGCTCCGCCAGCGTGCCGACGAAGGGCAGGTTGCGGTAGCGCTCGGCGTAGTCGAGGCCGTACCCGACGACGAACTCGTTCGGGATGTCGAAGCCCAGGTACTTCACCGGGATGTCGACCTTGGCCGCCTCGGGCTTGCGGAAGAACGCGCACACCTCGAGCGACGCGGGGCCGCGCGACGCGAGGTTCGCGAGCATCCACGACAGGGTGAGCCCGGAGTCGATGATGTCCTCGACCACCAGGATGTGGCGGTCGGCGATGTCGGTGTCGAGGTCCTTGAGGATCCGCACGACGCCCGACGACTTGGTGCCCGAGCCGTAGGACGAGACGGCCATCCAGTCCATCTTGACCGGGGAGTGCATGGCGCGGGCCAGGTCCGCCATCACCATGACGGCGCCCTTGAGAACCCCGACGAGCAGGACGTCCCGGCCCTCGTAGTCGCGGTCGATCTGCTCGGCGAGCTCGCGCAGCTTGGCGTTGATCTCGTCCTCGGTGACCAGCACGCGAGCGAGGTCGGTGCCCATGTCTTTCTCGTCCACCAGTGCTCTTCCGTTCAAGCTTGCGAAGCTTATGAGGGTCGGTGGAAGAGAAGCTTTCCACATCGCCGGCGTATCTCCACGCCGCCGGGCAGGTTGATCGGGCCCTGGCCGTGCCACGAGGTGACCAGCCTCTCGACGGTGTCGATGTGCCGGGCGAACAGGTCGCCGGGCGGCGAGCCGGTGCTGATGGCGGTGCGGCGCAGTACCCGGCGGCGGACCGCGGCGGGCAGTTCGGCGAGTGCGGCGACCTCCAGGCCGCCGTCGTCCCGGGTGACCTCGGCCTGGGCGCGGTCGGCCCACGCGTCGAGCGCGTCCGCGTCGTCGCGGAACAGGCGGGCGGTGCGGGCCAGCGACTCGCTGATGCCGGGGCCGAGCGCCTTCTCCAGCGCGGGCAGCACGTCGTGCCGGACCCGGGCGCGGGTGTACGCGGGGTCCGCGTTGTGCGGGTCGTCCCACGTCGCGAGGTTCTGGGCGACGCACGCCGCGCGGGTGGTGTCGCGCGCCACGCCCAGCAGGGGCCGTTGGTAGTGGCCTATGACCTTGGGCATGCCGGCCAGCGAGCGCGCGCCCGAGCCGCGGGCGAGCCCGAGCAGCACGGTCTCCGCCTGGTCGTCGAGGGTGTGCCCGAGCAGCACCGCGGCGGCACCGTGCCGCGCGGCGGCCAGGTCGAGCGCCTCGTACCGCGCGTTGCGCGCCGCCGCCTCGGGTCCGCCGCGCCGGCCCACCCTGACCCCGAGCGCCTCGACCGGGTCGAGGCCCAGCTCGCGCAGCCGCGGCACGAGGTCGACGGCGCGGCGCGTGGACCCGGGCTGCAGCCCGTGGTCGACGGTGATCGCGCCCGCGCGGATGCCGGCCCGCGGCGCCTCGAACGCCGTGGCGGCGGCGAGCGCGAGCGAGTCCGCCCCGCCGCTGCACGCCACCAGGACGAGGTCGCCGGGGTGCAGGGCGCGCAGAACATCGCGGACGGCGACCCGGGTCGCGGCGACGGCGGGATGCGGTCCCACGTGCTCCTCCTGGGGGTGTCACGGGCGCTGGAGTAAGGCAGGCGACGGGCGGACGGCGCCGGGGCCGCGACATGAGGCGGCGCTCAGCGGTGGTGCCGTGGCGGGGCGCGAAAAAGCGGGCCCGAGCCTTCTCTCCAAGCTACGGCACGCACTGGCCCGACCGCGTGAAGCTTTCGGAGTGTCGCACCGGAAAGTAGTCGCCCGGATACTCTCAGTTGGTTCCCGAGCGCGTCCCGTGCACCCGGTCGACCCACGTCTGCGGATCGGCCACCTCGGCGCGTGTCGGCAGCGTGTTGGGCGACGTCCAGACCCGGTTGAAGCCCTCCATGCCGACCTGGTCGACGACGGTGCGGACGAACCGCTCGCCGTCGCGGTACTGGCGCAGCTTGGCGTCCATGCCGAGCAGCCTGCGCAGCGCGAGGTCGAGGCGGCCGGTGCCGCGCGCGCGGCGCTGCTGGAACTTCTCGCGGATCTCCGCGACGGTCGGGATGACCTGCGGGCCGACGCCGTCCATGACGTAGTCCGCGTGGCCCTCGAGCAGCGACATCACCGCCGTGATGCGGTGCAGGATCTCGCGCTGCACGGGGGTCTGGACGAGTTCGACGAGCGAGGTGTCCTGCTGCGCGTCGTCCCGGCGGGCGCCGACGAGGGCCTGCGCGGCCTCGCGGAAGCGGCGCAGCATCGCGGCCGGGTCGACCTCGGTCTCGGTGAGGAAAGCGTGCACTTCCTGCTCGAGGTGGTCGCGCAGCCACGGCACGGCGGTGAACTGGGTGCGGTGGGTCTCCTCGTGCAGGCACACCCACAGCCGGAAGTCCCTCGGGTCGACGTCGAGTTCGCGTTCGACCTGGACGATGTTGGGGGCCACCAGCAGCAGTCGGCCGGCGGGCGCGGGGCCGTCGGGGGTCGGGTCGCCGACGCCGGGCGCGAACGTCTCGTACTGGCCGAGGACGCGCGCGGACAGGAACGAGAGCAGCGTGCCGAGTTCGACGCCGGTGACCTTGCTGCCGACGCCGGACAGCGCGTTGCCGCCGGGGATGGTCTCGCGGCGCTCGTTCATCTTGTCCAGCAGCGGCCGCAGCACGTGCCGGAAGCCCGCGACGTTCGCGCGCACCCAGCCGGGCCGGTCGACGACGAGCACGGGGGTGTCGTTGCCGCGGGTGTCGAGGCGCGTGAACGTCCGCACGTGGCCCTCGGATTCGCCGGCGTGCACGCGCAGTTCGGCGACGACGGCGCGGGCCTCGTCCCGTGTCACCTCGGGCCCGGAACGCACCAGCCGGTTCGCCGTCGCGACGGCCAGGTCCCAGTCGATCATGTCCGCACCGCTCGTCATACGGCCACCGTACGTGCAACAGCGGTCCCCGCGCTGCGCAGGAGAGCCGTTTGGCCCGGCGTTCGAGGCGAATCCGCCGCGGCGCGGCGGGATCGGGGCCGGGTCATCCGGCCGCGGCGCCGGACGGTACGGCCGGCGGCGCGGCGGGCGGCGCGGCGGGCGGCGCGGTGCCGCAGCCGCAGTCGGCCAACGCGGCGGCGAGCTTGTCGAGCGGGGTGCGCGCGGCCTCGGCGTTGCCGGGGATCTGGTCGGCGAGGAACGCGAACGCGAGCAGCCGCCCGTCCTTGTCGCGCACTATCCCGGCGAGCGTGCTCACGCCCGTCAGCGAGCCGGTCTTGGCGCGGACGAGCCCGGCCGCGTCGGTGGCGCCCTTGGCGTCGAACCGCTCGGTGAGGGTGCCGGTGAAGCCCGCGACGGGCATGCCGGTGAGGGCGGGGCGCAGCGTCGGGTGGGCGGGCGACGAGGCGAGGGTGAGCAGCTGGGTGAGCACGGCCGGCGGCAGCTTGTTGGCGCGGTTGAGGCCGCTGCCGTCGTTGAGGGCCATCTGCCCGAGGTTGACGCCGAGCCCGGTCAGGACGTCGCGCACGGCCTCGGTGCCGCCCTGGAACGAGGCGGGCCTGCCCTTCGCGAGCGCGACCTGGCGGATGAGGGCCTCGGCGATGTCGTTGTCGCTCGCGGTCATCATCTGCTCGACGACGGCGGCCATCGGCGGGGACTGCACGGCGGCGAGCTCGGCGCCGGGTGTGCCGGGGGCACCGGCGGGCGGCGCGGTGCCGGCCGTGGCCTTGCCGTTGACCGCGATGGACTGCTTCGCGAGCAGCTGCGCGAACTGGTCGGCGGCCTTGCCGGCGGGGTCGGTCTGGCGCGTGCCGGGTACGGCGGTCTTGGTGGCGTCGACGCGGCCCTCGTCGGCCATGAGCGGGACGACCGGGGCGATGTTGTCGTTGACGCCGATGGGGTGGCTGACCGGGCCGGTATACAGCGACGTGTCGTACTGCAGCTTGACCTGGGTGACGCCGGCCGCGCGCAGGGCGTCGGCGGTGGCGAGCGCGAGCTGGTCGAGGCGGGCCGGGCTGTAGGCGCCGGCGTACGCCTTGCCGTCGAGCCCGGACAGCGTCGGGTCGCCGCCGCCCACCAGCACGATGGTGCCGGGCTCGGAGCCGGCGACGACGCGGGTGGCGATCCGCTTGTCGGGGCCGAGCGCGGCGAGCGCCGCGACCGCCGTGGTGATCTTGGTCGTGGAGGCCGGGGTCGCGCCGCGGTCGGCGTCCGAGGCGAACAGCGGGCGCCCGGTGACCGCGTCGACGACGGAGACCGCCACCTTGCCCTTGCCGCCGAACAGCGGGTCGGCGAGCAGCGGCATGAGCGCCTGCTGCACGCCCGCGTCGGTCGGGGCGGGCCCGGCGGGGTTCTCGTCGACCGGGGCGAGGACCGGCGCTGTGATACGCCTCTCACTCGCACCGCCGCCCGGATACGCGCCGGCCGCCTGCGCGGGCACTCCGGCGCCGCTGTCGCCGTGCTCTCCGTGGTGCTCGGAAACGCGATAACCGTTACGCCAAGGACCTGCTGCCCACACCGCGAGAACGGCGAGCAGGACACCGGCGATGGTCGCCGCCAGGGCCACCGTCCTCACCCTGGGCACGCGCGACCAACCCCTTTCGACAGTCGTAAACCACGGTCCGCTTCGGCAGCCCGCTCGGGCATGCGAGACACTGTCAGCAGACTAGGTTCTGTTCGGGGTTCCGGCAGGACTCCCGTCACCCTCCCGGGGGTGCGGGACTCCCCCGCCGCCACACCGCCCACCGTCCCTACTAGGCGGCCGGGTGTCCGCAGTCCGCAGGGTGTCCTGCTGGATGCACTGCGGACTTTACGGACAGACCCTAACAATCCCGCCCGACCATGGATGGAGGAGCCTTGGAGTTCGACGTCACCATCGAGATCCCTCGGGGTTCGCGGAACAAGTACGAGGTGGACCACGAGACCGGTCGCATCCGGCTCGACCGCATGCTGTTCACCTCGACGCGGTACCCGGCCGACTACGGCTTCATCGAGGACACCCTGGGTGAGGACGGCGACCCGCTGGACGCCCTGGTGCTGCTGGAGGAGCCGACGTTCCCCGGCGTGCTGATCCGCTGCCGCGCGATCGGCATGTTCCGCATGACCGACGAGGCCGGCGGCGACGACAAGGTCCTGTGCGTCCCGGCGACGGACCCGCGCATGGAGCACCTGCGCGACATCCACCACGTGCCGGAGTTCGACCGCCTCGAGATCCAGCACTTCTTCGAGGTCTACAAGGACCTGGAGCCCGGCAAGTCGGTCGAGGGTGCCGACTGGGTCGGCCGCACCGAGGCCGAGGCCGAGGTCGAGGCGTCGTTCAAGCGCCTCAAGGAGTCGGGTCACCACTGACCCGCACACGCTGCACATGAGGGCGGCCGCCGGAGCTTCCGGCGGCCGCCCTCGCGCGTCCGGCCGGCGGGGCTCAGGGGCGCGCATAGAAGTCCGGCGTGCCCATGGAGAACATGCCGCTGACCTTGACCACGGCGCCCGGGTTCGGGGCTTGGATCATCAGGCCGTCGCCGAGGTACATCGCCACGTGGTGGATGTCCTGGGCACGCGGGGTCTCGGTCCAGAAGAGCAGGTCGCCCGGGCGCAGGTCGGCGTAGCGGAGCGGACGGCTCTCGGCGTACTGCGTCGCGGCGAAGTGGGTCAGCTCGACGCCCGCGCGGCGCCACGCCTGCATCACCAGGCCCGAGCAGTCGAAGCCGTCCGGGCCCTCGCCGCCCCATACGTACGGCTTGCCGAGCTGCGCCTTCGCGTACGCGATCGCGGCCGCCGCGCCGGCGCGCACCGGCGCCGAACCGCCCGGGCGGGGCCTGGACTGCCCCTGGTCGCGCCGCGGTTCGTCCCGACGGGCCTGCGCGGCACGGTCCTCCGCGCGGCGGCGGGCCTCCTCCTCGGCCCTGCGCTGCGCCTCGGCGGCGAGGCCCTCCTGGCGCTGCCGCTCCAGTTCGACGGACGTCCCGCGCGCGGCGGCGAGTTCGGCCACGAGGCGGGTCTGCCGGGCGGCGAAGTCCTGGACCTGGCGCTCCTGCTCGCCGACCTTGTCGGCGGCCGCCCGGTACGCCGCGGCGACCGCGTCCGCGGCGTCACGCGCCACGCGGGAAGCCTCCGCGGCGGCCTGCCGCGCGGTGGCGGCCCGCCTGGCGGCGTCGGCGCTGCGGCGCACGGTCTCGTCACGCTCGTGCAGCGCGCGCCGGACGGCCTCGGCCCGCAGCACGGCGTCCGCCGGGGTACCGGAGTCGAGCAGGACGCCCAGGGCGCTGAGCCGGGTCCCGCCGTCCCGACGGTACGACTCGGCCGCGAGCCGCCCGAGCCCGACACGGGCCTCCTCGGCGGCCGCCCCCGTGGCCACGACCCCGGCCTGCGCCGCCTCCAACGCCACCCCCGCGTTCCGAGCCCGCGCCTGCGCCCCGTTGTGCGCCTCAACAGCGCGCGCAGCCTCCACCCCGAGCCGATCGAGCTCACCTCGGGCCCGGTCGAGCTCCCCCTGGATCCGGTCGACGTCAGCGGCCCGATCGTGCACCTCGCGCTGCGCGCGGGCGACCTGGTCGGCGCCGGGATACCCACCCGGGTCATCCGCAACGGCAGGCCCGGCCAGCAACACCAGCGCAAACCCCACCGGCGGCGCCCCACGGGCAACCGACCGGAACAAGGCATTCCGCTTGTGGGTCACACCAGTCACGCTAGTTACATTGAGTGACTTCCGCATCACGAGATGTACATTTAGCCCGATCAGCCGACAGACCGGCCTCCGGCCGTGAACGAGCCACCCGTGGAGCTGACGGCAGCGCAAGCCTGCGTGCCGGGGCGGGCGCAGGCCGCGAAAGGGCAGGCGAGATCGCCGCGGGTCACCCGGGCCGCAGAGGCACTACCTCCGGCGCCGTCCCGCATCGGACGGCCAGCAAGCGAGCGCTGCCGCATCGCCGACCAGCTCGACAGCGTCGCCCGCCCGGCGGGAGGAGCCGCGCAGCAAGCGCGAGCCCGTCGGGTGCAGCGAGCGACCGCGCAGGGGCTGCGCGGGCATAACCGTCGCGCCAGGCGGCTCGTCGGGGCAGGGCCCGGGTTCAGCGGATGAACACGCCCGTCGCCGCACGCCACAGGCGGCGGTCGGCGGCCACCCCGGTGCCGTCGCGGAGCGGCTGGCCGACGAGCGAGGGCCGCCGCCTCGTCGCTCGGCGTCCGCACAGCCGTCGCGCCAGGCGGTTCGTCGGGGTGGGGTCAGCGGGTGAAGACGCCGGTTTCGGCGCGCCAGAGGCGGACCAGGCCTGTGTCGGGGTCGGCGGTTACCCAGGTGCCGTCGTGGCGGACGACGAGCCAGGCGCGTTCGGTGGTGTCCGGGTATTCGATCTCGGCGACCGGGCGGAGGTCGGGGACGGAGAAGACCAGGTGGCGCTGGTCGGAGGAGGCGGCCAGGACGCGGTCGGGGCCGAGGAAGCCGGCGTAGAAGTCGAAGACCTCGTCGTCGCCCGGCAGCAGGGTGCCGGGTTGGCGGGCCGCGACGATGCCGCCGTCGGGGGAGCGCAGGAGGGCGAGCGGGCCGTCGCCGTACGGCGTCGTCAGCATGAGCCCCGAGCCGGGCTGGATGTCGATCAGGATGCGTGGCTCTTCGGACGCCGGGAGTTCGCGTGCCGGGCCGGTGCCGTCGGAGGCGACGAGGAAGATCCGGTACGCGTCGTCGCCGTGCCCGGACGCGACGCCGACGTGGATCCCGTCGGGGTGCGGTAGGAGTTCGGAGCCGACGGTCTGCGCCGGCAGTGCCGCGGAACGCCGCACGGTGCCGTCCTTGGCGTCGAACAGCGCGCACACGTCGGCCTCTTCGGTGCGCAGCACGGCCCACACCGCGCGGGCGTCGGTGCTCACGACGCACGACCCGGACTCCTCGAACTCCCAGTCGGCGTGTGGGTGCGACCAGATCTGACGCCCGGTCATGTCCAGCACGCAGACCCGGTCGGGCCCGGACGCCGCGACGAAGGACAGGTCGGGCGCGACCGCGTGGCCGCCCTTCCAGTCGCTCGGGAGCGCGATCCTCCGCACGGTGGCGAGCGAGTCGTCCAGGACGAGCAGCTCGCCGTCTTCGGTGTGCGCCAGCCATGCCGACGCGCCGGGCACCCGGTCGAGGCTCCACAGGGGCGGCAGCGAGGTCTGCGCGGCGAGGTGAGGACGCATGGGCAGACGGTACCGCCGCCAAGCACGCGGTTGTACGCCGCCGGGGTCAGGCGGCCCGCCCGGCACGGGCACGGAGCACCTCGACGGCGATCGGGAGCACCGACACGGCGACGATGCCGACGAGGATGGCCTCGACGTTGTCGCGGACGAACCCGACCTGCCCGAGGAAGTAGCCGAGCACGGTGACGCCGCACGCCCACAGCACGCCGCCGACGACGTTGTAGACGACGAAGGTGCGGTACCGCATGCCGGCGACGCCCGCGACGACCGGTGTGAACGTCCGCACGATCGGCACGAACCGCGCGAGCACGATCGAGCGCGGCCCGTGCCGTTCGAAGAACGCGTGCGCCTTGGCGACGTTCTCCTGCTTGAACAGCCGGGAGTTCGGGCGCCGGCCCAGGCCCGGCCCGATCCGGCGCCCGAACAGGTACCCGACCTGGTCGCCGGCGACCGCGGCGGCGACCAGCAGGAGGCAGACCAGCCACAGCGGCTGCCCGAGGTACTCGCCGTCGGCGACCAGCAGGCCGGTGGTGAACAGCAGCGAGTCGCCCGGGAGGAAGAACCCGACGAGCAGCCCGGACTCGGCGAAGACGATCGCGAGGATGCCGAGGAGGCCGAACGTCGAGATCAGGTGCTCGGGGTCGAGCCAGGCGGGCCCGAGGCTGAGGGTGGTCACGGCGGCCTTCCGGTCAAGGTCATGGAAAAGTAAAGAGAATCTTTTCCGGAAGTAACGTGGGCCGCCGTGACCCGGTTCCCGCCGCCCCCGCGGCGGCTCAGCCCGCCGCCGTCACCGCCGTGCGGGCCACCAGCTCCGTGCCGTCCTCCGACAGGTCCAGCTCGACGACGACGGACGCCAGGTCGGCCAGGCTGTGCGCGTGGCTGCCTCCGCACGGGATGTGCGCGTCGCCGTCCGGCAGCGCGCAGTGCCACACGCGGCGCGCGGTCAGCGCGGTGTCGGGCACCTCCAGGCGCACCTCGGCGCCGGTCGCCAGCCACCCGGCCAGCGTCGCGTTGGCGCGCGCGGCGACGTCCGGCAGCGCCGCGGCGAGGTCCTCGGTGCCGAAGCCCTTCTTCCGCAGCGACTTGCCGATGCGGTACTCATCGCGGCTGGCCCACTCGGCGATCTTCGAGGTGTCCATCGCCAGCTGGTCGAAGTCGGGGCGGCCGAGCGCGTCCGTGCGGACCTCCTTGCGCCAGCGGTCGGCGAGCGCCTCGTTGAGCGCGAACGCCATCAGGTGGCACGCGGTGTGCCCGGCGCTGAGCGCGGCCCGGCGCTCGGCGTCCACCGACAGCACGGCGTCCTCGCCGACCAGGGACTCCGGCTCGACGCCCGGCACCGCGTCGACGACGTGCAGGACGAGCCACGCCCACGCCTCGTCGCCACGCCGCACCGGGATCTCGGCGGCCACCGCGAACTCGCCGTCCGGGCCGACCCCGCCGGTCTGGCAGTCCACGACCGGCAGCTCGCGGCCGGCGACGGTCAGCGTGCCGGAGTCGGCGGGCTGGTCGGGCCACGTGTGGTCGAGCGGGTGGAAGGGCGTCTCGGCGACGACCACCGCCCACCTGCCGTCCGGGAGGACGGGCACCGCGAGCACCGGGGACTTGCCGGTGACCTCCCCGGCGGGGTAGCTGACGGCCGTAGAGGTGGTTGGGAGGGACATGCCCGGCGCTCCTTACAGCGTGAGGTGGACGGCTCCAGCACACTCGATCATGTATCGAAACCGGCTCATCCAGAAAGTTCGGGGCAAGACGACGGATGCACGCGTACCTCACCACCGCCCACACCGCCGCCGAGCCGGTCTTCCGGACGGTCGTCATAGCGGCCGCGCCGGCGGACGTGAAGGTCAGCACGGACACCAACCCGGTGCGGCACGCGATCGGCTGGATGGTCCTCGCGTTCATCCTGACGTTCCTGCTCACCCGCACCATCACCCGGATGATCCGGGCCGGCAAGGGGCCGTTCCGCAACATCGGCGGCGGCGGGGTGCACGTCCACCACCAGGTGTTCGGCATCTTCATGATGCTGATCGCGGGTGCGGCGGAGTTCGCGTACGAGCCGGGCGGCGTCGCCCGCGGCATCCTGGCGGCGTTGTTCGGCGCCGGCGCGGCGCTCACGCTCGACGAGTTCGCGCTGTGGGTCTACATGGACGACGTCTACTGGTCGGCCGAGGGCCGCAAGTCGGTCAACGCCGTCCTGGGCGCGGCGGGGATCGGCCTGCTGCTGATGCTCGGCGCCAACCCGTTCGACATCGGCCCGGGCGACAGCGTGCCGGTGGCGTTCTTCGTGATCGCGATCAACCTGGCGTTCGCCCTCGCGGCCATCTTCAAGGGCAAGGTGTCCACGGGGCTGATCGGCATCCTGGTGCCGTTCGTCGCCATGGTGGGGACGGCGCGCATCGCAAAGCCGGACTCGCCGTGGGCACGCTGGCGCTACCCGGAGGGCTCACGCAAGCGCGAGAAGGCGCTCCGCCGGTTCCCGCCCGGGGAGCGCACGTGGTGGGACAGGTTCAAGGACCTGGTGGCCGGCGCGCCCACCGGGCACTAGCGGGCCGCCGGGGCCGGACGGGCCGGCCCCGGGGCACCGGTGCTCACAGGTTGGGGATGACCTCGGTCTCCAGCAGGCGCAGGCTCTCCCAGCCGAGCTCCGGCGGGATGCCGCCCATCATCGGGTGGAACAGGCCGAACGCGACGTCGCCGGCGGCCTTCAGCTCGTCGACGTACTGCTCGGGGGTGATGACGCGGTACTGCCCGGTCGCCTTGAGCGCCTCGACGCTGTCGACCCGCGCGTAGCCGCCCGCGCCCTCGGTGCCGGCCGCGGCCATCATCTCGCCGTAGGCGTTGACCTCGTGCATCGCGTAGGGCGCGATGCGCTCCCAGTCCGCCTCGGGGTCCTTGGACAGGTGCAGGAAGCCGGTGTCGCCGCCGAAGTACGGGCCCGGGTCCTCCTGGCCGAGCTTGAGCTTCTCGTCGCGGTAGAACTCCCACAGGTCCGGGTTGGACGGCATGAAGCCGTCGGCGATCCGGGCCGCGCGGCGCGCCGCCGCCTCGACGCTGCCGCCGAGGATGATCGCCGGGCCGCCCGCCTGGAACGGCGTGGGCGTGACCTGGACGGTGCGGCCGCGGAACTCGAAGGGCTCACCCGTCCACGCGGCGCGCAGCGTGTGCACCATCTCGGTGGTCAGCTTGGCGCGGTCCTTCAGCGACCGGTCGAACATCGCGAACTCGGGCCCGTAGTAGCCGTTCGCGAGGACGACGCTGACCCGGCCCTGGCTGATGAGGTCGACGACGGCCAGTTCCTCGGCCATGTGCAGCGGGTCGTGCAGCGGGGCCGGGATGGCGGCGATGGTGACCAGCATGTTCTTGGTGCGCGACGCGATCGCGGCGGCCATCGGCAGCGGGCGCGGCAGGTAGCCGTCGGCGGAGCCGTGGTGCTCGGACAGGGTCACCATCATGAAGCCGCGCTCCTCGGCCCAGGAGACCATGTCCAGCGCGGCCGCGTAGCGCTCGCCCATGGTGGTGCCGGCGAACGCCGGGTTCCGGAAGTCGAAGCGAAGCGCGAACACAGCCATGCGGTTCTCCTGATCCGGCGCCCGCGGCCCGGCGGACGCCCCGTGCCCAGTGGAGCTGATGGAGCGTCAGGCTAGTGTCACGGGCCGTCGAGAGCCAGATGCTTGACGCAATCCGTCATTCCGGTTGGCGTGCGTCCGAGGTCACGGCGTACGCGGCCTCGGCCGGCCCGCCGTCGGCGTCTAGCGCCCGCGCGAGCAGGGTGCGCAGCGTGCGGCGGTCGGCGTCGGACAGGCCGCGCAGCGGCGGCTCGACGGCGAGCCGCTCCAGCAGCGCGGCGCGCACCGCGTGCCCCTCCTCGGTGAGCAGCACCTGCTTTGCGCGCCGGTCGCCGGGCAGCGGGGCGCGGCGGACCAGGCCGCGTTCTTCCAGGCGGTCGACGACGAAGGTGACGTTGGGCGGCTCGCAGCACATGCGGCGGCCGAGCTCGCGCATGCCGGCCGGCTCGGCGAGCTCGTACACGGCGTTGGCCTGTGCGGAGGTGAGTCCGGTCGCGGCGGCGCTGGCCGCGAAGTGCGCGTCGAGCCGCGCGGTCGCGGCGTACAGCAGCGGGGTCAGGCCGGGCAGGCCCGCGCCCTGCGGCACCACACCGCGCCGGCCACCCGTTTCGCGCTCGGTCATGAGCGGGACCCTATCGTGCGAGCCCGAATGATTACAGCTCGAATGTTTTGCGATATAACGGCCTGGCAGGCGGACTGACGATGAGTCAGATCCGCCGTCGGGTGCCGGGGACCGCGCCCGCCCAGGACCACGCAGGAACCAGGCACCACCGACGCAGCACGGCACGAAAGGCGGTCCATCGATGACCGGACCACTCCCCCGCCCGGGCGAGCTCCCCCTCGCCGGCCGGATGGCGCTCGTCACCGGAGGCAGCGGCGGCATCGCGTCCGCCTGCGCGGCACGGCTGCTGCGCGACGGCTGCTCGGTCACCCTCACCGCCCGCCGCGAGGCCGAACTCGCCGCGACCGCCGACCGGTTGCGCGCCCTCGCCGCGGACGGCGCGGAGGTCCGGTGGGTCGCCGGAGACGCGTGCACCGCCGACGGCGTGCGCGCCGCGGTGGCGGCGGCCACCGCCCCCGCGAGCCAGGAGGGCCCCGACGGCCGCCTCGACATCTGCGTCGCCACCGTCGGCGGCGGCACCCTGGCCCCGATCCTCGCGATGGACGACGACGCCTTCGCCGAGGACCTGAGGCGCAACACCGTCAGCGCGTTCCTCGCGGTCAAGTACGCGGCGCCGGCGATCGCCGCGTCCGGCGGCGGCTCGATCGTCGCCGTCTCCACCGTGTCGGCCCGGCTGTCGTGGCCCTACCTGGCCGGCTACGCGGCCGGGAAGGCCGGGCTCGAGGCGCTGGTCCGCGTCGCCGCCGACGAACTCGGCGCGGCGGGCGTCCGCGTCAACGCCGTGCGCCCCGGCCTCGTCCGCTCCCAGGAGGACTCCGGGATCTTCCGCGACGAGGCGCTCGTCGCGGACTTCGTCGCCCAGATGCCGCTCGGACGCACCGGTCTGCCCGACGACATCGCCGAGGCCGTCCGGTACCTCGCCGGCCCCGAGTCGTCGTGGACCACCGGGCAGTCGATCGCCGTCGACGGCGGCCACGAACTGCGCGCCGCCCCGTCGTTCGAGGCGTACGCCCGGGCCGCGCTCGGCGACGCCGTGGTGGACGCCGCACGCGCCGGCCGCGTCCCGCCGGCCCGGCCGTGACGCACTTCGAACGCCCGATCCACACCCCGCACCTGGCCGGACCCCGACCGGCCGCACACGCTCGTACCGGCACTGGAGGACTCATGAGCACCGACGTACAACTGTCCATCGGCCTGCCCAACTTCGGCACATGGCCGCAGGGCGACTGGCGCGGCTTCATCGACGTCGCGCGCGCCGCGGAGGACGCCGGCGTCGACCGCGTCGTGCTCGTCGACCACGTCGTCATGGGTCCGCACACCGACAAGTACGTGTGGGGCCGCTTCCCCACCCCGCCCGAGGCCGCGTGGCCCGAACCGCTCAGCCTGCTCAGCGCGATCGCCGCCGTGACGGAGCGGATCCGGCTCGCGACCGGCATCCTCATCGCCCCGCTGCGCGGCGCGACGCTGCTCGCGAAGACGGCCGCCACCATCGACCAGATCAGCGGCGGCCGCCTCGAACTCGGCGTCGCCACCGGATGGCAGCGCGAGGAGTACGACGCGGCCGGCCTCGCCTGGGACCGGCGCGGACAGCTGCTCACCGACACCCTCGCGGCGTGCAAGGCGCTGTGGACGCAGACCCCGGCCGCGTTCGAGTCGCCGACGGTCGGTTTCACCGACACCTACTGCGAGCCCAAGCCCGTGCAGCCGGGCGGCGTTCCGCTCTGGATCGGCGGCAGCCTCAACAAGCGCAACCTGGCCCGCATCGTCGACTCCGGCGACGGCTGGATCCCGATCATGGGCCTGTCCACGCAGGACATGGCGCGCGACGTCGAGACCGTCCGGGCCGCGCTCGCCGACGCCGGGCGCGACCCGGCGGCGCTGCGCGTCCAGGGCCCGGTCCCGATGGTCAAGGGCGACGACGGGCGCTTCGACCTCGCCCGCACGATCGACAACGTGCCCGAGGTCGTCGCGGCCGGCGCGACCGCCGTGCACCTGCCGATCCAGGCGTTCTGCGCGGAGCCGAAGGAGGCGCCGGAGTTCTTCGCCGAGGCGCGCCGACTGCTGGACGCCGTGCTCGCGCGCTGACCGCGCACACGCGAAGGGCGGCGCCACCGCAGGGTGGCGCCGCCCTTCCACGTACGTCCGTCGGTCGGCTACGAGCGGTACACGATCACCTTGTCGCCGATCCGCGCCTCGTTGAACAGCTGCTGGATCAGCGCCTTGTTGCGGACGTTCACACAGCCGTGCGACGCGCCGTTGTAGCCGTTGGCGGCGAAGTCCGGCGAGTAGTGCACGGCCTGGCCGCCGCTGAAGAACATCGCGTACGGCATCGACGTGTGGTAAATCGTCGAGACGTGGTCCTTCGACTTCGACTGGACCGTGAACGCGCCCTCACGGGTGGGCAGTTCGGCCGAGCCGAAGCGCACCTCCGTCGAGTACTGCGGAACGCCGTCGATGACCCAGGTCAGCCGGCGGGTGGTCTTGTCGACGCACATCGCGCGGCCGGTCATGCAGCGCGCGTCGAGGTTGCCGGCGGCGGGCTTGGCGGGCGGCTTCGTGGTCGCCGGCTTGCTGGTGGTCGGCTTGCTCGTCGTGGGCTTGGCCGTCGTCGGCTTCGCGGTCGGTGAGGCGCTGGTCGCGGGTGCGGACGAGCTCGCCGACGCGGACGGCGACGCGCTCGCGCTGGTCGTGGGCGCCGAGGTCGACGGCGATCCGGCCGGGGACGCCGCCGCCGAGGAAGGCGCCGCGCTCGCCGACACCGAAGGCTGCGCCTTGGCGTCGTTCTTGTCTGACGAAGAGCCGGAACTGCACGCAGAGGCGGCCAGAATTACCGCCACCGCCGCGGCCACCGATATGCGTGTCTTCTTCAAAGCCCTTCAACCCCTCATTGACCTGCATGGATGCGTGTGTCGTGCGCTTCTGCCCGATTGACGCGATCAGCCGAAGCTCAGGTTGCACCCGCTATGTCTCAGGTCTGTCACCAGAATGCGCGCGCCAGGAAACGCGGTTTCGCGGGCCCTCGGCTCCGGCGGTCCGTCACGTCTCGAGCGGCGACATCTCCTGGCAGAACTCGTCCAGGAACGCCTCCCACGACGCGGGCGGGGTCGCGGGGCGGATCACGAACTTGCTGATGCCGCCCGCCACGCAGTCCCGCACGAACCGGCGCGCGGCCGCCCAGCCGACCGGCACGAGCTGCGCGGGATCCACGTCTGGCTGCCGCTCGCGGAGCGTGCGGACGAGCGCCTCCGGATAGTCGCCGAACGCGACCGGGAGGCTCAGCCCGAAGTGGTCGTCCTCGACGACCCGCCCCGCCTCGGCCGCCGCGGCCTCGATCGCGACCCGGCCGCGCGCCGCCTCGTCGGGCGTCACGGTCGCCGCGAGCCACCCGTCCGCGAGCCGCCCCACCCGGCGCAGCGCCGCGGGCCCGCTTCCCCCGAGCCACAGGTCGAGCGGACGCTCGACGCGGGGCCGGACGGTGATGCCCTCACACGCGAAGAAGGCTCCCTGGAACGTCACTTGCTCCTCGCCGAGCAGGCGGCGGAGCAGCGTCAGCGCCTCGTCGAACACGTCGCCGCGGCGCCCGGGCGCGGGGAACAAGGGCCGCTCGAACGCCCGCGCGTGCTGCAGTCCGAACGCGGGCAGGATCCGCCCCGGCGCGAGATCGGCGAGCGTGGCCAGCTCCTTCGCCACCGCCACGGGGTTGCGCCCGGGCAGGACCGAGACCCCGGTCCCGAGCTTGAGCCGCGCCGTGCGGCCGGCCGCGAAGGCCATGCCCACATGGGGGTCGGGCAGGTCGCTGGTGACGGTGTCGGGCAGCCACAGCGAATCGACGCCGAGCTTTTCACAACGGTCGACGAGCGCCCCGAACGAGACCTCGTCAGCGGGATTCCGGGGACCGAGCCCGACGCCGACGCGTATTTTCACCGCCCCACCGTCACCCGCACGCCCGGCCCGCGTCAACCATCGGCTTGCCGTCACCCGGGACGGCCCTTCTCGCCAGGAAAGTTCCTGTGTGTCCGCATACGATCGATCTAGATCACACATGAGCACTATCCGAGTGGGCGTTTTGCCAAAATGACACGTTTGGCCGAATAGCTCTCGGTTAGTCGTCAGAAGAAGCGGTACGGCATCGAGGCCGCCTCCCGCCCGGATCCACCGGGGCGTGGCGCGGCCTTCACCTCCGAACTCAGGCGGCGCACATGTACCTCGTCCTCGCCCTCGTGGCCCCGCTCGTCATGTTCGGCCTCATACCGGGCCTCGCCTGGTTCGAGGAACGCATGCTCGGGCCGGGAGCCACCGGCAGCCGCACCCCCGCGCCCGGCACGCAGGACGAGAGCCCGCCGCAGACCGCCGATCCCACCCCGCCGCCGGTCCTCGTCGCGGCCCCCGACCCCGCACCCGAGCCGATCCCCGCGCCGATCCCGGCGCAGGTGCTCGCCGCGGCCGCCGCACCCGACGAGGAACCCGCCGCGGACGTCCCGAACAAGCCCATCCGGCACAGGATGCGTCCGGTGCGGCGCCGCCTCCGCGGCCTGCGCGCGGCGTGACGGGGTTCAGGGCCTGGGTGCGGTCGGCACCCAGGCCCTGACCCGGGCGCAGTAGACGTCGTACTCGACCCCGAAGCGGCGCCTCAGCGCGGGCTCTTCATAACCCTTCACGAACGCGCCGAACAACACGCACAGCCCCAACGCATAGACGACGAGCACACCCCGCCACAGCACCGCCGCCTGACCGACGACGGCCGCGACGACGGCGATGTACATGGGGTTGCGGACGTAGCGGTACAGCCCGCCGACGACCAGGTGCACAGGCGGGGCGACGGGCGCCGGCGTCCCGAGCCCTTCCACGACGAACCGCACGAACGCGTGGACGAGCACCCCCGCCCCGCCCGCGAGCAGCACACCGCCGCACAACACGACGACCGACCGCACCGCACCGCCGAACGGCCCGGTGCCGCCGCTCCCCCACCCGGTCAACAACCACGGCACGACCCCTGCGACCATGCCGGGCGCGAGGGCGAAGAAGACTGAACTACCCAGTGCCGCAGTGCCTTTGCGCATGCGAGGCATAAGCCCATTGTGCCGCCGGGCGGACAGGGGCGCCGAGCCTGACGACGCGGTATCCGCGCCGCGCCTGACGACGAGGTGGCGCCGACGCCTTGCGGGCGCCGGCGTCCGACCTGCGCGAGGTCGAATGGCGGGAGCGACGTCGAGACGACTGGTCTGCGTGGTCCGGTCTCCCCGACACGGTCAGTGGCAGCGGCCGACTCCTGCGCCAGGGCTCGTCGCGGTGCCTTCCGACCCGCGAGAACCGTGCTCAGGGTGCGGCGTCACGACGCGCCGCGCGGACTGCGCGTCGCCGCTCCCGCGCGAGACCCCGATGGCCGGAAAGGTCACGTCGGGCCCGTCGACCGCAGGTGGCCGCTCGCGCGCTCCGACAGAAGCGCCACGGCGGCCCGCGCGGGTCGCGGGTCACCGGTCACGGGTCACCGGTCACCGGTCGCGGGTCGCGGGTCGCGGGTCGCGGGTCTCGGGTCAGGGGTCTCGGGTCGCGGGCGGCAACTCCGTGAGGCCTCGTCAGGCCCGCGGCGACGGCCAGGCGGCGATGGCGAGGTCGGCGATCGCTCGGAGCTGCTCGCGCGTCGCGCCGTCGCGTGAGCGTTGGGACATGCCCTGGAAGACGGCCGCGTAGAAACCGGCGAGCCCGGCCGGGTCGGTGTCCGGGGTGGTTTCGCCGGCGTCGCGGGCGGCGCGGATGCGGGCCTCCCATGCGTCGACGTTGGCGTTGCGGCGGGCGCGCAGGTCGGCTTCGATCTCGTCGCTCTGCTGGGCCACGTTCGTGCAGGCGCTGATCATCATGCAGCCGGCCGGGTGCGTCGGGTCGGCGAAGACGGCGGCGGCCTCGCGCAGGATGCGGGCGATGGCGCCGTACGCGGTGGGCTCCTCCTCCAACGCACGGCCGGTGAAGGCGCCGAACGTCTCGCCGTACGTGGCGACGACCTCGCCGAACAGGGCCTTCTTGTCGCCGAAGGCGGCGTACAGGCTCGGCGGGTTGATGCCCATCACGCGGGTCAGCTCGCCGATCGAGGTGGCCTCGTACCCGCGCTCCCAGAACAGCAGGGTGGCCTGCGCGAGCGCGGCCTCGCGGTCGAAGCCGCGGGGCCTGCCGCGCTTCGCGGGGCCGGTGGCCCGGGTCGTGGTCGCCATGCGGCCAGCCTATAGCACTCGCTACAGAATCCCCCCGGGCCGCGTCGGGCCCGCTCGGAGAGGCCCGCGCCCAAGCCGGCCGCCGTACGCTGATCATGCCGCCGCGGCGCCGGGGCACGCGGACACGCGCCGGCCCGGCGTCCGGAAGGAGTGCGGCGACGTGGGCGAAGAGGATTGGCTGGTCGGTCGCTTCGACCAGGACCGCGACCGGCTGCGCGCCGTCGCGCGGCGCATGCTCGGGTCGGGGCGCGAGGCCGAGGCCGCCTTGTGGGCCGCGCGGACGCGGCTGGGGCAGGCGGAGGGCGGCGACAGCGTCGCCGGGTGGCTCACCAGCGCCGTGGTCGGGGCGTCCTTGGACGCGTTGCTCGCCCGCCCCGCAGGGGGTCACCGGCCCGAGCCGGCGATCGGGCACGAGGACCCGCCCGAGCCCGAACTCGCTGCGCTGCTCGCTGATTCGGTGGGGCTCGCACTGCTCAACGCACTGGGGACGCTGACGCCCGACGAACGCATGGCGTTCATCCTGCACGACGTGTTCGCCGTGCCGTACACCGAGCTGGGCGCCCTGCTCAGCTCCTCCCCGGCCGCCGCGGAGCGCCTCGCTCGCAGCGCCCGCGCCCGGGTGCGCCGCACCACCCCGCCGCCGGAACTCCCGTGGGACGCCGACCCGGCGGCGTGCGGCGGCCCCGGCGGGTAGGGCCGGTCCGGGGCGCCGCACGCCGTGTCGGCACGGGGTCGGTTCGCGTTCAGTCCGCGCTGTCCCCGCCGACCGGGACGGCCTCCTTGGCGGTGGAGACCTCGGTTTCCGGGATGCCGGTGTCCTCGGCCGCGCCGCCCCGCGCGGTCGAACGGAACGCGAGCCGGTCTGCCGCCCGCCGCCCGCGCCCCTCGACCGGCAGCACGCCGTGCGCGGCCGCCAGGCCGAACGCCGGCATGTCGAAGTAGACGGCCTCGTAACCGCCTTCGGGCACGATGTACGCCTCGTGCCACAGGCCCACGTGCTGCCGCAGCCGGCCGGCCTTTTGCTTGCGGTTCGCGATGCCCCACACGGTGTGGTGGAAGCCGTCCGGCGCGGACGCGTACCGGTAGAGCTTCTCCTTGGACTCCCAGTACTGCACGACGTAGTACGTGCGGGGCGAAGCGGTCAGCAGGACACGGCTCTTGAGCCCGCGCTCGGGCTGCTTGGCCAGTTCGCGGAGCATCCGCAGCATCGCGTACATGACCGCCGGCCACTGGTGGACGGCCCAGAAGTGGTTGATGCGCATGCCGATCAGCAGGACGACCGTGTCGCCTTCGGTCGCTGCGGTCGTGTAGCCGGGCGTCGGTTTGGCGAACATGCTTCCCCCATCCGGTATGTAATCGTCGATTACATCAAGGGGCCGACATGCGGTCAAGACACCCCGCACCGGCGGGTGTTCGGTCTGTCTGCGGGGAAGCACCTTGCCGTCAGCCGAGGTTGGCGATGCCGATCCCGAACGTGTCGATGACGCTCTCGGCCAACTGCTCGGCGCGGTCGGCCGGGAGGTAGCCGTCGACGATCATCTGGGACAGCCCGTACACCAGCGCCTGGCCGGCGAGGCCCACCACGACCGGGTCGCCCGGGCGCAGGTCGCCGGCCTCCTGGTCGGCGAGGATGAGCTCGGTGAGGAACTGCTCGATACCAAACAGCCGCTCGCGCAGCTCGGGCGTCGGCGAGGCCGTGAACACGCGCGAGCGCGCCAGGGTGAACCGGTGCGGGTAGCGGATCGCGTACCGCACGAACCCGAGGCCGAACGCGCGCATCGCGTGGCACTCGGCGTCCGCGAGCGCCGCGGTCTGCCAGCGCACGTAGTCGTCCAGCACCCAGTCCGCGACCGCGTCCAACAACGCCTGCCGGTCCGCGAAATGTCTGAAGGGCGCACCCGGCGAGACCCCCGCCCGCCGCGCCGCCTCGCGCACGGTGACCTGCTCCAGGCCCTGTTCGTCCAGCAGCTCGAGAGCCGCCTGCGTCAGCGCCTGCCGCAACGCCCCGTGGTGGTACCCGGCCCGCCCGCCGGCCTCGCCGCTCATACCCGCAGTGCTACCACAGCGCGGCGCGCCGCGGCCGTGCCCCGGGGGGCGGAACGGGGGGCGGGGGGCCCGGCCGGCGGCCGCCCCCCGCGGGGTGGTTCCGCGGCGCCGAGGCGGGGCCTCGCGCGCCGGTGCCCGTCAGGGCGTTCAGCGGGTGCGCAGCGCCTCGCGCAGCGTCGTGAACAGGTCGGTCTGGTTCGTCACGCCCAGCACGCGGTACGCCTGCGGGCCCTGGGCCGCGATGCGGACCTCGGTGCCGGTGTGCTCCTGCGACTGGCCCGGGGTGTTGGTGGAGTAGTTCACCTTGAGCTGCTGGCCCTCGTTGGTGACCAGCGTCGAGGACAGGCCGGGCGGGGTGGCCTCCAGCGGGACGATCTGGCTGGTGTGGCCGTGGTCGGCGGTCGTCACGACGAGCGTGTCGGGGTGCTTGGCCGCGTAGTCGCGGGCGAGCTTGACGGCCTTGTCGAACGCGGCGGTCTCGCCGATCTGGCCGCACGGGTCGGCCGCGTGGTCCTGCTTGTCGATCGACGCGCCCTCGACCTGGAGGAAGAAGCCCTTGTCGTGGTCCCGGCCGCGCTCCTTGCCCTTGGCCTCGAGCAGCTCGATCGCCTTGGCGGTCTGGTCGGCGAGGCTCGGCGTGGCCGCCGGGCGCTTCGGGTTCGACTCGGTGCAGCGCTGCGGCGTGGTGCCGCCGACCGCGGCGTTCAGACCCGTCCACTCGACGGGCTGGTTGCCGGTCGCGAACAGGCCGAGCACCGGGGCGCCGGGCTTGGTGGCCTGCAGGCCGGCCTTGTCGGTGACGACCTGGTAGCCGAGCTGCTGGGCCTGCTGGAGCACCGTCTGGCCCTTGAAGCGGCCCTCGGTGACGGTCTGGTCGAAGCGCTGCTTGCCGCCGCCGAAGAGCACGTCGACCTTGTGGTTGACGGTCTGCTCGGCGATCGAGCCGCCGCCGCCCGCCGAGATCAGGTCGGTCGGGCAGTTCTTCATGTCGGCCGGGCCCTGGCAGCCGCGGTCGGCCACGTGCGAGTCGAGCACGGCCGGGGTCGCGTCGGTGAGCTCGGCGGTGGTGACGTTGCCGGTCGCGTAGCCGCTCTGCTGCGCGATCTCCAGGATCGTCTGGAGCGGCTGGTTGGTGTCCGGCGTCTTGGAGATGCGGCCGTTCACGGTCTTCTGGCCGGTCGCCCAGCCGGTGCCCGACGCGGCGGAGTCCGTCACGTAGTCCGGCGTCTTGTCGGCGTGCACGGCGTACGTCGTGTACGCGCCGGTCAGCGGGAAGCCGTCCATGCTCAGCCGGCCGGCCGCGCCCACGGTGTAGTTGCGGGCGAGGGTGATCTCCGAGTCGCCCATGCCGTCACCGATGAGCAGGATGACGTTCTTCGCCTTGCCGCCCTGGACCGCGTCGCGGACGTCGTCCTTCGACGAGTGCGCGCCGGCGGTGAACGGAACGGTGACCGCGACGGCGGCCGCGGCGACGACAGCCGTGCCGCCCACCAGGCGGCGGGTGGAGGTGCGCGGAATGCGCATCGAGTGGCTCCTCGAATCGGGGTCTTTCCTGCAAACGCCCAGAACCTCCCAGGGGCACGTGAACCGTCGGTGACGTTCACGTGCCCGCCAGCGGTCGACTTTCCGACGGCCTGCGCCGAAATGCGGGCCTGTGCACCCCGGTGGATGCTGGTAGTCGGCCGACCGGAGGAGAGCGCCGTGAACCGCTATCCGCCCATCGCCGACCACGGCATGGTCGGCGACCTGCAGACCGCGGCGCTCGTGTCGTCGGACGGAGTCGTCGACTGGTGGTGCACGCCGCGCTTCGACTCGCCCAGCGTGTTCGCGGCCCTGCTGGACAGCGACCGCGGCGGCTTCTGCCGGCTCGCGGCGGACCTGCCGGACTCGGAGGCCGGTACGGTCCGCCAGCTCTACCTCGCGGACACCGCCGTGCTCGTCACGCGCTTCATGGGGCCCGGCGGCGTCGGCGAGGTCGCGGACTTCATGGAGCCGCTCGCCGGGGCCGCGGCCACCGACCGGCACACCCTGATCAGGGTCGCCCGCGTGGTGCGCGGCAGCCTGCCGTTCTCCCTCATCTGCCGGCCCCGCTTCGACTACGGCCGCGCGCGGCACGACCTCACGATGATCGACGACGCGTCGGCGGTCTTCAGCGGAGCGGGTCAGGACCTCTACATCCAGAGCGCCGGCGGGCCCGTCGTGCTGCGGTCGGACGATGACGACATCACCGCGCGCTTCACCCTGTCCGCCGGCGAGACGGCCGCGGTCGTCCTCACCAGCATGACCGCGGGCGGCCCCCCTCCTCCTCCGCCGACGCCGGACGGCATCCGCGCCCGGCTGGAGTCGTGCTGGGGGTTCTGGCTGGAGTGGCTGCGCTCGTCGACGTACCGGGGCCGCTGGCGGACCATGGTCAACCGCTCGGCGATCACCCTCAAGCTGCTCACGTACGCGCCGACCGGCGCGCCGATCGCCGCGGCCACGATGGGACTGCCCGAACAGATCGGCGGCGAGCGCAACTGGGACTACCGGTACACGTGGATCCGGGACGCCTCGCTGTCGGTCAGGACCCTGGTCGACCTCGGATTCACGCAGGAGGCACAGGACTTCCGCCGCTGGATGCGCGAACGCCTGGAAGCCGGGAGCACCGCGTCGGGTTCGCCGCTGCAGATCATGTACCGCGTCGACGGCGACCCGCACCTGACCGAGGAGGTCCTGGACCACCTCGAGGGCTACCGCGGTTCGGCACCGGTACGGGCCGGCAACGCGGCCGCCGACCAGATACAGCTCGACATCTACGGCGAGGCCGCCGACGCGCTGGCCCAGTCCCGCGACATGGGAGGCATCCACGGCTGGAAGGCGATGTCGTCCATGCTGGACTGGCTCGCCGACACCTGGGACCAGCCCGACGAAGGGATCTGGGAAACCCGCGGCGGCCGAAAGGACTTCACGTACAGCCGCCTGATGACGTGGGTCGCCTTCGACCGCGGCATCCGGCTGGCCACGCAGTTCTCCCGCCCGGCCGACGTCGGGCGCTGGACGTTCGAACGCGACGCGGTATTCCGCCAGATCACCGACCGCGGGTGGAGCGAGAAGCGGAAGGCGTTCGTGCAGCACTACGACGCCGACGTCCTGGACGCCTCGCTCCTGCTCATGCCCAGGGTCGGCTTCATCTCCCCGCACGACCCGGCGTGGCTCAGCACGCTCGACGCCATGGACGAGGAACTGGTCAGCGACAGCCTGGTCTACCGGTACGACCCGGAGGCCTCTCCCGACGGACTGCGGGGCTCCGAGGGGACGTTCAACCTGTGCAGCTTCCTGTACGTCGACGCGCTCGCCCGCTCCGGCCGGACCGGGCAGGCCCGGTACGCCTTCGACAAGATGCTCACCTACGCCAACCACGTGGGCCTGTTCGCCGAGGAGATCGGCCCTTCCGGTGAGCAACTCGGCAACTTCCCGCAGGCGTTCACCCATCTCGCGCTCGTCACCGCCGCCATGGCGCTGGACGAGGAACTCGACGCCGCGGACGCCAGGTCGCCGCGGAAGCACTTCTAGGCGGGCCCGATGGACAGCACGGACGCCTCCCACCCGTCGCCGGGCACGGCGAGCGCACCCCGTGGTGTCCTGGTTCCGCTGGCCCTCGCGCAGTTCATCTGCAGCTTCGCCGGCTCCAACATGAACGTGATGATCAACGACATCAGCCATGACCTCGACACGACCGTCCAGGGGGTCCAGGTCGCCATCACGATCTTCCTCCTGGTCATGGCGGCGCTGATGATCCCGGGCGGCAAGGCCACCGACATCTTCGGCCGCAAGCGGTGCTTCCTGGTCGGCCTGGCGGTCTACGGCGTCGGCGCGCTGCTGAGCGCGGTGTCGCCCGGCCTCGGGGTGCTCATCCTCGGCAACTCGATCCTCGAAGGCGTCGGAACGGCCCTGCTGATCCCGCCGGTCTACATCCTCACGACGCTCCTGTTCCCCGACCTGACCTCACGCGCCCGGGCGTTCGGCGCGATCATGGCGATGGGCGGGGTGGGTGCCGCCGCGGGCCCGCTGATCGGCGGGCTCATCACGTCGGCGATCAGCTGGCGCGCGGCGTTCGTCTTCCAGGCGCTGGTGATCGTGGGGATCCTGTGGCTCAGCCGGCGCATCGTGGACCCGCTGCCCCCGGATCCGGAACGGCCGTTCGACGTCAAGGGCGCGGTCCTGTCGGCCGTCGGCCTCGTCCTCGTCGTCACGGGCATCCTGGCGGCGGACAACAACCTCTGGCTGACGCTGGGCCTGCTGGTCGCGGGCGCGCTCGTGCTGCTGTGGTTCTTCCGGTCCGCGCGCGCGATGGAACGGGCGGGGAAGGAACCGCTGCTGTCCACGAGCCTGTTCCGCGTCCGCACCTCCAACTTCGGCCTCGTCACCCAGAACATCCAGTGGCTCGTCCTCATGGGGACGTCGTTCGTGGTGGCCGCCTACCTGCAGGTCGTGCGCGGATACGACGCGATCCAGACCGGCGTGATCTTCACGGCCGCCACGCTCGGCATCCTCGCGTCGTCGCTGGCCGCCGAGCGGCTCGCCAAGCGGCGGTCGCAACGCACGCTGATCATGGTCGGATTCGTCCACACGATCCTGGGCATCGGCGTCCTGCTCGGCCTGGTCGCCGGCTCCCCCAGCCCGTGGGCGTTCGCCCCCGGGCTCCTCATGATCGGACTCGGCCTGGGCATCATGCTCACGCCGTCCGTCAACGTCGTCCAGTCGAGCTTCCGCGAGGAGCAGCAGGGCGAGATCTCCGGGCTGTCCCGCAGCGTGTCCAACCTGGGCTCCTCGCTCGGCACCGCCATCGCCGGAACGATCCTCGTCGCCGGCCTGACCAAGCACGCCTACGCGGCGGCCATGATCACGCTCGCCGCCCTCGCCCTGATCGGCTTGGCCGCCGCCGCGTTCCTCCCCCGCGTCCCCGCTCCGAACGCGAGGGGCGGCCACCACGGCTGACGCCTTGTGGCGTCAGTCTCCGGCGGGCGACCCGGCGGCGAGGCGGGCTTCGACGGCGTCGAGCAGCAGCTCCAGCGCGGCCGGATAGCCGCTGCCCGCCATCTCGGTCTCGAGCAGCGTCATGGTCGCCGCGATGTTCGGGTGCGCGTCCGGGTCGAGACGGCCGTACGTCTCCCGCCAGACCTTCCGGTCCGCGGCCAGGGCTTCGGGGGGCAGGGCGACGGAGGCCGCGCGCAGGGAGCTGAACGCGAGGGTCTGGTCGGCGAAGGCGTGGTAGATCCGGACGGCCTCGGCGTCGGGGAATCCGGCCGAGCGCAGCACGCCGAGCAACGTCTCGACCGCCGTGATCTCGTTGCCGCGGCCGGTGGTGCGGTGCGCCGCCAGGAGCGCGGCCTGGGGGTGCCGCGCGTACGCGGCGTAGAGCCGCAGGCCCAGCTCGCGCAGGTCCTCGCGCCAGTCGCCGGTGGCGGTCCAGCCCTCCTGGGCCTGGCCGAGCAGCTCGTCCGCGACGGCGAGGAGGAGGTCGTCGGTGCTGCGGAAGTAGCGGTAGATGGCCGTGGGATCGGCGCCGAGCGCCGCCCCGAGGCGCCGGGCGGACAACGCGTCGGCCCCGTGCCGACCGACCAGCCGCAACGCCGTCTCGACGATCAGTTCCTGCGAAAGGACCGTGCCCTGCTTGGTCGGCCGCCTGCGCCGCCGCTGCGGCTCGGGGACCACGCGCTCCGCCATACCGCGACCCTACGACAACGGGGTGGGGAGGCGGTCGAACGCGGCCTGCCCACCGCGCGCGTCACCGGCGCCCTGTGGTGGGAGCGCGACCGCGGCGCCGAGCAGATCCCGGAACTCGTCGAGCGCCGTGCCGGCCTGCGCCTCGGCGACCGGTTCCGCGCGGACACCGTCGAGATCATGCAGGACGGCATCGCGGATCATCGGCACCCCGATGGGCCGCCTCACCGTCGCCACCACCGACCAGGCCGCCCCCGGCTCCGTCGACGGTGCCCTCGCGTCCGCCTACCGCGCCGTCCAGTACCTCGGCACCCTCCGCCGACCCGGCCGGGAACCCCGAACCCGGCGTGACCCACCAGGCACACAAAACCAAAAGGCCAGGTCAGACAGTGTCTGACCTGGCCTGTTCGGAGCCGCCTAAGGGAATCGAACCCTTGACCTACGCATTACGAGGGCATTCCGGTTGATCCCCTGACCAGCGCAAAGAGCCTCACAGGCCGGTTGACCTGCGGATATGGCATCCCGCCATATCCCTCGTTATCCCGGCCAGTCTCGGACCCATGTGTACGGCATGTGTACGGGAACGAGACGGCCCCGGCGAGGTGCGGTAACACCTCGACCGGGGCCTACGGCCGGACCCTTCATCCGCAAGGAGTCCGCTCGTGATGAGCAACGTACAACCCCCTCCGGCCCGTTGCCCGGCCGCGCACGCCGACGACCCCGACCCCTGCGAGGGCCTGGTCATCGTGCGCATCCTCGACCAGTTCGGCGGCGACGCGTCCGCGTGCGTGCACCACGGCGCGCGGCTGTACGCGTCCCTCATCCGCCCGCGCGTCTACCCGCTCCCCGGGTGCGACGGCCGGGCGATCGAGGTCTACAACCGGGCGCAGCACACCGAGCCGTTCGCGTGGACCCGTGACGAGCGGGGGCGGGCATGAGCAGCAACGAGACGCGCCCCGAGCTCCCGGCGGACGACTACGCGGTCCGGTACCTGGTGGCCGTGGCTGAGCGGGCCCGGTGCCTGCTCGGCGAGATCGAGGCGCGGCGGCAGGCCGGCCTGAGCGATCTCGACTACGCGGGCGGGCACGGCCAACTGGCCTCGATGCTCGGCAGCCTGGTCGACGCCGTCGCCAGCGCGCACGGGGAGGCCAGCCGGTGAGGGTCGACAGGGTGTCGTGGGCGCTGGCGTGGCTGGCGCTGCTTGCGGCGGTGGTGTTGACGGCGGCGGGCGAGTACGCCCTGTACGCCGGGTGCGGGTTCGGCCGGTGGGTGTCCGCGGCGGGGCCGGTGTGCCTGGACGCGTACGCAGTCGCGGCGATCCGGGCGCGGCGCGAGGTGCTGCCCGCGGTGCTGGTGATGATCGGCGCGAACGCGACGGCGCACCTGCTCCCGCCGGGCGGGCCGCCGGTCGGGGTGGTCGTGGCGGTGTCGTCGCTGGCGCCGCTGGTGCTGTGGCGCACTCACGTCCTGCTCGACGACGGGCGCGCCCACGGGTCTCCACAGTCTGGAGACCCTCACCTCGAGGTCGTCGTCGACGACGTCCGCGGTACGGATGCCATCCCCCTCGAGGTCGCCGCGGCGGCGGGTGACCATCTTCGGGGCGCCGCGAAAATGGTCGGCGCTGATGACGTCGGTAGTACCGACCCCGTCGCCGCCGGGGCGGAAACCTTTGACATTGTTACCGATTCCGCCGACGAGCCGTCGTCGTGGGAAGAGCCGTGGCGGGCCCCGTGGGACGACCGGGCAGACGACCACCTCGACGACCAGATGACCGACCCCACGCACAGCGCGCCGGCCGACCGACCCCATGCACCCGCCGTGGTCGCCGGGTGGTCGTCGGCACCGGTACGGGATGACCGACTCGACGACCAGGCGCACGACCACCCGGAAACTTCCCGGGATCCCGGGGAGATGGTCGCGCCGGTGGTCGACCAGCCGCTCGTATTCCCGGCCGCGGGTTCCGTCACGCGCGCAGACGCAACCACGGTCCAGGCGACCACAGATGCCAGTCGGAACCGTGCTCATATCGCCACGGTCACCGAAGGGTCGGGAGTAGTCCCGACCCTCACTGCGGAGGGTGCGCAGACCGCGCGTATCCCTGACCTCGACGCGGTCGAGGCCATCGGACAACAGGTCTTGTCTGACACCGAGCTGCGGCGGGCCGCGCGGAAGCTGCAGCGGGACGCGCTGCAGACCACGCGCCGGCCGGTGACCGTCGACGCATTGCGGACCACGCTCGGCGTCTCCCGGCGGCGTGCGGTCGAGCTGCGGCGCGAGGTCGTGGGGGCGGGCCGGTGACCGAGGTCATCCAGCACCGGCCGGAGGACGAGCCGGAGTTCGTGCACGGCCGCCCGTCCGGTGCTCTCGCACCCCAGGCAACGGTTACAAATGTAACCATCCCGGTCGTCGACACCGACGAGATGCTGCGTCAGGCCGGTCTCGTCGAGGGCGCGGTCGTGACACGCTCCACGGTCCCGCTGGTCGCCGCGGCGGCCGGTCGCACGACCATCAAGACGACCACCGCAGGTGGTGTCAATGACACCACCTCGACGACCGCCAAGCGGCTCGTGCACCGGGTTACGGGTGGTCGTCGGGTGGCGCCCGTGGTGGTCGCCAGGGTGGCCGGGCAGACGCTCGTACTTGGGCTGGCGGGTACCGCGCGGGGCGCCGGTCTCCTGTGGCGGTGGGTGCGCGCCGACGAGTACGCCGACCACCGCGCCGAGAAGCCGGAGATGGTCGAGAAGATCCGGGCGCGGCGGCGGAAGACGCTCACGTGGTCGGTCGGCGGGACGGCCGGGTTCACGGCGGTTGATGCGCTGCCGGTCGTTGACAAGCCGGTCGGGTGGCTCCTCGACCATCTTGGGCCCGTCGGGGGCCTGCTCGGCACCGTCGGCGACGTCGCGCAGTGGCCGGCCACGCCGTACCTGCTCGGCGCCGCGGTGTTCGGCACGGCCGCCGCGGTCGAGAAGCGCAGGCGCGTACCCGCCGACACCGGGCCCGCACTGGTGACCGGACGTCTGGGCAGCAAGGCCGTCCGCGAAGCGTTCGCCGCGGCGAAGCTCGGCGCCGTGCGGGTGGTCGGCCCGGTGGCGAGCGACGGCACGGCATGGGTGGCCATGGTCGAGCTGCCGGGCGGGGTCCCGGCGGACAAGGCCGTGAGGCGCGGCGCCGAGCTGGCGTCCGCGTTCGGCACCGACCCCGCACAGGTCGACCTCGCGCACGTACGCGGCCACGGCGGGCGGGTTCTGCTGCGCGTCTACAACGAGCACCCGTTCACCGGCGACTCGCCCACGAACCCGCTCGCGCGCCCCGGTGCGGGGCAGACGGACATGTGGGGCCGGGTCGAGCTGTTCCGCGACATCCGCGACCGCCCGGTGACCGTCTCGGCGTTCGAGGGCTCGTTCCTGTACGGCGGGCAACCCGGGGCGGGCAAGAGCATGAGCGCGCTGGCGTTGCTCATGGCGGTGGGCCTCGACCCGCACGCCGAGTTGTGGCTGACCCCGGTCAAACGCGGCGTCGACACGATGGCGTGGCACCCGATCTGTACGCGCCTGTCGGTTCCGGACGACGCGGCGAGTGTGGTGGCGCTCCTCGAGGACGCGGTCGAGGAGATGGGGCGCCGGTACGACGTCATCCTCGCCGCGGGCGCCAAGAAGCTCGACCCCGCGATGGGCCTGCCGCTGCTGTTCTTGTGGATCGACGAGTTGGCCGGCCTGTGCCTCGACCCCGACCACGGCAAGACCATCAAGGAGCTGTTGCGGAAGATCGCCGCCGAGGGACGCGCGGCGGGCATCGTGCCGGTGCTGCTCACCCAGAAGCCGGAGGACAAGGTGATCCCGTCGTTCCTGCGCGACCTGATCAAATACCGGTGGGCCGGACGCTGCTCGACACCGGAGATGTCCGACACCATCCTCGGGCGCGGCATGGCCGGCCGCGGGTTCAACGCCATGGAGTTCGCCGAAGAACACCAGGGCGCCGGCCTGTTCCTGTCGGAGTCCTCGACCCCGACCCGGGTCCGCGGGTTCTACACCCCGGACGCGCACGCCGACGACGTCGCCCGCCGCGCGTACGAGCTGCGCAAGCAGGCCGGGACGCTGCCCGGTGCTGGCGACGACGACCCGCGGGCGGTGCTGCTGCGGAACGTCCTCGACATCATCGGCGACGGCCGCGACCGCATCACGTCGGCAGAGCTGGCGGACAAGCTCGACCAGGCGGACGACGTCGACCACCTCGCCACCCTGCTCCGCCCGCTCGGCGTGACCCCGAACCCCATGCACTTCCCCGGGGCCGGAACGCGCCGCGGATACCGGCGGGACGACGTCGAAACCGCTGCCCACAGGCTGGGGGAACCGGGGTAAGGGGGGCGGAAGAAATCACGGGGAACCCGTAAGGATCATGCGGGGCCCGCATGAGGGGCGCAAGGCCGCGACCAGCGATCTTGCGCCCCTTACGGGCCTTATAGGCCCCGGAGGCGGTGCAGCATCAGGAGGCCGGCGACCGCATTCGCGGACCGAACCTCTCCGCGGGCGACCATGTCCGGGACGTCCTTGAGCGGCACCCACTCGACACGGTCCGACTCGAAGTCGTCGACAGGCGGGCCGAGGTACTCACCGGTGGCCGACCAGTAGATGTGGTGCGCCGCATCGGAGAACCCGTTGGACGGCTCGACAGTCGCGAGGTGATGAAGCTCCCCGGGGCGCCAGCCGGTCTCCTCGACCATCTCGCGCCGCGCCGCGTCCTCGATCGTTTCGCCGGGGTCGACCACGCCGGCCGCCAGCTCCCACCCCCACGTGTCGGTGATGAACCGGTGGCGCCAGAGCAGCAGAACACGGTCCTGGTCGTCGACGATCGTTGCCAGCGCGACCGGGCGCTGTCGCAACAGGTAGTGGTCAAGATGCCGACCGTCGGGCAGCTCGACGTCGGCGAGTTTGATGGTGAACCACTGGTTGCTGTAGACGTCGCGTTCGCCGAGGTTGCGCCACTGCATCGGGTGTCGACTCCTTGCGCCGGGGTGGCCTGCCTCAGACAGGCATCGCAAGGACAGTCTCGACCCTGTCGACAACGTCGCGTACCGGTCGGGCGTCGGCGTGCCGCGCGAGGCGGCGATGTACGCCACGAAGGTGGTCGTGGAGTCGACGGGACTCCATGCCCTGCAACGCGTCGAGCATCGCGCTTGCCGTCGTCGCCGCACGGTCGACGTCGCCACAGGCGACCGCAACGCTCGTCAGCGTCCCCAGCCGGTGAACGCGCCCACGGGCGTGAGCGTCGACGCGTACGGCTTCCTCGGCGTACGCCTGGGCGGCGGCGGGGTCGTTGAGGCTGAGCAGCGTCTCAGCGCACTGTGCCTCGACGAGACCCGGCTGTACGTACGCGGTCTCGGGCGGCTCCTCGCTGCGGCGGATCGACGATGCTTCCTGCTCTGCCTGCCGCATCGCCTGGTGTGCGCCGGCCTGGTCGCGCATCCTCGCGTACGCCTTTGCCTGCATGACGTAGAGGTCAGCCGCAAGCGCTGCGGACAGATGCGGTCCTGCGGTCCGGATGCCAGCCTGCGCGAAAGCTGTGGCCTGCCGGTACTCGCGCAGGTACAGCGCCTGGTTCACGAGCAGCGCGATCACGTACCCGCCGAACCCGCGGTCACCGCTGGCCTTGGCCATCCGGAGCGCCTGGTGGAAGTAGCGCTGTGCGGTGCCCTGCCGGTCGGAGTCGTACGCGCAGATACCCGCGACCGCGACCAGGCCCCCGACGGCGCGCAGGAGTTCGCGGCCGGTCGTGTCGCTGTAGCTGCCGCGGATCGCGGGTGCGGCGTAGTCGGTCAGGAAGCCGAGGACTCGCGGGTGCGCGGCGAGTCCGCCGGCCTGTCGGTACATCGCTTCGTAGTGCGTCCGCGCGGCGCGCAGCACCTCGAGGTCGTCGCGGTCGACACGGGTGCTCCCGCGGTGCGAGACGTCGCGGTCGTCGGGCGGGTTCTCCCACTGCCACACCGGAGCGATCGCGTCCATCCCGGTCGCCGGGGCGTCGTCGCGTTCGTCCGGGCGCCGCTGATCGGCACGCCACAGCGCGGGGACCCTCTCCACGAATGTCGGTAGCGGAACCGTGGTGGGGTCGACGCTTCCGGGTGCCGCCATGCCGATGTCCTCGACGGACACCGGGCGTTGCAGACGCTCCCCGACGGCGGTGCGGACCAGCTCGATCACCCACGGCCGTGGGCGCTGCCCGCGAATCCAACGACCGACTGATGTGTGGTCGTACCGGGTCGTTCGGCCGGTCGCCGCGGCAAGGTCGTTGACGCGCTTCGCGAGTCCCGCCCGCGAGACGCCGGCCTCGTCAAGGAGCGCCCCCAGCAAACTGTTCGGGCTCATGCTGCCCCCGCCTCGTCGGCTCTTCGCTGCTCTCATGTCGAGCGTAACGACGGCGTGTTCACACCCCGTGTGAATCGCGCGCATCTGCGCCCGTTTTGCAAGCGTCCCGCCCACGCTCCAGCACCGGCACCCTGCTGGACAGCAGCGCACCCATCGACCCGGGAGACGACGGCAATGGACGACCTCGGATGCGTGCCACGCCTCCATCAGATGACGATCGGGGTGTATCGCGTGCAGCCGGGCACTGGCGCTCGGACCGAACTCGCCGCCCCGCGGACGGTCGTCGCCGGCGAACTCCTGATGCCGTCGACCATGGCCTACCCAGCGTGCCGGTGTCCCGTGTGCCGACCCGAACTCCACACTGCCAACCACAACCACGGGGGCGCTTCGTGATCCTGGACGTTCTCGAGGTCTCGCGCGGTGGTGAGCCTGACTCCGCAGCGATCACGCTCGTCTGCCCTGACGGCGAGTACCGGTTCGTATTCCTCGACCGCGACCAGGTCGTCGCCCGGGTACGGGAACTCCTCGCCGTCCTCGACGAACCCGCCCGCGAACTCGCCGTACGCCTGCTCGGCCTCGACCTCGCCGCGTTCCACGAGGAGCGCCTTAACAGTGGCAACGCCGCGCGCGAGCGCGCCATGGCCACCACGGACGCGGGGCCGGCACCTGGGAATCAGGGAGCCCACCGCCGGCCCTGCCCCTAAGACGGTCGTCCGCGCGCCACAACCGGCCCCCACAGGCCGCGGACGACCAACCCCGCGCCGCACAGACGCGGGCCGACCCACACGCCCCCGCCCCGGGCCATGGGTCATGCGAAAGGCCGGTACCCGGAGCGCGCAGGCCCGGGTACCGGCCTTCGGCATGCCGTCATTCGGCCGAATCCAGGCAGGACACTCACGGTGTATGGCTACCGTCCGAACATGACAGTCGAATGGTGGTCGTTCATCGTTGCTTGCGTCGCGTTGCTGGTGGCCATTGTTGCGGCGCCGATCACCCTCAAGCTGGCTCGGCGTCAAACCGAAGCCGCTGAAAAGCAAGTTCAACAGGCCATCCAGGCGCGCCGCGAGAGCCTCGAGCCGCATGTCGTCGTCTCGTTCGAGGTTATCCGCAAGACGTTCAACGTGGTTGTCCAGAACGTCGGCCAGTCTGTGGCGCGTGACGTCAGGATCGTGTTTGACCCGCCCCTGACGAGCGCCAAGCCATCGGAGGGCTACGTCATCGCTGAGGTGACGATGTTCAAGAAGGGGATCCCCACGCTCCCGCCAGGTCAGCGATTGACGGCCTTCCTGGACACCGGACCCAACCGCGTCAACTCCACGGAACCCATGGAGTACACAGCAACCGTTGCGTGCACCGGGCCATTTGGCGTGGTCACGCCGGAGGTCTACCTCCTCGACCTCGCCGTCTTCGGCGACGTCACCACCCTGGACACGCGGGACATCCATGATGTTGCCGATGAGCTGAAGAAGATCAACACGACGATTAAGGCGTGGAGCCCGGGCGCGTAGCCACAAGGCCACTGATCACCGCTGCCACATCCGGCAGTTCGGCAAGCTCAGAAGGCGAACCCGGAACCCGGTCGCCGAGGATGATGTACCGGTCGCGGCCGTACACCTCGAGGGCGACCTCACCGCGACGGATCTTCCGTCCGTGCACCAGCTCGCCACGGAACCACAGGTGCAGGCCGGTACCAGACCGGCCCCGCTCCATGAACGTCGTCGGCAGGGCGTCCACGATCAGGCGAGCCCACGGCTCCAGGCCGCCGTCCGCGCGCACCGCGTGATCCAGGTCGACCACGACCACGCCGTCGCCCGGCGCCAGCACGTAGCCGATCCCCTCGCCCCGCGCACAGTCCCGCGCCGTCGCGTAGTCCGACCACGTCGACGGGTCCGTCGTCGACGCCCACTTCCCGTCCGTGCGCATCGGCCGCTTCGCCGCGTGCCGCACCCAGCGCGCCCGCGCCCGCAGTTCGGCCGGCACCGCCGCAGCCCGCTCCGCCTTCCGGCGCGCCCGGTACGCCGCCTGCCGACACGCGTTCGAGCAGGTCAACGCCAGGGACCGCAGCGGCATCTCCGCCCCGCAGTGCGCGCACACGCTGCCCTTCGCCACGCAGCCAGTCTACGGCGAGCGTTACACCTTTGGCAGGCTGACCAGCACATTCGCCGAATGTCGATTCGGCGGAGCGATCAAGCCCGTGAGGCGGCCCGCAAACCCGCAGGTCAGAGGCCCGGCAACCCGTACAGGATCGGAGCTGCTACACGAGCCGATAGGCCCGATATGCCCCCTGGGGGGTTGGGCCCCAGGGGGGTATGCCCATGTCCGTCCCGGTCTGAGTGCGGGTCGCCCCCGTACCGCGGTTGCGGTGACGGGGGCCGGTGGTTCGGGCCGGTGTTGTGGGGCTGTGCTGCTGCCGCGTCGTGTCCGCGTTGCTGTTCTCGTTCGTCTTGTCGTTGTTCTTGTCTTGCGGTTGATCAACGTCGTTGCTTGCGGTTGATGTAGTTCTCTCTCCATCGCTCGCGTTCGGCTGCGCGTTCGGTGGGTGCGCCGAGGGGGGCGAGGGTGAGGGGGAGGCCGGCGGTGGTGAGGGTGACCCATCGTCGTACGGGGTCGGCTCGTCGGTCGCGCCACGCGGTGATGTGGGCTGCGATGTCGGGCCAGTTGTCGGGGTTGTCGGGTGCGGGTGGTAGTTGGGTTACGGCGAACAGGGCCTTGTCGTGGTGCGTGGGTTCGCCTGCTGCGCGTGCGATGGTCTCGCGGAGTTCGGTGATGGTGTCGAGTGTGTGTGCGTGTTTGCGTGCCTGTTGCCAGTCGCCGAACTGCTTGGGGTTGAGCTGGCCGAGAGAGTCTTCGCGGGCGTTGTAGGGGATGTTGCGTGCCTTGGCGGTGAACTGCTTTGCGGAGGTGTCGAAGTCGGTGGCGAGCACCTTGATCCACCCTGCGGCGATGGCGGCGACGGCTTGGTGAAGTTGTTGGGCGGCGGGGGCGCACATGGCTGCCGCGGCGGCGCGGGCGGCATGGACGGCGGCGACGTCTTGGCCGTAGGTGGCGAGGATGCCGGGGAGGTCGTCGGCGCTGGTGGGGAGTTGCGGCGGGTCGGGGTCGTGGGCGTTCGCGGCGGCGTGTACCGCGGCGTGCAGCGCGTCGGCCTGGTCGACCTGGTCCGGGATGGGGAGGCCGTATGCGCGGGCGGCGGCGAGGGCTTGGGCTGCGTAGGTCATGCGAGGTCTCCGTACTCGTCGGTGTCGGCGAGCTGGGCGATCTGCCAGGCGCTGAGGGTGCCGAGTTCGGGCGGGGTGGGGGCCTGGTGGGCGACCAGGCGCATGAAGTTGAGCTGTAGGTCGTCGGGGTTGGGCAGGCTGGACAGCTCGTCGAGGGCCTGCGCGGCGGCGGGCCGGGTGGCGGTGTAGCTGGTGAGGATGTCGCCCCATCCGTTTTCGGCGGCGTGGGCGGCGACGGCTTGGGCGAGGTGTTCGTCTCTGGAGCGTTCGGCGCGGGCGAGGAGTTGGGCGGCGGCACGGGGGTCGGTGAGGCCGGCGGCGCGGTCGGCGGCGTCGCGGCGGCTGATGGCGGCGGCGGGGTCAGTGGTGCCGGTGTTGCCGAAGATCTTCCGTTCGAGGCGGGTGCGTTCGTGGGCGACGTCGGCGAGGGCCTGGTCGTGGAGTTCGGTGAGGGCGTTCTGTGTGTCGCGGTGGGCGCGGGCGAGGGCGACGCGGCGGGCGTGGTCGGAAAGTTCGCGGCGTCCGCGGATGGCGTCGACGCGGCGGGCGTAGTTGTCGTGGATCTGCTCGGCGGTGGCCATGGGGGTCCTTACGGTCAGGCGGCCCGGTGTCGGACCGCGCGGTAGTGCTCGGCGGATTCGCGTTCGATGAGCCATGCCCCGTGGGGTAGTTGGCGTCCGGCGAGTCGGCCTCCGGCGGCGAGGCGTCGTACGTGCCGGGGGTCGACGCCGAGGAGGTCGGCGGTCTGTCCGGTCGTGATCCACGCTGGCATCGGGTCCGGGGTTGTCCGCTCGGTGTGTCCGCCGACGGACGCCCGCCACGCGAGGGCGGCGACGCGCAGGGCGACGAGCACGTTGTCGAGTTCGGGGTCTTGCCCGCGGACGTCGATGCGCAGTCGGGTGAGGTCGACGAGCTTGTCGAGGAGTGCGGCGATCCGGCCGGGGACGATGACGACGGCGCCGTTGCCGTGGACGTATGCGGATGCCGGCCGGTTCGGGTTCATGCCGCTGTCCTCACGCGGGCGTCGGGCCGGGGTCGTCATCGTCGGGTTCGTCGAGGGATTCGGGGTCGGTGAGGTCGCCGCGGAGTCGGGCGAGCTTCTGGGCGTGGCGGGAGCGGAGTCCGGCCGCGCGGGCGGCGGCGAACGCGGCCCGGTCGGCGGTCTGCTGCTCGCGCCGTCGGCGGGCGTCCTCGACCATGCGGGCGACGCGGTCGTCAGGGTTGGTCATGCCGGGTCGTCCGTCGTCACGATGTGTGTCTGCGCTCCGAACAGCGGGCCCTGTTCTCGGCTCAGTTGCGTACCCCCGTGGGACGCGATAGCAGAAGCGGCCCTGACCTGCGTAAACCTGGTTCCGGCGAGGGGTACGCGCAGCTGCGTACCCCCGCCTGAGCGGTTCTGGGGGTACGCGCGACTGCGTACCCCTGCCACATAGGACTTGACCTGTGGCTTTGCCTTGCAGACCCGGGGGTACGCACGCAAAGCCCAGAGAGGGGCTGTGTTTTCGGTCCGTGGCCGGGTCATGTCACTCTCCGTCGTTCGTGTCGCTGGCGAACACGTCGGGCGAAAAGACGTACATCCGGGCGACGGAGCCATTGATCTTCTTCTTGATCAGGTAGGCGGGCCGGTACGACGCGTTCTCGATCAGGACCCCGCTCTCCCGCCACCCGGGGATGACCGACTCCACTTCGTACCCGGCGCGGCGGAGGGACTCCTTCAGCCGCTCGGGCAGGAGAGCCACCGTCGACCGGCCGCTTTCCACGAGTTCGCGGCCGATCCAGCCGGTGACGGGCGCGTCGTCCGTGCTGTGGGGGCGCCACACGGCGCGGCTGTTCGCGGCGACGTACTCGCGGACGACGTCGAGGGCCATTTCCCCGCGGTTGTCGGTCGGCTCGGAGGAGGTGAACAGCCGCTTCCACGCGCTGGATTCCGGAGGAGCGAACGGGATGATGCCCCAGGCGTGGGCGAGTTCGGCCGCGAGCATGAGGGCGGCGACGAGCGGGGCGCGCCGCGCGCTCATGTCGTTCTCGCCCCGGCACGCGTCGGCGAGTTCGCGGTGTCGGGCGACGAGCCGGGTTTTCCCTTCGGCGGCGAGCAGGCGCATGAGGTGCTCGACGAAGCGGGGGCCGGCAGTGCCGTGGTTCTCCGCGCACCCGTCCCGTACGGCGATGGCCGCGGCGGCCGATGCCGGGCCGTCCGTGCCGAACGGCGGTTCCTTGACGGTCAGGACGCGCGCGGCGGCGCCCTGGTCGGTGGTGTACGTGAGGACGGACTGTTCCCCGGTGGAGATGACGATGGTGTGCCACGGCAGGCCGCTGGGCCATCCGCCGCCGCGTGCCTGCCCGCGGTTCTTGGGTACCTGGTAGAGCACGGCGTGCACGAACTCGGGGTCCTTGACCAGCTTCGTCTCGTCGACGACGACCGGCAGGCCGTTGACGAGGTTGAGCCGCTTCTCAAGCGCGAGCATCGTGGTTCGCCACGAGTACATGCCGTCGGACTTCTCGCTCGGGTCAGCCCACGCGCTCAGCCCGGCCGCCGCCGCGGTGGTCTTGCCGCGGGTGGACCGGCCGGCGATGTCGAGGACGTACGAGTTGACGCCGAGGATCGGCAGCAGCGGCGCGGCGAAAGCGGCGTGGAGGGCGGTCTGCGCGGCCGGGTAGCCCTCCAGATGCTTGACGGCGTCCTGCCACCCGTCGAGGGTGCCGTGAGGGGCGTGTGCGGCCAGCGCGGGCTTTTGCTCGTCGTACTTCACCTCGACCCGCAGCGGCGAGTCCTGCGACGTGACGAACGTGCCGTCCGGTTGCCACCCGAGGGTGCGGGCGAGGTTGAACCGCGGGATGGCGTCCCAGTTGCACGCTTCCCACGCGGCCAGCCACCGTTCGAGGAGCTTGGCGTCCGCTTCGATCGCGGGCAGTCCGGCGTCGCCGAGGGTGGCGACGAGCAGGCGCCCGCGTTTCGCGGTCGACCGGGCCACGATGCGGGGGACGACGCGGCCGTTGTCGATCCATGCGAGTTCCACCGTCTGGTCGCCGGACGGGTCGACGTAGACAGCGCGGATGATCAAGGGGGCGTACGTGACCCGCGTGAGGACGTCGCCTTCCCGGGTCTCGCGTACGGCCCAGATACCGCGTGTGTCCGCGCGGTACCCGGTCGGACAGCGGTACCGGTCCACGGCGGTGCCGTCCGGGCGGATGATCCGCCGGAAGGCGCCGAGTCCGGTACCGCCGTCGGCGGTTTCTTGCTGGTCGGTCACGCTGCACCCGTCTCGGGTTCGCCCAGGCGTCGCCCGCCCGATCCGGGGATGATCGGGGCAGGCCAGCCCGGGGCTTGGATCATGGGTCGTGGTTCGGGGTATTCGCGGCGCCGCGCCTGGAGGACTTCGAGCGTCGGGAGCCGGGCGAGGTCGTGCCGGTCGGGGCGGACGGCGGCGGTGATCTCGTCGACGACGTCGTTTTCGTAGGCGAGCCGCGCGGCCCGCATGTCCGCGACCTCGAGGCGCAAGCGCTCGCGCAGCTCGACGTCGTCCTCGTACCGGGCGGCGGCGAACCGCAGCGCGGCGACCCGGCGGATGGTCTCGCCGGCCTGCTCCCACTCGAGCGTGCCGAACTGTGGGATGTCGGAGCCGGGTTCGAGGGCGTGGAGCGCGTCTGCCTGCGCCGTGAGCCAGGCACGCACCGCGGGGCCGTCGAGGTGGGTAGGCCGGGAGGCCCGGGGCGGCCATGCGCCCCGGGCTCCGGCGGTGTCGGTGCTGGTCACTCGACCGGCCCGTCGACGAACGTTCCCGGGACGTGTTCGGCGATGCGGATCAGCTCGTCGGCCTTGTCCGGGTGACGGTCGAGGACGTCGGCGAAGTAGAGCCCGAACATGTGGGCGGCGTACTCGCCGAGGGTTTCGGCGACGACGAGCCAGCGGCGGCCGTTGTCGTCGACCAGGCCGTATCCGATGGCGCCGAAGGGCAGCGCGACGCGCACGATGGTCATGTCGGCGTCGGTGTCGTCGTAGCCGTGGCGGGCGGCGTGTTCGGCGAACGCCTCGACGCTGACGACGGCTTCCGGGGTGGTGGTGGTGTTCATCAGGCACCGTCCGCGCGATTGCCGACGGCGATGGTCTTGGCGCCCCAGCGGGGTTCGCGGTACTCGTCGGGTCCGGAGTGGAACCACGCGCGGATGGCGATGTCGCCGACCTCGGCGAAGCGCGCGGGGTCGAGGTCGTCGGCCATGACGAGGGCGAGGGGGATGTCTCGCTCGTCCCACACGAGTCCGTCGGTGTGGGGCGGCATGGCCGGGCGGGCGAGGATGAAGACGAGCGCGCCGGCGGCGGCGACGGTCTTGGCGAGGCCGTCGGGCAGGTCGACCGGCATGATGCGCTTGAGGTCGGCGCCGGTGACCGGCGTTCGGGGTTGTGCGATGCTGGGCATCAGCGTTCCTTTCAGCGTCAGCCCCGGGGTCTGGTCTGGTAGCCGGTGACCTGGGGCTTTCGCATCTCTTGAGTTGGGTTCGCTTCGCGGCCTCCGCTGGGCCGGTGTTGGTAGCACCGGGGTTCCTGGCGGGGGTCGCTCCACGCCGGGATCAGGCAGCGACGACGCGACTGTCGAGCCACGCGTCGACGTCGCGGCGGCGATACCGCACCGGGGCGCCGCGACTGGCGCCGAGCTTGAGGTACGTCGGGCCGGTCTTGCGCCACCGCATGTTGGCGAGCGTCTGCTCTTCGAGCTGTGTCCACTCGCTGACCTGCTCGGGCGTGAGGAGCGCGTCGGGGTCGGTCGGAATGGCGAGCGTCTTCGCCGCCTTCAGCCATCCGTCTTCAGGCATGACTATCCCTTCGATAGTCGTACGCAACATTACGATGCGTCGACGGATCGAGAGTAAGCCCATGGAGGTGGAGGGAACAAGTGGGATTGCGCGCACATCATTTTGATGCGACTCTGAGGCGGTGGCAGACGAGAAGAAGAATCCGTTGGGGCCGACCGGGCATCAGGTGCGCGTAAACCTCGCACGGCTCCGCGAAGCGCGCGGGCTCACGAAAAAGCAACTCTCCGACGCTGTAGGTGAGTTGGGGCGCCCCATTCCGCCGCTGGGTATCTCGCGCATCGAGAGCGGAACCCGTCGCGTTGATGTCGACGATCTCGTCGCGCTCGCAATCGTCCTCGGCGTCAACGTCTCAACGATGTTGCTGCCGTTCACCGACGACCACGCCGAGATTGCCGACCTCACAGGCGTTGGCGCGGTCAGCGCTGATCGTGCGTGGGACTGGGCCGATGGGGCCATGCCCATCGAAGCCATCAACCCCGGCGATCCAGAGGGTCGCCTCTTGACGTGGAACTTCTACGCTCGCCCGCCTGGCCGGCGCGAGAACTTCTATCCAGCCGGAGAGGACTGATGGCACGGGTATGGATTGAGGACCGGGAGACGCACGCCGACTACCAAGAGGCGATCGTCAAGTGGAAAGCGGCCAAGAAGGCCGGCAGCAAACGGCAGCCGCCGGGCCGGTGGCGCGTGCGCTGGTACGGGCCGGACGGGAAGGGCAAGGCCAAGACGTTCGGGAAGCTGCCGCAGGCCGAGGCCGAGGTCACGGCGATCACGACGCGGCTCGACAAGGGCAGCTACCGCGACCCCGCACTCGGGAAGGCGCTGTTCTCCGTCGTCGCCGAGGAGTGGTTCGCGACGAAGCGCAGCAAGGCGCGGACCACGCTGCGGGACTACCGCGAACTCCTGGACAGCTACGTGCTGCCGAAGTGGAGTGGCTGGCAGGTCTCGGCGGTGCAGTGGGCCGAGGTGTCCGCGTGGATCGCTGAACTGTGCGATCAGCCGGGGCTGTCCGGTCGGAAGCTGGGCGCGGCGCGGGTCATCAAGACGTACCGGGTGTTCGCCATGGTCATGAAGCACGCGGTGAAGTCCGGTCGCATCGCGGTGAACCCGGCGACCGATCACGAGTTGCCGGCCGTCGACGATGACGACGATCACGTCTATCTGACGCACGAGCAGTTGGAACGGCTGGCGGACGCGGCCGACGACTACCGCACACTCATCCTGGTTCTCGGGTACTGCGGGATCCGCTGGGGTGAGGCGTCCGCGGTGAAGGTCGGCCGGATCAACGCCGCCACGCGGCGTCTGCGGATCGTCCAGGCGTATAGCGACGTGAAGGGCGTGCTCGCACTCGGGCCGGTGAAAAACCACGAGAAGCGCTCCGTCCCGCTCCCCCGTTCCTTCGCCGAGGAACTGAGCGCGGCGGCGGCCGGGTTGAAGGCGGCCGATCTGCTGTTCACCGCGCCCGGGGGCGGGCCGCTCCGGTACAGCAACTTCCGGGGCCGGGTGTTCGACAAGGCTGTGAAGGCGGCCGGGCTCGGCGGTCTCGGGATCACGCCGCACAAGCTGCGGCACACCGCGGCCTCGCTGGCCATTGCAGCTGGCGCGGACGTGAAGGTGATTCAGCTCATGCTCGGGCACAAGGACGCGGCCATGACGCTGAACATCTACGGGCACCTGTGGCCCGACCGGCTCGACGAGGTAGCCGACGCGCTCGACGCGAAGCGGGAGCGGCTGCTGCTGCGCACGCGCCTCGTCACGGCGATGCGGGCGGTCGTCGAGCGGGGTGCTCCGACGGCGATCCCGACGCCGCGCACACCCCAAACCGCGTTGGTCGCGTAGGCACCCGCCCGGAACCACGTGTACAAAATGCGTACTGCCCGCCCGGAGTGTTCCGGACGGGCAGTGGACAACTGGCCTGTGACCAGCGTCTTTACGCTGAGCCGCCTAAGGGAATCGAACCCTTGACCTACGCATTACGAGTGCGTCGCTCTGGCCGACTGAGCTAAGGCGGCGTGTCGCCACCGTGGTGGTGGGGACGGCGATAAGCATACACAGCCCGCGCGGTGATCAATTACAGGTTTTGCCGTCGGGCGGGGTGGTGCCCGTCAGGAGGTAGGTGTCGACGGCGGTGTCGACGCAGGTGCTGCCGCGGAGGTAGGCGGTGTGGCCGTCGCCGTCGTAGGTGAGGAGGTGGCCGGAGGAGAGCTGGCCGGCGAGGGCTTGGGCCCAGGCGTAGGGGGTGGCCGGGTCGCGGGTGGTGCCGACGACCAGGATCGGGGCGGCGCCGGGGGCCTTGATCGTGTGCGGGGTGCCGGTCGGGGCGGTCGGCCAGGTGCCGCAGGTCAGGCCGGCCCAGGCGAGCGCGCGGCCGAAGGTGGGCGAGGTCTGGGTGAACTCGGGGACCTGCGCCTTGACCTGGTCGGGGGTGGTGGCGGCGGGCGGGCCGTCGAGGCAGTTCACGGCGGCGTTGGCGTACATGAGGTTGGTGTAGTGGCCGTCGGAACCGCGCTCGTAGTACATGTCGTTGAGTTCGAGCAGCGGCTTGCCGTCGCCGCGCAGCGCCGCCTGGAGGGCCAGGGTGAGGTCGCTCCACTGGTCGCGCGAGTACAGCGGCGACAGGATGCCGGTGGTGGCGATGGCCTCGTCGACGCGGCGGGTGCCGTCGCCGGGCAGCGGGCTCGCGTCCAGCTGGGCGAGCAGCGCGCTGATGCGGGCCTTGGCGGCGTCCCGGGTGGGGCCGAGGAAGCACGAGCCGCCCGCGACGCAGTCGTCGAGGTAGGCGTTGAGCGCGGTCTCGAAGCCGCCGCCCTGGATACGGTTGGCGGTCACGGCGGGCTGGCTCGGGTCGATCGCCCCGTCGAGGACGAGCCGGCCGACCTTGTCGGGGAAGAGGTCGGCGTAGGTGGCGCCGAGGAACGTGCCGTACGAGGCGCCCAGGTAGTTGAGCTTTGGCTCGCCGAGCGCGGCCCGGATCTGGTCCATGTCGCGGGCCGCGTCCGCCGTGCTGACGTGCCCCAGGAGGCTGCCCGCGTTGGACTTGCAGCCGTCGGCGAAGCGCGTGAAGCCGTCGACGAGCGCGCGCTCCTCGTCGGGGCTGTCGGGGGTCTGGTCGAGCTGCGTGAACTTGTCCATGTCGGGGTCGCTCAGGCACTTGACCGGCGTGCTGCGGCCGACGCCGCGCGGGTCGAAGCCGACGATGTCGTAGCGCGCCCGGACGTTCTTCGGGAACTCGCTCGCCGCGTACCGCGCGAACGCGACGCCGGAGCCGCCCGGACCGCCCGGGTTGACCAGCAGCGAGCCGATGCGGTCGGGGCCGGTGGCCTTCTTGCGGATCAGCTCGAGCTTGATCTTCTCGCCGCCGGGGTCCGCGTAGTCGAGCGGCACCTGCAGGACGCCGCACTCGAACCCGTCCTGGCACTTCGACCAGCTGATGTGCCCGGCCTCCGGCATCGGCACGGAGGTGGTCGCGCCGCCGGAGGGGAGGGGTGAGCCGCTCGGCGGGTGCTTGGCGGCGTCCTTGACGTCGCCGGCTCCCGAGCACCCGGCCAGCAGGACCGCCGCGACCACAACCGCGCCGACGCCTCGCCTCACCCGTACCGCCCCTCGCATCGTCGGCCCTCGGCCGCGCGCGGCAGCCGGATCGCTTGCTTCGTACCCACGAGCGTAGCCGCCGACCGGTGCCGTGGCCCGGCACCGACGGGCGGCGCGCGGCGGGAATCCCGGACATGCGTGAGCCCCGCCCGGAGGGGGCGGGGCTCACATGACACGCGACACGGCGTCACGCACCGTCGAGGGCTCGCGGCGGGCCGGGTCGGCTCACGTGCAGCGCTTGCCCTTCTCGGGCATCGTGCCGTCCATCAGGTACGCGTTGACCGCCGTGTCGATGCAGGTGCTGCCCTTGCCGTACGCCGTGTGCCCTTCCCCTTCCAGGGTCAGCAGCGTGGCGTTCTCCATCCCGGCCGCGAGGCTCTCGGACGCCGCGTACGGCGTCGCCGGGTCGCCCGTGGTGCCGACGACGAGGATCGGGTGGTCCTTGGGCGCCTTTATGGTGTGCGGCTTCTCCGGCGTCTGGTACGGCCAGAACTCGCAGTCGGGCCCCTCGAAGTCGGACTGGTCGGTGTCGCGCGAGAACAGCGGGGCCTCGCGGCGCAGCCGGTCCAGCGCCTGCGCGATGTGCTCCGGCGTGGGGGCGTCGGCGCGGCGGTCGGCACAGCGGATGGCCGGGAGGGCGTCCTCGGAGCCGTCGTAGTGGCCTGAGGTGTCGCGGCCGTTGTAGTTGTCGGCGTAGAAGAGCAGGGCGGTGCCGTCGCCGCGCTGCATCGCGTACGTGAGGGCCTCGCGCAGGTACTTCCACGCCCGGTCCTCGTCGCCGTACAGCAGGCTGATGGCGCCGGTCCAGCCGAGGCCGGAGCTCAGCTTGCGGGCGGCCTTGTCGCGGGTCGGCAGCGGCTTGGTGCGCAGCCCGTCGAGGAAGTCGGCGCCGATCTGGGCGGCCTTGTTCGGGTCGGTGCCCAGCGGGCAGTCGCTGCGACTGGCACAGTCCTTCGCGAAGCGGGTGAAGGACTTCTCGAAGCCGACGGACTGGTTCACGGAGCTGTCGAGCGGGTCCTCGTTCGGGTCGACAGCGCCGTCGAGGACGAGGTGGCCGGCCCGGTCGGGGAACTCCTCGGCGTAGAGGGCGCCGAGGTAGGTGCCGTAGCTGTAGCCGAGGTAGTTGAGCCGCTGGTCGCCGACGAGGGCGCGCAGGACGTCCATGTCACGGGCCACGTTGCGGGTGCCGATGAACGGCAGCAGGTCGCCGGACTTCGCCTGGCACGCGGCGGCGAACTCCTTCGACCGCTTGTCCGAGAAGTCCTTGGACGCCTTGTGGTCCTGCGGGTCCGGGCCGTCCTCGGCGTTGCGCCGGTCGCGGGTGGCGTCGTCCAGGCACGCGACGGGTGTGCTGGCGCCGGTGCCGCGCGGGTCGAACGCGACGACGTCGAAGTTGTCGTGGACGGTGCCGTCGAACTGCTCGTACGCCTGCTTGAGGTAGTCGATGCCGGAGCCGCCCGGGCCGCCGGGGTTGGTCAGCAGCGAGCCCTTGCGGGACGCCTGCTTCGCGGCGGGCATGCGCATGACGGCGATGTCGATCGACCGCTTGCCCGGGTTCGCGTAGTCCAGCGGCACGCGCATCGTCGCGCACTGGAAGTCGGACTCGTCCTTCTTCTTGGTGTCCGGGTCGTCCTCGCACGGCTTCCAGGCGAGCTTCTGCCCGTAGAACGCCTTCAGCGCCGGGTTGCTCTGCGCGGTCGCGGGGCCGCCGGGCGCGTCGGACGGGTTCGCGGAGCCGCCCGAACCGGCGCGGTCGGCGGCCTCCTTGGCCTTGTCGGCGGCGGTGCCGCCGCCGGACGAGCAGCCGGCCAGCAGGGCGGCGGCGAGGACGGCCGCGGGTATCGCGCGGCGGCCCGCGGTACGGGCGCGCGAGGCGGGGCGGGCAGGGATAGTCACATGGCATGACTATCACGCCGATCCCCCCGCCCGTTGGGCCGCGGCGGGCCGAAGGCGGCTGGTCAGCGGCCGGTCGGCCGCCGTTCAGCGCCCCGACGAGCGCCGCGTGCCGCCGGTCGCCGGGGTACCCGCGGCGGTCGGGTCGACGATGTAGCGATCAAGGAACGTCAGGGCGGCGGGCAGTTGCTTGGCCGTGTCGCCCGACCCGGTGCCGGACGCGGTGCCCGTGACGCTGCTCGCCTCGACCACGGTCGGGGCCTTCGCCACGTCCTTGAGCGCCGTGGACGCCTGGCGCCCCGTCGTGTCGCCAGTCGTGTTCGACAGCAGCACACGGACGTCCGGCTTGGCCGCGAGCAGCTGCGCGAGGTCCTGCGCGGAGCGGGCCGCCGGGGTCGGCCACAGCGGCGAGCGCAGCGTCGTACGCCCGGACAGGCTCGCCGCGGCGGCGTAGTACTGCGGGTACTGCAGCGCGTACTTCGCGGCGCACAGGCCGCCGGCGCCCTCGCCGAGCAGCGCCCACGCGGTGCGGTCCGGCGCGACGCGGTAGGTCGCGGCGACCGCCTCGCGCACATCCTCGTTGTGGAACGTCGCCATGCGGGGCTTGCCGGGGATGTCGCTGCACTCGGTGTCGAGCGTCGCAGGGTCGGCGGCCTGGTCCAACTCGGCCTGGGTGTACGGCGTCAGCTCCGGCGCGACGACGATGAACGGCGGCAGCGAACCGTTGGACACGCCCTCGGTCAGCTTGGCGAGCAGGCCCGACTTCTGGTCCAGCATCGAGTTCGCGTCCACGCCGGGGTACGACGAGTGCACGACCAGCACCGGGAACGTCTTCCCGGCGAACTCCTTCTGCTGGTACTGCGGCGGCAGCCACACCCATACGTCCGCCGTGACGCCCGAGCGCCGGCCGGACAGCGTGAGGCGGTTGAGCGCGCCGCCCGAACGGGTGCCGGCCGACTCGAACTTCTGCGGCGGCAGCGGCGCGAACGTCGCCGACGGGCTGGCGGACGGGCTCGCGCCGCGGCCCGTGGGCGCCGACGACGCGGCGGACTTCGCGTTGTCCTTGTCCGACACACTGCCGTAGACCATCGTGCCGATCGCGGCGGCGGTGACCACGAACGCCAGTGCGACGCCGCCGACCACGAACTGCGAACGGCGCCCGCCGCGGGCCGGCTTCGCGTCCGCGGCGGGCGGAACCTCCGACACGGGGACGGGGTTCGCGACGGGCGCGACCGGAGGCAGGCGGTCCGGGTCGATCTCGACGATGTCCGGTACGGGCCGGGGCGGTTCGACCGGAAGGGACGCGCGCGACGGGGTCGGCCTCGCCTTTCGGTCGGCGGCGCGGACGGCCGAGGGCTCGGCTTCAGGGCGCCGCGCGGGCTCGGCCGGGGCCGCCGGGGCGGCGCGGAACTCGCGTACGGGAAGCACCGGTTCCGGACGGACGGGTTCCGGTTCGACGGGCCGCGGCGCCTCGTCGGGCACAGCGGCGGGCTCGGCGGGCGCCCGCCGCGAGCGGGACACCAGCGCGTACGCGACGCCCAACGTCACCGCGATCAGCAGGGCCGTAAGCGCTTTCCGCGTCGCCGGTCGCACTGGTTGCACCGTCCTTGGGGGGTTGCGGCTGAGGTCGATGTGACCGGGGAGGCGGCAGATGTGCCGTCCCGAACTCTCCCATGTCGACGCTCCGAACCCCGCTCCGGGTTCCCTGCCTTACGCCGTTCGGGGATCTTTACCGAACGGCGGCACCGCGGCGGCCCCTGATCAGCCCGCGCGCAGCGTCAACGCCATCGCCTCGACCGCCAGCAGCGGCGCGACGTTCGCGTCGATCGCCTCGCGGCACGCGAGGATCGCCTCGATGCGGCGCAGCGTGTCCTCCGGCGTCCCGGCCCGCGCCACGCGGTCCACCGACGGGCGCACCTGCTCGTTGTCCAGCGGTACGGGGGCGCCGAGTTGGACGGTGAGGACATCCCGGTAGAACGCGGTCAGGTCGACCAGCGCGAGGTCGAGGCAGTCGCGCTGCGTACGCGTCGCACGCTTCTTCTGACGGTTCTCCAGCTCCTTGACGACGCCCGCCGTGCCCGACGGGAGGCGGCCGCCTGGGCCGTTCGCGCCCAGCGCGTTGCGCAGTTCCTCCGTCTCGCGGGCGTCGAGCTCGGCGGTGATCTCCTTGGCGTCGGCGGCCGCGGCGTCGACGAGCCGCTGCGCGGCGGCCATGCAGCTGCCGATGTCGCCCAACTGGAGCGGCAGTCCGAGCACCTCGGCGCGCCGGCTGCGGGCCTGCTCGTCGGTCGCGAGGCGGCGGGCACGGTCGATGTTCCCGCCGGTCGCGCGGGCCGCGTACGAGGCCATCTCCGGGTCGATGCCGTCACGCCGCATGAGCATGTCGGCGACGGCGGCGACCGGCGGCGTGCGGAGCGCGACGTGGCGGCACCGGGACCGGATCGTCGGCAGGGCGTCCTCGACCGACGGCGCGCACAGCATCCAGACGGTGCGCGGGGCCGGCTCCTCGATCGCCTTCAGCAGCACGTTCCCGGCGCCCTCCGTCAGACGGTCGGCGTCTTCGAGAACGATCACCTGCCACCGGCCTCCCGCCGGCGACAACGCGGCACGGCGGACCAGGTCGCGGGTCTCCTTGACGCCGATCGACAGCAGCTCGGTCGAGACGACGTCGACATCCGCGTGCGTACCGGTCAACGACGTGTGGCAGCCGTCGCAATGCCCGCACCCCGGCTCACCGCCGAGGGACAGGTCAGGACTCACACACTGCAATGCCGCCGCAAACGCCCGCGCCGCCGTCGCCCGCCCCGACCCGGGCGGCCCGGTGAACAGCCACGCGTGCGTCATGCCGCCGGACGACTCCTCCCCCGCCAGCACCCCCCGCGCCCCCACCGCGGCGGACCGCAGCTGCGCGATCACTCGGTCCTGGCCGACGAGGTCGTCCCACACGGTCACGGGTACGGGCTCCTCGAGTACGGGCTTGCAACGCTCCAACAACGGCACCTCGGACGCCACAAAGGCGGACGGGCTCCGCTACGACGGTACCCGGGCCACCCGACAGCGAGCGAACAGCGCCACGACACGACGCCGGCCCGCCCGACCACCGACCACGACATCGCCGGACGGGCGGGTGCGATCGCCGGCACCCCGCAGCGGTGGCTGCCCGACAGCGACACAGGCCGACCGCGGGTCCGTCACAGCCCGTCCGGGCGACCGGACGCGCAGACGCCGCACCCGTCGGCGGACTTGCGGCGCCAGCGGCCGCACTGCGACTCGGCCTGCCTCCCCCTTGGACGGCGGAATGCCGGGAAGCAGCGGAGCGCGGCCGGGCGCGGGACCGGCGGTGGACTTTGTCGGAAGCGCGGCCGGGGCGATCCGTCGATCGCGGTGCGGTCACCGGCCCGCGCAGGTGCCCCCGCGTGGCTCCGCGCGGCGTCTGCACCGGCGGCAGGACGTGATGCTCACCCGGGCCGGTGCACCGGGAGCAGCAAAGCGCGGCGCGGGGCGCGGGACTGGGCCTTCGTCGGCCGCGGCGATCCGTCGATCGCGGTGCGGCCCCCCGTCCACGCAGACGACCGGGCGCGCAGACGCTGCACCCGTCGGCGGACTTGCGGCGCCAGCGGCCGCACTGCGACTCGGCCTGCCTCCTCGGCGTCCGGACGAGGCTCCGCGCAGCCCTTGGACGGCGGAATGCCGGGAAGCAGCGGAGCGCGGCCGGGCGCGGGACCGGCGGTGGCCTTCGTCGGCTGCGCGGCCGGGGCGATCCGTCGATCGCGGTGCGGCCACGCGTCCACGCAGACGACCGGGCGCGCAGACGCCGCACCGGCGGCAGGCCTGCGACGCGGTGCGCGCCCTGTTCGTGGCGGCTGCGGCGAAGCGGGGCCGAGCGGGAACCGGCGGTGGCCCTTTGTGGGGCCGTAGCGCCCGTCGGGGCCGTAGCTTGCGGCGCCGGCGTACACCGTTCGGCGGCCTCGTCGGCGCCAGGGCTTGCGGCGCCGGCGGCCGCGCTGCGGCGGCGTCCTGGCGCGAACCGGCGACAGCCCTTCGGGGGGCCCACCGCCGGCTTCAGCGCTCCGTCCCCGTCACGCTGCGACTCGGCCTCGTCGGCGTCCAGACGTGGCTCCGCGCAGCCTCCGCATGCCGGGTTCCACCGCTCGTCGGGACCAGCCGCAGCCGCGGCCGGGCCTCGGCTCGGCCTCGTCGGTCTCTGGGTGTGGAACCGGCGGTGGCCCGTTGTGCGGGCGCACCGCCGGGGCCGGCGTCTCGTCGGGGCTAGGGCTTGCGGCGCCAGCGGGTGCGCTTTGGTTCGGCCTCTTCGGGTTCGGGGCGGGGGTCGGTGCGGCCCCAGGGGCCCAGGAGGTCGTCGGCCAGGGTGTGGTCCGGGTCGTCGCCGTTGAGCTGGTCGGGGGTGAGGGCGGGGAGGACGGCCGTTTCGTCGGCGGGGGCCGGGTGGTCGGCCAGCGGGGGGAGCTTGCCGTTGGCGTCCAGCTTCAGCTTGGGGATCTGCTGGGTGTCGTCCTCGGATCCGGCCGGCGGTTCCTCGGTCGGGCCGGGGCGGACGACCTGGAGTTCGGTGGTTTCCGGCTCGGTGGTGTCCGACGGGGCCTCGGGGTCGGCCGGGAGGGTGCCTTCCGGGGCTTCCGGGGCATCCGGGGCGGAGCCGTTGGCTGTGCTCAGCGGGGTGCCGTGGAGGGGGGTCTCGTCCTCGTCGGTGACCATCGGGGTGCCGTGGAGCGGGGTCTTGTCGGCTTCCGCGGCGAGGGCGGCGGCTTCCTTCGCGGCGCGGGCCTGGGCGGCCGCGGCGGCGACGACGGCGCGGGCCGCGTCCGCCTCGGCGGCGCGGCGTTCGGCCTCGGCGAGACGCAGGGCCTCTTCGGCGCGCTCGCGCTCCTCCGCGCGGCGCTGGGCCTCGACCGCGCGGGCGGCGGCCTCTTCGCGGCGGCGCGCGGCGTCCGCGGCGGCCTGCTCCTCGCGGCGGTGCCGCTCCTCCTGGGCGCGGCGGCGGCGCTCGGCCTCGGCGGCGCGCTCGTGCTCGGCGGCGACGCGGTCGCGTTCGGCGCGGAGGGCGGTCTCCTCCTCGATGCGCCGCCGCTGCTCGTCGCGGATGCGCTCCTCTTCGTCGGCCCGTCGGCGGGCCTCCTCGGCGCGTCGCTCGGCCTCCTCCGCGAGCCGCTTCTGCTCCTCGGCGCGGCGGGCGGCCTCCTCTTCGAGGCGCAGGCGATCGGCCTCGGCGCGCTGCTTGGCCTCCTCGGCCAGGCGGACGGCCTCGGCGGCCAGGCGCTCCTGCTCCTCGGCGCGGCGCCGCACCTCCTCCTCGGCGCGGATCCGCTCCTCCTCCGCGCGCTTGGCGGCCTCTTCGGCGAGGCGCTGCTGCTCGGCGAACCGCTGGCGCTCCTCGCTCTCGGCGCGGAGCCGGGCGATGAGGGCCTGCTTCTCGGCCTCGGCCTGGGCGCGCTCGGCCTTGCGGCGCTCCTCTTCCTCGCGTTCGCGGCGGGCGAGCTCCTCGGCCTGCCGCTTCTCCTGCTCGGAGACCGGCAGTTCGCGGTCGAGGCGGTGGCGGATGGCGGTGGTGACCGCGTCCGGCTCCTGGGCGGCGTCCACGACGAGGTACCGGTCGGGGTCGGCGGCGGCCAGGTCGAGGAACGCCGCGCGGACCTGGTGGTGGAAGCTCTGCGGCTCGGACTCGAGCCGGTCGGGCGCCTCGGTGAAGCGCGCGTGGCCGATCTCGGGGTCGAGGTCGAGCAGGATCGTCAGGTCCGGCGTGAGGCCGTCGGTGGCCCACCGCGAGACCCGGGCGATCTCGCGGGTGCCGAGGTCGCGGCCGGCGCCCTGGTACGCGACGGACGAGTCGACGTAGCGGTCGGTGATGACGATCGCGCCGCGGGCGAGCGCGGGGCGGATGACGGTGGCGACGTGTTCCGCGCGGTCGGCGGCGTACAGCAGCGCCTCGGCGCGCGGGTCGATGCCGGTGTTGTCGATGTCGAGCAGCATCGCGCGCAGCCGCTTGCCGATCTCGGTGGCGCCGGGCTCGCGGGTGACGACGACCTCGTGGCCCTTGCTGCGGATCCACGCGGCGAGCGCCTCGACCTGGGTGGACTTGCCGACGCCTTCGCCGCCCTCGAGCGAGATGAAGTAGCCGGGGGTGCCGGCCGGGCGCCCGTTGACGTGGTCGACGTTGCGGGCCGAGTCGATCAGGTCGCGCACCAGCGGGGTGCCGGGCCGGTCGTCGACCAGCCGCAGCGCGACGACGCCGAGCAGCACGACGACGACGCCGGTGCCGGCCAGCGCCATCGCCGAGCCGTTGTAGGTGAACACGTACCGGGAGGCGGTCCAGGTGTGCAGCCCGATGGCGCCGGCGATCAGCGCGCCGGCGGCGAGCCCGACCACCAGCGTGATGCGCGCGGCGGCCTGGACGAAGGCGAACGCGCGGGTGCGCAGGTCCTCGCCGGCCTCGAAGCCGAACAGCGTGTAGCCGGTGACCCACGCGATGCCCGCGAGCGCGCCGAGGGCGGTGGTCAGCACCACGGTGACGACGACGTTCGGGATGACGCCGATGAACAGCAGCACCACGCCGGTGGCGGCGACGGCGATACCGAAGAGCCGGCGGCGGCTGAACGCCGGGACGACGCGCGGCCCCCACAGCAGGCCGAGCGCGATGCCGCCGAGCAGGGCCAGGAAGACCGTGCCGTACGCGGCGTTGCCCGCCTTGAGTTCGGCGGTGTACAGCGGCGTGAGCCCGACCAGGACGCCGCCCGCGAGGAACAGCGCGAGCAGGCCGGTGACGAGGCCGCGCGTGGTGCGGCCGTTGCCGAAGACGCGGCGCCCGTCACCGAGGACGGTGAGCGGGTTGGCCCGCCGGGCGCTGACCGCGCGGCCGCGGGTGGGCATGCGCAGCATGTACACGCACACCGCGGACACCAGGTGGATCGCGGCGGTGACGAACAGCGCGATGTCGGACGGGTGGGTCTGCAGCGTGGAGACCGACGGCACCAGCAGCCGGGTCAGCAGCGAGAGCAGGATGAACAGCACGGCCGCGGCGGGCGCCGCCGCGTAGCCGGTGACCAGGTTGAACTGTGCGGCGGTGGCCAGCCGTTGGCGCGGCACGAGGTTGGGCACCGTCGCGTCCCGGGCCGGACCCCAGAAGGCCCCGGCGATGCCGCCGAGGGCGGTGGCCGCGAGGATCCACCACAGTTCGTCGACGAACGGCACGGACACGAGCAGCCCGAACCGGATGACGTCGCACACCGCCATCGTCCAGCGCCGGTCGAGGCGGTCGACGATCTGGCCGGCGAGCGGCGCGACGAGCGCGGCCGGCACGAGGCGCAGCACGAACACCGCGGCCACGGCCGCGGCGAAGTCGAGGTAGTCGCCGTCGACGGTCCACAGTGCGGCGGATGTCAGCGCGAGCAGGCCGAGCCAGTCCGCGAGCGCGGACGCGGCGACGGCGGTCCAGAACCGGCGGTACGGGGCGATCTTCAGGACGCCCCCGATACCGTGCACGGGATCCGTGGCCCGGGGCGGTATGGCCGCCTCGGCCTTCTGCTGCTCGGCTTGCGTCATGCCGTCAACCCTAGCCGGGACGGCGGGGCGGGAAACGACGTTCGATACGGCGTTTCCCCACGGCCTCGGCGTGGTCCGTCACACTTGCGTCACGGCCGCGGCGGTACGCGCGCGAGCCCCCGAACAGTTGTCCGGGGGCTCGGCCTTTGCCCGGTTTCCGGCCACGGCCGGCGGGGTGCCGCGTCAGGTCGTCTTCTTGGCCGGAGCCTTCTTCGCTGCTTGGCTGGTGGTCTTCTTCGCCGGAGCCTTCTTCGCCGGGGCCTTCTTGGCCGCCGCGCGCTTCTTGGGCGCGGGGCCCTTGGCGCGCTTCTCGGCGAGGAGTTCGTAGCCCCGCTCGGGGGTGATCTCCTCGACGCTGTCGGCGGCCCGCAGCGTGGCGTTGGTCTCGCCGTCGGTGACGTACGGGCCGAAGCGGCCGTCCTTCACCGTGACCGGCTTCCCGCTGACCGGGTCGGTGCCGAGCTCCTTCAACGGGGGCTTGGCGGTGCGGCCGCGCTGCTTCTCCTGGGCGTAGATGGCCAGCGCCTCTTCGAGGGTGACGTCGAAGAGCTGGTCCTCGGTCTGCAGCGACCGCGAGTCCGTCCCCTTCTTCAGGTACGGGCCGAAGCGGCCGTTCTGCGCCGTGATCTCCTCGCCGCTGGCCGGGTCGACGCCGACCACGCGCGGCAGCGAGAACAGCTTGAGCGCGTCCTCGAGCGTCACGGTGTCCAGCGCCATCGACTTGAACAGCGACGCGGTGCGCGGCTTGGGCCCCTTGGCGGCGGCCTTCTTCGCGGTCTTCTTGGCGGTCTTCTTCGCCGCGGTCTTCTTGGCCGGCGCGGAGCCCTCGGCGTCCGCGACCGGCGCCGGCTCGGGCTCGGCGGCGGCCGGGGCCGCCTCGGGCTCCGGCAGCACCTCGGTGACGTACGGGCCGTAGCGGCCGTCCTTGGCGACGATCGTGTGGCCGGTCGCCGGGTCGGTGCCCAGCACGTAGTCGCCGCTCGGCTTGTTGAGCAGCTCCTCGGCCTTCTCGACGGTCAGCTCGTCCGGCGGCAGGTCGGCGGGCACGTCCGCGCGCTGGTCGCCGCGCTCGACGTACGGGCCGTAGCGGCCGACGCGCAGCACGATGCCCTCGCCGACCGGGAAGGAGTTGACCTCGCGCGCGTCGATCGCGCCCAGGTCGGTGACCAGGTTCTTGAGGCCCTCGAGGTGGTCGCCGGACTGGCCTCCGGGGGTGTCCTCGCCGAAGTAGAAGCGGCGCAGCCACGGGACCGACTCGGTCTCGCCGCGCGCGATCTGGTCGAGGTCGTCCTCCATCTTCGCGGTGAAGTCGTAGTCGACGAGCCGGCCGAAGTGGTTCTCCAGCAGGCCGACGACGGCGAACGCGATGAAGGACGGCACCAGGGCGGTGCCCTTCTTGAAGACGTAGCCGCGGTCGAGGATCGTGCCGATGATCGACGCGTACGTCGACGGGCGGCCGATCTCGCGCTCTTCCAGCTCCTTGACCAGCGACGCCTCGGTGTAGCGGGCGGGCGGCTTGGTGGCGTGGCCCTCGGGGGTCAGCTCGGTCGCGGTGAGCGGGTCGCCCTCGTCGACCATCGGCAGCCGGCGCTCGCGGTCGTCGAGCTCGGCCTCGGGGTCGTCGGAGCCCTCGACGTACGCCTTGAGGAAGCCGTGGAAGGTGATGATCTTGCCGGACGCGGTGAACTCCGCGTCCCGCCCCGGCAGGCCCTCGGCCTCGGCCGCGACGCCGCCGATGCGGACCGTGACGGACTGGCCGACCGCGTCCTTCATCTGCGACGCGACGGTGCGCATCCAGATCAGCTCGTAGAGCCGGAACTGGTCGCCGGTCAGGCCGGTCTCGGCGGGCGTGCGGAAGCGGTCGCCGGAGGGGCGGATCGCCTCGTGCGCCTCCTGCGCGTTCTTGACCTTGCCGGCGTACGAGCGCGGCGCGTCCGGCAGGTACTCGGCGCCGTACAGCTCGCGGACCTGCGCGCGGGCCGCGGTGATCGCGGTGTCCGACAGCGTGGTCGAGTCGGTACGCATGTAGGTGATGAAGCCGTTCTCGTACAGCTTCTGGGCGACCTGCATCGTCGCCTTGGCGCCGAGGCCGAGCTTGCGCGAGGCCTCCTGCTGGAGCGTGGTGGTGCGGAACGGCGCGTACGGCGAGCGGCGGTACGGCTTGCGCTCGACGGCCCGCACCGAGAACGCCGCGGACTCGAGCGCGGCGGCCAGCGCGCGGGCGCCGGCCTCGTCGACGTGCAGCACGTCGCGGCCCTTGAGCTGACCGTCCGGGCCGAAGTCGCGGCCGGTGGCGACGCGCTTGCCGTCCAGGTTCACCAGGCGCGCGTTGACGGTGCGCGGGTCGCTGGCGTCGCCGGCCCGGCCGGTGTCGAAGGTGCCCAGCACGTCCCAGTAGGACGCGGAGCGGAAGGCGCGGCGCTCACGCTCGCGCTCGACCACCAGGCGGGTCGCGACCGACTGGACGCGGCCGGCCGACAGCTTGGGGCCGACCTTCTTCCAGAGCACCGGGGAGACCTCGTAGCCGTAGAGCCGGTCGAGGATGCGGCGGGTCTCCTGGGCGTCGACCAGGCGCTGGTTGAGCTCGCGCGGGTTGGCGACGGCCGACTGGATGGCGTCCTTGGTGATCTCGTGGAAGACCATCCGGCGGACCGGGACCTTCGGCTGGAGGACCTCCTGGAGGTGCCACGCGATGGCCTCGCCCTCGCGGTCCTCGTCCGTCGCGAGGAAGAGTTCGTCGGCGTCCTTCAGGAGCTTCTTGAGCTTGGCGACCTGCTGCTTCTTGTCCGCGTTGACGACGTAGATCGGCTCGAAGTCGGCATCGACGTTGACCCCGAGACGGGCCCACGACTGGCCCTCGTACGCGGCCGGGACCTCGGCGGCGCCGTTGGGGAGGTCGCGGATGTGACCCACGCTGGCCTCGACCACGTAACCGGGCCCAAGGTAGCCCTTGATCGTCTTCGCCTTGGCGGGCGACTCGACGATGACGAGTCGACTGCCTTCGCGCGCGGTCTCGCTGCTCGGGGACACCTTCGCTCTTCTCTCCAGGTTGCTGGTGGCGGCCGGGGCCTTCAGGGGACTGTAGCCGCCGGGTGGCGGAGTGTGACGGTACCCCAGCCCCCGAAGTCAAACCGGCCCTGCCCGGTATACGACACGGATCGGCCCGATGCCACTCGAACGGTAACGCGCACGCAACCGTTCCCGCTTCCCGGGCCGCTAACCCTCCGCCACCTCGGACGCCCCGGGCGCGCCGCTGGCGCGTTCGGGGCCTCGATGGTTGCGCGGTACATCTTGCTTCCTCGACCACGGCCCGTAACTCTGATGGGCCATCAGATCTGCGCCGGGCCGAATGAGGGAGGCGGTTCCCCCATGAGCCGAGAGGCCGCCGCCGAACCGGCGACACCCCTCGCCGAACCCGACATATCCGCAGCTCAGCGCCGCACCGTCGGGACCGGGCTGCTGATCGCGATGTTCATCGCCGCGTTGGCCAGCACCGTGGTCACCACCGGCCTGCCGACGATAGCGGGCGAGCTCGGCGGCGTCGACAAGGTCTCCTGGGTGGTCGCCGGACACCTCCTCACCAATTGTGCCGCTACCCCGCTGTGGGGAAAGCTGTCCGATTTGTACGGTCGCAAGCCGCTGCTGCTCACCGCCATCGGCGTCTTCACCGCCGGCACGGCACTCTGCGGCTTCGCGGACGGCATATGGCAGCTGATCGCTTTCCGCGCCGTCCAGGGCGCCGGCGTCGGCGGAATGATCACGCTCTGCCAGGCCGTCATCGGCGACATCGTGGCCACCGCGGAGCGCGGCCGGTGGCAGGGCTGGATCGGCGCGGCCTTCGCGTCGTCCACCGCGATCGGACCGCTGCTCGGCGGCGTCTTCGTCGACACCGTCGGCTGGCGGTGGTGCTTCTTCGCCATGCTGCCGTTCGCGGTACTCGCCTTCGTGGTCATCCAGCGCAGCCTGACCCTGCCGCCGCGCCGCGCCGACGTCTCCGTCGACTACGCCGGGGCGCTGCTGCTGGTCTCCGGGGTCAGCGCGCTCCTGCTGCTGGTGTCCTTCGGCGGGCAGCGCTTCGCGTGGACGTCGGGCACCGCGTACGCGCTGGGCGGCACCGCGCTCGCGCTGCTCGCCGCGACCGCGCTGTGGGAGCGGCGGGCCGCCGAACCGCTGTGGCCGCCGCGCATGTTCCGCAGCCGCTCCTTCACCGCGCAGTGCGCGTCGGCGTTCCTCATGGGGACCGGCATGTACGCGTCGATGGTCTACCTGCCGCAGCTCTACCAGCTCGGGCGCGGCTTCAGCGCGACCGAGGCCGGGCTGCTGACGCTGCCGTTCATCGCCGCCAACTTCGTCGGGTCGACCACGTCCGGACGGCTGATCGGGCGCACCGGACGGGTCAAGCCGTTCCCGGTCATCGGCATGGCGCTGTCCACCGCGGCGGCCGTCCTGTTCGCGTGGCAGGTGCGCGCCACCGACGCGCCCGCCGTCGCGCTGTGGCCCGCGATGGTCGTCGCCGGACTCGGCATCGGGTTCACCTCGCAGGTGCTGATCCTCGCGGCGCAGACCACCGTCGAACGCCGCGACCTGGGCGTCGCGACGTCGTCCATCTCCTTCTTCCGCACCCTCGGCGGCACCATCAGCACGGCCGTCTTCGGCGCCGTCATCGCGCGGCGCTTCACCGACACGCTGCCGGACGCGCTCGCCGCGCACGGCGCCGCGGAGGCCGGCGGCCCGGGGCTCCCGGCCGGCGGCACGGCGCTCCCCCGCCCGGAAGCCCTCCGCGGCTACCCGCAGGCCCTCCAGGACGCCGTGCACGACGCGTATTCGGCCGGCATCAGCGGCGTGTACCTCGTGGTCATCCCGTGCACGCTGCTGGGACTCGCGGCCGCCGCGTCGATGCGCGACACCCGCCTGCCGGTGAAGCGGGCGGGTGCCGACAAGGCATCGGTCAGGGGAACATGAGGAAGCCGTCGGCGACCAGCGACCGCAGCGGGCCGGGCACCGCCTCGCGCAGCGCCAGCCGGTCCTCGCCCAGCAGTTCCGCGATCGCGTCGACGATCGCGCCCGCCGTCAACCGGCCGTCGCTCGCCCCCGCCAGCGCGGCGCCGACCGTGTCCACCCGGTCCGCACGGCACATGCCGCGCTGCTGGCGCAGCACCACGTACTCGGGGTCCTCCGCGCCCGGCTGGCCGGTCTGCTCCTGGAGGACCGCGGGCGCCAGCGTGAACGCCGTGTCCAGCAGCGCCGCGTCGTCGTGCGCGCGCAACGCGTCCTGCCGCGCGAACCACGCCGCGACCTCGGAGCCCAGCGGCTGCTCGACCGGGTGCGGCCAGTCCTCGACGTGCACCACCGGATCGGCCGAGCCCGACTTGCGCAACGTGATCCAGCCGAAGCCGACGCCTTCGACGCCGTCCTGCTCGAACGCGTCCAACCACGCGTCATAGCGCGCCGCGTACTCGGGGCTCTGGTGGTCGCCGGCGTCGCGCAGCCACAACTCGGCGTACTGCGCCGGGTCCTGCACCTCGCGCTGCACCACCCACGCGTCGCACCCGGTCGGCGCCAGCCAGTCCCGCAGCCGGTCGTGCCAGTCCTGGCCCTTCACGTGCTGCCAGTTCGCCAGCAGCTGGCAGAACCCGCCGTCGGCCAGGTACGCGGGCGCCTGCCCGACCAGGCGGCGGCAGATCCCGTCGCCGGGCAGGCCGCCGTCGCGGTAGGTGAACCGGCCCTTCGGCGAGATCACGAACGGCGGGTTCGACACGATCAGGTCGTACGTCTCGCCCTCGACCGGCTCGAACAGGCTGCCCTCCGCCAGGCCCACGTTCGACACGCCCGACAGCGCCATCGTCAGCCGGGTCAGGTCCAGGGCCCGCCGGTTCACGTCGGTGGCGGTCACCGAACGGGCGTGCCGCGACGCGTGCAGCGCCTGCACGCCGCAGCCCGTGCCGAGGTCCAGGACGCGGTCGGCCGGCTCGCGGACGGTGATGCCCGCCAGCGTCGTCGACGCCCCGCCGATGCCGAGCACGTGGTCCGGACGCAGCGGCCCGGACACGCCGCCGATGCCGCTGCCGAGGTCGGAGACCACCCACCAGTCGGTGTCGGCCTCGCCGTACGGCCGGATGTCGACCAGCGCGCGCACCTCGTCGCCGTCCCGTTCCAACAGGCCGCCGGCCACCGCCTCGTCGAACGGCAGCGCGCCGAGCGCCTGCGCGTACGGCACGCGGGTCTGCAGCAGGAACAGCCGGATCAGCGTCGCCAACGGGCCGCCGTCGCCGCGCAGCGCGCGCAGCGCCGGGACGGTCTCGCTGCGCGACAACGCCCCGTAGGCCTGCGGCCCGAGCGCGTCGAGGCAGCCGTCCACGGTGTAGTCGGCGTCGTCCAGCGCGGCACGCAGCCGGGCGACCTGGGAGGAGTCGTGCATCGTCACAGACACCATCCTGCCTCGCCCGCGGCGCGGATCGGCCACAGGCGGGGCGGGACACTGCGGCGCGACCCGTATGCGCGGCTCGGGACGGGTGGACGAGGTCACGACGAAGCGGCACCCCGACGTGCCGCGCGGGCTCCGACGGCGGAACCGTCGGACGTGCCGCGGCGGATCACCGTGAGCCGATCGCCGCCCGCCCACGCGGCGGTTCGGATCGGGCGGGCCCGCCCGCCCGTGCGGCGGACCGTCACGTGGCGGCGGGGGCCGGCGTGCTCGTCGCGGCGGCGGGCGTGCTCGCGGCGGGAACCGGCGTGCTCGCGGAGGGAGCAGGCGTGCTCGCCGCGGGCGTGCTCGCCGCCGGGGCCGGCGCACTCGCAGCAGGGACAGGCGCGTTCGCGGCGGCGGCCGGAGTGCTCGCGGCAGGGGCCGGGACGGTCGCGGCGCAGCCCGGCGTGGCGGCCAGGGCCTTGCCCAACTCGCCCTTGTGGAGCTCCTCCAGGGCGCTGCGGGAGCCGGCGGTGTACTTGGAGATGTTGGGCTGGAGCGCGCGCAGGGCGTCGGCGAAGGCCTTCTGGTCCGTCGTCGGGAGCGCCTCGACCTCGGTCTTGAGGCCGTTCCAGCCGGTGGCGGCGGCGCGGAGCTCGCCCGCGGCGGCGACGGCCTGGGCCTTGCCGTTCTTGACCACGGGGTCGCCGGCGTTGTCGAGGGCGACGGCCAGTGCGGTGTCGGCGTCGGCGAGCTTGGTGACGTCCGCGGCAAGGCGGGCCTTGAGCGCGTCGGGCGTCTCCTTGGGGACGACGGCGTTCATGTCGGCGAGCGCGGCCTTGGACTCGTCGATCTTGCCCGTGACGTCGGTGGTGCACACCTTCGCGGCCCAGTCGGCGAGCGCCTGCTTGTTCTTGTCGTCGCCACCGCCGCTGTCGCTGCACCCCGCCGTCATGGCCAGCAGGGCGGCCGCCGCGACCACCAGCGCCGGGAGTTTCGCCGGGTTCTTCCTCGCCACGCTCGTCTCCGTCTTTTCGCATCGCCGTTACGCCTCGGGCGTGTCCGAGGGTCGCATACGACGCGGGCGGAGGGGGCGCGGGCCGGCCCCGGCCCCCCCCCCCCCACCCCGGGGGGGGGGGGGCGCCCCCCCCCCCGCGGGGGGGGGGGGCGCCCCGCGCCCCCCCCCCCCCCCCCCCCCCCCCGACACTCGGGTGCGCCTGTCGCGCGCCCCGTCAACCGACCACCGCTTCGGCCTCCTTCGCGCCGTGGTTGTTGTTAGGGGTGCCGACGGCGATCGACTTCCGCTTGCTGAACCACACGGCGCCGATGATGACGAGGATCGCCAGCACCGCGATGCCGGCCCGCAGTCCGCCGCTGGCGTGCTCGCCGACGGTCAGCTTGACCACGGCGGGGGCGATGAGCAGCGACACGAGGTTCATGACCTTCAGCAGCGGGTTGATCGCCGGGCCCGCGGTGTCCTTGAACGGGTCGCCGACGGTGTCGCCGATGACCGTCGCGGCGTGCGCGTCGGTGCCCTTGCCGCCGAACGTGCCGTCCTCGACGGTCTTCTTCGCGTTGTCCCACGCTCCGCCGGAGTTCGCGAGGAACACCGCCATGAGCGTGCCCGCGCCGATCGCGCCCGCGAGGTACGCGCCGAGCGGCGCGATACCGAAGGCGAAGCCGACCGCGATCGGCGCCATCACGGCGAGCAGCCCGGGGGTGGCGAGTTCGCGCAGCGAGTCACGTGTGCAGATGTCGACGACGCGTCCGTACTCCGGCAGCTCGGAGCCGTCCATGATGCCCGGCCGGGTGCGGAACTGCTCGCGCACCTCGAACACCACCGCGCCCGCGGCGCGCGAGACCGCGTTGATCGCCAGGCCGCTGAACAGGAACACCACGGCGGCGCCGAGGATCAGGCCGACGAGGTTGTTCGGCTGCGAGATGTCGAGGCTGAAGGACAGCGTCTGCAGCCGCGACATGCCCGCGAGCGCGTCGGCGCCGACCTCGCTCTGCGCGGTCTCGACCGCGTCGCGGTACGAGCCGTACAGCGCGGTCGCGGCGAGCACCGCGGTCGCGATGGCGATGCCCTTGGTGATCGCCTTGGTGGTGTTGCCGACCGCGTCGAGGTCGGTGAGCACGCGCGCGCCCTCGCCCTCGACGTCGCCGGACATCTCGGCGATGCCCTGCGCGTTGTCGGACACCGGTCCGAAGGTGTCCATGGCGACGATGACACCGACGGTCGTCAGCAGGCCGGTTCCCGCGAGTGCCACGGCGAACAGCGCGAGCATGATGATGCCGCCGCCGAGCAGGTACGCGGCGTAGACGGCGATGCCGATGAGCACCGCCGCGTACACCGCGGACTCCAGGCCCAGCGAGATACCGGACAGGATGACCGTCGCCGGGCCGGTGAGCGCGGTCTTGACGACGTCCTTGACCGGGCGCCGCGACGTCTCGGTGAAGTAGCCGGTGAGCTGCTGGATCACCGTGGCCAGCACGATGCCGATGAGCACGGCCACCAGCGCGAACACCCGCGGGTCGCCCGAGTGGTCCAGGATCGCCCTGCCGGTCTCGGTGGTGCTGGAGAGGCCGTCGAGCTTGCTGAACTTGTCGGGCAGGTAGGCGAACGCGGTGATGCCGACCAGGACCAGGGAGATCGCCGCGGACAGGAAGAAGCCGCGGTTGATGGCCGTCATGCCGCTGCGGTCGCCGGTGCGCGGCGCGACCGTGTAGATGCCGATGACCGCGGTGACGACGCCGATCGCGGGCACCAGCAGCGGGAACACCAGCCCGGCGTCGCCGAACGCGGTCCTGCCGAGGATGAGCGCGGCGACAAGGGTGACGGCGTACGACTCGAACAGGTCGGCGGCCATGCCCGCACAGTCTCCGACGTTGTCGCCCACGTTGTCGGCGATCGTCGCGGCGTTGCGCGGGTCGTCCTCCGGGATGCCCTGCTCGACCTTGCCCACCAGGTCGGCGCCGACGTCGGCGGCCTTGGTGAAGATGCCGCCGCCGACACGCATGAACATCGCCAGCAGCGCGGCGCCGAAGCCGAAGCCCTCCAGCACCGTCGGGGCGTTCTCGCGGTAGATCAGCACCACGAGCGCGGCGCCGAACAGGCCGAGGCCGACGGTGAACATGCCGGCCACGCCGCCGGTGCGGAACGCGATCCGCATCGCGGCGTGCGAGCCCTCGGGCCCGGATCCGGCGCGCGCGGCCGCGGCGACGCGCACGTTGCTGCGCACCGCGAGCCACATCCCGGTGTAGCCGGTCACGGCGGAGAACACCGCGCCGACGAGGAAGAACAGGGAACGGCCGATGCGTTGGCCCCAGCCGTCGGCCGGGAGCAGCATCAAAAGGAAGAACACCCCGGCGGCGAACACCGCAAGGGTGCGGAACTGTCGGGTCAGATACGCCGCGGCGCCCTCCTGGACGGCCGCGGCGATGCGCTTCATGCTCTCCGTGCCCTCGTCGGCGGCGAGCACTTGGCGTACCAGTACCGCCGCGACGCCGAGGGCGGCCAGCGCAATGACCGCGACCACCACGACGTACGTCAGGTCGCTCCCGGCGACTTGTGCGGCGGACGAGCTTGCTGTGACGACGGCTGGATCGGTGTGTTGGAGCCCGGACATGCGTCCTCCATCGCGAGGGATGTTTCGGACTGGCTGCTCAGACGGGCGCTAGACGATCTTTTACAACGTGAATGGGAGTGTATGCAAATGATCAAGAACACACCATTGAAATCTTCATGATCATAGCAAATTACTTATGAAATACGCGTGCTTTGCCGCGTAACGGACAATCCCCAGGTTAAACAGGTTTTCCCGGCCCCACGCCGGGATATGGCGGGCTTCCCGCGACCGCCCCCGGACACGACAACGGCGGGCGGCCCGGGAATCGGGCCGCCCGCCGTACGTCGAAATTCACCCGCCCGGCGCACCGGGCGCCATGCGCGCGCTAAGGGGAACTCAGAGCTCCGTACCGCCGCGCTTGTCCTTCGCGGACGGCCACGACATCCGGATGACGCCGCCTTCCGCGCCGGCCTTCACATCCAGCTCGTCGACCAGGCCGAGGATCACCGCGAGGCCCAGCTCGCTCTCCCCGACATCCAGGCTCGCGCCGTTCGCGGCCGCGCCGGATGCGTCCGCGGCGGACCCGTTGGAACCGCCGACGCCGGCCGCCACGGGCTGCGGCACCGCGTCCCGCACCTCGATCGAGAAACGGCCCTCGCCGTCGTCCAGCGTCACCGTGACGGGCTCTTCGCCGCCCATCTGCCGGGTCAGCCCGACCGCGCGCAGGCACGCCTCGCCGACCGCGAGCCGCACTTCGTCCAGCACCGATTCGGCCACGCCCGCGCGGCGCGCGACAGCGGCCGCGACCAGGCGCGCGGTCCGGACGTGCTCGGGAAGCGCGGTGAAGCGCAACTCGACGATGGCCATAGATCCCCCAGCCGTACTTGCCGACGATCCGACCGGCGGTCTATCCGGTGCGAAGCGCTACGTGGTTGAGCGGTGGCGGGCGGAACGCCCCTCCGCCGGGAGCGGACGGGCGCTCGCGATCAGTCCTTCGCCATCAAGCCCGTCAGTCAGTCCGTGGCCGCAACGGCCTCGGCGACTGTGGCATGGATGGGGAACACCTTCGTCAGGCCGGTGATGCGGAAGATTTTCAGGATGCGCTCCTGAGTGCACACCAGGCGCAGCGAGCCCTCATGCGCGCGTACGCGCTTGAGCCCGCCGACCAGGACGCCCAGACCCGTCGAGTCCAGGAAGTCCACGCCCTCCATGTCCACGATCAGGTGGTAGCTACCCTCGTTGACGAGGTCCACCAATTGCTCGCGAAGTTTGGGGGCGGTGTACACATCAATCTCGCCGCCCACCTCGACGACCGTACGGCCGCCCTCGGTTCGGGTCGACAGGGACAGGTCCACGGATCCTCCAGCACCTTGCTATCGAGCGGTCGCCCCCCAAGGATCGGCAGCCGCCAAGGCATTCAACCACTTATGGGCGCTACAGGACGATGAATCCCACGACATTCGATGCGAGACTGGTGCCCGATGTCGCCCAATCCACACTCTCAGGAAGCCCTGTTGGGCCGCCTCCTTGCGGTCCGCGCGCAACCTGATCGAGTGACCCACGTTCGGCGGATACCCCCTCGCGAGGGCAGGCCCACCGTGTGGCCCGATTGGGCGCGCCCGGAAGTCGTGGACGCTTTTCGGGCGGCCGGTATCGACCACCCCTGGGAACACCAGGCGCATGCCGCATCGGCCGCCGTGTCGGGCCGGTCCGTGGTGTTGGCGACCGGCACCGCATCGGGCAAGTCCATGGCCTACCTGCTGCCGGTACTCACCGCCCTCTTGGAGGGTACCCGGGCTCCGAACGGACGTGGTGCCACCGCGCTCTATCTTTCTCCGACAAAAGCACTCGCAGCGGACCAACTCCGGGCCGTGGACGCGCTGCGCGGCGCCGGAACCGGGCTTTCCGCCGTCCGCGCGGCGACCTTCGACGGCGACACGCCGACCGAAGTACGCCGCTGGACCCGCGCCCACGCGTCGTACGTCCTCACCAACCCGGACATGCTGCACCGTTCGCTGCTGCCCGGACACCGCACGTGGTCGGCGTTCCTCAAAACGCTGAAGTACGTCGTCATCGACGAGTGCCACACCTACCGCGGCGTCTTCGGCTCGCACGTCGCGCAGGTGCTGCGCCGACTGCGCCGGATCTGCCTGCGCTACGGGTCCGACCCCGTCTTCGTGCTGGCCTCCGCGACCGTCTCCGACCCGGGCGGCTCGGCGGCCCGGCTCATCGGCGTGCCCGACGGCGACGTGGTGGAAGTGACCGACGACGCCTCGCCGCGCGGCGGCCTGACCTTCGCGCTGTGGGAGCCGCCGCTCACCGACCTCAAGGGCGAGCGCGGCGCCCCCGTACGCCGCACCGCGACCGCCGAGGCCGCCGACCTGCTGGCCGACCTCGTCGCCGACGGCGTGCGCACCATCGCCTTCGTCCGCTCCCGGCGCGGCGCCGAGGTCGTCCGCGTCATCGCCCGCGACCAGCTCCTCCGCATGGACCCCGGGCTCGCCGACCGGGTCGCCACCTACCGCGCCGGCTACCTGGCGCAGGAACGCCGCGACCTCGAACGCGCACTGCACGACGGCCGATTGATGGGCGTCGCGGCGACCACCGCCCTCGAGCTCGGTGTCGACGTCTCCGGCCTGGACGCGGTCCTCCTCGCCGGCTACCCCGGCACCCGCGCCTCCCTGTGGCAGCAGGCCGGCCGCGCCGGACGCTCCGGCCAGGAGGCGCTCGCCGTCCTCATCGCCCGCGACGACCCGCTCGACACCTACCTCGTGCACCACCCCGAATCACTCTTCGACCGCCCCGTCGAGGCCACCGTCCTCGACCCCGACAACCCCTACGTGCTCGCGCCCCACCTGTGCGCGGCCGCCGCCGAAATGCCACTGCAGGACGCCGACCTGGAACTCTTCGGCCCGGTCGCCGCCCCGCTGCTCCCCGGCCTCGAACGACGCGGCCTGCTGCGCCGACGCAGCACGGGCTGGTACTGGACCAGCCCCGAACGCGCCACGGACCTGACCGACATCCGCGGCGCCGGCGGACAGGCGGTGCGCGTGGTCGAGGAGGGCACCGGCCGCGTGCTGGGGACCGTCGACGGGGCGGCCGCGCACAGCGCCGTCCACCAGGGCGCGATCCACCTGCACCAGGGCGAGACCTTCGTGGTCGTCCACCTCGACCTCGAAGACGCCGTCGCCCTCGTCCGGCCCGCCGCGCCCGACTGGACGACGTCGGCCCGCGAGAAGACCGACATCCGGGTGCTGGAAGAGGTCAGGTCCGAGGACTGGGGCGCGGCCCGCCTCCACTTCGGCGCGGTCGAGGTCACCAGCCAGGTCGTGTCCTACCAGCGCCGCCGCATCGTCACCGGCGAAGTCCTCGGCGAACACCGCCTCGACCTCCCGGAACGCTCCCTGCGCACGCGCGCCGTGTGGTGGACCGTCACCCCCGACCAGGTCGCCGAGGCCGGCCTCGACGACTCCGAACTCCCCGGCGCCGCCCACGCCGCCGAACACGCCTCGATCGGCCTCCTGCCCCTGTTCGCGACCTGCGACCGCTGGGACATCGGCGGCGTCTCCACAGCCCTCCACCCGGACACCGGCCTCCCGACGGTCTTCGTCTACGACGGCCACCCGGGCGGCGCAGGCTTCGCCGAACGCGCCTACGCCACGGCCCCCCGCTGGCTCTCCGCAACCCAGGAGGCCATCGCGGCCTGCGAATGCGAATCCGGCTGCCCGAGCTGCGTCCAATCCCCCAAATGCGGCAACGGCAACCACCCCCTCGACAAGGCGGGAGCAGTGCGGCTCCTGGGAGTCCTGCTACGGGGCCGGCCGGAGTAGGTCCGGACGGGCCGAGAGCGGCGCTCGACCGAGGGCTTGGACGAGGCGGGACGGTGCGGCGGGTGGTAGCCCTGGACGGGGCCGAGAGCGACGCCCAGCCGTGGAGCGTGGCGCGCCAGCCGGCGCTGGGGCGGACGAGCGCGAATCGTGGCCCGGTCACTCACTGACGTTCAAGGTCGCGCAGTCCGCGACCCCCAGCTCGGACAGCACCGCCCGAAGCCGCTCCAGGGCCGCAGCAGGGTCGGAGTCCGGCGCGAGCTCGAGGTCGAGATGGAGCGACCCATACCGCTGCCCGCGCCGGTGACCTCGCCGTCGAGCTCGAACGCCGCCTCGAGAGCCTCCTCGACCTCGTCACGATCGATCGGCAGCCCCACGAACACGATCTCGACGAACACTCCGGTCCTACCTCTCGACCCGGCGAACCGTAGCGGTCAGAGCACTAGAGGGCGCGGAGGAGCGAGTAGGCGGGTCGCGGAGACCGTCCGCGCACAGGCGCGGCGGGGCCGGTTCGGGGCCGTCCCGGGTCGCGGCGGGGTGGCGCGGCGGCCCGGGACGGGGTTGGTGCGCGGTGCGGGGCCGACCCCCGTGCGACCCTGCGCGCACCGGTCAGGGCGTCAGGCGCGGGTCCGCGCGGCCTGAGCGCCCGTCAGAGTCCGGACGACTGAACGGTGTTCGTTCGAGTTGAGCCAACGATCGGAAAGCGGGCGGGACACGCCGTGTCGGACCTGGTCGGACGACTCCACCCGCACGGGGCCGTGCGCCGTCAGCGTGGTCCGGCGCGCGCCGGTACGCGGGCGGCGCCGAAGCGGTCGAGCGGGCGCACCGGACGGACCTCCGCGACCACGTCCGCGAACCCGGACCGCACCGTGCACCCCACCAGCACCGCCCGGTGCCGCTCGGCGAGTCGTCCCGCCGCGGCGCAGGCCTCGGCCTCCGCCGCGCCGAGCCCGGCCTGCGTGGCGGCGGCCAGTGCCGCGGCATCGGCCGCCGAGGCAGCCCGGTGCCGGGCACCGACCGCGCCGCCGTAAGCCAGCACCACCAGGACCGCCCAGACGGGCACCAGCGCCCAGACCGCCGCCCACACGGTCGCGGAGCCGGAGTCGGGTCGGCGGACGGCTGTGGCCGCAGCCCCGACCGCACCGCCGGGACGGCACCGCCTGCGCCGCCGGGTCATGGCGCCGTCGGGCCGGGGCGCCCGCATCCTGGTCACGGCGGCACCGCCTCGTCGACGGCGACGGCGGAGTACCGGACCGGGATGTGCACCGCGGACCACAGGCCCGGCAGCCGGGCGTCGGCCGTGACGGTGAACCGGACCAGCCCGTCCTCGGCGACCAGTTCGGTACGCGCGCCCCGAGGCGCGGTGCCGAGCGCGGCCGCCGTCGCGGCGTCGGGCGGCTGGCCCCGCGCCGCCGCGCGGGCACCGGCCTGGGCGGCGTCCACGCACCGAATCTGGGCCACGACCGCGAGCACGGCCAGGGTCAGCCCCAGCACGAACAGGACCAGGACCGGCAGCACGACGGCGGTTTCGGCCGTCACGTAACCGGCGTCGCGCCGTGGCCGGATCCTGCGGGTACGGCGCCGGTCAGAACGACGCATTGAGCGCCTTGCCGATGATCCCGCTCAACGCGGTCATCACCGAGTCGCTGGTGACGACCTTGTAGAGCACGCCGCCGAACGCGACAGCCGCGACGGTGCCGACGGCGTATTCGGCCGTCGACATGCCGGATTCGTCACGGCTGGCACGCCCTAGACGGACCAGGACGACGTGCGCACGGCGGCCGATCCGCTGTCGGATCGCGGGCGGGGCGGTGGGGTTCGCGGACATGACGTCTCCTTCGACAGTCAGGTGTTCGTACGGATGGCAGGACGGGCTCGGGAGGCTTTGGAGCGGCTTGGAGGCCGCCGCAGGGCCGGATTTCAGCCAGGGTTGAGCAGAGGGCCGGCGAGGCCCACGACGACGGGCACCACGCCCACGCACAGGAACGCGGGCAGAAAACACACGCCGAGCGGCACGGTCGCGCGCACGGCGGTGCGGCGTGCGACGGCGGTCAGTTGGCGCCGCTGCCGCTCGCGGGCCTCGTCGGCGAGCCGGGCGACGCGTTCGGCGAGCGGTGCCCCGCCGTCGCCTGAGCGGGCGAGGGCACGGGCCAGTGCGGCGAGTTCACCGTGCCGAGCCAGTTCCGACCACGCGCGGACCGGGTCCGCGCCGAGCCGGACCGCGCCGGACGCCGACCGCAGTTCGTCACCGAGCGGTCCGCCGACGGCATCCGCGACGGTGGCCACCGCGTCGACCGGCGTCGCACCCGCGAGCAGGCACGCCGCCAGCAGGTCGGCGGCGGTCGGCAGATCCGCAACCAGCCGGGCATGGCGACGAAGTTCCCCTGCCGGAGCACGGCCGGCGAGCCAGCGGGCGACGAGCGGCGCGAGGACCGCGCCAACCAGCAGCCCCGCCGGGCCGCCGACCAGGACGGCGGCCGAAAGCCCGCACAACCCGGCCGCCGCACGACGCCGCGAACGCGGACCGGACGTCTGTGGCCCGGGGTTCGGATCGGTCAATGGCACCGAGCCGACGCCGAGCCCGCGCGGCGTACGTCCAATCGGCACCCCGAACCACCCGGCCAGCCCGGCCGAGGCCACGCAGAGCCCGACGACGGCCGTGTCCGGCATACCGGTCGGATCAGCCATCGGGACCACGCCTGGAGAGCAGTGCGGGTAGCCAAAATGCCGATGGCATCGCCCTGAGAGGCCATGGGCGCTTGATCGCACAGCCTCGCGGGCCCGCGGATCGTGGAGGTCGCGACGGCAACGACACATGTCCGGCGGTATGCGAACGCGAGTTCGCGCACCCCGAGAGCGCCAGGAGTTGCGACAGCCACAACGCCCCCACACCTCCGGCAGGCTGTGAACCCCACCTCGCGCGCCCCGAGAGGGCCGCGGGTCGTGGACACCTCCACGACGGCGGCACGCCAACGGCAGGCCGCGAACGGGTCTCTGGGCGCTCGTTGTCGGGTCCGGCGTCCCGTCCCGACACTGCCTGCGGTGCCGCGCCAGGGATGCGGCGAGGCACCGTCACCACCCCCTGCACGCGTGGTCGGCGATGCGGTCGGTCCAGGTGAGTCCCGCAGCCGTCAGCGCAAGGCCGAGGGTGAGACACAGGACGCCCAGCGGAGTTCGTAGGAGGACATCGGTCGGGTGGGCACCGATCCCGGTGCCGAGGAGCACACCGAACAGCGGCAGTCCAGCGAGGAGTCGGGCCGTCGAGCGTGCCCCGGCAAGCTCGGCCGTCAGCTCGCCGCGCCCGGCCTCCTCGGCGCGTAGGCCCGCGGCGACGCGGTCAAGGGCGGTCGCGAAGCCTGCGCCGCGCTCGGCCGCGACCCGCCAACAGGCGGCCACGCGGGCGAGGGCCTCCGCGCCGGGCGCGGACGCGGTCCGGGTCAACGCGGCCGGGATGTCCCCGCCGACACGGGCCACGGCAACGGCCTCGACCAGCAGGCCGCGCATCGGCCCGTCGAGCGTCCCCGCGGCGAGGGTGAAGGCCTCGAAGACGGGCTGCCCGGCGCGGAGTTCGGCGACCATCGCGCCGGCCAGGTCCGCGGCCTCGGCCCGGACCCGGTCGGCGTCCCGTCGCGCCTGGGCACGCCGCCGTCGCCGTGCGGCATAGATGGCGGCAGGCGGGCCCAGCAGCGCTGCGACGGGCGACCACAACGCGAACGCGGTCACCCCAGTGGCGGCGAGCACCACGGCCGCGGTACGCACTCCGGGATCAGCCGACCAGGCCACCACGCGGACCCGCAGCTCCGCTGGAGCCGATGGTGAGTCGCGTTTCCGGTTCGCGGAGTTCACGACGGCGATGGCTCCGACCCGGGTCCGCCCGGCCCGCGCGCCGGCAACCAGGATCGCGACGGCCACCAACGCCGGTGCGGCCACGGCCGCGAGGGAAGGTGAATGAGGAAGCAGCAGGTCAGGCACGGGTCCTCCCAAGGTCTGTGGGACGGGGAATGGAATGTGGTCACCGGTGCGCGCACTGCGGCGCATGTGGCGTGGCAGGCCATGAAGTGCGCGCGGGGCGACTGGGGTTGGGCGCGGGGGCTGGCGAACGGGCAGGTGTACGACGCGTGTCAGCGCGCCCCGCGGTGTTTCATAGGAGGTCGTCATGGCCCGGCGTCCTCCAAGTACGCCGAGTACGAGTTCTGACCGGGGAGTAAGCCAGGCCTGGCGGCCCTCCTCGCGCCGCTCCCCAGCCGACGGCTGGGGAGCCTTCCCATGTACGGCACGAAGGAAGGCCGCCAAGGCTTGGCTCAGCACGACGCGGCCTGTCCGACACGAGTTCGAACACACGGCCTGCTCGCGCCAGCCGCTGGACGGGACGCCTATCGGCGCGCAGTCCGCGTCGAGCACGCTGCGGCAGATGTGGCGCGTCACGGCGGGAAGTACCCACGAGACGGTTGAGGTTGGGGCACGGCGCCGCCGACCGCGCGGCCCGACGGGCGTCCGCGCAGGACGCGCCCGGGGCGCCGACGATGCCTCCGTGATCGAGTCGCGGCCTGGCGCAGGTACCGCGCAATCTGCGCGGCCGTCGGCCAGGACTACTTCGTCGCTGAGGCCGGACTGACGGCGATGGTGACGCCATCACCGAGCGCAGCCCGGCGGTTTCGGCAACCCGGCCGCGCAACCGGCCCGGCCACCGCCCACGAGCCGGCACCCAGCAGGGCGCACAGCACCGCCCCGAGCCGGTATCCGGCGGGGCACCGCCCCAGGTAGGTGGCCGGGGCATGTTGCCGACCTTCCTGGGGCCGTGCTCTCCGCGTTTGGCCGGGCTCCGGCGCGCCGTCATGAGCCTGGTGGGCCTCGGGGCCGATCGACGGACCTCATGGGCGCCACCAGCCCGTCAGCAGCGCACACAGGCGGGCGTAGCCGGGGCCCGGGCGGGGTGAGGTGGAACGTTCCATGATCAGTGCGGGGACGGGTCGGACCCGGCCGGTCGGGTCGCGGTCGAGGACGTGGATCTCGGCGATCCGGCGCAGGCCGTCGCGGTCGCGCACGAGGTGCACCACGACGTCGAGCGCGGCCGCGAGTTGGCTGTGCAGCGCGTCCCGGGTCAGCCCTGCTGTGGCCGCCAGCGCCTCGAGACGGGCTGGGACGTCCTCGGCCGAGTTCGCGTGCACCGTGCCGCAGCCGCCTTCCGCGCCCGTGTTCAACGCTGCCAGCAGTTCGGTGACTTCGGCCCCGCGGACCTCGCCCACGACGATCCGGTCCGGGCGCATCCGCAGCGCCTGGCGGACGAGGTCCCGCAGTGTCACCTCCCCCGCGCCCTCGATGTTGGGCGGACGCGACTCGAGCCGCACGACGTGTGCGTGCCGAGGGTTGAGCTCGGCGGAGTCCTCGATGAGGACGAGGCGTTCGGCGGGATGCGCGGTACTGAGCAGGGCGCCCAGCAGTGTGGTCTTGCCGGTCCCGGCGCCACCGGAGACCAGGAACGCCACCCTGGCCGCCACGACGGCGCGCAGCAGGTCCGCACAGGTGGGGGCGAGCGCCCCGGCGCGTACGAGGTCGGGCAGGCCCATCGCGGTCCGGCGCGGAACGCGTAGTGACAGACAGGTGCCGCGCACGGCGATCGGTTTGAGGACGGCGTGCAGGCGTGTCCCGTCGGGCAGCCGCGCGTCGACGTACGGCGACGCGTCGTCGAGGCGGCGGCCGGCGGTGTTCGCGAGCCGTTGGGCGAGCCGACGCACTGCGGCGTCGTCCGGGAACGTCACCGGTGCGCGCTGTGGGCCCGCGCCTCGATCGACCCAGACCTCGTCGAACGCGTTGACCAGGACGTCGGTCGTCTCAGGGTCGGCGAGCAGGGGGTCGAGCGGACCGGCGCCGACGATCTCCGAACGGAGCGCGCGTAATACGGCGAGCACTGCGGCGTCGCCAAGTACTCGTCCGGCAGCCCTGACCGCCTCGGCGACCGCGGCGTGCGTCGGTTCGCTCCCGTCGGCGGCAAGCCGTGCCCGTACGTCTTCCACAAGCTGTGGATCGAGCTGCGGCTCGCCCGACTGTTGATCAGTGCCCGCGGGTGGTGCGACGGGAGGTCGCCCCGGAGGCCGCGCGGGCGGCTGGGCAGGCGCCGGAGTGGGCGCCGGGGCCGGCGGCACCGGCGGTGGTGCCGCCGGCCGCGGAGGCGCGATGGGCGCCTGAGGCGGGAGCGGAGCGAGTGACGGCGCGGCCGGGTAGACGCCCGGGACGGGGACGGCGGGGCGAAGTCGCGATGTGGTGCTCATGGGTGGGGCTCCTGAACGACGATCGAGTGCGGGACGAGGTGACGTCAGGTCGACTGGTGTGGAGGCTCATCGAGGCCTGCGGGGCCGGATGGGCGCCTGAGGCTGGAGCGGGGCACATGACGACGACGCCGGGTGGACGTCGGGGCGTGGACGGCAGGGCGAAGTCGCGACGTGGTGCTCATGGGTGGGGCTCCTGAACGGCGGTCGGGTGCAGGACGAGGTGACGAATCCGGAAGAGACAGGCGGGCGCGCGGGCGGCCGCAGGACCGGCCGACGGACGGGCCGGGGAATCCCTGGAAGGTCAGCGACGCGGAAGGCCCGTACCGCGGAAGGTCATCGGTGGGGAAGGTCGGTCGGCGGGGAGGCACGCAGGGCGCCCTAGGGCGCGAACGCCGCCCGCTGGAACGGCGGCAGAGGCAAAGGACGGACCGCACGCCGGCGTGATCGACCAGGCCGTCGCACTCGTTCCCCGCCCGCGTTGCAGCAACGCCGCACCCGACAGTTCGTCGCGCGGCAGCCGCCGTACAGGGGTGGCACCGGGTGGGCCATGTGCGGGCAGGACCGGTCGGCCAGACGCGCCCGCTCCGCGCCGACGCGGGAACAGGCCCGCACCCACCAGCCCGTCCCGTGGCGGCCGTATCCAGGCCGCGGCAGCATGCGCCGGCTCGCACGCGGGCCGGATCGGCCGCCGTGTCTGACGGCCTGGTCACAGCGCTCGGCGCTTCCGGCTCGGCGTCGGGCACGGGCCGGTCGCGCCCGCTCCGCGCCAAGGTGGCAACGGCGCCGCACACGTCGGCCCGTCACACGCCCGCCCCTCATGCCGCTGCCGTCTCGGGTGTGGCCTCGTCCCAATACGCGCGGCAGAAGCGGGCTAGGGGACCTTTGGGGCGGTCGCCTGGGGGTTTGCCGCGGTCGGTGGAGTCGACGAGGCCTGGTTCGGGCTTGAGTTCGCCGGCCAGGGGGAGTCCTACGTTGGCGGCGATCTCTGTGGAGGTCAGGCCCAGGGGCCATGGGCCGCGGACCACGGCGCGCAGGTCGCGGACGGTGGGGCGGAAGAGGGCGACGATCTGCGCCGTGGCGGCGATCGCTCGGAGTTCGGCGGGGATGACGACGAGGGCGGTGCCGCATTGGGCCAGGGCCTCTTCGGCGGCGGGGTCGGGGCGGCGGGGCATGTCGACCACGACGACCTCGTGCCGGCGGCGGATGGCGCCGACGATGGCGCGGACCGCGTCCTGCGACACGTCGGCGGGTGAACCCCGGTCCCAGGACAGGACGGTGAGGCCGTGCAGGCGGGGCAGGGCGGCGGACAGGGCGCCGCCGTCGACGCGGCCTCGGGCGCCGGTCAGGTCGGGCCAGCGCAGGCCGGTCTCGGTCTCGCCGCCGAGCAGGATGTCGATGCCGCCGCCGAACCGGTCGGCGTCCACCAGCGCGGTGTTCCGGCCGCGGCGTGCGGCGCCGACGGCCAGGGCGCCGGCGAGGGTGCTCGCGCCGGCGCCGCCGCGGCCGCCGATCACGGCGACGGACAGGGCGGTCGCCGAGGCCCCGTCCGCGACGTCGGCCAGCCGGTCGATCAGCCAGGTCTCCGCGTCGGGCAGGAAGACCACGTGGTCGGCGCCGACGGCGACGGCACGCCGCCACACCTCGGCGTCGTCGAGGTCGGAGCCGAGCAGCACCAGGTCGTCGCGGCGCGGGAGGCCGCAGCGCACCGCGTCGTCCGCCACGTCGTCGCCGACGATCACGAGCGGGCTGGCGGTCCACGCCGCGCGGGCGGCGCCCGCCTCGACGTACACCTCGGGCTCGATGCCGGTGGCGGCGCACAGCCGCAGCAGTGCGTCGAGCATGTGCGCGTCGGCGGTGACCAGCAGCGGGCGGGGCGGGCCCGGCGGCCGGGGCGTCCTGGGGAAGGACGGCGGCGAGGGCGGCGGAGACATGGCGGTTCCTCCCTGCGGGCGGACCGGCCGGCGCGCGGGGCGCGGGCGGGCCTGGATGTGCTCGGGAGGTCGGGCAAGTCGCGGGGCCGGGGCCGCCGCGCGCGTTCACATCGTCAATGGCCACATGGTTCCGGTCCGAGTGCTCGGAGCCGGGTCTCTGCGGCCTCCCGAAGGGGTCGGATCAACCATGCCCCACCGCGACCGGGGTCCGCGGCCAACCCGGGTTCTCCGCCGCAAAGTTGTGGATAACGCGACTCCTGTGGATACCGAAATCACCCGAACGAGCGATGAGGACGAAGCGATCGAGTGGTTATGCGAGCGCGGAGTGACGAAAATCGCAGAACCCCCCGTACACAAGCGCCTACACCCGGCCACAGTGCGAACCGGACATCCGACACCACCGACCGCGCAGCCAAGTCCGCGGCCAACTCAGGGAAAACCGAAGGAAGTTGCCGGAAGCTGCCGGAACTCGTCAGAACGCGCCGGAACTTGTCGCTTCCCCCGGGAAACCGGAAATCCCCGACGAACCGCGAACCACCCCCGTAAGACCGGCCACAGGCCGCCCGGAGCCCGTAAGCGGAACGAGGCATCGCAGGTCGCGGCGCTGGGTACGTACTCCCTGCCGGAAAGCCACGCGGACAAGCGACGACCCCCGCCGGGGGGGAGAGCGGGGGTCGTCTCCACGGCCGACTCGGGGGGGGAGGAGCCGGACCGGGTTAGCACGGTCGCAGAACGATCCGTGGCTTCCAGGATGTACCCGAGAGGCTTCTCGGGCAAACCCGCATGCCTGAGTTTACGCCGAATGGTGGGGCCTATCCTCGACAACGTGGAAAACCACGTACCGAAGCGGACCGCAGCGTTCTTCGATCTCGACAAGACCATCATCGCCAAGTCGAGCGCCCTGGCGTTCAGCAGATCCTTCTATCAGGGCGGCCTGATCAACCGGCGCGCCGTCCTCAAGAGCGCCTACGCGCAGTTCGTGTTTCTCGTCGGCGGCGCGGACCACGACCAGATGGAGCGGATGCGCGAGTACCTGTCGGCGCTGTGCCGCGGGTGGGACGTGCAGCAGGTACGCGAGATCGTCGCCGAGACCCTCCACGACCTGATCGACCCGCTGATCTACGACGAGGCGGCGTCGCTGATCGAGGAGCACCACGCGGCCGGCCGCGACGTGGTGATCGTCAGCTCGTCCGGCGCCGAAGTCGTGGAGCCCATCGGCGAGATGCTCGGCGCCGACCGCGTCGTGGCGACCCGCATGGTGGTCGAGGACGGCCGCTACTCGGGCGAGATCGAGTTCTACGCGTACGCGGAGAACAAGGCCGCCGCGGTGCGCGAGCTCGCCGAGGCCGAGAAGTACGACCTGTCGCGCTCGTACGCGTACAGCGACTCGGTCACCGACCTGCCGATGCTCGAGGAGGTCGGCCACCCGTACGTGGTGAACCCGGACCGGGGTCTGCGGCGCGAGGCGGTCGCGCGCGGCTGGCCGGTGCTGACGTTCAACCGGCCGGTTCAACTGCGCCAGCGGGTCCCGTCGTTGCCGGTGCCGTCCCGTTCGGTGCTGGCCGCGACGGCGCTCACCGCGGGCGCGGCGGCGGCCGGGCTGGTCTGGTACGCGGCGAAGCGGCGCCGCTGAGGACCGCTCGCACGAGGTCGGCGGGGTCCGGCGGAAGTCCCGCGCGGGTTCCGCCGAATCCCGGCGTTTCGTTGTCCGGTCCGGACATGATCCGTGCCCGATCCATCACCTTCGACCCGAAAGGTAAAGATCTTGGGCGGGGGGTTCCGCTGACTTCGGCGAGCAAGTAGAAAGGGGATCAACGGCCCGCGGGACCGCCTCCGGGGGGAGTGAAAGCTCCACCGAGGCAGACGGCCACACGGACCGAGCACGGACATCGGGAACCCACGCGCGACCGACCCTCGTAGGGGCCGAACGCGCCGGACCTCCGGACTTCGTTCCGGGCCGGCCGTCAACACGGTGCACGCACTGGTACCCCGATGGAAGTGCCAAAAGTGGCGGCGTCCTCCCCGTGGGCGCCGCCCATTTTTGCGCCGGCCGCACCGGCCGCGGCTCACATGCCGCGCATGACCGCCTCGCACACCGCGACGCTTTCGCGCGCGCCGAGGGTGACGGCTTCCGCGCAGTGCCGCACCCATTCGGCGACGCCGTCGCCGGTGCCGGACACGTAGGCGCGCAGGGCCTTCTCGTAGGCGTCGGCCCCCTGGTCGAGGTGTCCCACCTCGGGCACCACCGCCGATTTGGGGTCGAGTCCGCGGTCGATCAGCACCAGCCGCTGCGCGGCCCGCGCCACCAGGCCGTTGCCCCACACGAAGGGCTGCAGCGCGAGGATCTCGCCGTGCACGATGGCCGCGACGACGATCGCGGGCGCGTCGCTCGGGACGAGCAGCAGCCGGGCGAGGCCGTCGAGGCGCGCGGCGACCTCGTCGGCGGAAGGCAGCGGGCCGGGGTCGGGGCGGACCGCGACGGATTCGCCGGCGAGCCGGGGCCGGCCGAGCTCGTCGGCCGGGACGGCGTCGGCGGCCGCGACCATGTGGAGGCGCGCCAGCACCTGGATGGGACTGCGCCGCCACACGTCGACGAGCGTCCCGTACTCGGCGGACACGCGCAGCGCGCCGCCGACGATGCCCGCCTCGGTATCGTCGGTGTGCGAGTAGTCGGTGCGTCGCCGGACCTCTTCGAGCGACCAGTCGGCGCCTTCGAGCGCGGCGCTGGCACGCGCCCCGCGCAGCGCGGACTCGGCGCTGATCTCGGGGCTGCGGCGGCGCATGGTGCGGTGGCCGAGTAGGCCGTCGACGGCCTTGCGGGCGTCCTCGACCGCCTCGGGGACGCCGGGCAGCGCCGCGATGGCGGCGAACGGGTCGTGGGGTGCGGTTCCGGTGCTCACCCGGCCGACCTTACGCGCCCGCGTGGGGCCGCGCGCACGCCCCCTGAGATCCGTGCGGCGGGCACCTCGCGGCAAGCCTCCGCACGCCGGTTCCGGTGACCGAGGGACACCGGAACATCACTCTCCGACTTGACGCGGGCACGCACCGCAACCGATGATCCTTGTCGAAAACGATTGTCAATCTCGACAGGGCGGGACGGCCGTGACCGCCCGCCGCTCGGAAGGGCAGCCATCGTGAAGATCGCGTTCGTCGGCAAGGGCGGCAGCGGCAAGACCACCCTCTCCTCCCTGTTCGTCCGCCACCTCGGCGCCGCGCGGCTGCCCGTGCTGGCCATCGACGCGGACATCAACCAGCACCTCGGCGTCGCGCTCGGCCTGACCGAGGAACGGGCGGCCGCGATCCCGCCGCTCGGCGGGCACCTCCCGCTGATCAAGGAGTACCTGCGCAGCCACAACCCGCGCATCGCGTCCGCCGACGAGATGGTGAAGACCACGCCGCCCGGGCGCGGCTCGCGGCTGCTGACGCTCGACGAGGACAACCCGATCTACGACGCGTGCCGCCGCCCCGTCGGCAGCTGCTGCAGCGGCATCCGGATCATGGCGACCGGCCCGTTCCAGGAGGGCGACCTCGGCGTCGCCTGCTACCACTCCAAGGTCGGCGCGGTCGAACTGCTGCTCAACCACCTCGTCGACGGCGCCGGCGAGTACGTCGTCGTCGACATGACGGCCGGCTCGGACGCCTTCGCGTCGGGCCTGTTCACCCGCTTCGACGTGACCTTCCTGGTCGCCGAGCCGACCCGCAAGGGCGTCAGCGTCTACCGCCAGTACCGCGAGTACGCGCGCGACTGGGGCATCAAGCTCGCCGTCGTCGGCAACAAGGTGCAGGGCCCCGACGACCTGGCGTTCCTGCGCGAACACGTCGGCGCCGACCTGCTGACCTGGGCCGGGCAGTCGGACTTCGTGCGGGACATCGAGAAGGGCCGCGCGCCGGAGTTCGAGGCACTGGAGCCCGACAACCACGCCGCGCTGGAACGCATGCGCGAGGCCGTCGACGCGACGCACGAGACGCGCGACTGGCGGCGCTACACCGACCAGATGGTCGAGTTCCACGTCAAGAACGCGCACAGCTGGGCGAACTCGCGCACCGGCGTCGACCTGACGACGCAGGTCGACCCCGAGTTCACGCTCGGCCCGCAGGCCCTCGCGTCCCGGACCTGACCACAGCCGGTACGCATGCGAAAGGGCGGGCCCGCCAAGCGGGCCCGCCCTCACTCGTCCGGCGACAACGCCCGGCTACTCCTTGCGGGCCGGCGGGTTGATGTACGGAGCGGAGCCGGCCGGCGGGACGGGCGCGCCCGAACCGCCGGTGACCGTCCCCCAGTCCGCGGGGGTCTGACCGAGGCCGAGGCCCTGCAGCTTCGCGACGACCGCGGGGTCCTGCGCGTCGAGCCAGTCGACGAACTGCCGGAAGGAGACGCAGCGCACGCCGTCCTTCTTGCACACCGTGCGCATGGTGTTCTCGACCGCGTCCATGTAGACGCCGCCGTTCCACGTCTCGAAGTGGTTGCCGATGAACAGCGGGGCGCGGTTGGTGGTGTAGGCGCGGTTGAAGCCGCCGAGGTAGAAGTCGGTGGCCTGCTTGCGCAGCGCGTCCCACTGCTCCTTGGGCGCGTCCTTCTTGGCGTTGGTCTGCTCAGCCATGATGTTGTAGTCCATCGACAGCTGCGTCTTGGTGGGGCTGCCCGGCCACGGCAGCGACTGCAGCGGCAGGTCCCACAGGCCGTCGATCTTCTTCGGCCAGACCTGGTTGCCGCCCTTGGAGCTGGCGTCGTAGCGCCATCCGTACTGCTTGGCGGCGGGGATCAGGGTCTTCTGGCCCTCCAGGCACGGGGCGCGGCCGCCGATGAGCTCCTTCTTGTAGTCGAAGGGCAGCGACGGGACGTCGGTCCAGCCGGAGTTGGTCCGCCAGTTCTGCACGAACGAGTAGACCTGGTCGATCTCCTTCTTCCACTCGTCGACCGACCAGTGGTCGCCGCCCTTGGCGCCGCAGAAGTGGCCGTTGAAGTGCGTGCCGACCTCGTCGCCCTCGAGCCAGGCGTCGCGGATCGCCTTGATCGTCGCCTTCTCGTTCTTGTCGTAGAGGAACTCGATGTCGCTCGCGCCGACGCCGTGCTGCGGGCCCTGGTACAGCGCCTTCTTCGACTCCGGCAGCACGTAGATGCCGGACAGGAAGAGCGTCATGTACGCGTTGCTCTCGCGCGCGACCTTGCGGAAGCGGGTGACGAGGTTCACGCCGTCCATCTCCGCGGCGCCGTCCCAGGAGAAGACCACGAACTGCGGGGGCTTCTCGCCCGGCTTGAGCTTCTCGGTCTTCGGCTGGTTGGGCTGCGGGCCGGTGTCGGCGGTGGAGCCGTCGCCGATCGGGACTTCCTTGCGCGGACCGCCGCTCGCGGAGGAGGAACTCGGGTCCGGCGCCGGGCCGGAGTGCTTCGTCGGCGAGGCGTTGGAATCCTTGCCGCCGTCCTTGGCGAAGACGACGAAGCCTATGGCGGCCAACACCGCCACGACCACGAGGACGGCGGCACCCCGGACAGAACGCACAGTTCACCTCTAGATAGACGAGACCGCGCGCTCCTGGACGGATCTGGCGCGACTACCTGCTCATACACACGCACGACGCGGTCGGTCGGTTGCATGGCCCATACACGACTAACGCCGTTTACCCGACGAATCCAGGAAGGGACGCCCGGCCCGCCGTGACGCTGGCCACACAGCTCTCAGTGACAACTGACCGGGTCGCAGAAGGTCACGGGGCACGAGCGACGTCACCCTTTCACCCGTTTGACGGAGCTTTTTACCGTTTCACTATGAGAAGCTGACGGTAGCGTAAACACTACTTAGCGCAGTCTTGGCGTTCCGCCCACAAGGCGTCACCCCCCGCCACACCCCCGCAGGACTCGGAGGAGACGGGACCATGAGCCTCACGACGCGCGCGGCAGCGCGCTTCCCCCAGATTCGCGGCGACCTCGGCGCATCCCTGGTCGTCTTCCTGATCGCGATCCCCATGTCACTGGGCATCGCCCTCGCCGCCGGCGCACCCCTGACCGCCGGCATCGTCGCGGCCGTCGTCGGCGGCATCGTCGTCGGCTCACTCGGCGGCGCACCACTGCAGATCAGCGGCCCCGCCGCGGGACTGACCGTGGTCGTCGCCGGGCTCGTGCAGACCTACGGATGGCGCGTCACCTGCGCGATCACCGTGCTGGCAGGTGTACTTCAGGTGCTCCTCGGCCTCGCCAAAGTGGCCCGCGCAGCACTCGCCCTCTCCCCCGCGATCGTGCACGGGATGCTCGCCGGCATCGGCATCGTGATCGCCATCGCGCAGCTCCACGTCGTCCTCGGCGGGTCGCCGCAGAGCTCGGCACTCGCCAACCTGCGGCAACTGCCGGAGCAGTTCGCCACGTTGCGCACGCCGGAGCTCGTCGTCGGGCTGGTGACCGTCGCCGCGCTGTTGGCCTGGCCGCTGCTGCCCAACCCCGAACGGCCGGTGCTCCGCGCGCTGCGCCGCGTTCCGGGACCGCTGGTCGCCGTCGCGCTCGCCACGCTGCTGGTGGCGGCGGGCCGCATGGACGTCTCGCGGATCAGCCTGCCGACGGCGGCCGTCGCCTTCCCCGCGTCACCGACCGGGATCGGCTGGGCGGCGCTGGTCACCGCCGTCGTCACGGTCGCCGTCGTCGGCGCCGTCGAATCGCTGCTGTCCGCCGTCGCCACCGACCGGCTCCAGCACGGCCCGCGCTCCGACCTCGACCGCGAACTCGCCGCGCAGGGCCTCGGCAACGTCGTGTCCGGCATGCTCGGCGGCTTCCCGGTGTCCGGCGGCGCGATGCGCTCCACCGCGAACATCCGGGCCGGCGCCCACAGCCGCGCCTCCGCGATCCTGCACGGCTGCTGGATCCTGCTGTTCGCCGGACTGCTCGGCTTCCTCGTCGAACGCATCCCGCTCGCGGCGCTCGCCGCGCTGGTCATGGTCGTCGGCGTCCAGATGGTCAACCGCGCCCACATCCGGCACGTGCACCGGCACCGCGAATTCCCGGTGTACGTCGTCACGGTGGCGGGCGTCGTCGCCGCGGGCGTGCTGGAAGGCGTCGCGCTCGGCGTCGTCGTCGCGGTGGCCATCGCCCTCGCGCGGCTCAGCCGCAGCACGGTGCGCACGGTCCTCCGCGACGGCGCGTTCCACGTCATCGTGCAGGGCTCGCTGACGTTCCTCTCGGTGCCCAGGCTCTCCCGTGCGCTCGACAAGCTGCCGCCCGGCGAGCACGTCGTCCTCGACCTGACCGTCGACTACCTCGACCAGGCCGCGTTCGAGGCCGTACACACGTGGCGCACCGCGTACGTCGCGCGCGGCGGGCAGGTCGAGATCGAGGAGATCCACGACGACCACTACGGACGCGCCGCCGAAGGCCTGAACCGGCCCGCGGGCGTGCGCCGCGTCGGACCCACCCCGTCCGCACGCTGGTTCGCGCCGTGGTGGCACTGGCAGCGGCTGCACCCGCGGCGCGGCCGCCCGCCCGCGCACCCGCTGGTCGCGGGGACGCGCGAGTTCCAGCTGCGCACCGCGCCGCTCGTCCAGCCGTTCCTCGAACGACTCGCGATCGAAGGGCAGAACCCCGCACAGCTGTTCATCACCTGCGCCGACTCGCGGATCGTGCCCAACCTGATCACCGCGAGCGGCCCGGGCGACCTGTTCACGGTGCGCAATGTGGGGAACCTCGTGCCGCACCACGCGCATCACGCGCACGGTGACGCCCACGGCACCGCGCACGCGCCCGAACCGCCCGTCGACGACGCGTCGGTCGGCGCCGCCATCGAGTACGCGGTGTCCGTGCTCGGCGTCCGCAGCATCACCGTGTGCGGGCACTCCGGATGCGGCGCGATGCAGGCCCTGTTGGGCAGCCTCGACGCGGAAGCGGAAGCGGACGCCGCCGCTGAGGAATCGGAGGGCGACGGCGGCGACGGTGCTCCCGAGCACACGCCGCACCTGCGGCGCTGGCTCGCCCACGGCAAGCCGAGCGTCGACCGGTTCCTCGCACGCCCCGCGCCGACGCTGTCCGGCTACGCGCCCGCGCCCCTCGAACAGCTGTGCCTGACGAACGTGTTGCAGCAGCTCGACAACCTGCTCGGCCACCCGGTCGTGTACCGGGCCGTCGAGGACGGGCAACTGCGTTTGTTCGGCCTGTACTTCGACATCGGCGCCGCGCAGATGTACGTACACGACCCGGCCACGGGGGCGTTCGAACCTGTGGACGCGCCGACCGCCGCGGTGGCCGAGACCGCGGCGGAACCGGAGCCGGAGCACACCTTGGCGTGACCCTTCCCGGGCCGCCCGGAGAATTCCGGGAAACCAGGCCCAACCCCGGGCCGTTCCGCTCCGAAGCAGGGGTGGATTCACAGGCACCGCCACGCGAGACGGCTGCAGACGTCGTGGCGGGACGACACCGGGGACCCGGTCCGACCTGACAGATCCGCGCCCGCCCCGATCCGGGGCGGGCGCGGAGCCGTCCCAGGACCGAAGGACACGTCCATGAGCCGCAGCACGCGCACCGCCCGCAGAAACCGCACGTCCCGAACGACTTCGTCCGGCACGGCCGTTCGTCGTCGCGGGAGCGGCGCCGTCGCCGTCCTCGGCGCGGGCGCGCTCCTCGCCGCCGGCGTGGCCGCCGTGCCGGGCCCCGGCCGGGCCCACGCGTCCAGCCACCGCGAGGCGCCGCTGATCGCGACCAGCCCGCAGCTCGACAACACCGACGTCTACGCGTTCGTCAGCCCCGACAAGACCGACACGGTCACGTTGGTCGCCAACTTCATTCCGTTCGAGGAACCCAACGGCGGGCCGAACTTCTACCCGTTCGCCGCCGACGCCCGCTACAACCTCAACATCGACTCCGACGGCGACGGCAAGCCCGACGTCACCTACCGGTTCACCTTCCAGAACCAGGACAAGCGCGGGACGTCGACGTTCCTTTACAACAACGGCCCCGTCACCTCGCTCGACGACGAGAACCTGCTGTTCCGGCAGACGTACACCGTGCAGGAGATCCGGCCCGGCAAGGCGCCGCGCACGATCGTCCAGAACGCGGTCGCCGCGCCGTCCAACGTCGGCAAGGCCTCCATGCCCGACTACCAGGGGCTGCGCGACGCCGCGGTCACCGACGTGCAGGGCGGCGGCAAGGCGTTCGCCGGGCAGACCGAGGACCCGTTCTTCCTCGACCTGCGCGTCTTCGACCTGCTGTACGGCGGCAACCTCACCGAGGTCGGGCAGGACACCGTCGCCGGCTACAACGTCAACACCCTTGTGCTGCAACTGCCCAAGAACGCGCTCGCGCTCAACGGCGACGCCGCCCGCAACCCCGTCATCGGCGTGTGGAGCACCACCGAGCGGCGCGGGATGGACATCGTCACGGACGACGGGAAGAACCGCGACTGGGGCAAGTTCGTGCAGGTCTCGCGGCTCGGCAACCCGCTCGTCAACGAGGTCGTCGTGCCGGCCGCGCTCAAGGACCGGTTCAACGCGCTGCGGCCCGACCAGGACGCGACCGTCCCGCAGTTGGTCGACCGCGTGCAGAACCCCGAGGTGCCGCAGCTCATCGAGAAGATCTACGGCCTCAAGGCGCCGGCCGCGCCGCGCGCCGACCTCGTCGAGATCTTCCTGACCGGCATCGCCAACGCGGCCAACGGGCCGATCAAGGCCGACCTCAACTCGCAGTTGCTCAACAAGGACGTCGACCCGAAGAAGGTCGTGCCCGCCGAGGAACTGCGGCTGAACACGGCAATCCCGCCGACCGCGAAGCCCAACCGGCTCGGCGTCCTGGGCGGCGACCTGGGCGGCTTCCCGAACGGGCGGCGGCTGTCCGACGACGTCGTCGACATCGAACTGCAGGCCCTCGAAGGGGCCGCGGCCACCGGGCAGATCGTCCCCGCGCTGGCCAAGGGCGACATGGTCGACGCCAACAACAAGGGCTTCGGCGGGTCGTTCCCGTACGTCGGACTGCCGGAGTACTGGCCGGTCAACCGCGCCCTCCCGAAGGGCTGACGGGCGGACACCGGATCCGGGTCTTTCCCGGACGCGGTCCGGGGCGGCGGCCTGCCGCCGCCCCGGGGACCGCGGGCCGGCCTTCCCTTGGGGGACGTGTGATGAGGAATCTGCGACGAGTACGGCTTGCCGCGGCGTCGGTGGTCGCGGCCGGGGTGCTCATCGGTGTGCCGGTGCTGGTCGCCCGGCACGGTGACGGCGGGTCGCCGGCGCGCGCCGCCGCCGTGCCGCTCGCGGCGCCGGACGCGACGAGCGGGCGAGGCTCGTTGGAGGCCGTGATCGCGGCGGCGCAGGCGCGGCTGCGGACCCGGCCCGACGACGCGGACACACTCGCGGCGCTCGGCACCGCGTACGTCGAACAGGCCCGCTCCACCGGCGATCCGGCGTACTACCCGCGTGCCGAAGAGGCACTCACCCGGGCGCTCGCCCACGCGCCGCAAGGCTCCGCCGCGTACGCTCCGGCGCTCGTCGGGATGGCCGCACTCGCCAACGCCCGGCACGACTTCGGCGCGGCCCGCGGGTTCGCCGACCGGGCGGCGCAGGCCGCCCCGTACAACGCCGCGGTCTACGGCACGCTCGGCGACGCGCTGACCCAGCTCGGCGCGGCCCACGAGGCCACCGCGGCGATCCAGCGCATGCTCGACCTGCGGCCGTCCGTCGCGTCCTTCACGCGGGCCAGCTACGACCTCGAACTGCGCGGCGCCACCGACGACGCCCGCACCGCGCTGGAACGCGCGCTGGAGATCGCCGCGACACCCGACGAGACCGCCTACTGCCGCCGCTACCTCGGCGAACTCGCCCGCCGCGCGGGTGATCCGGGCGGCGCCCTCGCGCACTTCGACGCGGGCCTCGCCGCCGCGCCGGGCAATCCCGCACTGCGCGCCGGGCGTGCGGCGGCACTCGCAGCGCTCGGGCGCCGCGACGAGGCGCTCACCGAATACGCCGCGGCCACCGCCGCACTCCCCCTGCCGCAGTTCCTCGTCGAGTACGGCGAACTCCTCGACGCGGCAGGCCGACCGGACGCCGCGCGCGCCCAGTTCGACCTGGTCGCGGCGTCCTTCCGGCTCCTCGAAGCGAACGGCGCGAGCGACGACCTGGCCCGCGCCCAGTTCGAGGCCGACCACGGCGACCCCGCCGAGGCACTGCGCCGCGCCCAGGCCGAATGGGGGCGCAGACAGGCCGTGTTCGTGGCCGATGCGCTCGCATGGGCGCTGCACCGCAACGGACGCGACGCGGAAGCGCTGACGTACGCCGAACGCGCGGTCGCGGGCGGCTGGCACGACCCGCTGCCGCTGGGGCACCTGCGGGACATCAAGGCCGCGCTGGCGGCGAGCGGCTCCGGAGGTGCGGCGTGAGGACGACCGGGCGCGCGGCGCATGCGAATCGTCGTGGTCGCGAAGACCGAAAGCGCGATGGGGCGTTCGCTCCCCGACGACTGGGCCTGGTCGGGCTCGCTGCGCTCGTCCTCGCGGCCGGGCAACTGGCGTTCGGCGCGGGCACGGCGTCGGCGCACCCGATGGGCAACCTGAGCGTGAACCAGTACCACGGGCTGACCGTGCACCCCGACCGGGTGGACGACTTCGCCGTCCTCGACGAGGCGGAACTGCCCACACTCCAGGCGCGCGGGCGGCTCGACACCGACCACGACGGCACCGCGTCGACGGCCGAGCTGGCGGCGTACGCGCGAACCGGCTGCGAGGAGATCGCGCACGACCTGCGGATCACCGTCGACGGGCGAGCGTCGGCATGGACGCTCGTCTCCGCGCACGCCGAACAGCCTCGTGGCAGCGGAGGGTTGCCGACCACCCGCACGGAATGCCGACTGACCGCCCCGGCCGCACTCGACCGGCCCGCCCGGCTCAGCGTCGCCACCACGCACCTCGCCGACCGGGTCGGGTGGCGCGAGATGACCGCGGTCGGCGACGGGGTGGCTCTGCCGCCGGACGGCGTCGCGCGCACGAGCGTCAGCGACGAACTACGGACGTACCCCGTGGACCTGCTGAGCTCCCCGCTCAACGTGCGCGGGATCGACGTGGCGACCGCCCCGGGCCACGACCAGGCGGGCGCCGCACCGACGGCACCGTCAGGACCGCTGCCGGACGTGGTCGTGCGGGCGTACGGCGCGGTGCAGTCGGCGTTCAACAGTCTGGTCGGCGCCGACCACATGACCCTCGGCGCCGGCGTCGCGGCTGTGCTGCTCGCCCTCCTCCTCGGCGCGTCCCATGCGGCGCTGCCGGGACACGGCAAGACCGTGATGGCCGCCTACCTCGCGGTCCGGGGTGCCGACGGCCGGCGCCAGGGCGTGCGCGACGCGGTCACGGTCGGCGCGACCGTGACACTGACCCACACGGCCGGAGTGCTGGCGCTGGGGCTCGCGCTGACGCTGTCGACGTCCCTGACGGGCGAGAGCGCCCTGGCGTATCTAGGGGCCCTGAGCGGCCTGCTGGTCGCTGGCGTCGGAGTGAGCCTGCTGCGGAGCGCGTGGCAAGGAGCAGGCGTCGGGCACGAGCACAGCCACGGTGCGGGGCACGTGCACCGCGGCGAGACGCGGCGGCGCGAGCCGGTCGGGGTGGGGCGGGTCGAACGTGGTCCGACCGCGCGGTGGAGCCCCCCTGCCCACTCAACGGGCGATGTGGATGTCGAAGTTGCGATGTCGGGGCGGGTCAGCCTTTCGGGGGTAGGTGGGCACGTCGACGCCGACAGCCACGACCACGACCACAGGCACAGCCACGACCACAGCCACAGGCATGCCCACCCTCACGCCGACCACGGCCACAGCCACAGCCACAGCCACCACGACCACGTCCGCCTCGCCCGTCGGCGGCTGCTCGTCGGGATGGGGGTCGCCGGTGGGCTCGTGCCCAGTCCGTCGGCGCTCGTCGTACTGCTCGGGGCCATCGCGCTCGGGCGGACCGCGTTCGGGGTTCTCCTCGTCCTCGCGTACGGCCTCGGGATGGCGTCCGTGCTCACCGCCGCCGGACTCGTCCTCGTCCGGATCCGGGACCGGGTCCGGCGGCGTGGGGCCGGGGAGCGGTCGTTGCGTCTGATCCGTCCTGTCGTCAGCCGGCTGCCGGTGCTGACCGCTGCGTTCGTGCTCGTGGTCGGGCTGGTGCTGGCGTGGCGCGGGTTGTCCTCGCCTGCCGCGTTCGGGTGATCCGGCGCGTCCCAACCACGTTCGGAAAGGAACGGCCATGCACACCACCTCGTCCCGGCCGCGGCGGCGGCTCGCGGCCTCCGTCCCCGCCGTGCTGCTCGCCGCGCTGCTCGGCCTCACCGCGTGTTCGTCCGGCGGCGGGGGCGGCGCCAAAGGCGGCCCCTCGGGTGCCCAAGGAGCGTTCGCGCCCGCGCCGCCGACCGCGGCCTGCCAGGAGCACCAGCGCAACCAGCCGGGCACCGAGTACACCTCCGAGGAGGACGGCGACACCGGCAAGGTGTTCGAGCTGCTGCGGCACTACACCGCGAACGGCCTCAAGCCGTTCTGCGACGGCAAGCCGCCGACCGACCTCGACCGGCAGTGGGCGAAGCTGTTCCTCGGCTTCGGCGCCGACCCCGGTCTGCTCGCGGCGCCGCTCGGCGGCAGCGGGCAGCCGCCCGCCGAGCCGATGGAGGACGCCCCGGCGCCGGCGAACAACGTCGCCGGGCCGACCGGTGAGCCCGCCGCGACGGACGACGACGCGCCGCCGCCCGCCCCGGACCCCACGTGAGCCGGTCCGCGCGGGCGTGATTTCCGGCACGTCATGCCAGAAATCGACCGGCGCACCCGCCCCACCGCGACCACGCCGCCGCACTCGCCGGGCGGCGTTCATGGAACGTCCATCGGCCGCTGATCACCTCCGACCAGGGTGGTTCCGACGCCTGTGGAGCCGGGCTCCCCCCAACCCGGCTCCACAGGCGCGCCCGGACACCGCCGCGAGTCACGGCGGTGCACCCCAAGAGGTCTAAACCAATTTCTTTCGGCGTCTTGTCAGCCGCGCCTCGTGACTGATTCGCTACAGCCGAGAGAAGGTGCCGGAAGAGTCTGTGTATGACGGAGGAAGACGCGTGAGCAACGCAGCCGAGGGATCCGAGCCCCGCGACGCACTGTCCAACCTGCTGCGCGAGGAGCGCCGTTTCGCGCCGCCCGCCGCGCTCGCGGAGGCGGCCAACGTGACGGCTGCCGCCTACGACGCGGCCGCCGCGGACCGGCTCGGCTTCTGGGCCGAGCAGGCCGCGCGGCTGGACTGGGCGACCGCCCCCACCGAGACGCTCGACTGGTCGAACGCGCCGCACGCGAAGTGGTTCGCCGACGGCCGGCTCAACGTCGCCTACAACTGCGTCGACCGGCACGTCGAGGCCGGCCTCGGCGACCGCGTCGCGCTGCACTGGGAGGGCGAGCCCGGCGACAGCCGTGCCATCACCTACGCCGAGCTGCGGCGCGAGGTGTCCAAGGCCGCGAACGCGCTGACCGAGCTGGGCGTGCAGGCCGGCGACCGGGTGGCGATCTACCTGCCGATGATCCCCGAGGCCGTGTTCTCGATGCTCGCGTGCGCCCGTATCGGCGCGCCGCACTCCGTCGTGTTCGGCGGCTTCTCCGCCGACGCCGTCGCCTCCCGCATCCAGGACGCCGACGCCCGCGTCGTCATCACCGCGGACGGCGGCTACCGGCGCGGCAAGGCGTCCGCGCTCAAGCCGGCCATCGACGACGCGCTCGCGTCCTGCCCGGACGTGCGCAACGTGCTCGTCGTCCGCCGCACCGGCGAGGACGTCGCGTGGACCGAGGGCCGCGACGTGTGGTGGCACGACCTCGTCGGCTCCCAGCCCGAGACCCACACCCCCGAGGCGTTCGAGGCCGAGCACCCGCTGTTCATCCTCTACACGTCCGGCACCACGGGTAAGCCGAAGGGCATCCTGCACACCTCGGGCGGTTACCTGACGCAGGCCTCCTACACGCACCACGCGGTCTTCGACCTCAAGCCCGAGACCGACGTCTACTGGTGCACCGCCGACATCGGCTGGGTCACCGGCCACTCGTACATCGTGTACGGCCCGCTCTCCAACGGCGCCACGCAGGTCATGTACGAGGGCACGCCCGACACCCCGCACCAGGGCCGCTGGTGGGAGGTCATCCAGAAGTACGGGGTGACCATCCTCTACACCGCCCCCACCGCGATCCGCACGTGCATGAAGTGGGGCGACGACATCCCCGCGAAGTTCGACCTGTCGTCGCTGCGCGTGCTCGGCTCGGTCGGCGAGCCGATCAACCCCGAGGCGTGGATGTGGTACCGCACGCACATCGGCGGTGACCGCTGCCCGATCGTCGACACGTGGTGGCAGACCGAGACCGGCGCGATGATGATCAGCCCGCTCCCGGGCGTCACCGAGACCAAGCCCGGCTCCGCGATGCGCCCGCTGCCGGGCGTCGCCGCCGAGGTCGTCGACGACAACGCGCGGCCCGTCCCGAACGGCGGAGGCGGCTACCTCGTGCTGACCGAGCCGTGGCCGTCGATGCTCCGCACCATCTGGGGCGACGACGAGCGCTTCAAGGACACCTACTGGTCGCGCTGGGAGGGCCTGTACTTCGCGGGCGACGGCGCGAAGAAGGACGAGGACGGCGACATCTGGCTGCTCGGCCGGGTGGACGACGTCATGCTCGTGTCCGGCCACAACATCTCGACGACCGAGGTCGAGTCGGCGCTGGTGTCGCACCCGAAGGTCGCCGAGTCTGCGGTCGTCGGCGCCACGGACGCCACCACCGGGCAGGCGATCGTCGCGTTCGTCATCCTGCGCGGCACCGCCGCCGAGGACCCGGGGATCGTCGACGAGCTGCGCAACCACGTCGGCGCGACGCTCGGCCCGATCGCCAAGCCCAAGAAGGTCATGATCGTGCCGGAGCTGCCCAAGACGCGCTCGGGCAAGATCATGCGCCGGCTGCTGCGCGACGTCGCCGAGAACCGCGAGCTGGGCGACGTGCAGACGCTCACCGACGCCTCGGTGATGGCGCTCATCCAGGACAAGCTCCCGACGGCGGCGTCCGAGGACTGATCCGGACCCCGCCCTCGCACCACGGGCAAAAGGGGTGGAGCGAAGCGACTCGAATATGGGTGGTGGCGACGGGGACGGCGGGGGGGGCCCGGGGGGGGGGGGGCCCCGCCGGGCCCCCCCCCCCGGCGCCCCCGGCCGGCCCGAGGGCGGGCCCCC
>NZ_JASAOI010000025.1 GCF_029953285.1 Yinghuangia seranimata | reverse complement strand
CGCCCCCCGCCCCCCCCGCGGGGGGGGGGGGGGGGCGGGGGGGGGGGGGGCCGGGGGGGGCCCCCCCCCCGCGGCCCCCCCCCGCCGTTCCGACCGGTCAGGCCGATTCGTCGAGCCCGCTGAGCAGTCGCGCTATGTCCAGCCCCGCCGTGAGGTACTCGACGAAGACCTGGTTGTGGAGGGCGAACGGCGAGCGCCGCTCGCGGATGATCTTCACGGCGGTCGGCGCGTCGTAGCCGAGCGCGATGAGCGCCTGCGCCACCACCAGCCCCGACCGGTTGTAGCCGTAGTGGCAGCGCACGAGCGTGCGCCGGCCCGCGCGCAACGCGCCCACCACGGTCTCGGCCAGGCCCTCGACGACCGCGATCTGCGCCGGGGTCAGCGCGCTGTCCGGGACGAACGAGAAGTGGTGCTCGACGTCCGGGTTCGGGCCGTGCCCCTCCTCCTCGTACAGGCTGACGACCACCTCGAACTGGTTGCGCACCACCGCGTGTTCGAGCCCGCCGAGCGGCGTCCGGTAGTAGTGGCCGCCCATCCACAGGTTGTGGATGATCTCGCTCCAAGGACTGTCGGGCCTGGGCACGTACCCGTCGTCCCGGCGCACCTTCATCCCCGCTCCCCTCGACCGCCCGTCCGCCACCTCTGCCCGACGAACAAAACGCTCGCGGGCACGTCATCCATCCCGTCAGGATGGCGTATGGACATGGCCTGGACCGACACTCACGACCGAGCCGCGTTCGAATCCGCTGCGGGCGAATTCCTTTACGCCGACCCGGTGTCGAACACCACCGCCCTCACCCTGCTGGCCGACCTGCGCGAGCGCGGCGACCACGCCTTCGGGACGGAGCCGCCGCGGTTCGGTGTGCTGGCCGACGCCGACGGCACGGTGGCAAGCGCGTTCGCGCACACCCCGCCGTTCCCGTTGCTGCTGCTCGGCGCCCTCCCCCTCCCCCAAGTCGCGTCGTTCGTCGACGTGCTGCTGGGTGGCCCGCGCCCCGTCACCTGGATGATCGCCGGGGACGACACCGCGGCCGCCGTCGCCGCGGCCTGGCACGACCGCACCGGCACGGTCGCCACCGTCGCGGAACGCCAACGCCTCTACCGGCTGGACGCGTTGGTGCCGCCGGACCCGATGCCGGAGGGCGCCGCGCGACCCGCCGGCCCCGGTGACCGCGAGGTCCTCATGCGCATGCTGACGGACTTCGAGGTCTCCCTGGGGCACCTCAACGTCGACCCGGCACGGCTCGCGGCCGCCAACGACCTGCGCATCGCGCACGGGCTGTTCACCGTGTGGGAGACGGCCGGCGAGGTGGTGTCCGTCGCCGCCAACAAGCCGCTGGCCGCCGGTGTCGCCCGGGTCGGACCGGTCTACACGCCCCCCGAGCACCGCGGCCGCGGCTACGGCGGCGCCGTGACGGCCGCGCGCACCGCCGACGCGTTCGCCCAAGGCGCCGACGAGGTCGTTCTGTTCACCGACCTGGCGAACCCCACCAGCAACAGCATCTACCAGCGGATCGGCTACGTTCCGCTCGAAGACCGGGTCATGCTGGCGTTCCCGGCCCCGGACGGGGAAGTGGTCCCGGTGTGAACCCACACACCGCCGCCGACGCGGACGACAGCACCGACGACGCGCTCGAGGACCTGCGCCTCGCCGTCTACCGCGGTTTCGCCTCCACCGGCCGCGCCCCCGGCGCGGCCGAACTCGCCGCCGGGCTCGGGCTGTCCGACGACGACGTCCGCGGCGGCCTACGCGCGCTCTCCGCGCGGCGGCACCTCGCGCTGGGCGCGGACGGGAGCGTCGTCATGGCGCACCCGTTCTCGTCCGTCCCCCTGGGCTTCTCCGTGATGGGCCCCGACACGCTGTGGTGGGGCGGCTGCGCGTGGGACGCGTTCGCGATCCCGCACCTGCTGCCCGCACTGCCGGACGTGCTGGTCGCGACCCGCTGCCCCGGTTGCGGCGCCCCGCTCGCATGGGTCGTCAACCGCGACGCCCCGCCGCCCGGCACCCACGTCGCGCACTTCCTCGTGCCCGCCGCGCACATGTGGGACGACGTCGTGCACACGTGCGGCAACCAGCGGCTGTTCTGCCGCCCCCGCTGCGTCGACGGCTGGCTGAAGGCGACCGGCCGGCCGCGCGGCTATGTGATGGACCTGCCGACGCTGTGGCGGCTCGCGCGCGGCTGGTACGCGGGCCGGCTCGACCGCGGCTACCGGCGCCGCGAACCCGCCGAAGCCGCCGAGTACTTCCGCGCGGCCGGCCTTGAGGGCCCGTTCTGGGGGCTCTGAGCGCGGCGCCCCGCAGCCCGATGTGTCGACATTTCGTCGATATACTTGCGGCTCCCGGGACGGTTTCCGCCTGTCCGCCGCATCCGCGGCGGAGGCATCGGCGCCCGGGGTCACCACAGGGCCTCCCTCGCCAGGAGGCATGCCGGGAAGCCTGGTCGGCACGGGAGCACACGGTGCCCCCGACCGTTTTGTCCGCTCCGCAGCGCGGTATACGCCTGCGAGCCGTCGCCACCAGGAGGCCTGCCCGTGCGTTCCGCCATCCGCCGTACCTTCCTGCGGCGGCCGTCCACCCTCGCCGAGAAGAACTTCCTCATGGACGCGCTCCGCACGGAGACGGTCGGCGGCGCGCTGCTGCTGATCGCCGCGGTCGTGGCGCTGATCTGGGCGAACTCGGGCTGGAGCGGCGCGTACGAGAGCCTCAAGGACTTCCGGTTCGGCCCGTCCGCGCTGCACCTGGACCTCACGCTGTCCCAGTGGGCGGCCGACGGCCTGCTCGCGATCTTCTTCTTCGTGGCCGGCATCGAGCTCAAGCGCGAACTCGTGGTCGGCGAACTGCGCAACCCCGCCGCCGCGGTGCTGCCGGTCATCGCCGCGGTGTGCGGCATGGCCGTGCCGGCGCTGTTCTACTTCGCGGTCAACGCGGGCGGCGGCGAGCTCGACGGCTGGGCGATCCCGACCGCGACCGACATCGCGTTCGCGCTCGCCGTGCTCGCCGTCATCGGCACCAACCTGCCGTCCGCGCTGCGCGCGTTCCTGCTCACCCTCGCCGTCGTCGACGACCTGCTCGCGATCACGATCATCGCGGTCTTCTACACGTCGTCGGTGAACTTCGCGGCCCTGGGCGCCGCGGTCGCCGGGCTCGTGGTGTTCTACGCGCTGCAGCGCTACCGCGTGCGCGGCTGGTGGTTCTACCTGCCGCTCGCGTTCGCGATCTGGGCGCTCGTCCACGAGAGCGGCGTGCACGCGACCGTCGCGGGTGTCGCGATGGGCCTGCTCATGCGGGTCCGGCCCGACGAGGGCGAGGAACGCTCGCCCGCCGAGCACCTCGAGCACGTGGTGCGGCCCGTCTCGGCCGGCTTCGCGGTGCCGGTGTTCGCGCTGCTGTCGGCCGGCGTCGCGGTGTCCGGCGGCGTGCTCGGCGACGTGTTCACCGACCGGATGCCGCTCGGCATCATGATCGGCCTGGTCGCCGGCAAGGCGGTCGGCATCTTCTGCGGCACCTACCTCGCCGCCCGGTTCACCCGCGCCGAACTCAACGCGGACCTCGCGTGGTCCGACGTGCTCGGCGTCGCGATGCTGGCCGGCGTCGGGTTCACCGTCTCGCTGCTCATCAGCGAACTGGCCTTCGACGGCGACGCCGTGCTCACCGACGACGCCAAGGCCGCCGTCCTCATGGGCTCGCTCATCGCGGCCGCGCTCGCCACCGTCGTCCTGCGGATCCGCAACGCGAAGTACCGCCGGATCGTCGAGGAGGAGGAGCGCGACGACGACGGCGACGGCATCCCCGACTGCTACCGACAGGACCCCGTGACGGGAAGTTGAAACATCCGTCACACCCGTACGCCGTGCCCCGGTGGATAGCGGGAGCCGGGGCAGGGCATGATCGGTGCTACCACCGAGACGGCAGCAGCAGCCGGACCACGACGAGGAGAGAGCATGGCAGGCACCGAGAGGCCCCGCGCGCAGGACGTGCCCGTCGACACACGGTCCCTGGGCGAGCTGTTCTCCGACGCAACGCGGGACATGTCCACGCTGGTGCGCAGCGAGATCGAGCTGGCCAAGAGCGAGCTGAAGATCAACGCGATGCACGCCGCGAAGGGCAGCGGCGCCTTCATCGCCGCCGGGGCGCTGGCGTTCTTCGCGTTCCCGTTCCTCAGCGTCGCCCTCGCGTACGGCATCCACGCGCTCGGTCTCGGCCTCGGCTGGTCCTTCCTGATCGTCGGCGGCGGCTACCTGCTCATCGCCGTCCTGCTCGGCTTCTTCGGCGTGCGCTGGTTCAAGCAGGTCCGCCCGCCGCAGCGCACGATCCGCACGACGCAGGAGACCGTCGCCACGCTCAAGAGCGTCGGCTGACCCTCGGCCTGTGCAACTCTGCTGACGTGACGGTTCCCGAGAGTTCTGCGGTCAATATCGAAGGTCCCTGGACACACCGGGACATCGCGGCCAACGGCGCGCGCTTCCACGTGGCCGAGCTCGGCGAGGGGCCGGTCGTCCTCCTGCTGCACGGCTTCCCCGAGTTCTGGTGGACGTGGCGGCACCAGATGGAGGCGCTGGCCCGCGCCGGGTTCCGCGCCGTCGCGATGGACCTGCGCGGCTACGGCGGCAGCGACCGCCCGCCCCGCGGCTACGACCCCATCACCCTCGCGCTGGACGTCACCGGCGTCATCCGCTCGCTCGGCGAACCCGACGCGACGGTGGTCGGGCACGGCCTCGGCGCGCTGCTCGGCTGGACCGCCGCCGTGCTGCGCCCCAAGCTGGTGCGCCGCCTCGTCGCGGTGTCCATGCCGCACCCGCGGCGGCTGCGCGGCGCGCTCCTGACCGACCGTCACCAGATCGCGGCGAGCAGGCACATCTTCGGATTCCAGCGGCCGTGGCTGCCCGAGCGCCAGCTCGTGCGCGACGACGCCGAGATGGTCGAGCGGCTGATGCGCGAGTGGTCCGCGCCCGGTTGGCCGGAACCGCAGGTCGCCGCCCGCTACCGGCGCGCGATGCTCATCCCCGGCACGGCGCACTGCGCCGCCGAGCACTTCCGCTGGATGCTGCGCTCCGTGCCGCGCCCGGACGGTCTGCAGTACGCGGCGCGCATGAAGACCCCCGTGTCGGTGCCGACGCTGCACCTGCACGGCTCGCTCGACGGCGCCATCCTCACGCGTACCGCGGCGGGTTCGGGCCGGTACGTCGCGGCGCCGTACCGCTGGCGGCTGCTCGACGGCGTGGGCCACTTCCCGCACGAGGAGGCCCCGGAGACGTTCACGCACGAACTGCTCAGCTGGCTGAAGGACCCCGAGCCGGAGCGCTGAAACCGCCGACCCGCAGAAGCACAGAAGCGCAGAAGCGCAGAACCGCGGGAGTCGTCCGGACGGGTGCGTGCGCCCCGGCCGCGCACCGGCGCGCACCGGGCGCCCGGCAAGGCGTGCAGAGGTGATTAACTCCCGCGAAATTCCTGGCACTTCTCGACAAACCAGGATGATCCCCCCGCATGACATCCTGTGCGCATGGCATGGCGCGGTTATCCGCTGAGGAGCCGGGGTAGGCGCCCCGACATGAGCCGGACGTACCAATGGTCGTCCCCCGACCGCGCGGGGCATTTCGCGGGACTCGTCGCCATACTCCGCCGGCGCGTGCGCTGGCTGACGTTGCGGATACGTGCACCCCACTAGGCACACGTCGCACCGGGCCGCCCCCAGAGGGCGGCCCGCACGACGCTCCGGCGCCGGGGTGAGCGCCGCTCCACGGCTGTGGCGCTCATCTCCCCCACCGCCCGGGGCGGCTACAGCGCGCACCCCTGCGTGTCGACGGCCTTGGTGTTGCGGATGCCCGCCTCGACGTCCTCGCGGATCTCGTCGGCGGTCAGCGCATAGCCCGTGGAGTCGTCGTCCAGCGACTTGGCGAAGATGACGCCGTAGACCTTGCCGTTCGGCGCGACCAGCGGGCCGCCCGAGTTGCCCTGGCGGACCTTCGCGTACAGCGAGTAGACGTCGCGGCTGACCGTGCCGCGCTTGTAGATGTCGGGGCCGCCGGCCTTGATCTGCGCGCGCACGCGGGCCGGCTCGACGTGGAAGGCGCCGTTCTCGGGGAAGCCGATCACGATCGCGTCCGCGCCCGGCTGCACCTTGTAGTCGAACTGCAGGTGCGGGGACTTGAGGCCCGGCACCGACAGCACGGCGATGTCGCGCCGCCAGTCGTACAGCACGACGTCCGCCTCGTACTGCTTGCCCTCGCCGCCGACCTGCACGGTGGGCTTGCGGACGCCGCCGACCACGTGCGCGTTCGTCATGACGCGGCCCGGCGAGAACACGAAGCCCGAGCCCTCGATCACCTTGCCGCAGCTCTTCGCCGTGCCGACGATCTTCACGATGCTGTCCCGCGAGCTCTGCACCGCGGGCGACGCCATCAGCGTCGGGTCCGGCGGCGGCACCTGCGGGATGTCCTCGTGCACGAACGGGCTGAACACCTGCGGGAAGCCGTTGCTGTCGAGCAGGTTGCTGAACGACGAGAACCACGTGTCCGCGCCCTGCGGCAGCACCTTCTGCACGCCGCCGAGCACCTGCGAGCCGCGCACCTCGCGCGCCACCGTCGGCATCGTGGACCCGGCCACCGACGAGCCGATCAGCCACACCACGACCAGCAGCGCGGACACGCTCACCACCGCGCCGCCCGCCGCGTCCACCAGCCGCGCCGGCGTCCACGTCAGGTGCCGGCGCAGCCTGCTGCCCAGCGACGTCGCCATCGCCTGCGTGAGCGTCGCCGTCACGAGCACGACGCAGATCGCCGCGATCGACGGGCCCAGGCCCGGGTCGAAGTGCTCGAGGATGAACGGCACGAACCACATCCCCAGCACACCGCCGCCGAGGAAGCCGATGAACGACAGCACACCGACGATGAAGCCCTGCCGGTAGCCGGACACGGCGAAGGCGACGGCGGCCACGATGAGGATGAGGTCCAGGACGTTCACCTGGTCACGGTCTCACGGCACACCGCCGGATGTCCGCAGCGGCGACGAGCCCGTCGCCGCCGTGTGACACGCCCGGGACACCGGACAACGCCCCTGCGCCGCGCCCCGGTTACGGGTCGAGCGGCTCCGGCGCGGACTCGGTCGGCAGCGCCGCCCCGTCCGTGCCGCGGCGGGCCAGCCGCCACTCGGCCTCGCTCAGCTCGACCTCGCGGCTCTGGTCCCACGGGCGCTCGAAGCCGGACAGCGCGATCGTGCGGTCCAGCAGCCCGGCGGTGAAGCCCCACACGACCATGCCCTCGACGAGAAACGCCGGGCCCAGGAAGCCGGTCGGGTGGCGCAGCCGCGCCCGGTTGGCCGGGTCGGCGAGGTCGGCGATCGGGACGCGGATGACCCGCGCCACCTCGGCCGCGTCCACGGGCGCGACCGGGCACGCCTCGCGCCACCACCCGAGCACCGGCGTCACGACGAAGTCGCTGACCGGGATGTAGAGGGAGGGCAGCGTGCCGAACGCCTGGACGCAGGACGGGTCCAGGCCGACCTCCTCGCGCGCCTCGCGCAGCGCGGCGTCCACCGGCCCGGCGTCCTCCGGGTCGATCGCCCCGCCGGGGAACGCCGGCTGCCCGGCGTGCTTGCGCAGCGTGGTGGCGCGCTGCAGGAGCAGCACGTCGGGGCCGTCGGGGCCGTGCCCGAACAGCACGAGGACGGCGGACTCCCGGCCGCCCTCGGCGGGCGGGAGGAAGCGGCTGAGCTGCTCGGCGCGCACCGTGCGCGCGGCCTCGGCGATGGGGCGCAGCCAGTCGGGCAGGCCCTCGGCACTGACGGCTATGTCGGTGGTCGTCTCGGTCATGGCGCGTCCTCCCCTGGTGCCGCCCCGTTCGGGGGTGCGGCCCCGGTCGCGAGCACCGGCGTCGCCGGTGGCTTAAGCCGCTGGCCGGGCTGTCCGGCCAGCTCGTACTTCAGGAGCTTGCGAGCCTTCTCCGGGTCGGTCTCCCCCTCGCCGAACGACGGGCACAGCGGTGCGATTCCGCACGCGCCGCAGGCCGGCCTGCGCGCGTGGCACACGCGCCGGCCGTGGAAGATCACCCGGTGCGAGAGCAGCGTCCAGTCCTTCTTCGGGAACAGCGCGCCTACCTCGTGCTCGACCTTGACCGGATCCTCCTCCGAGGTCCAGCCGAAACGCCGCGACAGTCGCCCGAAATGGGTGTCGACGCTGATGCCGGGCACGCCGTACGCCTCGCCGAGCACCACGTTCGCGGTCTTGCGGCCGACGCCGGGCAGTGTCACCAGGTCCGCGTGCTTGCGCGGCACCTGCCCGCCGAACCGGTCGCAGAGCGCCTGCGCAAGGCCGGTGATCGCCCGGCCCTTGGCGCGGAAGAACCCGGTCGGCTTGATGATCGCCTCGAGCTCGGCCGGCTCGGCCTGCGCGAGCGCCTCCGCGTCCGGGTACCGCGCGAACAACGCCGGCGTGACGTTGTTGACGCTGCGGTCGGTGGTCTGCGCGGACAGCACGACGGCGACCAGGAGCTGGAAGGCGTCCTCGTAGTCGAGCTCGCAGTGCGCGCCGGGGTACAGCTCCCCCAGCTCGCGGTTGATCCGGCGGGCCCGGCGGACGAGGGCGAGGTTGCTCTCCGGCTTTTTACTCGGCACCCGGCAAGCCTACGCAGACCGCTCCCGCGCGTGCGGGGTTCGCTGGTCAGTGCTACATATGACCAGAGCACAACCAGAGCACGACACGCATACACCCGATCACGCGGGGGAAATGTCGGACACAACCGGTTGGCTCCGGAAAGTGATGAGGGCCACCCGCGTGACGAATCCTGATCCGCGTGCGTCAGACTGTGACCGATCGCACTGTTTGACCGCCAGGCCCCGATCGGGTGATCGGGCCAGGCAAGGAGGGACCCCTCGTGGACGACGTTCTGCAGCGGGCGCCGCTGTTCGCGGCACTCGAAGACGAGGACGCCGCCGAGCTGCGTGCCTCCATGGCCGAGGTCAGCCTCGAGCGCGGTGACTCGCTCTTCCACGAGGGCGACCCGGGCGACCGGCTCTACGTGGTCATCGAAGGCAAGATCAAGCTGCACCGCAGCTCGAACGACGGCCGCGAGAACATGCTCGCGGTGCTCGGCCCCAGCGAGATGTTCGGCGAGCTGTCGCTGTTCGACCCGGGCCCGCGCACCGCCACCGCCACGGCGCTCACCGACGTGCGGCTGCTCGGCCTGGGCCACCAGGACCTGCAGCCGTGGCTCAACGGCCGGCCCAAGGTCGCGCTGTCCCTGCTCCGTGCGATAGCCCGCCGCCTGCGGCGCACGAACGAGAGCCTGGGCGACCTGGTGTTCTCGGACGTTCCGGGGCGTGTCGCCAAGGCCCTGCTCGACCTGTCGCGGCGCTTCGGCGTCCCCGCAGAGGAGGGCATCCACGTCGCGCACGACCTGACGCAGGAGGAGCTGGCCCAGCTGGTCGGCGCGTCCCGCGAGACGGTCAACAAGGCGCTGGCCGACTTCGCCAGCCGCGGCTGGCTGCGCCTGGAGGCGCGGGCCGTCGTGCTGCTCGACGTCGAACGGCTGTCACGCCGCTCGCGCTGACACCGACGGACACACGGAGGGGGGGGCCGCGGGGGGGGGGCCCCCCGGGGGCGGGGCGGGGCGGTGAGGCCGCCCCCCGCGCGCGCCCGTGGGGCAG
>NZ_JASAOI010000024.1 GCF_029953285.1 Yinghuangia seranimata | reverse complement strand
GCCCCACGGCGACCGCCTGCCCCCCCCCGCCCCCCCCCCCCGGCGCCCCCCGGGGGGGGGGGCCCGGGGGGGGGCCCCCCCCCTCCGGCGTGTTCGGCCGGTCAGGCCGCGCCACGCTCGCGCAGGTAGTCCAGCTGGGCGCGGACCGACATCTCCGCCGCCCACCACAGGCCCGGGTCGACGTCGGCGTACACGCGTTCGACGACCTCGCGTGCCGTGCGGTCGCCGAGCGCCACGGCCTCCTCGACCTGGGCGAGCCGCTGCCTGCGGTGCTCCAGGTAGAACTCGACGACGCCACGCGCGTCGTCCAGCACCGGGCCGTGCGCCGGCAGGACCCGGCTGACGTCCCCGGCGTCGACGAGCGCGCGCAGCCGGGCCAGCGAGTCCAGGTAGGCGCCGAGGGTGCCGTCCGGGTGCGCGACGACCGTGGTGCCGCGCCCGAGGACCGCGTCGCCGGTCAGCACGGCGTCGTCGGCGGGCAGCACGAACGACAGCGAGTCGCTGGTGTGCCCCGGCGTCGCCACCACGCGCAGCTCCAGGCCGCCGGTGTCCAGCACGTCGCCGTCCGCCAGGCCCTCGTCGCCCAGCCGGTGCGCGGGGTCCAGCGCCCGCACGCCGCAGCCGGCCAGCTCGGCGAGCCGCGCGGCGCCCTCGGCGTGGTCGGGGTGGCCGTGGGTCAGCAGGATCTGCGCGACGCGCACGTCCTGCCGCTCGGCCTGCGCGAGCACCGCCCGCAGGTGGCCCTCGTGCAGCGGGCCCGGGTCGACGACCAGCGCCTCGCGGGCGCCGGGCTCCGCGAGCAGCCACGTGTTGGTGCCGTCCAGCGTCATCGGGCTCGGGTTCGGGGCCAGGACGCAGGTCGCGCGGGCGGTCGCGGGTCCGGCGACGACCTCGCGCGGGTCACCCGGAAGGCGGTAGGAGTCCATAAGCCGAGTGTCCCCGACCGGCCCTCAGGCCGTGCCGAAGGGGTCCGGGATGCCGGGCCACTCGATGATCAGCCGGTCGCCCTCGAAGCGCGGCTCGGCCATCGTCGGGGCCAGCGGCCGGTCGGCCGCGGCGGCCTGGGCGTCGGCGGGGGTGGCGTACGCCGACAGGTTCCGCAGCGTCTCGATGGTCGGCGGCAGCATGCCGAGCTCGCCCGCCTTGTGCCGGGCCAGCACGTCCACCGGGCGGGCCCACGTGACCCGGTCGGCCTCGCCGGACACGTCGCGGGTGAGCTGCCCCTCGGGCAGCGTGGCGACGAAGAACCACGTGTCGTAGCGGCGGTCCTCGAACTCGGGGGTGATCCACCGCGACCACGCGCCCAGCAGGTCCGAGCGCAGCACGAGGCCGCGCCGGTCGAGGAACTCGGTGAGGCCGAGCGTGCGGTCGACGAGCGCGGCGCGGTCGGCCTCCCAGTCGTCGCCGGTGGTGTCGGAGACGACGGAGTCGGTGTCCGGGCCGGCCAGCAGCACGCCGGACTCCTCGAACGTCTCGCGCACCGCCGCCGCGACGATCGCCCGTGCCTCGGCCGGGCCGGTGCCGAACCGCCCGGCCCACACCTCGGGCGCGGGGCCGGCCCACGCGACCTCGTGGTCGGCGTCGCGCGGATCGACCGCGCCGCCCGGGAACGCGTACATGCCCGCGGCGAACTGCATGCCCGCGTGGCGTCGCAGCAGGTACGCCTCGGGGCCGTCCGGGTGCTCGCGCAGCAGGACGACGGTGGCGGCGCGGCGCGGCTCGACGGGCACGTACTCGCCGCTGAGCACCCCGCGGGCGCGGGCGATCCAGGACTCCGGCATGGTCATGCGCGGATGCTACGCGGCGTCGAGACAATCCGACAGACCGTCAGGTTTTTGCCCCGCCCGTCGCGCTCGGGGGCGGACGGGCGGGGCCGCGGGGTCACACGACCTCGACGACGAGCTCCACCTCGACCGGGGCGTCGAGCGGCAGGACCGCCGCGCCGACCGCGCTGCGGGCGTGCCGACCGGCGTCGCCGAAGACCTCGCCGAGCAGCTCGCTGGCGCCGTTGATGACGCCCGGCTGGCCGGTGAAGCCCGGGTCGCTGGCCACGAAGCCGACGACCTTGACGACGCGGCGCACCAACGCGAGGTCGCCGATCTCGGCCTTGACCGCGGCGAGCGCGTTGAGCGCGCAGCGCTGCGCGAGGGCCTTGGCGTCCTCGGCGGTCACCTCGGCGCCGACCTTGCCGGTCATCGGCAGCTTGCCGTCCACCATCGGCAGCTGGCCGGCGGTGTAGACGTAGTTGCCGGTGCGCAGCGCCGGGACGTACGCCGCGACCGGCGCGGCGACCTCGGGCAGCGTCAGGCCCAGCTGCGCGAGCCGGTCCTCGGGGTGGACGAAATCCGCGGTCACGACTGCTTCTCCCGCTTGAAGTACGCCACCAGGTTCTCCGGGTTGGGGCCAGGCACGACCTGGACCAGCTCCCAGCCGTCCTCGCCGAAGGTGTCGAGGATCTGCTTGGTGTTGTGGATCAGCAACGGCGCGGTGAAGTACTCCCACTTCTTCATGGGACGGGACTCTAACGCGGCTCGGGGGAGTCGACGGCACGCCACGGGACGGGGCTCGACAGGACCATCGTGCTGGACGGCGTGCCGTGGTCGGCGAGCCGGTCGATCAGGGCCTGGAAGTCGTGCATGGTCGGGGTGGCGACCATCAGGAGGCAGCACGCGTCCCCGGTGACGCGGTGCAGCTGCAGCAGCTCGGGCCAGTCGCGGACCTCGTCCGCGTCGCGGCGCAGCAGGCACAGAGGGCCGTAGCAGTTCATCCGGACGAGCGCGACGACGCCGCGTCCGGCGGCGGCCGGGTCGACGTGCGCGTGGTAGCCGGTGATGACGCCGGCCCGCTCCATGCGCCGGACGCGCTCGGCGACGGTGGGCGGGGAGAGCCCGACGCGCCGGGCCAGTTCGTTGTAGGACGCGCGGGCGTCGCTCTGGAGCTCGGCGAGCAGCCGCCGGTCGGTCGCGTCGAGAGCCGTCGGGGGCATCGGCAGGACACCTTTTCGATCGACAGGGATAGTCGGCTTTTCTTTTCCCATCGTAAGACGATCGGGCGATATCGCCGTTGATCGCCCATTCCCTCCGGGTGGGGACCGGCGCTTCGATAAGGGCACCGCAAGGAGGTGGCTCGGCGATGGTCCGCGCAACGACTGATGCTGTCGGTATGTCCGGTGTGTGCCCGATGGGAATGGGCGGCGACGCCGCGGCCGACGCGCGTCCGCAGGGGCCGCGCACGGCCTACGCGGGCGCGCCCCCGTACGCCGACTACGTCGGCCTGGGCGAGCTGCTGAGCCTGCAGCACCCGCGCACCGAGGAGCCGACCGAGGTGTCGTTCCTCATCGCGTCGCAGGTCATGGAGCTGCTGTTCGCGCTGCTCAAGCACGAGTGGACGGTCGCGCGCGACCTGCTCGCCGACGACGAGGTCGTCGAGGCCAGCCGGGTGCTGCGGCGCAGCGTGCGGCAGACCGACGTCCTGGTGAACTCGTGGGACCTGCTGGCCACGCTGACCCCCGCCGAGTTCGGCGCGTTCCGCGAGGCGCTCGGCGAGGCGTCCGGGTTCCAGTCGCACCTGTACCGCGAGCTGGAGTTCCTGCTGGGGCTCAAGCGCGAGGCCGCGGTGCGCCCGTACGCCGGCGTGCCCGCCGTGCACGCCGAGCTGGAGGCGGCGCTGCACGCGCCGAGCCTGTACGACGCCGCGCTGGGCGCGCTGCACCGCCGCGGACTGCCCGTCCCGGCCGCGAAGCTCACCGCCGACCGGACCCGCCCCTACGAGGCCGACCCGGACGTGGAGCGCGCCTGGGCCGAGGTCTACGCGACCGGGACCAAGCACGCCGACCTGCGCGACCTCGGCGAGGCGCTGACCGACCTGTCGGAGCGCTGGACGCGCTGGCGCGAGCGGCACCTCGCCGCGACGCTGCGCGCGCTCGGCAACCGGCCGGGCACCGGCGGGTCGTCCGGCGCCGAGTGGCTGGAGCGGACCGTGCGCGACCGGGTCTTCCCCGACCTGTGGACAATGCGTACCGCCGTCATCTGACCCGCCGACCACGGCCGCCTCCGCCCGGGGCGGCCCGGACCGCCATCCGCCCCGGAGCGACGAGGACCCGACCGTGCCCGACACCTCCCGCGAACACGCCGCCGCACTCGACGCCCGCGACCCGCTCGCCGGGCTCCGCAAGCGCTTCCGCCTCCCCGAAGGCGTCGTCTACCTCGACGGCAACTCGCTCGGCGCGCTGCCCGACGACGTACCCGGCGCGCTCGACGACGTCGTGCACCGCCAGTGGGGCGTCGACCTGATCCGCTCGTGGAACGCCAACGACTGGTGGAACGCGCCGACCCGGGTCGGGGCCGCGCTCGCGCCGGTCCTCGGCGCCGCGCCGGACCAGGTGCTGTGCGGCGACTCGACGTCCGTCCAGCTGTTCAACGCCATGGTCGCGGCGCTGCGCATGCGGCCCGGGCGCACGGTCGTGCTGACCGACCCGGACAGCTTCCCCACCGACGGCTACCTGTTCGACTCCGTGGCCCGCATGTCCGGGGCCACCGTGCGCCGGGTCCCCCCGGGCGAGGTGGCCGGCGTGCTGGCCGCCGAGGGCGCGCAGGTCGCGGTCGTCGCGTACAACCACGTCGACTACCGCACCGGCGAGCTGCGCGACCTGCCCGGCATCACGCGCGCGGCCCACGACGCGGGCGCCCTCGTGCTGTGGGACGTGTGCCACACCGTCGGCGCCGTCCCGATCGACGCCGACGCGCACGACCTGGACTTCGTGGTCGGCTGCACCTACAAGTACCTGTCCGGCGGCCCCGGCGCGCCCGCGTTCCTGTACGTCGCCCGGCGCCTGCACGACGTCTTCGACCCGGCGCTCACCGGCTGGCACGGCCACGCCGAGCCGTTCGCGATGGAGCCCGGCTACCGGCCCGCCGACGGCATCTCGCGGGCCCGCATCGGCACCCCGCCGCTCCTCAACATGCTCGCCCTGGAGGCGGCGGTCAGGGTCTTCGCCGAGACCGACACGGCCGCGATCCGCGCCAAGAGCCTCGCCCTGACCGACCTGTTCATCGCCTGCGTGGACGAGCTCGGCCTGGAGGTCGCCACACCGCGCGAGCACGCCCGGCGCGGCAGCCAGGTCGCCGTCCGGCACGACGAGGCGCACCCGATCATGGCGGCGCTCATCGACCGCGGCGTCATCGGCGACATCCGGCCGCCGGACATCCTGCGCTTCGGCTTCAACGCGCTGTACGTCTCCTACACCGACGTCGTCGAGGCCGCGGCGGTGCTCGGCGACATCCTCGCGACCGGCGCGCACCGCGACCCGCGGTTCGCGGTCCGGGCGACGGTGACCTGATCCGCACCCCCACGCGCGCGTCGGCCGGTGTCGGCCCGTGCCCCGCGGCGGCCCGCCCGCCGCGTGACGCGGGTCACCCCGGCCGACCGCGCGCGGTTCGTCCCGGCGGAGATGGTTAGTCTCGACTGTGTGAGCCAGGCGACCCAGCACGACAGCCCCCGCGCGGCCGGCGCGGACACCGATTGGGAGGGTGTCCGCCTGCACGTGGTCAGCGGCAAGGGCGGCACCGGCAAGACCACCGTCGCGGCGGCCCTCGCGCTGGCGCTCGCGCACGGCGGCCAGCGGACGCTGCTGGTGGAGGTGGAGGGCCGGCAGGGCCTGGCCCAGCTCTTCGAGACCGCCGAACTGCCCTACGAGGAACGCAAGATCGCGGTGGCGCCGGGCGGCGGCGAGGTCTACGCGCTGGCCATCGACCCCGAGGAAGCGCTGCTCGACTACCTCGACATGTTCTACCACCTGGGCCGCACCGGTAAGGGGCTCAAGAAGCTCGGCGCCATCGACTTCGCGACCACCATCGCGCCCGGCCTGCGCGACGTCCTGCTGACCGGCAAGGCGTGCGAGGCGGTGCGCCGCCGGGTCAAGGGCGTGTGGGCCTACGACGCGGTGGTCATGGACGCGCCGCCGACCGGCCGCATCAGCCGGTTCCTCAACGTCAACACCGAGGTCGCCGGGCTCGCCAAGTTCGGGCCGATCCACTCGCAGGCCGAAGCCGTCATGCGCGTGCTGCGCTCGCCCGAGACCGCGGTGCACCTGGTCACCCTGCTGGAGGAGATGCCGGTGCAGGAGACCGTCGACGGCGTCGCCGAGCTGACCGGCACCGGGCTGCCGGTCGGCGGCGTGGTGGTCAACATGGCCCGGCCGCCGCTGCACGCCGACGACGAGACCGACACCGGCCGCGCGCTCAACGCCGAGCTCCTCGAGGCGGGGCTGCGCGCCGCGCGCGTGCGGCCCACCAAGGCGCTCGTCGCGGCGCTGCTGAAGGAGGCCGAGGAGCACGCCGGCCGGATCGTCCTCGAGACCCAGGAGCGCGCGACCGTGCGCGGGCTCGGGCTGCCGATGTACGAGCTGCCGCTGCTGGCCGACGGCGTCGACCTCGGCGGCCTGTACCGGCTCGCCGACGCGCTGCGCGAACAGGGGGTCGCATGACCGGCGTCCGACGCGGTGCCGAGCGCGCCGCGGACCGCACCACCGACCGCTCCCCGGCCGGCGGCCCGGCCCTGGAGGTCGACCCGCTGATCGACGACCCGGACACCCGCATCGTGGTGTGCTGCGGCTCGGGCGGCGTCGGCAAGACCACGACCGCCGCGGCGCTCGCGCTGCGCGCCGCCGAACGCGGCCGCGACGTGGTCGTGCTGACCATCGACCCGGCGCGCCGGCTCGCCCAGTCGATGGGTCTGACCGAGCTCGACAACACCCCGCGCAAGGTGCCCGGCGTCGACCGGACCAAGGGCGGCAGCCTGCACGCGATGATGCTCGACATGAAGCGGACGTTCGACGAGATCGTCGAACAGCACGCGGACCCCGAGCGCGCCCGGCAGATCCTCGAGAACCCCTTCTACCAGTCGCTGTCCTCCAGCTTCGCCGGCACGCAGGAGTACATGGCGATGGAGAAGCTCGGGCAGCTGCACGGCGGCGGCTCGTGGGACCTCATCGTCGTCGACACCCCGCCCAGCCGCTCCGCGCTCGACTTCCTCGACGCGCCGCAGCGGCTCGGCTCGTTCCTCGACGGACGGCTCATCCGCATCCTGTCCGCGCCCGCCAAGGTCGGCGGCCGCGGCGCGCTGAAGTTCCTGTCCGCCGGCGTCGGACTGATGACGGGCGCGCTCAGCAAGGTCGTCGGGACGCACCTGCTCAAGGACATCCAGACCTTCGTCGCGGCGCTCGACACCACCTTCGGCGGGTTCCGCAAGCGCGCCGACGCCACCTACAAGCTGCTCCAGGCCAACGGCACGGCGTTCCTCGTGGTGGCCGCGCCCGAGAAGGACGCGCTGCGCGAGGCCGCCTACTTCGTCGAACGCCTCGACGCCGAGTCGATGCCGCTCGCCGGGCTGGTACTCAACCGCGTGCACGAGACCCGCGCCGCCCAGCTGTCGGCCGAGCGCAGCGCGGCGGCCGCCGAGACACTGATCGAGCTGGCGTACGACCAGGAGGAAGGGGCCGACGAGCCCGCCGAGGACGGCCCGTCGGCCGAGGACCTGCGGCTGGTCGCCGGGCTGCTCACCCTGCACGCGGAACGGCTGCGGATGATCGGCCGGGAGGAGCGGGTGCGCACCCGCTTCACGTCGATCCACCCGGACGTGCCGGTGGTCGAGGTGCCGGCGCTGCCGGGCGACGTGCACGACCTGGAGGGGCTGCGGGCGATCGGGCAGCACCTGGCCTGAGCCGTGCGGGATCGACGCGGCATGGCGGTGCCGCGCGTGGTGCCCGCAGGTCGACGGAGGCCGTGGCGTACCGCACCGGCGCCGCACCGTGGTCCCCGAGCCGGGGCCTGACTCCCGGGCCCGGTGGACCAGAGGTGCGTGTCGGCGGTTCGCCGCGGTGCCGCCGCATCCGCGGGGTGGTGCCTTGTGGTGCTGTTGTTCGGTACTGCTGTGCGTGCCGGTGCCACACCGACCGTCACGCGGCCTTCTGAACGGGCGTCAGCCCGCGGCTCGCAGGCCGATGTTCTCGTGGTAGTCGGCGTGGATCTCCCGCTCGTACTCCTCACGAGCGGTCTCCAGGAGCCGGCGCCACGAGGTGACCGTCGGCCGGCGTCGGAGCAGCGCACGCCGCTCGCGTTCCGTCATACCTCCCCAGACCCCGAACTCGACGCGATTGTCGAGGGCGTCGGCCAGACATTCGGTGCGCACCGGGCATCCGGTACACACGGCCTTCGCGCGATTTTGGGCCGCCCCCTGCACGAACAGCTCATCCGGATCGCTGGCGCGACACGCGGCCAGGGCGTTCCAGTCGGTAACCCAGCTCATGCTGGTGCCGTCCTCTCCCGATTCGAGGCTCCCCCTACGGCGGCGACGGGAAATCCCGTTGCCAAGCAGGACGCTACGAAAAGACGGGCGCGCGCAACAGCCCCTACTGGGCAGTCATCAATGACCCGGACGGACTATGCGCAAATATGGGCCCACCCGTCCGGGTGAAAACTCTTGCGCGACCTGGGGCGATGCCGGCGGGCCGGATGCCGGGCGCGTGCCGGGTAGCTCCCGCCTTGGCCTGAATTCACTCGAAAGGGTGAACAAGGCGAGGGGAGCTGTCCCCCGGCTTCTGTTACAGAGTAGGCGAAGTCCCTCCGCCGTGCCGGAGGTTTCGCCACGTAGTCTTTGGCGCATGGCTCGTACCCCCTCCGGCAAATCCCGCCCCGGCTCTCCGGGTCGCCGCCCCGGGCGCCCGCCGTCCTTCATAGGCTTCTCCGGCAGGATCGCCGCGTTCATCGGAGCCGCGGTACTGGCGGGCGCGCTGCTCGCCGGCATCGCGCTGCCGATCGTGGGCGGGCTCGGACTGGCCGCGAAGGCCGGGGCCGAGAACTTCGACGACTTCCCGAACGAGCTCGAGGCGCCCTACCTGGCGCAGCCGTCGTACATCTACGACGCCAACGGCAACCAGCTCGCGATGCTGTACGACCGGTACCGCATCCTCGTCGGCATCGACCAGGTCGCCCCGATCATGAAGCAGGCGATCGTCGCGATCGAGGACTCGCGGTTCTACCAGCACGGCCCGATCGACCTCAAGGGCACGCTGCGCGCGCTCGTGAAGAACCAGTCGGGCGGCGACGTCCAGGGTGGGTCGAGCCTCACCCAGCAGTACGTGAAGAACATCTTCGTCGAGCTCGCCGGCGACGACCCCGCGAAGGTCGCCGACGCGACCAAGCAGGAGCTCTCCCGGAAGATCAAGGAGCTCAAGTACGCGATCGGGATGGAGCAGCGCTTCACCAAGGAGCAGATCCTGGAGAAGTACCTCAACATCATCCCGTTCGGACAGCGCGCGTTCGGCATCGAGGCCGCGTCGTACCGGTACTTCGGCAAGCACGCGAAGGACCTGTCGCTGCCCGAGGCCGCGCTGCTGGCCGGCGTCGTCAACGCGCCGACCAAGTACGACCCGATCGCCGCGCCGAACGCCGCCAAGGAGCGCCGCAACATCGTGCTCGCGCGCATGGCCGAGCTGAAGATCATCAGCCCGGCGGACGCGGACGCCGCCAAGGCCACCGAGCTCAACCTCAAGCCGCAGCCGCTCCCCAACGGCTGCATCGTCTCCGACAAGGTCAACGGGTCGGCGTTCTTCTGCGACTACGCCGAGCGCGTCGTCAAGAACGACCCGGTCTTCGGCAAGACCAAGGAGGAGCGCGACGCGCTGTGGCGGGCCGGCGGCCTGCGCATCAAGACGACGCTCGACCCGAAGATGCAGGAGGCCGCGTACAAGGCGGCCACCGAGGGCGTGCTGCAGACCGAGGAGGTCGCGGACGCGGTCGTGATGATCGAGCCGGGCACCGGGCAGATCAAGGCGATGGCGCAGAGCCGGCCGTACGGCTTCGACAACGCCGCGAACCAGACGGTGATCAACTACTCGGTGGGCAAGCCGATGGGCGGCTCCGAGCTCGGCTTCCAGCCGGGTTCGACGTTCAAGCCGATCACGGCCGCGGCGGCGCTGGAGGCGGGCTTCCAGGCCGGCCAGCAGTACACGACCGAGACGTACATCATGAAGTTCGACGACCAGAACTTCTCGACGTGCGACGGCAGCAAGGTCAAGGGCAACGGCTGGGACGGCAAGCAGGGCCTGAAGAACGAGTCGAAGACCGAGTTCGGCACCTACGACATGCAGACCGCGCTCGCCAACTCGATCAACACGTACTTCGTGATGCTCGAGAAGGACATGGGCATCTGCCCGGTCGCGACGCTCGCGCAGAACATGGGCGTGACACTCGGCAACGGCAAGCCGCTCGAGCAGGCGCCGTCCATGACCCTCGGCTCGCAGACCGTGACGCCGCTGAGCATGGCCAACGCGTACGCGACCTTCGCGGCGCGCGGCAAGTACTGCGCCCCGATCGCCATCACCGAGGTCACCCGCCTCGACGGCACCAAGCTGCCGGTACCGGGCGCGAACTGCCGCCAGCTGATCAAGCCCGAGAACGCGGACATAATCAACGCCCTGCTGGCCGGCGTCACCGAGCGCGGCACCGGCCAGAAGGTCGGCCTGAAGGACGGCCGCGACAACGCGGGCAAGACCGGTACCACCGACAAGAAGACGAACGCGTGGTTCGTCGGGTACACGCCGCAGCTGTCCACCGCGGTGTGGGTCGGCCACCCGCAGAAGCCGATCACGATGGAGCCCGACGACGGCCCGATCATGATCGGCGGCAAGCGGGTGTCGCCGGTGTACGGCTCCACGGTGCCGGGTCCGATCTGGAACAAGGCGATGACCACCGCGCTGGCCGGGCAGCCGAAGGCGTACTTCACGCCGCCGCCGGGCGGTGCCATCCCGCCGCCGGTCGACCAGCACCCCAAGCCGGCCGACCCGCCGAAGCCGGACGACCAGAACAGGCCGGGCGGTCCGGGTAACCCGGGTAACCCGGGTGGCCCCGGCGGCCCGGGCGGCCCGGGCAACCCCAACGGGCAGTAGCCGCACGGCGGTCCGCACAAAAGGCGCCGGGGGCGGTACGCGACTCGCGTACCGCCCCCGGCGTCGTGTTGCGGCCCCCTTCCGGGGGACGGGGTCAGGACCCCAGCTGCGCCTTGATCTCGGCGGCGATCCGGCCGCCCTCGGCGCGGTCCCCGACCTTCGGGCGCACGACCTTCATGACCTGGCCCATCGCGGACGGGCCCGAGGCGCCGGTCTCCGCGATCGCGGCCCGCACGATCTCCGCCAGCTCCGCGTCGCCGAGCTGCTGCGGCAGGTACTCGGCGAGCACCTCGCCCTCGGCGCGCTCGCGCGCGGCCTGCTCGGGGCGGTTGCCCTGGTCGAACGCCTCGGCGGCCTCGCGGCGCTTCTTGGCCTCCCGCACGACGATCTTCAGGACCTCGTCGTCGGACAGCTGCCGGGCCTCCTTGCCCGCGACCTCCTCGTTGGTCACCGCGGTCAGGGTGAGCCGCAGCGTCGAGGAACGCAGCTCGTCACGCGCGCGGATGGCCTCGGTCAGGTCGGCCTGGAGTCGGGTCTTGAAGGTACTCATGCCCCCAGTGTCGCAGCCGCCCCGACCGGCCCACACCGAATTAGCCGCCGGGCCGACGCACCGGACCAGCGGCTCCCCGCTCCGGGCCGACCTCTGGAACCATGGGAAGAATGCGAACGAAGTTTGCGCTGCCGCTGGGAATCGCCGCCACAGGGGCAGCCTGCCTGACCTACGCCGCCGCCTACGAGGCCCGATCCTTCCGACTGCGCCGCGTCGAGGTGCCGGTGCTGCCGCGCGGCATGCGCCCGCTGCGCGTGCTCCAGGTGTCCGACATCCACATGGTCTCGGGGCAGCGCAAGAAGCAGGACTGGCTGCGCCGACTCGCGGCGCTCAAGCCGGACTTCGTCCTCAACACGGGCGACAACCTGTCCGACCCCGAAGCCGTCCTGGAGACCCTGGACGCCCTGGCGCCGCTCGCCGAGCTGCCCGGCGCGTACGTCTTCGGCTCCAACGACTACTTCGGCCCCCGCCCCAAGGACCCGACCAGCTACCTGCGCCCCGACGACGGCACCCGCCGGCACGGCCCCGAGAACCCGTGGCAGGACCTGCGCGACGGCTTCGACCGGGCCGGCTGGGTGAACCTCAACAACGCGCGCGGCCGCCTCAAGCTCGACGGCCTGGAGATCGAACTCGTCGGCCTCGACGACCCGCACATCGACCGCGACCGCTACGAGCTCGTCGCCGGCGGCCCGGACCGCGGCGCCCAGCTGTCCCTCGCCGTCGTCCACGCCCCCTACCGCCGCGCGCTGGACGCCTTCACCGCCGAGGGCTACCCCCTGGTCATCGCGGGCCACACGCACGGCGGCCAGGTCTGCGTCCCCTTCTACGGCGCCCTGACCACCAACTGCGACCTGGACCGCAAGCGCGCCAAGGGCCTGTCCCGCTACGCGTCCGCCGGCAACGAGACCTACCTCCACGTCTCCGCCGGCTGCGGCACCTCCCGCTACGCCCGCTTCCGCTTCGCCTGCCCCCCGGAGGCCACCCTCCTCACCCTGACCCCCGCCTGACCTGCGCTTTCCCGCCGCCGTAAACCGGATTTCGTCCCAGCCCCCAGGTCCGCTAAGCTAAACGCGCATCAAACGGGGTGTGGCGCAGCTTGGTAGCGCGCTTCGTTCGGGACGAAGAGGTCGTGGGTTCAAATCCCGCCACCCCGACGTTTGATACACAGGTCGAAGGCCTGGTCCGCACTGCGGACCAGGCCTTCGTCGTTGTCGCGTGTCTGCGCGGGTGACCGCCGCCGGGTTTTTTCCGGGCCGGCCGCGGGGGGCGGCCGGCCCGGGGTGGGGTTACTTGAGCTTGCCGGTGATCTTGGCGTTGTCCTTGCGGTGGACCATGCAGGACAGCGTGCGGTCGTTGGCGTTGAGCCACGAGTCGGCGGTCGGGTAGTTCTTGATGATCCCGAAGTCGGCCGGGGCCGCCTGGCGGGCCACGACGGGGTCGGCGATCTGGTGGCACTTGTCCGAGGTGTCCTTCTCGTACGTGAAGGAGGTCGGCGACTGGTTGGCCGCCAGCGTGGCGACGCCGACGACCTCGGCGTCGTGGGGGCCGGCGCAGTCGGTCTTCTCGGAGCGGTCGGCGAGCTGGTTGACGCAGTCGCCGGTCTTGAAGTCGTTCATGCCGACCTTGCGGGTGTCGCCGGTCGAGGTGCCGGACGACGGCTTGGCCGCCGTGCCGCCCGCGGGGCTCGACGCGGTCGCGCCCGGGGATCCGGCGGGCTTGCCGGAGGACGCGGCGGGTGCGGCGGGGGCGGTCGGGGCGGCGGGGGCGCTCAGCACGGTGGACGGGGTCGGGCTCCCGGCGCCCTTCTTGTCCTTGTCGTCGTCCGTGCCGAGGCAGCCGGTGAGGGCGGTCGCCGCGAACAGCCCGGCCGCGGCGGCGGCGGATATCCGGAGGGCACGGGAAGAACGCATGGGGTACCGACCTTTCGAGGCAGCGCATGGGGGGACGTGCGGCCCACGGACCGCGCCCGACGATCATGCCGCCTCGCCGCGCCTGCCGTCGGTCCGCGTCCCCCGGCGGGGGCTCACGGTGCGCGGGGCAACCGCGGGGCCGGAACGGGGCCCCTGCCGTCAGCGCTGGCCGATGCGCTCCCAGCCGCGCCGGTCGGGGCGGGTGGCCAGGTCGTGCGGGTCGCGGGACCGGTAGACGATGTAGGGCCGGAACAGGTACTGCACGGGCGCGCTGAACATGTGGACGAGGCGCGTGAAGGGCAGCAGCGCGAAGAGGACCATGCCGACGACGGCGTGGACCTGGAACGCGACAGGCGCGTCGGCCATCAGGCCGACCTTCGGGTCGAGCGTGAACAGGCTGCGCGCCCACGGCGCGATGGTGTCGCGGTAGTCGTATCCGGTCTCGATACCGGCGTGTGTGAGCTTGGCGACCAGGCCGAGCACGATCGCGGCGACGAGCACGGCGTACATGAGCTTGTCGTTGCGGGTGGTGGCGCGGAAGACCGGCGCGTAGCGGCGGCGCCGGTAGATGAGCATGCCGATGCCGACGACCGCGAGCGCGCCCGCGGCGGTTCCGGCGAACAACGACAGCAGGTTGTAGGCGTGTTCGTCGAGGCCGAGGGCGTCGGTCCAGGAGGACGGGACGAACAGGCCCATGAGGTGGCCGAGGAGGACGAACAGGATGCCGTAGTGGAACATCGGCGAGGCGATGTTGAGGATGCGGGACTCGTAGCTCTCGGACGAGCGGGTCGTCCAGCCGAACTGGTCGTAGCGGTAGCGCCAGGCGAGGCCGGTGACCAGCACCCCGAAGACGACGTACGGCAGGGCGCCCCACAGGAAGGTGTCCATCAGCGGTCTCCGGTGACGACGGGGAGCAGGCCCAGGTGTGCGTACGGCGGCAGCCCGTCCAGCCCGACGGTCTCGCGCGCCGGCCCCGCGGCGGCCAGGGCTCGGGCCTCGGCGCGGTCCTTCGGCGAGGGCCCGGGCAGGGTCGCGCAGACCGCGTCGAGGACGCGCGCGTACGGGGTGCCGGCCTCGGTCAGGGCGATGCGCAGCAGTTCGAGCCCGGCGCGGTGCGCGGTGAGCAGTTCCGCCGAGCCGGTCGCGGCGGTGAACTCGAGGACGGCGGGCAGGAAGTCGGGCAGTTCCTCGTCGGTGTAGTCGAGGCCGTGCTCCTGGTAGGCGGTCTTGAACGCGACGAGGGAGGCGCCGCGCCGCCGGGTGTCGCCGTCGGTCCACCAGGTCAGGTAGAGGCTGTGCCGGTCCTTGAAGTCGAAGACGTCGACGTAGTGGAGGGCCAGGTCGGCGGCCGGGTGTGCGGCGGCGTGGTCGAGGAACGCGTGGAGCGGGGCGCCCGCGGGGTCCGGTGCGTGGGCGAGTGCCGCGCGCAGCAGCGGGATTCGGGCGTGCCACGTCTCGTCGTCGGGGTAGACGAGGCAGTGCGCGGCGGCCTGGTGCAGGACGCGGGCGCTGTGCCTGAGGGAGGTGCGGGCGGCGGGTTTCACGCGTCCTCCTCGCGGTCGGCGGTCTGCCGGCGGCGGGCGGCGTGGAAGTTCTCGATGGTGACCAGGGGCAGCGACGCGCGTCCCGAGTCGTCGCCGAAGGGGCCGGTCATACCGGGGCCGCCGTCGTAGTCGAGGCTGCAGCCCTCCGCGAGCGCGGACTCCTCCAGGGAGCGCGCGTCGGCGACGGCGGCGGTGGGGATGACGTAGCGCTCCTCGTACTTGGCGATGGCGAGCAGCCGGTACATCGCCTCGACCGCCTCGGGCTCCATGCCGACCGCCGCGGGGACGGACGTGTCGGGGACGCGCCCGAGGTTGACGTCGCGCATGAACGACCGCATGGCGGCGAGCTTGTCCAGCGCGGCGCGCACCGGCAGCACGTCGCCGGCGGTGAACAGCTCGGCGAGGTACTCCAGCGGGATGCGCAGCGCGTCGATGGCGCCGAAGAGGTTGCCGGCCGCCTCGCCGTCGTGCCCGGACGCGCTGACGGCCTCGACGACCGGGGACAGCGGCGGGATGTACCAGACCATCGGGAGCGTGCGGAACTCCGGATGCAGCGGCAGCGCGACCTTGTAGGTGCGGATGAGCGCGTCGACCGGGGAGCGGCGGGCGGCCTCCAGCCACTCGTGCGAGATGCCGTCGCGTTCGGCGGCCCGGCGCACCTCGGGGTCGGCGGGGTCGAGGAAGATCCCCAACTGGGCCTCGTACAGCGCCTTGTCGTCGCGGACCGCGGCGGCCTCGGCGACCTTGTCGGCGTCGTAGAGCATGACGCCGAGGTAGCGCAGCCGTCCCACGCACGTCTCCGAGCACACGGTCGGCAGCCCGACCTCGACGCGCGGGTAGCAGAACGTGCACTTCTCGGCCTTGCCGGTCTTGTGGTTGAAGTAGACCTTCTTGTACGGGCAGCCGGTGACGCACTGCCGCCAGCCGCGGCACCGGTCCTGGTCGACCAGCACGATGCCGTCCTCGACGCGCTTGTAGATCGCGCCGGACGGGCACGCGGCGACGCAGCCCGGGTTGAGGCAGTGCTCGCAGATGCGCGGCAGGTAGAACATGAACGACTGCTCGAAGTCGAGGCGGACGCGCGCGCCGACCTCGTCGCGGAGCTTCCGCACCACCGGGTCGTCGCCGAGGAGTTCGGGGCCGCCGCCGAGGCTGTCGTCCCAGTTGGCACTCCACTCGATCGCCATCGGCTCGCCGGAGATCAGCGAGCGCGGCTGCGCGACCGGGTAGTCGTCGCCGAGCGGGGCCTCGGTGAGGTCCTTGTAGTCGTACGTCCAGGGCTCGTAGTAGTCCTTGATCTCCGGCAGCACGGGGTTGGCGAAGATCTCGGCGAGCTTGCGCACCCGCCCGCCCTGGCGGAGCTTGAGCCGGCCGCGCTTGGTGAGCTCCCAGCCGCCGCGCCAGCGGTCCTGGTCGGACCAGCGGCGCGGATAGCCCAGGCCGGGCCGGGTCTCGACGTTGTTGAACCAGACGTACTCCATGCCCTGCCGGTTGGTCCACGTCTGCTTGCAGGTGACCGAGCAGGTGTGGCAGCCGATGCACTTGTCGAGGTTCATCACCATCGCGATCTGGGCCATGACGCGCACGGGTCAGTACTCCACGTTCTGCGCTCGGCGGCGGATCACGGTGACCTCGTCGCGCTGGTTGCCGGTGGGTCCGAGGTAGTTGAACGCCCACGTGAACTGGGCGTAGCCGCCGATCAGGTGGCTGGGCTTGAGGAGCAGGCGGGTGAGCGAGTTGTGGATGCCGCCGCGCTTGCCGGTCGTCTCGGCCTTGGGCACGTTGACGGTGCGCTCCTGGGCGTGGTGCATGTAGACGGTGCCGGCGGGCATGCGGTGCGAGACGACGGCGCGGGCGACCACGACGCCGTTGCGGTTGACCGCCTCGATCCAGTCGTTGTCCTTGACGCCGACCGCGGCGGCGTCCTCCACGGACATCCAGATGAGCTGGCCGCCGCGGGAGAGCGACAGCATGAACAGGTTGTCCTGGTACTCGGAGTGGATGGACCACTTGTTGTGCGGGGTCAGGTACCGGACGGTGACCTCGCGCCGCCCGTCGGCGCCGAGCCGCGGTTCGCCGAAGAGCCGGTGCATGTCCAGCGGCGGCCGGTAGACGGGGAGGGCCTCGCCGAGTTCGTGCATCCAGTCGTGGTCGAGGAAGAAGTGCTGGCGGCCGGTGAGGGTGTGCCAGGGCTTGAGGTGCTCGACGTTGATGGTGAACGGGCTGTAGCGGCGGCCGCCGCTCTCGCTGCCCGACCACTCGGGCGAGGTGATGACGGGCACCGGGGCGGCCTGCGTGTCGGCGTACGTGATGCGCTTGCCCTCGTGCTCGGCGGCCAGGTGCGCCAACTCGCGGCCGGTGCGCGCCTCGAGCGTCTGGAAGCCCTGGACGGCGAGGCGCCCGTTGGTGGTTCCGGACAAAGCGAGGATGGTGTCGCACATCTTCACGGCGGTGTCGAGCGCGGGCCGGCCGTCGGCGACGCCGCCGCGCACGACGCCGTTGCGTTCGCGCAGGTCCTCGACCTCGCGGTCGGGGTGCAGCGCGATGCCCTTGGCGGGCAGGCCGAGCTTCTCGGCGAGCGGGCCGAGCGAGAGCATCTTGGCGTACACGGCCGGGTAGTCGCGTTCGACGACGGCCAGGTTCGGCATGGTCTGCCCGGGCAGCGGCGGGCACTCGCCCTTGCGCCAGTCGAGGGCGACGCCGCCGGGCTGGGCGGTCTCGCCGCCGGGAGTGTCGTGCTGGAGCGCGGTGGCCACCAGGTCGCGGCGCACGCCGAGGTGTCCGACGGCCAGTTCGCTGAACCGGCGGGCGATGTCGTGAAACGCCTCGACGTCCGTACGGGTCTGCCACGGCGGGTCGACGGCGGGCGTGAAGGAGTGCACGTAGGGGTGCATGTCGGTGGACGACAGGTCGGCCTTCTCGTACCAGGTGGCGGACGGCAGGGTGACGTCCGACAGCAGGGTCGTGGAAGTCATGCGGAAGTCCAGCGACAGCAGCAGGTCGAGCTTGCCCTCGGGTGCCTCGTCCCGCCACACCACGTCGCGCGGGCGCACGTCCTCTGGGGCCTCCTCGGCGCGCAGGCTGTGGTGCGTGCCCAGCAGGTGCTTGGCGAAGTACTCGGCGCCTTTCGCGGACGAGCCGAGCAGGTTGGCGCGCCACACCGTCATGACGCGCGGCCAGTTCTCCGGCGCGTCGGGGTCCTCGCACGCGAACTTCAAGGTTCCGGCCTGCAGTTCCGCGACGGCGGAGGCGACCGGGTCGTCGTCGCCGTCGCCGCCTTCGCCGAGCGTGAGCGGGTTGCGGTCGAAGGTGGGGTACGACGGCATCCAGCCCATCCGCGCGGCCGCCGCCATACAGTCCGCGCCGGTCATGCCGGCCAGCCGCCCGGTGCCGAGCGGCGAGGTGAGGACGTCGGCGCTGAACCGGTCGTAGCGCCACTGGTCGGTGTTGACGAAGAAGTAGCCGGTGCCGATCATCTGGCGCGGCGGCCGCGACCAGTCGGCCGCGCCCGCGAGGGTCTGCCAGCCGGTGACGGGGCGGCACTTCTCCTGGCCGACGTAGTGCGCCCAGCCGCCGCCGTTGCGGCCCTGGCAGCCCGTGAGCTGCAGCAGGGCCAGGAACGCACGGTAGATGATGTCCGAGTGGAACCAGTGGTTCGTGCCGGCGCCCATCAGGATCATGCAGCGGCCGCGGCTCTCCTCCGCGGTGCGCGCGAACTCGCGGGCGATGCGCGTGCAGGTGGCGGCGGGGACCGAGGTGTGCGCCTCCTGCCAGGCGGGCGTGCCGGGGGTCTCGGCGTCGTCGTAGGAGGCCGGCCACGCGCCGGGCAGTCCGTCGCGAGCCACGCCGTACTGCGCGAGCAGCAGGTCGAACACCGTGGTGACCAGCGGTCCTTCGTGGCCGCCGAGGTGCGTCGCGGGCACGCCGCGGCGCACCACGTCGCCGCGGCCCTGGCCGTGCGTGCCGCCCTCGGTGTCGAAGCGCGGCAGCAGCACCTCGGTCGGCGCCGCGAACTCCTGCCCGTACAGGGACAGGTGCGGGGTGACGCCGTCCAGGTCGAGGTTCCACTTCCCGGCCCCCGACTCGGTCCAGCGGAAGCCGAGCGAGCCGTTGGGAACTGCGGGCAGGCCGGTCGCCGCGTTCAGGACGACGGTCTTCCACGCGGCGCCTTCGCTGGTGTCGCCGAGGTCGGTGGCGCGCAGGAACTTGTCCGGTACGTACGCCCCGTCGCGTTCGGTGAGGGTGACCAGGAACGGCAGGTCGGTGTACTTCGCGACGTAGTCCGTGAAGAACGGCACCTGCCGGTCGACGAAGCACTCCTTGAGGACCACGTGCCCCATGGCGATCGCGAGTGCCGCGTCGGTGCCCGGGTGCGGGTGCAGCCATTCGTCGGCGAACTTGGCGTTGTCGGCGTAGTCGGGCGCGACGACCACGACCTTCTGGCCTCGGTAGCGGGCCTCGGCCATCCAGTGCGCGTCGGGTGTGCGGGTGACCGGGACGTTCGAGCCCCACATCATCAGGTAGGCGGCGTCCCACCAGTCGCCCGACTCCGGCACGTCGGTCTGGTCGCCGAACACGTGCGGGGACGCCACCGGCAGGTCGGCGTACCAGTCGTAGAACGACAGCATCGGCGCGCCGATCAGCGAGTGGAACCGGGTTCCGGCCGCGTGCGACGCCATCGAGAACGCCGGGATCGGCGAGAAGCCGACCAGGCGGTCCGGGCCGTGCTCCTTGATCGTGTGGACGTACGCCGCGGCGACGATCTCGACGGCCTCGTCCCAGCCTGCTCGGACCAGGCCGCCCTTGCCGCGCGCCCGCTGGTAACGGCGCCGGCGTTCGGGGTCGTTCTGGATGTCGGCCCAGGCCAGCACGGGGTCGCCGAGTCTTGCCTTCGCCTCGCGGTACATGTCGAGGAGGACGCCGCGGATGTAGGGGTAGCGGACGCGGGTGGGCGAGTAGGTGTACCAGGAGAACGCGGCACCGCGGGGACAGCCGCGCGGCTCGTACTCGGGGCGGTCCGGGCCGACGGAGGGGTAGTCGGTGGCCTGGGTCTCCCAGGTGATGATGCCGCTCTTGACGTAGACCTTCCATCGGCAGGAGCCGGTGCAGTTCACTCCGTGGGTGGAGTGGACGACCTTGTCGTGGCTCCAACGGTCCCGGTAGAACACGTCGCCCGCGCGGCCGCCGGTGCGGATCTCGCTGTGCAGGTCGGGGGACGCGGTGCCTGGGCGGAAGAAGCGGCCGGCCTTGAGGAGGAGCGCGTCCGGCTCGGTCGTCGGCTGCTCTGGCACGCGGTCTCCTCTGAGATGATGAAACCGCACAAAACGCACGATTAAGGACGACAAGCGGGAGCATAGGCCGGACGGGGCTGGTGTCGGGGCGTGCCACGCCGAGCCTTTGGCTGCGCCTCAGCTCAGTCGACGGTGATGGCGTCCAGTTGGCCGCGCAGGTAGGTGTGTGAGTCGATGCCGCGTACGTCGGTGCCCGGGTCGCAGTCGTAGAAGTAGACGAGCGAGACCAGCTCCTCGTCCGGAGCGTGCTCCGGTGGGGGCAGCACCCGGTGCCGGCCTGAGCTCCAGCGGCCGTCCGTCCAACGGGCCATGAGATCGCCGATGTTCACTGTGAACGCCGCCGGGTCGTACGGGGCGTCCTCCCAGCCGCGCTCCTCCGTGAACACCTGCAGCCCGCCACTCCCCGGCTCGCGGTCCAGCAGCGTCACCGTGCCGAAGTCCGTGTGCGGGCCGATCCGGAACTGGCCTGGAGCGGCGGGACCGACCCGTTCGACGCCCGGATACCAGTTGATGTTGAAGCCCCATGTGGGGTGCCGCGTGTGTGCGGTGAAGAAGTCCGGGCCGGCGCCGGCGCCGAGTGCGGTCCCGAGAGCGGTCCCGAGTAGTTCCAGGATCCGGTTCGAGAGTTCACGCATCCGGCCCACATAGGACTCCACCTCGGGGCGCAGCTCCGGCACCTCGGTCGGCCACGTGTTCGGCAGGAACCACTCGGCGTCGATCATCGCGTCGCCGGTCGGTTCGTCCGACGCGAAGGAGAACGACTCCTTGAGGTCCGGCGGGCTCTCGGCGCCTTCCGCGTAGGCGTTCGCTTCGGCGCCGGGGGCCAGCCAGCCGCGTTGGCCGACCTTGACCGCGTATTGACGCTTGACGTCCTCCGGGAGATGGAAGAAGCGGCGCGCGCCCTGCCTGATGCGGGCGCGCTCGGCGGGGTCGACGTTGTGGCCGGTCACCAACAGGAACCCCGCCGTGCGCAACGCCGCGTCGACGGTCTCGGCGATGTCGCGGCGAACCGCCTCGTCGCCCGACCGCCAGCCCTCAAGGTCGATCGTGGGGATGCCCATACGCCCACTCTCCGGACGGTGGGGGCGGCGATCAAGCGGGTTGGGCCGGTTGGGTTCAGGATTTGGTCGGAGCGGCGGGGGCTGCCTGTTGGATGGCGGCGCGCAACTGCTCGGGAGGGATGGGGGTGCCTCGGTTCGTCAGGACGGTGAGTGGACGGCCGTTGAGGAGGACGGTCGGGGTGCCGCCGATTTTGCGGGCGTTGAAGTCGGCTTGCACGGCCTTCACCCACGGTGCGTACGTCGCGTCGTTGACGCAGCCGTCGAACGCGGGCGAGCGCAGGCCGTCGACCTTCGCGGCGAGGTCGAGGAGGTGGGAGCGGTCGCCGAACGCGTCGTCTTCTTCGTCGTCCGGTTGGTTCGCGAAGAGTGTGTCGTGGAACGGGCGGAACTTGCCGGCGGCCTGCGCACAGGCGGCGGCGTTCGCGGCCCGGCGGGACCCGCTGCCCGACAGACGGTCGTCCAGGAACGAGGCGATGTGGTACTCGACGCGCACCCGGCCTGCGTCGACCAGCTCGCGGATCGTCGGGCCGAGTTCGGTCTCGACCTTGTGGCAGTACGGGCAGCGGAAGTCCTCGTAGACGGTGAGGACGGCGGGGGCGTCGGGGCGACCGTCGGTGAGGACTGTTTGGTTCGGGCCCGACGAGCCGGGGGGTGCGACGAGGGGACGGCCTGCGGTGTCGTCCGACGAGGAGCTGCTGGCGTTGTGCTTGCCGACCACGATTCCGACGGTTACGGCGATGGCCAGAACGCCGGCGACTGCGGCGGAGACGATCGCGGCGCGGCGGCGACGGGCGGCTAGGGCTTGGCGCTGACGCTCGGCGGCCATGCGTTCGCGTGCGGACTGCTTTCCGGTGCCGCTGCCGTTGTCGGATATCCGGCTGTTGTTGTTTTTGTTGGAATTGTTGGTCTTGTTGGTGTCAGTCTTGTTGGTCTTGTTGGTCTTGGCCGAGCTCACGGCCCACCCCTCTCGAACGTTAGATCTGCGAAGTCGCCGGCTTGGGCTGGGGGGCGAAGGGGCCGAGACCGTGCGAGTGCCCGACCTTCGTGCCGGGCGCCGCGGGTCCGGTGGAACCGGGACGGCCGTCTCCGACCAGCCGTCCGAAGACGAACGCGGTCACGAACGCCCAGACCAGGAACGCGGTGTAGGCGGCGACCCGGCTGCGGGGGGACATGGTCTCGACGGTCCTTTCTCGGAGGTCCCGGCGCGGGGTCGCGGCGGGGCATAGCGAGGTAGTCGGACCAAAGGCGTGGCGAGTTCCCGACGGGGGTGGGGTGCTTGGCTGCGCCGTTCCTGGCCTGGCTCGTTGTCGGTGGCCTGACGCCCCTCCCGCCTTTGGATTTTCGCGCGGACGGCCCACGCATCAAGGCGCGGTGAAGCTCTTTGGAACTGATCGCCTGTCCCGGGGTTCGGGAGGCGCCTTGACCCGCGGGCCGTCCGCGCTGACTACCTCGCACCTGGCGGGAGGGGCGCGGGGTGTGGACGCGCTTTATTTGCTTTGCTCCGCCGGGCTGCGGTTTGCGTGGGGTTCCGGGCGGGTTTTGTTGCTCGGGTTCGTTGCGCTGCCGGGCTTCGTTCCAGCGTGGGGCCGCGCCTGCTGACTTGGGCGGGGGCACGGCCTCGACCCCCCCATCACTTTGCCGTCACGTATGCGAATCACCAGAACTCCCTCATTGGGGGGTCTCCGCGTCACACTCGCGTCACCGCACTTCCGTCGCCTCCCGTTGGCTCGGTGGCTCACCCGGGGTGGCAGCATTTACCGCACCATGTCTGCCCGGTCACCGTTGCGCGTTGTGCGCGCCGTGTTGTTCGCCGCCGTGTGCGTTGTGCTCGCGCTCGGCGGCCACACGATGGTGTCCGGCATGCCCGTCGCGGCATGGGCGCCGTTCTGTGCGTTCGTTGTACTGGTGGTCGTCGGGTGGTTCGGGGCCTCGCGGGAGCGTGGGCTGGTCGCGATCGGCGGGACGTTGGTCGCGGCGCAGGCCGTGCTGCACGTGGTGTTCGCGTTGGCGCACCGGCCGGCTGCGGCGGGGGTCACCATCACGCCCAGCCGGGCCGAGGTCGAGGCGCAGTGGCTGCGGGTCCTGTTGTGCAACGAGGGGTCGCCGCCTGGGCCCGGTGTGCATCGCGGGGACGCGGCGGAGCTGTTGGCCGACATGGGGTTGAATCCGGTCTTGGCGGAGCGGCCGCCGGTGCTCGGGGCGTCGCATGTGATGCCGGACGGGCAGGTCATGGCCGGGCACGCCGGGCACGCCATGCCTGAGGGGATGGCGGGGCATTCGCTGCCGTGGGAGGGCGGTTCGGCCGGCCTGCTCATGTTGGCGGCGCACCTTGTGGCGGCGTGTTTGACGGCGTTGTGGCTGCGGCGTGGCGAGAAGGCCGTGCACCGGGTGGTGGCGCTGTTGGCGTCCGCTGCCTTGGGGGTGTTCGCGGCCGCGTTGGCGCTGGTGTTGGCGTGGGTGCGGCGGGCCGCCGAGGTGCCGTGGCCTCGGCTTGGTGTGGTGGTGCGGCGTGTTCCGCTGCCTGCTGCTCGGTGGGTCGGCGGGCCGGTCACCCGCCGTGGGCCGCCGTCGGGGCTCGCCGCCGCCTGACGTCCTCCCGTCCGCTGTCCGACCCGGGAGGCCGTACGCGTCCGACCGTGCTGCGCCACGGGTCGAACGGCCCTGCCGGGAGCTGGTTTCCCACGGTGGGCTGTACGCGAGGCGGCGGTCTGGCGCCCTCTCCGTCGGATTTCCGTGCGGGCGGCCGCCCTCGGGCGGTGTGTCCGCGCGCCCACACGCCCATGTGAGGACGTGGATGTTGACCACCGACCTGCTGCCTGCCCGGCGTCCCGTCGACGACGCGGCGGTGACCCGCTGCGCGCTCGCCGCTGGGGCTGGACTGCCTGGTGCTGTTGAGGAGTTCGTGCGCGCGACGCATCGTGATGTGTGGCGTTTCCTCGCCTATCTGACCGATGCGCAGAGCGCCGACGACCTGACCCAGGAGACCTACCTGCGCGTCTGGACGGCGCTGCCGCGCTTCACCGGTGCGGCGTCCGCTCGTACGTGGCTGATGTCGATCGCGCGCCGGGTCGCGGTCGACCGCTACCGGGCGGCTGCGAGCCGGCCGCGCACTGTGGACCACCCGGACTGGGAAGGCGCCTTGGACCGCGGCCAGGACGTCGGCGTGCCCGGCTTCGACGAAGGTGTCGCGCTCGTCGACCTGTGCCGTGCGCTGCGTCCTGAGCGGCGCGAGGCGTTCGCCCTGACGCAGCTTGCCGGGCTGGAGTACGGCGAGGCGGCGCGCGTGATCGGCTGCCCCGTCGGGACCGTGCGCTCCCGGGTCGCCCGGGCCCGCGGCGACCTCGTGGTGTTGTTGCGCGCGGCCGACGAACAGCCGGGCGAGGAAGGCCCCGTGGCTGTGGAGCGTGAACGGGCTGGGCGCGGGGCCGGGGCTGGGGTGCGCGCAGCGTGATCGGCGGGGGCGGGCCGGCCACCTCGGCGGCCCGCCCCCGCAGTGCCGTTCGGAAGATCGGGTGAAACCCGTGGGCGAGCCGGCGCTCAGGCGCTTCGCGGCGGGTGGTCGCCGAAGACGCAGTCGCCGCATGTTCCGCCTTCTGGCGTCCGGTAGTACAGGCAGCAGCTGGTGCGCCGGAAACCGTCTGGCGGCGACGCCTCCCATGTGCCGGTGCCTTGCAGCTCCGGGGTGGCGAGCAGGAGTTCTGCCGTTGCGACGGCGGTGCGGGCTTCGTCGGGGCGATCGGCACCACACCATTGGTGCAGCATGCGCGCGGTGCCGGTCAGGGCGGACGCGGCGTTGCCCCACAGCAGGCCTTCGGCGAGCGGTGAGACCGTCCGGATCGCTCGGTTGAGCGGGGTGAGGTTCCGTACTGCGACGGCCTCGTGCAGCAGGTCGGTCAGGTGCGGCACGTCGCCGGGCCGCGCCGCTTTGCCGAGCGGCCTGGCGTTCGGCAGCCACAGCTCGACAGGGCCGGGTCCTGGCATCCGCCAGTAGGTGCGTGCGGGGTCGAGGTCGGGGACGACGCCGCCCAGCACCGCCGCCCCGAGCGCGACCGACCACAGCCGGGCGGCGAGACCGAGATGCAGTAGCGAGGCTGCGACCCGGGGTTCGGGGGTGTGGAGGCGCTCGGCCAGTCGCTGAGTGGCCGCTGTGAGCGGGTGGTCGTCCGCGTCGGCTTCGGTCGCTTTCGGCTTCGCGGCGGTCTCGTGCTCGACGGCCGCGCCTGCGGCGCCGGCGTACACGGTTGTGAAGGGTTGGAACGGCGCTCCGGCCGGCGGCTGGGTGCTGGTCGCGACGGCGAAGAACGGGTTCACGGCGGAGACGGCGTCGAGTGCTTGGGTGAGGTCGGGATCGGCTGGCTGCGGTTGGTCGGATGCGGCCGCGTCCGGCGACGTGCTTCCCGTCATGGCGTCTCCCCCGTCTTCCCTACCGGCCCGGGTTCGTCGGCCAGGATGGCAGGGCCCGTCGGACCGTCGCACCCCGCCCCACCAGGGTCGCTCCGTCCCCGTGGCCACAAGCCCACCCGGGCGGACCGGCCCGCGGGCGGCATCCGCGTAGTTCAATGGACCGCATGTCCGACTCCGCGCCACTGGCCACCGCCGCAGGTCCCGGCACTCCGGCACCCGAAAGCGTCGCGCCCGGCGGTCCCCAGACGAACCCGCCCACGTCCCAGCCCGAGCCCGCGTGGGAGCGCCGCTTCCGGGCGCCGCGTGTCAGCCTGCCCGACTGGGCCGAGCACGCTCCCGACCGCTCGGTGTTCCTGTCGAACGCGTCGGGCACCTATGAGATCTACGCGTGGGACCGCGCCACCGGCGCCCAGCGCCAGGTCACCGAGCGGGCCAACGGTACGACGATGGCCTCGATCGATCCGACCGGCGAGTGGATCTGGTGGTTCGCGGACACCGACGGCGACGAGTTCGGCGTGTGGATGCGGCAGCCGTTCGGCGGCGGTCCCGACGAGGCGGCGGCGCCGGGGCTGGCTCCCTCGTACCCGGCGGGCCTGTCGATCGGCGCGGACGGCCTCTCCGTGATCGCCTGCTCGACCGACGAGGACGGCTCGACCGTGCACGTGGTCCGGTCCGGCTCGGCGCCCGTCGAGATCTACCGGCACCGTGAGTCCGCGGGTGTCTCGGCGCTGTCCGAGGACGACACACTGGTCGTCATCGAGCACAGCGAGCACGGCGACACCATGCACCCCTCGCTGCGCGCCGTGCGCCTCGACGGCTCGGTCGTCGCCGAGCTGCACGACGGTGAGCCCGGCGTGGCCCCGGTGTCCGGGCTGTCGTGCACCGGTTTCGCGCCGGTGTTCGGGGACCCGCGTGTGCTGGTGTCGCACCAGCGGCGCGGCCGCTGGGAGCCGATGATCTGGAACCCGCTGACGGGCGAGGAGCAGGAGATCGACCTCGGCCTGCCGGGCGACGTGGGCGTCGACTGGTACCCGGACGCGAGCGCGCTGCTGGTCGAGCACGACCACCACGCCCGGTCCGAGCTGTACCGCTACGACCTGGCGGCCGGCCGGCTCGAGCGGCTGGACACCCCGGCCGGGACGGTCCTCGGCGCTACCGCGCGCCCCGACGGCACCGTGGAGTACCTGTGGTCGAGCGGTGAGCGGCCGAGCGAGCTGCGGTCCACCGGCGGCGGCACGGTGCTCGTGCCGCCCGGCGACCGGGCGCCCGGCTCGGTGGCGGTCGAGGACGCCTGGGTCGAGGGCCCCGGCGGGCTCATCCACGCGCTGGTCTCGCGGCCGGCGGCGGGCGAGGGCCCGTACCCGACGGTGTTCGAGGTGCACGGCGGTCCTACCGCACATGACGGCGACCACTTCGCGCCGGGTGTCGCGGTGTGGATCGACCACGGCTTCGCGGTGGTCCGCGTGAACTACCGCGGCTCGACCGGCTACGGCAAGGACTGGACCGACGCGCTGCGCGAGCGTGTGGGCCTGATCGAGCTGGAGGACATCGCGGCGGTGCGCGCGTGGGCGGTCGGGTCCGGGCTCGCCGACCCGGAGCGCCTGGTGCTGTCCGGCGGTTCGTGGGGCGGCTACCTGACCCTGCTCGGCCTCGGTGTGCAGCCCGACGACTGGTCGCTGGGCCTGGCCGCGGTGCCGGTCGCCGACTACGTCGCGGCGTACGAGGACGAGATGGAGGCCCTCAAGGCGATGGACCGCACGCTGGTCGGCGGCACGCCCGAGGAGGTGCCCGAGCGGTACGCGGCCTCGTCGCCGATCACGTACATCGGCAACGTGCGCGTGCCGGTCTTCATCAGCGCCGGGCTCAACGACCCGCGCTGCCCGATCCGGCAGATCGAGAACTACGTGACGCGGCTGGAGGGCCTGGGCGCGGCGCACGAGGTGTACCGGTACGAGGCCGGGCACGGCTCGGCGGTCGTCGAGGAGCGCATCCGGCAGGTCCGCAAGGAGCTGGACTTCGTGGCCCGGCACCTGGGGCTGCCCGCCCGCTGAGGGTTCGGATTCCTGAACGCATCGGCCCGGTGGTGTCCGCGGACGCCCCCGGGTCGATGCGTTTCCGGCGTTCCGGGGTCTCAGGCGGAGACGGCCGGGCCGTCCTCGGCCGGGGCGAGTCCCAGGGTGCGCAGCACCTCGGCCTCCTCGGCCTCGCGGCGTTCCTCGAGCTCGCGCTTGACGACGCGCCACCACAGGAACACCGCGGCGCCCGCGAAGACGAACCACTGGGCGGTGTAGCCCAGGTTCTGCCAGGCGCGGCCCGACATGCCGCCGCTCGTCTGCTCCTTGGCGGGCGGCACCGCGAGCAGGCCCTGGTCGGCGGCGGGTTCCTGCGCGGTGAGCGCCACATAGCCGTCGTACAGCGGGTACGGCAGCACGTTGACCAGCTCGGGCGTGCTGATGAGCGACACCTGGCCGGCGGGCAGGCCGGTGATCCGGTCGATGCCCGAGCCGTGCTCGGTCTCGGACAGTTCGAGGCGGCCGGTGATCCGCACGTCACCGGCGGGGGCGGTGGGCGGCGTGTCCGGGGTGCCGGGGACCCAGCCGCGCACCACGAGCAGCGCGGGTCCCCCGCCCGGCTGCTGCAGCGGGGTGAGCACGTACGAGCCGGTGCGGCCGTCGATCTCGCGCCCGGGGACGAGCAGTTGGTGCGCCGTGTCGTAGCGGCCGTCCGCGAAGACGGTGTGGCCCCGGTCGTCGCCGCCGACGGCGGTGCCGCCGCGGAGCCGGTCCTTCAGCGCGACCGCGGGGTCGGCGGCGACCTTCTCCTCGGCGACCGTGCCGCTGCCCTTGTGCTCGCCGTAGCGGTGGAACTGCCACAGCCCGAGCGCCGCGCACACCGGCACCGCGACCAGCACGAGGACGTGGAAGGCCAGCCAGCGCGGCTGCAGGAGGAAGCGGTACACCCCACCACGGTAACCGGGCCGGGCGGTGCCTCCGGCCGTCGGGTCGTCAGCCGGCGGTCGGGTACACGTCCGTCCGGTAGACCATGCCGCCGCACGCCGCGGACAGCGTCACCTGGGCCAGCTTCACGCCGCCGTCCGCGAGCATGTACGCGAGCGACGGGACCGGCGGGGGCGGACCGGCCGGGTTGTCGCCCGGAGTGCAGCTGCCGTCCTTGCCGGTGCCCAGGGTGGGCGCCCACGCGAACTTGAACTCGTACGTCGCACCCGGCCGGACCACGAGCGGCCCGGTCGACGGCGGGATGTCCGGGAGCTTCATCGCCGGGTCGCCGGTGACGTGCATCTTCACCGACACCTGGACCGGCGCGTTGCCGGGCGGCGCCGCGACGAGCACGATGCCGGGCCCGGAGATGGAGCAGTCCCGCTTGGACGCGTTGCGGATCGCGACGGTGCCGTAGGTCAGTCCGTCGGCGCCAGGACCGCCGGGCTCCAGCCCGGTCGCCAGCCCCTGCTCCAGGTCGGTCACGCCGCACGCGGGCGGCGGCGCCAGCGCGGTGGGGGCGCCGGTCGGGGCGACGGTGCCGGTCGCGGTCGTCGCGCCGCCGCTCGGGGCCAGCGGTGCGAGGCTGGTCGGCAGGGTGCCGGCGGTGGGCAGTGCGGTCGGTGACACCGTCGCCTGACCCGGGCCGGACGTGCTGTGGCCGCCCCCGCCCGCACCGCCGACCGTCGAGCCGACGGACGACGAGCGGCCGGTCGCCTTGGCGGTCGCACCGTTCGGATCACTGGGGTCGCCGCTGCCGTCGACGTTCGCCGCCGGGTTGCTCTCCGAGCCGGTCGAGTTCTGGTCGGTGAGCACCACGGTGCGCACCATAGGGGTCGCGATCGCCAGTACCACGACGGTCGCCGCCGCGGTGAGCGCGGTCGCGCGGCGTCGGCGGCGGCGTGCGGGGACGGCCTCGCGCAGGCGTTCCAGGGCGTCCGGCGCGGGCCGGATGCCGGACACCGCTTCGTGCAGCCGGCGGCGTACTTCCTCGGACAGGTCGTCGGGAACCTGCCCGTCCCTGCCCGGGTCCTCGTTCATCGCGGTCACGACGTCTCCATCCGGACCCTCAGCGCGTCCAGCCCTCGCGAGCCGTACGCCTTCACCGAACCGACCGACAGCCCAAGCAGGTCAGCCACCTGAACCTCCGTCAGATCGGCGTAGTAACGCAGCACGATCACTTCCCGCTGGCGCCTCGGCAGGTCGCGCAGCACCCGTACGAGCGCGTCGCGCTCCAGGACCTCGTGGGCGCCTTCCTCGGCGGCCGGTTCGTCCAGCACGGGCCGAGGCATCAGCCGCATGGCCATCAGCCTCCGCCGCAGCGTGGAGCGCGACAGGTTGACCACGGTCTGCCGCAGGTACGCGAGCGTCTTGTCGGGCTCACGCAGCCGGTGGCGCGCCACGTGCACGCGGACGAACGCCTCCTGCACCACGTCCTCGCACGAGTGCGGGTCGTCGAGCAGCAGCGCGGCCAGCCGCATGAGCGTGCCGTAGTGCGCGCGGTACGTCTCGGTGAGCAGGTCGACGGACACGCCCGCGCCACCGGACACCGCAGCTCCCGCCGTCGTCTCGGCCGCGTCGGGCACCGTCTCCGCGGCCGGCTCCGATATCGCGCCCCAGGGCATGTTCGCCCGGGACGCCGGCATATCGACCGGCGGGTGCGCCGGGCGGACGCCCCGCTTCACCCGTGGTTCCACCCCCACCAACTCCGCCACGAACGTTAGACATCCGGTCACCCCGGAAGGTTGCGGGGCCGGCGCCGCCAACACGCCGGCCGCGCCGATCCATGGAGACCGGGCTGTCGACCTGGGGACACGCTATAGGTTGACGCGTCGTCAGACAGGGTCTTCGTGATGTTCCGGACGCGCCTGGGCGCACACGAGCAGACCGGCCGCGTCCCCGCGTGGGGACTCGGCCGGCCGCGTCGTGTGCGCTTGGCAGTGCTTTGTACCGGTATCCGGCGTGGCGGCCCCGGGACGGGGCCGACCGCGTCGGTTACTCGGCGGCCGCGGACTCCGCCAGCTCGGCGGCGACCAGCTCGGCGATCTGCGCGGTGTTCAGCGCGGCGCCCTTGCGCAGGTTGTCGCCGCACATGAACATCTCGAGCGTGTTCGGGAAGTCGAACGCCTGGCGCACCCGGCCGACCCACGTCGGGTCGGTGCCCACCGCGTCGGCGGGCGTCGGGAACTCGCCGTTCGCCGGGTCGTCGCACAGCACGACGCCGGGCGCGCCCGCGAGGATCTCGTGCGCGCGGGCCACCGACACCTCGTTCTCGAACACCGCGTGCACGGCGAGCGAGTGGGTGGTGACGACCGGGACGCGCACGCAGGTCGCCGAGACCCGCAGGTCCGGCAGCCCGAGGATCTTGCGGGACTCGTTGCGGACCTTCAGCTCCTCCGAGGACCAGCCGTCCTCCTTGAGCGAGCCCGCGAACGGCACGACGTTGAGCGCCAGCGGGGCCGGGAAGGGACCGAAGTCGCCCACCGCGCGCCGCACGTCGCCCGGGTGGGTGCCCAGCGTCGCCGAGTCGGCGACCTTCGCCAGCTGCTCGCGCAGCGTGTCGATGCCGGGCTGACCGGCGCCCGACGCCGCCTGGTACGACGACACGACCAGCTCGCGCAGGCCGAGCTCGGCGTGCAGCGCGCCGAGCGCCACGACCATCGTCAGCGTCGTGCAGTTCGGGTTGGCGATGATGCCGCGCGGACGGATCCGGGCGGCCTGCGGGTTGACCTCGGGGACGACCAGCGGGACGTCCGGGTCCATCCGGAACGCGCCGGAGTTGTCGACGGCGACGGCGCCCTTCGCGGCGGCGATCGGCGCCCACTGCGCGGACACCTCGTCGGGCACGTCGAACATCGCGACGTCGACGCCCTCGAAGCACTCCTCGGACAGCGCCTGGACCTCGACCTCCTCGCCGCGCACGACGAGCTTCTTGCCGGCCGAGCGGGCGGACGCGATCAGGCGGATCTCGCCCCACACGTCCTGCCGCGTCGACAGCAGGTCGAGCATGACGGTGCCGACCGCGCCGGTCGCGCCGACGAGGGCGAGGGTGGGCTTGCGGGTGGTACTCATCGGCCGGTACCTCCGTAGACGACGGCCTCTTCGGTCTCGGCGTCGAGACCGAAAGCGGTGTGGACGGCCTGGATGGCGGTGGGCACCTGGTCGGCGCGGCACACCACCGAGATGCGGATCTCCGACGTGGAGATCAGCTCGATGTTGACCCCCGCGTTCGACAGCGCCTCGAAGAACTCGGCGGTCACCCCCGGGTGCGAGCGCATGCCGGCGCCGACGAGGGAGATCTTGCCGATCTGGTCGTCGTACCGCAGCGACTCGAAGCCGATGTCGTCCTGCACCTTGGTGAGCGACTCGATGGCCCGGTGGCCGTCCGTCATCGGAAGCGTGAAGGAGATGTCGGTGAGACCCGTCTTCGCGGCGGAGACGTTCTGCACCACCATGTCGATGTTGATCTCGGCGTCCGCCACCGTGCGGAAGATCTTCGCGGCCTCGCCCGGCTTGTCCGGGACCCCGACCACGGTGACCTTGGCCTCACTGGTGTCGTGGGCGACACCGGAGATGATCGCCTGCTCCACGTCGTCCCCTTCGGACTCGCTTCGTACCCACGTGCCCTGCAGCCCCGAGAAGGACGAGCGCACGTGGACGGGCATGTTGTAACGGCGCGCGTACTCGACGCAGCGCAGGTGCAGCACCTTCGAACCGCTCGCCGCCAGCTCCAGCATCTCCTGGTAGCTGATGGCGTCGATCTTGCGGGCCTTCTTGACCACACGGGGGTCGGCGGTGAACACGCCGTCCACGTCCGTGTAGATCTCGCAGACCTCGGCCTCGAGGGCGGCGGCCAGCGCGACGGCGGTCGTGTCCGACCCGCCGCGGCCGAGCGTCGTGATGTCCTTGGTGTCCTGCGACACGCCCTGGAAGCCGGCGACGATCGCGACCGCGTCCTCGTCGAGGGCGGAGCGGATCCGGCCGGGCGTCACGTCGATGATCCGCGCTTTGTTGTGGACCGAGTCGGTGATCACACCCGCCTGGCTGCCGGTGAACGACCTGGCCTCGACACCGAGGTTTTTGATCGCCATCGCCAGCAGCGCCATCGAGATCCGCTCACCGGAGGTGAGCAGCATGTCGAGCTCGCGGCCGGCAGGCATGGGGCTCACCTGCTGGGCGAGATCGATGAGCTCGTCCGTCGTGTCACCCATCGCGGACACCACTACGACCACCTCGTGGCCGAGCTTCTTCGTGTCGACGATCCGCTTGGCGACGCGCTTGATGCCCTCGGCATCAGCCACGGAGGAGCCTCCGTACTTCTGCACGACAAGGCCCACGTGCGCTCCTCGTTTCGTATTAGCTGCGGTCGAGACAGTCTAACGAGGCAGGCGTGCGGCCCAAGCGCTATTCACATAGTGAGACGTAAGTATCGCTTTTTGAACAGGCCAGATCGAAAGCCGCGAAAAGTGGCGTACGGGCCCGGCGCCGCGCGAAAAGCTGCGGTGCGGCGCCGGACGCGGTCGGGGCGGACGGGGTGGGACGGGAGGGACGGGGTCAGGAGGCCGGCGCCTGCGGTCCGCCCAGGACCACCGCGTCGTCCAGCTGCTCCGCCAGCTCGTCGGCCAGCTCGTCGCCGAGCGCGTCGTCGACAGCGGACTCCACTTCGGTCACCGCCGCGTCCAGCCGGGTGTGCGCCACGACGGACTGCAGCGCCCGCAGCACCGCACTCGCCGTCGCGCCCCAGTTCGCCAGGTAGGAGAACTGCCACCACCACAGCGCCTCGGTCGTCCGGCCCGCGCGGTGGTGTGCCAGGCCGTGCACGAGGTCGGTCACGACGTCCGCCATGTCGTCCGAGATCCGGAACGCCACCGGCTTCGGGCGCGGGACGTACGGGTCGAACACCTCGTAGTAGACGTCGATCGGCTCGAGCAGCACCGACAGCGACGTACGCAGCGCGTCCACGTCGGGATCCGGGCCCGCGTCGGGCTCGAAGCGCTCCTCGGGCACCACGTCGGCGATCGCGCCGAGCCGGCCGCCCGCCAGCATCAGCTGCGAGACCTCGAGCAGCAGCATCGACACGGCCGCGCCCGGCTCCTCGCCGCGCGCCACCTCCGTGACGGCCACCACGAAGCTCTCGATCTGGTCGGCGATCTCCGCGGTGAAGTCGGTCAGGTCGTCAGACATCGAGCAGTCGTCTCCCCTCAAAGGCACGCCCGAGGGTCACCTCGTCGGCGTACTCCAGGTCGCCCCCCACCGGCAGGCCGCTGGCGAGCCGGGTCACCTTCAGACCCATGGGCTTGCACAGCCGCGCCAGGTACGTCGCGGTCGCCTCTCCCTCCAGGTTCGGGTCGGTCGCCAGGATCAGCTCGGTGACCTCGCCGTCCGCGAGCCGCGTCATCAGCTCGCGGATCCGCAGGTCGTCCGGGCCGACCCCCTCGATCGGGCTGATCGCGCCGCCGAGCACGTGGTACCGGCCCCGGAACTCGCGGGTCTTCTCGACGGCGACGACGTCCTTCGACTCCTCGACCACGCAGATCACCGACGGATCCCGGCGCGGATCGAGGCAGATGCGGCACTGGTCGGCCTCCGCCACGTTGCCGCAGACGGTGCAGAACCGGACCTTGTCCTTCACCTCGACCAGCGCGTTCACAAGGCGGCGGACGTCGGCCGGGTCGGCGGCGAGGAGGTGGAAGGCGATGCGCTGCGCACTCTTCGGACCGACGCCGGGCAGCCTGCCCAGCTCGTCGATCAGGTCCTGTACGGCGCCTTCGTACACCTTCCGGCTCCTCTGGTGTGTGCGGTCGTCTGCTTTTTTCGTGTCGTGCGGTCCTACATGCCCGGCAGGCCGAGGCCGCCGAGCCCGCCGCCGCCGAGGCCCTGGGCCAGCGGGCCCATCGCCTTCGACGCCAGCTCCGCGGCCGCCCGGTTGGCGTCCCGCACGGCGGCGACGATCAGATCGCCGAGCGTCTCCGTGTCCTCAGGATCCACCGCCTCGGGCGAGATCTCCAGAGCGAGCAGCTCACCGGCGCCGCTGACCGTCGCGGTCACCAGGCCGCCGCCCGCCGAGCCCTTGACCTGGGTGCGCGCGAGCTCCTCCTGCGCGGCCATGAGGTCCTGCTGCATCTTCTGCGCCTGCTGCAGCAGCTGCTGCATATCGGGCTGGCCACCACCGGGAAACACGGACGCACCCTTCGTCGCTGGTCGCCGACGCGTCGGCGGGTCTGCGCGGGGCCGTGCCCGATGGGCCGCCCCCGGGCGGCCACGCGGCGCGATCCCTCGCCTCACTCCTCATGTGAACGACGAACCGCGCGGCCCAGGTGTTCCGGCGAACCGGCCCCGGCGCGCACTCGGCGCCCACGGCTTGAGACTACGGCCTCGGAGGGAGTCGGGGCACGGCGAGCCACGCCGAAGGTAGGACGGGTGAGGTGTGATGTTCACACCGGAGTGGAGGCCCCCACTCCGGGGGTATAGCGGGAAACCGCGAACCGGGGCGGGCGCTGTTCACAGGGGCGGTCGGATGATCGGACCGGTTCCGCGGACCCCCTGGACACCCGGGTGTAGCGGGAGGTCGACAGCGCGTGCGTCGGGCCGTCCACAGGGGCGGTGGGATGGTCGTACTGCCCGCACCGCCCCAGCCGGCCCCGCCTCGGTCACGTCGCGGCACCGCGCGGCGCGGGTCAGCCGTTGTTCGAGGTCTCCTCGATCACCGTCGCGCCGAGCTCGCGGGCCAGCAGCTCGTGGCTCGTCACGCCGTCGTCCTCGATGTCCTCGTCGTCGTCCGCCGCCACGTCGTCTTCCGGTGCCACCGGGGGCGGCGCGGGCGGGACGTACTCGGGGACCGGCGGCGGGGCCTGGCTCACGGGCGGGGCCGGGGGCTCGGGCATCGGGGGCTCGGCGGGCGGCGGCGCGTCCTGCGGCGGGCGCGAGGTCGAGGGCCACGCGCCGGGGGCGGGCGGTTCGGGTGCGGACGGCTGGGGCGGCGCCTGGACCTGCGGAGCCGGCGCGAACCCGCCCGACGGGGCGGGCGGCTGCGTGTACGTTCGGCCCCCGCCGGGACCGCCCTGGCCGCCGCCCGGACCCGCGCCGCCGCCGGCGCCGCCCGGGTCGACGATGCACTCGATGCGCCACTCCACGCCGAACGAGTCGCGCAAGGCCTGCCGCAGCACCTCGTCGTGCCCGCTGTTCACGAACCCGTCACGCGCTCCGGCGTGCTCGAACGACACCTGCAGCGTCTGCCCGTCGAACCCGGCCACGCCCGCGCGCTGCAGCATCATCCACGTCACCCGCTTGCGGCGTGCGACGGCCTCTATGACCTGCGGCCACATCCCGCGTACCCGGTTGACGTCGCCGCCGCCGGCCGGCGGTGCGGCCTGCTGCGGGGCGGGCGCGGGGGCCGGAGCCTGCTGGGCCGGGGCCTGCTGGGCGGGAGCCGCGTACTGCGTCGGGGCCTGCTGCTGCGGGGGGCGTGAGGTCGAGGGCCACGCACCGGGCGTACGCCCACCCGGCACCTCGGCCGCCGGGGCCTGCGCGGGGGCCGGGGCCTGCGCGGGGGCCTGCTGGACGGACGGCGGGGCCGGGGCCTCCGCCACGGGCCGCGCCGCCGCGACCGGCTCGTCGTACGCCGGAACGGCCGCCGCACGCGGAGCGGCGACATTCGTACCGCCGCCACCCGCACCGGCCGCGACCGGGGCCGCGAAGCCGCCGCCCAGCTCGACCCGCCGCTCCAGACGCTCCAGCCGGGCCGCGAGCGCCTGCTCCCCCGACCCGGCGCCGGGCAGCAGCACGCGCGCGCAGATCAGTTCGAGCTGCAGGCGCGGCGACGTCGCGCCGCGCATCTCGGTCAGACCGGTGTTGACGATGTCCGCGGCACGCGTGAGCTCGGCCTGGCCGTACGCCCGCGCCTGCTGCACCATCCGCTCGAGCTGGTCGCCGGGCACGTCGATCAGGCCCTTGTCGGCGGCGTCCGGCACCGCGGCCAGGATCACCAGGTCGCGCAGCCGCCCGAGCAGGTCCGCCACGAACCGGCGCGGGTCGAAGCCGCCCTCGATGACGCGGTCGACCACCTGGAACGCCGCCGCGCCGTCCCGCGCCGCGAACGCGTCCGCGACGTCGTCGAGCAGCGCGCGGTCGGTGAAGCCGAGCAGCGACGTCGCCATGGCGTACGTCACACCCCGCTCGTCGGCACCGGCCAGCAGCTGGTCCATCACCGACATCGAGTCACGCACCGAGCCGGCGCCCGCCTGCACGACGAGCGGGAACACCGCCTTCTCGACGGCGACGCCCTCGTCGGTGCACACCTTCTCCAGGTAGTCCCGCAGGACACCCGGCGGCACCAGCCGGAACGGATAGTGGTGCGTGCGCGACCGGATCGTCCCGATGACCTTCTCGGGCTCGGTCGTGGCGAAGATGAACTTCAGGTGCTCCGGCGGCTCTTCGACCACCTTCAGCAGCGCGTTGAAGCCCGCCGACGTGACCATGTGGGCCTCGTCGATGATGTAGATCTTGTAGCGCGAGTTGACCGGCGCGAAGAACGCCTTCTCGCGCAGGTCGCGCGCGTCGTCCACACCACCGTGCGACGCCGCGTCGATCTCGATGACGTCGATGCTGCCGGGACCGCCGCGCGCCAGGTCCTGGCACGACCGGCACTCACCGCACGGCGTCGGCGTAGGCCCGCGCTCACAGTTGAGGCACCGCGCCAGGATCCGCGCGCTGGTCGTCTTCCCGCAGCCGCGCGGCCCGCTGAACAGGTACGCGTGGTTCACCCTGTTGTTGCGCAGGGCCTGCTGGAGCGGATCGGTCACGTGCTCCTGCCCGATGACCTCCGCATAGGTCTCGGGGCGGTAGCGACGGTAGAGCGCAAGCGACACGACGTCGACGATAGCCGGGCCGAAGGACATCCGGAGCCACCCCGGACCCGCGCCAACGAGCCGCCCGGAAACATGAAGACCCCCCGCGCACCCGACAGAGCCCGCTTACCCTTGCTGCCTTCCGGCCCTGGGGGGGTTCAGCAGGATGCCGCCACACGGGGGGTCCGGCCCCAACAGTACCCGACCGAACCCGCTCCGCGCTCCGCCCACCCCGTCGCCACCCTCACCTGGATACTCGTGCGCGACCACCCCGAACCCTCCGGTAAGCTATCCGGCGGAGGATTCGCCTAGTGGCCTAGGGCGCACGCTTGGAAAGCGTGTTGGGGGCAACCCCTCACGAGTTCGAATCTCGTATCCTCCGCCAGCCTGCAACAGGCAGACGTCAGCCCCGACCGGTCCGCCGGTCGGGGCTGACGGCGTTACTGGGGCGCCTTCAGGTCTAGTCGACCGCGGCCGGGGCGGGCTCGGGGTGGGTGTTCCGGGGCGGCTGGGCCTTGGGTTGGCCGGGGTGCGGGCGGCGGGTCAGGTGCAGGACCAGGGCGGCGCCGGCCAGGGAGAGTGCTCCGGCCGTGAGGGCGAGGGTGTTGTGCGCGGTGGCGAACGCCGCGTGGAGGGCGTGGTCCAGGCCGGGTCGGTGGTCGGCGGGGGTCGCGGCGAGGAGGGCGTCGGCGCCTCCGCCGGACAGGGTGCGCGCCGCGGCGGCGGGGTCGGCGACGTCGCCGTCGAGGGACGTCGTCATGGTGGCGACCGCGAGGCTGCCGAACGCGGCGACTCCGAAGGCGTAGCCGAGCTGTTCGAACGTGCTGTAGGCGCCGCCGGCCATGCCGGCGCGGGCGGCCGGAACCGAGCCGAGGGCCAGGGCGGCCGCGACCTGGAAGACCAGGCCCATGCCGATTCCGCTCAGCGCGAGGCCGCCGACCAGGACGGGCCAGCCGGAGTCGGGGCCCAGGAACCCTTCCGCGCCGACGCCCAGGCCGGCGAGCGCGAGGCCGAGCGAGGCGCCCAGGCGGGGCGAGGGCTTGGGCAGCCACCGCCCGCAGACGACCGCCACGACGGCGGCGGCCACAGCGTGCGGCAGGACGACGAGTCCGGCGCCGATCGGCGAGAGGTGCTGGACCGACTGCAGCCACAGCGACGTGTACGGGAGGATCCCGTACACGGTGCCCTCGCCGATCGCGATGGTGAGCATCGCCGCGGTGAAAGCAGGCCGACGGAACAGCGACAGGTCCAGCAGCGGGTGCGTACTGCGCGCCTGCACCGGCACGAACACCGCGAAGGCGGCCAGCGCGGCGCCCAGCGGAAGCAGGGTCCGCGGCGACGTCCAACCCTGGCTGTGCCCCTCGGTCAGCGCGTACACGAACCCGCCCGCGCCGAGGGAGAAGAGCAGTAGGCCGGGCACGTCCAGGCGCTGTGCGGTGTCCCGTTCGGTCCACGTGGGCCTCGGGATGAAGCGGAACGTCATCGTCAGGGCGAGCACGCTGACGGGGACGTTGACGTAGAAGATCCAGCGCCAGTCGAGGACTTGGGTGAGCAGGCCGCCGAGGATCGGCCCCAGTGCTGCGGCGGCCGACGCCACCGCCGCCCACACACCGAAGGCAACGCCCAGGCGGCGCCCGGAATACAGCGTGCCGATCAGGGACAGCGTGGTGGTGAACATCGCTGCGGCACCCAGGCCTTGCACCATGCGGGCGGTGATCAGTACGGCCATGTTGGGGGCCAGCCCGCACACGACCGACGCCGACGCGAAGACGACCAGCCCGGCCGCGTACATCCGGCGTCGGCCGTACAGGTCGGCGAGGGTCCCGGAGCCCAGCAGCGCGGCGGCCACCGCGAGCGCGTAGCCGTCGGCGACCCACTGCAACTGCGAGAGCGACGAGTCCAGTGACTCCGACACCGCCGGTAGCGCGACCAGCACGATCGTGACGTCGACGAGCAGCATGAACGTTCCCAGACAGACCGCGGCCAACGGGCCCCAGACGCGCATGAATTCCCACTCCCACACTCGGCGGACACAGGCGGACGACCTCCCGGTCACTATCCGGGCGGCTCCAGGAGCACCCAAGCCATACGCTTCGCGGCGGGAGAATCCGGCGGGAGAACGGGGTACTTCGGTGGATCACGTCACTCGGGACGGGCTCGACCAGAGCCTGCTCCAGGCTCTGCAGACGGACGGCCGCGCGCCGTTCAGCCGCATCGCCCGCGACCTGGGCGTCTCCGAACGCACGGTCGCCCGCCGCTACCAGCGGCTGCGCGCGCACGGACTGCGGGTCGTCGGCCAGCCGGTCCCCTCCCGGCTCGGCCTGACCCGCTGGCTGCTGCGGATGCACTGCACACCGGACGCGGCCGGCACCATCGCGGACGCCCTCGCGCGCCGCCCGGACACCAGCTGGGTCACGCTCGCGTCCGGCGGCACCGAGCTCTACTGCGCGCTCAACGCCCGCACCGCCGAGGACCGCGACGCGCTGCTGCTCCGCAAGCTCCCGCGCAACCCGCACGTACTGTCCGTCAGCGCGCACTGCATGATGCGCATCTTCGTCGGCGAGACCAGCACGTGGCACGGCACCCGGTTCGCGCCACAAGCCGCCGCGCCCGCGGTGGATTCCGGCGCGGCCGCCGCCACGCCGCTCAGCCTGGACGCCACCGACCGCGCCCTGTTCACCGAACTCGCCCGCGACGCCCGCGTCCCGCTGCCGGAGCTCGCCGCCGCCACCGGCCGGTCCCCGTCCAGCGTCCAACGCCACCTCGACCGGCTCCGCTCCGAAGGCGCGCTCAGCCTCGCCGTCGACTTCGACCCGCGGATCCTCGGCTTCCACATGGCCACCCGCCTGTGGATGAACGTCGCCCCCGCGCACCTGCGCACCGTGGGCGAAGCGCTCGCCACGCACCCACAGATCGCCTTCGCCGCGGCCGTCACGGGAACGTCCAACCTCGTCGCCAACGGCGTCTTCCGCGACCCGGCCGAGCTGTACGACTACATCGACCGGTGCATCGGCCCCCTGCCCGGAATCCAGACCATGGAGACCGCGCCGACGCTCCGCGAGGTCAAACGCCTGACGCCGGCCATACCTTGACGATGCGTTCAGCCCCGACCGGACAAACCGGTCGGGGCCGGCGGCGGGTTGAGCGGGTCAGGCCACGGCGGTGGCTTCCAGTTCGACCAGCAAGGTCGGGATCGCCAGGCGGGTGACGCCGAGCATGGTGGTGGGCGGGGCGACGGCGGCGGTGGCGAGGCGGGTGGCCAGGACGCCGTAGTGCTGGAAGAGCAGGTCGACGTCGGTGGTGTAGACGTTGAGCCGGACGAGGTTCGCGAGGGTCATGTCGGCCTCGTGGAGGACGGCTTCCAGGTTGTCGAGGGTGAGGACGAGCTGGGCCGCCATGTCGCCGTCGTGTTGGGGTTTGCCGTCGGCGCTCATCGCGGTCTGTCCCGAGCAGTACAGGGTCCGGGTGTCGCCGGAGACGATCTCGCCCTGGTTGAAGCCCATTTCGACAGACCAGGTCACCGGGTTGACTGCCGTCCGCTGCATGGCCACTTCGGCTCCGTTCGTTTGGTGGGGGAAATACGCGCGTCCGTTGACGTCGTGGTTCAAGCCTCGGCGGTAATCACGACATCCTTGGTCATGTATTTCGGTACGTTCGCTCGCATGCGCGCCGATCGGCTGGTCTCGCTGGTGCTGTTGCTGCGCCGGCACGGGCGGATGACCGCGCCTGCGCTTGCGCGGGAGTTGGAGGTGTCCACCCGGACCGTGCTGCGCGACATCGAGGCGTTGTCGACGGCGGGCGTTCCGGTGTACGCCGAGCGCGGGCGGCACGGCGGGTTCGCGCTGCTGCCCGGTTTCCGGACGGAGCTCACGGGGCTGAACCACGACGAGGCGCTGGCCGTGCTGGCCGCCGGGTCGGGGCGTGGGGAGCAGGCGTTCGGGCTCGGTTCGGCGCTCGCGTCGGCGTTGCGCAAGGTGGTGGACGCGCTGCCCGAAGGCCATCAGGCCACCGCTGGCGACGCGGCCCAGCGCCTGCTCATCGAGCCGGAGACCGACCTGCTCTCGCGCCGGACGGCCGCCGAGGAGGTGCCCGGCACCACCATGGTCGAGGTCCGGCGCGCGGTGCTCGCCGGGCGCAAGCTGCGCATCCATTACGCGGCCGCGGACCGGGCGCCGCAGTGGCGCACGGTGGACCCGATCGGGCTGGTCACCGTACGCGACCGGGGCTATCTGCTGGCGACGCGGTCCGGCGCGGACCGCACCTACCGGCTGTCGCGGATACTCGCCGCCGAGGAGCTCCCCGAGCCGGCCGAGCGCCCGGACCGGGTCGACCTGGACCGGATCTGGCGGGAACGCTGCGCGGCGTTCCTCTCCGACGACCAGATGACCGTGCTGGTACGGGTGAACCCGGAGCGGCGCGAGCAGCTGCTGAACACCGCGTTGGCCGTCCGCGCCGAGGAACCCGACGCCGACGGCCGGCTCCGCCTCGAAGTGACGTTCCAGGACGCGCGCCACGCCGAGTGGGCGCTGTGGCAGCTCGACACGGACGCGGAGGCCCTGGCCCCGCAGTCGCTGCGCGCCGCCCTGCGCGACCGCGCCGCCGCGATCGCCGCCTGCTACGGGTCGTCCGCGGGCGTCTGAACACGAGGTCGAGTGCGCGCCGGCACATGTCGGGTTAGGTTGCTAGCATCCTATGCATGGCCACGGAGAGACAGGTCAAGCAGTTCAACGTGTACCTGCCGGTGAAGCTCATCCGGGAGGTCAAGCACCACGCCGTCGACACCGAGCGGTCGCTGTCGGCGATCGTCGAGGCGGCGCTGGTGGAGTACCTGCGGCGTGCCGCGGACGAGGGGAAGGAGCGGGCTGATGGCGACTGAGGGGATCGAGGGGTTCCTCGTCGAGACGCGGAACTACGGGGCCACGGCGGCGTTCTGGAAGTCGCTGGGGTTCCGGAGCGTGGTGGAGACGGACCACGGGTCCGGGCAGTGGTCGCATCCGGGCGGCGGGCCCTACGTGTTCATCGTGGAGCAGCACGACCGCGAGCTCGGCACGCACCCGGTGCTCAAGGTGGCCGACGCGGAGGCGTTCGCGCCCGAGCGGGAACCGGACTTCGTGCAGGGCTTCGTGCGGACGCACTGGGGCACGCAGCAGGCGCTGGTCCGCGATCCCGACGGCCGGATCGTCGCGCTTGAGGCGCCGCTGCCGGGAGGGTCGCAGCATGGGTGAGCCCACAGAGCCGGACCACACCGCGGTGCGCGTCGCCCTGTGGCGGGCGCTGCACGTGTTGGAGGACGCCCCGCCGCACGTGCTCGAGGACGAGGTCGGGCTGAAGCTCGCCGATCCCGGCGAGGGCTGGCGGCGGCGCGGGGACATGACGATGCCGGGCGTCGCCGGGGTGCGGGCCGCGATGGTCGCCCGGGCGCGGTTCGTCGAGGACCTGGTCGCCGAGCGGGCGGACGGCGGTGTGACGCAGTACGTGATCCTCGGCGCGGGCCTGGACACGTTCGCGCAGCGTCGCCCCGAACTCGGTTCGCGGATCCGGGTGTTCGAGGTCGACCAGCCCGGCACGCAGGCGTGGAAGCGGCGGCGGCTGGCGGAGCTCGGGTACGACGTGCCGTCCTGGCTGACGCTGGTCCCGGTCGACTTCGAGGCCGGGGACTCGTGGTGGGACCGGCTGGCCGCCGAGGGGTTCGACCCGGCGCGGCCGACCGTGGTGGCGTCGACCGGGGTCAGCATGTACCTGACGCGCGAGACCAACGCGCTGACGATGCGCCAGGTCGCGGCGCTCGCACCGGGATCGGTGTTCGCGACGACGTTCCTGCTGCCGCTGGACATGCTGGAGCCCGACCAGCGGCAGGTGCAGGAGTTCTCGACGCGGGGCGCCGCCGCCGCGGGGACGCCGTTCATCAGCCTGTACTCGCCGGACGACATGCGCCAGGCGGCACTCGACGCGGGGTTCGCGAAGGCCGTCCACGTCTCGCCGGACGAGCTGGCCGCGCGGTACTTCGCCGACCGCGCGGACGGCCTGCGCCCGCCGCGTGCCGAGCAGTTCCTCGTGGCCGAGGTGTAGTCCGCGATACCCAGCTGGGAATTGAGGGGCGGTCAGGTCAGGCGGAGGATCAGGGTGTCAAGGTCGTTCGGACCCGCCCGCGGACAGCGTTCCGCGGGCGGGTCCGTGGTCGAAGGAGAGTCCCGTGTCGGACGCGCAGACGCTCGATGTCCTGAACCGCTTCAACGCCGCGTTCCTGCGGCACGAGCCCGCTCTGCTGGACGAACTGGTCGCCGAGGACTGCGCGGTGGAGAACACCGACGGGAAGCGGCACGAGGGCCGGGCCGCGTCGCTGGCCCTGTGGAAGGGCATCGCGGGCTCCCGCGACGCCGAGTTCGAGCCCGAGGAGATCACCGCGTCGGGCGACCGGGGTGTGATCCGGTGGCGGCTGCGCTGGGGTCCGACGGAGGCCGAGTCGGTGCGCGGCGTCAACCTCATGCGGCTGCGGGACGGGCTGATCGTCGAGGCGATGGGCTACGTGAAGGGTTGACCTCGCCGCCAAGCAACGACGCGCACACCCCGAACGAGAGCGCGGCCGGGCCCCGGGGAGACGGGACCCGGCCGCGTCGTCGGCCGCGGACGGACTACCGGCCCGCCACCCGGAAGGCGCGCGAGACGGTCTGCTTCAGCCCGTTGCCGTCGGTGTCGCGCACGGTCGTGCGCAACGCCACGTATCCGTCGCCGCGGAACGGTCCCGGCGGCGGGGCGATGACCTTGTACTGGCCGTGGCCGACCGGAACGGCAGGCAGCCGGAGCCAGGTGCGGCCGCCGTCGACGGACGCCTCGATCCCGAACTCCTTGATACGCGGCCGGCTTCCGTCCGGACGTTGGACGGTCGCGGTCATGATCAGCGGCCGGTCGGCCGCTGCCGCGTTGTTGATGTCGAGATCGGCCTCCACGCGGACGATCGGGAGCGGCACGGAGCCGTCCGTGCACCCGCCGTCGGCCGGGCGGGCCGAGGAGAACGTCCACGTCGCGTCGATGTTGTTCCCCAACTGTCCTGCGGGGTCGTCGCGTTGCGCCTCGAGGTGGAGCGCGTAGTCGGCCTTGTCCGCGGACATGCCCGGCAGTTCGCCGAACTGGAAGGCGTCCGTCGAGGCGACGAGCTTGCCGTCCTTCGAAAGCGTCATTTTGCCGGTGGTGTTGCCCCACCACGTGGCGTTGTGATCGGCGGCCGGGGAGCCGAACGGCGAGAACACGACCGTCCCGGTGTCGCCGCAGCGCCCCATGCCCCCGACGGGACCGACCGGCGCCCTGTTCCAGGACTCCGCCGTGGTACGGCCCAACGGGTAGGCCACCGGCGGCCCTTCTTCCATCGCGGTGTCGCTGCCGAAGACGCCCACCCACCGCAGCCCGGTCCCCACGGTGAAGTACTCCTTCGCGGTGCCGGGCACGGCCACGCTGTGGAACCAGCCGCTCCAGGCCGGGTCGCCGGGCCATCCGGCGAGCCGGGAGACCGTCGCAGTGCCGGTGCCGCCCTGGGTGTGCACGCTCACGTCGGCGACGGCGAGTTCGGCGGTCTTCACGTGCAGCGTCGGGTCGGCCGGGATGCCGCCGTCGCGGGCCAGCGCGAGGTTGTACGCGGGTGAGCCGCTCGCGGCCGGTCCGCTGAGGTACGCGTCGATCCGGTACGAGAACGGGTGGCTCGTCGTCGCGACGGGCACCGCGTACGCCTCGGTCGCCGGGTCGTACAGCGTGGCGTCGAACCCGGTCCGGCCGCCGCCGATGTCCTCGCGGAAGCCGAACCTGCGTCCGTCGACCGTGGTGTCGCGCTGGTCGAGGTCGACCTTGGCCGGCAGTCCGGCACGCGCGTCGAGCGTCACCGCGGTGTCGCCGGAGACGGTGACGTCGGGCCGCGCGACGGCGGTCCAGCTGCGCGGGTGCGCCGCGGTCGCGTCGGTGTGGATCATCGCGCTGACGGTGTACCGCCCCTTGGGGAGGCGGGCCGCCAGCGCGCCGCCGTCGACCACGCGCAGCGGGAAGCCCACACCGGTGTCGAGGTTGATCACGTAGGCGCCGCCGCCGACCATCGGGCCGCCGTCGCGGTCGAAGGCGGTGACGCGCAGGTCGTACAGCTCCGGCTCGTCGTAGACACCGATCGCCGTGCGTATGAGGACGGTTCCGTCGGGCCCGCTGGCGGTCAGCACTCCCCCGTACGTGCCCGCGCCGATGGCCGCCGGGTCGGCGGTGACCGTCGCGTCGGCCGTCCCGTGCGCGGGCATGGTGACCTTGGTCGCGCCGAGCCGCACCGGCAGCGTGCCGCCCGGGTCGGGGACGGCGGCGAGGTCCAGCGTCAGCGGGGTGTCGGCGTCGTTGTGGTACGTGACGGTGCGCGTGACCGGGCCGTTCGTCGGCCAGCGCAGGTACGTCGACAGCGCGCCCGGGCTGGCGTACGCCGTGTGTGCGACCGCCGCCGCGATGTTGACCCGCCCGGTGCCCTGCTGGAACACCCCAGCGTCGCCGGGCGTGGCCGCCCCGATGAGCGCGTCCTTGAGCTGCGCGCCGGTCCAGTCGGGGTGCTGCTGCGCGAGGATCGCCGCCGAGCCCGCGACGTGCGGCGTCGCCATCGAGGTGCCGCTGAGGCGCGTGTAGTGGTCGTCCACGGGCTGGCCGAGCGAGGTGCCCGCGGCGCGCGCCGCCGTGATGTCGACGCCCGGAGCCGTGATCTCCGGCTTCACCTCGTGGTCGAGGAGCCGCGGGCCCTGGCTGGAGAACACCGCCCGGTGGTTGTCGCCGTCGACCGCGCCGACCGTGAGCGCCGCGTCGGCGACACCGGGCGTGCTGACCGTGCCGGGGCCGGAGTTGTTGCCGGCCGCGATGACGAACAGCGCGCCCGAGGAGGCGCTGAGCGCGTTCACCGCCTGCGACATCGGGTCGGTCCCGTCCGTCGGGCCGGCGCCGAGGCTCATGCTGACGACGCGGGCCTTCTGGGAGACCGCCCACTCCATCCCGGCGATGATCTCCGAGTCCGAGCCGCGGCCTTGGTCGCTGAGCACCTTGCCGACGAGCAGCTGTGTGTCGGGCGCGACGCCCTTGTAGCGCCCGCCGGACGCCGCACCGCTGCCGGTGATGATCGACGCGACGTGCGTGCCGTGGCCGTGCCCGTCGACGGCGCCCTTGGGGTTGCCGGTGAAGTCGGCGGACGCCGCGACGGCGTCGGCCAGGTCGGGGTGCGTCGCGTCGATGCCGGTGTCGAGGACCGCGGTGCGGACGCCGGCCCCGGTGTACCCGGCGCGCCACGCGTCGGGCGCGCCGATCTGCGGGACGCTCTTGTCGAGCACCACGTCCACGCGGCCGTCGAGCCATATGTGCGCGATACCGGGCGCCAGGGTGCCGTCGGTGCCGGGGGCGAGCCGCGAGCCGGCGGGCGCTGCGGCGACGGTGCGCCAGAACTCGCCCGCGTCGGCCTTGCGTTCGCCGACCGCCTGGGCGCTGATGCTGGGCAGGTCGCGTCCGGCTGCGGCGGTCTTGGCGACGGAGCCCCGGGCGTTCGGCGCGAGCGAGGCGCCGCCGTCGTAGCGGACGATCAGCGGCAGCACGGGCGTCGAGCGGTCGTCGAAGCCCTGCCGGACCAGGCCCGTCACGTCGAACAGCGCCGGGTCGAGGGCGCCCTTGGTGAGTAAGGCCAGCGCGTCCTCCGGGACGACGCTGACGTCCTTGCCGCGGGTCTGGGTCAGGAACGACACGCCGGTCCGGCCGGGTCCCGGCCGCGGCATGACGGCCTGTTTGCCGTCCGAGAACGTGTCGACGGCGACGGTGTCGCCGGTCAGCAGCGTGACCGTGGCGTGCGCGACGGCACCCTGGCGGGCGCCGGACGGGGCCGGTCCCGGCGACGTCGCGGCCGACGCGGGCAGCGCCGCGGCGGCGACGACGCCGGCGGCCAGCGCCGCCGCGACCGGCGGACGCAGGGCGAGGCGGCGTGGCCGACGCCCGGACGGACGCGGTGGATCGTGGAGGGGCATGGGCGGGTCTCCCGTTCCGGAGCTCGCGTGCCGCGCGTCGGCACGGGCTTCTCGAACGGAGGACCACGCGACGTCACGGCGAGGTTGCCCGGCCCCACGGAGGAGCTGGAAAGGTTTTCCGGCCGGGGTGTCGATCCGCGTCCGCGCCGTTCGACCTGTGTAGTGAGAGGGTCGAAAGGCGCCCCTACACCGCAAGGAGTCGGATCGTGGCGAAGTACATGCTGATCATGCGAGGCTCGGACGAGTCCGTGGCCAAGATGATGGAGACCCCGTTCGAGGAGATGCTCGAGACGGTCGGCCGGTACAACGAGGAGCTGATCCGCGCCGGCGTGCTCGTGGCCGCCGAGGGGCTGGACGATCCGTCGCAGGGCGTGGTCGTCGACTTCAGCGGCGAGACGCCGGTCGTCACGGACGGGCCGTACGGCGAGACGAAGGAGCTGTTCGGCGGCTTCTACCTCATCGACGTGGCCTCCAAGGAGGAGGCGGTCGAGTGGGCCCGGCGGCTCCCGGCGTTCCCGGGCAGCAAGTGCGAGGTCCGGCGGGTGCCGGGCATCGACGAGTTCCCGCAGGACAACGAGTGGATCGTGAAGGAGCGCGCGTGGCGCGAGCGGACCGGCCAGCTCTGAGCACGCCGGAACCCGGGCCCGGTCCCGAGCCCGGCACCGGGCCCGGTGACGACACCGGGCCCGACAGCGGCGCCGGCGCCGGCCTCCGGGCCGACGCCGCCGCGCGGCGGGCCGTCGAGGCGGTGTGGCGGATCGAGGCGGCGCGCATCGTCGGCGCGCTGGCCCGCTACACCGGCGACTTCGCGCTGGCGGAGGACGTCGCCCAGGAAGCCGTCGCCGAGGCCCTCGTCTCGTGGACCCGCGACGGCACACCGGACAACCCGGTGGGCTGGCTGCTGACCACCGCCCGCCGCCGCGCGGTCGACGGCTTCAGGCGGCGTTCCGCGTTGGACGCGCGGTACGCGCTGCTCGCGGCGCCGCTCACCGAGGGCGAGGCCGACTCAGGCGGCGGCACCGGGCACGCCGCACCGGGCGACCTGCCGTGGGACCCGGACCGGGTCGACGACGACGTCCTGGCACTCATGTTCGTGGCGTGCCACCCGGTGCTGTCGCCGGAGGCCCGGGTGGCGCTGACGCTGCGCGCGGTCGGCGGCCTGTCCAGCGAGGAGATCGCGCGGGCGTTCCTGGTGCCGGTGCCGACCGTGCAGGCGCGGATCACACGGGCGAAGAAGACGATCGCGGCGGCCGGCGTGCCGTTCGAGCTGCCACCGGCCGACGAGCGCCGCGAGCGGCTCGGCGGGGTGCTCAGCGTGCTGTACGTCGTGTTCACGGAGGGTTCGACGGCGACCGGCGGGGACACGCTGCTGCGCACCGACCTCGCGTACGAGGCGGTGCGGCTGGCCCGCATGCTGGCGGCGCTGCTGCCCGACGAGCCCGAAGTGCACGGGCTGCTGGCGCTGTTCGAGCTGACCGCGGCGCGGTTCCCGGCCCGCACCGGGCCGGACGGCGAGGCGGTGCTGCTCGAGGACCAGGACCGGCGGCTGTGGGACCGCTCCGCGGTACGGCGCGGCCTGGCGGCGCTGGGCAGGGCCTCGGCGGCCGGGCGCGGGCTCGGACCGTACGGCCTCCAGGCGGCGATCGCGGCCTGCCACGCGTCGGCGCCGTCGGTCGCCGAGACCGACTGGGACCGCGTGGTGGTGCTGTACGAGGCGCTCGGCCGGGTGGCGCCGTCACCGGTCGTCGAGCTGAACCGGGCGGTCGCCGTGGCGATGGCGGGCGCGCCACGGGAGGCACTCACGCTGGTGGACGAACTGGCGGCCGCCGGACGGCTGTCCGGTTCGTACCTGCTGCCAAGTGTCCGCGGCGAGCTGCTGATCCGCCTGGGCCGCACCGACGAGGCGCGTGAGGAACTGGAGTTCGCCGCACGCCTGTGCGGCAATGCCCGCGAACGCACGGTGCTGCTGCGCAAGGCGGCCGCGCTCGAGTAGGCCCGCGCCCTCAGCCCACGCCGGCCGACCGCGGGGCGTGCGTGTCGCCCAGGATGTGCTCGGTGCCCCAGGCGCCGAGCGGCGCGAGGGCGGCGTTCAGCCGGATCCCGGCGTCGGTCAGGAAGTACTCGACCCGCGGCGGGACTTCGGCGTACGCGACGCGACGCACGATGCCGTCCTCCTCCAACTCCTTGAGGTGCGACGCCAGCACCTTCACCGTGATCCCGGGAATCTCGCGCTGAAGCTCGCCGAACCGGATCCCCGGCCGCGCGGTGAGCGCCCAGATCACCATGACCTTCCACTTGCCGCCGACCACGCCCATCGCGGCGTCCAGGCCGCAGGTGTAGCGGCCGGGCCGCATCCGCTCGCTCGCCATCGGGGCCGAACCCTCCTCGCCGGAAACCATCCTTCCGGGCAACCCCGCCCGGACCTGGATGCTTCCCCTCGAGTAACCGGTCACTTCGAAGTGCGTACTTGAGCGCGTCCGGCCGCCCGGCGAAGGTGGTGGACATGCCGACGAACGACTTGAACAACGCCCTGACCAGCACGAACACCCCCGCCGACGAGAGTTCGCGCCGCTCCCTCACACTCCTCGGCCTCGGCGCCATGGGGACCGCCTTCGCCCGCGCCTGGCTCGCCGCCGGCCACGACGTGACGGTGTGGAACCGCACGCCCTCCAAGGCCGCCGCGCTCGCCGACGAGGGCGCCACCGTGGCGTCGAGCGCCGCCGAAGCCGTCGCGGCGAACCGGCTCGTCGTCACGATCCTGCTCGACGACGCCTCGGTGCGGGAGGCGTTGGACGGGGTCGAGCTGACCGGCAAGGACCTCGTCGACCTGACCACGGGCACCCCGGCCTCCGCGCGTGCCCGCGCCACATGGGCGGACGCGCGCGGCGCGCGGTTCGTCGACGGCGGCATCATGGCCGTCCCCACGATGGTCGACGTCCCGCAGGCGGGCGGCTATGTGTTCTACAGCGGCTCCCCCGAGTTGTTCGAGGAGCACCGCGAGACGCTCGCCGTGCCACTGGGCACGAAGTTCGTGGGCACCGACCCCGGCTTCGCGAGCCTTCACGACATCGCTCTGCTGAGCGGCATGTACGGGATGTTCGCCGGGGTCACCCACGCGTTCGCGCTCATCCGCGGCGAAGAGGGCATCAAACCGACCGAGTTCGCGCCCCTGCTCGCCGACTACGTGGCCGCCATGGGGCACGTGATCCCCGCCACCGCCGCCCGCCTGGAGAGCGGCGACTACACCACCGGCGTGGTCTCCAACCTCGCCATGCAGGCGGCCGGCGTGCCGACCTTCACCGGGACCGCCGAGCAGTACGGCGTGAGCACCGAACTCCTGGCGCCCTTCTTTGCCCTGATGCAGCGTCATGCGGCGGAAGGGGGCGGCGGCGCGGACACCGCCGCGCTGGTGGACGTGCTGCGCGGCTGACCGACGCGCCGGCCCGTGAGGTGCGGGGCCGCCGCGTCACGCGTCCGCGGTCGGCGTCAGGTCGAGCTGGAACTCGTGGGCGGTGTGCGTCGGCCGGTAGCCGAGGCGGTCGTTGACGCGCTGCATGTGCGGGTTGTTGTCGGCCGTGTCGGTCACCAGCCCGTCGAGCCCGGGGTGGCGCTCGCACGCGCGGACGATCGACAAGGCCTTCATCCAGCGGGCCAGGCCGTGGCCCCGGTGCTCAGGCAGCACCGCGGTGCCGTAGTGCACGGCGTCACCCGTCCCGTCGCCGGGGACGACGAGCTCGGTGAAGCCGACGACCGCGCCGCTCGCGTCGTCCACGGCCGCGACGGTGTACAGCAGTTCACCCCGCGAGGCGACGGCACCGGCGGCGGACCGCACACGGTCGAGGTCCCACACGACGACGCCGTAGTCGACGGCGCCCATGGGCATGTCGTCCATCGCCCGGCGCGACGCCACGTAGGTGTCGGCGAACGCGTCGGGCACGAGGCCGTCCCACTCGACCAGCCGGTACCCGGGGTGCGGCGTCCCGGCGAGTGCCGACAGCGCGGGGAGATCGGCCTCGGCGGGGCTCAACCTCGCGTACGTCAACGTCAACGCGACACGGAAGCCTCGCGCGGCGAGGAACGCGGCGCCCGGCGTCCCGGCGTCGGCCTGCGCGACGAGACTGCGCCGCCCGTCCTCACGCGCGGCCGCCGCCGCGGCCTCCAGCAGCGCGGTCCCCGCACCCCGACGCCGCTCGGCGGGATGGACCTGCACGTCGATCTCGGCCAGGTGCCGCTGCCCGCCCTTGAGCAGCAGCCGCAGAAAAGCCGTCCCGACCGGAACCCCGGCGTCAGCGGCCAACCACGCAAGCCGCCGAGAGGACGAGCTCTCGTCAGGATCGGCGAGAGCGGTGAGGTGCAGAGGCAAGACGGAACTCCGGTGAGACGGGACGTCAGATCGATCCGCGCGACAGACCTGACACGACGCCCAGGCGGCCGAGTGCGCCGACCCTACGCGAGGGTCGCGTCGAACGGGGACGATCCGCGCGCAGCGGACATCGAGCTCCACACCAGAGTCCGGTGACGCGAGTGTGACGCGAACACCCCCCGATGAGGGAGTTCTGGTGATTCGCATACGTGACGGCAAAGTGATGGGGGATCCGAGGTCGCGCGCCCCACGCTGGAACGAACCCCGGCAGCGCAACGAACCCCAGCAACAAAACCCGCCCCGCACCCCAAGCGAAACCGCAGCCCGGCAGCGCAACAAAACCAAGCAGCAAAACCCGCGCCGCCCCACACGCAAACCGCAGCCCGGCGGACCAAAACAAACAAAGTGCGTCCACACCCCGCGCCCCTCCCGCCAGGTGCGAGGTAGTCAGCGCGGACGGCCCGCGGGTCAAGGCGCCCCGTCGAAGCCAAGACAGGTCACCTGACCCGCGTCAGCGACAACGCGCCTTGACGCGCGGGCCGTCCGCGCGAAAATCAAAAAGCGGGAGGGGCGTCAGGCCACCACCAAAAACCAGGTCAGGAACGGTGCGGCCAGAAGCCTGGCGTTGACGCAGACGTCAAGGTCTACCGTCGGAGAGAAGGCCTGGTCGGAGGAAGGAGCCACATGCGGATCGGCGAGCTCGCGGAGCGCGCAGGCACGACCACGCGCACCCTGCGCTACTACGAGTCCCGAGGCCTCCTCGCCGCACGCCGAGGCGCCAACGGATACCGGGACTACGACGAGGCCGACCTGCGGCTGCTGGAGCAGATCCGGGTGCTGCAGGACTTCGGGTTCGACCTCGAGGACACCCGGCCGTTCGTGGACTGTCTGAGGGCCGGGCACGACGCGGGGGACGCGTGTCCCGCGTCGTTGGACGTCTATCGCGCCAAGCTCGCCGAGCTCGACGCCTGTATCGCGCGCATGCAGGACGTCCGTGCCGAGGTGGCCGCACAGTTGGCGCGGGCCGAGGTCGCGGCCGATGCCGGAATCCCCGGCGGGCCCGATCCGAAGTGCCATCTGTCGTAATCCTGTTCGCCGCCTAGCCGCGGCCTGACGCATCCGGACGCGGACCGCCGCGCTCGGGCGATGTCTCCTGCCCGCCACCGCCCCCGGCGGGCGCAACCGTCAACGAACCGTGAGGAGAACCGAGAACCATGTCCATCTCCACCAAGGCTGCCGTGCCCGCCGTCACCGACGCCACCTTCGCCGACGAGGTGCTTGCCTCGGACGTGCCCGTGCTCGTCGACTTCACCGCCGCGTGGTGCGGGCCCTGCCGGATGATCGCGCCGGTGCTCGCGGAACTCGCCGCCGAGGAGGACCGGTTCCGCATCGTGTCGCTCGACGTCGACGAGAACCCCGCGACCAGCGCCGCGTACGGGGTCATGAGCATGCCGACGCTGATGCTGTTCCGCGCCGGGGAGCCGGTGCGTTCGCTGGTCGGTGCGCGTCCGAAGCGCCGGCTGCTGGCCGACCTCGCGGACGCGCTCTGAGGACCTGCCCGTAACGTCCGTGGGGCGGTGGACCACAAGCCTGCGTACGCACCCCACCACCGAGCCCCACGGAGCAGCATGTTGGACGAGATACCCGACCGGGCCTCGATAGCCCGGATCGCGCACGACCCCGACGCGCTCGAGGACTTCTACCGGCGTCACATCGACGCGGTGGGCCGCTTCGTGGCCCGCCGCGTCGACGACGCGCACACGGCCGCGGACCTGACGGCCGACGTTTTCATGGCGGCGATCCGCGGCGCGGCGTCGTACCGGGGCGGTCCCGGCGGCGACCGCGCGTGGTTGTACGGCATCGCCCGGAACGTCGTCGCGGACAGCCGCCGCCGCGCGCTGCGCGAACTCGACGCCCGGCGCCGCGTCGCGGGCCGCCGCCTCCTCGACGAGGACGACATCCAGCGCTTCGAAGAACGGTTCGCGGCGGAGTCCGAGGCCCGCCGCGTCTACACCCGCCTCAACGAACTCCCCCAGGGCGAACGTGAGGTCATCGAGCTCGTCGCGATCGACGGGCTCACGGTCACCGAGGCCGCGACGGCGCTCGGCATCAGGGCCGTGACGGCGCGCGTACGCCTGCACCGTGCCCGCAAGGCGCTCGCCGCTGTGCCGGCCGCACCGGCCGTCGCCTCCGAAGCCGCCCCGCACGTCCGCATCACCCCGTCGGAGGTCAACGCATGAGCACGCGATTCGAGGACCGGCTGTTGGCGGAGCTGCGGGAGGTCGTGGCCGGGGAGCCCGAGCCGACGGTGGCACGGAGCACAACCGCATCGGGGTTCCGCACGTGGCAGCCGTGGCGCAAGGTCGCGGCGCTCACCGCAGGTCTGGTGGTCGTCGGCGGCGGGGCGACAGTGGTGGCGTCGTCGGTGCTGTCCGAGAACGGCATGTCCAACGACATCCGTGCGGTGGACGTCGGCGTCCCCGGGGAACCCGGGTCCGGGATCATCGCGAAGGGCTCGCTCGACGGGGCCCCGTGGCTGGTCCGCGCGGCGGTCGAGAGCCCGGTGAGGATCTGCTACACCGAGGAACGCGGCCTGATCAGGGAGGCCGGCACGTCCTGCGAGACCGTCACGCCGCAGATGGCGGGCGACCCGGGCTACTGGGGCTGGGGCGGGATCCAGGGCATGACCGAGGGCGCCACCGACGGCTACGCGTGGGGCACCGGTCGCGCGGGTGCCGCCGTGGACCACCTCGAGATCAGCTGGCCGGGCGCGAAGGCCCCGGTCGTGGTCCGGCCGGTGGAGGTCGCGCCGGGGGTGCGGGCGTTTACGTTCCTGGTCAAGGCCCACAACGGGGGCCCGAACGTGAAGGTTCGGGGGTTCGACGCTCAGGGCCGCGAGTTGAAGACCCCGCTCTGAGGAGGCGGGCGGCCAGTCCGTACGCGACCAGCGCCCACACGATGACGGCGACCCACAGCAGCGCCCGTCCGAGGTCGTCGAGCCAGGCGACGCCCGCCGCGGTGGACGTGGACAGCGACGCGGCGGCGGTCATGCCCAGGGGGAAGACCGTGGCCCAGCGGCGGATGTCGTAGCGCAGTCGCGGGCGGAGGAGTTCGCAGACGGCGAGTACGGCGTACCAGGCGAGCGCGAGGCCGAGCAGCACGAGCGTGGTCGTGCGCAGAGCCTGGTGCGCCGTGCCGGTCCACTCCGTCGAGGCGGTCAGTTTGGATCCGGCGAGGGTCGAGATGGACAGCGCGCCGGCCGCGATCCAGTGGTCGCCCGCGCCGGTGAGGACCTGGCGGAAGTCGAAGCGGACCAGCGCCTCGACGTACAGCACGAGGCCGAGCAGGAACAGCACCAGGGCGGTCCACATCAGCCAGGTGGCGTCCTCCAGGCCGGCGAGCGTGGCGCCGAGCACGGCGAGTCCCTGGGTGGCGACGCAGACCAGGAACGCGGCGCCGGGCATGGGGCGGGACCAGTGCCTGAGGACGCCGACGAGCAGCACGGGCCACACCGCGGCGGCGACCACGAGGAGCGCGGCGGCGACGCCCGTCCAGCCGAGCACCGCCAGGCGGGTGCCGAGGACGGCGGTGCCCGCGACGCCGGTCAGCGCGGGCGGGCTGTCGGCGCGGGTCGACCAGCCGGCCCGGTCGTGCAGCAGGAGTTCGACGAACTGGACGGCGAGCACCACCCAGACCGCACCGGCCAGGCCGAGCAGGACGCGGGAGAACGTCTCGTGGCCGGTGAGGTGCAGTCCGACCGACACAATGCCGGTGGCCATGACGATGCTGCCCGACGCCGGGGGGATCTCGCCCCACCACGGGGCCGCGGCTACCCTCATCCCTCCATCCCACCCCGGCCCGGTCGAGCTCACCACCGGAGCGCGACCCGGGCGGAGGGCCGTCGCGGGTCCCCCGTCGACGCGGAATCGACGAACCTCGTCAATCGCCTTGACCACAAATCACCCCAAGGAGTGAACTCCTCGGGGTGATCCCGCATCCGGGCTGTGCGGCCGTCCGGGCGACGCCTAAGTTGGGTTCCGGAGACTCCAGGTCGACGCAGGTGAACCCAAAGGGATGAGCGCTATGGGGCCGCGGCACGTCTGGCTCGCCACACACGGACGCCTCCGAACACATCAGCAACCGGCGCACGCGCGGTCGAGACCGTGCCACGGCGCCCGCACGGACGGCGGTCACCTGACCGTGCGCCTCACCGACGGCTGCGCCGTCGCCGAGCTGCGCGGCGAGGTCGACATCGCCGTCGTCAACCGGTGCGCGCCGCGGCTCGACGAGCTGGTGGCGCGCCCGCACGGGCTGGTCGTCGTCGACCTGTCGGGGGTGTCGTTCCTCGACTGCGCGGGGCTGCGCATGCTGATCCGCATACGCAGCGGCACCCAGGTGCACGGCGACCGGCTCGCGGTGGTGTGCGCGGAGCCGCGCGTGCTGCGGCTGTTCCGGCTCACCGGGCTGCAGGGCGTGTTCCGTCCGGTGCCCACACTCCTCGCCGCCATGCGGCCTGGGTGACGACGGCCCCGCGTGGCCTTGGCGGAACCTCCGAACCTCGGGCCCGCGAAGGGGCGGGCGCGCCCCGCCCGGCGTCGCGGACCCGGCCCGCGTGTGTACCGGATATGACGAGAACCGGGACCATGTCTTCCGTTTCGCCTCCGACCAGGAGGTTTCCGACAACCACCGGGTCGGGCGCGGGGTCTTGGAGGTTTTCGCACCGCCGCCGCCTTGCGTCCGGGCGCAGGATTTGCTCGTCGTTGACACGCTCCGCAGTCGCTCGTTGACTGATCGCGTCGCCGCCACACCGGGAGCACGGGGCTCCCAGGGACTAGCGGCGCCGCGAAGGACCGATCCGTTGACGACATCGACCGACGTCTTGACCCTCGCGCCCCCTCCGCCCGAAACCGGTGGTCCACCGGGGAGTTCCGGGCCCACGACCGGCCTGGCGGCCGACCACACCGCAGACCCCGGAGCCGCGTTCGCGGTCCGCCCGTACACCGCGCACTGCCAGGTGATCTACGCCGAAGGCGAGCACGCGGTGATCGGGATCTCGCCCGGCAACAGCTACTTCTCCGCCCGCCGCGTCACCGACCTGGCCCGTTGGGGCCTGGCCCGGTTCGCGCGGGTCGACCTCGTGTACACCGACCTGCACGTCGCGGAGATGTACGAGGCGCTCGGCTACCCGGCCGACGACGCCCGCCGCAAGGCGGTCAAGAACCTGCGCGGCGTCCGCGCCAAGGTGAACGGCGCCGTCGAGGCCGTCGACACCGGCGACGGGCGCATCCACGCGCACGCCATGTCGTCGTTCACGGGCAACCCCGCCTATCGCGAGATCCATGAGCACATGGGCGAACTCCTCGCCTCCGACCCGCAGTTCCGCGCCGTGTGCGACTCGCTCGTCGACGCGTTCCTGACCGCGAAGGTGCTGGACGGCAAGGCCGGCACCGCCCGCCAGCGCGAGGTGTGCCTGGAGTACGTCCGCGCGGAGGCGCCGCTGTTCCTCGACACCCCCGCGATCCTCGGGGTGCCGAGCTCGCTCAACTGCTACCACCAGCTCCTGCCGATGGCCGAGCTGTTGTACTCCCGCGGTTCCGGCCTGCGCGCGTCGCGCAACCAGGGGCACGCGATCGTCACGCCCGCAGAAGCAGAGGGAGACCACGATGGCCGCTGACACGACGACCTACCGCGCGGCGGCCGAACCCGCCGCGGGCGTGGACGCGCTGCCGGGCTTCCCGTTCTCCTGGCGCGGCGACCGACTTCCCGACGACATCGGGGCGTTGCGTGACGAGCCGGTCAAGAAGGTCCGCACGATAGCCGGCGACGAAGCGTGGCTCGTGTCCTCGTATCGGCTGTGCAGGCAGGTCCTCGAGGACCGCAGGTTCAGCCTCAAGGACACCTCGGCACCCGGCGCGCCGCGGCAGTACGCGCTGACGATCCCGCCCGAGGTTGTCAACAACATGGGCAACATCACCGGCGTCGGGCTGCGCAAGGCGGTGCTCAAGGCGATCAACCCCAAGTCCGAGGGCCTCGAGGACTGGATGCGCGGGCACGCCGCCGAACTCGTCGAGGGGATGCTGGCGCACGGCGCACCCGTCGACCTGCGCGCCCGGTTCGCCAACCCGTACTCGGAGGCGCTGCACTGCCGCATCCTCGGCATCCCGCAGGCGGACGGGCCGCGGCTCGCGGAGAGCCTGGACATCGCGTTCATGAACTCGGCCTGCCCGGTCACCGCGGCGAAGCTCAACTGGGACCGCGACATGGCCTACATGGCCGAGCGGCTCGACGACCCGGCCACCACCGGGCTCGTCGCCGAGATCGCCGCGCTGCGCGCCGACCCCGACTACGCGCACCTCACCGACGAGATGCTCGCCACGGTCGGCGTGACGTTCTTCGGCGCCGGGGTCATCTCGACGTCGGCGTTCCTGACCATGGCGGTGTTCTCGCTGCTCCAGAACCCGCGGGTGTGGGGCGAACTGCGGGACGACCCCGCACTGATCCCGACCGCGCTCGACGAACTCCTGCGCGTCAACCTGTCGATCGGCGACGGCCTGCCGCGGCTCGCGCTCGAGGACGTGCGGCTCGGCGACGTGACGGTCGGGAAGGGCGAACTGGTGTTGGTGCTGGTGGAGGGCGCCAACTTCGACGCCGACGAGTTCGAGGACCCGCACCACGTCGACATCCGGCGCGCGAACGCCGGCACCCACCTGTCGTTCGGCGGCGGCCAGCACTACTGCCCGGCGACCGCGCTCGGGAAGAAGCACGCCGAGATCGCCGTCGCGACGCTGATCGAGCGGATGCCCGAGCTGCGGCTCGCGGTGCCGGTCGAACAGATCGTGTGGCGCACCGGGTTCATGAAGCGCATGCCGGAACGGCTGCACGTCATGTGGTAGTTCGGCGCGCCCGCAATGCCGCCGGCCCGGACCCTGGGGTGGGGTCCGGGCCGGTTCCGGCGTTGCGGGGATGTCGTTCAGAGCGCGGGGACGAGGGCCTCGTTTTCGGCGGTCTCGGTGAGCGTCGGGTAGTCCGTGTAACCGTCCGCGCCGCCGGTGTACATGAGGCCGTGGTCGCGGACCTGGTTGACGGGGGCACCGGTGCGCAGCCGCTCGACCAGGTCCGGGTTGGCCAGGAACGGACGCCCGAGCGCCACCAGGTCGGCGCCCGCGGCGAGCAGCCGTTCGGCGGCGCCCTTCCCCCCGTCTTCCGGCAGCGGGCCGCCCCAGCCGAGCACCGGGTTGGCGATCAGCGTGCCCGGCCACGCCGCCCGCAGGTCGCGGAACAGCTGCTGGTCGGGATCGGCGAACACGATGTGCAGGTACGCGGGGCCGATCCCGGCGAGCGCGGTGACCAGCGCGGGGTAGATCGCCTCCGTGTCGCCTTCCGCCATGGCGTTCGCGGTGACGCCGGGGGCGATGCGCACGCCCACCCGCTCGCCGCCGATCGCGTCGACGACCGCTCGGACGACCTCGACGGTGAACCGGATGCGGTTCTCCACAGGGCCGCCGTAGGCGTCGGTGCGCCGGTTGGTGTCCTGGCCGAGGAACTGGTGCAGCAGGTAGCCGTTCGCGGCGTGCACCTCGACGCCGGCGAACCCGGCGGCGACCGCGTTCCTGGCGGCCTGGGCGAAGTCGGCGACCGTGGAACGGATCTCGTCGACCGTCATGGCGCGCGGCGGCACGGCGGGAAGGGAGCCTTCCGGGGTGTGCATGGCGTCGGGGAACGGGACCGACGACGGCGCGAGCGGCTGGTGGCCGCTGGTGGCGGGGTGGCCGATGCGTCCGCCGTGCTGGAGCTGGAGGAACATGCGGCCGCCCGCGCCGCCCACCGCGCCGGTGACCTGGCGCCAGCCCGCGACGTGCGAAGCGCTGTAGATGGCCGGGATGTTGGGGTACGTCGCGCCGACCGCGTTGGGGGTGGTGGCCTCGGCGATGATCAGGCCTGCGTCGGCGCGCTGTGCGTAGTACTCGGCCATGATCGGCTCCGGAGTGCCGTCGGCGGCCGCCCGGTTGCGGGTCATCGGGGCCATCACGAGCCGGTTCGGGAGGGTGAGTCGGCCGAGACGCGCGGGCTGGAACAGGTCGGTGGTGGTGGCGTTGGCGGTCATGACGCGGTCCCTTCGGAACGACGGGCGGGGAAGCCGTGGGTGCGGGCCGCCAGGACGACGGCGAGGACGGGGACGAGGAGGACGAGGGCGGTCCAGGCGATCGAGCGGGACCCGAACTGGTCGAGCAGCAGGCCTCCGGCGAGTCCGCCGCCGGCCATCGCCGCGTTCCACACGGAGACCAGGGCGGCCTGTGCGGCGTCGGCGGCGTCTCCGCCCGCCTCGCCGGCGGCGGTCTGGAGCAGTGTCGGGACGCCGCCCCAGCCGAGCCCCCACAGCGCGGCCGCGGCGAACACCACCGGGGTGCTGTCCGCCCACAGTGCGAGGGCGGTGGCGGCCACCGCGACCAGCACGGTGCTGGCCACGGTCAGGGCGCGCAGCCTGCGGTTGATGAACACACCGACCAGCCAGATCCCGAGCAGGGACGCGGCGCCGAACACCAGCAGCACGACGTCGGTGTCGCCGCCCAGGCCGAGTTCGTCCAGCAGCGTGGCGATGTACGTGTAGAGCAGGGTGTGCGCGAGGACGAACACGAGCGTGACGACCAGGACCGGCGTGACACCGGGCACCCGCAGCGCGGCCCGCATCGGCATGCCGTCCGCGTGTGGACGGCCGGGCTGGTCGGGGACCAGGGCCGCGATCCAGGCGAGCAGCCCGAGGGTCAGTCCGGTCATGATCAGGAACGCCGCACGCCAGTCGACCGCTTCGCCGAGGAACGTCCCGGCCGGAACACCGAGGGACAACGCGACCGGGATGCCAGCCATCGCGACGGCGACCGCCCGGCCCTGGAGGTGCGGAGGCGCGAGATGCCGTGCGTATCCGGCGAGCAGTGCCCAGGCCAGGCCCGCTGCGACACCCGCGACGAAGCGGGCGCCCATGGTGACCGCGTAGGACGAGGACACCGCCGTCACGGTGTTCGCGGCGGCGAAGCCGGCCATCGCGGCCAGCAGCAGCCGCTTGCGCGGCCACGCGGAGGTGGCGGCGGTCAGCGGTATCGCGGTCAGCGCGGTGCCGACGGCATAGACGGTCACGGTCTGCCCGGCCGCGGACTCCCCGACCCCGAGGTCGCCGCTCATCGCGGGCAGCAGGCCGGCCGGCAGGGTCTCGGTGAGGCTCGTGATGAAGACCGCGGTGGAGAGGGCCAGCAGCGCGGGCAGCGGAAGGCGTCGGCGTTCAGGCGGGGGCGGGGCCGCGGGGCGTGTCGAGGAGGTGGGGGAGACCGGCGCGGAGGCCTTGGTGCTCGAGGTGGACGCGTGCGCGGTGGAAGACATGGCGGGATGTCCCTTGGTCACGGGTGGCGGGGAGTGGCGAGGGCGAGTGGCGAGTGGCGAGTGGCGAGTGAGCGCAGGCGGACGGGCACGGCCGCCTCGCGGAGGTGTGGACCGGGGGATGCGGCTCGGCCCGGGCGGGTCAGCCCAGGGCCGCTGACGGCCCGAAGTCGGGGTCCGGGCAGGAGGCGAGTCCGCCGTCGACCGCCAGCACGGTGCCGGTGGTGAACGTCGCGTCGGCTGCCAGGAACAGCGCGGCGCGGGCCACCTCCTCGACGGAGCCGCGGCGGCCCAGCGGGGTCGTGACGCGTCGGCTCCGCGTGGCGTCACGCGCCCCGGACGAGGCGGGTTCGGTCTCCCGCGCGGTGTCGATGGCGCCGGGTGCGACGGCGTTGACGCGTACGCCCCGGTCCGCCAGTTCGGCCGCGAGCACCCGGGCGAGGGCGCGCGTCGCCGACGCCGTCATCGCGTGGACGCCGGCGCCGGGCGTTCCCGGCCGGCAGGCGTCCGCGCCCGACGTGGTGAAGACGATCGCGCCGTCGTCGGCCACCAGCGGCGCGAGCGCCCGGGCGGCGTAGAAGGCGCGTTTCGCGGCGACGGCGAACGGCCGGTCGCCGTGGACGTCGCCGGACCCGGCGGCCTGGCCCGAGGGGTCGGCCTCGGTGGTGACGAACAGCATGTCGAGGGCCCCGAAGGCGCCTTCGACGACCCCGGCGAGCGCGTCGGCGGCGTCCGGCTCGGCCGGGTCGCACGCGGTGATGCGCGCGGTGGGACCGAGCTGGGCGGCGGCGTCCGCGAACTCGTCCGGCGCGCCGCCGGTGAGCAGCACCCGGGCGCCGCCCTCGACGAGGCGCTTGGCGATCGCCAGCCCCAGGCCCGTGGCACCGCCGACGACGACGGCCTTCCGGCCCGCGTACTTCGCCATGATCCGCTCCCTCCGGCCGCACCGACGTGGTGTGTTCTTTCCGACGAGGACGACTCTGCTCGCACGCGCTTCGGGTCGGCTGATGATCCACTGACGGTGCGCTCAGGGCGGCTGTGTAGCGTGCAGGCATGCGGTTCGGGGTGCTTGGTCCACTGGCGGTGTGGGACGCCGCCGGGGTACCGGTCACGGTCCCCGAGGCGAAGGTCCGCGCGCTCCTGGCGATCCTGCTGACGCACGAGGGCCGCACGGTTTCCACCGACCGGCTGATCGACGACCTGTGGGGCGACGACCCGCCCGGCAACCCCGCGAACGCTTTGCAGGCCAAGGTGTCGCAGCTGCGGCGCGTGCTGGGCCGCGACCGGGTGGTGCGCCAGGTGCCGGGCTACCGGCTCGTGGTCGATCCGACGGCCGACGGGTCCGAGGGCGGCGTCGACGCCGAGCGCTTCCGCGTGCTGGCCGCCGACGCCCGTACGCTCGCCGACCCGGCCGCACGGGCCGCGCGGCTCGGCGAGGCCCTCGCGCTGTGGCGTGGCCGCGCCTACGCCGACTTCGCCGACGAGGAGTTCGTGCGCGCCTCCGCACACCGGCTCGAGGAACAGCGGCTCGCGGTGGTCGAGGAGCACGCCGAGGCCAGGCTGGAGGCCGGCGACGACGTGCTCCTCACCGGTGAGCTCGCCGACCTGGTCGCCCGGTACCCGCTGCGCGAGCGGCTGCGCGCCGTGCAGATGCGGGCGCTGTACCGGGCGGGACGGCAGAGCGAGGCGCTGGCGTCGTACGCGGATCTGCGCGACAGGCTGGCCGACGAGCTCGGCCTCGACCCCGGTCCCGAGCTGACCGCCCTCCACGAGGCGATCCTGCGGCAGGACCCGGCGCTGGACGCTCCGACCGCGCGGGGAGCCACTGCGGGCATGGCGAGCGGGGGTGGGGCCACGGGGGTGCACAGCTCCGTTCCCGGTTCCGCGGCCGCAGCGAGCGCGACCGCAGTCGCGAGCACGCCTACGCCTCCCGCGCCCGCCCGTCCGCCCTCCAACCTCCCGGCCACGTCGACCCCGCTGGTCGGCCGCGACGCGGCGCTCGCCGAGGTCACGCGGGTGCTGGCCGGAGCACGGCTCGTCACGCTCACCGGCCCCGGCGGCGTGGGCAAGACCCGGCTCGCGCTCGAGGCCGCACAACGGCTGGCGTCCGGCGCGTCGTTGACCGTCGGGGACGGCCGTCCAGGTCCGCCCGCGGACGGCGTGCCACGCGGCGGCACGGACGCGGAGCCCGACGTTCGACAGGCCTCCCCGTCCGGCACGGAGTCGGCCGTAGGGGGCGGCCGACCAGGCCCGTCGGCCGGCGGCGCGCCGCATGGTGGCATCGACGCGGAGTCCGACGTTCAGCGGGTCTCACACAGCACGACCGATGGCACCGTCACCACGCACCACCGCGCCCTCGGGTCTACGGCGGCGCACACCGCGGCCGCCGAACTCCGGCACTCGGCGGACCCCGCGCTCGACACGTTCGTCGCGGCAGCGGAGTTCGGCGGTCCGACAGACCCGCGCGGCACGCCTGGCGGCGCCGCCCGGCCCACGCCCACGATGCCCGGATTCCGCGACGGGGTCTGGTTCGTCGAGTTCGCCGGGCGGCACGGGGACGCGGCCGAACTCGCCGGGGAGATCGCGTTCGCGGTCGGGCTCCGCGACGACACCCCGGCGGGTGTCCCCCGGATCGGCATGCCGACCGCGCCCGCCGACCGCCTCGCGCAGGCGCTGCGCGACAGCTCCGTCCTGCTCGTCCTCGACAACTGCGAGCACGTCGTCGACGCCGCCGCGGAGTTGGCCTCGTTGCTGCTCCGCACGGCGCCTGGCGTCCGGATTCTGGCGACCAGTCAGGAGCCGCTCGCGGTCGCGGGCGAGGCCGTCGTGCTCGTGGAGCCGCTGGACTCCGCCGAGGCACAGGCCCTGTTCCTGACGCGGGCGGCCGCCGTCGCGCCGGGCTTCACGGCCGAGGACGACGCGGTGGCGGAGATCTGCCGACGCCTGGACGGCATTCCCCTCGCGTTGGAGCTCGCCGCGACCAGGGTGCGCGCGCTCGGTGTGCGCGGGCTGGCCGACCGGCTCGGCGACCGGTTCAGGCTGCTGACGTCGGGACGCCGCGACGCGCCCGCACGGCAGCGGACGCTGCGGGCGGTCATCGACTGGAGCTGGGAGTTGCTCGCCGCGCCCGAGCGCATCGTCCTGCGGAGGCTGGCCGTGCACCGCGACGGCTGCACGCTCGACGCCGCCGAGGCGGTGTGCGCGGGCGACGGCGTCGACGACGTGGACGTCCTCGATCTGTTGACCCGGCTCGTCGAACGTTCGCTGGTGGTGGTCGTCGAGGGACCTGCCGGGCCGCGCTACCGGCTGCTGGAGACGGTGTCCGCCTACGCACTCGAACGGCTGCACGAGATGGCCGACGAAACGGACACCCGCGCCCGGCACCTGCGCTATTACCGAGAGCTCGCGCAGACCGCCGAACCCCACCTGCGCGGTGCCGGCCAACAGGAGTGGCTGGCCCGGCTCGACGCCGACGCGGCGAACCTACGCGCCGCGTTGGACGAGGCGTTGGAGGGTGCCGACCCGGCCGCCGCGACCGGGCTGACCGTCTCCCTCTGCTGGTGGTGGCTGCTGCGCGGCCGCCTCATCGAGGCCCGGCGGCGGCTGGACGCGGCCCAGGCGGCGTCCCCGGACGACCCCGAACTCGCTCTTCTGCAACGCGCCTTCGCCCTGATGACCGGCGAACGCCCCGCCCTCGCCGCCAAGGACGACCGGCCCGTCGCCGACCAGCCGCGTCGCGGCCGCGCGCTCTGGTTGTGCGCCTACGGGGAGTTCAGCGCGAGCGACATGGCCGCGAGCGCGGAGCTGAACGACGCGGCGGTGGCCGTGTTCGCGGCGGCCGGGGATCGGTGGGGTGTCGCCGCAGGCCATGCGCTGCGCGCGATGCACGGGCTGTTCACCGGCGACCTGACCGCCCTCGAGCACGACGGGCTGCGCGCGGCCGATGCGTTCCGTGAACTCGGAGACCGTTGGGGTGAGTTGCAGACGGTCTCCCCGCTGGCCGCGCACGCCCAGATCATGGGCGACTACGCGACGGCCGAACGACGCCAGCGGCAGGGGCTGGCGTTCGCCGAGGAGCTCGGTCTGCACGCCGAGGTCTCCGCACGGCTGTCCGGGCTCGGCCGCCTCGCGCTGCTGGCCGGAGACTGGCCGCAGGCCGCCGCACTCCACGAGCGGGCACGGCGTTTGGCCGCCGCCCAGGGCTACCGCTTCGGGGAGGCGGCGGCCGAGACCGGCCTCGCTCTCGGCGCGCGCCGGTCCGGTGATCTCGACGCGGCCGAGGCGCGCCTGCTGAGCATGCTCGAGCGGTATGTGTCCCCGGCCGGCGACCACCTGCGGCACGCCGAGCTCGGATTCACCTCCGAACTGCGTGGTGACCGTGCCACCGCCCTCGCCCGCCAGCTGCGCGGCCTGAAGTACGCGTTCGACCTCGCCGAGCCGCGGGCGTTCGCGTTGTCGCTGGAGGGCCTGGCCGGGGCGGCGTCCCTCACCCGGGACGACGAAGGTGCGACGACAGCGGCCCAGCTGCTCGGCGCCGCCGACGCCGCCCGGCGCGGCGTGGGCGCCCCGCTGCCGGACGCGGAACGCGGCGACGTCGACCGCATCACCGCCCGCACCCGCGAAGTGCTGGGCGCGGAGGCGTTCGACGAGGCGTTCCGGCAGGGCGCGAAGCTGACGCCGGAGGACGCCGCACAGCTCGCACGCACGCGGCTTGGGTGACCCCCCGGTCGACGCACGCTCCCGCAACGGGGCCATGACGAACGGCCCTGTTCAGGAACGCGGTTCGGGCTCCCGGAAGCTGCTCGACCCGTGCCGCGTCAGGCAGCGCCCGTCCGGCTGACGAACCCGACGATCTGCTCCACCGTCGCCTTCGCATGCGTCAACAACCCGCCGTGCGCTCCCCCGGCCACGCGCACGAACTCGCCCTGCGGCAGCAGTGCCGCGGCCGCCTCTCCGCCCGCGGGTGGGAAGTACGTGTCGTGTTCGAACGCCAGCACCAACGCGGGCACTCGGATCTCCGCGAGCGCCGCCATCCGGTCGCCGTCGCGCATCCAGTCGCGGGCCGCCGCGGTTTGGCCGATCTCGCCGTCGGCCGAGGTCCACACGTCACTCGGCTCGCCGAGCAGAGCCAGCCATTCGCGCAGCCGGGCGTCGTCCTGGGTGAGCGTGTCGGGCGGGAGCAGGCTGGTGAGCACGGTCAGCGTCGCGTACGCGGGCGGGATGCCGCCGGTCAGGGCGATGAGCTCCTCCTCGGCGCGCAGCGTGGCCTCCAGGACGCCGCTGAGCGGACCCGCGCCGGCCAGCAGCACGAGGGAGCGCACCAGGTCGGGCCGGGTGCGGGCGAGGAGTTCGGTGGTGAGGCTGCCGAGGGAGTAGCCGACCACGGTGGCGCCGGTGACCCCGAGCGCGTCCATCAGGCCCGCGAGGTCGCCCGCGAGGTCCGCGACCGCGTACGGCGCGGGCGGGGCGTCGGACGGCGCGACCCCGCGCGCGGAGTACGTCACGACCTCGAACCCGGCGCCGACGAGCGCGTCACGCAGCCCGCAGAAGTCCCAGACGCCGGGCGGCATTCCGAGGCCGCCGGAGAGCACGACGGGTGGGCCGGCGCCGACCCGGTCGTAGGAGATCCGGACACCACCCGACACGACGACGTCCACAGCGTTCCCTCCGATCTGCGTGCCCCCGCCGGCGCGACGCGGGCCGGTCAGTTCTTGCGGCCCACTCCTCCGTACAGCCACACGAGGCTTTCGTCGTACTCGCCGTAGGCGCCGTCGTACGGGTCGTCGTCCGGGTCCCATTCGGGGAGCGGCACCAGACCGGGCTCCACCAGGTCGAAGCCGTCGAACAGGTGGAGGATCTCGGCGCGTTCGCGCAGGACGGCGGGCGCGGTGGCCCGGTTGTAGATCTGGGCGCCGCCGCGGGCGCGTTCGGCGTCGAAGTCGGCGCTGGTGTGCGTCAGCACGAGGTAGCTGCCGGGCACGAGCGCGTCCCGCAGTTCGGCGACCAGCGCCGCCGGGTCCTCCTCGTCGCGGACGAAGTGGAGCAGCGCGACCAGTAGCACGGCGACCGGCTTGCCGAAGTCGATGACGCCGCGGACCTGGGGGTGGGCGAGGATCGTGCCGGGCTTGCGGACGTCGGCCTCGACGTACGAGGTGCGGCCTTCGGGCGTGCCGCGCAGCAGCGCCCGCGCGTGGACCAGGACGATCGGATCGTTGTCGGCGTAGACGACCCGTGCGTCGGGGGCGAGTTCCTGGGCGGCCTCGTGGGTGTTGCCGACCGTCGGGATGCCGGTGCCGACGTCGAGGAACTGGCGGACGCCGCGCCGGGCCAGGTAGCGCACGGCGCGGCGGAGGAAGAGCCGGTTGCCGCGTGCCGACGGGCGGGCGCTGGGCGCGGCGGCGATGACCTGCTCGGCGGCCTCGCGGTCGGCGGCGAAGTTGTCCTTGCCGCCGAGGTAGTAGTTGTACATGCGGGCCGGGTGCGGACGTGTCACGTCGATGCCCGGCGGCACGTAGCTGTCGACCTCGTCCAGGCGCGGCAGCTGCCAGATGTCGCGCGGTTCCCCCGTGGTGGACATGCCGTCTTCCTCCCGGACTCCCAGACCTCTGACTCCGGCGGCCGTCCCCACCACCGCCTGTGGCGAACGCTACCCGATCAGGGTCGCACTCTCCCGGGCGGCCGCACCCGCGGCCTGCGCGAACGCGCCTATCGCGGGCGTGTGTTCGGCGGCACGCCAGAGCAGGCCGTAGCCGATCGGCTCGACATCGGCGAAGGACACATAGGTGACGCCGGGACGGGTGTAGTAGTCGGCGGTGTGCGCGGCGGTCAGGAGCGCGCCGCGGCCCGCGGTGACCATCATCAACGCCTCCTGCATGTTCGTGACGGCCGGGCCGCGGCCGATGGGGCGCCCCGAGGGTGTGGCGTCGGGAGCGTGCGCGTCGCGCCAGTGCGCGGGGACGTCGGCCGCGATGCCCAGCAGCGGGACGTCCGCCAGGTCCTCCATCGTCACCTCGGCGCGTCCGGCCAGGGGATGGCCGGCGGCGACGGCGAGGACACGGGCGTCCCGGGCCAGGACCGGTCCCTGGCCGAGGCCGGGCTCCGGTGCGGACAGTTCGACGAGCTGGACGTCGAACTCTCCGCTGCGCAGCTGCCCGTAGGGGTCGGTGAACAGGACCTCGCAGATCTCCACGGCGAGTCCCGGGTGGCTGACCCGCAGCGCGTCGGCTGCCTTGAGCACGATGTCTCCGGCGAGCGGTGTGGAGAAGCCGACGTGCAGCACCGCGTCGTAGCCGAGTGCCACCGCGCGGGCGCGGTCGACGGCGTCGTCGAGGGCGCGCCGCAGGGGCGCGAGGTCGTCGCGGAGACCGCGGCCGACGGCGGTGAGCGCGACGCGGCGGCTGGTGCGGGCGAACAGCGGTGCGCCGACGCGGCGTTCCAGGCGCTGGACGAGCTGGCTGACGCGCGAGCGCGACAGGCGCATGCGCTCGGCGGTGCGGCCGAAGTGCAGTTCCTCGGCCAGGATCAGGAAGCAGTCCAGCTCGTCGCGTTCCACCGGTGCTCCCTTCGTCGGCCGCACGCCGCCCCGGCCCGGTGGCGGCCCGCGGTCGTCGCTGCAAGCTCCGGATCGTGCAGCTGAGCTGCATGAACGGTCAGTTCTTCGGCGTTGTTCCCGCGCGGCGCCCCCGGCGAGGGTTGTTGAACCGGAAACCACCGCTGAACGACCGCGAGGACGCCGCCATATGAGCACGACACACGCCGACCCGCCACGACCCGACGGCCGCGACCCCGTAGGCGGGCCGCTCAGGACCACCACCGCGTCCGACCCCCTCGACGCCGACGGGGACGCTCACCGCCAGCCCGCCGCACCACCCGGCCACCAGGCCCCGCCGACGGCGGCCCGCCGGACCGGGCCCGAGCCGGCCGACGGCCGGGGCGCCGCCGACACACACCACGCCCGGACCGGCCCGCCCGGACCCGCCGGGTCCGAGTCCGCCGCCCCCGCCGGGTTCCGCGCCCGGGAGTGGGGCGTGCTCCTGGTGCTGTGCGGTGCGATCTTCCTCGAAGGCATCGACGTGGCGATGCTCAACGTCGCACTGCCGTCCATCCGGGCGGACTTGGGCTTGTCCACGGGTCAGCTCCAGTGGGTGATGAGCGCATATGTGCTCGGCTACGGCGGATTCATGCTGGTGGGCGGCCGCGCCGCCGACCTGTTCGGGCGGCGCCGGATGTTCGTGTTCTGGCTCGCCGTGTTCCTGGTGTTCTCCGGCCTCGGCGGGCTGGCCGACCAGGGCTGGACGCTCATCGCGGCCCGGTTCGTCACCGGCGTCGCGGCTGCGTTCATGACCCCGGCCGGCCTGTCGATCATCACGACCGGATTCCCCGAGGGACCTCGGCGCAACAGGGCGCTGCTGATCTACTCGGGCACCGCGGCCGGCGGGTTCTCGATCGGGCTGGTCGCCGGAGGCCTGCTGACGTCGCTCGGCTGGCGCTGGGTGTTCTTCGCGCCGGTCGTGCTGTCCGCGCTGGTCCTGGCCGGCGCGCTCGCCCTCGTCCCCAAGGCTCCGCACCCCGAGCGGAACGGCCAGGGCGTCGACGTGCTCGGGGGACTCACCGTGACGGGCGCGAACGTGCTGGTGGTACTCGGTGTGGAGCGGGCCGCGCACGCCTCCGCCTGGGCCACAGCACTCACCGTGGGCGCCGGGGCGGTGCTGCTCGCGGTGTTCGTCGCCGTCGAGCACCGGACCGAACGCCGGGGCGACACCCCGCTGTTGCGGCTCGGCATCCTGCGGAGCGGCCGGCTGGTGCGGGCGAACGTCACGGCCCTGCTGTTCGCGGGGGCGTTCTTCGGCTTCCAGTTCGTCGTCGTGCTGTACCTGCGGGAGCTGCGCGGCTGGTCGACGGTGCAGACCAGCTTCGCGATGGTCGTGATCGGCCTCGACGCGTTCCTGTCGCCGACGCTGGTGCCGAGGCTGGTGGAGCGCTTCGGCAACCCGAGGACGATCTTCGCGGGGCTGCTGTCCGCCGCCGCGGGGTACGCGGTGTTCGCACCGCTCGGCGCGGACTGGTCGTATCTGGTGATGCTGCCCGGACTGGTGCTGCTCGGGCTGGCGTTCGCGCTGGTCTACGGGCCGCTGACGATCGTGGCGACCGACGGCGTCGCCGAGGAGGAGCAGGGTCTGGCGGGCGGGCTGCTGTACACGTCGCTGCAGTTCGGTGCCGCACTCGGGCTGTCGGCCGCCGCGGCGGTCGACGTGGCGTTCGCCGACGGGGCCGGCGGGCCGCTGGACGGCTACCGCGCCGCGCTGCTCGTCCCGCTCGCCGCGGCGCTGCTCGCGGCGGTCGTGAACGCGGTCGGGCTGGTCGCCGACCGGCGGTCCGCGGCCGAGGCGCCGGCGGGCGGCTGACCGCAGTACCGCTCAGGCACGCCAGATGACGATGTCGCCGAACTGCGTGCGGGCGCGGACCTCGACGGTCTCCGCGGACTTCTCCGGGCTGGCGGCCTCGGTCAGCGAGTTGCGGACGCCGCCGAGTGTGGTGTTGAGGTCGAGCCACGCGGAGCTGCCCTCGCGGATGCCGACCGAGACCTGGCCCACCGCGGTCTCGAGGCGGACCGAGCCGCGCGTGACCTCGTCGACGCGGATGCCGCCGTTGGCGGTCTTCGCGTCGACGTCGGCGTGGGCGCGGGCGATGGAGATGTCGCCGTTGGCGGCCTTGACCCGGACGCCGCCGAGGACCTCGCCGATGCGGGTGTCGCCGTTGGAGTTCTTCACGACCAGGTCGCCCGTGACGTCGTGCAGGTCGACGGTGCCCGAGCCGGTGCTGATGTCGACGGCCCCGGCGACGCTGGCCACGGTGATGTGCCCGGCGCCGGTGCTGATCGACAGCGGGCCGGTGCGCTCCAGCTTGATGTGCCCGGCGCCGCTCTTGAGCCGGACGGTGTCGAGCCGGCCGGTGCCGGTGAACTCGCCCGCGCCGGAGGAGGCGTCGAGCTGCGAGCCGGCCGGGACGGCGATGTCGACCTCGACCGAGCCGGTGCGGCCGAACATGCCGCGCTGCTTGGGGGCGCGGACGGTCAGGACGCCGTCTTCATAAACGACCGTGGTCTGCTCGGCGGCCTTCACGTCGGCGTCGCGGGCGCTGTTGCTCGGGCGGACGTGGACGACCGTCTCGGCGCGCTCCTCGTCGGCGGCGATGTGGACGTCGCCCGCCTCGACCTTGACGACGGCCTGGATGGGCTTGGGGGTGGTGAACGAAGGCATGGCGATATCAACTCTCGTCGAACGCCGGCGTGTCGCACGCCTGCGCGGGGTCGGGATGTCGGGTGGTGCGAAGTGCCCGGTGGTGCCGAGTGCGCGGTGGTACGGAGAGCCTCGGTGGCGCTGAGCGGCTCGGTGGCGAGTGGCTCGTTGGTGAGTGGCTCGACGGTGCGGTGCGCGGTTCAGGCGCGGACGGCCGCTACCTGACCCAGCCGGTGTAGCTCTGGCCGCCGAACGGGCCGCGCCGGGGCCGGCCGCCGCGGTCCCCCGGGTCGAGTGCGGCGCCGATGACGCGGACCAGCCACGCGTTGGCGGACAGGCCCTCCTGCGCCGCGGCGTCGTCGATGCGGGCCTTGAGGTGGCCCGGCACGCGCAGGTTGATCCGTGCCACCCCGCCCTCCTCGGCCTCCGGGGACGGCGGCACCGGGGGCAGCGGCGGCGGGGGTGGCGGCGGAGGGGCCGGGGCGCCGACCGGTGTGTGCGGGAAGCCCTCGTTCGGGAGGCTGTCGATGGGCGGGAGCGTGACCACGAAGTTCGGTTCGAGGCCGCGCAGCCGCACATCGACGGAGCCCGGCGCGAGATCGCGGGTGATCTCGTCGGCGGCCGCGGTCAGCGCGTCGAGCAGCGTGAGCCGGATGGCCGACTCGAGCGGCGCGGTCAGGCGGTCCGCCAGCGCCCGCGCCTGGTCGCCGCCGGTCTCGGCGGCCACCGCGAGCTCGTGGCGGAGGTTGTCGACGTACTGCGTGAGGTTCATGACACCATCATGGCGCCATGATGGCGCCACGTCAAGCAGCATTGTGGCGCCATTCATGCGCCAAGCCTCCGAAAGTGGCGCCACCATGGCGCCAGTCCCCACTAGTCCCCACAGCGGGCGGTTTTCCGAACCCCCGCTCCGGGTGACCGCACGATCGGAACCGGCGTCGCGTCCGGCGAGGCTGAGGGCATGGAGACCCGCGCCCTGCCCCGCAAGACACCGGCCCGCCGACGGCCGCCACGAGAGATGCATGCGCGGCGCCCTGAAGACGACACACCGCCCGCGCGGCACATGCCGCGGGTGCCGCACACCCTTGTGCTCGCGCTCGGCCAACTGCGGCTGCGTCCCGCGACCTTCTTCGGCGCCGCGACCGCGTTCTTCCTCGCCGTCGCCTCCGTCACGCTGTTCGGCACGCTGATCGCCACCGACGCGCCGCCCGCCCCGGGCGGTCACCCGAGCCTCGCGCTGCTCGGCGGCGCGTTCGGCGAGATCGCCGTGCTGGCCGCGCTGTTCGTCGTCGCCAACACGCTGGGCTTCGCGGTCCGGCAGCAACAGCGCGACCTGGCGCTGCTCCGCGCGGTCGGCGCGACGCCGCGCCAGGTGCGGCGCCTGGTGCGCGCCGAGGTGCTGCTGCTCGTCGCCGTCGTCAGCCCGCCGGGATGGCTCGTCGGGTCGTACGGCGCACGACGGTTCGTGGCGTCGCTGGCTGACCGCGGCCTCGCCGCACCCGGCATCGCCGTTCCCCCGTCCCCGCCGGCCATGCTCGCCGGGTCGGCGGTCACGCTGCTGATCGGCGCGGTGGCCGCCGCCGTCGCGGTGTGGCGGGTCGCACGCGCGAGGCCGGTCGAGGCACTGGCGGGACGCGGCCTCAGCCCCGTCCGAGCGTGCGCGGGAACGCTCGCGCTCGGCGGCGCGGGCACGTTCTGCGCGTTCGTCAGCCAACAGGCGCCCGAGAAGGCCGGGCAGGGCGCGTTGCTCGCGGCGCTCATGCTCATGATGGCGGTCGCGTTGCTGGGCCCGGTGCTCGCGAAGGGCGCCGGGCTGCTGAGCGTGCCGGTGCGCGCGGTCGCCCCGCGGGTGGGGTGGTTGGCGGACGCGAACCTGCGCGGGTACGCGTACCGGCTGTCCTCCGCCGTCGTCCCCGCCGCGCTGCTGACCGGTTTGTCCGGCACTTTCCTGTTCATCGGCGCTACGGTGGGCCGTGCTTCGCTCGCGGGCACGGCGTTGGCCGACGTGGACTCCCCCGGCGACGTATGGCTGCGCCAGGTCGAACTGGTGCTGCTGGCCTGCTTCGGAGGGGTGGCGACCGTCAACACACTGGCCGCGCTGACCGCCGACCGGCGCCGCGAGTTCGCGCTGCTGCGGCTCGTCGGCGCGACCCGCGGGCAGCTCGTCCGCATGCTCGCCGTCGAGACGCTCCTCACAGCGCTGCTGGGGGTCGCGGTCGGAACCGGCGTCGCGTTGGCCGCCGCCACGGCGTTCAGCGTGACGCTGCCGGGCGGGCCGCTGCCGAGTGTGCCGGTCGGGGCCTATCTGGTCGTGCTGGCGGTCGCGGGCGCGCTGACCGCGCTCGGCGTCCTCGCCGCGGGCGTACGCGCGCTGACCGGAACGCCGGTCCAGGTGGCGACCGGTGGCTGACCCCACGGCAAGCGCGCGCCCAACGCCGGGCGAGGGCCCCGGCGTTCCGGCGGGCCGCCTCCGGGCCTGGCTGCGGCTGCCGCCCGGTGACGTCGTGTTCGCCGCGATCGGACTGCCTTTGGCGCTGGTCTGCGGCGTTTATGTGGCCGCGCTCCTGTACGCGGGCGCCATCCTCGCCATCACGTTGATCGGCCTCCCTCTCGTGGCACTCGGCCTGCGCGGCGCACGCGGGATCGGCGCCGCCCACCGGTGGCTGCTCGCCCGCCTGCTGCGTGCCGAGCTCGAACCCCCGGCGCCGCTCGCGGCGTCCCAAGGACTGGTCTCCTGGGTACGCGTCGGCCTGACCGACCCGGTCGGCTGGCGCACGCTGCTGTACCTCGCCGCGCGGCTCCCGGTCGCGGCGCTGACGTTCCTGGCCGCGCTCGCGCTGCCCGGCGCGGCGCTCTGGATCGGCGGACTGCCGCTGTGGGTCCACCTGATGGGCGAGGACACGCCGTGGTGGTCGTTCGTGACGTCGGTGCCCGTGTCCGCCTTGGTGCTCGCGTTGTGGCCGGCCGCGGTCCGGGGCATGAGCGCGGTCAACCGCTGGCTGGCACACCTGCTGGAGCCGACCGCCGAGCAGCGCCGCGTCCGGGTGCTGAGCGAGGCGCGCAGCACGCTCGCCGCCGAGAACACCGAGCGGCTGCGCTGGATCGAACGCGACCTGCACGACGGCACGCAGGCCGAACTCGTCGCGATCGCCATCACGTTGGCGCTCGCCTCCGACGCGCGCGAACTCCGCGACGACGACCGGCTCGGCGCGCTCCTCGACCGCGCGCGCGACCAGACGAACGGCGCGATCACCGGGCTCCGCCGCATCACCAGCGGCATCTACCCGGTCGCGCTGGACGCCGGCCTCGACACCGCCGTGACGACGCTCGCCGCCGGCTGCCGCGTACCGGTCGACGTCGCGGTCCTGCTGGACGCGACGCCCGACCCGTCCGTGCAGCGCGTCGTCTACTTCTGCGTCGCGGAGCTGCTGACCAACATCGCCAAGCACAGCGGCGCGACGCAGGCGGCCGTGGGTGTGGAGGCGGACGCCGACCGGGTCCGCGTCGTGGTGCGGGACGACGGGCACGGGGGCGCGGTCGTCGGCGGACGCGGGGCGGACGGCCCCGCCCCGGAACGCGGATCCGGCACCGGCCTCGCCGGGCTCGCGGCGCGTCTGGCCGCCGTCGACGGCACGCTGCGCGTCGTCAGCCCGGCGGGCGGCCCGACGGTGGTCACCGTCGAACTACCGTCCCGCGTCTGAGGTCTCGGTCAGGTAGGTCAGCACCGCCTTCACCCGGCGGTTGTCGTGCGGGGTCGGCGGCAGGTCGAACTTCATGAAGATCGCCGCCGCGTGCTTCTCGACCGCGCGCTCGGTCACGACGAGCCGTTCGGCGATCGACCTGTTCGAGTGCCCCTGCGCCATGAGGCCGAGCACGTCGCGTTCGCGCGGGGTCAGCGCGTCGACCGGGCTGCGGTGGCGGCCGCTGTTCAGCAGGCGCGTGACGATCTCGGGGTCCAGGACGGTTCCGCCGTCGGCCACCCGGCGCAGCGCGTCGACGAGTTCGGCCGTGTTCGCGACCCGCTCCTTCAGCAGGTAGCCGACGCCCGCCGCGTCGCCCGACAGCAGCCGCGTCGCGTACACCGTCTCGACGTGCTGCGAGAAGACGAGGATGCCGACCTCGGGCCACGTCCGCCGGATCTCCAGCGCCGCGCGGATGCCCTCGTCCGTGTGCGTCGGCGGCATCCGGATGTCGACGACCGCGACGTCGGGACGCTCCTTGCCGACCGCCGCGAGCAGTTCCTCCGCGTTCCCGACCGCCGCGACGACTTCGCACCCTCGCGCCGACAACAGCTCCGCCATGCCTTCCCGCAGGATCACCGAGTCCTCGGCCAGCACCACTCGCATCACCATGGCCCCATCATGGCCCGGCGGTCGCGGCTGTCGGACCGGGACGTGGCCGATAGGGGACATATCGCGGGTGCCGACCCCGGAGGGCCCTCCGATGGCGGGGGGGGGGCGGCGTTCGGCGGGGAGACGCCCCAGAGACGCGGGGCCGCCGAGGTCCGACCGCCCTGCCGAGCGTTCGCGTCTCAGCCGGAACCCGCAGCGGCGTGGCGCTGGCATGATCACCGGACGGGCCCTGAGCCGTCCCTCGTCGGAAGGAGTGCAGCGTGCGCGTGTCCCGGGCGATCTCGCTCCTCCTGCTGCTCCAGACCCGCCGCGAGATGACGGGCGCCGAGTTGGCGGCGGAGCTCGAGGTGTCCGAGCGCACTGTCCAGCGCGACGTCGCGGCGCTCGCCGAGGCCGGTGTCCCGGTGTACGCGGACCGCGGGCGCGCGGGCGGCTACCGGCTCGTCGACGGCTACCGCAGCCGGCTGACCGGCTTGGAGCGTGCCGAGGCCGAGGTGCTGCTGCTGTCCGGCATGCCGGGGCCGTTGCGCGACATGGGCCTCGCGGGTCAGGCGCTCGCCGCCCGCCTGAAGGTCGCGGCGGCGCTCGGCGAGGCGCCCGGCACCGCGACGCAGCGGTTCCACCTGGACGCCCCGGGCTGGTTCCGCGCCGGCGACCCGCCGCCGCTGCTGGCCGAGGTCTCGCGGGCGGTGTGGGAGGACCGGGTGCTCGTGTGCCGGTACGGCAAGCGCGCGGACGAGCGCCGGTTGGAGCCGTACGGCCTCGTCCTGAAGGCGGGCGAGTGGTACGTGGCCGCGCGCAGTGCGTCGGGCCGGGTCTCGTCGTACCGCGTCGACCGCTTCGGCTCCGCCGAGGTCACCGACGAACGCTTCACCCGCGACCCGGACTTCGACCTCGCGGCGTACTGGGAGGCGGCCTCCGAGGAGTTCGTGCGGTCGATGGTGCGCGGCCACGCCGAGGTGCGGCTGAGCCCCCTCGCGGCGGCGAACCTGCCGACCCTGCTCGAGCCGGTCGCCGCCGCCGACGCCCTCGCCGCGGCGTCGGCGCTCGACGCGGACGGGTGGGTCACCGTGCGCCTGCCCGTCGAGTCGTGGGACATCGCCTACCTGGAGATGCTCCGGTTCGGCCCGGAGGCCGAGGTGCTCGCGCCGCCCGCGCTGCGCGAACGGGTCGCGGCGGCGACGCGGGCGGCGGCCGCGCTGTACACCTGATCCGGCACGGCCGCCCGCCCGCCCCGGGTCAGCGGTACCCGCTCGCGTCCGCCGGCTTGCCCGCCTCCTGGACCTCGACCAGGTAGCGCCACGCGTCGGGGCGGCTGCCGTCGAGGTCGGTGAAGCCGTACACCTGCGCCAGCTGTCCGCTGGACAGCGATGTGCCGTTCCAGCGCGCGACGTCCGGGTCTGCGGCCAGCGCGGCCACCGCGCGCCCCACGTACGACGGGCTCTCGGAGATGCCGAAGTGCGGCTCCGCCGCCAGCGCGTCGCGCCACGTGTCCTCAGTGACCCCGAACGCGTCGAGCATCATCTCGGACCGCATCCACCCCGGCGTGAGCGCCACCGCCGTGCCGCCGTGCGGGGCGAGTTCGTGGCCGAGCACGAACGCCGTGCGCAGCACCGTGTTCTTCGCCAGGTCGTAGAAGTAGGAGTTGCGGTACCGCGTCGCGTTGTACTCGGTGGTGCCGTCGGTCATCTCGACGACCAGCCCGCCGCGGTTGCGGATCAGCAGCGGCAGCGCGAAGTGGCTGGTGATCGCGTGGGTTTCGACGCCGAGCCGGAGCAGCCGCAGCCCGTTGTCGAGGTCGTGCTCCCAGACCGGCTTGTTCCAGGCGAACAGGTGCTCGCCGCCCCACACGTCGTTGACCAGCACGTCGAGCCTGCCGTGCCCGGCGTCGATGCGCTCGGTCAGCGCGCGGACCTGGTCGGGGACGAGGTGGTCGGTCGGGACGGCGATGCCGGTGCCGCCCGCGGCGGTGACCAGTTCGGCGGTCTCCTCGATGGTCTCCGCCCGGTCGTACTCGGAGCGCCGCTCGCGGGTGGTGCGCCCGGTGACGTAGACGGTCGCGCCGACCGCGCCGAGCTGGACGGCGATGCCGCGCCCGCCGCCGCGCGTGGCGCCCGCGACGAGGGCCACCTTGTCCTTGAGCGGGCTGCGGGGGTCGGAATGTGTCGGCATGGGGCCGCCTCTCGGGTGTGTGTCGCCAGCGTCCGCCGGTCCTCGGGTGCCACCGCCGAGGACCGGTGAAACCCATGGTCACAGCCATTCCCGACACCTTCTGTCGGGATTTCCGAGGGACTTTCCGGGACCACCCGGCTCCGTGCGCGTCAGCGCGCTGTCGGAGGCCCTCAGGCCGTCGCGGCGGCCTGCATCGCGCGGATGACCGCCACCAGCGGCCTGAGTTCCGGCGCCTGTTCGGCTTGGGCGAAGGCTTCTTCGAGCGCGCGGTCGTTCGTCACACGCGCCTTCTCGAACAGGGCCCGGCCCTCGTCGGTGACGTTGGTGTAGATGCCTCGTCTGTCGGTCGGGCACAGGTAGCGCATCAGCAGGCCGCGGTCCTCGAGGCGGGTGACCAGGCGCGTCGTCGCGCTCTGGCTCAGGGACACCGTCTCGGCCAGCCGGCTCATGCTCAGGTGCCCGAAGTCGCCCTCGTTCTGCTCCGTCAGCACGACCAGGGCCGAGTACTCGCGGACGCTCAGGTCGTGCCCGGCCTGGAGCGCGCGTTCGAGGTGGGCGTCGATGCGGTCGTGCAGGAGTGACAGCGCGCACCATCCCTGGGCGAGCAGCCGCCCGCCGATCTCGGGCCCGGGCATCGGTGCCTCCTTGGTGCGTCCGGTCACCTGGTCGTACCCGCCACTTTACCCGACGTGTGCAATATCCCGCGCTTGCAAATATCCAGCGTGCGCAAGTAACGTCGTATGCAAGTACCGCCCGCTCGTCCCCGGAAGGGTCGCCCCCATGCCTGTGTCGCTACTCGCCCTGGCCATCGGCGCCTTCGGCATCGGGACCACGGAGTTCATCCCCATGGGGCTGCTCCCCGAGGTCTCCGACAGCTTCGGCGTCTCCATCCCGACGGCCGGCTACGTCCTGTCGATCTACGCCCTCGGCGTCGTCGTGGGCGGCCCGCTGCTCGCGATCCTCGGCATACGCGTGCCCCGCAAGCCGATGCTGCTCGGCCTGATGGTCGTCTTCGTCGCCGGAAACCTGCTGTCGGCCGTCGCCCCCACGTTCGGCGTCATGCTGGCCGGACGGGTCGTCGCCGCGTTCGCGCACGGCGCCTTCTTCGGGATCGGCTCGGTGGTCGCCGCCGACCTGGTCGCACCGCAGAAGCGGGCCGGCGCCATCGCCATGATGTTCAGCGGCCTGACCGTCGCCAACATCGTCGGTGTCCCGCTCGGGACCTGGATCGGCCAGACCTACGGGTGGCGCCTCACGTTCACGATCGTCGCCACGCTCGGCGCGGTGGCCTTCGCGGGCATCCTCGCCCTCGTCCCCGCACACGCCGGGCGCCCCGACTCCCCCGCCGCCGCGCCGAGCCCGCGCGCGGAGCTGGCCTCGATGAAGAACGTCCAGGTGTGGCTCGCCATGGGCATGACGGTGTTCGGCTTCGGCGGCGTGTTCGCGGCGATCAGCTACATCGCGCCGATGATGACCGACGTCGCCGGGTTCTCGGACGGCGCGGTGACGTGGCTGCTCGTGCTGTTCGGCGCCGGGATGTTCGTCGGCAACATCGCCGGCGGGCGGTTCGCGGACCGGGCGCTCATGCCGAGCCTGTACGTCGCGCTGATCGGCCTCGGCACGACGCTCGCGCTGTTCACGCTGACCGCGCACAACAAGCCCGCCGCCGCGGTGACGGTCTTCCTCGTCGGGGCGTTCGGCTTCGCGACCACGCCGTCGCTGCAGAAGCGCGTGATGGACCAGGCCGCCGGTGCGCCGACGCTGGCCTCGTCCGGCAACATCGCCGCGTTCAACCTCGGCAACGCGCTCGCGACGTGGCTCGGCGGGCTGGTGATCGCGGGCGGGCTCGGCTACACGTCCCCGAACTGGGTCGGCGCCCTGATGGCCGCGGTCGCGCTCGGCCTCGCGCTCACCTCGGCCCGGCTGGAGCGGCGGACGGGGCGCGGCTCGGTCGAGATCGCGCGGAACACGCCCTCCCGCGACCTGGTCGACGCCTGAGACAAAGAGCCGGCGCGGCGACGGGCAGGCCGGAAACCCGCTGGCCAGGGCCCGCGCGCGGTCGGGATCATCGGCTGATGACCCCGACGCTGCGCGAACGCGCCCACCAGCACGCCCGTGACCTCGGCTTCACGCTCTCCAGCAACGACACCGTGGGACGGCTGCTGGCCGTCCTGGCCGCGGCCGTCCCGAGCGGCGGCCGGATCCTCGAGCTCGGAACGGGGACCGGCGTCGGGACGGCCGCGCTGGTCGCGGGGCTCGGCGGCCGCACCGACGCGACGGTGACGAGCGTCGAGTACGACGAGGCCGTCGCCGCCCGCGCCGCCGACAACGCGTGGCCCTCCTACGTCGCCCTCCGCACCGGCGACGCCGTCGAACTCCTGCCGGGACTCGGCACGTTCCACCTGGTCTACGCCGACGCCCCCGGCGGCAAGTGGACCGGCCTCGACCTCACGATCGCCGCACTGGAACCCGGCGGCGTGCTGCTCGTCGACGACATGACGCCGCTCGACCGGTGGTCCGATGAGCACCGCGTGAACCAGGCCGCGGTACGCGAGACGCTCGTCACGCACCCCGACCTGCTCACCTGCGAACTCGCCGACGGCGAGGGCCTGGTCCTGTGCACCCGGCGCGCCGGCTGAGCCTGCCGGGGAGACCTGCGGAACCCGGCGGCCCGCGGGCGGGTTAGGTTCGTGGTGGCCCGTTTTCGGCGGGCCCGCTCGCCGTGCAGTCGTGTTGTGAACAGGAGTACGCCCATGGCCCGCATCCCCACTGCCGTCGTCGCGTCCGCCGGGCTGGTCGGCGGGTACGCCACGGCGCGGTTCACCAAGGTGCGCCCGCTGGGCGGCGCCGTCCTCGCCGCCGCGGGCGGAGTGGCCGCCCGCGAGTGGAAGGCGCGGGCCGGGGCGCCGACGGCGGCCGGCCTGACCGGTCTCTACCTCGCCGCGTTCGGCGCGTCGCACCCGCTGGCGAAGAAGATCGGCGCGTGGCCGGCGGTGTTCGCGGTGTCGGGCACGGTCGCCGTTGCGGCGTACGCGCTGTCGGACCGCAAGGCCTGAGACCTAGTCGGCGGCGGGACCGATCAGCCGTACCGCCGCCCGCAGTTCCGGTGCCCGCTCGCGCAGCCGCGCGACCAGGTCGTCACCGGCCGCGTGCAGTGCGTCCAGCGGCATCGGGTCGAGGCGTTCGAGCAGGAACAGCGCCCGGGTCGTGTCCTCGGTGATGCGCGTGCGGACACATTGCCTGTGGTTCCAGCGACGACATGTGACGCCCTTGTCGTCGCGCCACACCACTTCGCCCGCGTCGGGGTGCTCGACGGCCGGCTCTCCGCCCGCGACCGTGTCGAACACCTCGTCGCCCGCGGCCCGCACGAGCCGCGGGCTGCCGGCGTAGCCGTCCAGGTCCTCGCCGCCCACCGGGAGCCGGTGCGCGACGCTGACCGCGTTGTAGACGTCGACGAGAGCGTTGACCTCGGGCAGCCCCGCGTCGGCGCGCCGGATGAGCGCCTCGGCGCTGTTGCGCGTACGGCCGGGCTTGGCGCCGAAGGCGGCGTACGCCGCGCGCCACGCCGCGATGTGCGGCTCGGCCGTCACGTCGCCGACCGCCACGAGCGCCTCGGCCGCGGACTCGGCGGCCGCCTCGAGGTGGCCGCGCGACCACGCGTCGGCGGGCCCGCCCGGCAGGCCGTCGGCGGCGATCACGAGCACCGCGAAGTCGGGGCGCAGCGCGTGCACGGCCGGGTCCACGCGCACCGATGCGGCGATCTCGTCGAGGGACACGTCCAACCTCTCGTCTGTGGTCCGGGTGGCCCTCACGGTAGCCCGCCGCGGGAGACGTCCGTCGAGGTCACCGCGCCCGGAGGGCGGTCCCCCGCGCGGCCCGGAGCCTTCGGCCGACTCCAACACCCCTGCAACGCAGAGGATTTCGAACCTCCATGGGTCGGCAAAGAAACCGCGGGGAGGGTGGTGGAAATCTGACCGCCCGGTTCATGCTCTGACCATGCGGTCAGAAAACGCGATCCGTCCACTGAGCCGGACCCAGCGGGCACGTAGGGAGGACATCGTCGCCGCGGCGGTGGCCGTCCTCGACCGCGACGGGTTCGCGGCGGCATCGCTGGACGCCATCGCGACCGAGGCCGGCACCACCAAGGGCACTGTGCTGTACCACTACGGCTCCAAGCAGGCCGTCCACCAGGCGGTCGTCGAGGCCCTGTACGAGCGGGGCAGCGCGTACATGACCACCCGGATCGTCGCGGCCGAAGGCCACCGGGCCCGGCTGCACGCGTACCTCGACTCCAACCTGCGCTTCATCGCGGACAACACGGCCCACGTCAACGCGGTGCACCGCATCGTCGAGGGCGCCGGGGGCCGCGTCCAGGACGACGTGTCCGTCCCGGCCCTGCGCGCGATGCTCGCCGACGGGCAGGCCGACGGGGTGTTCGGCGAGTTCGACCCCCAGGTCGCCGCGCTCATGATCCGCGCCGTCGTCGACGGCGCCGCGCACTACTTCACAGCACATCCGGAACTGGACATCGAGCACCACATCGCCGAAGCCATCCGGCTCTTCGACAGAGCCACCTCCGGAGAGGCATCCCCATGACCACCGCCATCGAGACCCGCCGCACCGCCCGCCGGATCGTCGGCGCCTACCTCACGCTCAGCCTGCTCACCGTCGTCACCCTGGCCGTCCTGTCGGCCGTCGCACCGTCGCGCGTCACGCCCGAGGCGTGGGTCCGCGGGGTCATCGTCGCGGTCACGTCGGTCCTGACGTTCCTCTTCGCGACCCGGGCCGTGTCGGGCGACGAACGCGCCCTGCTCCGCCTGCGGATCGTGGTCGCGATCCCGCTGGTCGCCTTCGTCGCCGTGCTGTTCTTCCTGCCGCTGCCCGGCTGGATGATCGGCGAGCAGGCGACCTGCGGAGCACTCCTGCTGGCCACCGCCGCACTGATCTTCCGCCCCGCGCCCACCGCCTGACGAGACGCCAGTCGGCGCCGAGCATCCCCGCCGGCAGTTCCTCCAGCCCACGCGCGATGTCGCCGCGTGCGGGCGGCGTCTCCCAACCGGCGCTGCGCTTCCGGCTCACCGAGCTCGACCGCAGAACAGCGGGCGAGCGGCGGCGGCTGAGAGCGCTGCGGGGAGACAGCTCGGGGCACTCCGCACAGCTGGCCCTCTGCCGGTACCTGGTGCGCTCGGAGCCTGCGTCGGGGGCCCTCGGCGGTACGCCGGTCGCCCGTCCATCCGTCCGCCGATCCGCCCGCCAGGGCGTCGCCCCGGTTCGCGGCTCATCCGCCCTCCGCCCGTCGCCCCCGCCCGTCAGACCTCGGCTCGTCGGGGCTCGGCTCGTCGGGGCTCGGCTCGTCGGGCCTCGGCTCGTCGGGCCTCGGCTCGTCGGGGCTCGGTCAGCCCATCGTCTTCTGGCCGTCGAGGGACTCTCGGATGATGTCGGCGTGGCCCGCGTGCTGCGATGTCTCGGCGATCAGGTGGAGGAGGACTCGGCGGACCGACCAGGAGGCTCCCTGTTCGAACCAGGGGGCCGTCGGGAGCGGGTGGGTCGTGTCCAGGTCGAGGGTGGCGGCCAGGTCGTCGGTGGCGGCGGCGGCTTTGTCGTAGTCGGCCAGGAGGGCGGCCAGGGTCTGGCCGGGGTCCATGCGGAACTGGCCCTCCCAGTCGAAGTCGGCCTGTTCCATCGCGGGCGCCCCGCCGACGGCGAAGGCCATCCACTGGCGCTCGGTACCGGCCACGTGCTTGATGAGGCCGCCCAGGCACAGTTCGCTCGCGGTCGTGCGCTGCGCGGCCTGGGCATCGGTCAGGCCCTGGACGGTGAAGCGCAGGAAACCCCGGTGCTTGTCCAGGGTCCGCAGCAGGTCGGCGCGCTCGGCGGCGTACCTGTCGGGGTGGGGTGCGGTGGTCATGGCGTCCGGCCTCTCCACGGTTCCACGGGCTTCACGCCAGCATCGCGCAGTTCGGGCCCGCCCCCAACCGGAACCGCCCGGTCGGCGGATCGGACCGGAAAACCCGGCTGCCGCGCGCCCCGCGGCGGGCCACAATGTCCCTTCTGGACAGCGCCGGCCGTCGGGAGGGAACCGCCGCGTGACGGAGACCGTCAGGAACCTGCTGTGGCACGCCGGCGGCCCGCTGGGCGCGAGCCTGCTGGGCCGGGTCACGACGGACGCCGCCCCTTCCGCCTTCACCGCGGACCACCGCGACCCGAACCTGCCGCCCGCCGTCCTGGAGCACGCCGTCCGCACCGGCGACGCCCGCGCGGTCGTCACCGCCTGCCACGCGCGCGCCCAGGCCGCCGGCACACCGGTCGACCCCGATCCGATGCTGCGTCTGCTGGAGATGGACGACCCGGACGTCAACGCGGGCCTCTTCCTCGCGTCGGGGTGGCCCGCGCTGCGCATGGCGGTGCTGTCGCAGCGCCGGTTCGCGCCGGAGCCCGACCGGCCCGCCCCGACCACCGACCTGTGGCGCGACCCGGTGAACCCGCGCTACCCCGGCGCCCGTTCGTCGCCCGTGCCGCTCGAGGACCCGGTGCCGCTCGCCGAGGAGGTGCGGCACGCCGTGCTGCTCGCCGGGCGCCGTCCCGACCTGCAGGTGGCGCTCGCCGCGTCCGATCCGGACCTCGTCTTCTGGGCGCTGGTCTCCGGCGTCCCCGGTCCCGGCGGCTCGACGGCCCGGCTGCGCGCGTGCCGCACGCTGGCCGCCGCAGGCCGGACGGCCCAGCTGCGCCGCGTCTTCCAGGTCGCGCCGATCGAGGGCGAGGACGCGCAGGCCGAGGTGATCCGGCTCGAGGTGATGGGCAGCCGCACGGCGTTCCTGGTGCCGAAGCTGTTGGAGGAGGCGTACGGCGAGGAGGCGCTCACCACCAGACTCCGTGCCGCGCGCCGGACGTCCGCCGCCCGCGCGCTGGTACGCGGCGTTCTGGAGCCCCGCTGGGACCTCCTCACCGCGGCGCACGCCAAGGAGCCGCTGCCGTGGTGCTCCGCGGTGGCGCTGCTGGAGCATCCGCGCTGCCCGGCCGGTTTGCGGTCGATGCTGCTGCGCGCCTATCCGCGCGCGCTCCAGATGGTGCCGCGTCCGGGCCCCGAGCTGCTGCCGCTGTGCGCGGCCACCGCGGAGGACCACGTGACCAAGCGGGTCGTGCTGCGCGGCCTGGAGGAGGGTTCGCTGACGGCGGGCGATCTGGTCGCGCACGTGCGGCCCGCGCGGCTGGCGTTGACCTCGATGGTGCACGGCGGCCTGGGCGCGCTGGCGGCGCAGGCCGAGGCCGCGAACGTGGTGCGGCAGATGCTGGCGTTCGCCGTCGCCTCAGACCCGGGCGTGTGGCAGCGGCTGTACACAACGCTGCCCAGCTACGACGTCACCATCGCGGAGCTGATCGCCGCATGCGCACACCCGTCGCCCGGTCCCGCCCTGCCACCGCCCCGGCTCGGCCGCCAGTCCGCGTGGGCGTACACCGTGCTCATCGGCCTGCTCGACGCCGACCAGGCGGGCCCCGCACTGGAGTTCCTCAACGACGCGCAGCTCGCCCCGCTGGCCGGCAGCCCCGACGCGACCGCGCCGCTCGTCGACCACGTCGTGGCCCACGGCGGGCCCGTCGCGCGCCGCGTCCTCGCCGCGAACCCGCACGTGCGCGCGGACGTCCTGGAGACGCTCGTGCTCGGCGGCGACCGCGCCATCGCCTCGGCGGCGTACCGCAATCCGCGCTGCCCCTACGCACTGCGCGAGTACATCGTCTCCGTGGACGGCTTCGACGACGTGCTGCGCGGCGAACTGTGCGCCGCGCCGCGCGACGGCGCCGACCCGCGCGACCTGTGGCCGCTGCTGGCGTCTCCCGACCTGGCGGTGCTGCGCGCCGTCGCGCTGGGCTCGGGCGGCGAGTTCGGGCATCCCGCACGGCTGCGTGCCGCGTACCGGATCGCCGAACTGCACGGCATATCCGCGCTCGAAGGGCTCCCGGACGACCCGGAGACGGTGCAGGCCCGCGACGCCGGCGGCATCGCGCCGCTCGGCGCGGCGCTGCGCGCTATGGACGAGCGGTGGTCGAAGGAGATCGCCGGCACGTCCTACATACCGCACGTCCGCAGGCCGGGAGGCGTCTTCTCCGCACTCGCCGACCCGGGCCTGGCGTGGCCGTCGGTGCTCGCGCAGGCCCGCGAACGCCGCATCCCCGCCGCCGCGTTCAACCTCATCGCCGAGCGGCCCGACCTGCCGCTGGAACTCGCCCGCGAGCAGCGCCACTTGCGTCCCGCCGCGCAGGCCTGGCAGCAGCCGCTGCCGTCGCAGGACCCGACCACGCTGCACGGCGGCGTGCTCGCACACCACCGGCCTTTGGTCGCCGAGGCGTTGCGCGACGCGGTGCCGACGCGCTGGCACGCCCCGGGCAGGGCGCTGGAGTCCGGCGTGATCAGCCCCGAGGAGTTCCAGGCCACCGCCGAGGCGAACACCGTGATCGACGCGTCCATAGAACACCTGCCGCTCGCCCGGCTCGTCGCCCGCACGCTGCACCGCGAACTCGGCGAGAACACCGACGCGTGGGTCGTCCTCGCCCGCATGCTCGAGCAACGCCCCGCCGCCACGCTCCTCGAACTCGTCGCCACCGCACGGGCGGCCGCGTGACGGGGCGGCACGACGGGCGGACGCACAGAGCCGCCGGGTTCCGCGAGGTGGCCGCATGACCCCGTCCGACGAGCATCCCCTGCTGCGCCACGCGTCGCCCGAGGTCGCCGAGGCCGTCGCCGAACGCCTCGGCCACCCGCCCGCCGCACCGCCCGACGCCGAACCCCAACCGACCCCGGAGAGCCCCGAGGCGGCGATCGCCCGGCTGCGCTCCGGCCGCGGCAAGGACCCGCGCTATGTGCTGGACGGCGTCGCCGTCGCCGACTGGGACCTGATCCTGCGCGAGCACCACCGCGCGCCGCTCCCGGACAGCATCGCCGCGGCCCTGGTCGCCCGCGACGACTGCCCGCCCGACGCCGCGCTGGCCCTCGTCGTCTGCACGTCCACGAGCCGGCGCGGGCTCGCCACCATGACGCTCACCGCCGCGCTCGCCCGCGGCGCCGTCACCCCGCGCCAGGTCATGACGGAGGCGGCACCCGGCTGGTCGGCGCTGCGCACCCTCGACAAGTACAGCCGCCGCTACGGCGAACGCCTCGTCCCCCTGGACGCGGTCTTCGCCGAAGCCGCCGCCCTGCTGCCCGGCGACGACCTGGAGGCGTGGCTGTGGCTGATCGAGCACGGCCCCCACCACCCGGGTCCGTTCCCCCAGTTGTGCGCCGACACCAGGCTTCCGCCCGACCGGCGGCCCGACGTCCCCACCGGCCGCGCCGTGCACTGGGACTTCGGCAACCCGGCCGCGCTGCTCGCCCGCACGCCGCCGCGCACCGCGGCGCGCGTGATCGCGGCGCTCACGCCGACCGCGGTGAGCGGGTTGCTGGAGACACCCCGGCTGCCCCCGTCCGTCGTGATCCGTGCGCTGCGCCGCGCCCCCGACCTGACCGGCTCGCTGGTCCGTGCGGCCGACCGCGCGCCGGCGTCGGTGGCCCGGCTGCTCGCGCTGCACGACCCGGAGGTCAACAGCGCGCTCCTCGTCCACCACCCGCGCGTCGACGTCGCCCTCGCCGTGTTCGCCGCCACCCGCCGCGACGCGCCGCGCACCGTCCCGCTCGCCCCGCGCGCACGCCAGGAACTCCTATACGGCCCCGACCAGCCCCTCCGCCGCGCGGCCGCCGCCATGCACGGCCACTACCCGCAGCTCATCCGCGGCGCCATTTCCCGCTACGGCACCCTCCTGGGCACGGCCGGCCTGCTGCGCGGCTGTCTGAGCATCTGGGAGTGCCAGGGTCCCGGCGCGCTGCGCGACCCCGAACTCACGGCCTCGCTGGGCCCGGAGGCCGGGCGTGCGGTCGCGGAGGCACTGGCCGCCGCGGACGGCGTCGACGGCACCATCGGCGGGCACGGCGTCGACCCGCACGGCACCGGGCTCGCCCTGCTCCGTGCGGCCGTCGCCCACCACGAGCGCCCCGACGTGCTGCTCGACGCCATCCGCCGCAGCCCCGATCTGGCGTCCCTGCCCGTGCCGCCCGGGTTCTGGCCGGCCGCCGCCGAGGCGCACGCCCGGATGCCGCTGCCGTCCCGCGTCCTCACCCGCTTCGTCGAACACCCCGACTGCCCGGACGGGCTCGCGCTCGACGCCTGCGCGCAACTGCCGGACCTCGCCGACACCCTCGGCGGCCGGTCCCGCGCGTTCGCCCTCACCGCCGCGCGCCACCCGCTGCCGCAGGCCGAGTACTTCGGCGTCTCGGCCCGCAACTCCTGGTACCTGACCGCCCTGGCGCTCGGCCACCTGCACCCCGAGGAGTTCGTTGAACTCACCCACCCAGCAGCGCATGTGCTCGGCAACCTCGGCGAGTTGCGGCCGACGCTGCCCGAAGCGTGGCAGGCCGCGACCGCGCACGTCGCGCGCCTGCTCACGGACGTCCTCGGCGACGACCTCGAAGCGTGGACGGTAGCCGCCCACCTCCTCCCGGACTTCGCCGGCTCGCTCCCCGAACTCCTCGACACCGTCAAGGCGGTGACGGCGTGACGCGGCACCCCGCGCAGGGCCTGGCTCTGCTGCTGCAGGAGGCCGCGCACGCCGACCTGCCCGGCGTACTCGCCAGGCTGTCCCCGCCGCACCGCGCCGACCTGCTGCGCCACTGCGGCCCGCCGCCGTCCCGCCTGGTCGACTGGGCGCTGGCCCACGCGACACCGGCCGACCTGCGGGCACTCGCCGCCAACAGCAACCTGGACGACGAGGCGCTGACCCGTCTCACCGCGGTCACCGACGGGCCCACACTCGCGGCGCTGTACCGGCACGAACGCGGCAGCACCCGGCACCGCAGGCGCATGCTCGACGCCGACCCGCTCGCCGACGAGCTGCGCGAACTCCTCCTCGACGAACCGAGGTCGCGGCGCCTGCTCGGCCCCGCGCTGGACTGCCCGCACCTCGAACTCGCCGCGCACGCCGCCGCCTGCATTCCCGGCCTGCGCCGTGGCCGAGTGCCCAACACCCCGCAGGCGCTGTACGACTGGTGCTCCCCACCAGGCCCCTACTTCAGCGCCGACCGCAGCCTGCTGCGCGGCCGCCTCGCGCTCTTCCGCCTCGACCTGTGGACCGCGGACGACTGGAACGCGTTCGCCCGCCTCCACGACGACGCGCCGCTGCACGACTCCATGTGCCGGGTGCTCGTCGAACTCCCGGAGGTGCCACAGCACATCGCGCTGGCCCTCACCCACAGCGGCAACCCCCGAGACGACGGCGCGGTCATCCGCACCGGCCTGCGCACAGGCGCGTTCAGCGGGCGCGAGCTCCTGCGGGGCGCGCCGGACGGCGCGCACCTGCTGCGCACCCTGGAGCACGTCGACGCGTACTACCGGGCGGACGACCACACCGGCACCGCGCCCACCGAGTTCGACGATCTCCGCACCGAACTCGCCTCCCTGGTCCGGGAGTCCCTCGGCACCGACCCCGCGCACTTGCGCACACTGCTCGCCCTGCTCGCCGACGGCGAGCGCCGCACGCTGCCCGCGCTGTTCGCCGCCGCCCGCACTCTGCCGGAACCCCCGCACAAGCACCGGCCGCTGCCGGATCCGCCGCCGCCCATGCGGCATCCGCTGCCGCCCAAGCCGCGGACGTCCACGTCCCCGTTCTTCCACCTGCTCTGCCGCGTCGACGACCCCGACGCGCTGCGCGCCGTACTCGCCGCTCTCGACCCGGAGGACCTGGGCGAGCTGTGCCACTACGGCATCCGGACGGCGCTGCCCGACGCGCTCGTCGACGCCTTCGCCGACGTCGCCCCGCCGGAGGTCGCCGACGCCTTCGTCGCCCACCACGGCCACCACCCGCGCACCCAGGCACGCCTGCTCCGCCGCGACGACCCCAGGCTCAACGACCGCCTGCTGCGGACGTACGGGCTGAAGCCCGCGCTGTGGCGCACCGTGGTGTCGGGGACACCGCACTCCCCGGGCCGCACCGAACCCGTGCCGCTGCACCCGGACACCCTCGCCGTACTCCTGGACGACCCGCAGACCGGGCACACGCACCCCGTCCAGTACGCCGCCCACGCCCGCGACCCGGACCTGGTCCTCACCGCGCTGCGCCGCCCCGTCGGCAGCCTTCCGGCCGGCGCGCAGATCGCCGGGTGCCGCCGCCTCGTCGAGCTCGGCATGGTCGCGGAGGTCGCCGAACTCGCGCAGGAGGACGGCCCACTCGACCTGCTCGTGGCCACCCGGATCCGGCAGACGCTCGCCCTCGTCGGCGGCGCGGCCCGGCTCGGCGGACAGCTCGCGGCACTCGCCGGGGCCCAGTTCGCGCGCGACCTCCAGTCGGGCATGCCCCCGTCCCACGACGAGTACCTCGCCTGGCCCGAGCCGCCCGAGTGGGAGACCGTCCTCGACCGGCTGCGCGCCCGCCGCGTCACGTTCAACGCGGTCAACACGCTGCTCCGCCGCGACGACCTTCCCGACGAGGTCGCCCACGCGATCCTGCGCACACACAAGAAGGAGCGGTGGGTGGCCGAGTGGGTCGTCGGCCGCTCACGCCCGCTCGCCCTGGCCACGTTGGCCCAGTTCCCGCTGCCCGCCCCGAAGACCGTCCTTCACCGGCGCAAAGTGTGGTTCCTTCCCGGGCTGCGTGCGGGACACCTCGGCGTCGGCGACATCCTCGCCCACGGACGGCCCGCGCTGTCCACGCTGTGGCTGGCCCCGCGGATGCACGAGCTCGCCGCGTTGCCGTCCCTGCTCGACGCGACCGTCACCGCTCACGGCGCCGACACCCCCGACGCCTGGTCGGTCGTCGCCGCGCTGCTGCCCGACTTCAGCGGCACGCTCCCCGAGCTGCTCTCGGTCGCGGCCGCCGCCACGACCGTCGCGCCCGTGACCGCGTCCGTGACCGCCACCGTGACCTCGTCCCCGCCGACCACCCGGCCCGGCGAACCGGGGCGTACCGGATAATCCCAAGGCCTCGGAAACTGCCCGCCCTTGCCGGACGTCAATTGCTTGGACGGGTGTCAGCCCAGCCTGGAACCATCGACGACACGAGGGGAGGTGATCGGCATGGCCTACGGATCCACCAGCGCACCGAAGCCGCTGGTCGTCCAACTGACCGACCGGCGCGCGCTGGAGGCCTGGCAGCCCGCGGACGACGCGGTCGTCGCCAAGGCCCGTGAGCTCAAGGAGCAGGCGCTCCTCGACTTCGGCATGCAGGCCAGCGTGATCGCCTCGTGGCTCTACACCAAGTGCCACCACCAGATCCCGACCACGGCCGTGGAGACGGCGGCCGTGATGGCCTCCGGCGACGGCACCTGCCTGCTGCTCTACAACCCGGACTTCTTCGTCTCGCTCGGGCTGGACGGCGTCAAGTTCGTGCTGTTCCACGAGGCCCGCCACCTCATCCAGCGCCACCTGTTCGCCGACCCCGAGCTGCGCGCCGACCCGGTGTTCACGCTCGCCGCCGAGGTCACCATCAACCACGTCGCGCTCAAGCGCCTCGGCCGCAGCACGCTGCCGATCGTGCGGCGCACCGACCCCGACACCGGCGAGGTGACCGAGGAGCCGACCGGCGTCGACCCGTACAAGATCCACGAGATGTACGTGGCCGACCTGACCGGGCAGGGCCTCGAACCGCTCCCGTACGACGAGTTCATCGAGACCGACGCACTCGTCTACGCAGAGCTCAAGCGCATGAAGGAGCCGCCGGTCCCGCCCCCGCTGTGCATCCACCTGGTGCTCGGCGACGGCACCGGCGAGAACGACGGGCTCGACGCGGAGACCGTCGCGCGGATCTCCTCCGAGGTGCTGCGCGGCGTGCTGCTCTCCGCGCGGCGCGGCATGCGCCTGGCCCGCGAGGAACTCCTCGACCTGCTCAAGCGCACCGACGGCGCCACCGACCAGGTGTCCCGGCTGTGGGGCGACCTCGGCGCGGGGTTCCTGCGCGGCGAGACGCAGAAGACCCGCCGCGTCGACTGGTGGCAGCAGTGGCTCGTCGACGTGCTGTCCTCCAAGCTGCGCGAAGGCGAGCGGCTGGTCTACCCGAAGAAGCGCGGCGCGCTGCTGGCCACGCTCGGCCACGACCCGATGCTGTCGCGGCGCGGGCAGGAGCGCACCAAGGTCATCGTCGTCGCGTACGACACGTCCGGGTCGATGCCCGACCACGTGGTGGAGTGGCTCACCGAACTCGTCGGCCTCACCGACGGCGTCGAGTCGCACTGGCTGAGCTTCGACGGCGCGCTGATGCCGTTCAAGCCCGGCGAGCGCGTGCTCGGCGGCGGCGGCACCGACTTCCAGCAGGTCGCCGACTACGTCGAGGGCCGGCTCGCGGTCAACGGCGAGGTGTTCGACGAGAGCGTCGACGCGGTGCTCATGCTGACCGACGGCTACGCGCCGCACATCACGCCCGCCGAGCCCGACAAGTGGATCTGGCTCATCACCGAAGGCGGCGACGAGTGGCCCGAGAGCCACAACCCTCCCATGGCGTGCCACAAGGTGATCACCGGCTCGCGTTGAGCCCGGACGCCCCGCACCCGTACCACGAACTCCGTTTGCGGAAGGACCCATGACGATCACCGCCGACACCCCGCAGACCGGTTCCCGGGCCGCCCGGCCGCGCTGGAAGGCCACCGCGACCTTCCCCGAGCCCCCGAAGGGCTGGAAGGGCGTCTCCAAGCTCGAGGAGTTCATCGACGCGATGATCGACCTCGGGCAGACCGGGCAGATCTTCGGCGAACACGGCATCGGCAAGACCGCCACGTTCTTCACCCACATCCCGGATAAATACCCGGACACCACGCTCGTGTTCGTGCCGGCCGCGAACCTGACGCCCGACGACCTGCTGGTCAACGCGCCGGTCCGCGACCCGCGCACCGACGAGCTCGTGCTGCGCCAGCTGATCATGCGCCAGCTCCGGCCCGGCAACCGCTTCGTCCTGCTCATCGACGACGCGCTGCAGGCCGGCGAGACCATCCAGTCGCAGCTGATGCAGGTCGCGTGCAACTGGACGCTCGGCGAGTACGACCTGCGCGAACTCGGCTGCATAGGCGTGTTCCTCACCGACAACGAGTCGCTCACCGAGACCGCCGCGCGCCGCAGCGACCTGGCGATCCTCGACCGCATGGTCACCGTCAAGATCACCGCGACCGACACCGCGTGGCGCGTCAAGCTCGCCGAGCGGTTCGAACGCACCGACCTGTCCGGGGTCTTCAAGGTGTGGACGGCACTGTCGCCCACGCTGCGGCAGCTGCTGTCGCCGCGCACGCTGGAGCACATCCTCGACTGCGCGCTGGCCGGGTTCCCGCTCGAGTGGGGCCTGCCGCTGCTCAACGGCGAGCGGCTGCGGCTCGTCGAGACGCTCAAGGACGGCTCGCCCGGGCCGGACCGCACCGACGAGACCCTCGACCGGATCGCGGCCGCGATCGGCGTCCGCAACCCGGAGCACACGCCCGACGCGGTGCGCCGGATCGTCCGCGAGGCGGTGCGGCGGCGTTGGGCGGTGCTCATCCAGGGCCCTCCCGGCTGCGGCAAGACCGAGGTCGTGCGCGAGGTGATCCGTGAGGAACTCGGCGGCGACCCGCTGTACTTCTCGATGCCGGTCACCAACGTCGAGGACCTGTGCGCTCCGGTGCCGACCGTCGACGGCTCGCTCGACAACCTGCTCGCCGCCCGGTTCACGGCGCCCGGCGACAAGGTCATCGTGTGGGACGAGTACAACCGGCCCAAGGACAAGTCGGCGTTCGCCAAGCTCATGGAGGTCACCCAGGAGTGGTCGATCGCGGGCCGGCCCATCCCGGGCCTGCGCGCGCAGATCGCGCTGCAGAACCCGCCGTACTACCTGGGCCGCAAGATGCTCGTGGCGCGCAACAACATCGCGCAGGCCACGCGCTTCACCGCGTCGCTCCAGGTGCGGCCCGAGGACATCCCGGCGAACGAGTGGCTGATCGCCACGTACGGCCCGATCGCCGAGACCGTCCTCGAGTGGTGGAAGACCGACATCGACGACGACGGCCGCGAGTGGATCACCAAGCGCACCCTGGAGCGGCTCATCAAGCTCCACAAGCGCGGCATGAACCTCGAGATGGCCAAGGTCTACCTGGGCGAGGGCGAGTACGCCCCCGTCCCCCTCAACGCCCTCGAAGCCCGCCTCGCCGACCGCCCCCGGACCGGCCTCGGCGACCTCACCGACAACCTCGCCGAATGGGAGGACCGCCTCCGCTCCGGCGACGAGGAGTCCGGCGAAGGCACCAACGACACGGACGTCGTCCACCAGGTCCTCGCCAACGCCGAACTCTCCCAACTCCGCGAACACATAGACACCGTCGCCCGCCTCCTGGCCTGCCTCCCCCCGAAGCTCAGGTCCAGCTACCTGGTAGGCCAGTCCGCGGAAAAGCAACGCTTCTGGATCGACGCCTTCGCCCGCATGCCCCGCAGCTGACCGAGCCCCTGCCGGGTGGGGAACACCAACCCCGCCCGGCCGGCCAACACAACACCGCGGCACCACCACCGCCTGGGCTCCGACCGAACGGCCTGTCCTCGTCGTCCGCGCGAAGCGTCGGGCGCCACGTCGCAGGGCGACGGCGTCGACGTCACGGCACCGGGCCTCAGCCGCTCGCCGCTTCGTCCCCCGTCCCGCCCCCGCGAAACGCCGGGTAGCGCGGCTCGTGGAGGTGGGGTCAGGGGGTCGGGGTCTCGCGGTAGGTCGCGGCGGCGCACAGGGCGGCCAGTTCCGGGAGGGTGCCCTCGAATTCCGGGAGGAGGGCCACCAGGACGGCCCAGGCCTCGGGGTCGGTGCCCAGTGGGGTGGCGACCTCGGTGTCGAGGAGGGTGTGGACCTCGTCGGAGGCTCCGTCCGAGCCGCGCCAGGCGAGGGCGCGTAGGGCCTCTTCGGCGGGGCGGGCTACGCGGACCAGGTCGGCGGGGTCGGCGGCGCGGGTCCATGAGGCCGTGGCTCGGACGGGGCCGAGGCCCAGGGGGAAGGCCCGGATGCGTTCGGCGGGGGTCATGCGCCACGCGTCGTCCTCGTCGGACGCGGCGCGGGGGGCGGGCTTCGCCTTGGCCCGCTGGGCGAGCTTGTCCCGTTCGGTGCGCAGCGGTTCGGCGTCGCCTGCGGCCGTCGCGCGGGCCACCAGTTTGCGGACCGCCGGTGAGATGGCCTGCGGCACCGAGGTGAGGACCTGGTCGACCGCGTCCATCCCGGACCGTTCCCACAACGCCAGCACCACGTCGAGCTGGTCGACGCGCCGCAGCCGGTGGTGGCAGCCGGGCAGCCCCAGGCACACCAGCACCGGGTCGCCGGAGTAGGCGAGCGTCGACGACTCCACGGCCTGCGGGTCGTCGATCGCCTTCTGCCGCAGCACCGGGTCCGGTTCGCGGCGCGGCCCACCCGGCACGACGCCCGCGAAGACCTCGCGGCGCAGCGACGCCGTCGTCCCGGCCCGGTTGAAGGCCAGGATCCGGTCGAGTTCCAGGTCGTCGTACGCCCGCAGCCGGTGCGCCTCCGCGTCCCGCAGGTGCTGGTGCCGTGCAACGGCCCGCAGCAGCGCCCGGTTCCCGCTGGCGTGCGCGAGCTCCAACAGGGCGGAGCGGATGGGGACGTCGCCTGGGATCAGGTCGGCGCGCACGTCTTCGAGGTGCGGCAGCAGTACGCCGAGGCTCGCGGCGTCCATGCGGCGGAGCAGGAACAGCAGCGCGGGTCGGCTGCGCGCGTTCGGCGCCACGATGGCCGGGTCGTCGGCGGGTTCCGCCGCGGCGGCCGCCAACAGGGCGGGCAGCGGCCCGGTTTCGCGCGGCAGCCGGGTGGCGAGCGCGGCCCAGCGGCGCGGGTCGGCGCCGACGGTGGCGGCCAGCAGCGGGCGGAGCAGCGCGTCGGCGTCCGCCTCGGCGGGCAGACCTGGGGCGTGCTCGCGGGTCAGGCGGGCGACGAGCTGGGTGGCGACGAGCGCGGGGCGGATCCGGTCGACGAGCTCGCGGGGCGTGACGGCGCCGACCGCCAGTGCGCCGGAGGCGGGTTCGGCGAGGCCGCTGGACGCCTGGTGGGGATCGTCCAGGTGGTGCAGCAGCGGGCGCAGGTCGAGGCTCTGCCTCGTCCCGCCGTCGTGGCCGTCGGTGCGGACCCGGGCGGTGTAGGCGAGCACAGGGTGCTGCCCGAGGAGTTTCACGGCCTCGTCGGCGCGGCAGGCGCGCGAGCGGATGGCGGCCCACGCGTCCTCGACGGCGGAGTCCGCCGCGAAGCCGAGGGGTGACGACCAGCGTTGGTCCTGGTCGACGGGCGGCACGGCGGTCGCGGACGCGAGGGCGAAGCCGACGGGTATCGCGTCGGCCGGCACGTCGCGGCCGCGGGCCGGGTCGAACGCCTTCACCCGCACGGCGTCGCCGCCGGCCTCGAGGAGCAGCGTGAGCTGGTGCGGCGTCAGGCACGGGTTGCCGGCGAGGGCGACGAGCAGTTCCTGGCCGCCTTGTTCGGCGGCCAGCGCGACGAACGCGTCCGGCAGCGCGACCGGCTTGCCCGCGAGTGAGGCCATGCTCCCCGGCGGCAGCGCGTCCACGACCCGCCGCAGGACCGGTGCCGCGTCGTCGCCCATGCGTTCGGCCGCGGCGGCGACCAGTACGTGGACGAACGGGTCCCAGCTCATTGCCCGCCCGCCTTCGGCCCGACGCCCATGCCGACCCCGCTCCCCGTCGCGCTGTCACCGACGGGGCCGAGTATGCCGTGCCGGACCGACCACCGGGTCGCCGCCGGGCCTCGCCCGTGCCCCGACCCGCGCGGGCCCGCGTCGGCGCGGCGGAGCCGCCTCAGCGCCGCTTGCGGGAGGCGCCGAACAGGTTGCGGCTGATCTCGCGTACCGCCGTGTTCAGCATCCCCTTCACCGCGGGGTTCTTGAGCACCTGTTCGACCATGCTCGGCTCGGCCTTCGCGGCGCGGCCGGAAGCGCGTTCGGGCGCCTGCTGCTCGGCCTGCGCCTGCTCCTGCGCGGCCTCGGCGGCGGCCTGGCCCTGCGCCGCGGTGAGCTTCTCGTACGCCGACTCCCGGTCGACGGCGGTGCCGTACTTGGCGAGCAGCGGCGACGCGGCGACGGCGGCCTGCATCGCGGCGGGGTCGATCTGCGCCATCAGCGACTCGGGCGCGCGCAGGCGGGTCCACGCGACGGGCGTCGGCGCTCCCTTCTCGGACAGCACCGTCACGGCGGCCTCGCCGGTGCCCATCTGGGTGAGGACCTCCTCCAGGTCGTACGACGACTTGGGGAACGTCGACACGGTGGCCTTGAGCGCCTTGGCGTCCTCGGGTGTGAAGGCCCGCAACGCGTGCTGCACCCGGTTGCCGAGCTGGGCCAGCACGTCGGACGGCACGTCCTTCGGCGTCTGGGTGACGAAGAAGATCCCGACGCCCTTGGAGCGGATCAGCCGCACGGTCTGCGTGATGGCCTGCAGGAACGCCTTGGAGGCACCGGAGAACAGCAGGTGCGCCTCGTCGAAGAAGAACACCAGTTTGGGCCGGTCCAGGTCGCCGACCTCGGGCAGTGCGGAGAACAAGTCGGCGAGCAGCCACATCAGGAACGTCGAGAACAGCTGCGGCTTGTCCTGGACGGCCGGCAGTTCGAGGATCGACACCAGCCCGCGCCCGTCGGGGGCGGTGCGCAGCAGTTCGGCGGTGTCGAACTCGGGTTCGCCGAAGAAGACGTCGCCGCCGTTGTTCTCCAGTGTCACCAGCGACCGCAGGATGACGCCCGCGGTCGCGGAGGACAACCCGCCGATGTTCTTCAGCTCCTCCTTGCCCTCGTCCGAGGTGAGGTGCTGGATGACGGCGCGCAGGTCCTTGAGGTCGAACAGTTCGAGGCCGCGCTGGTCGGCGAAGTGGAAGATGAGGCCGAGCGACGACTCCTGCGTCTCGTTGAGGTCGAGGATCTTCGCGAGCAGCGTCGGGCCGAACGACGTGACGGTGGCGCGGACCGGGACGCCGGGGCCGAGGCCGCCCAGCGCGTAGAACTCGGTGGGGAAGCCGTTGGCCTGCCACGTCTGGCCGACCTCGGCCGCGCGCGAGGTGACCTTGTCGTTGGCGGCGCCGGGCTGCGAGATGCCGGAGACGTCGCCCTTGACGTCGGCGAGGAAGACGGGGACGCCCTGCGCGGACAGTTGTTCGGCGATCAGCTGCAGCGTCTTGGTCTTGCCGGTGCCGGTGGCGCCGGCCACCAGGCCGTGCCGGTTGAGCATGCCGAGCGGGATGCGGATCTGCGCGTCGGCGTGGCCGGCGCCGTCGACGACGAGCGCGCCCAGGTCGAGTGCGGGCCCGGTGAAGGCGTACCCCGCGGCGACGGTCGCGAGGGTGTCGTCCGCCTTGGCGCTCTTCGGGGCCGCGGTTTTCGGGGTCTCCGTCTTCGGGTCCTGGTCGGCCGCCATGGGGTCTCCTCGAAGCCTCGCAAGCCATTCGTACTATTCCTTGAGAAATATCCCATTTGTTCATCCGCCCGGACCATCCGACGCGCCCGTCCGAACCGGTCACCGGACGGCGCATTGGAGACGAGCCGGAGACGAGTAGGCCACGGGGAGGACCGTCCGACGCCTCTCCCCGGTAGGCTGACCCCTGTGATCTTCAAGCGGATCGGTGACGGCAAGCCGTACCCGGACCATGGGAGGTCGGGTGCCCGCCAGTGGGCCGACATCGCCCCGCGGCCCGTACGTCTGGACCAGCTCATCACGACGAAGCGGCAACTCGACCTGGACACTCTCCTGGCCGAGGACTCGACGTTCTACGGCGACCTGTTCGCCCACGTCGTCAAGTGGCAGAACAACCTGTACCTGGAGGACGGCCTGCACCGCGCCGTCCGCGCCGCGCTCCAGCAGCGCCAGGTACTGCACGCCCGCGTACTCGAACTCGACTGACCCTGCCGGGGGTACGGCCGGCCCGCCGCGCGCGTACCGGCCACCACCCGTCCGGGCTCGCCCGAACGGCCCAGTACAGGGCGGTTGGACAGGACGCGTCCCCGCGCGCGGTTGCGGGGGGCGGCATTAGTCTCGGCAGCAACGGCGACCGGGACCAAGGCCGGGTTCCGCGCGCACTACACCGCCCTGACCGGCCGTCGGCCAGGGGCGCGAGGAGGATGGGGGCGCGTCGATGAGCATGCTCACTCCCCGCGGCATGCGGGGGCAGTACAAGATCACCGGGAAGATCTATCCGCGGATGACCCGGCGCCGCCGCAAGTGGCCCGTCGTCGTCGCGTCGCTCGTCGCGCTCGCGGTGCTCAGCACCGGCGCGTGGGCGGTCTACCACTACACGGCCGACGACACGAAGACGTCGGCCAGCGGCAAGCCGTGCCCGCCCGCGAGCACCCCGCCGTCGGGCAAACCCCCGGCGTCGGGCACCCCGGGCGCCGTCGCCGCACCGGGCCAGCCCAACGCGCAGCCGGTCGCACAGACGCTGCCCGCGCCGAACGCCATCACGGTCAACGTCTACAACGCGACCAAACGCACCGGCCTCGCCAAGACGGTGGCCGACGAACTCAAGGCGCGCGGCTTCGTCATCGGCAAGGTCGCCAACGACCCGGCCAACAAGCAGATCGCCGGCGCCGGCGAGATCCGCTCCGGCGTCCCGGGCAAGACACCGTCCACGGTCGTCGGCGCCCACCTGCCCAACACCCAGTACGTCGAGGACGCCCGCACCGACGGCTCCGTCGACCTCGTCCTCGGCGACGGCTACCAAGCCCTGGCCACCGCCGACGCCGCCGCCGCAGCCCTCGCCCCGGCCCCCCCACCGGCCGCCGCCGCCCCAGGCACCTGCTGACCCCGAAAAGGCCGGCCCCACCCGGGGCCGGCCTTTTGGCAGGGCCGTCCAAGACGAGCCCAAAAGCAGAAGCCGGGCCAGTCCGTACAGGACTGACCCGGCTTTCGTACTGCTGAGAGCGGTAGCGGTGGGATTTGAACCCACGGAGGAGTTGCCCCCTCACACGCTTTCGAGTTCCACACCCGCTCCGCCACCCCTTGTTCGCCACAGTTCGCCACAGTTCCGCCATCTCCGCTGACCTGCACTGATTCCACAGCGCGTACGGTCGCGAACAGAGGCGGACGGTGCCGAACGAGACGGAAACTGAGACGGCCGACTCACCGCCCTGAGGTCGACGGCTTCATGCCCCGTCTCAGTGAGGCTAGTCGACCGGTACGTGTTGACCTGCGTGGACTGGGTTGAGTGAGATGGCCATTGCGGCCGATCCTTACGCTCGTAGGACCCAAGCTGGGCACGGTCGGTCGGGTCAACATCAGCATGTCCCCGGGGGTGCTAGGCCTTCGCGCTGCATCAAAGGCAGACGGCAGGCCGCCGGGCGATTGAGACTCTGGGTGTTCCACCCGCCAACAGCTATGGGTGGGCTCCGTGGTCCCACCCGCCCTGGTCAGTAGCACCGGGAAGGCCTCGAGTACGCACCCTCCCGCTGGCTGTGGTCCAACTGTTGGCTCTCGCGCCTGCACCGTCTGAGGGACTCTAACGGCGGGTCACACACGGCCTGATACTGGCTATGCGACCTGGATCCTAGAGTTTTTGCATGGATCGCATCTTTGTTGCCCGGGTCAACGTTCGATCGAAGCCAAGCAGCGAATACCGAACCCATCCGTTTAGTAAAATGAAGAACGACCCACTTGAACATAAGGCAGCTTTTCAGTTGCTCGCGTCAGCCTTTGGAGACGAATCTGAAATCCTAACTGGCGATGACGAAAGCATCTACAAGACCGACCTAGATGACGAAACCCGCACTTCCATCAAACAGTTGAATGGAAAGCGCCTTATGTTTCGACAAGTCAGTCAAGATCTCGCCATTGCTATCGATGGCGCCGACCAATGGGTCGGCATGGCAACCTCGCTCGCCCCAGAAATTGCAGCGTGCGAAGTTGAAAGACTGCTTCGAGCTATCACAGAAGACGCCGGATCCATGGGGGACGTGGAGATTTATGTAGATCTCGCTGCCAATCCGGATGACGTATACCGGAACCTCACGCGACTTCAGAAGGCTGGACTATCCGAGCTTGCTCTTACCGTTCGTCGACCTAATCCCGGGCGCGCGGGTGACCTCTCCAGGATCCTGAACGAGCTAACGGTCAAGCACCAAGCCAAGATTACCAAGATCCAGTTTGAGAACGACGAGGGCGGCCTTCATTTCCAATCGGACGAGTCGCGGGACCTGTCCCGGAAAGCAGGGTCGGGCGAGGTCTTCCTCTCTGGGAGATCCGGGGACGGTAGCGACTGGAAATCAGCGGAACACCCGGCAGAGCTGCCAGTTCCGTTCGAGATCACGCCTGACAGAGTGAAGCTAGCATTGATTACCGCGCTCGCTGCTTGGCTAAAGCTATGGAATTGGTGGTGGAAGTGAATATTCAGCCGACATCGAGCGAACCAAGCCCTCCCCAAAAAGACTCCAAACGCGAGCGGGGCCCAATGTTCAGCGAAGGAAATGTATCCTTCGCCAAATATCTAGAACGTTTAGAAATCCACCCAGAATTCTGGTCGCTATTTGATCTTGCAGCATTTATCGCAGGCGCAGTTGGCGGTGGACTAGTCGCCTATAATAGGTATCACCACATTGGAAGTCCGGTGCCAATTGCGGCGTCGCTGACAGGCTTGGTGATCGGGGCCTAATCGCAGGGATGGCGATTATGGCGCGCTGCCACGATCCGGAATTCCTGCAAACTCTAAACGATCATGGCGGGGGCCCGGCTTCTAAATATTTCTCGCCGTTCATTACTACGGCAACCGTCGGATTGATCGCAATTTTGGCAATCATTTCATATACGATCACATCCGTCCATGCATCCCCTGTGTACCGTGCCTTGATTGGCGCTGCGGCTGGCGGGCTAACCCTGCTCACTTTGGCGGGACTTACGGGGGCTCTTGGAACTCTGATTGTCTATCTGGAGGTCTACGAAAAGGCGGCGCTAAACAGGCCCAACGAGGAGCAGCCTGGCCGGTGAGCTGGGCATGTCATGTCCCGGTGCGCAGCGCGTCAGGCGATTGCGGTGCCCCGTCCCCACAGTTCGTCGGCGTGCTCGGCGAACCGATCGAACATGCCGCCATCCTGCATGCGTCGGAGATGCATCATCGGGGAGTCATGGCCGACGAGCCGGGCAAGGTGCGGGGTCACGAGCGCGTGCGCGTCGAACCGGAACACCGACAGGCTCACGTGGTTGGTGCCGTCCTCCGGTGCTGAGTACCGGGCCTCCACGCCTGGTACGCCCGACAGCTTGTCGAGGTGCTCCAGCGTGATGCGGATACGCGTCGACACGGTCAACGCGACATCTTCAACGGCTTCGCGTTGCCGCGTGGTAGATGACTCGGGATGCCCAAGCAAGAAACGCACCCGACAGCCGGATTCGGCCTTCCTGCGCAACGTCTGATGCAGAGCTGGCTGCTCCAGCCACACGAAGTAGTTGGTGTATCCAGCAAAGGTGATGTCCGTGGTCGCATCACCGATCAGGCTCGCCCACACAGAGGTGGGGCAGGCTGAGCGATAGGGGTACGCCGCGATGAGTTCGCGGTCAGGGCCTGTCTTGAGGACCCCCCGAACGGCCGAGGGCCAGAGCATCAGTTCATCAACCCCTAGTGCGTCGCTCACGTCCGCCCGATTGCGCGGGTGCGGGATGAGCGCCTCGTCCGCCAGCCATCGCTCAACGGTCTTGGGCGTCACTCCCACCCGGCCAGCGAGCTGCCGCGCTGTCAGATTGGCGTCTGCCATACCGCGCCGAAGTGCTGTGTTCAAGGCTATTCCCCCGGACGTCTAGGCGTTCTTCGACGGTAGCGCCGAGACGTCTCGACTGTCCCTGACAGTGTCCAAAGACCATCTATCCGGGCACCCAAGCTGAACGCATGGGCACCCCAGGCATGGACAACACAGCAGTGACCCCGCGCTCATTCACGGTCGCGATCGATACGGCACGACGACTCAAAACCGCGCTGGCGGACGCCGGGTTCGAGGGACTCGACATCCGTCCGACCGTGCTCGCCCCCGAGGTGTGGGCCGTGGCCATCGGCGCAATTCCCGTGGCCATGGCGGCCCGGCTGACCGAGTGGGCGCGGGAGCGGGCGTGAGGCGGCCGAAGCACGCTGCCCCTGACCTGGTCCGACCCTACGTGCGCGAGGCGATACCGATCACGCCTGACGGGCCGAAACCGCCCATCGTGTGGGCAGGGTTCGCGCCACAACGGCCACCCGTGGTCCTGGTGGCGTGGGGCTGCGATCCGGGCATGGCCGGCCTCGCCGTGACACGGGGCCATGCCCATGCCAAAGACCACGGGTACCCGGTGCGTGCGACGGTCGCCAGCTTCGGCGTACCGGTGCGCGATGCCGAGCTGTACGACCAAGCCGTGCGCGGATTCGAACGCCGCGAGGAGACCTACGACGCGTCGTGGTGGCTGGTACGACACTCGGCCATCTCGCCCCGAGACCTCGACCAGGCGCGCGCTGCGCTCCAGTCCCGGTGGGCCGGACAGGACGCATACGCCGAGTGGTTCAAGCGTGAGCACGGCTACCCCCTCGATGCCGTGAAGCTCGGCGGCGATGCGGACGGGGTACGCGCGAATCCGTTCCCGGAATGGCCCGCCGTGATCGACCGCCGCACCGGCCCGATGCCCTTCCTGGAAGACCCTCGGACGGTGCCCGAACTCGGCGCGGGAGACTGAGAAACACCGCAGCGCCGTCCCCGGGGCCGGTGATGTCCTACGCGAAGAAGTGGTCTTCCTTCTCATAGGAGCCTGTCTGCCCGCAATGTGGGCAGACGTAGGAGTTGCCGGAAAGGACATTTGTAGGGTCGTTGAACGATGCCCTGTCGAGTTGGATAGGCGCAGTAAATTCCTTGCCGCAACTCTTGCACCTGACCGCTAGCTGCTCCGACATGAATGGATCACCTCTTAGGCGGTTCCTTCAGTACTCCACTTTCATGATTGCCGAGTAGCCGGCCATCCGCCTCTGGGGAGAGGTCGTTTAGGGGCGCGCCTGGCGGTCGCCGTGCGCGGTTGACAATCGAAACATGACGGTGGCCGCAGCGCTGACCATCTCCGCGGGCAAACCAGCGCTCTTAAGAGCGTCAGTCACCTCATGCAGCTCGGCTGTCCAGCGCTGCGCCTTGGCCGCGACGTCCGGCGCGTAGTCAAGGTCCGCGAGGTGGCGGGCACCGTGTTCCCGAGCGATGTCGAGCAGCTCGGGTGTCACGTCGTACTCGTCCGCCAGGGCGTGAGCCACCGCCGCGAGTGCTCTGCTGGCCTTCTGATAGGCCGTGTAGGAAAGCTTGAGGCCGGAGGCTTGCCCGAGCGCGCCCGGCAGCGCTCTCGCCTGCACCTTCGTGCCTTCAAACAGGCGTGCCACCTGCGCGACTTCGGCGGATGCGCCGGACAGGTACAGGTGTGGGGAACGGGTCGCGGATGGGGGCGAGCCCACTACGGCCCCATCAACCACGCTCGCGCCGCGTGCCACGAGCAGCTCGGCGATGCGGGCGACCCTATCCGGACTGATGGCGTTCGCCTCCACGTACAGGCCGCCGAACGCCAGGTCGGCAACGGCCGTTGCGACTGGTTCCGCTGCGTCAGACGGGCAGAGCGAGATCACGAGCGCGCTGCGGTCGACGAGTTCGCGCAGCGTCCTGACCGGCTCAAGGCCGAATCGCGCTGCGCGGTCCGCTGTCGCCGCACTACGCCCTTGCGGGCACCACAGGACATCCACCCCGCGGATTGTCAGTTCGCCGGCAACAGCGGCGCCCATGCTTCCGGGGTGCAGGATTCCGACCGTTGTCATGCAAACTCTCCGAGCAGCTCCCGCGCCGCAAGCTGCTCCGGCGCCTGGTCGTTGACGGCCTGCCAGATAGCCGCCGCAGCGTCCTCAGGGACCGTCCGGTCGGTTCGCAGGATTGCGGACCACAGCACGTCTGGATGTGCGCTCAGATCGGCGTACGTCTCGTCCCATGCCTTCAGTCGAGCGGCAGTGTCAGCGTCGCCGCGCCCTGCGGACCGTTCGGCCGTCGTCGCTCGCGGGCACCAGAGCAGCACCCGAGTCCAGTGCGCTGGATAAGTCGCGAGCGCTGCAAGCGCGTCGACCTGGCCGACGTGCACGACCGGCACCAAGCCCTGAGCCGTGAGCCGGTCTAGCTCCGGTGCGTCGGTCGCGTACTCCGCGCCGTAGCGCTGGTTGCTGTGCACGATCAGGCCGTCACGCCGCAGGTCAGCCAGGGTCTGAGCGTCCGTCATGCGGTATCCAGTCGATCGACCGGCGCCGACCTTCAGCCGCTGGAAGTGCACGAACTCCGGGTGCCTGCACGTCAGTTCCGCAGTCACAGTGTCCTTACCGGCCGCGGGCGGACCGTAGAGCGCGACGACCGAGGGCGTCACCAGCGACCGCCGCCCATCAGGGTGTCGCGTGCGCGGTCGGCGAGCGCGACCGCGGCCCCGTGGCGGTTGTCCACCAGGTAGTGCGGCGCGACCGGCCGCATTTGCATGTCCATCCCCGAAACGTAGGTATCCCAGTTCTGAAGCTTCCACGCGTCGCGGGGCGCGTCACGGAACTGCACGTACTCGAACATCGATTCCGTGTCGCACTGCACCCAGACGACCTGAGGAATCACGCGCTTGGAACGGCACTTGTTGAACAGTCGCCGCATCCAATTCACGTCGGAGAATTGGGCCACGAACGGCGCGTCAAGGATGACCGAGATTCCGCAATCAAGGTTGTCCCACGCGGCTTCCATCAGGCATCGGTATTCCGCAGGCTTGACCTTTTCGGCATACAGCTCGGAGTGCCGGTCGTACGGATCGCCGCCGAGCGCCGTCAGCAACTGCTCAACCATCGGCCGCGTCAGGGAATCCTTGTCGAGGATCGGCCAAGCGGTCAGCGCGCCGAGGAAGCGGGCAAGCTCCGACTTCCCGGAACCGGCGTAACCGCCGACCATCGTGAGGGTTGTGGGGTGCTCCTTCAGGCCCAGTCCGCGGCTGCGCTGCCACGCGTCGACGACCTGCCCCCGGAAGTCAGTCGCTGACGCTTCGGGCACGCCCGCCGTGATCATGGTCAAGGCTTGATTGACTGCCTCTTCGTCCGAGCTCACGGACGGGCGTGCCGGTCGCGGTTCCTCGGGCATCGGAGCTTCCTCCATCGGCAGCGGATTCCTGAACCCAAGCTGCGGTTCAGTCGCCTTGTAGAGGAGGCAGTACGCGCGGCGGTAATGCGGGCCCGGATACGTCCTGCCCGTCTCATGCGCCGACAAGGTTTGGAAGTTGGCCGCCAAATTCCAGCGGTTCCGTTCGGAGATCTCGCGCAATTCCTGCCCGACATCTTCCTGAGTGAGCCCGAGCGCTTCACGCGCTTTGCGCAAACTCTCCGGATTCCAACCCGGTCGCCCCCGCGTCACTGCTCCTCCATGGCTTCTTGGCTGCGATGGTATGGCGCTCAGAGTGGACTACACGGCCGACTACACGGTTCGTGTAGCTACTCGTTTAGTTCTCGTTGAATTGGCTTGATGAGCTGTGCGTGATGTTCATTCGCGATCAATGACGGTTCCATAGTTGGTGTCAGCACAGACACCGACGCAAGGAGACGAACATCATGTGCGGCAACTGCGGTAGCAGCCGTCCTCCCACGACCACGTCGTACGGGCGCGTGTGCCCTGCCTGCAACGCCTCGCGCCGCTAGCGCCCGGGGCCGGCATGTTCGAGGATCGACAGTCGCTCCGACAGGTTCGCGACCTGGTCCCTGAGTTGCGCAACCTGAGCTATCAGCGCAGCGACGTCCACCGGCTGCGGCACCGAGCCCGGCGTCACATCGGACCGAACGTAGACCCCTTTGCCCTGTTGGCCCTCAATCAGGTTCTCGTTCCGAAGGATCGTCAGAGCGGCCTTGATCACGGTGTTCGACGCCGCGAACTCCGCTTGAAGGTCCTTCAGGGACGGCAAGCGGTCGCCGGGGCCGTACTGCTCGCGGGCGATACGGGCGCGCAGCTCGTTCGCAACCTTCTTGTAGGCGGCAAGTCCCTCGCCCTGGGCCACGTCGGTCCCCCTCGTAGTCGCTTGTAGCTCCAAGTCCACCACATCCAACCGAAGAAACATCATCTCCAAGCTTGACGTTCTTAGAGCTCTAAGAGCACCATCTATCCAGCGGGTTGCAGGTTAACCCGCTCCCGACCTGCCAGGGAAGGCGGCAACTGCCGCGCGCCCGTGGGTGCAGGAACGGCATGCCACTTGAGAACTCAACAGCGTGCACAGAGACCACAGACACGAGTGCTTTTAGTCCTCGGTCGGCCCGTTCGCGGTCGTCGATCGAGGGTCATGACCACTCGTCGGGTCAAGACGAGGCGCACCAACGTGCGCCGGGGCGACCGCCCTCCCGGCCAAGGTCCGGCGGTCACCCCGTAGGTCGCTCCTAGACACAGAGGAGTACGACCGTGCGAACCATTGTCGCCGGGCATCTGGCGTTCTCGTGGGAAGAGTTCGCAGAGCTGGCATGGGGCATCGATCCGCTGCTGTTCACCGGCCTCGAGGACGAAACCGAGATGGAGCGTGCCGCACGCCTGGACGCGGCGCGCGACATCCTCGCGGACCTGTGGCGTGAGGATGCGGAGCTTGCCGCCTACGCCGCTCGGCTGATGGGCGCGACCAGCCGCACTACGTCGATGCCGGAGCTGCGCACCGCCGAGCGGCGGTGGGCGGCATGACGCAGATCTACACGCTCAGCGCGGGCCGGAAGCTCGACCGCGCAACGATCGCTGAGGCCAACGCCGCCGCCGTCGAGAAAACAGCGGCGGCCGCCGTGGTCCAGGCGCAGGCCGAGGCCCAGATCGCGGCGCTCCGGCGCCAAGAACTGCGCGACATCCGCGCCGAGTCGGCGACGGACAAGGCCACGGCACGGGCCCGACGCCGCGCCCGGGTGCGTGCGGTGGTCGAGGTGGTGCGCGAGCGCCGGGACTTCGCGCTCGTGACCGGCGTCATGACCGCGTCAGTCGGCACGGCGTGGCCGGCACAGACTTCGTTCTACCTCGGCATGGGCATGCATCCGGTGCTTGCGGTGCTGGTCACCGCGATGACCGAGGGTTCCGCGTGGGCCGGAGCCGCCATGGCTTCCAAGGCGATCGAAGACCAACGTCCGGCGGGCATGTACCGGGCGATCACCTGGGGATCGGCCGTCACCGCTGGCGCGCTGAACGTGGCCCACACCATCGCGCGCAGCGTGCCGCTGGCCGTCGTGCTCGGCATCGCGAGCATGCTCGGAGTGCTGTTGTGGGAGGCGTACGCACACTCACGCACCCACACCAGGAGCGGCAAGTCCGGCGCGCAGGTCCGCGCCGACCTGTACCGCCGCGCCCGGTACCGCCGGGTGCACCGCCGGATGCGCGACCTGATCGCCGCAGTTCCCGGACTGGACGAGGGTGCAGCGTGGGTGATCGCTTGGCGGTCGGTCCACGGGGCCGACCCGGGCGTCACCCACCGCACGCTCAAGGCGCACCGCAAGGCGGCCGCGCGAATCGCCGGTCTGCTCGCCGGAGAGTCAGAGTCGGATGCGGAGTCGGGTCCCGAGTCGGTCGGGCTCACCGTGCTCCAGTCGGCGACCGCAACGCTTGCGGACGAGGCACCGGGCGGGACGGTCGTCGAGTCGCGTGAGTCGGTTCGTGACGCGGAATCCTTCGCGCTCGCCGCGTCCGAACCGATTGAGCATCTCATCGGACTCGACCAGGTCGCCGACGCGGCCGACGAGTCGGGCGAACAGTCGGGGTCCGACCAGAGCATTTCCGATGATTCCCCGCAAAACGACCGTTACCCGAGTCGGATTGCTGCTACACCGCGTCGGTCGACCGGCCCGGTACCGCCGTCCGCGAAGTCGACTGCGCCCCGACGCAGCGCCGCCGAACTGCTCGCCTCAGCACGGGACCTGACGGCCGACTGGCCGACCGACCAACTGACCGCCGACCGCATTCGCAAGGCGGTTCGTACGTCGTCCGAGTCGGCCCGAATGCTGCGCGACGCCTTGCGCGCTGAGCGCGACGTGCCGCAGGCGGCTTGAGCCACACCAACCACGTGCACGCGGCCCCGGCTCTCGCCTGGCAGCTTCCGCCGGGGCCGCCTCCATCGCATGACTCACATGGATTGGAGAACCACAGCATGTCGCAGAGCGACGTGTTCGACCCGACCAACGACACGGACGAAGTCGACTCGCACGGAGTCGACAACCCCGACGCGCAGGTGATCCCCCTCCGCAAGAACGCGGAGCAGGAGCCCGACTCCGCCGACGACGTTCCCGAAGCAGACAACGGCCCCGTGACCCCTGTGGACGACCCGGCCCCCGCCCGCGTGTCGTGGGCCAACTCCGTCCGTGGCGAGCAGCGCCGGGAAGTACTGCCGGCATGGCTCCGCTCGCGTGAGGAGCTGCGCAAGCAGGTGCGTTGGGTCCTCGACCACTACAAGCACGTTTCCGCCTTCCACGCAGTGCGCGCTCCGGTCTACGCCGCGACACTGGTCATCCGCTCTCCCCAGGGCGCGGCACGGTTGGTCGGGGGCGCGCTGCGGTGGGTGTCCGACGCGGACGGGCGGCCGGTTCGAGCGAAAGCCATCGAGCATGGCGACGCGAACGAGTATCTGAAGCTCGCCCGGCACCGGGACGGCCGTATCCGGCTCCGCGTCGCGATCCTTACCGCGGCCGCCGCCGTTGTCGGCATGCTGCTCGCCCTGGTCATCCTCGCGGGCCCGTCCTGGGGCGCGGTGCTCGCGCTCATGGGCGTCGTTGCCGGTCTCGGTTTCTTCGGCGCGCCGGCCGATCGGCCCGTGGTCGGTCCGGCCGTGGTCAAGCCGCAGGTGCAGAAGCTCACTTCACACATCGTGCTGCGCGCGCTCGGAGCGCTCGGCATCGCCGAGATCAACAAGGCCGTGGCCAAGGGGTGGGGGCCGCGTGCGTTCGTCGCACCGATCACCCGCGACGGGCCCGGATGGCGCGCTGACATCGATCTCCCGTACGGCGTAACGGCCGTCGACATCTTGGAGCGGCGCGACCGTCTCGCGTCCGGCCTGCGCCGTCCGATGGGTTGTGTCTGGCCCGAGCCCGTGCACGACCAGCACACCGGACGCCTGGTCATCTGGGTCGGCGACCAGGACATGAACCAGGTCAAGCCTCCGGCGTGGCCGTTGGCGACCTCCGGGAGCGCGTCGCTGTTCAAGCCGTTGCCGTACGGCACCGACCAGCGCGGACGTCAGATCATGGTCAACCTGATGTACGCGAACATGCTCATCGGCGCGATGCCGGGCATGGGCAAGACGTTCGCGCTCCGCGTCCTGCTCCTGGCCGCCGCGCTCGACGTCACGGCCGAACTGCTCGTATTCGAACTGAAGGGCACGGGCGACCTGTCGCCGCTCGAAAAGGTCGCCGCCGACTACGCGTCGGGGCCCGATGACGAGACCTGCGAACGAGCGCTTGAGTCCCTGCGCTACGTCTACAAGGAACTGGAGCGCCGCGCCAAGGTCATCGCGTCGTTGCCCAAGGACGTGTGCCCCGAGAACAAGGTCACGGCGGGGCTTGCCGCCCGCAAGTCGCTCGGGCTGCACCCGCTCGTGCTCGCGATCGACGAGTGCCAAGAGCTGTTCGCCAATCCGAAGTTCAAGCAGGAGGCCGAGACTCTCGCGGTCGCCATCATCAAGCGCGGCCGCGCTCTCGGCGTCATCCTCCTGCTGGCCACTCAGCGGCCCGACAAGGATTCGCTGCCGACCGGCGTATCCGCGAACGTGGGTATCCGGTTCTGTCTCAAGGTCATGGGGCAGCTCGAAAACGACATGATCCTTGGGACGTCGTCGTACAAGAACGGGCTGCGCGCGTCCACGTTCACGCTGGATGACCTCGGCATCGGGTACCTGGTCGGCGCAGGCCGGGACGCGAAGGTCGTTCACTCGTACTACGTCGACAACAAGCAGGCGGACGCGATCTGCGAGCGCGCCCGAGCCGCACGCGTCACTGCCGGAACGTTGTCCGGCTACGCGGCCGGAGAGGCGTCCGAGACCGAGCGCGCCGCCGCGTACGACGTGCTCGCCGACACGCTCGCGGTCATTCCCGGCTCTGAGGCCAAGGTATGGAACGAAGTTGTCGTGGACCGGCTTGCCGAGCTGCGGCCCAATGCGTACGGCGCGTGGGCCGACCTCGACAGCAAGGCGAAGTCAGCGCAGCTCACTTCCGCTCTCAAGCCGTACGGCATCCCCGTGGGTCAGGTCTGGGGCACCGACGACGAGACCGGGAAGGGCGCCAACCGGCGCGGCATCGCTCGTGACGATGTCGCCGCCGCTGTCACCAAGCGTGACGCTTCTCGCGGTTCAAACTGACCGCTGAGGGTTGCTAGGTCTAGCACAGCCGCTTGCTAGACCTAGCAACCCTGCTAGCACCCCACATCAGCGCTGACCAGCGCACTAGTCCCTAGCACTGCCTTGCCCGGAACCAGCGAAAACGCCTCTGGAAGGCCCCTGATGACCCCGAACGCCGTTGCTAGCCTCATCGTCCTCGCCTTGCCTGCCGGTTACGCACTGTTGTGCTGGTTCTCGCCGTTCGGCCCCTGCCGAGCCTGCGACGGAACCGGCAACCACGTGACGTGGTGGGAGCGCCGACAGGCTCGGGTCAACCCGCACCGCAAGCCGCGCCGCCGCATTCGCAGGCCCTGCCGGCACTGCAAGGGAACCGGAGCGCGTCTGCGCCTTGGCCGACGCCTGCACAACAGCGGCCGACGGCTCCACCACGACGGCACCCGCTGAACGGCTTACACACCCTCAGGAGAGATCAATGCGAAGCGACTTCGTGAACCTGGCCGCCGACGCCCCGGGCGCGGCCAACGCCGCGACGAGCTCGGTCACCCTCGCGATGCCCGTGATCATGATGATTCTGGCGTTCCTGATGCTCGCGAACGGCAAGGCCCCCAAGCTCGCGGGTCTCTGCCTCTTCCTTGCCGGAGTGGGGCTGTCCGGCACGGCGATCGCCGGATCGTTGTCGACGTCCGCGCACACGATCCTCGCCGGAACGATCGACGGAATCACCAACTCACTCAAGTAGCCGTGCCCCGGGGCACCCGCCCATCCGACCAAGAACGTCGGGTGCCCCGGGCCTCAACCACGCCCCGCAAAGGGCAGAGGGAGAACTCAAGCATGAGCCATGACAGGAACGCTTTGAAGGCCGCAGCGCTCCGCGCGGCCGAGCGCGGGTGGCGGGTCTTCCCGCTCGTACCCGGCGCGAAGCGTCCGGCTATCAAGAGCTGGGAGACGCGCGCGACGACGGACACCGAGCGCATCGCGCGGTGCTGGGACCACGGGCCGTATAACGTCGGTCTTGCCGCTGGTCCGAGCGGCTTGGTCGTGGTGGACCTCGACCGGCCCAAGCACGCGAACGACCGGCCGAAGGAACCCTGGTCGCAGGAAGACGTGCGCGACGGCGTCGACGTGCTCGCGGTCATCGCGTCCCGACAGCGTGCGCCGTACCCGAAGGAAACGTTCACGGTGGCGACCGTGTCCGGCGGACGCCACCTGTACTTCCTCGCGCCGGACGGCGCGCAGCTACACAACACCGCGGGAAAGCTCGGCTGGAAGGTCGACACCCGCGCGTACGGCGGTTACGTCGTCGCGGCGGGGAGCGTCGTCGACGGAAACCCGTACGTGGTTGCCGTCGACTCCGAGCCCACGCCGCTGCCCACGTGGCTTGGAAGCTTGCTCCGCCCGGCGCCGGTCGAACGACGTGCCGTGCCGACGCCGTCCGCGCGCAGCTCCTCCCGGTACGCCGATGCGGCGCTGCGCAACGAAACCGCCAACGTCGCCGGGGCCCAGGAGGGCACGCGGAACGCGACGCTCGTTCGCGCCGCGCGGGCCCTCGGGCGACTGGTCGCATCGGGCGATCTCACCCGCGTCGAGGTGGAGGACGCTCTTAAGGGGGCAGCGTCCGCGGCCGGTCTGGCCGAGCGTGAGAGCGCGCCGGCCATCACGAGCGCACTCAACTGGTCGATCGCGAACAACCCCAAGGCGGCAGCGTGACGCACCACCCGGACAGCCTCTGCCTTAACAGCGACCAGCCCCCGACCGTGGGCGCGCCGACGCTCGACGGTGCGACGCTGCTCAATGAAGTCGTGGCGTTCCACAAGCGCTTCAACGCCTTCCCCACCCAAGCCGCGTACATCGCGGTCGCCCTGTGGGACGCGCACGCGCACCTACTGGACTGCTTCGACTCCACACCCCGACTGGCGTTCCTGTCGCCGGAACCGGGCAGCGGCAAGAGCCGCGCTCTGGAGATCGTTGAGACGTTGGTCCCGGCCCCGATGGTCGCCGTGAACGCCTCAGCCGCAGCGCTCTTCCGCGCTGTGTCGTCAGGCCCAACGCGACCAACCATCCTATTTGACGAGATTGACACGATCTTTGGCCCCAAAGCCGGGGACAACGAAGAACTACGCGGATGGCTCAACGCCGGTCACCGGCGGTCCGGCGTCACGTACCGGTGTGTCGGTGACGGGGCGAACCAGACCGTGCAGCCGTTCCCTTCGTACTGCGGGGTGGCGGTCGCTGGGCTCGGGTCGTTGCCGGACACGATCCTCACTCGTTCGGTCATCGTCCGGATGCGCCGCCGTGCGCCGAACGAGCGTGTCGAGCCGTTCCGCCAGCGCCTGCACACGAAGCAGGGCAACGCGCTGCGCGACCGACTCGCAGCCTGGGCCGCCAGCGTCCGCGATCAAGTCGCGGGCACATGGCCGGAGATGCCAGAGGGCGTGACCGACCGCCCGGCGGACGTCTGGGAACCGTTGATCGCGGTCGCCGACGCAGCCGGGGGCGACTGGCCGGAGCGCGCCCGCGCGGCGTGCCTCGAACTGGTGGAAGCATCCAAGGGCAGCGACAAAGGCTCTCTTGGCATCCGCCTGCTAACCGACCTGCGCCACGTGTTCAACGGCGCGGATCGTCTCCCGACCGTGGTCATCCTCGACGGTCTGACCGCCATGGATGATGCCCCGTGGGCCGACATGAACGGCAAGCCGCTCGATCCACGCGGACTCGCGAAGTGGCTGCGTGAGTACGTCACGGCTGACAACACGCCGATTGCTGCCCGGAACATCAAGACCGCCAACGGGGTGATGAAGGGCTACTACGCGTCCGACCTGCACGACGCGTGGCTGCGCTACTGCCCCCCGCCCCCGGAAATCTCCGCTACCTCCGCTACCAAGCCGCCGGAACCGCCCCTGACCAGCGGGAACGCGGTAGCGGACATCCCCGATTTCCTGCGCTACCCAGCCGCTACCGATCCGCTTCCCGCCGCCGACCCGGCAGCGTCCTGGTAGCGGTCGTATCCGCTACCGCCACCCGATCCGCTACCGCGCAGAGCCCTTTGACCTGCGCGGTAGCGGCGGTAGCGGAAGTAGCGGACTCCCCGGAACGGAGCAACGAGCGAGAGGAGACCCGGTGCCCGAGCCCGACGCGGACACTCCGTTTGACCCCACGCTGATCCTCCTCAAGGTCGAGGAGGCTGCCCGTCGTCTCGGCATCGGCCGGACGCTCATGTACGCCCTGATCGGCGCCGGAGAGGTCGAGTCGGTGCCTGTCGGCCGACTCCGCCGGGTCCCGGTGGACGCCCTCCATTCGTACGTCGCGCGTCAGCGCGAGAGCCACGCACACGCCGCAGCATGAGGAGGAGTGACATGGTCATCGCGCCCGTCAACCCGAACGAGCCGGACGAGCCCAAGAAGCCAGAGAAGGCCGAGCGGCGCACACGCCGCCCCAACGGCGCATCGAGCATCTATGAAGGCGCCGACGGAAAGTGGCACGGCAGGGTCACGATCGGGGTGAAGGACAACGGGTCACCCGACCGCCGCCACGTCGAGCGCAAGACCAGGGCTGAGGTCATCAACGCGGTTCGCGAACTGGAGAAGCTGCGCGACGGGGGCAACGTGCCCAAGCCGGGGAAGCGGTGGACGGTCAAGGCGTGGCTCACACACTGGCTGGAGAACATCACACCCCCGCCGGCCGTTCGGCCGTCGTCGTACTCCGCCTATCGGGTAGCCGTGAACCGGCACCTCATCCCCGGCGTCGGGGGTCATCGGCTCGACAAGCTCGAACCGGAGCACCTCGAACGGCTCTACACCAAGATGCAGAGCAGGGGCCTCAAGGCCGCGACCGCCCACCAGGCGCACCGCACGATCCGTGTGGCGCTCGCCGAGGCGGTGCGCCGTGGCCACGCCGCGCGGAACGTCGCGACCATCGCCAAGGCTCCGAAGATCACCGAAGAAGAGGTGGACCCGTACTCGGTCGCCGAGATCCAGCGTCTGATGGAGCAGGCGTTGAAAGGCCGCAACAGCGCTCGTTGGGCCATCGCTCTAGCGCTCGGGCTCCGGCAGGGCGAGACGCTCGGGCTCAAGTGGAAAGACGTGGACCTCGACACGGGGACGCTCCGCGTCAGGCGCAATCGGAACCGCCCGAAGTACGCCCACGGCTGTCTGGGTGACTGCGGTCGCAAGTACCCGGGCTACTGCCCTGAGCGCGTGCAGATCAACAAGGACACCGACGACACGAAGTCGCGCGCTGGCAAGCGCGTCATCGGCCTGCCGGATGCCCTGGTGGCTCTGCTCAAGCTGCACCAGGAGGAGCAAGCCAGAGAGCGGGAAGCAGCCGGCGAACGGTGGGAGTCGGCCGGATGGCTGTTCGCGACCACGACCGGCGAAGCGCTCAACCCTCGTACGGACTATGACGACTGGAAGGCACTCCTGGAGTCCGCGGCCATCCGCGACGGCCGCCTGCACGATGCCCGGCACACGGCTGCCACGGTGCTGCTCATCCTCGGCGTGCCGACGCCGACAGTGATGGCCATCATGGGCTGGTCGTCGTCATCGATGGCCGCGCGGTACCAGCACGTCACCGACTCCATCCGGAAGGACGTCGCGCGCCAGGTCGACGGGCTGATCTGGAAGCAGCCGGAGCCGACCCCCAAGGACGACAAGAAGCCCGGGAAGGGTAAGAAGAAGAGGCGCAAGAAGGGCCGCTGAGTCCGTCTCCGAGGCCAAGTGAGACGGAAACTGAGACGGAACGACGTCAGCCCCCGCCTGCGAGCAGGTGGGGGCTGACGTTTTTACTGCTGAGAGCGGTAGCGGTGGGATTTGAACCCACGGAGGAGTTGCCCCCTCACACGCTTTCGAGGCGTGCTCCTTAGGCCGCTCGGACACGCTACCGAGGGAGAGCCTACCCGACGTCGGGGCGTGCCTGAAAATCGGATTCGCGGAAGAAGGCGCGGAGGACGTCGCCGCACTCCTGTTCGAGGACGCCGGAGACCACTTCGGGACGGTGGTTGAGGCGGCGGTCGCGGAGGACGTCCCACAGCGAACCGGCCGCTCCGGCCTTTTCGTCCCAGGCGCCGAAGACCACGCGGTCGACGCGGGAGAGGACGATCGCGCCCGCGCACATGGTGCAGGGCTCGAGGGTGACGACGAGCGTGCAGCCGGACAGGCGCCACTCGCCGACCGTCTTCGCGGCCTCCCGGAGGGCGACCACCTCGGCGTGGGCCGTCGGGTCGCCGTGGGCCTCGCGTTCGTTGCGGCCCCGGCCGACGACCGCGCCGTCGCGGTCGAGGACGACGCACCCGATCGGGACGTCGCCGGTGGCCGGGGCCTGCCGCGCCTCGTCGAGGGCGAGGCGCATCCACGGTTCGTACCGGGTGCGCACCGGGCCGCGGCGGTCCTTGCCGTCGCCCGCCTGGGGCGAAGGCCCGGGCGCAACCGTCAACGCACGGTCTCCAGTTCGTCGGCGCAGCCGAGCCGGTCGGCGATCACGGTCAGCGCCTCCGCGGGCAGCCTGCCGCCGCCGAGGTCGGCCAGTTCGTCCGGGTCGACGCCGAGGTCCTCGAGGACCGTGTTGTCCCCCGCCGGACCGGGCGGGGCCGGCTCCTCGTCGTCGTCCGGGTCGTGGCCCAGGACGTCGGCGGTCAGCAGCGTGTCGCCGTACGCGCTACGCGCCACCGCCGCGCCGTCCGACACATAGATGCGCGGATCCTCCTCGCCGTCCACGCGAATGACGGCGAACCACAGGTCCTCCTGCTCCAGGAGCAGCAGGACCGGCTCTTCATCGACCGCAGAGGCGCGCGCGAGATCAGCGATCCCGTCGAGGTCCTCGACATCGTCGAGGTCCACCTCTCGCGCCTCCCATGTCTGCTCAGTGCGCACAAGCACTGCGGCGAAGTACGCCACCGGACTCTCCCAGGTCGTCAGACTCGGCGCGGCCGGAACTCCTCCGCCCGCGCGCCCTGCCGTGATGATGTCTGTCGGGTCCCACCGATGCTGTCCCCCGGCTCGCGACCGGGACCCCTCCGAGGTCCCCGGAACCACGGATGTGCTTCCCTCACGCATCGTGGCAGAAACGGGGCCGCTTCCGCGCGGATTGGCCGTCCGGGCGCGCGTGCGTCGCGCATCGCGCGCCCGGTGGCTGACGGGTGATCAGTACCGGAACGTCCGCATACGCATCATCTGTCGCAGTCGCGCGGTACGCGTACGGCGGGGCTGGATGCGCTCGCGCAACTCGTGCGCCTCGGCGAGTTCGCGGAGGAACAGCGCGCGCCTGCGCCGCCGTTCGGCATCCGTCTCCTCGGGCCGCCCCTCGGGCGCCCGCACCGCGGCCTCGACGGACGGGACGTTGGGCGACGCGTCGTCGGCGGCATCGTCGACCGAGTCGGCGGCGACGGGCGCTTCGTCGGTCCGCGCTTTTCGCGCTGCGGCCGTGTCCGCCTCGGGGACGGTACGCCGACCTTTACGACGCCCGGGCGTCGGCTCGTCCGTGGCCGCAGGGGTGGTACCGCGGCGCTTCGTACGCCCGCTCCCGCCACGCGACTTCGTCGTGCGCGTGGACGCCGGGCGCGCGCCGCCGGTCTTGGCCCGGGTCGGAGCCGGCTCCCCCGCGTCCGGGTCCGCCGGTTGGCGCGTCTTGGCGGCGCGGCGCGTGCGCCCGCGCGGCGCTGCCGGTTCCTCGCGTTCACCGTCGCGCTCCACGGCGGTGCGCCTCGGTTGCTGCCCCATGGGGCCCCCTCGCGTTCCAGCTGCTTCCACCCGACGAAGACCAAACTGCCCGCTCAGCAGCTAATACGCCACCGCAAACCCGGCGCAAGGGGGCGGATCGGGGGCGCATTTTCCGGATCGCGGGTGATCGCGCGCCCGGAAGGCCCGCCAAACGGCCTCACGGACGACGCCGAACTCACCCGCTGAGGGGCCGCGACCGGGGCCGTGACCGGGGCCGAAATCCGATGCCGGGCGCGCAGGCGGAGCCTTGATCGCGGAGTCCGAAAGCAGGCCGCGCAACACCCGCCCCACCTGTCCCACCCGCGACACCCCGGGCCCGCCAGGGGTCACATCCGGCCCGGGCGAGCGGATACTGTCTCACCATGCGGATTCACGTCGTCGACCATCCCCTCGTCGCCCACAAGCTCACCACCCTGCGCGACGCGCGCACCGACTCGCCGACCTTCCGGCGGCTGGCCGACGAGCTCGTCACGCTGCTGGCGTACGAGGCGACCCGCGACGTCCGGGTCGACCAGGTGGAGATCCGCACCCCCGTGGCGCCGACCACCGGTGTGAAGCTGTCGTACCCGCGCCCGCTGGTGGTGCCGATCCTGCGGGCGGGCCTCGGCATGCTCGACGGCATGGTGCGGCTGCTCCCGACCGCCGAGGTCGGCTTCCTCGGGATGATCCGCGACGAAGGCACGCTGCAGCCGTCGACGTACGCGACGCGCATGCCCGACGACCTGACCGGCCGCCAGGCCTACGTGCTCGACCCGATGCTGGCCACCGGCGGCACGCTGATCGCCGCCGTGCAGCTGCTGATCGAGCGGGGCGCCTCCGACGTGACGGCGATCTGCCTGCTGGCCGCGCCGGAGGGCGTGGAGCTCATGAAGAAGGCCTTCGCGGACACGCCGGTCCCCGTCACCGTGGTGACCGCCGCCGTCGACGAGCGGCTCAACGAGCACGGCTACATCGTGCCGGGCCTCGGCGACGCCGGAGACCGCCTGTACGGCACCGCCTGACCCCTTCCCGAGGCCTCCCGGAGTCGGGACCAAAGGCCTCCCGCGCGGGGGACGTCCGCCGGATGCGCTTCCGGTCGGCACCGCGCAGACTTGGTGGTGTGCCCGGGGCTGGGCAGGAGCCCCGCCGGCACCCCCGGGACTCCGGGCTGATGCTTGCGACGGTACGACCCACCGTTGCTCCGGCCGGGTCCCCGTAGAAGAGGGAGCGACCGATTCCCCCCGCGGCCGCTCCCTCTTCTACATGCCGTCGTCCGGTGGACTTGCTCTTCTTTTTACCGCCCGATTTACGCGCATGCGGGACATACCCGGACGTCCGCACTACGCTTCACCCGCGTGAACGGCGTGGAGGCTCGCCCGTAGTCCACAGGGACCGGTAACAATGTGGGTGAGCGCCTCGGCGGCGTTTCTCAGGGGAGGCGGGTCGATGCAGGTGCAGGCCAAGAAGCTCGTCGGCGTGCTGCTCATAAGCTTCGTCGTCTATACGATCATCGCCACGCCCGACAAGGCCTCCGACCTGATCGCCCAGTGGTTCTCGGCGATCTCGTCCTCGTGCAAGTGGGTCGGCAACCAGATCGGCAACCTCGCGAACTGACGCCCCCACACCGCCGAGCCTCCGAGACCCCCGAGACCGCTGAGACCACGCCGCCGATGCTCGACCCCTCGATACGCCCCCAGACGGTGCAGCGCTACCTGCTGCCCGCGGAGAAGTGCGTCATCGCGGTACGCCGCCACTGGTCGGTCCTGCTACGCCCGATCGCGGCCGCCGTCGGCGGCGTCACGCTGGCCGTCGCCATGGCGCTCTACTTCCCGGACGAGAACGTCGTCGTCCACCTGCTCCTGTGGCCCGCGATCGCGGCCTGCGCCGTGTGGATGCTGTGGCACTACCTCGTCTGGCGGCACGACTACTTCTTCGTCACGGACCGCCGCGTGATGGTGACCACCGGCGTGCTGACCCGCAAGGTCCTCATGCTGCCGCTGTCGAAGGTCACCGACCTCAAGTACGAGCGGTCGCTCGCCGGCCGCGTCCTCGGGCACGGCATGCTGCTGCTGGAGTCGAGCCTGGAGGAAGAGGCGCTCAGCACGGTGGAGTATGTTCCGTGGCCGGACAAGATCTATGTCCGGATGTGCGACCTGTTGTTCGAGTCCGAGGCGTAAGAGGGTAAGGCGATGATCCGTCACCTGGTGCTGTTCAAGCTCAACGAGGGCGTCACGCGGGACGAGCCGCGCGTCGTCGCCGGCGACGCGGCGTTCGCGGCGCTGGGCGACACGATCCCGGAGCTGAAGTACTGGCAGTGCGGGTGGAACATCACCGAGCGCGACATCGCCTACGACTACGCGATCGTCTCCGACGTCGAGGACAAGGACGCGCTGCAGCGCTACATCGCGCACCCCGACCACCAGGCCGCCGCCGCGCAGTGGCGCGGGTTCGCCACGTGGATCATCGCCGACCTGGAGAGCTGACCGCACGCGGCCGACGCCGCCCGCGACGAGTCCGGGAAGCGGCCCAACCGACCCGTCAAGGAGCCGAACGGGCCCGACCCACGGGTAACTTCGCGGGTTTTCCGGCTCGTTCGCCCCGTCTTTTGCCCGCTTCATCACTGGTTGCCCCGGGGGCTACGCCCGAGTTGACCGCGTTCACCTGACAAATCCGTGATGTCGCAAGGGGTTTGGGAACCGCCCGTGCCGGTATGTGGGTAGCGAACGACGGCCGTCCGCATCACGCGGGCGGTCGCACAGGTTCGGCTCCGATGAGGAGGTGGGCTCTCCAGTGCTGCTCCGCGATGCGTCCGCGCCGGCTACCGCTGAGGACACGACCGACACCACGGCTATCACCGTGCCTCTCCCCCGCTCCGGCGCGGCGCCCACCGGCGTACAGCCGGACGCGCCGCTCGACACACGGATACTGTCGCGCACACTTCTGTTGCGGCTGTCCGAGGTCGAGGAGGGCTCGCCCGAGCACGCCTACGTGCGCAGCACCCTCGTCGAACTCAACCTCCCACTCGTCCGGTTCGCCGCGAACCGGTTCCGCAGCCGCACCGACCAGTACGAGGACGTGCTCCAGGTCGGCACGATCGGCCTGATCAAGGCGATCGACCGCTTCGACCCGCACCGCGGCGTCGAGTTCCCGACCTACGCCGTCCCGACGATCATCGGCGAGATCAAGCGGTTCTTCCGCGACACGTCGTGGAGCGTCCGCGTGCCGCGCCGCCTGCAGGAGCTGCGGCTCGCGCTGGCCGAGGCCACCGAGGAGTTCTCGCACAAGCACGACCGCGCCCCGACCGTGGTCGAGCTGGCCGGGCACCTCGGCATGACCGTCGAAGAGGTGCTGGAGGGCATGGAGGCGGCGAACGCCTACTCGCCCGCGTCGCTCGACGCGCACGACCTCGACGACGACCGCGACAACGCGCTGATCGCCCGCCTCGGCCAGGAGGACGAGGCGCTCGACGGCGTCGAGTACCGCGAGGCGCTGCGCCCGCTGCTGGCCCGGATGCCACCGCGCGACCGGCAGATCATCATGCTGCGTTTCTTCGGCAACATGACGCAGTCGCAGATCGGCGAACGGCTCGGCATCTCGCAGATGCACGTGTCCCGGCTGCTGGCCCGCGCGCTGGCCCGGCTGCGCGCCGACCTGTCGGCCTGACGGCCGGCGAGGAGCCGCGACCTGAGCCGGCGGTTCAGCCGCCGGCCCCGTCGTACCGGGCGAGCAACAGGGCGATGTCGTCCCCGAGTTCGCCGGTACGCCGGGCGATGAGGTGTCCCGCGAGTCCGTCGGGCGTCATGCCGCGCGCGTTCTCCAGGGTCTCCAGCATCCACGCCACGCCCTCGTCGAGGCTGAGTCCGCGCGACTCGACCAACCCGTCCGTGCACAGCACCAGCACGTCGTTCGGCGCGAGCGTGACCTCGGTCTCGGGGTAGCGCGCGTCGGTGTCGATGCCGAGCGGCAGCCCGCCCGGCACGTCGACGAGCCGGCTCCCGGAGCTTCCGAGGACGGCGGGGTGCTGGTGCCCGGCCCGCACCACGACGGCCCGCCCGGTCGCCGGGTCGAGCTCGACGTACGCGCAGGTCGCGAACAGGTCGGTGCCGAGCCCCGCGGTCAACGCGTTGGTGCGCCGGACCACTTCGGCCGGCCGGTGGCCCTCGACGGCGTACGCCAGCACCGCCGTGCGCAGCATCCCCATGATCGCCGCCGCGTCGACGCCGTGCCCCTGCACGTCGCCGATGACCAGTCCGACCCGGCCGCGCGGCAGCGAGATGACGTCGTGCCAGTCCCCGCCGACCTGCATCCCGACGGTGGCCGGGATGTACCGGGTGGCGATCGTCAGGCCGGGGATGCGCGCGGGCCGCCCCGGCAGCAGGCCGCGCTGGAGGCCGGACGACATGGCGTGCTCGTCGTCGTAGCGGCGCGCGCGGTGCAGCGCGCGGGCGAGGAGCGCGCGCATCTGCCCGAACAGCCGGTAGTCGGCGGCGTCGAACTCGCGCCGCCGGTTGTACGAGAGCACCGCGGTGCCGACCACCTCCCCGGACGCCACCAGCGGCAGGAACATCCACGCCTGCTTGCCGGCCGCGCCGGCCAGCTCGGCCAGGTGCGGGTAGCGGCGCACGTACTCCTCGCGCGAGGTGATCGCCAGCGCGGTGCGCCGTCGGACGGCTTCGACGAACGGCGCGTCCTCGCCGAGGTCCCACGCCGGGTAGGCGCCGGCGCCGCGCGGCGGGTAGCCGGCGTGCCCGACGACGCGCAGCCGGCCGTCCTGGATCATGCCGATGGCCAGCCCGTCGGCGCCGCACACGGCGGGCAGCCGGCGTGCCGCGCGCACGACCTCGCGCACGGTGAGGGATTCGGCCAGGGCCGCGGTGAGCAACTGGATGCGGGCCTGCTGGGTCGCGACGGCCTGCGCGGCCTCGCGGCGCTCCGCGGCGGCGCGGCGTTCGTCGGTCACGTCGACGCAGAAGAGCAGCATCTGGTCGCGCCGCGGGTGCGCGCTGACCTTGAACCACCGGTCGGGGCCCGGCACATGCAGCGTGAAGGAGCGGGCGCTCCGCTCCTGCAACGCCTCGAACAGGTGCCGTCCCCAGGCGGGGTTGTGCGCCTCGGGCAGCAGCCCGTGCAGGGGGCGCCCGATGACCTCGGCGCGGGGGCGGCCGAACAGCGTCTCGCTGGCGGCGTTGCAGTAGACCAGCCGCCACTCGTCGTCGACGACGATGACCAGGGCGTCGAGTTCCTCGGCCTGGTGGGCAAGGCTGGTGCGCAGGTCGGACACCTCGGTCACGTCGGTGACGACGCCGCGCAGCCGCTCGGGTTCGGGCCCGGGACCGGGGACGACGCTGCCGCGCGCCTCGATCCACCGCCACCTGCCGTCCGGGTCGATGAGCCGGTGCCCCGACGTGAACCGGCCGCTCTCGGCGAACGCCTCCGCGAGCGTCATACGCAGGCCGGGGTAGTCGTCGGGGTGCAGCGCGCACAGCACGGGTTCGATGGGGCCGTGGTAGCCGGACGCCGAGCCGAGCAGTCGGCCGAGCCGCGTGTCGAGGGCGATGGTGCCGGTGCGCAGGTCCCAGTCGAAGGTGCCGGAGCCGGCCGCGTCCAGCGCGTCGAGGGTGGCCTCCAGGTTCACGGCGGCGCGCGAACGTCGTCCGCCGCGCCGCGGGGTCCCGCCCGCGGCGGTGCCGAAAGGTTCCGGCAGACCGTCGGTGGAGGCGTGCGCGAGCAGCGGTTCGGCCCGCGGCAGCTCCTCGAGCCGGGCGACCTCCTCGCCGATGAGCTCGGCGAACGCGCGCACGCGGGCGACCAGCCGCGGTTCGAAGGGGACCGGGGTGGCGAACGCGACGGTCAGGACGCCGTGCACCGGCGCCCCCTCGTCCGACGCCGCTCCTATGGGCCCGCCGATCGGCACCGCGAGGCACGAACCGGTGCGCCCGCCCCAGGTCTGCCGGTCGGGGCGCGGGTAGCGGGCGGCGCCGGCCGCCTGGCTCTCGACCGTGACGACGCGTCCGGTGCGCAGCGCCTCGGTGACGGGCAGGTGCTCGTCGGGGAGGATGCGGCACCACAGGTGCGCGGTGGTCGGCGGCCCGATGAAGTCCATGTGGATGCCCGCGACGCCGCGCAGTTCGCGGATGTCAGCGTGCCACAGGTGGACGAGGATCACCGCGACGGGCGACGCCCTGCCGCACGTGTCGACCAGGTCGAGCAGCAGCGGTTCGAGCGGATCCTGGAGCCCGGGCCACGACCAGGCGGGAGTGAAGGCGTCGCGTGAGGGCGGCTCGTCGGACGCCCCGGCGGACTCGCCGGACGCCGGTGCCGCGGACGGTCTGGAAGACGGCCCCGCGCGGCGCACGCCTGATCGCGCGTTCCCCCGTGCGTCCCCCATGAGGCGCCTCCTTGTGGTGCCCTCGCCAGCGGCGCTCAACGAAATCGGTGGACAACACACCTATAGCAATAACTGCCGATTCGCGCCACTCGTGAGCATAAACAACTTCGTATCTTGATCGACATTCGCCTGGATTTGATCTGTACCCGATCCAAGCCTGTGTGATATGAAGAATTTTGATGCTAAATGTCTGTTTTACCCGAAGCGGTTTGATAAGGCCACGGCTTCTGGTATTGATCTGATGGACACCGACCGGTGGCAATCCGGCCAGTCCGGAAAGCCCTGCCGGTACTAGACGACCCCGCGATGAGGTACGGATGTCTGCCCTGCTCGACACCCAGCACGTTCAACCCGAACTGGCGCCTCGCACCCGCCCCGAGGTCCCCCTCGGCCGGCGCCCCGTGGCCGATCCCGGGCCGCTCGACACCGTCGACGGCCTCGAAACCGACATCGACTTCGACTCCGACGACGGCGGTCCGGGCCGCAAGGACAGCGCCGAGGTCCGGCGCGTGTCCGCGGTCCTGTTCGCCAGGCTCGCCGGGCTCGAGCGCGGCACGCCCGAGCACGCGGCCGTCCGCGACCGGCTGATCGAGCAGAACCTGCCGCTGGTGCGCTACGCCGCCAACCGGTTCCGGCACCGCAACGAACCGCACGAGGACGTCGTGCAGGTGGGCACGATCGGGCTGATCAAGGCGATCGACCGGTTCGACCCCGACCGCGGGGTGCAGTTCCCCTCCTACGCGATGCCGACGATCATCGGCGAGATCAAGCGGTACTTCCGCGACAGCGGCTGGTCGCTGCGCGTGCCGCGGCGCGTCCAGGAGCTGTGGCTGTCGCTGTCCGAGGCCATCGAGACGCTGTCGCAGGCCAACGACCGGGCGCCGACGGTCGCCGAGATGGCCGCCTACCTCCAGGTGACGCAGGAAGAGGTCGTCGCGTGCCTCGAGGCGACCAACGCCTACGCGCCCTCGTCGCTCGACGCGACGGACGGCGGCGACGAGCGCACGCTCGCCGACCGGCTGGGGTACCAGGACCAGGCGCTTGAAGGGGTCGAGTACCGCGAGGCGCTGCGGCCGCTGCTGAGCCGGCTCCCCGCGCGCGAGCGGAAGATCCTCATGATGCGGTTCTTCAACAGCATGTCGCAGTCCCAGATCGCCACCGAGCTCGGCATCTCCCAGATGCACGTGTCCCGGCTGCTGTCGCGCACCCTCACCAGGCTGCGCGCCGAGCTCGGCGACGTCTGACCGAGGGCCGAAAACCAATCGGATTGGTTGGGGGGACCGCAAGAATCCGTGATGGCCGCCCTTCGGGGGAGGGTGGGCTGCCGGCGGTTCGGAACGCGTAGGTATGTCGAGGAAACGACAAGTCCGCCGCGTTCAGGCCGCTCGCACGGCCGATCACGGCGGATCCGCGTCCGGCCACGGGACGGGGCGACAACGGCGTCGCTCCGGAACCGCCGCCGCGGCCCCGGAGCGCACCACACCACTCACCCCGAACGGGGTCAGACGGTCAGCAGCCGCAGCTTGAGCTGCGCCAGCGTCAGGCCGTCGATGCCGAGGCCGTCGCGCAGGTACGCGTCGAACGAGCCGTACACCGCGCGCACCTCGTCGAACGCGGCGTCCAGGTACGAGGCCTGCACGCCGAGCAGCGGACGGACCAGCTCCGGGTCCTTCAGCGCGCCCGACGCCACCATGCCGTTGAGCGTCGCGTCGATGCTCGGCTTGAGGTAGTCGTTGCTCGCCAGGTAGTCACGGTAGACCGTGTCCTTGTCCACGCCCAGCGCGGTCAGCACCACGGCCGCCATCCAGCCGGTGCGGTCCTTGCCCGCGGAGCAGTTGAACAGCACCTTGTCGCCGTTCGCGATCGCCTTCAGCACGGTGCCGAACTGCGCGCGCTTGGCGGGGTCGTCCACGAACGACCGGTTCACGTCCTCGAGGAACTTCGCGGCCTTGCCGTCGCCCAGCAACGCCTGCTGCTTGACCGGGTCGCCGCTGGACACGGCCTGCACCACCAGGCCGACCACGCCGCCGTCCGACAGCGGCACGCTCTGCGAACTCACGCCCGCCGGAAGCTTGTTCGGGCCGTTGCTGCCGATCTCGCCGTCGACACGGAAGTCGTAGGCGGTGTTCAGGCCCAGGGAGCCCAGCTTCGCGACGCCCGCGTCCGTCAGCCGGCCCAGGCCGTCCGAGCGGAACACCTGGCCGTACTTGACGGTCAGGCCCCACGACGTGCGATAGCCGCCCAGGTCACGGGTGTTCAGCGCGCCCTGCTCGCCCACCGCGCGCGGCGCGGTGACCACGCCGTACGCGGTGCCGGCCGGAACGACCTTGAAGTACCAGCGCTTTGCCGGGTCGAGACCGGAAACCACGGCGCTGCCGGTGCGGGACGAGGCGACCTTCGTGCCCGACCGGGCCGGGTCCGCCGCGTCGTTGGAGGCGTAGACGTTCATCTGGGCCGAGGCCAGCAGGCCGGTCCAGCTCACGGTGTACGAGCCGTCTGTCCCGACGGCGACGCTCGCGTCCAGGACGGAGGCGAGCGCGTCCGCGGCGGACGCCGGAGCCGGCGTCGCGGCGGCGGACTGGTCCGCGGAACCCGCGACGGGTTCGGCGGCGAGGGCGGCAGTGGTGCCGAGCCCGACGGTCAAAGCGGAAACAAGGGCAAGCGAGGCAATACGACTGCGACGAACGCGCATGCGGTGGTGCTCCTGGATCGCGGTTCAGAACGAAGCGCGCGCGGGAACCACTCGCGGGGGACAGCCGACGGGGTTGCGACCACTGCGCGCGTCCCCACTGTAGTGACCCGGGACCCGCCACTCCATACGCCGGGGTACGCACACAACGTGAGCGGCGGCACACAGCCGAGGCCGTGTGCCGCCGTATCACCGTTCCGGCACCGGCGCCTGACCGCCCGTCAGGACGGTCCGCCGGCTCCCGGGACTCAGACCGTCAGCAGCTGCAGACGCAGCTTCGCCAGCGTGGCGCGGTCCAGGTCCAGGCCGTCGCGCAGGAACCGGTCGAAGGTGCCGAACTGCTTGGTCACCTCGTCGAACGCGGCGTCCAGGTACTGCTGTTGGACACCCAGCAGGGGGTCGAGCAGGTCCGGGTTCTGCATGAGGCCCGCGTACTTCAGCCCCATCTTCGTGCGGTCGTTGGCCGCCTTCAGGAACGTGTTGCTCAGCAGGTAGTCCTGCGTCACGGTCGCCCGGTCGACGCCCACCGCGGTCAGCAGCACCGCGGTCATCCAGCCCGTGCGGTCCTTGCCCGCCGAGCAGTTGTAGAGCACCTTCTCGCCGTTCGCGATCCGCTTGATCACGGACGCGAACTGGGCGCGCTGCGCAGGGTCGTTCACGAACGACCGGTTCGCGTCGAGCAGCAGCTTCTCGGCGTTGCCGTTGCCGAGGAGCTCCTGCTGCTTGACCGGGTCCTTGCTCGCGATGACCTCGTTCAGCTTGCCGTACATGCCGCCGTCCGAGATCGGCGCACGCAGCAGCTCCGAACCCGCGGGCACCTTGTCCGGGCCGTTGAGGTTCAGCTCGAAGTCGGTGCGCAGGTCGGCGACCGTCTTGACGCCGAGCGTGCCGAGCTTCGCCAGGTCGGCGTCGGTGAGCTTGGTCAGCGCGTCCGAACGGAAGACCTGGCCGTACTTCACGGTCAGACCGTACGCCGCCTTGTAGCCGCCGATGTCGCGGGTGTTCGACGCCGCCTGCAGGCCCACGCCGCGCGACGCCACCACGACGCCGCCCAGCGGGTTGCGCTCGGGCACCAGCTGGAAGTACCAGCGCTTCGTCGGGTCGACCTTCACGGTCGCCGACTGGCCGGTCACCGAAGCGACCTGAGTGCCCGTCAGGGCCGGGAAGGTCGGGTTGGTGGACGCGTAGACCCGCACCGCACCGGTGCCGCCGGTCCAGGTGAGCGTGGCCGTACCGTCCGCCGCGACCTCCGCCGCCGCGCCGGACAGGACGTACCGGCTCACGCCGGACGAAGACGACGGCGCCGCAACGGCCGTCCCCGAGACCATGAGGGTCCCGGCTGTGGTTCCAAGGGAGAGCGCGGCGACCATGGCGCAGGTCGCGGCGCGTGTACGACGGAGCTTCATTCCACTCCAAGGGTGTCTGGCCCGGGCGTGAGAACCGCCTGCGGGCAGGATGCGAAAACGGTGCCGAGTGACACGTGTGACCCGGGAACACCGGACGCAATCGATCAGGTGGCGCAGACAATAAGCGAAGGACGCGAAAGGATCGAGAGGGCGAACAGGTTTTTTGGTGGCCGAAAAGTGAACACCGCACGCCTTCGGACATTCCGCGGCCGAACCCGCACCGCCACGGCGGCCGAATCCGTGCGCTCACCCACCCCGTCCGGGCAGGCTAGGACCGTGACCTGACAGCCGGTCAACAGACCCGGAAGCAGCCGTAAGCGGGCAGCGCGGAGGCGGCAGCGGCCGCACGACGCACGTACCGCGAGCAGAACGAAGGAGAGAGCCGTGCCGGACGGTTTCGACAGGCGCCCCACCACCGGCGACCGACCGCCGGCCCCGCGACCGGCGGCAAAGCCGTACGACGAGGACGACGACTACGACGCCGGCTACGGAGACCCCTACGAGGACGACTTCGCCGACGCCGACGACGACCTCGACGACCGCCACGGCCGACCACCGGGGCGCGCCCGGCGGATCGCCAACTGGCTCGGCTTCGGCACCCCGCCTCCGATGGAGGACGAGGAGGACGCCGCCGACCTGTACGACGACACCGGGGACACCAGGGACGCCAGGAACATCAGGGATGCCAGGGATACGCGGGATGCGAGGGATGCCGGGGACGCCCTCGACGGCCGCACCACCGCCCTACGCGCGCCCGCTCCCCGGTCGCCGCGCGACGCCGGCTCTGACACCGCGGACATCCCACCGCAGCCGACCGCTCCCCCGCCCGTCCCGCCCGAGCCGGGCGCCCCGGGCCGCGACGCCCGCGGGGGCGAACGCACCCGCAACACCCGCCCCTGGGAGGTGCTGCTGGGGTCCGTACCGCCACCCGGCACACCGATGTCCGACACGGTCCCGGCCGACACCCTCGTCCCTGACAGCCGCCCCGTCGGTCTGACCGAACCCGACGACGACGCCGAACTCACCCCGGCGCCCGAGCCCGGCAACGCCGCACCGCTACCGACTCGCCCGGTCCGGCGGCGCGACGCGCCCCGCGGCGGCGCCAAGGGCGCCGGCCGGGCCGACGCGCGCGGCGAAGCCCTGGCGAACTGGCTCGACCCCGTCGACCCGGTCGACCCCCTCGACCCCAGGAACCTGCCCACACCGGACGCGGAGACCCCGACCCGCGAGACCGCCCCCACACCGGCCGTCACCACGGCCGCGGCAGCCGCCGCGGCCGCCATCGCCTCGGCCCGCGCCGCACGCGACTTCGACGCGCCCACAACGGCAGACCCGACCCCCGCGCAGGTGCCGGCACCGAAGGTCGTCGCGCAATCCACGTCCACCGAAACCGAGTTCGCCGACGACAGCCCCGAACCCCGGCGCATGCTGAGGTTGTTGCCCACCCCCGTGCTCGCCGACGGCGGCGGCATGGTCGTCGACGGAGGCCGCGTCGGACGTCTGACGGCACGCGTCGGCGCCGTCCGCGGCGATCTGCACACCCAACAGGGCGTGCCCCGTCAGAACTGTGTCGCCACCGGGCCCGACCCGAGCGGATCGTGGACCATCTCGATCATCTGCGACGGCGTCGACGGCAGCTACGCACCCGAGCTCGCCGCCCAGGTCGCGGTTCGCAGCACCTACCGGGCCGTCGCCCGCATGGTTGCCGCCGACCGCCACGAGAACTGGGACTGGACCACCACGCTGGCCGCGGTGCAGACCGACCTCCGCACCCGGCTCACCGAGATCGGCTCCCGCGCCCGCACCTTGGGCCGCCCCGCCCCGGCGACCCGGCTCGCGGTCCTCGTGACAGCGGCCGAACCCCTCCAGGACGACCGCGTCGACATGGCCGTCCTCGGCGACAGCACCATCCTCCGCCTCGCGGAAGGCGGTTGGCGTGCCCCCCTCGGGATAAGGGAGACGCCCGGCGACGTGCCCACGCCCGCCCTGCCCGACCAGGGAACGGAACACGTCCGCGTCTGCCGCACCACGTGGCGGCCCAGCGACGCCCTGGTGGTGATGACGGGCGGCTTCGCCGAATCGCTCGGCGCAACCTCGGGAGCCCTCGCCGCCCGCCTCGCCGAGGACTGGCGCCGGCCTCCGGAGCTCCTGGACTTCCTCAGGGACATCGCCCAGGGCAGCCGCAACGACGACGGCGCCGTCATCGCGCTCTGGCCGGAGCCCTGACCGGCGGAACACCCCACCCGAACCCGGAAAAACGAAAACGCCTCGGGCGGGGACCTGATCCGTCAGATCCCCGCCCGAGGCGTCTTCGGACGTCTCAGGACAGTGCCAGTACAGCCACCACGACCACGGCGATGAGCGCCACGACAATCCCGCCGATGACGGCCGGCGACATCCCGCCGCTCCGGGCGGCACTCCGCCCACCGTGCCCCGCCGGGGCTGCGGCCTCCGACCGCTCCTCCGCCACAAAGGCACGGAACATCTGGGTGCTGGCCGCGGGGTCAAGCTCATTGTTCTCAGGCATGGCCACGACCATACCGCGCCGGCCACACCCCTCGGAAACGCAGACAGGCCCTTCCCGAATGGGAAGGGCCTGTCTTTAACGTTAATTCCGGCGGCGTCCTACTCTCCCACACCCCTTCGAGTGCAGTACCATCGGCGCTGAAGAGCTTAGCTTCCGGGTTCGGAATGGGACCGGGCGTTTCCTCTTCGCCATGACCACCGGAAAACCATC
>NZ_JASAOI010000023.1 GCF_029953285.1 Yinghuangia seranimata | reverse complement strand
GAAACGGCAAGATATTGCCGTTTCGGTCTCTTGACGGAAAGCCAATAGGAGATCCAGCACCCAAATGCCCCGATTTGATGTGATGTGGGCGCTGAGGAGGTCCGTAGGGGCCGGTCACCGGTCGTCACAGGTGGCCGCCCGCCCCACGCCGGGACCGCAGCCCGGCAACGCAACGCACCCGATGCGCCTCCACACCGCCTCCCCCTCCCGATAGTTGCCGCGTTCTTAAGCGCGGCCGGGCGGTTGTCAAGGCGCCTCCCCGACCCCGGGACAGGCCACCGTTCCAAAGGAGATCCACCGCGCCTTGACAGCCGGTCGGCCGCGCGGACAATCCAAAATCGGGAGGGGGAGATGGCCGCCGCCGGCAGACAGGCCAGGGGACCGTGCACGGCCGACGGTTTCCACGCCGCAACGCGCGGGGCCCGGGCACGCGGATGGCGGCTCGCTCGCACGCCGACGACGCGACTCCGCGACGGAGTGGGCCGAACCTCGTGCCGCAGGAGCCCACCCGACTCACCGCCGCCACCCACCCCCCACGTCGACGGAGCAGCCCCGTCTTCAGCCAAGGTGCCGGCGCGTCAGCCGCGTTGGGGCCCCAACCGGGTGCGGACGACCAGGTCGTGTAGCGCGTCGAAGGCGTCGGGCTGGTCGGGGAGGCGGCTGGCGTGGTGGGCGTCGTCCAGTGTGGCGTTCAGGCGGGTGAGGTCGGCGTGGGCGGTCTCGGGGGTGACCAGGGCGTCGAGGGCGCCGTGTTCGGCGTCGCGTTTCGCGGCGATCAGGTCGGCGAGGTAGGGCGGGGCGTCGGCTGGGTGGCTGGCGGCGAGCTGCGGCAGGTCGGCGACGACCGCGCCGGTGCGCATCAGGTGGATGCCGGTGAGCAGGACGCGGAAGGTGTACAGCAGGGGCTTGAGTTCGCCGGTGCGGTCGAACAGCCGGGTCTGGGTGCGGGCGAACCCGGCGTAGTGGTGGGCGTGGTGGCGGGTCAGCAGGCGCGGGGTGAGTGCGACGAGTTCGGCGTGCGTGTCGCTCGTCCGCACCACCAACGGGGACAGCAGCTGTTCGAGGACGTAGCCGTTGCGGCGAAGCAGCAGGCGCGCGAACTTGCCCAGGTCGTGGGTGACCAGGTCGTACTCGACGCCGTCCTCGTCCCACATGCGCGTGCGGGTCTGCTCGCCCTCGCGCAGTCCGACCAGGTCGCGCGGCGGCAGGACGTGGACGCCGCGCAGGTCGACGTCCGAGTCGCGGGACGGGAACCCGTACAGGTGCGCGCCGGAGACGGTCGCGAACGCGAGCGGGTCGGGCTGGTCGGGCCGGCCGGTGGTGAGGTCGGCGAGGCGGGCGAGGTCGACCTGCAGCGGCACGGTGGTCCTTTCGGGCGTTGAGTCGGGGGTGGGGTGTGGAGTCCGGGTGTGGAGTCCGGGCCGACGTGCGGTCCGGTCGGGTGGTGGAACCACGACGCGGGCCCGTGCACCGCCGGGTTGCGGCACACCACGGCGGACGAGGGCGCGAAGTTCGCGACCGCGTGCATGCCGGGGTCCGGTGTTCGGTCGCGGCGCGGGCCGTGCGGTATGCGCGTGCCCTTCGGCGTCGGGCCCTTCGGCACCGGCATGTCGCCCAGCGGCCCACCGACGGGGCGCAGCCGGTCCTCCACCGCGGCGGCCTGGGTGCGGCGCCGTGCCGTTCCCGGTGTGTGCGCGTCGCGGTGGTGGTTGCGGCGCGGGGAACGGCACGGCGGGGGCCGCGTGCCGGCGGGTGCGGGGTGGTGCCGGTAGTGCGGTCAGTCCTCGTCGGCCTGGTGGACCGTGGTCCCGCGGACGACCGTGCGCAGGCAGCGCGGCAGCGGCTCGCCCGGGGTGAGGTCCGGCAGGCCCGGGGTGCCGGAGCTGGGGTCGGTGGACCAGGCCGACAGGCGGCTGTCGGGGGCCTGGACGGTGAGTTCGCCGGTGCGCCAGACGGCGTAGGTGGCGGGGGCGCCGGGGACGAGGACGCCCTCGTCGTCGCGGCCGACCGCGCGGTGGCCGCCGCGGGTGTGGGCGTTGAACGCGGCGCGCACGGAGATCCGCTGCTCGGGCGTGTGGTGGAACGCGGCGGCGCGCACGGTGCCCCACGGGTCGAGGGGGGTGACGGGGGCGTCGGAGCCGAACGCGAGGGGGATCCCTGCGCGGTTGAGGGCGGCGAACGGGTTCATGCGGGCGGCGCGTTCGGCGCCGAGGCGGCGGGCGTACATGCCGTCCGGGCCGCCCCACAGGGCGTCGAAGGCGGGCTGGACGGAGGCGACGAGGCCGAGTTCGGCGAAGGCGGCCAGCGCGTCGTCGGAGACGAGTTCGGCGTGCTCGACGCGGTGCCGCAGCGCGCGGACGGGGCCGGCGCCGTGGCGGGCGGCGGCCTTGCGCGCGCCCGCGACGACGGCGTCGACGGCGGCGTCGCCGATGGCGTGGAACCCGGCCTGCACGCCGGCCTCGGTGCAGGCGTCCAGGTGCGCGGCGATCGCGGTGTCGTCGAGGTAGGCGGTGCCGGTGACGCCGTCGCGGTCGGTGTACGGGGTGTGCAGGCAGGCGGTGTGCGAGCCGATCGACCCGTCGGTGAACAGGTCGCCGCCGAGGCCGTGGACGCCGAGTTCGGCGACGAGCGCGCGGGCCTCGGCGGCGGTGGCGACGGCCTCGCCCCAGTAGGCGACGACCTCGGGGCCGGGTTCGGCGGCGGTGAGGGCGCGCAGCAGGGCGAGGTCGGCGCGTCCGGAGATGTCGGGGCCGGCGCACTCGTGGAGGGTGCCGATGCCGAGCTGTGCGGCGCGGGTGCGGGCGGCGCGCTGGGCCGCGGTGCGCTGGTCGTCGGTGAGCGCGGCGTGCGCGGCGGCGCGGACGGCGTGGTGCGCGGCGGCGGTGAGCGGCCCGGTGGGGTGGTAGCCGGTCATGCCTTCCAGGCCCGGCACGCGGGCGCGCAGCCCGCTGGAGGCGAGGGCGGAGTGCACGTCGATGCGGGACAGGTAGGCGGGCCGGTCGCCGACCGCGCGGTCGAGGGCGGCGGTGTCGGGGATGCCGGGGGCGAACGCGGGCTCGTCCCAGCCCTGTCCGAGGACGACCGCGCCGGCGGGCTGGGTGTCGGCGTACGCGGCGACCAGGTCGAGGCCGCGGCCGGGTGCGGTGTCGGCGAGGTCGAGGCCGGTGAGCGCGAGGCCTGCGGACGTGGCGTGGACGTGGGCGTCGACGAACGCCGGGGTGACCAGTGCGCCGCGCAGGTCGACGACCTCGTCCGCCGACGAGACGTGCGCCTCGGCGGCGCCCTCCGCGCCGATCCAGGCGACGGTGCCGTCTTCGACGACCATGGCGGTCGCGAAGGGGTCGGCGGGGCTGTAGACGTTGCCATTGCGCAGCAGGATCACGGTCATGGGGCAAGTCTGCCGGGTGGGGAGGCGTCGGCTGACACGCGGCTCGCGCCGGGGCGGCGTCGGGCCGTCGGGTGGGGTGCCGCGGGGCGCGTCACGCCCGCGACACGCCGGGAGAGGCCGTGCGGGAGACGGGCAGGGAGCAAACCCGGACAACTCTCAATGTGAGGTTGAGGGTCAGGGTTTCGCGGCCTCGGCGAGCCGCGCCGCCACCCGCTCCGTGAACCACTGCATCACGGCCATCGGGATCCACGTCTCGCTGTCGCAGTACAGCATCGGGGCCGGCGTCTCGTCGGGCTCGTAGTGGTCGGGCCCGTGCTGCACGACCGTGACGACGGCCTGCCCGGGCAGCAGGTCGTCGGCGTACGGCGTCCCCGCCCACGCGGCCGGCCCGTGCCGGGCCCGGCTCAGCTCGAAACTGCGCTCACCGTCGTGCAGCGAAATCTCGGACAGGCAGTACCGGTCCTCGTCGTCCTCCCAGAACTCCAGCGCCATGCCGGGATGATCGCAGCTCGCCCCGATCCGTGCGCGCGGCGGACCGATCCGGTCGTCCACCGTCAAGCCCGGTCTCGGGGCGGGGTTTCTTTCGTGACCGCGATCTCCCTTGCCGCATACGGGTGTTGGCCGCAAAACGACGCCGCGGGAGCGGTGCCGCGAAGGGCGTGCGGGTTAATCCCGCGAACCGCCCCGCACCCGCGGCCGGCCCGGCGTACCGTGGCATCAAGGCCCCCGCCCCGGCCGGTCGCGGCCCGCGCCCCGCCCCCGTGTCCGCGGGTCGCGACCGGCTCCGCGCACCGGCGTTCGCCCCCGGTGGGACACGCGCGGAGGACGCGAAGGCGATCTCGGTCGGCACCCCGGCGGCGCGATGGCCTAGGTTGGCGGCGTGGAGGACCTCGACCGACAGATCGTCCGGCTGCTTGTCCGGGACGGTCGCATGAGCTACACCGACCTGGGCAAGGCCACCGGCCTGTCGACCTCGGCCGCGCACCAGCGCGTACGCCGCCTCGAACAGCGAGGCGTCATCCGCGGCTACGCCGCCGTCGTCGACCCCGACGCGCTCGGGCTGCCGCTGACCGCGTTCATCTCCGTCAAGCCGATCGACCCGGCCGCGCCCGACGACGCGCCGGAGCGGCTGGCCGACCTGGAGGAGGTGGAGGCCTGCCACAGCGTGGCCGGCGACGAGAGCTACATCCTCAAGGTGCGCGTCGGAGCCCCGGGCGACCTGGAGTCCCTGCTCGCGAAAATCCGCGCGGCGGCGAACGTGTCCACTCGGACGACCGTGGTCCTGAGCACGCCGTACGAGGGCCGCCCGCCGAACCTGTGACCCGCAGGGCGCGCTCGGGCCGAAGGCAGGCCCGCGAGGCCTTTGAACGGCGCGAGTGCGATGAGTGTGCCGATGCGGAGGGCGTGCGACCCGGCGGCGAGTCGGCGGAGCTCGGGCCGGGCGGAGAGGGCCGCTTCCACGGGGTTCCTGCCGGGAGGACGTGCGGCAGGAACTCGGCGATGGCCCGGACGGCGTGGGCCGAGCCGGGCCTCGTGCAGCGCGCCCCGCGAAGCAGCCCTCCGGTCTGGGGCCCACGGTGGGCGGAGACGCGGCGCCCTCGGTCGCCGGACGGCCTCGGCGTCCGGTGTTCGGCATGGAGTGTTGTGCCGTCGCCGACGTGCCTGCCAAGTGGCAGCTGGTGCCCGGGGGGGGCGAGGGCGCGGGCAAACTCGGCCACTGCCTCTTCGGCGTATGTGCCGGGGCCTCCCGGGGCTTCCGGGCCCTGGTCGACGTCGTCGTGCGTGATCGTGCACGTCTGTCCGCTGAGACCCTCACCGGGGCCTGCCGTCGGCGGCGGGTCGAGCTCGAACACGCGTGTCATGCGCGGCAACTGGGACCGGCCCGTTATTGGGCGGATACGCTGGCGGCATGACGACCGCAGGCCGACCGCCCGTGCTCGACCAGCTCGACCGCGCGTTGATGCGCGCCACGTCCCGCGACGGCGTCTCCCCCGCGCGGGCCCGCCAACTGCGCTGGGTCGTCGGCGAGTTGCGGCGGGCCCTGGACCGCGAGGACTTCCCGCGCGGCGCCCGCGCCTCGCTCAGCGACCTGTTCGCCGCCGAACCCGCCGAGCGCTACCTCGACCTGGCCGCGCGCGGCGAACTGCGGCTGCGCGCCGCGGCCGGCGCCCCCGCGTCCACCGTCGCCAGCGTCCGCGTGCGCATGGACTGCCTCGAGATCCTCGCCCGCGCCGCGAAGGTCCCGGTCGTCCTGCCCGAACGCCCCGCCATGCAGGAGCTCAAGGCCCCCGTCGGCGCCCGACAGCGGTCCCTGCTGCACGGCTGGCTCGAGGCCGCCGCCGACCGCCCCGGCGCCGACGCCGGGCGCGTCCGGCTGTTCGCGCTCGTCGGGGTCGTCCTCGACACCGGCGCCCGCGCCGGCGAACTGTGCGCGCTCAAGGTCGCCGACCTCGCCCCCGACCTGGACGCCGTCACCGTCGTCCGCAAGCCGCAGGCCCGCTCCGTCGCCCCGCCCACCACCGAACGCCACGAACTGTCCGACCACACGCGGGCCGCGATGCGCCGCTGGCTCGACGTCCGCGAGGAACTCGTGCAGCACGTCGAGGGCACCCGCACCGCGCTGTGGGTGTCGGTGCGCGGCAACCACGCCGGCGTCCTCGACGCCGACGGCCACGCCCGCCTGCGCCCGCCCGGCATGCCCCTCATGCCGCGCGGCCTCGCCCGCGCCTACACCCGCACGGTCGTGCAGGTGAACGCGGACATGGTGGGCCGGCCCGGCTGGGAGCCCCTGCCGTACCGGCTCGAACAACTGCGCCGCGCCGTCGAACCGCACCCCACGGAGAGCAGCCAGGACTGAACCCCCGCCGCAGCCGGTGGCGGACGCCCCCGCACGCCAGGGGCGATTCGGGAGGAATCCGGCCAAGCGCACGTGGCCGGGAATTGGGGTGCTGCGCTCCGTCGGTGTGCGCGGCTATCGTCGGCGCAGCGGGACCGCCCGGCACCTCCAGGCGCGTCCGCGCAGGAGAACAGGGGGACCCCATGAGCAGCATCGCCCTGGACATCCGCGACCACCCCGAGCTTGCGGCCGACGGCCCCGAGGACGACGAGGACCAGACCGGTCCGGTGGACGCCGACAGAGCCTCTGGGAACAGGGGCCGCCCGTCCGGAATCGTCCCCCCGCCCGGCCGAGCGCCGGACGACGACCACGCCGCCACCGTCCCGGTACGGCTGCGCTGCCCGGACTGCGGAACGGTCCTGACGTCGGATCAGGGCGACGAGCCCCCGTGGGACAGTGCCGACCCGTACCTGGACGACGCCCCGGTGGTCCCCGTCCACGCGGCCGGACCGGACCCCACGGACCCGTTCGGCATCGCCGTCTGCGCAGGCTCGGGACGCGCCGCCGACCCCGACAAGGACACCGTGGCCCCGCCGCAACCGGCCCCGGCCACCCCGCCCCGAACCGTGCTCCCGGCCGGACTGGACTGGCGCGCCCAACCGTTCTCCCATATCGAGGCCTGAGGCCCGGACGCCGGGGCGGGAGAGTGGTCCCGCCCCGGCTCCGGCGTCCCGTTTACGCGGATCGGGCCCGGACCCGCCCGGGGCCGTCCCCGCGCGTGTTCCCATCGCCGCATGAGCACCACGAGCGCGTCCTTCGGCCCGCTGACCCGCCTCGACGACAGCTGGGCGCTGGGCGACACCACGCGGCCGCACACCGACCGGCTCGAGTTCCGGGGTGACGGGCTCCACCAGCACACCCCCAGCGGTGCAGTCGACGTGACGCCCTGGCCCCGGGTCATGGACATCACGGCCCTCACCCTCGGCGCCCGGAACCCGCGCGGCGCGTTCTCCCCGCTCGGCCTGCTCGGCGGCCTGCCCGGCCCGTGGAAGGGCCACGGGCGCGGGTACCTGCACCTGACGCTTCGGCACCCGTACGTGGGCGTGGTGCTGCCGTTCCAGCGCCACGCGTACGCGTACGGCTCCACGGAGTTCGTGCTCGTCCAGGCGCTGCTGGTGCAGACCGCCGGCACCGGCGAGGCCCACCGGCTCGGCGACCCCGCCTGGCTGGACCGGGCCGTGGCTCTGCTGCGCACCCGCAACGCCAGGACCCACCGGGCGATCCGGGAGGCGGCGGCCGACGCGCAGGGCGTCTGACGGGGGACGGTGTCGCGGCACGGCCGGCCGTCGCGGCACGCGGTCGGGCGGCCGGTGGGCTCGGGCGCTTCGTGGTCGCGTTCGCGTTCGCGTTTGTGCTCACGCTCGCGTTCGATACGTGCGGCGGTATATCCCCCGCGCGGGGGAGTCGCCGCGCGCATGGCGCATCGATACTCGGAGGCGCCCGCACACCCCCGCGGGCTCCCGTGAGTTGACGGAAGGACTTTCGCGTGGCGTCCCCACCCTTGCCGTCGACCCGCGGTACGGATGACGCGGCCGGCCCGTCGGTGGTCGGCGCCGCTGCCACCCCCGGTCTGTCCGTGGAGACCGATGCCCGGGAGCGGGACGGCCGGTCGCCCTCCTTCCGGAACGATGACGGCCGTGACGCCCCGGCGAACGCCCGTTCCGGCGACCACCGGTCCGACCGACCCGACGGGCAGGCAGCCACCCCGCGCGCCCGACGGCCGTGGCCCGCGCTCCCCACCGCCGACGCCGTCCGCGCGTTCCCCGTCGTCCGTACCGTCGCCGACCCCGCCGCCCGCGCCTGGCGCCGGGTCTGCGACGTCAACGCCGCGCTCGGCCCCTACCCCGTCGACACGGCGCTCGCGCTGCTCGTGTTCGGCACGATGTTCGCGCTGCTGTGCCTGGACACCGACGGCTCGCCGCGCACCGCCCCCTGGTACGCGTTCGTGCTGATCGTGGCGACCTCGCTGCCGCTGATCTGGCGCCGACGCTTCCCGTTCTCCGTCGCCATGGTGGTCGCGGTGTCGGCGATCGGCTACGACCGCGTGCCCGCGCTGCCCAGCCAGCACCTGCAGTACGGGGCGCTGATCGCCGTCTACACGGTCGCCGACCGCGGGCCGGACGTGATCCGCCGGTGGATCCCGCTGCTGAGCGTCGCCGGCCTGCTGGCGTCCGGCCTGGACGTGAGCGACCTCGTCTACGGCAACATGTTCCCGCTGCTGAGCCTGCTCGCCGCGTACGTGCTCGGCTGCTCCACCCGCACCCGCCGCATCCACGCCGCGACCCTGGAGGAACGCGCCGCGCAGCTGGTGCGCGCCCGCGACCTCGAGGCCGACCGCGCGGCGCTGCGCGAACGCGAGCGCATCGCCCGGGAGATGCACGACATCCTCGGGCACGCCGTGAGCCTCATGGTCGTCCAGGCGGAGGCGGGCGCCGCCGTCGTGCACCGCGACCCGGACCGCGCCGTCGCGGTGTTCGACGCCATCGCCGACGCCGGGCGCGACGCCATGGCCCAGCTCCGGCGGCTCCTCGGCCTGCTCAGCGACCCCGACGGCGGCCCGCGCGCGGGCGTCGACGAGGCCGCGGCGCGTGCCCCTCAGGCCGGCGTCGACACGCTGCCGGACCTGCTCGCGCGGGTCCGCGACGCAGGGTTGCGCGTGTCGTTCACCGAGACGGGTCCCGCGCGCCCGCTGCCGCCGGACGTGTCCCTCGCGGTCTACCGGCTCGTGCAGGAGTCGCTGACGAACACCGTGCGGCACGCCCACGCGCGGCACGCGGACGTCACGTTGTCCTGGACGCCGGGACGGCTCGACGTCGAGGTCCGCGACGACGGCACCGGCCCGGCGGCGGGGGCCGGCGCGGCGAAGAGCAGTACGTCCGGCGGCGGGCACGGCCTCGCCGGACTCGCGCACCGCGTGCAGGCCGCGGGCGGCACGCTCCACACCGGGCCCGGCGAGGACGGCAGGGGCTTCCGCGTGGCGGCCCGCCTGCCGCTGGCCCCGGAAACGGTGGGCGAGGCGCCCCCCGAGGCCGGACCCGGGGTCGCCGAACGCGGGCTGAAGACCTGCCGCTGACGTGGGAGTCCGCCGTACGCCAGACTTGCGCGGTGACCGACGACCGCGCCTCCCGCCAGGCTCCCCCGCCGCCCCACCCGGCCGAACGGAGCGGCCCGATCCGCGTGGTCGTCGCCGACGACCAGGAACTGGTGCGCAGCGGCTTCGGGATGATCCTGGACGCCCAGCCCGACATCACCGTCGTCGCCGAAGTCCCCGACGGCCAGGCCGCCGTCGACGCGGCGCGGCTGCACCGGCCCGACGTGGTGCTGATGGACGTGCGCATGCCGCGCATGGACGGCATCGAGGCGACGCGCCTGGTGTGCGCGGAGACGACGAGCCGCGTCGTCATGCTGACCACGTTCGACCACGACGACTACGTGTACGACGCGTTGCAGGCGGGGGCGGGCGGGTTCCTGCTCAAGGACGTCCGCCGCGACGACCTCGTCCACGCCGTACGGGTGGTCGCGGCGGGCGATTCGCTGCTCGCACCGTCGGTGACCCGCCGCCTCATCACCCGCATGGTCGCCGCCCGCGCCCACGACGAGACCCCCGCTCCGCCTTCGCGGGAACCAGGCCGCCCGCACCCGAGGCTGGCGTCACTGACGGAACGCGAACGCGAAACGCTGCTCCTGCTCGCCCGCGGGCTGTCCAACGCGCAGATCGCCAGGGAGATGGTCATCAGCGAGCACACCGTCAAAACGCATGTCGGCAACGTGCTTTCGAAGCTGGCGTTGAGGGACCGCGTCCATGCGGTGATCTGCGCTTATGAGACGGGTCTGGTCGTCCCGGACGAGCTTTCGTGACGTGCAATGTCGTATTAACTCGCAAGAGTGATCGAGTCCGGTTTCCCGGAAAAGCGGAGACACCGGCCCCTAGCTTCGCCGCATGGTCACTTCGAACCACGAGGCGACGCATCGGATCTTCCAGATGCATCCCGACCTCGTCGAATCCGTGCTGCGATTACTCGGAACGGAGCTACCCGCGGCCACCGCGGTGGAGGAGGTCTCCCCCGACGTCACCGAGATCCGCCCGCTGGAACGACGCGTCGACAGCGTCTTCCGGCTCGACCCGCCCAACGGCGGCCACATGTTGCTGGCCGTCGAGTCACAAGGCCGCCGCGACCCGGTCAAGCCGACGAGCTGGGCCTACTACCTGGCCTACCTGAGAGCGAAGTACGAGTGCCCCGCACTGCTGCTGGTCGTCACCCAGGACCGCAGCACGGAGAGTTGGGCGGCCAACCGCTTCGAACTGGGGCCTTCGTCCTGGCCAGAGGCGCTGGCCGTTCACCCGCTGGTGATCGGTCCCGCGAACATGCCGATGATCACCAGCCAGGATGAGGCCGCTACCGACCTCGCCATGGCGGCGTTCGCGGCGATGATTCACCGCTGCGCGCCGAATGCTTCGGACATACTGGACGCGCTGGCCGGCGCCCTCGGCGAGATCGACGAGGACACCGTCGCGGAGTACAAGGACTTCGTCACGGACTACTCGCAACTGGTGGAGGCCGGGCTGGGAGACAGCCCGTCTTGCAAGACCTGGAGGGAATTGATGATCCGCTCGATCTTCCCCGACGGAAGCACCCTCGTCGGCGAGACGCTGGCCCAGGGCCGTGCGGAAGGCCGCGAGGAAGGCCGTGCCGAGGGGCGCGCCGAGGGGCGCGCCGAGGCGTTGCTGCTTCTGCTTGAGCAGCGTGGGCTTGCCGTCAGCGACGAGGTCCGCGAGCGCGTCACCGGCTGCACCGACCCCGACCTACTCACCCAATGGTTCGGCAACGCCATCACAGCCCCCGTCGCCGAGGCGATCTTCGACGACCGGACGGTCGACGGCAAGGAACAGGGCGGTTGATGGCGACCCGTCCGGTCTTCCCCGATGGGCGCAGCCTCATCGGCGGGGCACGGGCCCGCGGCCGCGCGGAGGGCATCCTGCTCGGTCTCAGGAAGGCAGTGCTGATTGTGCTCCGGAAGCGGCAGCTTGCGGTCAGCCACGACGTGCACGGCCGCATCCTCGACTGCACCGACCCCGACCTGCTGCTCCGATGGGTCGGTAACGCACTTACCGCGCTTGTCGCAGAGGCGATTTTCGACGACATCGACTGACGGCGCGGCACGAACCACCCTGCGGCCCATCGGGATCATCTCCCGGTGGGCCGCAGGCGTATGAGGGTGTTGCCCGCTCCCCCATACGGGCGACTGCTGCGCGTCGGCTCCCCCGTGTCGGTGAGCTGGGAAGACCGCCCCCACCGGCGATCCGTGGGACCGGCCTCCGCGCGCAGCATGGTGGCACGTGCCGCGGCCAGTCGGGCCGGTCGTCCTTCAGGCCCCGGCGGCGCGGGATTCGTAGCCATCAGACGTCGCCCTCGGGGGTTCTCCCATGCCTGTCATCCTTCAGCCGCCGTTGTCCGACGGGCCTTGTGAGCTTCCGCCGCGGTGGCGGTGCCGGAGGCGGGGGCGGGGGCCCAGAGGGCCGGAGCGGCCTCGCGCTCCCAAGTCGGTCGTGGGGCGGGGGCGTTCGTGGGTGGTGCTGGTCGTGTGGGTGGTGGTCGCGGTCGGGGGGTTCGCGCTCGGGAGTGCGGTGTTCGGCAGGCTGAACGGGTCGGTCGGGGTCGCGCCCGGGAGTGAGTCGGACCGGGCCGCGGCGCGGCTGGCCGACCTGGACGCCGCGTCGGGGGCCGGCGGCAGCTCGGTCACGGCGGTGATCGCCGGTCGCCCCGCCGCCGACCCGCGGTTGGCCGCCGAGGTCACCGCCGCCGCGGCCCGCATCCGGGCACTGCCGGGCGTCGCCGCCGTGTGGGACCCGTACACACCCCCCGGCCTCGTACCGCCCGCGCGGGACGGGAACGCCGTGCTCGTGCGCGTGGACCTGGCCGAGGAGAAGGCCGTCGCCGCGAAGGGCGCGCCGCCCGTCGAGGAGACCGCCCGACAGGCGGCGGCGATCGTCCACGACACCGTGCACGCGCCCACCGTGCGCGTGGGCGGCGGCCCGCTCATGGACGAGGAGATGCGCGACCAGGCGCAGGAGGACCTCAACCGCGCCGAGATGTTCTCGCTCCCGGTCGTGCTGCTCCTGCTGGTCGTCGTCTTCGGCGGCCTGCTCGCCGCCGGGCTGCCGCTGCTGATCGCCCTGGTCGGGATCGCCTCGACGTTCCTCGTCCTGTACGGCTTCAGCCTGGTCACCGAGGTGTCCGTCTACGCCGTGCAGGTCACCACGATGCTGGGCCTGGGCCTGGCCGTCGACTACGCGCTGCTCATCGTGACCCGGTTCCGGGAGGAACGCGCCGCGCAGGCCGCCGCCGGGACCGCCGGCGCCGACCCGGTGTCCGAGGCCGTGCGCCGCACCACCGCGACCGCCGGGCGCACCGTGCTGGTCTCCGGCCTGACGGTCTCCGCGGGTCTGGCCGGACTGCTGGTGTTCCCCGACCCGTTCCTGCGCGGCATCGGCATGGCCGGCGCCGCGGTCGTCGCGATCGACATGGTCGCCGCGCTCACCCTGCTGCCGGCGCTGCTGCGCCTGTTCGGCCACCGGATCCCCCTGCCGCGCGGCGCCCACCGCGACGGAACGGCGCGCGAGGGACGGGTGTTCGCCGCCGTCGCACGCCTGGTGGGCCGCAGGCCGCTGCCGGTGCTGCTGCTCGTCGCCGTCGGCCTGACGGTCCTCGCCGCGCCCGCCGCCGGGCTGCGGCTATCCGGCGGGGACGCCCGTTCGCTGCCCGCGTCCTCGCCGTCCCGGCAGGTCTTCGAGACGGTCCGGGACGACTTCGGCGCCCAGTACGTCGCCGACCCCGTCACCGTGCTCGCCCGCACCGCGCCCGGCCGCGCCCTCGACGCCGCCGCGCTCGACCGGCTCGGCGCGGCCGTCGCGGGACTGGACCGGGTCGCGCAGGTGACGCGCCGCCAGGCGTCCGCCGACACCGTCGTGTTCGGCCTGCGTGTCGACCTGCCGGCCGGCGCCGCGTCCGACGGCTCCGCCGCCCAGCGCGTCGTGCGCGGCGTCCGCGACCTGGCCGACCGGTCGGACCTGCGCGCGGCCGGGCTCGACGTCCAGGTCACCGGCCCCGCCGCGCGCCTGGTCGACTACCACGCGATGCTGTGGCAGCGCCTCCCGTACGCCGCGGGCGTCATCGTCGTCGCCACGCTGCTCCTGCTGTTCGCGTTCACCGGCTCAGTGCTGGTGCCGCTCAAGGCCGTGCTGTCGAACACGCTCGCGGTGGCGGCGTCGCTCGGGGTGGTGGTGTGGACGTTCCAGGACGGCCACGTGTTCGAGGGGCTCGGCGCCGTCGACGCGACCGCGCCCGTGCTGGTCGCGGCGATCGCGTTCGGCCTGTCCATGGACTACGAGGTGTTCCTGCTCTCCCGCATCCGCGAGGCGTGGCTGCACGACGGCGACGCGCACGAGGCCGTCGCGACCGGGCTGCGCCGCACCGGGCGCGTGGTCACGGGTGCCGCGCTGCTGCTGGTCGTGGTGTTCGCGGCGTTCACCACCGGCGGGTTCTCCCCGGTGCGGCAGATCGGGCTCGGGCTGGCGCTCGCGATCGTGCTGGACGCCACCGTGGTGCGCATGCTCGCCGTCCCCGCCGCCATGACGCTGCTGGGCCGCGCCGCGTGGTGGGCGCCGCGGCGGATGCGGGACTGGCACGCCCGCTGGGGCATCTCCGAGGAACCCGCCGCCGCGACGACGCATCCGGCCGGGGCAACCCGCGTGGAGCACGCGCCGGTTGGCGGCGTGCGCCGGGAACCTTCCACCGCGGGCTCGTCGTCCTAGCGGATGTGCCGCCGGGGACCGGGCGGCCAACGGGGGTCCTGGGGGGTCCTCGGGAACCGGGAACGAGGGGATGCGGACCCCCGGATCCGGGTCCGGCCTGCCGCCGCCGCGGGGGATGTCCGCGGCGGCGGCCACCGGCCGTTCGGGGACCCGCCGCGACACCGCCCCGGCCCGCGCTCCACCGGGCGGGCCGTCAGGTCAGGCCTGGTCGCCGACCGGCAGCGTGTAGCGGAGCTTCTCCTTCGCGGTGGCGCCGAGGCGGTCGTAGAACCGGATCGCGCCGTCGTTCCACACCGGCGTCTGCCACTGCACGTGCGCCATCCCGAGCGCCCGGGCCCGGTCGACGACGGCCTCCACCAGCATCGGCCCGAGCCGCAGCCCGCGGTGCCCGTCGCGGAGGAACAGGCAATCCATGTGCAGGTACTCGGACGCGTCCCACGTGGAGAACTCGGGCGAGCAGGTGGCGTAGCCGACGAGCTCGCCACCGGGCAGCTCGGCGACCACGCAGTACGCGCGCGGCGCGGCCCCGCCCGGCGGAAACAGCACGGCGCCGAGCCGCTCGGCCAGGCCGCGCGCGGGCGGGGCGGCCTTCTCGTACGCCGCGTGCTCGGCGGCAAGCACCGCGACCGCCGGCAGGTCCTCGAGACGCGCGGGGCGAACCAGAGGCCGCGCGGAGGCAGTACCGGCGGGGTCGGCGGAGCCGGCGGAGCCGTCGACAGGCGGCGGGGACGGTACGGGGTCGTGCTCGTTCATGACGGCCATCATGCCGAGTCCCCGGCCGGCGTTCAGCCGCGTACCAGGTGTCGGCCGATCACCATGCGTTGGATCTGGTTGGTACCCTCGACGATCTGCAGGACCTTCGCCTCGCGCATGTAGCGCTCGACGGGGAAGTCCGCCGTGTAGCCGTAGCCGCCGAACACCTGTACGGCGTCCGTCGTCACCTTCATCGCGGCGTCGGTGCAGAACAGCTTCGCCATCGCGGCCTCCGCGGTGAACGGGCGTCCGGCGTCGCGCAGGCGGGCGGCGGTCAGGTAGAGGGCGCGGCCGGCGGCGACCGCGGTGGCCATGTCGGCGAGCATGAACTGGACGCCCTGGAGGTCCGCGATGGGGGCGCCGAACTGGCGGCGTTCAAGGGCGTACGCGACGGCGGCGTCGAGCGCGGCCTGGGCGAGGCCGACCGCGCAGGCGGCGATGCCGAGGCGTCCGGAGTCCAGCGCGGACAGCGCGATCCGGAACCCGGCGCCCTCGGCGCTGATCCGGTTCGCGGCCGGCACGCGCGCGTCGTCCAGGAGCACCTGGGCGGTCGGCGAGGACCGCATCCCCATCTTGCGTTCCGGCGCGGCGAACGACAGGCCGGGCGTGTCGGCCGGCACCAGCAGCGTGCTGATGCCGCGCGGACCGGACTCCCCGGTGCGGACCATGACGGTGTAGAAGTCGGCGACGCCGCCGTGCGTCGTCCACGCCTTCGTGCCGGACACGCGGTACGCGCCGCCGTCCGGCTCCAGGACCGCGCGGGTCGCCAGCGCCGCCGCGTCCGAGCCGGACTGCGGCTCGGACAGGCAGTACGCGCCGAGCTGTTCGCCCGACAGCATGGCCGGCAGGTGCGCGGCGCGCTGCTCGTCCGTGCCGAACTCCGCCAGCGGGAAGCAGGACAGCGTGTGGACGCTGACGCCGATCCCGACGGCGAGCCAGGCCGCGGCGAGCTCCTCGAGGACCTGCAGGTAGACCTCGTACGGCTGCCCGCCGCCCTCGTACGCCTCCGGGTAGGGCAGGGACAGCAGCCCGGCCGCGCCCAGGGTGCGGAACAGGTCGCGGGGGAACCGCCCGGCGTCCTCGTCGGCGGCGGCGCGCGGCGCGACCTTCGCCGCGACCAGGTCGCGGGTCAGGGCGAGCAGCGCCTCGGCCTCCTCGGTGGGCAGGCTGCGCTCGACGGGCATGGCGGTGTCCTCTCCGTGGCGCCCCTGGTGGGGGTCCGGCGGTGTGACGCGGGACGGCGGTCCGCGCCGGGCGGGGTCGCCGCCCGGCGCGTGTCCGTCGTGCCGCTGTGGTGCGTTGTTGTCGCGTTGCGGTGCGGTGGCGGCGGGTCAGGCGTCGACGACGACGAGCTCGTGCGGCCGCTTGTTGACCGGCTCGCCCGCGTCCGCCCCGCACACCACGATGTCCTCGATCCGCGCGCCGTGCCGGCCCGGCAGGTAGATGCCCGGCTCGATCGAGAACGCCATGCCCGGCTCCAGCGCCAGCGTCGAGCCGGAGACGATGTACGGCTCCTCGTGCGTCTCCAGGCCGATGCCGTGCCCGGTGCGGTGCACGAAGTACTCGCCGTAGCCGGCGTCCGCGATGATGTCCCGGCCCACCGCGTCGAGCTGCTCCGAGGTGATGCCGGGGCGGACAGCGTCGCGCTGCGCCTGCTGGGCGCGTTCGAGGACGGCGTAGTAGGCGAGGAAGTCCGCCGGGGCCTCGCCGACCGCGTACGTCCGGGTCTCGTCCGAGCAGTAGCCGTCGTGCGTGGTGCCGCCGATGTCGACGACCACCGCGTCGCCGCGCTCGATCACCCGGTCGGACACCTCGTGGTGCGGGCTCGCGCCGTTCGGGCCGGACGCCACGATCACGAAGTCGACCCGCACGTGCCCCTCGGCGATGATCGCGTCGGCGATGTCGCGCCCCACCTCCCGCTCCGTACGGCCGGCGCGCAGCCACTGCGGGACCTGCGCGTGCACGCGGTCGATCGCGGCACCCGCGGTGCGCAGCGCCTCGACCTCGGCCGGCGACTTGATCATGCGCATCGCGCCGAGGACGCCGCCGGCCAGCGCCGCCTCCGCCCCCGGGATCGCGCGGCCGAACGCGAGGAGCTTCTCCGCCCACATGTGGTTGTCGACGCCGAACCGGCCGAGGGTCTTCGGCAGGCGGCGGGCGATCAGCGCGTACGGGTCCTCGGTCTCGCCCCAGCCGGTGATGTCGATGCCGAGCCGCGACGCGGGGGACGCCTCCGCGGCGGGCTTCTCGAGGGTCGGGACGACGAGGAACGGGTCGCCGCCGCCGGCGGCGGGCACGACCAGGCAGGTGAGGCGCTCCAGCGGCAGCGCCTCGTAGCCGGTGAGGTAGCGCAGGTCCGCGCCGGGCGAGATCAGCAGGGCGTCGAGTCCGGCCTCGGCGGCGGCCTTCGCGGCGGCGGCCAGGCGGTCGGTCGGGTACAGGTCGCTGTTGGTCACAGGTCAAATCTAGGGTCACGGAGGGCGGGACGGCCTGTCCGCAGGGCGGTACGCGGCGGACGCGTCGCCCCCGGCGCCGCGGCGGTGCCGGTTCGCCCCCCTCCTCGCGCCGCGGCCTCGGAGGGAAATCCGGGCGACACGCAGGCGGCGTCTCTGGAACGCTGCGGGACCGGGGACGCCGGCCCGCGCGCCGCACACGTCCCCACGGCACGCGGTCCGCACGGGAACTGGGAGTGGTGGATGGGCTTCGCGAGGGACGTACCGGTCCTGGAGGGCGCGCTGGTGCGCCTGGAGCCGCTGGAGCTCCGCCACGCGGCGGACCTGGCCCGGGCGGCGGACGTCGACCGGGCCACGTACGGGTTCACCCAGGTGCCGACCGCCGACGACGTCCCGGACTACATCGCCGACCGGCTCGCGCGGGCCGCCGCGGGGCAGGCCGCGCCGTACGCGCAGGTGGACCTCGCGTCCGGGCGGGCGGTCGGCGCCACCGCGTACTGGGAACCGCGGCCGTGGCCCGACGGCGAGGGCCTGTGCGCGGTGGAGATCGGATCCACGTGGCTCGGCGCGGCGGCGCAGGGCACGGGCGTGAACGCGGAGGCGAAGTACCTGCTGTTCCGGCACGCGTTCGAGGCGTGGAACGTGGCACGCGTGGACCTGAAGACCGACGCGCGCAACGCACGGTCGCGGGCGGCGATCGAGGCCGTGGGGGCGCGGTTCGAGGGCGTGCTGCGGAACTGGGGACGGTCCTGGGCGCCCGGCGAGGACGGGCTGCTGCGGGACTCCGCGATGTTCTCGGTGACGGCCGAGGAGTGGCCGCGGTGCCGGGCGCGGCTGGAGGAACGGATCGCGGAGATCGCGGCGCGGCAAACGGACGCGGGGCGCGCAGCGGGGTGACACCTTGGCGGTGCGCACGGGGCGAACCCCGCGTACGCGGGGTTCGCGCGGTGGCGGCGGCCCGGCGCGGTGCGCGCAACGGGGTGACACCTTCGCGGAACGCACGGCGGGAGAAACCCTTCAGCGGCGCGCACGGTTCGGCGGCGCGCATGCCGGGCGCGACCCCTGTGGCCTCCGCCTACGCGGCTCAGCGCGGCAGCATCGGCGGCGGCGTCGGACCGGCCGGTGTCACATCGGCGGCCCGGAAACCGTCACTGCTCTGTCACCACAACGACCGCAACCACCGCCGCAGCGTCGTCTGCGGCGGCCGCCCCCGCCCCGACCGCGTGCGCCGCACCGTGCCGCCGCGACCGGCCCGCCGGGGCGCGCCGGACCGCAGGAGAGAGCATGGACGCCAGGCAACCGCAGGCCGCGATGGAGGACTTCGACTTCCTCGCCGCCCGCTTCGAGGACAGCCGCCCGCACCTGCGCGCCGTGGCGTACCGCATGCTGGGCTCGCTGACGCAGGCCGACGAGGCCGTCCAGGACGCGTGGTTCCGGCTGCACGACACCCGCGCCGACGAGGTCGACAACCTCGTGGCGTGGCTGACCACGGTCGTGGCCCGGGTGTGCCTGGACCGGCTGCGCGCCCGCACCGCCCACGCGGCCGTCTGCGGGACGCGGCTGCCCGACCCGGTCGTGGACCCGGCCGACGGCGTCGAGCCCGAGCACGAGGCGCTGCTCGCCGACTCGGTCGGGCTCGCGCTGCTGGTGGTGCTCGACTCGCTGGCGCCCGCGGAGCGGCTGGCGTTCGTCCTGCACGACATGTTCGCCATGCCGCTCGACGAGGTCGCGGCCGTCGTCGACCGCAGCCCGGCCGAGGCCAGGCGGCTCGCCGCGTCCGCACGACGGCGCGTACAGGGCACCGCGGCCGCCGCCGAACCCGACGCCGCCGCGCAGCGGCCGGTCGTCGACGCGTTCCTGGCCGCGACCCGCGCGGGCGACTTCGCGGGACTGCTGGCCGTCCTACACCCGGGCGTGGTGCTACGCGCCGACTACGGCACGGTCCCGGTCGTCGGCGGCGCCACCCGGGAACTCCACGGCGCCGACGACGTCGCCGCCCAGGCCGTGACCTTCGCCCGCTTCGCCGGCTACGCCCAGCCCGCCCTCGTCAACGGCACCGCCGGCCTGGTCACCGCGCCGGACGGGCGGCCGATGGCGGTCATGGGCTTCACGATCACCGACGGCCGCATCACCGAGATCAACATCCTCGCCGACCCGGTCCGGCTGCGCGGCCTCGACCTCGACTTCCTCGACGGCGTCGACCACGGCGTGCGCTGACGACCGGTGTCCGACAGGGTGGTTAGGCTCCCGCCCGCACCGACACACCGGGGCGGGGCACACCCGCGCTGCGCCCCGTCGACACCACGGGGGGCGCACATGATCGGCGACGGATTCCGGTGGCTGGCCGAGCCCACGCACTTCCCGGACGGCTTCTGCGCGACCTTCGCACGAGGCCTGTCCCCGGAGGAACTCCTGGACCGCCTGGCCTGCGCCCCGGAGCACACCGCCGTCCTGGACGCGATGGACGCCGAAGACCTGCGCGGCGACCTGTCCTCCGGCGAGGACGAGGACACCGTCATCACGATCCTCCGCGCCGGATCCCGCGGCGACTGGGCGTACGCGCTCGAAGAGGTGAGCCTGTACGCCTCCGAACCCGACGTCCTGGCACGGGTGTCGGCCGGCACCGAGGTCGCCGGCCTGTTCCGCAGCGCCGTCCGCGGAGTGACCTGGTTCTCCCTGTGGCGCGACGGCCGACGCATCGACGACCGCCAGGTGTGGGCCCCCGACGACCTGGCCGCCCTGGAGACCGAACTCGGCATCGACGCACCGATCCTGGAACTCCTCAGCCCCACGTCCGAGTTGCTCACCGGCTTCGCCCGCTGGCTCTGATCGACGCCCGCGAACGCCACCGCGTCAGCCGGTCAGGACCAGCAGCGCCGTGACGTTGTCGGCGCCGCCGGCGGACAGGGCGTGGGCGACGAGGGCGCGGGCTTCGGTGAGTGCGGGTGTGGAGCCTGTGGGGGCTCGGAGGACGGCGGCGCGGAGGGCGTCGGGGGTGGGGAGGTAGCGCCACAGGCCGTCGGTGCAGAGCAGGAGCCTGCCCGGGGTCGGGGTGGTCTGGGGCGTGTCGGGGGCGGGGGGTGGGCGGTAGCCGCGGACGTGGGCGGTCGGGGGTGGGGCGTCGGCGCCCAGCCAGGCGGTGAGGGCGTCGTCGGCCGCGGTGTCGTCCTCGGTGAGGCACATGCCGATGCCGGTGTCGGGCAGCCAGTACGCGCGGGTGTCGCCGACCCAGCCGCACCACACGCCGTCCGGGCCCGCGACGGCGGCGGTGAACGTGCAGGCGGGGGCGATGCCGAGGTCGGATTCGGGTGTCGGGTCGGGCGGGGGTGGGGACGCCTGACGGCTGGAGGCGAGGGCCGTGACGGCGTGGCCGGCGCGTACGACGGCCTCCTGCAGGGCGAGTTCGGGGATCGTTCCGTCGGCGAGCGCTTGTGCGAGGGCTCGGCAGCCGACGTCGGCGGCGACCTGGGCGGCGCGCTCGGGGCGGGCGGAGAGCGACACGCCGTCGCACACCACGCCGATCGTCCACGGGCCGACCGTTGCCAGTGCGACGGCGTCGGCGTTGACGGTGCGGCGCGAGCCGCGGTCGCTCACGGCGGCGCCTTTGCCTGTGGCCGTGGGTTGTGCGGTTGCCGTGTGCCCCGGTTCGGGCCCGCCCGTTGTCAGTTCCACCCGGGCCCGGTACCGCGGTTGTTCGGTGCCGCAGTCCCAGCACCAGCCGTCCGGGCCCACCGCCGTCGCGCCGCAGGAGGCGCATGTCGCGGCGGGGTCGCGCGCTATGCGTATGTCCATGTGCGGCGCATCCTCGCACAGGCGGCGGGGCGTTCGCGCTGGTCGAACCAGGGTCAGACGAGTGTCGGTTGGAGGACGCCTTCCAGGGTGAGCAGCTGCCGCTTGGCCTCCAGTCCGCCGGCGTAGCCCTTGAGGGTGCCGTCGGCGCCGATGACGCGGTGGCAGGGGCGGACGACGAGCAGCGGGTTGGCGCCGATCGCGGCGCCGAGGGCGCGGATGTCCTCGCGGGGGACGCCGAGTTCCTCGGCGAGGCGGCCGTAGGTGGTGGTCGTGCCGTACGGGATGCGGTCGACGGCGTCCCACACGCGCTGCTGGAACACGGTGCCGGACGCGGCGAACGGGAGGTCGAAGTCCCGCAGCCGGCCGTCGAAGTAGGCGTCGAGCTGCCGGGCCGCGTCGGCGAAGGCGTCGGGGTCGCGGCGCCAGTCGGGGCGGACGGCGGGGATGCGCCGCTGGCCGGGCAGGGACAGCGAGGTGAGGGTCAGGCCGGCGTGGGGGGATTCCTCGCCGACGAGGAGGAGTTCGCCGAGCGGGCCGGGGAGGGTCGTGTAGACGGTCGCGGCGGTCCGCTCGGTGCTGTGCACGGTGCTTTCCATGCCTCCACCCTCGCCGATGGGCGCCCGCGTGACCGGCGGTTTTCGGACCAGGCGCTCGGAGGTCAGGCGGACGGTGTGCGCAGCATGTACACGTCGACGGCGTCCTCGGTGTCGACGGTGAACCCGTGCCGTTCGTACAGCCGCCGCGCCGGGCTGCCCTGGAGGACCTGGAGCCGGACGGGGACCCGGTCGCGGTCGCAGGGCGCGAGCACGTGCCGGAGGACGGCGGTGCCGATGCCGGCGCCCTGGTGGGCCGGGTCGAGGTAGAAGTGCTCGAGCCAGTGCGCGTCGTCGGCGGGGCGCAGGGCGACGCTGCCGGCGAACGCGCCGCGGACCTCGACGACCCAGGTGTGGCCCGGGGTGAAGCCGTCGCGGAACCGCTGCCGCACGCGGTGCGGGTCGTAGCGTCCGAGGCGTTCCAGGTCGTCGCGCATGACGACGGCGCGCAGTTCGGCGATCGCCTCGACGTCGTGGCCCGAGGCCGGCCGTATCTCCCAGTCCGCCATGGTCGGCCACGCTATCGCGCCCGTCCCGCGGCCCGGCCGGTGCCCGGGTACGGCGGAGCGGCCGCCGGGACGCGGCCGCTCGCGTGGGTGGAGGAGATGTCGGTACGTGTGGCTAGGGTCGCGCGGGTGACGACAACGCGGGCTGCCGAGGAGGCGGCCGGGCATGCCCGATACACCTACCGGTTGCGCCTGTCGTCGGCCGCGCGGGTGGCTTTGCTCGCCGAGTGGTCACGCTGTCGGTGGGTGTGGAACGAGTGCGTCGCCCGGTCGAAGAGGGCCCACGCGGACAGGGAACGGATCGGTCCGGCGGCGTTGGACCGGATGCTGACGGACGCTCGGCGGGTAACGCCGTGGCTGCGCGAGGGCGGTTCGGTCCCGCAGCAGCAGGTGATCCGGGACTTCGGCCACGCTCGGGCCAAGGCGATCAAGGACATCCGCGACCGGCTGCCGATGCATCGGCGGGCGGGGATGCCCCGGTGGAAAAAGCGGAACGGGTCCGCGCCGACACTGAACTACACCCGACGCGGGTTTCGCCTCAAAGACGGGCGGCTGCACTTGGCAGGCGGCATCGTCGTGACCGTGGTGTGGTCACGGGCCCTCCGAGCGGACCCATCGAGCGTGCGCGTGTACCGCGACACGCTCGGGCACTGGTACGCATCGTTCGTGGTCTCCGCCCATGTCGAGCCGCTGCCACCGACGGGCCGGGCGCTCGGGGTCGACTGGGGCGTGCGCGAGACGGCGACCACCACCGACGAGGCGTACGACCTGCCGCACCCGGAGCACGGCCGCAAGACCGCCGTGCGACTTGCCCGCTACCAGCGGATGATGGCACGCCGCAGACCCCCGAAGGGCAAGGCGGGTTCGAGGGGCTACCAGCACGCGCGGCGCCAGGCCGCGAAGGTGCATGCGAAGGTGGCCCGGCAGCGCCAGGACACCGCGCGCAAGTGGGCGAAGCGCGTCGTGGCCGACCACGACGCCATCGCGGTCGAGGACTTCCGGCCCAGGTTCCTCGCCAGGACCACGATGGCGCGCAAGGCCGTCGACGCCGCTATCGGCGCGACCAAGCGGGCGTTGGTCGAGATGGGCCGCAAGCACGGACGTGCGGTGCACCTGATCGACCCCGCGCACACCACGACGGACTGCGCCATGTGCGGAGCGAGAGCCAAGCACGCACTCCCTCTTTCCGAACGCACCTACGCTTGCACCGCGTGTGGAGCCTCGTCCCCTCGGGACAAGAACTCCGCACGCGTGATGTTGATCCGGGCAGGTCTGAACCCGGCCGGCGTCGAGGGCAGAAGACCTGGCTGTCCGCCGGACAGCCAGGCAGCCTGAGCCGGGATTCCCCTCCCTTCGGGGAGAGGAGCAGTCAATTCAGGTTGACCAGGACACGCGCCGACGGGCGGCAGCGTACGAACGCCCGTCGGCGTCGCCACGGCCCGCGAGGGTGCGGCGGTCAGCGGCTGCCGCACTTGGCGCGGGACCACGCCACGTACTCGGCGACCTTGTCGGTGACGATGCCGTCGACGCCGACCTTCGCGAGGGACTCCCACGTCGCCGAGTCGTCCACGACCCACGCGTACACCTTCAGCCCGGCGGCCTGCCAGGCGCGGACCTTCTGTTCGTCGATCTGGCCGTGCTGCATGTTGAGGAAGTGCCCGCCCCAGCGCGCCGCGTCGGTCGGCGTGATGTCCTCGCCGGTGGTGAGGCCGACGGGGACCTGCGGGTCGGCGCGGTGCACCGCGTCCAGCGCCTCGGGCAGGAACGAGTGGACGATCACCTTCGCGCCCGCGCGCCGCAGCACCGACAGGAACGTCTGCACCTGCTCGGCCGTGGGCGTGGTCTTCAGCTCCACCAGGACGGTGACGTCGCGGCGCGCGGCCATTTCGAGGACGACGTCCAGGGTGGGGATGCGGCGGCCGCGGCCCGCGTCGAGCGCCCAGATCTGCGCGGCGGTCAGCGTGTTGACGCCGCCCGGCGTGCCGGTGGTGCGTTCGACGGTGTCGTCGTGGATGACGACGGGGACGCCGTCGCGCGTCCAGTGCACGTCGAGTTCGAGGTCGTCGGTGCCGGCGTCGATGGCGCGGGCGAACGCCGCGACGGTGTTCTCGGGTTCCTCGCTGTTCGCGCCGCGGTGCGCGGCGGCGAGCGGGAGCCGGCAGCCGGACGGCGCCGAACGCGGGTGCGGGCCGCCGGTGTCCGGGTCGCCGCCCGAACCACCGTGCAGGGACAGGCCGGCGGACGCGCCGCCCGCTGCCAGGACAAGCGAGACCACCGCGACTACGCGAACTCGGCGCCACCTCATGCGGTGAGGCTAGCGGTCACGATCACCCGCCGTGTGCGCGGATCGCGACGCGCCGCCCAACTCGCGTTCCACGGCCGGACCTGGGGGAACGGCGCGCCTGGAGGCGGGTGAAAGTGCGGCCAACGGAGAGAGAACGCACGGGGAGCCGGGTTCGGTTGCAGGGAATTTCCGGGACTTCGGAGAGATCTTTCGGCGCCGAGGACCGTGTGACCCAGGTCACAGGATCGTGCGACGGTTTCCGGACCTCGCGCAGGTCTAGATTCCGACAGCACCGACCAGCCCTCGCGGAGCCCGCCATGACCCTCCCGAACCCCGGCGACACGCCCAACCCCGTCCCGCTCGCCGTCGTCACCGGCGCCGGCCGCGGCTTCGGCCGAGCCGTCGCCCACGCGCTCACCGCCACCGGCACGCACGTGGTCGGCATCGCGCGCACCGCCGCCGACCTGCACTCCCTCCGCGACGAACTCGACGCGCGCCGCGAACGCGACGGGCACACCGGCGCCTTCACCCCGCTCCCCGGCGACGCCACCGACGAACACCTCGCCGCCGACGTCCTCACCCGCCACCGCCCCGCCCTCCTCGTCCTCAACGCCGGCGCCACCCCCCACCTGGCCCCGCTGCACGAGCACACCTGGGACACGTTCAGCCGCGCCTGGGACACCGACACCCGCCACGTCTTCACGTGGACCCGCGCCGCACTCCGCGCCCCGCTGGCCGCCGGAAGCCGCGTCGTCGTCATCTCCAGCGGCGCCGCGCTCTCCGGCTCCCCACTCAGCGGCGGCTACGCCGGCGCCAAGGCCACCGTCCGGTTCACCGCCGCCTACGCCGCCGCGGAAGCCGAACGCGCGGGCCTGGACCTGCGGTTCACCACCCTGTTCCCCCACCTCGCCCCCGGCGGCGGCGTCGGCGCCGCCGCGATCGCCGGCTACGCGGCACGCCACGGCCAGGACGCCGACACCTACACCGCCGGCCTCCAGCCCGTCCTGACCCCCGAACGCCTCGCCGCCGCCGTCCTCCACGCGGCCACCGACCCCACCCACACCGCCGGACTGCGCGAACACCTCGTCACCGGCGCCCCCGACACCCCCGGCACCCCCGACGACCTCGCCGGCACCGGCCTGCGCCCACTCGCCCGGACCGCCTGATGACCGCCCCCGACACGCACGCCGCGCGCGGCACCGACGAGACGACCGGACACGAGATGACCAGCGCGGACATGACCGGCGCAGAGACGACGAACGCAGACACGACGAACGCCGACACGACCGACGTCGAGACAGCCGGCGCCGACACCGTCGACAACGGCATCGCCGCCGACGACGCGCCCGGCACCGGCGCCGCCCCCGTCCCCCGCACCGTCGCAGACGCCGACTTCTCCACCCTCGCCGAGCCGTTCCGCCCCGAACTCCTCGCGCACTGCTACCGCATGCTCGGCTCCCTCCACGACGCCGAGGACCTCGTCCAGGAGACCTACCTGCGCGCGTGGCGCGGCTACGACCGCTTCGAGGGCCGCTCCTCCGTACGCCGCTGGCTCTACAAGATCGCCACCATGACGTGCCTGACCGCACTCGAGACCCGCACCCGCCGCCCGCTGCCGTCCGGACTCGGCGCCCCCTCCGACGACCACCGCGTCGCCGTCGCCGCCGACCGCCGCGACATCCCCTGGCTCCAGCCCGCCCCCGACGCCCTGTTCGCCCCCGCCCCCACCCCCGCCGACACCGCCTCGGGCGCCGCCGACCCGGGCGCGATCGTCGCCGGACGCACCGGCATACGCCTCGCCTTCATCGCCGCGCTCCAGCACCTCCCCGCCCGGCAGCGCGCCGTCCTCACCCTGCGCGACGTCCTCGCGTTCCGCACCGCCGAGACCGCCGAGATCCTCGGCATGACCCCCGCCGCCGTCGACAGCGCGCTGCGCCGCGCCCGCGCCCGCCTCGCCGACGCCGCCCCCGTCGAGGACGAGCAGGCCGAACCCGACGAGGCCACCCGCAGGCGCCTCCTCGACGCGTACGTCGACGCGTTCACCCGCGCCGACCCCGCCGCCCTCGTCGACCTGCTCCGCGCCGACGTCGAACTGGAGATGCCGCCCACCCCCACCTGGTTCACCGGACGCGACGCCGTCATCGGATTCCTCGCGAGCCGCGTCCTGCGCCCCGGCCTGTTCCGGCTCGTGCCCACGTCCGCGAACGGGCAGCCCGCGGCCGCCGCGTACCGGCGCACCCCTGACGGCGGCTACGACGCGTTCGACCTCCAGGTCCTCACCCTCCGCGGGCCGCGCATCGCCCGCGTCACCGCGTTCCTCGACCCGGGCCTCGTCCCCGCGTTCGGACTCGCGCCCACCCTCACCGCCTGACCCGACCCGCACACCGCACCCGTGCGGCACCGGCCCCGGCACACCGCCGGCCCGGGGCCGCGCCGTGCCCACGAACCCACCGCACAAGCGACAAAGGGAGAACCCGTGTTCGACATCACCGGCAAGACCGTCCTGATCACCGGCGCCAACCGCGGCATAGGCACCGGCCTCGTCGACGAGGCGCTGCGCCGCGGCGCGGCCCGCGTCTACGCCGGCACCCGCGGCGCGTTCACCCACCCGGACGAACGCGTCGTGCCGGTCACGCTCGACGTGACCGACCCGGCCCACGTCGACGCCGCCGCCGAGGCGATCACCGAACTCGACGTGCTCGTCAACAACGCCGGCATCGCGCTGTACGACGACCTCACCGACGCGGACGTCCTCGAACAGCACCTGGCCGTCAACCTGTTCGGCGTCCACCGCGTCACCCGCGCGTTCCTGCCGCACCTGACCCGGGCGGGCGGCGCGCTGGTGAACAACATCTCGCTGAGCGCGGTGGCGCCGCTGCCGATCGTCCCGTCCTACTCGGTGTCCAAGGCCGCCGCGCTGTCGCTGACGCAGTCGCTGCGGATGCTGCTCGCCGCGCAGGGCGTGAGCGTGCACGCCGTGCTGACCGGGCCCACCGACACCGACATGAACCGCGACTTCGACATCCCGAAGGCGACCGTCGAGTCGGTCGCGCGCGCCGTGTTCGACGGGGTCGAGAAGGGCGACGAGGACATCTTCCCCGACCCGGTCTCCGGCGGCATCGCGGACGCGTGGGGCAACGGCCCGACCAAGGCCCTCGAGCGCGAGTTCGCGGGAATGGTCGCGGCCGAGGCGGCGTCCTGACGGGCACGGACGAGTCGTGAGCGCGAGCCCGGTCCCGCTCCCCGGATACGGGAACGGGGCCGGGCCCGTGTGCCGTTCGCTCGGCCTGCGGCGTGGAACGGCCGTCTCCGGGACGGGATCAGTCCCCCGTGGCCGCCGAGGCGGCGGGTCCCGGTTCCGCCGCGCCCCCCGCCGCGGAACCGCGGCCCTCGGCGGTGAACTCGCGGATGGCGGCGGCCAGGCGCTCCGGCTGGTCGAGCGGGATCAGGGTCAGGCTGTCGTCGATCTCCACCAGGCGGCCCTGCGGCAGCAGTTCCGCGAGGCGGCGGCCGTGGGCGGGCGGCATGACGCGGTCCTCGGACGCCCACACCACCAGCGCGGGCCGTTCGTACGCGGGCAGCCGCTCGCCGGCGGCCGCGAGCGCGCGGGCGTCGGCACGGGCGGAGCGCAGCACGCGCACGGTGTCGCGGCGGATGTCGTTGCGCGTGTACGTGGGCCGCATCCACCGCGCGGTGGCGGCGTCCCCGCGCCGGGTCAGCCAGCCGAACGCGATCGGCAGCCGACGCACGAGGCGCAGCCGCATCTGCTGCATGAACGCGCCGAACAGGCGCGGCGAGAGCCGCCCGGTCAGGACGAGGGTCCGGCCGGTGAGGCCGGGCGGGTAGTTGTCGAACGCGTCGCAGGAGACCAGCACGACACGGGCGACGCGGTCCGTCCCGTGGCGCCCGTCCTCGCGCGTCGCGTCGCGCGCGGCGTCGTCGTCGTCGATGAGCAGTTGGACGAGGGCGCCGCCGGTGTCGTTGCCGACGAGCGTGACGTCGTCGAGGCCGAGCGTGTCGAGGAACTCGCCGACGAGGGCCGCGATGCGGGTGAGGGAGAGGTCGGCGTCGTCGCGCATGGCGTGCCGGTGGGCGCCGAGCGGGAGGGTCGGGACGACGCAGCGGTGGTCGGCGGCCAGGTCGGCGACGCAGGCGTCCCAGAGCGAGCCGTCGCCCATCAGTCCGTGCAGGAGGACCAGCGTGGGGCCGGTCGCGGAACCGGCGGTGGTGTAGGCGAGGGGGCCGGCCGACAGTTCGACGGTGTCGGCCGTGCCGGCGTCGGCGTCGGGTCCGAAGCCGGGTCCCACGTCCCGGCCGGGGTCGGCGTGGTGGTCGGTGGCGGCGGTGCGGGAGGGCGTGTCCATGGCGTGGTTCCGTTCCCTGGAAGGTGCGGTGCCGTGACGACGTGCCGGGCCGGAGGCGCCTCCGCGCGGCCGACCCACCCCAAAAGTGAACCACGTGGTTCGCACATTGTCCCAGCCGCCCCCACCCCGAACACACCCGCGGGACCCGGACGACCGCAGCCCGCACCCTGCACCCCGCGCCCGTCACACGGCGCGGGGACGCCTGTCAGGCCACCTGGGCGGCGTCAGCGACGCTGCTCCTTCGGCCGTACATGTCCGAGATCGCGGGCCACCGAGTCCAGCCAGGCTTCGAGGTCGACGAGCAACGGCAGCGACCGCCCGTCGGCTCGCACCGCCCCTCGGCCGTCGGACACCGGCATCAGCCGCGCCGGGGCGGGCGCCGCGGCCGGCGGCACGTCCCCGGCGGCCATGTCGTCCGCGAGTCGGCCGCAGGTCCGGGCCAACGCCGCCGCCAGGGACCGTGCCCGGGCGACGGCCGCGGGGTCGAGGGGCGACGGCGGCCGGTCGTGGCCGACGACCAGCTCCTGCGCGCCCAGCAGCGCGTGATGCGCCGCGATGAGCGCGGCCTGCCAGTCGACCCGGCCGGCCAGGGAACCGCCCTGCTCGCTCTGGTACTGGGCGAACGAGGAGTCGGCCAAGTACAGGGCGTGCCGTGCCGCCGCGACCGCCGGCGGGACCCACTGGTCCGGCGGCGGCTCGGGCACCGGAACAGGCGACGGCGCAGACGACGGCGCATGGGGCGGCGCGGGGGACGGCGCGGGGGACGGCACGGGGGACGGCACGGCGTCCCGGCCCGGGCTCCCGGCTCCGGCCGACGTCACGAGGGTCGCGGTGGCCTCGTCGATCGTCGGACCGAGCGTACGCATCAGGTGCGCGATGGCCCGCCTCACCTCCGAGCCCGCACCGCGGGGCCACGCGAGCAGCCCGCACGCCAGCCCGATCACACACCCCGCGGCCACGTCGAGCATCCGGGACTGCGCCAAGTGCCAGTCGGACGGCGCCAGCTGCGCGAACGCCGAGGCCACGATCAGGGTGAACAGCCCCTGCGCCCAGGCGATGCCGAGCATCGGGCCCACGCTGAAGGTGACGAACATCGCGGGAGCCAGCATCGCGGCATAGGCGTCGGTCTGCGTACCGAATCCGAACAGCAGCCCGGCCGCCGCCAGCGCCCCCGCGAACGTCCCGACCAGGGCCGAACGCACGCTGCGCCACGTGCCCATGACGTTCGTGCGCGTCAGCGTCAGCACCGCCAGCAGCACCCAGAATCCGTGCGCCAGGTCCAGGACGTCGGCGGCGAGCCTGGCGACGCTCAGCCCGACCGTGATCCGCACGGCGTTCTGGAAGTGCACGGAGCGCGGTGTCAGGTGCCCGCTGACACGGTGCCAGTACAGCGCCGCGGTGGGGCGGCGGACGTACCAGAACAGCGACTCCGGGTGCAGCGGCGACGCCGTGCGGCCGTCGATGCCCACCCGTACGGCCGACTTGAGGATCAGCGCGGGCACCGAGGCGGCCAGCACCTCGGACTGCCGCCGCAGCGTCGCGAGCGAAGGCAGCGACTCGGGACGCTCACGCGCCTCCGCCAGGCGCACGGCCTGGAAGTCGCGGATCGCCTCGTCCATGCGGGTCGCCGGGGGCGCCGGTCCGCCCGACAACGCTCGACTGCTGTCCCGGCACGCGTCGGCGACGCGCCCGAGCAGCGCGGCCGACGCCGGATCGGCGGCAACCGCGGGCCGGCCGCTGAGCGCCTGCAGCTGCGCGAGAAGTTGACGCGTCGCGCTCCCCGCCTGGTTGAGCGCGCGATCGGTACGGCCCGCACCGGCCGGCCGCTCGGCGGGCGGCAGCCGCGACGGGCGCAGCCGCTCCCCGTAGGCGCTCGGCTCCACGGCCGCGTACGCGGGGCCCCCGGGGGCCGCCTCTGCCAGGCGCGCGGCGAGCCGGCCCGCGGCGTCGACGGCGTCGGCCAGCACACGGCGGTACGGTGCCGCACGCGGCTCCGGCCACACCAGTGCCTCGGCCGCCGCAAGCGCGCCCATCCCCAGCCCCGCCCCGATCAGGCGCGGCACCAGCTCGCCAGGCGCGTACGGCGGGAACGACGGGAGGATGTAGAGCAGTTGCAGTCCCTGCGCCGCGCCGGCCGGCCGCGGGCCGGCGACGGCGGCGAACGCCAGGCAGAAGCCCACGACGGCCATGCCGGCCACCGCCGTGGCGGTGGCCACCGCGAACGCGGTGCCTACAGCGACCAGCCCCAGACCGATCGGCAGCGCGACCGCGATGGCCGCCGCACGTTGGATTCCCGAGCCCGGGATCTGCGACAGCGCGCCCAACGCGACGGCGCCGAACAACGCGTAGACCGCCATCACGGGCTGGTCCAGTGCGTACCGGCACAGGTAGAACCCGAACGAGGCCGCGAGCGTGATGCGCAGCGCCCGCCGCACGACCGCCCGACGGTCCAGGGCGGGCCCGGTCGCCGGAGGCGTCCCGCGCTCGGCCACCCTGTCCGTCGATCCCGGCGGCACCGAACGACGCCGACGGGCGGAACCTGGCATGGAGACCCGCCCTCGCTCGCGTCGGCCGCAGGGCCCTGCCGCCCTCGCCTCCATTCTCGGAGACCCCTGAACACCCCGCAGCTCCGGCAGCCGGCCCACCGCCGCCTCGCCGGTCGCCCGCGCCCGGAAGTCCCGCCCTCCCCGTCGCCGGGTCTATCCGGGGTCGGACGAGGTCTGCACGCACTCCGACGTGGACTCCAGCCGAAGGACGTTGTCGACGTACGAGACGGTCATGGACCCTCCCCTGTCCCCCATGGCGCCGACGGACCAGACGCCGGGGCGGCCCCATACCGTGCGGCCCTTCTTCCGCCAGTACGCCAGGACTTTCTCCAGTGTGGCGTCCGGGTCGGAGGTGATCACGCGGACCGCGTAGCTGTACTTGAACTCATGCTGGATCGGGGCCAGTTCGTTCGAACACGCGTCCCACGTCGTGGTCACGGCCGGGCCGGCGGCGGCGTCCGGCCCGAGCGCGGCCAGCACGACGGCGACGTCGTGCCGGGTCTCGCGCTCGACACCGGCCGGGTCTCGGCCGCGGAACGCGAGGTAGCCCGCAACCAGCATGCCCGCGCACAGCGCGAGGAAGAGTCCCCCGGCGACGGCTCCGACGACCCGCCCCCAGCGCGGGCGACCCGAGTCCGGTGCCGGCTGCCACAGCGGCACACCTTGCCGTTCTCCTGCCTGTGGCCACCACGGGCCGGGAGGGGGATGTCCGGGTGGCAGGGCGCCCGCCACCCATGCGGTCTGTTCCGCGGGGCGTTCCGGTACCGGGGGCTGCGAGCCCCCGGGCCGGCCGTCATACTCTCGTGCGCCGTCCACGGACGGCGGCGAGTGCCGCGAACGCCAGTTCTGCTTCTCCATGCCGCCATCGTGCGGGCGGCGACGTAGCCGACACACGCGTTCGGGTACTCAGTCCTGCCGGTTCGGCATGCTCATCCGCGCCGGCGCCCCGCCCAGGGATGGCCTTCGGGCATGCCCGGGTGGGGACCCCGACACGAGCCGTCCACGCACCCGGCACAGCCCGGCGTGCGCCACCCTCGAACTCCCGGCAGGTGGCCCTACTCCCCCGCGGCCTCCTCGCGATCGAGGGCGCGGGCCAGGGCTTCCAGACCGGCGGCGGCGCCGTCGAGGGCGTTGCGGGTGCGGGCGTCGATCAGGAAGCCGCGCAGCGCGCCCAGGATCAGGTGGGCGACCTCGTGCTTGCGGCGGTCCGTCCACTGGGGCGGGCACAGGCCGATGAGGGCAGGCAAATACTGGTGGGTCGCGCCGGAGGCCAACTCGCCGTGGCGGGCCGGGTCGTACATCGCCAGGCCGATCGCCTGGTCGAGCACCCTCGCCTGTTCGGCCACGACGACGGGCCACATCGCCCGGACCCGGTCCGACAACGTCCCCTCCAGGGGCGCGGATCCCGCGGTCGGAGCACCCTCGGGGGCGGGGACGTCCGGGCGGGGGACGCCCGCCGCGGACATGCTCTCGTCGATGCGTCGCTCGCGCAGTCGGACGACTGCCTGCCGCAGGAGGTCGTCCGCGCTCGCGAAGTGGTACAGCAGCACCTTGTGGGTGGTCCCGGCGGCCCGTGCGGCGCGGCGCAGCGAGAAGTCGACCATGCCGTGCGCGGCCAGGTCGGCGGTGACGAGCTCGAGGAGTTCGCGCCGCCGGGCCTCGCCGCGCGGCGAGCCGGCGGAACGGCGGTAGCCGGCGGGGGGATCGGCGGAGGGCGCGGCGACGGGGGCGGCACGGCCACCTGGGCCCGTGCCCGCTGTGTCGCCACCCGCTGTGTCGCCGGGTGCCGGGTCGCCGCTCGCCGTGCGGCCGGGTGCCGGCTCGTCAGGTGCCGGGGCGGGGGTTCCGCCCGGGTGGTCCGGTGGGTCGTCCTGCGTCGTGGTGTTCACGTTGCACAGCTTCCCCGGTCGGCGCGGGCTCGTGCACGTCGGACGGGGGGCGCGGTCAGCTCGGCAGCCAGGGGCCGATCCCGTGCTGTCCCTGGGGCAGCTGGGCCTGGACGCGCCCGTCGGTGAACATGTTGTAGCAGTCGCCGTCCAGCACGGCGACCGCCTCGTTCCCGGCGGCGTTGCGGAAGAACAGCACCGGCCTCGGCGCCAGCATGGAGCACCGGCCCCCCGTCGGTGTGTAGGCCGTGGTCGGGACGGCGTTGATGTTGGCGGCGATGCGGTCGGCGTCGGCGCCGGTGTAGACGGTGCCGGTGATCGTGGGGTTGACGGGGTTCTGGGACGGGTCGTGCGTCGCGTTGTACACGCACAGCAGCACGGTCCCGGGGTGCGGGGGCAGCATCGGGCCGTCGGTGACGCCCGGGCTCGCGGGCTGCGGGTGCCCGACGGGGCACTCCGTCACGGCCGTTCCGCGCGGGGCCGACATGGGCGCGGTGGCCGGCAGCGGGCCCTGCGTGCCGACGGGGTCCGCGGCGACGGTTCGCGCGGGGGTGTCGGCGCGCCAGCCGAGCGGGTCCGCGACGCCGGCCACGGCGATGGCGCACGCGGCGGCGACGGCCATGGCCGTTCCCGTGCGGAGGCGCCGGCGGCGGGCGCGGGCGCCCTCGGCGACCCGCGCGTACAGGTCGGGCGCGGCGGTGACGTGGGCGACTCCGGCGCGGAGTCCGGCGCTCAGCAGTTCGGTGTCGACGGGTGTCGTGTCCGTGTCGGCGCCCGGTGCGGTGTCCCGTGCGGGCGGGTCGTCGTGTTCGTGTCGTGCGGTCATGCCTCCACCCTTCCGTGCGAAGTGGCCGCGTCCCGCAGGGCGGGCAGTGCGCGCAGGGTCTTGAGTGCCTTGTGGGTCTGGCTCTTGATCGTCCCGACGCCGCAGCCGAGGGCGTCCGCGCAGTCGGCTTCGCTCAGGTCGGCGTAGAAGCGCAGGACGACCACGGCCCGCTGCCGGGGCGGCAGGCCGCGTAACGCCGCGATGAGGACGTCGGAGGTGTCGACGGCGGCGAACGGGTCGCCGGCGGCGGGGCGGGCGAGCAGCCCCGCGTCCGCGCCGAGGTCCGTGGGGTGCTCGCGGTGCCACAGGCGGCGCCGCCAGTTGAGGAACGTGCTGGTGAGCACGCGGCGCACGTACGCGTCGACGTTGTCGCCGCGGCTCACCCGCGTCCACTTGGGCCACACGCGCACGAGCGCGGCCTGGACGAGGTCCTCCGCGTGGTGCCGGTCTCCGGTGAGCAGGACGCCGATGCGCACGAGGTGGTCGCGGCGCGCGGCGATGTACTCCTGGAATCCCGGCGGGTCGTGTGCGGCCATGGACGGCGCCCCCTGGGTCTGCGGTGTCTGTCACCGGCTGAACAGCTCGGGTGGGCGGCGGGGTTGCCCTGGTGGGCACGATCTCACGGAACGCGCGCGGCCCCGCTCCCGGGACGGGGTGTCCGGGTGCGGGGCCGCGGGACGGTCGGTGCGGCGGGTCCGGCATCGCCGCCCGGCGGGTGCCGGGCCTGTGCGCCGGCTAGCCGGCGCGTCCCATCATCAGGGCGAGGTCGAGGAGCCGGTTGGAGTAGCCCCACTCGTTGTCGTACCAGCCGACGACCTTGAGCTGGGGGCCGGTGATGCGGGTGAGTTCGGCGTCGAAGACGCACGAGGCGGGGTCGCCGACGATGTCGGTGCTGACGATCGGGGCCTCGGTGTAGGAGAGCAGGCCCTTGTACGGTCCCGCGGCGGCCTTCGCGTACGCCTCGCGGACCTCCTCGACGGTGGTGGGCCGCGTGGTGGTGACGGTGAGGTCGGTGACGGAGCCGGTGGCGACCGGCACGCGGAGCGCGAACGCGTCGAGACGGCCGTCGAGTTCGGGCAGGACGCGGCCGATGGCGCGGGCGGCGCCGCTGGAGGTCGGCACGATGTTGAGGCCGGCGGCGCGGGCGCGGCGCAGGTCGCCGTGCGGGGCGTCGTGGAGGTTCTGGTCCTGGGTGTAGGCGTGGACGGTGGTCATCAGGCCGGACTCGATGCCGACGGCGTCGTGCAGCACCTTGGCGAGCACGGCGAGGCAGTTGGTGGTGCAGGAGCCGTTGGAGACGACGGTGTGCCGGTCGGGGTCGTAGGTGTGGTCGTTGACGCCGAGGACGAGGGTGGCGTCCTCGCCGGTGGCGGGCGCGCCGATGATCACCTTGCGCGCGCCGGCGGCGACGTGGGCGCGGGCCTGCTCGCCGCGGGTGAACACGCCGGTGGACTCGAGGACGACGTCGACGCCCAGGTCGCCCCACGGGAGTTGCGCGGGGTCGCGTTCGGCGAGGACGGCCAGGCTGCGGTCGCCGACGCGGATGGCGCCGGGCTCGGCGACGACGGGGTCGGCGAGGCGGCCGTTGACGGAGTCGTAGGCGAGCAGGTGCGCCATCGTGGGCACGTCGCCGAGGTCGTTGACGGCGACGATCTCGAGCTCGCCGGCGAGTTCGGCGCCGCGCGCGGCGGCGGCGCGGAAGACGGTGCGGCCGATCCGGCCGAAGCCGTTGATGCCGATGCGGACGGTCACGGGAGGTCCCTTTCTGCGGGCGTGGCGGGGCCGCCGGCGCGGAAGGTCGACGGCGCGCCGGCACACAACATCATAAGGAACTTATATAAACGCGCGATACGATTACGCCGCGGACGACAACCCTCAGCCCGTCGCCCGCGCCGCCGACCGCCCCCACGCGCGCGCCGCAGCAACCACTGCACCGCACGCGCCGGGCGGCCCCGGCGACTTCGACGACGCCCGGGACGCCCCCCTTGGACCACACCGCCCACGCCGCCCGTTCCGCGGACCCCGACCACACCCCCGCGGGCCCGCGCCCCGACGCGCCCGACGCGCTGGACGTACTCGACGTGGAAGCCCTCGCCACGGCCGTCGAGAACTTCAACCGCTTCTACATCCGCCTGCCGGTGCTCGAACGCCTGTCGTTCACCACGCTGTCCGTGCTCGACACCCTCGCCACCCGCACCGCCCCCATGCGGCTGACGGAACTCGCCAGGACGGAGCAGGTCAGCCAGCCCGGCATCACCCAGCTCGTCACCCGGCTCGAACGCGACGGCCTCGTCGAACGCCGCCCCGACCCGGCCGACCGGCGCGCCGTGCTCGTCCACATCACCCCGGCCGGCCGCCGCATCGGCGAGGACCGGCACGCCGACCGCGCCCGCCACCTGCGGCCGCTCATCGACCGGCTCACCCCGGAGCAGCGCACCGCGCTCGCGGGCGCACTGCCGGTGCTCAACCGGCTCGCGGAACTCGGGGCCGAGGCGAGGGCGGCCCGCTAGGCGCACGGGCCCGGCGCACCGCACCGGCCCGGGTTGCCGTCGGCCGCTAGTCCCTCACCCGTCCGCGGCCGAGGCAGCGCCACTCCGCCGAGGCGGCCGGCGAGAACACGGCGCCCCCGGCGCGGGTGACGGTCACCGCGTCGTGCTCCACGAGGACCCGGTCGCCGGGCGCGAGGAAGAGCGGCTCGGCGAGGGCCAGGGTGTATCCCTCGTCGTCCGTCAGCCGGTTGACGAGGACCAGACGCTCCACGGGAGTGACACCGTCGGCGGTCAGGCGCATGCCGGGATGCTGACACGCCTCGGGCGGCCTCCGCCAACGGTTTGCGCCCGCGTACGCGAACGTCCGGTCAGGCCAGCAGCCGCTTGCGGATCAGCCCGATGACGTCGGAGCGGCTGTGCGGCCCGTGGTCGGCGGCGATGAAGTGGACGCCGATACGCAGCGAGAACGCGATCAGGCAGCGCGCCTCGACCTCGTCCTCGTCGTCGGGGCACAGCGCCCCGAAGAGGACCCGCATGTACTCCATGCGCCGGTTGTCGACGCGGCGGAGCCGTTCGGCGACGGCGGGGTCGCGGCGCGCCCAGTCGCGGACGGCGAGTTCGGCGGTGGTGTTGGTCAGCGGTTCGTCGGCGGTGGAGCCGGCGATGGCGAACAGCAGCCCGAGCTTCTCGCGGGCGTCGCCGCCGGCGGCCTCGACGCGGTCGATGACGTCCTGGGTGACGGCGCGCTCCCACGTGTCGAGGAGTTCCTCCAGGAGCGCGTCGCGGTTGCGGAAGTAGCCGTAGAAGCCGCCCTTGGTGACGCCGAGGGACTGGGCGAGCGTCTCGACGCGGACGGCCTCGGGCCCGCCGGCGGACAGGGCGCGCAGCCCCTCCTCGATCCAGGCGCCGCGCGGCGTACGGGCGTTGGCCATGGCGGCACCCCTCCCGCCCCGCGTGTATACGGTGGCGTATAAATGAGTCCGGCGTTGTTATACGGCATCGTATAGATCGTGCGCACCGCACGGACAGGAGCTCGGCATGCGACTCCCCAGGACCGCCCACACCGACCGCCCCTGGCGCATCCACGAGATCGCCGGAGACTTCCAGCTCGAGGACGTGTGGGCCCTGCCCACCCCCGGCGGCCCCGACGACCTGGCCTACCTCGTCCGCCAGTTCGCGGAAGGCCAGAACGACAAGACCAGCATCGGCTCCCCCGTCTACCGCGCACTGTTCGCGATCCGCTGGAAGCTCGGCGCACTGCTCGGCTGGGACAAGCCCGACGCCGGCCTCGGCACCCGCGTCCCCACACTCCGCGACCGGCTCCCCGACGACCTGCGCGACGCGCCCCGCGGCCCCGACCCCGAGTCCGTGCCCATGCGCGCCGTCTACCAGCTCCACGACGAGTACGCCGCCGAGCTCGCCAACCGCACCGTGCACGGCATCATGCACATTGGCTGGGTCCCCGACCCGACGCAACCCGGCGGCTACCGCGGCCAGATGGCCGTCCTCGTCAAACCCAACGGCGTCCTCGGCAAGGCGTACATGCTCGGCATCAAGCCGTTCCGCTACGTCGGCGTCTACCCGGCACTGCTGCGCGCCGTCGGACGGGAATGGGCGGCGAGCGCGGCGGCGCGGGAGGCCGACCGGGCGGCAGCCTGCGCCACGGCCGGGACGGACACCAAGGCCGGCAGCGGGACGGGCGCCGACACGGCCACCGAGGCGGGCACCGGGACAGGCACGGGGCCGGACAAGGCGGCCGCGGGCCCGGACAAGGAGCGCGCGAAGCGGTCTTGACACGGCGCCCGGCGCCCCGCCCGGGGCCGGGGCGCCGGGCCCGGTGGCATGCTCGGCGCGTGCATGCGACGCGCCCGCTGACCATAGACGACGTACCGGTGCTGACCGACCTGGTCGTCCGCAACCGGGAGTTCCTCGCGCCGTGGGACCCGCTGCGCACCGACGACTACTACACCCGCGACGCGCAGCTCGCGCTCGTCCGCGACACGCTGGACGACCAGGCCGCGGGCAGGCTGCACGCCCGCGTCATCCTGGACGCGGCCGGGGACATGGTCGGCCGGATAACGCTGAACGGCATCGTGCGCGGGGCGCTCCAGTCCGGCGCCATGGGCTACTGGGTGAGCGAGCACGCCAACGGCCGCGGCCTCGCGAGCGCCGCGGTCCGCGAGACGCTGCGCGTCGCGTTCGACGACCTGCGGCTGCACCGGGTGCAGGCGGAGACGCTGACGCACAACGCCGGGTCGCAGCGGGTGCTGGAACGCAACGGCTTCACGCGCTTCGGCCTGGCGCCGCAGTACCTCCGGATCGCCGGGCGCTGGCAGGACTTCGTGATGTACCAGGTGCTCAACCCGGCGGCGGACTGACGTCCGCTGACGTCCGCTGACGTCCGCCTGCTGACGTCGACCTGTCGGCGGCCGCCGCCCGACCGCGGCTGCGCCGCCGCCGTCCCGCCGTCCCGCCGGACCCCGGCCGTCACCGGCCCGCGACGAGTCCCGTGACGAGTGCGCGCAGTCCGTCGCGGTAGGTGTCCTGCGCGGTGAGCTCCGCCCAGTCGGCGGCGACGCCGGACAGGCGCGGGAGTTCGGCCGGGTCGAGGCCGGCGAAGACGTGTTCGCGGTAGGTGGGGCGGTCGTCCGCGGCGCGGCGGCGGGCCGCGGTGGCGCGGACGAGGATCTCGCCCGCGGTGTAGTACCAGATCGCGCGGTAGCCGTGGACGGCCTGCGCGGGGGACAGGCCCGCGGCGGTGAGCCCGTCGACGACCTGTTCGACGTACCAGAGCGCGGACGCCGCCATGAGGTCGTCGGCGGTGAGGACCTGCGCGATCCAGGGGCGGGCGGCGAGCGCGTCGTGGATGGCCGCGGCCGCGGCGAGAACGCGCTCGACCGGGTCGTCGGGCAGGCCGGTCGGCCGCAGCGCGCCGGCGGCGTAGTCGTCCAGGAGCAGGACGAGCAACTCCTCCTTGTCGCGCACGTGGTGGTACAGCGCCATGGGCGTGGTGCCCAGGTCGGTCGCGAGGCGGCGCATGGTGAGCGCGTCGACGCCCGCGTCGTCCACGATCCGCCGGGCCGCGCGGACGACGTCGTCGCGGGAGATGCGGGGCGGGCGGCCGACGGCCTTGCGCGCGGTTGAGCGCGGACTCTTCTCTCCGGCCTTGCCCCGGGCCTTCGCAGGGGGTGTGCCGGCAGCGGCGTCGGGAGTCGTGTCGGGGCTGTCGCGCGGGGCGTCGTGCTGCGGGGCGGAGGCGTGCGGCATGGGCCCATCATTCCGCAGCGGGGTGCGCGGACCGGTTTCCCGGTCGACAGCGCGCCGCCCCGCCGCTAGTTTTCTTACATGTATAAAAACATGCGGGGGCGGCCCCGCGCCGTCCTCGCGACCGCCTCCGTCGCCCAGTTCGTCGTCGCCCTGGACATGGCCGTCGTCAACGTCGCCCTCCCCGACATCCGCACCGCCCTCGGCTTCGCACCCCTCGACCTGTCCTGGGTCGTCCACATCTACGTCCTCACCTTCGGCGGCTTCCTCCTCCTCGGCGGACGCGCCTGCGACCTGTACGGACCCCGCCGCCTCCTCCTCGCCGGCCTCACCCTGTTCGGCCTGTGCTCCCTCGCCGGAGGCCTCGCCCAGACCCCCGCCCAGCTCGTCGCCGCCCGCGCCGGACAAGGCCTCGGCGCCGCCGCCGCGGCACCCGCCGCCCTCGCCCTGCTCACCACCACCTTCACCGAAGGCCCCGCCCGCGTCCGCGCCCTCGGCGTGTGGTCCGCCGTCAACGCCGCCGGCGGCTCCCTCGGCGTCCTCGCCGGGGGACTCCTCACCCAATACGCCGGCTGGCGCTGGGTCATGCTCGTCAACCTGCCGATCGTCGCCGCCGCACTCACCCTCGCCGCCGCCACACCGGCACACACACCCGCACCCGCGCCCCGCGCACCCGAACAGGCCCCCGCAGCGCGCACCCGAGGGCAGGCACCCGCCGCGCCGCCCACCACCGAACCGGCCGCCCGCGCACGCCTCGACATCCCCGGCGCGATCCTGTCCACCGCCGCCGTCGGCCTGCTCGTCCTCGGCATCGTCCGCGCCGACACCCTCGGCTGGACGTCCCCCACCACCGGCGCAACCCTCGCCACAGCCGCGGTCCTGCTCGCCGCGTTCCTCGTCACCGAGAGCCGATCCCCCGCACCACTCCTGCGCCTCGGTCTGCTGCGCAGCCGCTGGGTCGCCGGCGCGAACGCCCTCGTCTTCCTCGCCGCCGCCGGCCAGTTCGCCGCGTTCTACTTCGTCTCCCTCTACATGCAGCAGGTCCTCGGCATGGGCGCCGCCGCGACCGGCGCCGCGTTCCTGCCCTTCTCCGCCGGGCTCGTCGCCGGCACCCTCGCCGCCACCCGCATCACCGCCGCACGCGGCCCCCGCGCGTCCCTCGTCCCCGGCGGACTGCTCGGCGCCGCCGGACTGGCGTGGTTCGCACGCATCAGCCCCGACGGCGGCTTCCTCACCGACGTCCTCGGACCGTCGCTGCTCACCAGCGTCGGCGCCGGCCTCGTCCTCGCCCCGGTCGCGGCCGCCGCGACCACCGGCATCGCCCGCCACGAGGCCGGCACGGCCGCCGGACTCGTCAACAGCTCCCGCCAACTCGGCGGCAGCGTCGGCGTCGCCGCCCTCGCCACCCTCGCCGCCCACCGCACCGGAACCGCCACCGGCCCGGCCGCCCTCAACGACGGCTACGCCCTCGCCCTCACCGCCACCGCCGGACTGTTCGCCCTCGCCGCAGTCGCCGCCGCCCTGCTGCCCCGCCGCGGCACCACCCTCCCCGTCCCCGTCCCCGCCGCAGCCCCCGCGCCGACCGAGCCCCGCCTGGAAGGAACCCCCACATGACCACCCCGCCCCTCACCCCGCGCGCGCCCGAACCCGCCCCGGCCGTCGACCTGTTCACCGCCGCCCTGCGCATCCACGCCGACGGCGCCATCCACACCGACCACACCGGCATGCGCATGGACGTCGACACCTGGCAGCTCGCCGCGTTCCGCCTCACCACCGACGAGGACGCACACGCCGACCGCTGGGAGATCCACCCCGACGCCGACGAAGCCGTCTGCTGCCTCACCGGGCGCCTCCGCCTCCAACTGCGCCCCGCCGCGCCCGGCGGCCCCGTCGAGACGACCGTCATGCGGCCCGGCACCGCCGTCGTCATCCCCCGCGGCCGCTGGCACCGCTTCGAACTCGACGAACCCAGCGACCTGTTGGCCGTCACCCTGACCGCCGGATCCCTGGTCGAGCCCTACACGCCCTGACCCGCCACCCCCGGGGCCCGGCACGACGCACACGTGCCGGGCCCCGCCGTCTCCAGGGGTGTCGTGAACGAGCCGACCCGCAACCCGCGTCCGCGCCACTGCCCGCCAACCCGGTCCGCCGCATCCGGCGAAGACGGCCGGGGATTCGCCAACCGCGCGGGCGACGCGAAAGTGCCGCGGCATGAGCTGTCCGGTCGCCCCACCGCCGCGCGACGCCCCTGCCGCGGCCCCGGCACGGGCGAAGGTACGGGCGGCGTTCCGAGCCCGGACCCGGGCGGCGGCGGGATCGGCGGCAGGTTCCCCTGGTGCGGCGCCCCGCTGAGAGTCGCCGCCGCAATGCACCACCCCGCCCGCACCGGCCGCCGCCGTGACGGTCGCGCCAGGGCGCGCGGGAGGGCCGGCGGGAACCGGTGGGACGTTCGTACCGAGCGGCGGCTGCCAGGCGCGGCCGCGCGCGACGATCGTCTGCGCGACGTCCGCGGGCAGCCACGACCCCGGACCTGCGCCGTGGTCGAGCGTGACCGTGAGCGCGGCCAGGAGCTCGTCCCGCGTGAGGCGTTCCTACGGGGTCTTCGACAGACACGTCGCGACGACCAGGCCCGTACGGCCGGACAACCACGACAAGCGTGTTCCCGCAAAGGGCTCGTGCGCAGGCCTTGCGGCGCGCCCCCGAGGCGCGGTCGGCAAAACGGTTGGCGCCGCGCCCGCTCCCGGAGGGAGGATCGCGAGTGGCCGCCCGCGTCCCGTGCCGGGCGAAACGCCCGGGAGGCGAACCGAGATGACGAGCACCGCCCCCGATCCGCCCGCCGCCGACTCCTCAGGTCCCGGCGGCGAACCGCTGTGCCGCACCCGGTCGGGTGTCGTACGCGGCGCCACACGCGACGGCGTGGCCGTGTTCCGCGGTGTCCCGTTCGCCGCGCCCCCCGTCGGCGCGCTGCGGTTCGCCGCACCCGAGCCCGCCGCGGCGTGGGACGGGGTGCGCCCCGCCCTCGCATTCGGCCCGCCGCCGCCCCAGGCAGCCGCGTTCGGGATGGACCGGCTCGCGCAACACGGCGCCGCCGACCCGGACGGCGCGGGCTGGCTCACCCTCAACGTCTGGTCCCCCGCCCCCCACCCGGGCGCCGGCCTGCCCGTCATGGTGTGGGTGCACGGCGGCGCGTACTGCGTCGGCGCGTCCGGGCTGCCCGAGTACGACGGCGCCCGCCTCGCCCACGACGGCGGCGTGGTCGTGGTGACGTTCAACTACCGCGTGGGCGTCGAGGGCTTCGCGTTCCTCGACGGCGCGCCCGCGAACCGGGGCCTGCTCGACCAGGTCGCCGCGCTCGCGTGGGTACGGGAGAACATCGCCGCGTTCGGCGGCGACCCGGACCAGGTCACGGTGTTCGGCCAGTCGGCCGGGGCGGGCTCGGTCGCGGCGCTGCTCGCGATGCCGTCCGCGGCAGGCCTGTTCCGCCGGGCGGTCGCGCAGAGCGTGCCGGGCGCGTTCTTCACCCCCGACCTGGCCGCCGACATCGCCGCCGCCGTCGCCGGCGAGCTGGGGCTGCCCGCGACCGCCGCCGGCCTGGCGGGCGTCGACCCGGACCTGCTCGCCCTGGCCGGCGACGCCGTCATGGACGCGGCCCCGGGCCGCGCGGGCCGGTGGGGGCCGGCCGCGTACCGGTCGGTCGTGTTCGCGCCGGTCGTCGACGGCGACGTCCTGCCCGCCACCCCGTGGCACGCCGCCGCGCAGGGCGCCGCCCACGGCGTCCCGCTGCTCGTCGGCCACACGCGCGACGAGCAGCGGCTGTTCACCGTGCTCGACGGCCTGATCGGCGGCGTCACCGACGACCTCGCCGCGACCGCCCTGCACGCCCTGGCCCCCGGTCCCGACGGCCCTCTCCGCTACCGCGCGGCCTTCCCCGACGCGGGCCCGGAGGAGCTGTACGAACGCGTGCACTCCGACTGGCTGTTCCGCATGCCCAGCCTGCGCCTCGCCTACGCGCACGCGGCGGCCGGCGGACGCGTCCACCTGTACGAGCTCGCCTGGCCGGCCCCGGGCGGCGGAGGCGTGTTCGGCGCCTGCCACGGCCTGGACGTGCCCCTGGTGTTCGGGAACCTGGCCGCGGGCCTGACCGCCGCCCTCATCGGCGACGGCCCCTCCCCCGCCGCCGAGGAGGTCTCCGCCGGGATGCGCGCCGCGTGGACGGCCTTCGCCACACACGGCGACCCCGGCTGGCCCGCCTTCACCCCCGCCTCCACCCTCGACCCCGCAACCGCCCAGGTGTTCGACACCCCGCCGCGCACCGAGGCCCGCCCGGACGAGGCGTCGCTGCGCATCTGGGACGACCACGCGTTCGACGCGCTGCGACTGGAGGACGGCCGGTAGCAGCGGGGCACGGGCAACGGCCGCTCGGCCGCTCGGTCGGGGAGCCCGGGTCGGGAGTCCCGAACGGAGGTCAGGCCGAGGCGTTACGGCACCCCCAGGACGCCCCGGCCCCGCCGGCCGCCGCCCCATGCCCGCACATCGCGCCCCCGCACAGATGATCGGCACGGCCCATCAGCCCAAGCGCTTCAGCCTGTTCGCACACCCGTCCGGGGCTCATGACGCGTTCGTCGACTCACCGGACAAACCGCGCCTCAGGTCCGACTGCCCAGCGCTGCCTGTCGCTTGGCGGCAGCTTCGGGAGTCGCTCAGCTCTTCCGCTCACCCAGGACACAGAACTCGTTGCCCTCCGGGTCGAGGAGGGTCACCCAGTGCTGCTCGCCCTGCACGGTGTCGGCGCGCCGGGCACCGAGGGAGAGCAGCCGGGCGACCTCGGCCTCCTGGTCGTCGGGGCGGAAGTCGGGGTGGAGCCGGTTCTTCGACGCCTTGCCCTCGGGGACAGGCACGAAGAGGAGCCCCGGCATCCGGTCCGGCTCGGGCCGGATCTCGACGATCTCCTCGGTTTCGTCGACCACCACCCAGCCGAGAGCTTCGGCCCACCAGCGCCCGAGAGCGACGGGGTCGGCGGAGTCGACGATGATTTGTTCCCATTCCAGTGCCATGGGCCCGAGCATAGACAGGACCGGCGGCTTCACCGTCGACGGCTCCGCCGCGGCTGTCCGGCGCCCGGGCGGATATCCGCGCGTCAGCGGGCGAGGCCGAGGGTGGCGGCGAAGATGTCCGGCCCTTCGAGGACGGCGAGCATGCAGTGCGCCACGTCGGCGCGGCCGATCGCGCCGCCGCGGGTGACGTTGCGTCCGACCTCGGTGCGGTAGCGGCCGGTGAGCGGGGCGTCGGTCATGCGGACGACGCGCAGCGCGGTCCAGTCCAGGCCGCTCATGCGCAGTTCGTCCTCCATGCGCGCGAGGTCGGCGTAGCGGTCGCGCATGACCGCCTTGAGCACCGGATAGCCGACGCGTCCCGCGAGGAAACCGTCGCCCGCGTCGCGCGAGGGCGGGCTGGGGCGCTGCGGGGAGGCGACCGTCCCGACCGGGGACGCGCTGACCGCGACCAGCCGCCGGACACCGGCCTGCCGCATCGCCGCGACGGCGGCGCGGGTGCCGTTGCGGACGACGTCGGCCCGGGCGTCGTCGGCGCCGCGGGCGCCGAGCGCGGACAGGACGGCGTCGGCTCCGTCGAAGGCGCCGGCCAGGGCCGCGGGTCGGACCGTCGCCAGGTCGGCGGCGACCGTGGCGGCCCGGGTGTCCGTGACGGCGGACGGGTCGCGCACCACGGCGGTGACGGTGTGCCCGGCGTCGAGCGCCTGGGCGAGGACGTGGCGGCCGACGCCGCCGGTGGCCGCCAGGATCGTCAGTCTCATCGCGTACTCCGGTCTGCGCTGCGCCGCGCGGTGGTGCCGCGGGCGGGGCGGGATGCCTTCCTGATGAGACGGATGCCGGGGCGCGGATGTGACCGGGGAGGTTGCTCCGTACGGGGGATGCGGCGGGAGCGTGCGAATCGGCGCCTATATATAGAGGAAAGAGCCGGCTGCGAAGCACCCTCCGGCGCCGGCGGCTCGGTTGAGGTGCCCGGCGGCTCCGGGTGGGTTCCGGAGGCCGCGGCCGGTCCGGGCGGTATCCCTGGGGTGTCGGTCAAGTCCGTTGGGGGCTACCGGAGTTGGTCGCGGCGGCGGGTCAGGTAGGCGGTTTCGGCGGTGTTGCCCGCCAGGCCGACGGCCTTGTCGTAGGCGGCGCGCGCCTGTTCGCTGCGGCCGAGGCGGCGCAGGAGGTCGGCGCGGGTCGCGTGGTAGGCGTGGTAGCCGGCCAGCGCGTCCCCGAGGCGGTCGACGGCCGCCAACGCGACCTGGGGGCCGTCGAGTTCGGCGACGGCGACGGCCCGGTTGAGGGCGACGACCGGTGAGGGGTCGAGGCGGACGAGCCGGTCGTAGAGGGCGAGGATCTGCGACCAGTCGGTGTCGCGGACGTCGCGGGCGGACGTGTGCACGGCGTTGATCGCGGCGAGGATCTGATAGCGGCCGGGGGCGGTCCCGGCGGCGGCAGCGGCGAGGCGTTCGCGGACGAGCCGGTGGCCTTCGGCGATCAGCGGCGTGTCCCAGGCCCCGCGGTCCTGTTCGCCCAGGGGGACGAGTTCGCCGCCGGCCGAGACCCTGGCGGTGCGGCGGGCCTCGGTGAGGAGCATCAGCGCGAGCAGCCCGGCCACTTCGCCGTCGTCGGGCAGGAGGGCGCGGACCAGGCGGGTGAGCCGGATCGCCTCGGCGGTCAGGTCGCGGCGCACCGGGTCGGTGCCGGGGCCGGTCGCGAGGTAGCCCTCGTTGAACACCAGGTACAGCACGGCGAGTACGCCGGTGACCCGGGCCGGGAGGTCCTCGGCCGACGGCACCCGGTACGGGATGCGGGCCGCCTTGATCTTGGCCTTCGCGCGGGTGATCCGCCGCTCCAGGGCGGTCTCCTGGACGAGGAAGGCGCGGGCGATCTCGGGCACGGTCAGGCCGCCGACCATGCGCAGCGTCAGCGCGACGCGGGTCTGCGTCGCGAGCGCGGGGTGGCAGCACGTGAAGACCAGCCGGAGCCGGTCGTCGTCGATCGCGCCGGTCGGCTCGGGGGGCTCGGGCGGGTCGTCGTCGTACGCCATCCGGGCCTCCTTGTGCTTGTCGCGGCGCTTGTTCTCGCGCCGGATGCGGTCGATGGCCTTGCGGTGCGCGGTGGTGGTCAGCCAGCCGCCGGGGTTGGGGGGCACGCCGTCGGCGGGCCAGCGTTCGACGGCGGTCGCGAACGCCTCGGCGGCGGCCTCCTCGGCGATGTCGAGGTCGCCGAAGCGCCGGTTCAGCGCGGCGACCACCCGCGCCCACTCCTCACGGTGGGCGCGGGTGACCGCCTCGTGGACGTCGTTCACTGGAACGGCCGGACCTCGATCTTGCGGTCGCACACCTTGGACGCCTCGGCGGCGAGCCCCAGCGCCACGTCCAGGTCGGGGGCCTCCCAGACCCAGACGCCGGCGAGGTACTCCTTGGACTCGACGAACGGCCCGTCGCTGAACACCGGCTGCTCGCCGCGGTTGTCGACGACGGTGGCGGTGTCGGTGTCGGCGAGTCCGCCCGCGAACACCCAGTAGCCCTCGGCGATCAGGCGTTCGTTGAACGCGCTGATCGCGGACCGCTGGTCGGTGCTGCCGGGGTTGGCCTTGTCGTCGATCACGGAAACCAGGTACTGCACGGGGATCATCTCCTGGGGTGTCTGGTCGGCGGTCGGGTGGTCGTGGTGGCGGGGGCGTCAGGCGGCGGTGTACCGCGGCGGCCCGGCAGGCCGGAACACCTGGATCGTCACGCCGTTGGTGTCGACGCGCGACTCGACGAGGCCGAACGCGAGGTCGGGGCCGGTCTCGGGGAACAGTCTGGCGCCCTGGCCGACGATCACCGGGACGACGACGAGGGTCATCTCGTCGACCAGGTGGTTCGCCAGGAGCCAGCGGACCAGGGCGCCGCTGCCGTGGACCTGCAGTTCGCCGCCGGGCTCGGCCTTCAGCTTGCGGACGGCGTCGGCGAGGTCGCCGCGGAGCACGGTCGTGTCGTCCCAGCGCGGGGCGGTGAGCGTGGTGGAGGCGACGTACTTGGGGGCGGTGTTCAGGGCGACGCCGATGGGGTGGGCGCGCATCGAGCCGACGGACCCCCACGAGCCGGCGAACAGCTCGTAGGTGCGGCGGCCGAACAGGAACGCCTCGGCGCGCCGGTAGGTCCGCGCGATGTACTCCCGGGTGTCGTCTTCGCCCTTGCCGCGGGCCCATCCGCCGCGTTCGAACCCGTTCCTGCGGTCGTCCGTCGCGGCGCCGTTGCCCTGCATCACTCCGTCGAGGGAGACCTGGGTCATGGTCGTCAGCTTCATGGTGGCGTTTCCCGTGCCTCGGCGCCGCCCCCGGTGGGCGGCCTCACCTCTGCCACGAACGGCACCGCCCCGACCCGACACCTCCGCGCGGACTTCTTCGAGGAATTTCTCCGGGCGCCCGCTCCGACGGCTCGTGCGCGCCGCCGCTCACGTTGACGCTCACAGAAATGCGTAACGCGCCCCACTCTCGCCGCACGCCGGTTACGAAACATGCAACATAGCGGGAATTATGTTGCACCCCGCTCCGAGGTCCCGGAACACCCGAAAAGCCCGATTTCCCACCCCGCAAGCCTCATTGAGGTCTTACCGTTAACGGTAATTCGATAATGAGGCCACAAAGCCGCCCCTGACGGGTGAGCGGGGCCGTCTCAGCCGCCGTAGCGGCGTTGCCTGGCGGCGAAGCTGCGGACGGCGCGGTCGTCCGCCGCCGTTTCACCGGGCTCGCCGCGGCGGCCGCCCTCGCCGCCGGCCTGCTCGTGGCCACGGACCGGCGTCCGGCGAGGGCCGGCCCGGGGCACTGCTCTTCGCCGTGGAGGCCGCCGTCTTCGCGGGCGGCACCTTCGCCTTCGCGGTGATCTGCAACAGCGTCCTGTGGTTCGCCGCGCCCCCGCCCGCGTCGCGGATCCGACGCGCCGCCCGGATCGCGACCACCGCGGGCGCGTCGGCGCTACCGGTATCGCTGGGGTTGCGGGACGGCATCTGGCAGTTGCTCGGATTCGGCCACCAGGTCGACTCCCTCGGACAGTGGGCCGTCGTCGCACTCACCGGCGCCCTGCTGACGGGCGCGCTCGCCTTCGGCGTGGCAGCCCGCGGCCGCGGCGCGCCGAGCTGACCGCCGCGTTCACGCGAGCAGCGCCGACGGGCTGTCAGTCGGGGAGCCGTCCCCACGGCGAGGAGTCCACGTCCATATGCGGGGCGAGCATGTCGTGGACGCGGCAGCGCGGTCCGACGGTGGGATGGCACCCGAACACGCCTGATCCTCGCGGCCGCGGGCCGGCAGGCATCGGCCTGCCGGCCCGCAGTCGTGTGCAAGGGCACTGCTCGGGTCGGGCGAAGGGTGATTCGCCCGAGGGGAGTCCGTGGTTACACCCTGGTCTCCGGGTCCGCTCCGCGCGGGGTGTGTCCGCCCTCGCCGAACGGACCGGTGTGCCGGTCCATGTTCCCCTGCGCGACGTCGGGGCCCGGGTCGCTCGGGGCGTTGCTGTAGCCGCCGCCGTTGCCGGTGCCCGAGTCGCCGCCCGAGCCGGCGCCCGTGCCGCCGCCGGGAGTCGACATGCCCGTCCCACCCGACGAACCGCCGGCCCCGTCGCCCGAGCCGTTGCCTCCGTTGCCTCCGGTGGAGGGGTGGCTGCCCTCACCGAGGCGGTTGCCGCCGGAGGACGAGCCGCCACGCGTCGGATCATTGTTGGCGCGCCCCGGGACGATGCTGTTCGGGACCACGGTGGGCTTGCTCGGCGCGCGGTACTGGCCGGTCTTGGCGTTCTGGCTTTGGGCGTAGTGCTGGGTCGAGTTCGGCTTCGCCGGACCCGGCTTCGCGGGTGCCTGCTCGGCAGGCGCAGGACTCGCGGCGCCGGGCTTGAGGAACGCAGGGGCCTGCTGCTGCCCCTGCGGCTGCTTCGAATCCTCGGGCTCGGTCGCGGGCGGGGCGGCCCGCGGTGGGGCGACGCGCTCGACGGGGAACTGCACCGCCGATTTGTCGCTCCAGTGGCCGAACTTGTCGATGGTGTACCGGTTGAGCGCGTCCGTGGTCTGCGCACCCCCGTAGTACGGCAGGGCGCTGACGCGCGGGTCCAGCGGGTCGAGGCTGAAGTCGCCTTGGACTTGCTCCCAATACGCGTTCGCGTCCATCATGAAGTGCATGATCTCGGGCGTGAACGCGGACTTGTCGATGTTGTACAGACCGTCGTCGACCAGGTGTTCCAGTTCGTCCGCGGTCCGCTGGGCCCAGTTCAGCGACTCCCACTGCCGGTACTGCGCCAGGTAGCGGCTCGCGAACGCGGGATCCTGCAGGGCGCGACGGACCACCCAGTTCTGGTAGTCCGACGTGAAGATTCCGTCGGCACGCTCCAACGCGATGAGGATGGCCGTGGCGATCGCGTTGTCGCGAACGCCGACCTTGAGGCCCTTGACGAACGCGCCCTCGCGCGGGAGGGCGCTCCCCGGCGTGGCTCTCGGACCCACGGGCTTCTCCAGGGCCGGGACGCCCGGCTTCTCCACGGCCAAGGCACCCGCCTTCTCGGGGGCGGACCCGGTCGGCTTGCCGGCGGGCGGCCGGCCCGGGCCGGCCTCCGGGGTGCCGTTGGCACGCACCGGGTCTCCCGCCGCGGGGTCGCCCATGGCGCCGCCGGGCTTCGCCGTGCCGGGCCCGGCCTCGTTCGCCGCCGGGCCGCCCTTGGCGGAACCGCCGGAACCGCCGCGCCCGGGATCGGGGTTCGCCGCCCCCGAGCCGCCGGACGGCTTGCCGCCGCGCCCGCCCTTCCCCGAGTTCCCCGGGGCCGCGCCCCCGGACGGCCCCTGCCCCAACGGCTTCGGGCCCGTGCCGCCGCCCCGACCCGCGGGGTCGCCGCCCTCGCCGGGCCCACCTGATCCGCCTGACCCGCCCGGCCCCTTGAAACCGGGCGGCCGGTAACCGGGGACCTGCTCCCGGTAGCGGGCCTCCTGCCAGTCCATGTAGTTGTCGCGCGTCATGTCCGAGGCCTTGACCCCCGGTTGCGTCGCCTTCGTCGCCTTGAACAGCTCGTAGTCGTGGACGTCCGTGATGGTCCCGTCCCGCGCCGCCTCGTCCCAGCGGGCCTTGGCGGCATCCGCGCCGGCCTTCAACTCCCCGGGCGGGGCCATCCGGTCGATGCCGGTGACGGTCTCCTTCACGAGGCTCCGCGCGAACTCGTTGATCTCCACGTGCCGGAGTTCTTCGGGAAGCCCCTGGTAGAACGCGTCGGCCACCATGTACTCGCCCAGCCTCTGAGGGCCGACCGGGCCGCGGTTCAGCTCTTCGAGGTAGTTCGTGAACGCCTCGCTCCGTGCCGCGACGATCTCGCGCGCCGCCGCGCGCTCTTCGGCCTTGGTCCTGGCCCGCTCCCCGACCCACGAGGCCGTGGCGCTGGCGATGTCCTTGGCGAGCCCCCAGGCGCCGTGCTCGGTGGTGGGAATGCCGAACGGGATCGGACCGTCCACCACGGTCTTGGTGAGGACCCACGCGAGGAACTTCTGGGGCCAGTACGCGCGCGCGGTGGGCGGCACCGCGTCCGGGTGCACCGGGATGTTGTCGTTCATCCAGCGCTGCACTTCGTCGGACCAGCCGGGCTCCGGACTCTCGCCCGGCGGAAGCTGGTTCGACGGAGTGTCCGCGTGGGCGGTGGTCGCTGTGGCGGCCTGCGCCACCTGCATCACCGACACCGCCACGACGACCCCGGCGGCCATCCGGCCGCTCCTGACCGGGCGGCGTTTCGTGTGCTGTCCAGATCCCATGTGCGGCGTCCCTTCGACAACGGTCACACACGCGCCGGATCGACGCTGCGGTACGTCCGCGACGCTACGCCGAGCCGATGTAAGCGAGAATTACACTTGAGGGTGATTTGAGGTTCAGGGCACCGGAATTCATCGTTCCGAGGGTGGAGGAACGTTACTGCGAAACGGAATCGGGCGTCCGTATCGGCCACGCAATTGTGCGGTCGGCCGGTGGCGTGTGTTCACAGCCGGCTTGCGTGGAATGCGGATTTCCCTCGATATCCCGCGCAGGTCAATTTTTTCCACGACGGCTCGGAAGCGGCCGCGTACCCTACGCGGCCGCGCCGCGTCACGGAATCGACCACGGTTGGGCCGGGGGCGTCGCGATGCAGTACGCGAGGGTCTCCTGGAGGCTGGAGCCCATGCCGTCCAGGCACTGCCCGAGGTGCGTGGTCAACGCGTCGGACGGCGTCGCCGCGGCGGCAGGTGCCGGAGCCGCGGTGGTCGGGCGCGGCTGCGCGGCGGCGGGACCCGCGGGCGGCGGTGCCGAGGGTCGGACGCTACCGGCACCGCTACCGCCGCCCGGCGTGCCGCGGGCGGGCGTTGCGCCCGAGGTGGGCGCGGTGTGCGTCGCCGGTCCCGTCGGCGGCTGCCCGCCGGATACCGGTGCGGGCGGCCCGGCGGGACCGGGGCTTCCGGACGCGGTGGACGGCGAAGAGCCGGGTCCCGTCGGCGTGGCGGCGTCGGCCGGTGGTGTCGTCCGCGGTACGGCCGGACCCGGCACGACCGGCTGCTGGGCGATCGGCTGGTCGGCCCGCGGCGCACGGGAGCCGTCGACCGTGCAGGAATGCACGGCGAACAGCGTGGTGGCGGCGATCGCCGCCGCCGCGGGCAGGGCGGCAACGGCCCTGCGGCGCCTGCGGGGAGAGCGGCGCGCGGCGCCGTGGAGCGGCAGCGGCGCGGGTGCGAGAGGCTCGACGCCGCGGTGCGCGACGGCCCGGCGGTCCGCGACGGCGGGTCGGTGCACCATGTGCAGCGCTTCCAACGAGTGGGCCACGACCTCGGGGATCCGCTCGTACGGTAGGGGGCCGCTCGCGGTGGCCTGCGCGGCAGGCGTCCGTCCGTCGACGAACTGCGCCACGACATACGGGGTACGGGGGCTGCCGCCGGCCCGCCCGGCGCCGCCGACGTAGGCACCCTCGGGGTGCTCCAACGATCCCAAGAGCCGCGCTTCGCCGTGGAACTGCGCCGCCGCCACGGCCTTCCCGCCGAGCACCGGATGCACGACCTTGAGCACGACCCGGCGCCCGGACACGGCGTCGTCGGCCCACCACACGGCCGACACGCCACCCGTGGCGATCAGTTCGACGAGGGTGTACCGGCCGCCGAATACCGTTCCCGGTGCCCACATATCGCGCTCCCCGTACCGGCTTTGCCGGAAAAGTCAGACCTCGGACCGCGCCTTTTCCCGTTGTTGATTCGGTACTGCGGCGTGCAGGCAGGCTAGCGACGGCGAACTCGACCGGGAATCGCATTTGAGAGAAAACTGAGGTTCGGAGGATGTCCGGAACGCGGAATTCCGATCCCGGGGTCGCCGGCGACAACACCGTCGCGGGCGTCGCGTCGGCGCTCAAGCGCCGCGTCGCCACCCGGCTGTGCGCCCGCGCTCAGTGCTTCCGGGTCAGGCGTCCGACCACGGCCGGGCCGCGGGTCGCCTCCCAGCGGGAGCGCGCCTGCGCGAGCACCGTGTCCCATTCCTTGCGGACCTCGTCGTCCGGCGGACGCTCGCCCCGGCCGATCCTGTCGAGCTCCTCGCGGACCTCCGCGCCCAGCGCCGCCGACGCCACCACCGCGAACATCGCCCCGAACAGCGCGGACAGCATGGCGAACACCGCCCCGATCGCCCCGTACCGGGCCGTGGAGGAGTTGAACAGCCGCGGCATGTACACGCTCATCGCCACCGAGTAGCCGGTCAGCGCGACCGCCCCGATCACCCCGAACGGCAGGAGGTCGCGCGGGGTGATCCGGACGGCGGACAGCAGCCGGCCGCTCCACACGAGGAACACCGCCGTCAGCGGCGCCACCACGAGGGCCGCCGCCAGTTCGAACGGCCTGTGGCCGAGGGCCGCGTGGATCCAGCCGCTGAGCGCGGCGTCCGCCGCCAGCAGCCCGATCCACTTCAGGCCGTTCACCGTGTTGCGGACGCTCAGCGGCTCCAGCTCCCAGTTCTGCTCGAACAGCCGCTGCGCGGCCCGCGCGAAGCTCAGCACCGAGATGACCAGGAACGCGACCCCGAACAGCCCCAGCGTGGTCCACTCGGTCGACGAGGTCAGCAGGTGGCGCACGGCGTCGGCGCCGTCCCCGGTGAGGCCGTAGCGGTCGATGAGCCGTTCGGCGGTGTCCTTGCCGCCCAGCCGGGACACGACGCCGCTGAACAGGACGGCCAACGGCACCATCGCCGTCAGCGCGGCCGAGGACAGCGCCATGGAGCGGTCGAAGCCGACGAGGCGCTGGAACCTGCCGACCACGCGCAGCGCGAACGCCGGCCGGAGCCAGAACGTCGCCGTCCGCACGAACACTTCGCGGCTGAACCGAGTCGTTTGAGCCTCCGGGGTCGCAGGGGCGGGGCGCCGTCGACGAAGGCCGGACGAACCCGGCCGGCACCCGTACGGATCGTCCGTCCCGTGCCTCGGATCGCCGCCGCCCCCATCCTGACCGATATGTCCCGCTCTGCCCCGTCAACCCGCCGCGCGGCGGAGCCGTCAGGCCAGCGTGGCGCGCAGCTGGAGGATCCGGTGGAGGGCCGCGTCGGACCGGTGCCGGTTCAGGGTGCCGTCGGTCAGGGCCGCGGCCAGGGAGTCGACGACGGCCTGGCCGTTGGACACGTCGCGCGTGGCCTCCAGGATCAGGTCCATCCCGGCGGCCGCGGCGGTGACGGCGTTCTGCGGCGGCGTGCCGAAGGCGTCGAGGGCTCCGGCGTTGATGGCGTCGGTGATGGTGACGCCGTGGAAGCCGTGCCGGCGGCGGAGTTCCCCGTCGATGACCGTCGGGGACAGGCCCGCCGGAAGCTCCGGGTCCAGGCCGGTGTAGACCGCCCAGGAGAGCATGACCAGTTTCACGCCCGCGTGAACCGCCGCGTCGTACGGGAGTTCGTCGATGCGCCGCAGGTCGGCCCGCGAGGTGCCGAGGGTGACCGGGCCCAGGTCGGTGTTCTGCTGGGCCGTCGCGGGCCCCAGGCCCGGGAAGTGCTTGGCGGTGGCGGCGACGCGCTCGTCCTGCTGCGCGGCGACGAAGGAGCGGCCGCAGAGCGCGACCACGTTCGGGTCCATGCTGAACGAGCGCTGGAACTGGTCCTCGAAGTCGCCCGGGGTGCGGAAGACGTCGAGCACGGGCGCCAGGTTGACGTTCAGTCCCGCGCCGCGCAGGAGCCGGCCCGCGACCTGTCCGGCGTCGGCGGCGGCCGCCGCGGGGTCGGGCGACTCGCCGATCTGCTTCGCGGTCGGGACCGGCCCGCCGGGCAGCCGGCGGACCTTGCCGCCTTCCTGGTCGGTCATCACCAGCAGCGGCGCCTTGACCGGGCTGCTCGCGTTGGCCTCGTGCATCAGCCCCACCGCGGCGGTGACCTGGCTCAGGCTCGAGACGTTCTCGCCGAACAGGATGACCCCGCCGCACAGGCCCGCGGCGATCAGGTCGAGCAGGCTCTGCGGCACCGTGGTGCCGGGGTAGGAGAACACCACCCGCTGGGCGGCCTGCTGCCGCGCGGTCAGGCACGGCTCGGGGACCGGCGTCCCCGACACGGCCTCCGCCGGCACGGCGACGCCCAGGCCCGCCGCCGTGGCCACCCCGGCCCCGGCGAGCAGCGTCCGGCGGGACAGCAGGTTTCGAGGGGACGGGTTCCCGGGCTGGTCCATGACGTTCCTCCACGCTCGTACGGGCCCGTCCCGGTCTACCCGAGCCCGGCGGGACGGGCCCGGGGACACGCGCGACATTCCTCCTCCCGGCGCAGCGCCCCCGACGGCGGCACCCGTGGCCGGACGGCCACCCGCGGAAACCCGTTGGCGGACCACGGCCGGCCGCTGCTACCGTCCCGGAGGCCGTGCGAGAGAACGAGGAGGTGGTACCCGTGAACGCAGTAACGACATGGGTGCTCCCCTCCGGGGTCACGGTCGGGCGATAGGTCGTCCGGGAGCGCCGCTTCACGCGAACTCCCGAAGGGCACGACCATGCGATTCACCTCCGAGAAGCGCCTCGACGACGGCGTCCTGGAACGCGACTTCACCCTCGACGGCATCCCCGGCGTCCTGTGGACGCCCGCCTCCGCAACCGCAGCGGCGCCGGCCCCGCTGGTCCTGCTCGGCCAGCCCGGCGGACTGGGGCTGCGGACGATGCACCCCCGGCTGGCGGCCCGGGCCCGGCACTGCGCGGGGGACGGCTTCGCCGCGGCCGCCCTCGAACTCCCCGGATGCGGCGACCGGCCCCGCCTGCCCGACGCCGAGCGGGCCCGCGCCGACCTGCGCCGGGCCGTGCAGGCCGGCGAGCCGGTCGGCGACGACGTCGTCGACGCCCTCGTCCTCCCGCTCGTCGACCAGGCGGCCCCGGAATGGCGGGCCGCCTTGGACGCCCTCCTCGCGCTGCCCGAAATCGGCGGCCCCGTCGGGTACTCGGGCGGGGTGGTCTCCCTCGGCGTCCGGATGGCGGCGGTCGAACCGCGCATCGCGGCCGCCGTGCTGTTCGCCGGGAGCGTCGTCCCGCGCGGCATCGTCGAGGAGGCCCGGCGGGTCACCGTCCCCCTCCACGTCCTGCTGCAGTGGGACGACGAGCACAACGACCGCCAGGCGGCCCTGGACCTGTTCGACGCCTTCGGCTCGAAGGAGAAGACCCTGACCGCCAACATGGGCGGTCACACCGGCACCCCGGACCACGCGGGCGACGCCGCGGCCCGGTTCCTCGCCCGGCACCTGGCCTAGCCGACCTCCGGCGCCGCCGCGGGCCGCGCCCGCGGCGGCGTCACCCGGCGGTGAGCGTGAACCCGTACGTTCCCGGGATCGCCGGGTCCGGGTTCTCGACGACGATCGCGTAGAGCGTGCTCCCCGGGAGCGTGACCGCGCCGAGGTCCTCGCAGACCGAGACCGGGCCCAGCAGCGGCGGCACGGGAACGGGCTGGTCGGGGTCGTAGAAGTCCTGGTAGAGCCGCCACTGGAGGCGGCAGTCGCCGCCGGGCACATGGGTGAGCGTGACCGTCTGCCCGGCCTCGCCGGCGAAGACCAGCTCGTGCAAGGGGGAACCGGACGGCATGGCGCCGGCGCAGGGAACGGCGCCGCCTGCCCCGATCGTGTCCCCGATCTTCACATCGAACAGGGCGCGGGAGACGTCGCCCTCGGCGGCGAGGCATTCGGGCGGAACCGGCGTCCCGTCGGCCGTGGTCTCGGTGCGCCGCACGGCCGTCTGGAACGCTTGCTGCGCCGCGGCCGCGGCGGCGAACTCGGGGCGCCCGGTCAGTGCCACGTCCAGGACGCACTCCTCGACGACCAGCGGGTCCGTCACCCCCGAGGCCCGGCACGTCGCCTCGGCCTGGTCGCGTCCCGGCAGCGCGGTGACCGGCTTGGGGAAGCCGCGGTCGGTGAACGTCGCCGTCGACTCCCCCGGCCCGTAGTCGAACAACGAGGCTTCCTGCGTGATGCGCCACCGGTCGGCGTACGCCCCGTGCAGGTCGGCGGGCCCGGCGGGAACCGTCAGCGTCCGACCGCCGCCGAGGTCCAGGTCGTTGCCGGGGTCGCCGTCGAAGTTCCCCAGCAGGCCCTCCATCCGGCCCTTCCGGGACGACGGCACGACCACGTCCGCCTTGAGGCCGAACGCGCCGACGGTCGAGACGTGCAGGCGCCTGCCGTCGGGCCACGTGACGCTGTACAGCGTCGCGGTGCCCTCGCCGAGCTTCGTCAGCACCCCGCCGTGCGGCAGCGCGGTGTCGCCGGCGGGCGGGGTGACCACGGCCCCGTTCAGGTGCGCCTCGACCACCTCCGGGTGGGGCGTCAGGTACAGGCCCACCCGGTCCCCCGCGACATCGGCGGCCAGCGCGCTGTTGACGCTCACCGTGGCAAGGCCCGGGTACGCCTTCTGCCGGGCCTGCACCAGCAGCCCGTCGTCCGACGACCGCGCGAGGGTGAACTCGCCGACGGACTGCAGGTCGTAGCGCAGATTGTCGAACGTCACCAGGTGCGGGTCGCCGTTGCTGCCACCGGTGCCGCAGCTCTCGCCCTCACGCAACGGGGCCGACGGGGACAGGGGAACCGCCCGCCCCACGGTGCCCGCGGGGGCCGGGCGCGACTGCGGCCGCGGGTTCGGCGGTTGGCAGCCGAGCACGGGCCCTGGAGGGAACGGCCCCTGACCGGCGCCCGGGGTGCCGGCGGGCGGCTTCTCCTTCCGCGGACCGCAGAAGGCCTTGAGGCTCGTGCCGGAGTACTCGAGGGTGGCGGTGTTGACGCCCCCGGTGATGCCGAGGTACGCGTGGCCCTTCGCGATGGGCTGGAACCGGGTGCCCGCCCCCGGTGTGTCGCTGGGGCACGTGCAGGCCGATCCGAGCGTGCAGAACACCGTCGTCAGGGCCTGGGGGAAGACGAAGTCGCCGGTGGTGCCCGGTCCGAACCGGCCGTACGGGCTGCTGCCCCCTTTCTCGGTGAACTGCAGCACCTCCGCCTTGACGTCCAGGGCCGTCAGCTCGACGCCCAACCGCCCCGAGGTGATCCTGCCGGTCTGGGCGTCGGCGACGGGCGACGGCCGACCGAGCGTCGCCTTGGTACCGGTGATGTCCGCGCCCTTCGTCGTCCACGGCGCACCGCGCACGGCGTCGCGTGTGTAACTGGCGGGCCAGCTCTGCCGGATGTCGTCGGCGTTGGCACCCAACGCCGCGGTGAACGCCGCGGCGTCGCGCCTGTCGACCACGTCGGCCGAGGCCTTGACCACCGGGACGAAGCGGTTGAACACGTCGACGCCGCGGTAGTCCAACTCCCACCAGAAGCCCATGGCCTCATCGGACTGCCTGCTGAGCGGCGTGCCGGTGTCGCGGAGGTACGTCTCCCACAGCGCGGCGTAGTCCGCGGAGTGTCCGACCAGCTTGCCCTCGACCCAGCGGGCGAGCCCTTCCAGCACCCAGGCCGGGATGTTCTCGTACGCCTTCCGGGGGGTGACGACCAGCCCCTGGGCGCAGTGGGTGAGCTCGTGGAACATGGTCGCGAAGCGTTCGTTGCCGGAGGTGAAGAACGCGGGGTAGAAGGTGATCTGACACTGTGGAACGCCGCCGGCGACCCAGGCCCACGCGTCCGCCTGGACGACCACCGGCCCCGCCCCGGAACCCGGCTTGGGGGAAAGGGTCTTCTGCTTCGCCGAGACGCAGGCACCGAAGTTCGGCGCGACGGTCTTCAGCCCCAGGGTCGGTGCGAGAGTCGCCCAGAAGCCGACGAGTTCCTTCCTCAAGGCGGCGCTGCCGGGGTTGGCCTTCGGGCAGGACGCGTCGTTCGGGAAGTCGCCAGGCGTCCCGAGCGGACGGGCCGTGCCTTTCGTGCCGCCGGTATCCGTGTCGTCCGGCAGCTCGTCGCGCCCGATCGCGTCACTGACCGCGGCCCGCTGCTCGGGCGTGATCTCCTGCCACTTGGCGGCGATCCAGCGCAGCGCGGTCGACCCCGACGTGAGCTCCCTGCGTTCCCCGGAGACCGGCGGAACTCCGGGCAGCGGCCCGTACACCGTGGCGAACGCCGCCAGCGCCATCTCCTTGGAGACCTCGCCGTCGGGGCCGGTCATGGCCATGACCTTGCGCCAGGCACTCGGCTGCGGCGTGTGCTGACGGTGGGTACCGCAGCCCGCCAGGGAGCCGATCAGCGCGACCGCGGACGCCAGGACGCAGACCCGCGCCCGCATGCTGGAGAAAGCCCGTGACGTCATGCGGCCTCCCGGCCCGGACGGGGCCGCTCTTCCCGTTCCGGCCGCGTTGCGACCCACCCTAGGCGCGATATGCGACAAATCCGGCGATCCGTCCGGTGTGGCGCAGCGGAACCGCCCGACCGCGTCCACGACACCGCAGGGCCGCCCGGGGCCGCCCCGGGGCCGCCCCGGGAAAAGTCGCGCGCGGGCGCTGCGCGGGAGACGCTCGCAGGGAGGGCTCCGTCCGCCCGTGAACGCTGCACGGCCGGGATCCCGAGGAGCCCGAGCCGGTCATCGAACCGTGCGGAGGTGTTCCGTGATGACCGAGATCCGCCTGGCGGACGTGTTCGCGATCAACCGGCAGGGCTTCAACCTACGCCGGGGCGTCTCCGTCCTGCTGGTGATGCTGCTCCCGTTGATCGTCCTGGGCGCGCTCGGCGAGGAGAAGTACTTCGTCGGCGTCGCGCTCGGTGCGCTGTTCACCGGCCTGTGCGACCCCGGCGGGCGATACGGCTACCGGGCGCCACGGCTGGCCTGCGTCACCGCCGCCGGCGCACTGCTCACGGCGTTCGGCTACTGGCTCGGCTCCCAGGCGTGGGGGTGGGTGACGCTGGGCGCGTTCGCCGTCACGCTGGCCGCGAGCCTCGCGGTGAAATACGGCAAGCACCGGTTCACCGCCGCGCTGCTGCTCAACGTCTGGTTCCTCATCGCGGTCGCGCTGCCCGGCGGCTACGCCGCCGACCACGTCCACACCGGCGCCTGGCCGCAGGCCGCGGCCTGGGCGATCGGCTCGGCGGTCATGATCGGGTGGATCGGCGTCATGTGGCTGGCCACCGGCCGCTCCGACCGGCAGCAGACCGGCGCGGAACTGCTGCCCGGCGACACCACACCCGTGCCGCTGTCCCGGCCGGTCGTCCTGTACTGCGTGATCCGCGCCGTCGCGGTCGCCGCCGCGGTGGCGATCGCGTTCGGGTTCGGCCTCGACAACGCCGACTGGATGCCGGTGGCCGCGCTGATCGCGATGCAGCCGAGCCTGCAGCAGTCGACCGTGACCGCGCTGCAGCGCCTGGCCGGCGCGATCATCGGCGCCGTGGTGGCGTCGGTGTTCCTGCTGGCCGTCGACAACAAGATCGCGCTCGGCGTCGTCATCGTCATCGTGGGCGGGCTCGCCGGCGCGATCCGCGCCGTGGGCTACACCTGGTACGTCGCCGCGGTCGCGGCGACCGTGCTCATCGCCGAGGGCATGCCGCACCCGACCGACCTCGCCGAGGAGGCCCGGCGCGTGGCGTTCACCTTCGCGGGCGTCGCGATCGCGGTGCTGGTGACGTACCTGGCGACGATGCTGGCGAAGCGCCGGGCGGCCGCCGCCCGTCCGCAGTCCTCGGCGACGGCCGGCGCCAGCGGGTGACCAGGTGGCCGGGGCCGCGGCCCGCCGGCACGGTGGCGGCGCGCGGCCGTCGGACCGCCGCCCGCGGGGCCCTCGTCACCGGCTCGCGGCCTCCGCCTGCGCGGCGCGCGTCTCCTCGGTGCGTTCCGGGAGCAGCAGGACCGCGCCGACCAGGAAGCAGATCGCGCCGATCAGGGTCGTCGCGTCGGCGCCGGCCGCATTGCGGACCTGGCCGGTGACCGGGTCGACGTACCCGGCGACGGCGGAGACGCCGAACGCGACGGACCCGACCAGGTTGGCGAGGGTGATCCACCACGCCCAGGACGCCGGACGCCACGCGGCCCAGCCGTGGCACGCCTCGTACCAGGCCAGGACGCTGGAGACGAGGAAGCAGACCGAGCCGATCGCGTCGGGCCGCCACACGTGCTGGTGGGCGGTCGCCGCGGACAGGTCGGCGCCCATCGCGACGCCGGTGCTGACGTTGAAGTACACCGTTCCGACCAGCTGGACCGCGGTGGCCCACCAGTCGATCCGGCCCGGCTGCCACACCAGGACGCGCCCGTGCGCCGGGTACCGCGCCGCCGGGGCGGCGTCGACCGCCTCCCGGTAGGCCAGGAACGACGCCGAGGTGAAGAACAGCGATCCGACGAAGTAGGTCACGGTGTCCCAGCGCGCCCCGACCGCGTCGGAGTAGGCGGGAATCGACCCGACCGCGAACAGCGCCGACCCGACGGCGAACAGCACCGCGATCCACCAGCCGCGGGCGTGCGGCGCCCACCACGTCGACCCGGTCGCGGGCCGCTGGTGCTTGCGGTGCCGCCGCGACCCCCACCGGACCACGGCCCCGTGCGGGCCCACGTGGTCGACGAACGTCACGGCCGCGCCGGCGCCCCGGCCGTGGTGGTGGTCGTGTCGGTGGTGTGTGCGCATCAGCGGTCCTCGTCCACTCGGGTCACGGTCCGGCCCCGTCGTCTCCGGCATCGGTGTCGTCTCCGGCGGCCGTGCCGTCTCCGCCGACGTTGTCGGCGACGCCGCGGCCCGTGCTGTCGCCGGTGTCGGTCCTGGGCAGCCGGCCGCGGCGAACCGCTTCGACGATGACTTTCACGGCCAGACCGAGGATGATCAGGTCGGCGATCATCTGCACGGTGACCACCAGCCGCGCCGTCTCGGTCTTCGCGGTGATGTCCCCGAACCCCACGGTGGAGAACACCGTGACGGTGAAGTAGACCGCGTCGCTGTGCGACAGGGGCTCGCCGAAGCTCGCGGGCGACAGCGCGGCCAGGGCGACGTAGGTGGCGGCGAACAGCAGCAGGAAGAACGGCACGCACGTCGACAGCGCCTCGACGGCCCGCAGCAGCGGGTGCGAGGCCTGGATGATCGCGCGGACCTGGAACACGACCAGCACGACGAAGCCCGCCAGGCCGATCAGGAGCGTGGTGACCACGGTCGGCTGGGAGGCGCGGTCGAACGGCAGCACGTAGTACAGCGCCACCAGCGCGGCGACCGAGAGGGTCACCCGTACGACGCTCCAGGTGAGCCTGCTCGAGGACGGCCGCTGCTGGGCGAGGGCCTTCCCCGCCGTACCGGTGCCCGCGCCGGCGGTCACGATGACGACCGCCGCAGCTTCCTGGCCGCGGCCCTCCACGACATGCCGCGGTCGTGCCACGTCATGCCGGTGGCCGCACCCAGGGTGATCACGACGCCGATCGCGATGAAGAACGACATCAGGGCGAAGACCACCCCGATCGGCCCGTACTTCTGGTCGTACTCGATGACCATGCCGGAGAAGACGAAGTGGAAGACGATCAGCATGCCGAGCCAGTACAGGCCGGTGGCGACCGCGCACGGCACCAGCCTGCGCCAGGGGACCCGCCCGGCCAGCAGGAACCACATGGTGAACCACCAGAACCCGATGAACGCGGCGACGTTGACGATCCACCACAGGACCGGCGCGGCCGAGTAGAACGCCTTGGCCGCCGAGGTGCCGAGTGCGATCCAGCCCGCGACCACGGCCAGCCAGACCAGCGCGCGCAGCCGGTCCCCCACCCCCCGCGGACGCAGTCCGAACGCCACCTGGTACAGCCTCTGGAACGACGTGGCCGCGGCCATCCCGGCGACCAGGAAGAAGACCCACGACAGCCCGGTGACCGCGGAGGTCGTCGCCGACGAGGAGGTGAACAGGTCGCCGACGTCGGTGGCCGCCTGATGGTTCAGCCCCAGCCGCTCCGTCAGCGCCGTCACCGCGGATCGCCCGGCCAGGGCGGCGGTGATGAGCATGAACGGGACGGCGCACAGCAGCAGCGTGGCGGCCAACAGTGTCGCCTGGTTGAGGAAATCCATCCCGGTCAGGCGCTGCTGCAGGTACTCGGCCCAGGACCCCGAATACTTCCTCCTGCCCCAGTCGGCTGCGCGTCGGGCGCGGCGGACGCTCGCCCGGTCGGCCATGTGCCGCCGCCGTTTCCGCCTGTCCTTCGCGGCGTCCCGCGCCTGGTCCGCGTGCTCGTCACGCGAACCTTCGGGGGGCTTGTCCGTCGCCCGCATGCTGGTCCTTCCGGCGATGACCACCCGGGACGGCGGTCAGCTGGAACCCCTCGCGCGGCAACGACACGCATGGATCGGGGTCGCGGTCTCCCTTCTACCGTCGCACGGGGGACCGGGACCGGACACTTCGGACAGGCGCCGCCGCGAGCCCCGCAGCGGCGTCACGCCGCGTCACCGCGGGCGTCGCTGCGGACGTCACCGCGGGCGTCACCGCGGGCGTCACGGCGCGGCTGGCCGCTCCGGGCGATCGGGGCGCTCCGGGCCGCGGTACGGCAGCGTCTGGCTGTACACCACGCTCGTCGTCGTGCTGCCGAACCCGGCCAGCTCGTCCATCAGCACCTCCAGGTGCCCCATCGACGTCGCCGCGACCTTCAGCGTGTAGCAGTCGTCGCCGGTCGTCCGCAGGCACTCCAGGACCTCGCGGCGCTCCGCCAGCAGCCGCCGCAGCGGCTGGTGGTGGTTGCCCGGGTACTTGAGCCGCACCACCGCCAGCACCGGGTAGCCCACCTTCTCCAGGTCCACGACCGCCCGGTAGCCGGAGATCACGCCCTGCGCCTCCAGGCCGCGCACCCGCTCGGTCGTCGCGGACGCGCTCAGGCTCACCCGCCGCCCCAGCTCGCTCAGCGACAGCCGCGCCTCGCGCTGCAGCAGGTCGAGTATCGCCCAGTCGGTGTCGTCGAGATTCACGGCCATCCACGCAATGTATCGGGAGAACCACGGCCGACACCCCCAAGGACCGGGAGAAGTCCGTTCACCGGCGGGGTCCGGCCGGGATAGCTTTCCGATCATGCAATGGGGAGTCAACGTTCCGAACTTCGGACCCGGCACCGACCCCGGCGTGCTCCGCGACTGGGCGCACGTCGTCGAAGGGCTCGGCTTCGACCTGCTCATGGTCTCCGACCACGTCGCCGTCACCCCCGACGTCGCCGCCCGCTACCCCGAGCCCTTCCACGAACCCTTCACCACCCTGTCCTGGCTCGCCGCCCAGACCCGCCGCGTCCGGCTCGGCACCACCGTCCTCGTCCTCCCGTACCGCCACCCGCTCCTCGTCGCCCGCATGGCCGCCAACCTCCAGGCGATCAGCGACGGCCGCCTCGTCCTCGGCGTCGGAGTCGGCTGGGCCCGCCAGGAGTTCGCCGCCCTCGGCGTCCCCCACGCCGGACGCGGCCGCCTCACCGACCAATACCTCGCCGTCCTCCGCGAACCCCTACGCGCGGAAGGCGTCCCGGTCTGGGTCGGCGGCGACAGCCCCGCCGCCCTCGCCCGCGCCGCCCGGTACGGCGACGCCTGGCACCCGCTCCGCCTCACCCTCCCCGCCATGCGCGACGTCCTGGACACCCACCCGCTCCCCGGCTTCGCCCCGCGCATCACCCTGCGCCTCACCGACCGGCCCGCCACCGGCCCCGAACGCCCCGCCGGCACCGGCACCCTGGAACAGGTCCTCGACGACCTCGACCAGCTGCGCCGCCTCGGCGCCGAGGCCGTCGTCCTCGACCCCTACCACGGGGACCCCGAACAGACCCGCCGCCCCCAGGACGCCTGGCGGGACCTGACCGCCCTCTCCACCCACCGGAGGACAGCACCGTGATCACCCCCGCCGACGAGACCCTGCTGCGCCGCGCGATCGCCCTCGCCGCCCACGCCGTCACCCTCGGGGACGCCCCGTTCGGCTCCCTCCTCGCCGACGGGGACGGCGCCGTCCTGGTCGAGGCCCACAACACGGTGCGCCGCGACGACGACATCGCCGCCCACCCCGAACTCAAGCTCGCCCGCTGGGCCGCCCGCGAACTCGACGCCGAGACCGCGGCGCGCACGACGATGTACACGAGCTGCCAGCCCTGCGGCATGTGCACCGGCGGCATCGCCCGGTCCGGCCTCGGGCGGGTCGTGTACGCGCTGTCCAGCGCCCAGTTCGTCGAGCTGTACCCGGCGGGCACGTGGCCGGAGGTGCCGCAGGACGGGCCGGCGCTGTTCGACGACGCGCGGGGGCCGATCGCCGCGTACTACGGGCTCTGACGGTCTCGCGTCCGGCATCGGCGACGGGGCCGTCGGAGGTGAAGGGGCGGGCGGCGTGAGGGTGCCGGACGCGGGGCCCGGCCGGGGCCTTCGCGGTGCCGGCCCGGCCCGGGCGGCGGGTCCCGGGGGGGGGCGGGTCCCGGGGGCGCGCGCACCCGCCGCCCGGGCGTCCCGTCCCACGGCCTCGCCCGCCACCCCCGTGTCCGGATGTGACAGAACACCGTCATTGCCGTCATCCGCGGCGACCCGTGACGATAGGGGCATGCCCAGCACGCACCACCGCAGCACTGCCGGCGGCACCGCCCGCCGGATCGTGATCGCGGTCTTCCCCGACGTCGACCTCCTCGACGTCACCGGTCCCGCCGAGGTGTTCGCGCTCGCGAACCGGGAGACCGGCGGCGCGGCGGGCTACCAGGTCGAACTCGCCGGGCCCGTGCCGGGCGTCGTGGCGACGTCCGCCGGGGTCCGGCTCGTCGTGGACCTCGCGTTCGACGAGGTCGACGGCGTCCTCGACACGCTCCTCGTGCCCGGCGCGGTCGACCTGCACCCGGACGGGCCTGTCGCCCGCATCGACCACGACGTCGTCGCCTGGATCAAGACCGCCGCCCCGCTCGCGCGGCGTGTCGCGTCGGTGTGCGTCGGCGCGCACCTGCTGGCCGCCGCGGGCCTCCTCGACGGACGCACCGCCACCACGCACTGGTCGACCGCGGCGCAACTCGCCGCCGACCACCCCCAGGTCACGGTCGACCCGGACCCGATCTTCGTGCGCAGCGGCAACGTGTGGACGGGCGCCGGCATCAGCGCGTGCATGGACCTCGCGCTCGCCCTCGTCGCCGACGACCTCGGCGAGGACACCGCCCTCGCCGTCGCCCGCCAGCTCGTCATGTACCTGAAACGGCAGGGCGGGCAGAGCCAGTTCTCCGTCCCGCTCAGCCGCCCCGCCGCCGGTCGCCGCGACATCGACGAGCTGCGCGCGTTCATCGCCGACCACCCGGACGCCGACCTGTCCGCCACCGCGCTGGCCGAACGCATGCGGCTCAGCGAACGGCACTTCGCCCGCGTGTTCCGCCAGGAGACCGGCACCACGCCCGCCGCCTACGTCGAGGCCGCCCGCGTCGAGGCGGCGCGGCGCCTGCTGGAGGGCACCGACCAGCCGCTCGACCGGGTCGCCGCCGCGTGCGGCCTCGGCTCCGTCGAGACCCTGCACCGCGCGCTGCGCAAGCAGATCGGCACCACCCCGGCCGCGTACCGGCGCAGGTTCCGCACCACCGCCTGAACGACGGCGGCCCGGGGCCGCACCCCGGCACCCCGGCACCCCCGCACCCCCGCACCCCCGGCCCCCCGCAACCCCGAGTCCCCGGACGCGGCACCCCGCCGCGCCCGCGATCCCCCCTGCCCGCACCCCGGGCCGGCCCGAAGGAGAACACCGCCGTGAACACGCCCGCCACCCCCGCCACCCCCGCCCCGTCCGCGACCCTGCGCGAGGTCGTCGGCCTCGACAACGCACTCCCCCGCCTCGCCGACACCACCCTGGTCCTCATCGACTTCCAGGAGACCTACCGCCGCGGCGTCATGGCCCTCGACGGCGCCGAACAGGCCCTCGCCGCCGGGGCCCGCCTGCTCGCCGCGGCGCGCGCCGCCGGCACCCCGGTCGTGCACATCGTCAACGACGGCGGCGAGGGCACCCCGTACGACATCCACGCCGAGATCGGGCAGATCAGCCCGGAGGTCGCGCCGCGCGACGGCGAACCCGTCGTCGTCAAGCGGGTCCCGAACGCCTTCCACGACACCGACCTCGACAAGACGCTGCGCGAACTCGGCGCCGGCACCGACCTCGTGCTCGCGGGGTTCATGACCCACATGTGCGTCCAGTTCACCGCCCAGGGCGCCTTCTACCGCGGCTACCGCCCCACGGTCGTCGCCGAAGCCACCGCCACGAGGCCGCTCCCGTCCCCCGACGGCACCGTCGTCCCCGCCGCCGCCCTCCAGACGGCGTCCCTGACCACAGTCGCCGACCTGTTCGGCCTGGTCGCCCGCACGGTGAACGACCTCACCGCCTGACGCACCGGGCACGAACCAACGGGCACTGCCACCGGTACGGGCACAGGTCACTCCACAACTCCGTGGATGTCCGGCCAAGCAGATGGGATCGTGGGTTCGACGAACCTGCCGAGCCCGACGGCTCGCCAGGGTTGAGCGGTCGAAGGAGTCACGTGGGCGAACGGACAACGGCTGAACGCCTCCTGCTGGTGACAACGGTCGGCCGGTGGTTCCACCTGCGCGGACCGGTGTTCATCGGCCGTGGACAGGTGTACTGGATCGATCGCGAAACCGACGATCTGTGCGTGGACCGGGGCGACGGCCGAGTGTCACGACATGCCGGGTGGACGTGCCGCTGACGACGCCGAAGTCGCCACGCCACGCGGCTTGACCGCGACAGCGCAAGCGATCGACTCGGCGGCTCCTATTCGCCGACCGCGAAGCGCATGGTCGCGGACAGCGCGGGAACCGCGTCGAAGATCTCCGGAGCGACACGGATTCCGGTGATCGACTCGGCCAAGGCCATCGTCTGCGAGCACCAGAGCAGCGCTTCGTCGTCATCCATGTCGTCGAAGTCGTGGTCGGGATCAAGGCCGACGCGGCGCATGTCGTCGACGAGACGGTCGGGGTGGAGCCCGCAGCGGTCGCTGGGGTCGACGGCATCGAAGTCCGTCCACACCTCGCCGTCGACGACGTGCCGAAAGCGGCAATGGGCCATCACGTTGTAGGTGAGCATCACGACCTCGGTCCCGACCGACAGCCGCTTGACCGCAGTGGCGACGTAGGCCTCGAATCCGTGCCCCTCCACGGCCAGCGTCCACTCTCCCAGGTCGTGGACGTCGACTGGGTCCGCTTCATCCGGCGGAAGCGCCCCCGGCCCGGGTCCGGTCACGGGCTTGGGAGCGGCCAGGCGTCGTAGGACCTCGGCAGGTGCGAGGCGGTGCGTGAACAACAGCGTGTAGTAGTGCGGACGGCGGCCGTCCGCCTCGAACCAGGCATACACATCGGGGTCGGGAACCGTCGGCATGCCACGGAGTATGGCGCCCCGGAGCGACAACGCCCGATCAACCCGAGTGACCCCCGCCGCGCCGACCGCCCGACGCACCCGGTCGGCGTCGACCCTTCCATCGGGCAGACCCTCGTAGCCCGCGACCGGGCCGCCGTCACCGCCGGACTCGCCTTTCCGTGAAGTCAGCCGTCGTCGAAGGCCACGTCGACCGCTGCTGCGCTACCGTCGGGCCGGCCACCCGGCGCCGTGACCCATGCCCCCGAGAGAGTCGAAGGACCCCTGCGCGCATGCCGAACCCGTCGCCAGAACGGACCCTCACCTATGCGCGAGACGTCACCCGCGAAGACGTCCGCGCGCTCGACACGTTCCTCTACCGGCAGCTGGAACGCGTGTCGGACCAGGTGGGCGAGACCGGTGAGACCGCGTTCGCGATGCGGGCCCTCATTTCGCTGGTCTCCAACTCGGCCGCATTCCTGGACGCCCTGGTCCAGGTCGAGCAGCCCGAGGCATGGCAGCAGCGGATGATCGTGACCGAGTGGCAGCGGCTACGAGGCACCGCCAAGGACTTCAACCACTGCGACGGCTATGACCAGGACCGCTGGTGGAACGAGATACGCCACTACGACGCGGCCGAGGAAGCCGCGGAACAAGCGCGCATCCGCCGGATTACCGACGCGGTGGAAGACGACACCGTGAGCCCGTAGGTGCGCCGCAGAACGCCGCCGACATCCCCAGAGCACCACGCTCGGTCGCAGGTCCACAAAACCCGCACCAGAACCTGTGAACGGGAGTCGATTGTCGACCGGAGGCGAAAGGTCGGTTCAGGCGTCTTGGTACGAGATCACCGCGTGGCCGTCCCGTGCAGCTTCCTGGAAGTAGGCACGCAGTTCGAGGAGGCTCTCCGCCAGGTACTCGGCCCAGTCCTCGTTGAACTCGGTGGAGAACAGGAGCTCCTGGGCACGCTCGCGGAGCAGGGGGCGGCGGTCGAGGACCCATCGCTCCAGCGGTGCCCGGCCGAGGAAGTCGGCTGCGGTGCGGACGTCGTCGGGGACGAGGGCGAACAGTTCGACTCCGACGAAGCCGTACTCGGGGTGCTCTTCGCCTTCGCGCAGCAGCGTGCCGCCGAAGAGGGGAAGCTCGGCCGCGGGATTGTCGGGCGCGGCCGTGGTGAGTGTGTAGTGCATCAGCGAGCAGCTGTTCTGCACGCTGATGGCCGGTGGCACGGCAGCGTCCGCTTCGCGCATGCGGAGCACGTCCCGTAGTTCCCGGGGCGACTTCGAGTCGAGCCAGTCGCCGGGGACATGACGCCAGGAGTAGCTGATGCCCACCGGAGACCTTTCGCACGTGAGACTGAGCCGCGCGGCACGGTACACGTCAGGTGGGGTTCGGGTGTCGGGTGGGCGGCACTAGGCTCGGGGCGCGCGGGGGTTGCCGGGGAGTGGGGGCCTCGCGGGTTCTGGGGTGGGGTGCTGCGGCGTGGGTGGGGGCGGGATGGGCGCGTTGGGGGCTGACGAACCGGCGCAGGTCGGGCCTTACCGGATCGAGCGACGGCTCGGGCAGGGCGGGATGGGGCGCGTGTACCTGGGGCGGTCGCCCGGTGGGCGGGCCGTCGCCATCAAGGTCGTTCGGCCCGAGCTTGCCGACGATCCCGACTTCCGGCGCCGGTTCGGCCGGGAGGTCGCCGCGGCGCGCGCTGTGGGCGGGGCGTTCACCGCTGCCGTGGTCGACGCGGAACCCGACGCGGCGCAGCCGTGGCTCGCCACCGTGTACGTCGACGGCATGGCGCTGTCCGACGCCGTCGCCGCCCACGGGCCCTGGCCCGCCGATGCGTTGCGGGCGCTCGGCGCCGGGCTCGCGGAAGCACTGGCCGCGATCCACCGGGCCGGGGTGGTCCACCGGGACCTGAAGCCGTCCAACGTGATGCTCTCCGCGGACGGCCCCAAGGTCATCGACTTCGGGATCTCGCTGGCGTCGGAGGCCAGCGTGCTCACGCGCACCGGCAGCACGGTGGGCTCGCCCGGGTTCATGTCGCCCGAGCAGATCGACGGCCTGCCCGTCGGGCCCGCGTCGGACGTGTTCTCGCTCGGCGCGGTCCTGGCGTTCGCCGCGCGCGGCGAGGGCCCGTTCGGGACCGGCCCCACGCCCGCGCTGCTGTACCGGGTCGTCCACAACAGCCCCGACCTGGGCGGCGTGCCGGAGGCGCTGCTCCCCGTCGTCGCGGCGTGCCTGGCCAAGACCCCGCAGGAACGCCCCACGCCGGACGAGCTCCTGGCCGCGCTCACGGTCACCCCCGATGCGGTGGCGGGGCCGGGGACATGGCTGCCCGCGGACGTCGCGCAGACGATCGCCGCGCGCGGCCGCGCATGGCACCCGCCACAGGGACCGGGCAGCGGACCGGCCGGCGGCCGGACCGTTCCGCCCGGCGCTCCCGCGCACCCCGGCGCGACCGCCACGACGGCGGCCGGTGCGGGCGGGGTGGTGCATGCGGCGGCGACCGTCAGCGGCACGCCGCACCAGGGGAACCTGCCGCCGATCCCGCCGCCGCCCGGGTCCGGGACGCCGCCCGTGCCGGGGCTGGGGCGGGGGCGTCGCGTGGCGGTGGCCCTGGTCGTGGCGGCGATCGCGGCGCTGCTGGTGACGGCGATGGTGGTCCTCGTCGTCCTCACCACCCGCGACGACGGCACGGGCGGCGGTGCGGCCGACCGCGGCAACGCCGGGTCCGCGTCGGCGGCGCCCAAGGCGGCGACCACGCCGTCCCGTTCGGGCGCGCCGGGCACGACGCCGTCGGGCAGCGCCACCACGCCGGGGACCGGCGACGCCGGCGCGGCCACGGCGCAGGACGGCGCGCGGCAGGCCCCGGACGTCAGCACACTCGACCTCGGCCCCGCCGACCGCTTCACCGTCCGGGTCCTGGAACCCGGCACGGGCCCGGCTGTCACGACCGGCCAGACGGTCGTCGCGCACTACGTCGGCTTCCACTACGCGGACCACAGTGTGTTCGACTCGTCGTGGACGCGCGGCCAGACCTTCGCGTTCCGCATCGGCGACAAACAGGTCATCGCCGGCTTCGACGAGGGCCTCCTCGGCCAGAAGGTCGGCAGCCGCGTGCTGCTGGTGCTCCCGCCCGACAAGGCGTACGGCGACACCCCGGCCGACGGCTCCGGCATCAAGCCGGGCGAGACCATCGCGTTCGTCGTCGACATCAAGGCCGCCGCCTGACACCAACCGGGCCGAGCCCGCGGCACAGCGCCGCACCCACGCATGAACCGCGCGCGGCCGTACCGGCGTCCGCCCGGCACCGCCCGCCGACGCAGACCCGGTGTCATCGCGCTGGACCGACGCCACCAGCGGCGCGCGCACGTCACCGCCGGTCACAGCTCGTCCTGGAACCCGCCCCCCGAGCCCGTCAGAGACGTCCGTTCAGCTGTGACGCCGTCACGCTGTCGTTCGCAGGGCCGTTACGGCCACGGGCCCTGCGAACGGAACCAAGCGGGCAGCTGGATCTCCGCTGACAGCCACCGAGCAGGGTGCGCGGAGACCGGAAGTACAGCGGGGGACCGCCTTGTTTCGGGACCTTTCAGGGCCGGGTGTTCAGCCCGTGGCGCTGAAGTCGTTGATGACGTTGCCGTTGACCTGCGACTGGGCGTTGTTCACGGCTTGTCCGACGTTCTGCTGGCTGCCTCCGGCGATGATCGAGTTGTTGATCGAGGTGTCGTCGTTGCAGTTGCCGTTGCCGGCGAGCCCGATGCCGCAGAGGATGTTCGACGCCGTCGCGTTGGGAGTGCCGGACAGTCCGAGTGCCGCCGCGGTGAGGAGCAGGACGGCCAGGGCGCGCTTCGTGGTGTTCATACGACACCAACGACCGCGGCGGAGTCCGGTTCTGCGTCCGGACTGTGTTCTGGCCCGATCCGGCCGCCGTGTATCGACGGGGGCGGTCCGTTCTCGCGTACAAAGCCGCTCTGAAGGTTCGGGCATCGCGACTCATGCCGGGGAGGATGCTCTCGTCGCCCACGCCCACAACCATGTACCCGATCCGGGGCTGAAGCTGCCGAGGATCTGTGCGGGCGCCGTCGCGGTCGTGTCGGGACGGGGCCAGGCGATGACGCCGGTCGTCTGGCCGAGGTCCCAGCGGTCCGCAGAGCCCGGACCCGAGGTCACGTGGGCCTGGGCGAGTTGCTCGATCATGTCTTCGCCCTGCAGCAGAAGCGTGCTCAGGTTGGCCGCTTCTCCGCCGTGACCAGCGTCGTTTCCGGCCTTGGATCGGTGAACACTCCCATGCCGCAGGGGGATTGCGCGGGATACGTTGGCCCAGGGATCTTCGGCGAGTTGCCGCCCTGCCGGTGTCGCATGATCGGAGAAATCGTTGGACGCCCACTTGTTCGCCGCATTTGCGCTGGCCGCTCTGATCATCCAGCTGGTGCCCGGCCCCGGAATGCTGTTCCTCGTCGCGACCGGGATCAGCAGAGGACCCCGAGCCGGGATCGCGGCCGCAGTGGGAGCCGCAATGGGTGTGGTGATTCAGGCGACGGCGACCGCGTTCGGGCTGGCGGCACTGTTCCGAGCGGTGCCGTTGGCTTTGGACGTGTTGAAGATCGTGGGCGCCGGATATCTGGTGTGGCTTGCCGTGCAGGCCTTCCGGGCGCCCAGCTTGACGGTCGGCGCCGACGGAGACGGCCGCGCGGTGTCGGCGGTGCGGATGGGCGCGCGGTCCCTGGTCAACAACCTGACCAACCCGAAGATCGCGCTGTTCGTCGTCGGGTTCCTGCCACAGTTCGTCGACCAGTCGCGAGGGCATGTCACCAGTCAGCTTCTGGTCCTGGGCTTCGCGCTGGCAGTGATCGGTCTGGCGGTGGATGTGGTGATCGGCGCTTTGTCGGGTCGGATCGGGGCGGTGCTGCGCGTTCGCCCGCGGCTCGGGGTGCACCTGAACAGGACCGCCGGCGTGCTGTACGTCGGCCTGGCGGGGCGGCTGTTGGCCGATTAGCCGATCGGTGTCTGCCTCAGGCGGCGTTCGTAGCGACGACGGCCTTGCGGCGGTCCCCCGGCTGGGGGCCGAGGGCAAGCGGTACACCGCGGGACCTGGTCGACCTGGTGTGACGATGCAGCGGACGAGGCGGGGCACATGGTCGTACGCGAGCCCCGCGTCCTCGCCGGCGTGATCATCAGGCGGTCGCCGGCCAGGACCCGTGGACGTCAGCGGCGGCCGCGCCGTACAGCCGCCACTGCGGCCTCCACCGCCGCGACCGCGCGGTTCAGCAGCGGGGCGATCCCGTACACCACGGCGGGGATCACGATGCCGGTGAGGATCAGCGTGCGCACCGGCAGCGGGAGGGCTGCGGTGGGCGGGCCGACGAGGGCCAGGACGACGGTGATGGTCGGGTAGACGGCGAGCCAGGTCAGGACGGCCCGGCGGTGGACCGACGGCTGGCCGCCCGCACGCCCCGCGGTGACGGTGGCGGCGGGGACGTCGTCGCGCGGGCGTTCGGTCGCGGGGGTTGCGGTGGTGGGGGTTGCGGTGGTGGGGCGGGCGGTGCCGCCGGTGGTCGTCGGGGTCTCGGCGGGCGCGAAGGCGGTGGCGGGCACGGCGTGGTCTCCCTGAGGTGAAAGGGCTTGCTGGCGAGCGGGGTGACGGCCGGTCAGGCCGGTCGTCGGGCCGGGGCCCGGGCCGGGGCCGGGCGCGGGCGGGCGGCAGGGGGCCCGGCCGCGCCCTCCGGGGCGGTCATGCGGCGGCGAGGCCGAGCGCCCAGTCGCCGGTGTGGACGCGGGCGAGCAGCAGCGAGTCCTCGAAGATCCGGTACGAGGTGACGCGGCCGCCCGCGGTGGTGAACCGCATGACGAACTCGTCGTCGAGGAGCTGCTGCGACGGGCGGAACCGGTACGCGAACCGCCCGTGCACGTAGACCGCCGTCACGCCGTCCGACGCGTCGCCGGCGGTGTGCGCGTGGGCGTGCACGACCTCGAACGACAGCGGCTCGGTGGCGGCGAACAGCGGGGCGAAGAACCCGTCGGCGAGGGTGTCGCGGCCGTGCCGCAGCCCGGCCCACGGGACGATCGCCGGGTCGCCCGGGATGTTCCACTCGGCGTCCTCGGCGACCAGCGCGGTGAGCCCGGCCAGGTCGCGGGCGCCGAACGCGGCGAAGAACGCGTTCACGGTGGCGTCCGGCGTCGGCCCGGCCGGCCCGGCCGGCCCGCCGGCCCCGCCGGTTCCGTCGGTCCCGGCGTCGCTGTCCACCGGGCCGTACGCCTGACCGTTCACTGCGGTGTCGGCGTCGGCGCGGGCGGCGGACGCGGCCGGGACGGCGGCGGCGGTGGTCAGGGCGTTGGTGCTGGCGGTGGTCTTCACGGCGAACTCTCCCGGTTCCGCGGGCCGGTGCGGGGCTGCTCCCCTCACCGCGTGCCTTGATCCTGGCCCGCCCGCCACCACCGTTTGCCTTTCAAGCATCACCGGGTATCGTTCCCATGCCTCACAGGCATACAAGAACGGAGTGGTGCCCGGTGGAGCTGCGCCTGCTCGCCTACGTCGTCGCGATCGCCGAGGCCGGCACCGTCAGCGGCGCCGCCCGCGCCCTCGGCCTCACCCAGCCGACCCTGTCCCGGCAGCTCCGCGACCTGGAACACCGCCTCGACACACCCCTGTTCGAACGCGAGGGCCGCGCCCTCGTCCCCACCCCCGCCGGCGCCGCGCTCGTCGACCGCGCCCGCCGCGTCCTGACCGAGGCCGAGTCCCTCTTCGACGACGTACGCCTCGCCGCGCAGGGCCGCTCCGGAACCCTCACCGTCACCTTCGCCGGCTCCGGCATCAACGGCCCGCTCGGCCCGACCCTCGCCCGGCTGCGCCGCGAACTCCCGCGCGTGTCACTGCGCCTGGTGGAGAGCTTCAACGACGAGGAGATGTCCCAGGGCGTCCTGGACGGCACGTTCGACATCGCCGTCCAGCGGCTGCCCGCCCCCGACCGCCGCCTCGCCGCCCGCCCCTGGTGGCGCGAACCGCTCACCCTCTTCCTGCCGCAGGCCCACCCGCTCGCGCAGGGCCCGCGCCCCCTCCCCGCCGCGCCCCCGGAAGCACTCGGGCGGATCCCGCTCGTGCTGTGGCCGCGCGCGGTGTCCCCGCCCTCCTACGACGAGATCATCGCGCTGTGCCACCGGGCCGGCGTGGTCCCGCGGATCGAGGCGGAGGGCCGCAGTGTGCAGACCGTCCTCGCGCTGGTCGCGGCCGGGTTCGGCGCGGGCGTCCTCGCGGACTCGATGCGGGTGCTGCGCCGCGTCGGGGTCGTCGCGCGCCCGATCGAGGGCACGACGACGGTCCAGCACGTGGTGTGCCGCGCGGGCGACGACAACCCGCTGGTGACACGCTTCCTGGACGTCGCCCGCCCCCGCGACTGAGACTCGGCGACTGAGACTCGGCGACGGCGGGGCCCGCCGGTCAGCCGGTGCCTTCGACGATGCGGAAGTCGCGCTCGTAGCCGTCCGGGAGAGCCGCCAGCGCCTCCTGGTACGCCTCGCTCTCGTATGCCGCGACGGCCTGTTCGAAGCTGTCGAACTCGATCAGGACGGTGCGATACGCGATTCCCGCCTCGTGGGCGACGACTCGACCGCCGCGGGACGGGAGGAGGGCCAGGCTGCGTCCGCCCGCGGCCTGGACGGCCGGACCGGCCAGCGTGTCGTAGGCGGTCAGCCCCTCGGGGTCGGACATGGCGGGGTAGACACTGACCCAGTAGCCCTTGGCCACGGAAACCTCCTGTGTTCGGCCGGACGCGTCCGACGTCGGATCGGCACTCGGATCGATCGATCCCGCCGACGGGTACCGCCGTCGGCTGAATCGCCGTATCCGCAGGCTAGGGCTCGATGTGCGGCCGAGGGAAAGACCGGTACGGGATAAACTCAGAACGGATCGTGATCAATCGGGGGAGGGCGCGTGGCGCCGGACACGGTGAGCCTGCGCTACTTCCTGGTGCTGGCGCAGGAGTTGAACTTCACCCGCGCGGCCGCACGGATCGGTATCGCACAGCCCGCACTCAGCGCCCGGATGCGCCGGTTGGAGGCGGAACTCGGCACGGCCCTGCTGGTCCGCAACACGCGCAGCGTCGTACTGACCACGGCCGGCGCGGCTTTGGCGGAGTCCGCGCCGCCCGCGCTGGCGGCCCTGGACCGGGCATGGGACACCGCCCGGAGCGCGGCGGCAGGCGAACTGGGCACGCTGCGCATCGGATACAGCCTCAGCACCGGGGCCGAGACGGCACCGGCCCTGGTGGACAGGCTGATGCGCGGCAACAGCGGACTCGAGGTCGGCGCGGTCCCGATGGCGACACCGGAGATCTCCCCCGCGGTCGCCGACGGCCGCATCGACGCCGGGATCACCCGCGGTGAACAGCCGGGCCGCGGCGTGCGCCGGTTCCTGCTGCGGCGTCAGCGCACCGGGGTCCAGCTGGCGCGGCACCATCCGCTCGCCGAACACCCGGAGATCGAGATCGCCGACGCGGCCGCGTATCCGCTGCGGCTCCCGGACCGTGCGGCCAACCCCGTGATCCACGACCAGCTGGCCGCACTGTTCCGGGACACCCGGCCACACCCCCGGTTCCACACGCCCGCGGTCTCGTTCGACATGTCCCAGAACGACCTGCGCGACGGGCTCACCCTCGCCCCGGCCGGAGAAGCCGCGGTCACGACACAACCGGCCGGTCTCACCTGGCGACCGCTGCGGGGCGCGCCCGGCCTGACCATCCACCTGGTCCTCCCACGCGAGCAGTCGCCACTGCACCACCGCATCCGTGCCGCCGCCGAAACCCTGGCGCACGAACTGCACTGGCTGCCGGACTGACGCGCAACAGGCCAAGCGAGACGGACGTCCGCGGTGGGGAAGCCGAAGACCTTGCTCCGGCGGACTTCGCGGTGATGACGACGGCGGCGGTCTCGCCGACTCTCCGACACGACCTCGCTACGCCGGCGGACCGGCATCCGATGACGGCCCCGGGTCCGGTCCGAGTCGTACACCGCGGCGACGGCCTCCAGGCACGTTCGCTCCGGAGCACGTGCCTCAGGCCGTGACCGTCAGCCGCGCCCCGTGTACGCCGGCGCGAAGAACACGAGCACCGTCAGGTCCTCGGTCACGTCGTGGAACCGGTGGTCCTCGCCGGCGGGGACGAACAGGGAGGTGCCGGGACCGACCTCGACGGTGCGGCCGCCCGAGGTGAACGAGCCGCGGCCGCTGACGACGGCGTAGACCTCGTCCTCCTTGTGCGGCGCCTGGTCGTCCGGCTGACCGGCGGGGATCGAGTACGTGCCGAAGCTGAGCGCCGGGACGCGCAGGTGCTCCGCGTAGTCGGCGGACCCGTCCGGGGCGGGCGCGAACCGGCCCGCGTCGATGACCTCCATGCCGGCGATCATGCCACACCGCCTCCCCCGTTCGGCCGATTCCCGCGGGCGGCCACGCGCCGGGCGGCGGACGGCAGTTCACCGCCCGCCACCCCCGCACACGCCACCCCTTCAGCGCCCGGCCGAGCCCCGCCTAGCCCCGCCGCGCCCGGCCCCGTTGCTCCCCTCCCGGCCCCTCCCGGCCCCTCTCGGCCCCGCCGCGCCCGGCCGCGCCCCGTCGACACCCGTCACGCCCCGTCGGGCCTGGCCGCCCCTGGCCGCACCCGGCCGCGCCGGCTCACGCCCCCACGTACGCCGCCAGGTGCTCGCCCGTCACCGTCGACCGCGCCGCGACCAGGTCCGCCGGCGTGCCCTCGAACACGACCCGGCCGCCGTCGTGCCCCGCCCCCGGCCCCAAGTCGATGATCCAGTCGGCGTGCGCCATCACCGCCTGGTGGTGCTCGATCACGATCACCGACTTCCCCGCGTCCACCAGCCGGTCCAGCAGGCCCAGCAGCTGCTCGACGTCGGCCAGGTGCAGGCCCGCCGTCGGCTCGTCCAGCACGTACACGCCGCCCTTGTCCGCCATGTGCGTCGCAAGCTTCAGCCGCTGCCGCTCGCCGCCCGACAGCGTCGTCAGCGGCTGCCCGATCGCCAGGTACCCGAGCCCGACGTCCACCAGCCGCTCGAGGATCCGGTGCGCCGCCGGGGTGTGCGCCTCACCCGGCCCGAAGAACTCCACCGCTTCCGCGACCGGCATCGCCAGGACCTCGCTGATGTCCCGCCCCCCGAACCGGAACTCCAGCACCGACGCGTCGAACCGCTTCCCCTCGCACTCCTCGCACGTCGTCTCCACCCCCGCCATCATCGCCAGGTCCGTGTACACGACCCCCGCCCCGTTGCACCCTGGGCACGCCCCCTCCGAGTTCGCGCTGAACAACGCCGGCTTGACCCCGTTCGCCTTCGCGAACGCCTTCCGCACCGGCTCCAACAGGCCCGTGTACGTCGCCGGGTTGCTGCGCCGCGACCCGCGGATCGGCGCCTGGTCCACCGACACCACCCCCGCGCCGGCCGGGATCGACCCGTGCACCAGCGAGCTCTTCCCCGACCCCGCGACCCCCGTCACCACCGCCAGCACACCGAGCGGGATGTCGACGTCCACGTCCCGCAGGTTGTTCGCGCACGCGCCGCGCACCTCCAGCACGCCCGTGCGTTCCCGCACCGACGCCTTGACCGACGCACGGTCGTCGAAATGCCGCCCCGTCACCGTCCCCGCCGCGCGCAGACCCTCCACACTGCCCTCGAAGCACACCTCGCCGCCGCCCGGGCCCGCCCCGGGCCCCAGGTCGACGACGTGGTCCGCGATCGCGATCGTCTCCGGCTTGTGCTCCACCACCAGCACCGTGTTGCCCTTGTCCCGCAGCCGCAGCAGCAGCCCGTTCATCCGCTGCACGTCGTGCGGGTGCAGACCCACCGTCGGCTCGTCGAACACGTACGTCGTGTCCGTCAGCGACGACCCCAGGTGCCGGATCATCTTCACCCGCTGCGCCTCACCCCCCGACAGCGTCCCCGCCGGCCGGTTCAGCGCCAGGTACCCGAGCCCGATCTCCACGAACGACTCCAGCGTCCCCAGCAGCGACCCGAGCAGCGGCGCCACCGACGGGTCCTCCACGGCGCGCACCCACGCCGCCAGGTCCGAGATCTGCATCGCGCACACGTCCGCGATGCTCACCCCGCCGATCTTCGACGACCGCGCGAGCTCGTTCAGCCGCGTCCCGCCGCAGTCCGGGCACACCGTGAACGTCACCGCCCGGTCCACGAACTCCCGGATGTGCGGCTGCAGCGACTCCCGGTCCTTCGACAGCATCGACTTCTGCAGCTTCGGCACCAGGCCCTCGTAGGTCAGGTTCACGCCCTCCACCTTGACCTTCGTCGGCTCCCGGTACAGGAAGTCGTGCATCTCCCGCTCCGTGAAGTCCCGGATCGGCTTCGCCGGGTCCAGGAACCCCGACTCCGCGTACACCCGCACCGTCCAGAAGCTGTCCGACTTCCAGCCCGGAATCGTGAACGCCCCCTCCGCCAGGGACTTCGACTCGTCGTACAGCTGCGAAAGATCGATGTCCGACACCGAGCCCCGGCCCTCGCACCGCGGACACATCCCCCCGGTCACCCGGAACTCGCGCCGCTCCCGCACCGTCTTCCCCGCCCGCTCCACCTTCACCGCGCCCGCACCGCTCACCGACGCCACGTTGAACGAGAACGCCTGCGCCGACCCGATGTGCGGCCGCCCCAGCCGGCTGAACAGGATCCGCAGCATCGCGTACGCGTCCGTCACCGTCCCCACCGTCGACCGCGGATCACCCCCCAGCCGCTGCTGGTCCACGATGATCGCCGTCGTCAACCCGTCCAGCACATCCACCTCGGGCCGCGCCAGAGACGGCATGAACCCCTGCACGAACGCGCTGTACGTCTCGTTGATCAACCGCTGCGACTCCGCCGCGATCGTCCGGAACACCAGCGAACTCTTCCCCGACCCCGACACCCCCGTGAACACCGTCAGCCGACGCTTGGGGATCTCGACGCTCACGTCCTTCAGGTTGTTCTCCCGCGCCCCCACCACCCGGATCAGGCCGTGACCGTCGGCCGCGTGCCCGGCCGTCCCCACACGCCCCGCCGCCCCCGCGTCCGTGCTGCTCACAGGCGTACTCCCTCACTCCCACGCATCCGTCCCGCCGACCGGCGGCCGACCGCCAGGCTATGACCCCGCGCCCGCCGGCCCGCGCTCCCCGCAACCCGGCACGCCTGTGCCACACTCGCCCCTATGACCACCCGGCCGAGCCTGGACGACCTCGTGCGCCTGCGGCGCGCCCGCGACCGCATGGACCGCGAGTACGCCGAACCCCTCGACGTCACCGCCCTCGCCCGCGACGCCCTCATGTCCGCCGGCCACTTCTCCCGCAGCTTCCGCGCCGCCTACGGCGAAACCCCCTACGGCTACCTCATGACGCGCCGCATCGAACGCGCCAAGGCCCTGCTGCGCCGCGGCGACCTCACCGTCACCGAGGTGTGCATGGCCGTCGGCTGTACCTCGCTCGGCTCGTTCTCCTCCCGCTTCACCCAGCTCGTCGGCGAGACCCCCAGCGCCTACCGCGCCCGCGACCACGCCGACGGCGCCCCCATCCCCGCCTGCATCGCCAAGATCCACACCCGGCCGGTCAAGAACACCGCACCGGTCAGGAACGGAGAAGCGTCCCCCGCGCCGCGCCCGTAGCGTGGTCGCCATGAACCTCATGCTTTCGCAGTGCTTCATCGCCGTCGACGACCACGACAAGGCGATCGTCTTCTACCGCGACGTCCTCGGCCTCGAAGTACGCAACGACGTCGGCTTCGAGGGCATGCGCTGGGTGACCGTCGGCTCCCCCGCCCAGCCCGACGTCAACATCGTCCTCGAACCCCCGCTCGCCGACCCCGGCGCCTCCCCCGCCGACCGGCAGGCCATGGCCGAGCTCATGGCCAAGGGCCTGCTGCGCGCGGTCATCTTCTCCACCGACGACTGCGACGCCACCTTCAAGCGCGTCGCCGACTCCGGCGCCGACGTCATCCAGGAGCCGATGGACCAGCCCTACGGCATGCGCGACTGCGCGTTCCGCGACCCGGCCGGGAACATGCTGCGCTTCACGCAGGCCCTCGCGACGTAACGGCACACGGGCCCGCCGCCCCGCCCGGGGGCGGCGGGCCCCGCCGCTAGCCCCGCACGTGCAGTCCGAACCCCGTGCGGCCCGGCCGCTCCAGGCCCTCCTTCAGCCGCAGCGACGGGACCTCGTAGTCGCCGAAGTTCTGGCGCCGGAACGCGATCGGCTCGGTCGTCTCCAGCGCGAGCAGCCGCTCCCGCCACGCCTTCGCCGCGTCCTCGAAACCGCCCTCGGTGATCCTGTCCGTGCCGTGCAGCACGAACGGCGGCAGCACCTCCAGGCCCGGGTAGTACAGGATCCCGTGGTGGATCGGGAACAGCAGGTCCTCGATCGGCCCGTTGATCCCCCGGTCGCTGTAGTGCGACTCCGGGCCCCCGACCGTCACCGACAGCATCGCCCGCCGGCCCCGCAGCGTCCCCTCACCGAACCGCTCGCCGTACCGCGTCTCGTCGTGCACCCCCACCCCGTACGCGAACCGGAACGAGAACACCCGGTCCACCCACCCCTTGAGGATCGCCGGCATCGTGTACCACCACAGCGGGAACTGGAACACCACCGTGTCCGCCCACAGCAGCTTCTCCTGCTCGGCCACCACGTCCGGCGTCAGCGCCCCGCCCTCGAACGCCCCGCCCGAACTCTCCACCACCCGCAGCGGACGCGTGGCGTGCTCCCCGAAGTCCGCCGCGTCCACCACGGCCTTCCAGCCCATCGCGTACAGGTCGCTCACCCGCACCTCGTGCCCCGCCCCCTCCAGGGTCGCCACGGCCAGGTCCTTCAACGCCCCGTTCAGCGAACGCGGCTCCGGGTGGGCGTAGACGATCAGCGTCTTCACGGCAGATTCCTTTCGACGACTTCGACGGCCTGTGTCGCCGCCTGTCGCCGTCGATGCTCGCCCGCCCGCGCCGCCCCGTTCAGGGACGCCGCATCCACCGGACCCGACTTCCTGGTAACGGCAGGACCACCCTCACACCCCTTACCGAAGCCATACTGGGCGCATGGACGATCTCGCCGGCTTCCTCCGCACCCGCCGCGCCCGCGTCGACCCCACCGCCGCCGGCATCCCCACCGACACCCGCCGCCGCGTCCAAGGACTGCGCCGCGAAGAAGTCGCCCACCTCTCCGGCGTCAGCGTCGACTACTACGTCCGCCTCGAACAGGGCCGCGCCACCCAGCCCTCCGCCCAGGTCCTCGACGCCCTCGCCCGCGTCCTCGGCCTCGACGACACCGAACGCGGCCACCTCCACCGCCTCGCCACCCGCCGCCGCCCCCGCACCACCCCGCCCACCGGACGACTGCGCCCCGAACTCCTGCGCGTCCTCCACCTCGTCGCCGACGCACCCGCCCTGATCATGGACCACCGGCTCGACGTCACCGCCGCCAACCGCCTCGCCGGACTCCTCTACGGCCGCCCCATGCCCGGCTTCAACGCCGCCCGCCACATCTTCCTCGACGAAGCCGAACGCGGCCTCTACCCCGAATGGGACCAGTGCACCCTCGACGTCGTCGGACACCTGCGCCTCGCCGCCGGCAAACACCCCGACGACCCGCGCCTCGCCTCACTCATCGGCGAACTCGCCATGGGCAGCGACCGCTTCCGCCGCCTGTGGGCCCGCGCCGACGTCCGCGCCCGCACCCACGGACGCAAGGCCTACCACCACCCCCTGGTCGGACTCCTCGAACTCCACCAGGAGAACTTCGCCCTCCCCGACGCCACCGGCAGGGAACTCATCGTGCTGTCCGCCGCGCCCGGCAGCCCCGCCGAGGACGGCCTGCGCCTCCTCGCCGCACTCGACGACGACACGGAGCACGGGGCGGGGGCGCGCGGGCTGCCGGTCACGCACACACCATGACCCGCCCCCGCCCCCCGGCGCGCCGATCGGAGCGCCAGGGGACGGGGTGACGGCAGGTCAGGAGCCGTCGGCCTTCCGGGCCGCGGCCTCCACACGGGCGTGGTACTCCGCCCACCACGCCCGGTCGTCCGCCGGCAGGTTGCTGTTGTCGGCGCGCAGGCCCGCCGCGCCGTCGACGGTCTCGCGCACGATGTCGGCGTGCCCGGCATGACGGGTCAGGTCCGAGATGACGTGCACCAGGACCCGGTGCAGCGTCACCTCCCGGCGCTCCGGCGGCCACCACGGCACGACACCGCGGGCGTCCAGGTCGAGTTCGGCGATCGTCGCGTCGGCCTTGGCCCACACCTGCCGGTACAGCCCCACGACATCGGCCCGGGACTCGTCCGGCGTCGCCCACATGTCGGCGTTCAGCTCGGCGTCCACGCCGTACCAGACCGGCTCCGGGTCGAACATCGGACGGCCGAACACGTCGCCGAAGTAGCCCGCCTCCACACCGGCCGCGTGCTTGACCAGCCCCAGCAGATTCGTGCCGGTCGGCGTCATCGGACGACGCGCGTCGTACTCGGACAACCCCTCCAGCTTCCACAGGAGGGCGTCACGCGCGGACTGCAGGTAGCGGGCCAGATCGGCCTTCGCCTTCACGTCAACCATGCGCGCCAGTCTCGCACCGCGACACCGCCCCCGCTCCCGCCCCCGCTGCCGCCCACGCCCCCACGCCTCCCGCGCGGCCGCGCGCCGCCGCGCCCCACCGGGAACCCGCGCGGCCCGCGGTCCGTCCAACAGCCGGGCGCGGTACGGTCGTCCGTCCGCGCCGGGACGCCAACACCTCGTAGCCCGGGCGCGGCGGACAAGGCGCGAACAACGAACGGGGGCGTTGCGGTGGGAAACTGCGGGGCGTGCGGCGGACAGGGCCTGATGCCGGTGTACGGGCCGTGCCACGGCTGCGGCGGATCGGGGCAGGGCGTCGGCGACATGGCGTGCGGCGGCTGCGGAGGATCCGGACAGGGACAGCAGATGCAGCCGTGCCCCGGCTGCGGCGGCACCGGCAACCAGGGGACGGCCTCCTACGCCGGCTACCAGCAGCAGGCGCCGCCCCCGCGGATGCCGCGCACGCTCGGCGGCAAGCTCAAGGTCGCCCTGATCCAACTGCTCCCGCTCGCCGTCCTCGGCGGCTACGTGTACTACACCAGCCGCTAGCGACGTCGCGTCCAGGACACCGGGCGGGCCGCGGCCGCACCCCGCCGCGCCTATGCCTTCGAGGCATGGATGAGATGCCTTGTGATGCCCGAAAAGCAAAGAGGGGGCGCGGCCGGGCCAGGATCAAAGCACACCCGGTGCGGGACACCGCCCCGCACCAGCCCGCAGGCACCGGAGCGTCCACCGTGAACACCACCCTCGCCACCCACACCACCGCCACCCGCACCGCCCCCGCCGGCGACAACGCCCGCCGCGCCCGCGGCCTCGACGTCCTGCGCACGGTCAGCGGCACGAACGGCCCGGCCGTCCTCGACTCCCTCGCCGACATCGCCCCCGACCTCGCCCGCTACACCGCCGAGTTCGCCTACGGCGACGTCTACGCCAACCCCCGCCTCACCCCACGCCAACGCCAGATCGCCACCGTCGCCGCGCTCGCCGCCCTCGGCAACGCCACACCCCAGCTCCGCTTCCACATCGACGGCGCCCTCAACGTCGGCTGCACCCGCACCGAAATCGTCGAAGTCATCGTCCACACCGCCGTCTACGCCGGCTTCCCCGCCGCCCTCAACGCCATCGCCGCCGCCCGCGACGTGTTCACCGCCCGCCCCGACACCGCAACCGAAGCCCAGACCGGCACCGAACCCGCCGCATCAGACGCATCGGCCGCCGCGGAAGCATCCGGCGACACCCCCTCGGACCGCCGGGCCCGCGGCACCCGGGCACTCTCGGCCGTCGACGGCCAGGCCGGCGAACACGTCATCGCGTCCCTCGCCGACATCGCCCCCGACCTCGGCGCCTACATCGTCGACTTCGTCTTCGGCGACGTCTACACCCGCCCCGGCCTCGACCTGAAGACCCGCGAACTGGCCACCGTCGCCGCCTGCACCGCCCTCGGCACCGCCGCCCCGCAGCTCAAGGTCCACCTGCACGGCTTCCTCAACGTCGGCGGCACCCGCGACGAAGCCGTCGAGACCATCACCCAAATGGCCGTCTACGCCGGCTTCCCCGCCGCGCTCAACGCGATCACCGTCGCCCGCGAGGCCTTCACCGAGCACGCCTGAACCGACGACACGCCCGCCCCCGAAAACATGCCCCCGGGGCGGGCCCACGCACCGCCGAAACCGGCCCACACACGGAGCCGGGACCTCGTTCAGCCCCGCCGGTGGCTCACCACGTTCACCACGCGCCCGTTCGGATCCACCGCGAAGAACCGCCGCACACCCCACTCCTCGTCCCGCAGCGGATGCACGATCTCCGCACCACTGGCCACGACCGCCGCATACACCGCGTCCACGTCGTCCACCTCGATGCTCATGTCCGCGCGCACCGCCGCCGTCGCGTCATGCGACGCGAACGTCACCTGCGCCGTCGGGTTCTCCGGCGACGCCAACGTCATCACCCAGCCGTGGTTCATCACCTCGACCAGGCCCAGCAACCCGTAGAAGTCGCGGCTCTCCGCGAACCGCTCCGACGCGACATCAGGCACGACACGACGCACAGACATGGCAGCTCCCTCCAGGGCACGGCACAACCCGCCCACCCTGCCACGCCCCACCCACACCACCCGCCGCGCCGCGTCGGCGCCGGGCGACGTCAACCCAACGGCAACCGGAAGCCCTCGTGGCTGCGCGCGAACCCGAACCGCTCGTAAAACCGGTGCGCGTCGGCACGGTCCTTGTGACTGGTCAGCTGCACCAGCGTGCAGCCCCGCGCCCGGGCCCGCTCCACCGCGCGCCGCACCAGCTCACCGCCCAGCCCCGCGCCACGCCGGTCCGGGCGGATCCGCACCGCCTCCAGCAGCGCCCGCTCACCCGCCCCGCGCCCCAGCCCCGGAATGTAGGTGACCTGCAAGAACCCCAGCAGCACGCCCCCGCCGCCGCCCGGCTCCCCCTCCACCAGCACCAGCAGCTCGTTCCGCGCGTCCGACGCGATCGCCTCGAACGCCGCCTCGTGCGCCGCACCCACCTCCACCGACGCCGGGTCCACCACGCGGTCCTCGTCCTCCAACAGGGCGAGCATCGCGGGCAGGTCGGCACGAACGGCAGGGCGAAGGATCATGGCCCGGATTCTGGCAGCCCACCCCACCACACCCACCGGCAGGGGTGCCCGCCGCCGGGCCGCAGCCGTCAGCCGACCGCAGCCCTCAGACCTCGGCCGCCGGCTCCCACACCGCCAGCTCCGCACGCTTCGGCGGACGCCCGTCACCCGACGACCGGCCCGTGATCCGCCGCCCGAGCCACGGCCCCAAGTGCACACGCGCCCACCGCGCGTCCGACCGGCGCCGCTCCCACCACCCCGCCGGATCCGCCGCCGGCAGCGGCACCCGCCAGTCCGGGTCGTACGGCAGCCCCAGCGCCTCGCACACCGCGTCCGTCACCCGCCGGTGCCCCTCCGCCGACAAGTGCAGCCGGTCCGCGTCCCACAGCCGCGGATCGTCGAACACCCGCGCCGTGAACAGGTCGATCACCGTCGCCCCGTGCCGCTCCCCCAGATCGTCCACAAAACCCACCAACTGCTCGATCCGCGGCATCAGCCGCGCACTCGACGTCAGCCGACGCGTCGGATCCGTGCTCCGGAACAACACCAGCCGCCCACCCGACCCGGCCAACGCCGCCGCGGACTCCTCCAACACCCCGCACACCGCCGCCACATCGCACCGCGGCCGCAGCACATCGTTCAACCCGCCCGCCAACGTCACCAGATCCGCACCGAACCCCGCCGCCGGACCCACCTGATCCGCCGCGATCTGCCGGATCAGCTTCCCCCGCACCGCCAGATTCGCGTACCGAAGCCCCGGATTCGCCACCGCCAACCGGTCCGCCAACAGATCCGCCCACCCCCGGAACCCGCCGCCCGCATACGCGTCCGACATCCCCTCCGTGAACGAATCCCCCACCGCCACGAAACTCGACACCGCCCCCAACGGCCCCCGGTGCCCAGCACCCCCCGGACTCGCCTGCGGACCCGGAACACCCCGGGCGGCGGAAACGGACACGGACGACGAAGCGGCGGCGGGCATGTTCATAGCCCACCGATCTTATGCGCGCACACGTACGAACCGCGCCGGCACCCGTGCAAGGATTCACCATCCGCAGGCGTGAACCCGCCCCCAGGTGGGCAGGTGTCGCGGGTGAACACGAGGTGGCAGGGGGACGCGATGCGCGCCACGGCGCCGGACAACGGGGACACCCCCAGCCCGAGACCCCCCGCCGACCACACCCCCGAACCCCCCACCCGGGCCACCCGCCACCCCGCCCCACCCCCCGCGGCACCCTCCGACCGCGACACCGTCACCGTCCCCGGCGACCTCCTCACCTCCTACTGGGCACACGTCGCCCCCCGCGAACGCGCCGCAGCCGTCGTCCGCGCCCTCGAAGTCCTCGGCGGCGCCCCCGCACCCACCGAAGTCCGCTGCGCCGCCTGCTCCTCCACCCGCGTCCACCGCGACGTCGTCGGCGACCTCGTCTGCGCCGCCTGCCAGGCCCGCTGGCGGCCCCCCACCTACGCCGACTCCCCCACCTGCCCCGAATGCGGCTCCGGCAAGGTCAACGAAACCGGCTACGGCGACTGGGTCTGCCGCGACTGCGTCCGCCAGTGGCGCCCCGCCTGACCCCCACGCCCGACCCCGCGCCCCGCGTCCGGACCGGCCCGGCACCCGCGGCGCGTTGGTAGGGTTGCCGCGGCCGGAAACACCGTGCGCACGGGGAGCGTTGTGAGCGATCAGCCGAAATGGGCCTGGTGGGTCGTGGGAATCGTCATCCCCGTGGTGGGGATCCTCGTGTCGATCCGCCTCGCGACGGGCTCCAACTCCGACGGCACCTCACAGTCGACCGACACCGGCACCGGCGCCCCGGCACCCGCCGCGTCCACAGGATCCGCCGGCGGCAACGCCGCACCGTCCTCCGCCGCCGCCAAACCGACAGGCGGCCCCGCGAAGGTACTGGCCGGGCCCACGCGCATCACGCTCAAGCCCGACGCCTACTACATCGACTTCGACAGCCCGTCACCGACACCCCAACCCGCGAAGGGCGACGGCACCGACGCGTTCGTCGGATTCAACCTCCCGGACCTCACCCTCGGCCCGCCCCGCTCCGCCAACGTCGTCGCCCTCGCCCCACCCGAAGGCACCGAACCGACCCGCGACCAGTGCAGCACGTTCATCGCCAAGAACGGCACCTACACCAGCGGCACACTCGCCCAGGGCACCCGCATCTGCTTCCAGACCGACGAAGGCCACATCGCCTACCTGAAAATCACCACAGTGCCCACCCGCACCGCCGTCACCTTCGAGGCCACCGTCTGGGAGTAACCGGACACCCCCGGCCCCGCCCCCGAAAACCGCAACCCGACACCCCCCGCACACCGTCCCCACCACCGGGGGACACCGAACGCCCCCACACCACCGGGGGGTTCACATGACCAAAGCCATACCCTTCCTCGCGTTCCTATTCGCGATCGCAGGCTCCGTCCTGTACTTCACCACCGACCTGAGCCTCGCCCAACTCCTCGCCCTCGGCGCCGGAGCCCTGTTCCTGCTGTGGCAGATCGTCCTGCTCACCGTCCCCTGGAACCTCTACTTCGCCGCCCGCGCCGTCATCTACGCCGCCCACGAGTCCCGCGCCGCCGGCATCACCGTCCCCGAAGGCCGCGAAACCGAGGCCGCCCGCATCGCCACCCGCCTCAAATGGGCCGCCATCGGCGCACACGTCCTCTCCGCCGCCGTCGTCGCCGTCATCACCGCCGTCTCCGGACGCCAGATCGGCTACTACTTCTCCGCCTTCTACCTCCTCAGCACCGCCTTCCGCCCCGCCCAGGCCTACTTCCTCCACCTCCGCGCCCGCATCCGCGGCATGCTCCACGACGTCCAGTACCCCCGCGAAGACGTCCAGGCCCTCAAAGACCGCCTCGCCGCCGCCGAACACCGCGCCGACCAACTCGACCAGCGCATCGACCAACTCACCGCCGCCGACAGCGAACTGCGCCACCTCGTCGAGAACCTCGACGTCGCCACCACCGCACGGGACAACCGCCTCGACCGGCAGGTCGACGCCCTCGGCCGACGCTTCGAGGACACCGTCAACCGGCTCACCGACAACCAGGAAGTCATCGCCGGCATCAAGGCCTTCCTCCGCCTCGTCCGCAGCGACCAACTCTGACCCACGCCCCAGCGGAAAGTCCCCGCAGCGAGATCCTTCGACGGATCCGGAATAGACCACGCCCCCCTGGCGTCGACCACGCGACGCCGATCACCCGATCGGCCCACGCATCACCCGACCAAGGGGCACACCATGAAGGTCCTCGTCCTCGGCTCCACCGGATACATCGGCACCGCCGTCACCCGCCGCCTCACCCAGGACGGCCACACCGTCGTACCGTTCCTCAAGACCGGCACCACGCTCCCGCCCGAACCCGGCCTCGACGTCCGCCTCGGCAACCTCACCGACCCCGACAGCCTCCGCGCCGCCGTCACCGACGACATCGACGCCGTCGTCAACCTCGCCACCCCCACCGGCGACGAACACGCCGACACCGCCGCGATCGACGCCCTCACCCAGCCGCTCCGCGGCACCGGCCGCGCCCTCGTCTACACCAGCGGCATCTGGGTCCTCGGCGCCACCGGCGACAACACCGCCACCGAAGACACCCCCACCGACCCCATCGACATCGTCGGCTACCGCCCCCGCATCGAACAGCAGGTCCTCGACGCCGCCCGCGACGACGTCCGCACCGCCGTCATCCGCCCCGGCATCGCCTACGGCCACGGCGGCGGCATCCCCGCCCTCATGCTCAACTGGGCCAAGGAGAACGGCACCGGCCGCTACGTCGGCACCCCCGACACCCGCTGGCCCATGGTCCACATCGACGACCTCGCCGCCCTCTACACCCTCGTCCTCACCAAGGCCGACCCCGGCACCCTCTGGCACGGCATCGCCCACACCGCCGTCGGCACCCCCGCCCTCGCCGCCGCCGCCGACCTCGCCGCCGGCGGCACCGGCCGCGCCGAACCCTGGCCCCTCGCCCAGGCCGCCGAAACCCTCGGCCTCCCCTTCGCCCAGGCCCTCGCCCTCGACCAGACCATCTCCGGCGACCGCGCCGCCGACCTCCTCGGCTGGCAGCCCACCCAGGCCCACCCCACCACCGACCTCACGGCCGGCTCCTATGCCTGACACCACCACGGCGACCACCACCGCGACCGGACACACCTACCCCGGCGCCCACCTCCCCCTGTGCGCCACCTGCGGCACCCAGTACGCCGAACCCCGCCCCGACTGCCCCGTCTGCCAGGACGAACGCCAGTACGTCCCCCACGACGGCCAGCAGTGGACCACCCTCGCCGAACTCCACACCGCCGACCACACCCCCAAGTTCGCCGAACAAGGCCCCGACGTCCTCGGCATCGGCACCACCGAGACCATCGCCATCGGCCAACGCGCACTCCTCCTGCGCACCACCGAAGGCAACATCCTCTGGGACTGCCTCCCCTACCTCGACGACCCCATGATCGAGGCCGTCAACGACCTCGGCGGCATCACCGCCATCGCCATCAGCCACCCCCACTTCTACTCCGCCATGGTCGAATGGGCCCACGCCTTCGACGCCCCCGTCCACCTCCACGAAGCGGACCGCGCCTGGGTCGGACGCCCCGACCCCGCACTCCACTTCTGGACCGGCGAAACACACCGACTCACCGACGAGATCACCCTCGTCAACCCCGAGATCCACTTCCCCGGCAGCGCCGTCCTCCACTGGAGCGCCGGCGAAGGCGCCCTCTTCACCGGCGACGTCCTCAACGTCTGCCCGGACCGGCGCTGGATCACGATCATGCACAGCTTCGCCAACCACATCCCCGAACGGCCCACCGCCGTCCGCCACGCCGCCGAACTCCTCGGCCGCTACCGCTTCGAACGCATCTACGGAGCCTGGTGGGACCGCGTCGTCACCACCGACGGCAACAACGTCCTCCAACGCTCCGTCGACCGCTACCTCGCCTGGGAGGAACACCACACCCACTGACCCACGACACACCGGAGGGCGGGACCGCGCACGCGGTCCCGCCCTCCGACACGTTCACACCTCCCGAACCGACTCAAATCGCGCAACAGCCCCCGGGCACCGATGATCTAGAGGACGCACCGGAACCCCTCGCCCAGGAGGTCGCGCACGTGCCGGCGGAACCGACCCCCACCGAAGACACCCCCCGCCCCGACCCGAACGCGGCCCCACCCCCCGACCCGCGCGTCGCCATGCGCAACCTGCTCCTCAGCGGCGGCTACCCCAAAATCCTCGTAGCAGCGCTCCTGCTCGGCGTACCGATCGCCTTCGCCTCGTTCTTCTTCGTCAGCTTCGAACACTGGCTGCAGAACAAGGTCTGGAACGACCTCCCCGACGCCGTCGGCTACGACCGCGCCCCCTGGTGGTGGCCGCTCCCCGCACTGCTCCTCGCCGGCCTGATCCTCGCCCCGATCGTCACGCGCATGCCCGGACGCGGCGGACACATCCCCGTCCACGGCCTGTCCGGCGGTCCCCCGATCGGCCCCCGCGAAGTCACCAGCGTCGTCCTGGCCGCCCTCGCCACCCTCCCCCTCGGCGTCGTCCTCGGCCCCGAGGCCCCCCTCATGGGGCTCGGCAGCGGCCTCGCCCTTCTCGTCCTCGCTGCCGCGAGGAACCCCGGCGGCCCCAAAGCCGCAGCACTCCTCGGCACCGCCGGATCGACCGCGGCCATCTCCACCATCCTCGGCGGCCCCATCGTCGCCGCCATCATGGTCGTCGAAGCCGCCGGACTCGGCGGCACCGCACTCACCGCCCTGCTCCTGCCCTGCCTGATCGCCACCGGCGCGGGGGCCGTCGTCTTCACCGGATTCGGAGAGTGGACCGGACTGTCGACCGGCGGCCTGTCGCTCCCCAGCGTCCCGCCCAACGCCACCCCGGACGCCGGCGACTTCCTGTGGGGCATCCCCGTAGCCGTCGTCATCGCCGCGGTCGTCGGCGGCGCGCACCGCCTGGGCCTCCCCGTGGCCCGATGGACGGCAGTGAACACCGCCTCCCGCACCATCGCGTGCGCCGTCGCCGCGGGCGTCTGCATCACGGCGTACGCCGTCGTCACCGGCAGGAACCCCGAAGAGGCGGCACTGTCCGGCCAGATCGAACTCGGCCAGCTCGCCGCCAACCCGCACGCCCTGAGCGTCGGCACGCTCATCGCGCTCGTGCTGTTCAAAGCCCTCGCCTGGGGCATCTGCCTCGGCAGCCTGCGCGGCGGCCCGATCTTCCCCTCCCTGCTCCTCGGTGCCGCACTCGGCCTCGCCTTCTCCGGACTCCCCGGCTTCGGGACCACACCGGCGCTCGCGCTCGGCATCGCCACCGGCTGCGTCGTCGTCACCGGACTCCCCCTCACCAGCGCCGTCCTCGCCACCCTGCTCATGGGCTCCGACTCCAGCAGCCAGGCGCCGCTCATCGTCATCTCGGCCGTCATCGGCTTCATCGCCACACGCATCGCCCCGCCGCCGAAGCCCACACCCGAACCCGCCAAGACCGAGGCCCCCGCCCGGGCCTGACCGGCCCTTCCCCGAAGTCCCCACAGCACTGGGGAGATCGGGCCCGCGTCCCTACCCGTCGGCCACTTCTCGGCTCAGCGGTGGGGGTAGACGAGGATGGGGCCGGGCGTCGCGACCCGGAAGAGCGCGACGCCGGCGCCGATCACGTCGGGTGCGGCGGCGCCGGCGGGGAGTGCGGTGGCCTGGTCGGTGGCGAGTGTGACGCTGGTCGCCGCGCCGCCGTTGGCTTGTCCGTAGGCGGTTCCGTCCGGGTCGACCGCGCTCACACTGATCGCCTGTCGGGCGCCGGTCGCGGCAAGGCAGCGGCCCTGCTTCGCCCGGACGTCGAACACGACGAAGCCCACGATCACGTAGCGGCCGTCGTCCGAGACCTTGCCGTCCGAGACCGTCGACGTAGCGCCCTGCAGGCACTCGACGGTGGCCAGGACCTGACCGGTGCGGCCGTCGTGGAGGGCCCAGACGGCGTGGTCCGCGGCGTCCTTGGGCCAGGCGGCCACCACGTCGCCGCCCGGTGTGCCGTAGACCTGGAGGCGTTGGGGGCCCATAACGGCGCGGCCGCCGTTCGGGACCACGGAGGTGCTGGACCACCCGGTCGACCCGAAGACGTCGTTGCCCAGGATGAGGGGGCCGACGGGGGTCTGGCCCACGATCTTGGCGTGCGCGCTGCAGTTGTTGATCGACACGTTGCAGGGGCCGGGCGCGTTCAACGGGGCGCTGTTGCCGTCATAGGAGTTGGTCTGGCCCGTTGCCGCATCGACGGTGGCGCCGCCGCTCTGGTCGGCCAGGACCGTGATCGTTCCGCCGTCCCGCAGTGCGCTGTAGCCGTCGGCGGCGAACACGGGAACGGTGATGTCGCGCAGCGGCGGAACCTCGCCGCCGGACGACGCGGCGTCGTAGACGGCGAGCTGCGTGACCGGGCCGCCGTTGTTCACACCGTCCGCGCCCTGGACGCCGGTTCTGGCGAGGACCACGTACTCCTTGCCGTCCTTGTGCGTGACGAGGACCTGGGGATAGGTGGTGACGGTACCGCGCTGCGGCAGGGTGACCGGCTTGCTGCTCCAGCGGACGGCGCCGGATTTGGCGTCCCGGGCCTCGATGCTCGCGACCGGGTTGTCCGACGGGTTGGAGAGCACCACGACCAGCCCGGTGTCCGGAGCGATGACGGGGTCGGCCAGCTCTCCGTCGGTCGTTCTCGCCGGGATCGTCCAGCCCTTGGTGTTGTCGTAGGCCGCAGGGATGGCCTTGCGAGGTGCGGCTGAAGCGGCTGCCGACGTGGCCGGCGCGCCGGACCCGCTCGTCGCGGACGGCTTGGGGTCGGAGCCGCGGGAGGAACCACCGCACGCCGCGAGTGAGAGCGTCAGGAGCCCGACGGCCGCGCGTAAGGCGGGCGTGGCCAGGTTCTTCATGCGGCGCCGCTCTCCTTCGTCCGCTGCCAGTGGGTTCTGATGCAATCAGACGGCGCCACCCGGCACCAGCGGATTAGCCGGGGGCTCGTCATCAACCGGGAGACGAGGCCTCATCCGCCCCGGCAAGGTGGAGCGCGGGAACCGCCTTGTGCGCCGCCCGCATCCGGACGAGCCCCCGTGCCCCCGCACGGGGGCTCGTCGTACGGTCGGCCGCGTTCGCCCGTCGGCCGCACTGCGGTTGCCGATCCCCCGCGCCGCGCTCAGGCTCGAAGCATGACTGACGCAGGAGCCATCCCCCTCACTGAGCTGACCGGGAACTACACGATCGATCCGACGCATTCGCGGCTGGGTTTCTGGGCACGGCACGCGATGGTGACGAAGGTGCGCGGGTCGTTCGACGAGTTCGAGGGGACGGCGTACCTGGACGGCCGCGACCCGACGCAGTCGACGGCGCGGGTGGTCATCAGGGCCGCGAGCGTGGACACCCGCAACGACCAGCGCGACGGGCACCTGCGCACCAACGACTTCCTCGACGCGCCGAACTTCCCGGAGATCACCTTCACCTCGACCGGCGCCGCGGTGCTCGGCCCGAGCACGTACCGCCTGACCGGCGAGCTGTCGATCAAGGGCGTCCCGCACGCGTTGAGCGTGGACCTCGAGTACGCGGGCGCCGCACGGGACCCGTTCGGCAACCTGCGGGTGGGCTTCGAGGGTTCGTCGGTCATCAGCCGCAAGGACTTCGGGATGACGTGGAACGCCACGCTGGAGACCGGCGGCGTGCTGGTGGGCGACAAGATCACCATCGAGCTGGAGATCTCGGCCGTCAAGGACGAGTGACCGGGTCCAGGGCGGCCGCCTCGTCGGGCACGGGCGCTGCTGGGGCGTCCTTCGCGCGGACGGCGAGCGTGAGGAGCAGCGACGCCGCGGTCAGCGCCACGCCGAACCACACCGCGCCCGACACGCCGGTCTGGTCCGCGAACACCCCGCCGAACAGCGCGCCGAGCGCGATCGAGGTGTTGTACCCGAGCGTGTTGATCGACATGGCGGCCTCGAACGTGTCGGGCGCGGCCGCGAGCGTCAGGTTGATCTGGCACAGGTTCACGGCGCCGAACGAGACGCCCCAGACGGCGAGCGTGAGCAGCGCGCCGGGCTTCGTGTCGCCGACGGCGAGCAGGAGCAGCAGCGCCGCCACGAGCCCGGCGAGGGCGACGGTGAAGCTGCCGCGCAGGTTCCGCGTCGCGGTGTAGCCGGCGGCGAAGTTCCCGATCGCGCCGCCGACGCCGTAGACGACGAGCAGCCCGGTGATGAAGGCCGGCGTCGCGGAGGACTCGTCCTCGAGGTACGGCCGGACGAAGGTGTACGCGCCGAAGTGCCCGAGCACGTACAGGATCACGGTGACCATGATCAGGCGCAGGCGCGCGTTGGTGCGCGGCAGCGCGAAGACCTCGCGTGCGGTGACGGCGTTGTCCGACGGCAGGGACGGGACGGTCGCGGCGACGGCGAGGAGGACCAGGGCGCTGAGGCCGCTCCAGATGAGGAACGTCGTGCGCCAGTCGGTGAGGTCTTCGAGGAAGGTGCCGAGGGGGATGCCGACGACGGTGGCGACGGATATGCCGGAGAGCGCGACGGCGGCGGCGCGGTTGGCGTGCCGTTCGGGGACGAGGCGCATGGCCATGCTCACTCCGATGGCCCAGAAGACGCCGTTGGCGAATCCCATGACGAGCCGCGCGGTGAGCACGAGCGGGTAGTTCGGCGAGACGGCGGTGGTGAGGTTGCCGAGGGCGAGGACGGCGAGCAGCGTCGTGAGGAGCGTGCGCCGGTTGACGCGCCGGGTCCAGGCGACGATGAAGGGGACGCCGAGGCCGGCGGAGACGCCGTAGAGCGTGACCATGAGGCCCGCGACGCCGACGGAGATGTCGAGGCTGGAGCTGACGGGGGTGAGCAGGCCGACGGGCATCAGCTCGGTGGTGACGAAGGTGAACAGGCTTGCGGTGATGACCGCGACGCCGAGCCACGACCGGAAGGTCGAGTGCGGCGTTTCCTGGGGTGTGGGCATGGGGACCTTCTGCTGGTTTCCGGGCAGGACGGATTGCCGGCAGCGGCCGGCATGAGATAGTTTCCGTGGAAGAGAGATTAGTTTCCATGGAAAGGACCGTCAAGGCATGCCCCAGCCCGCCGACTTCGCCTCCGCCGGCGACGCGGTCGACCCGGTCGACGCCGTCGTCGGCCAGTGGCGCCGCGAGCGACCCGACCTCGACTCCAGCCCGATGCACGTGGTCGGCCGCATCAGCCGCCTGCACTGGGCGCTGGAGGAACGGCTGGTGCGGGTCTTCGAGCGGTACGGGCTCGGCCGCGGCGAGTTCGACGTGCTCGCCACGCTGCGCCGCTCCGGAACGCCCTACGAGCTGACGCCCGGTGAGCTGAGCGGCTCGACCATGGTCACGTCGGGCGCGGTCACCAAGCGCGTCGACCGGCTCGAGCGCGCGGGGCTGGTCGCCCGCCGCACCGCCGAGGACGACGGGCGCGGCCGTCTGATCCGCCTCACCGACGCCGGCCTCGCGCTCATCGACGACGTGATGGAAGCGCACGTCCGCAACGAGGCCGAGCTGCTCGCCGGCCTGACCGAGGACGAACGCGCCGCGCTCACCGGCCTGCTGCGCAAACTCGGCCTCACACTGCCGCAGGACTGACCTGACGGCAGCGGGCGCCCATTGTTATATTTGCGCTAGAACAATGGGGGTTCACATGACACGCACGTCACGCGCGGTCACACGCCGCCGCACCATCTCCGCCGCCGGCTCCGCACTGGCCGGATTCGCCGTCACCGCCGCGCTGTTCGCGCTCTGGCACGGCCGCCTCCCGGACGACGTCGCCACGCACGTCGGCGACGGCGGCCACGCCGACGGCTACACGTCACGCGGCGACTTCCTGCCGATCGCCGCCGCGCTCCAGCTCGGCCTCGGCGCCCTGTTCACCGGACTCACCTGGCTCAACCGCGCCAACCCGACCGGCGCCAGGCTGATCGCCGCCTCCGGCACCGGCCTCGCCGCGTGCCTCACGTACGTCGACGCGATGCTGCTGTACGTCAACCGCGGCGTCGCCGACGCACACGCCGTCGACGTCAGCCCCTGGCACATCGCGGCGGCCGTCACCTTCCTCCCGGCGGGCTTCGCGCTCGGCTGGGAGCTGGCCGGTCCCCCGCCGGAGGATCTTCCCGGGGCTGGGGAGGTGCCGCCAGCAGAGGCCGGTTATCTGCGGGCACGGAAGTCCGAAGTCCTGGTCTGGACCCGCCGGGTCACCTCCCCCGTCCTGGCCGCCACCGGCGGAGTCCTCCTCGCCGTCGGCGTCGTGGTCGCGCTCCTGGTCGGCGCGGCCGAGGGCCTGGCGCTGCTGCTCACGGGGCCGCTGTTGCTGCTGTTCGCGGCCGTCCGCGTGACGGTGGACGCCGAGGGCGTCCAGGTCCGGTACGGCGCGCTCCCCCGCCCGCGCACCCGCGTACCGCTCGCCCGGATCGAGCGGGCCGGCACCTGCGACGTGCGCGCCTTCAAGGAGTTCGGCGGCTGGGGCTACCGGGTCAAGGCGAAGGCCACGGGCGTGGTGCTGCGTTCGGGCGAGGCCCTCGAGCTGTCCCTCGCGGGCGGCACGCGGTTCGTCGTCACGGTGCCGGACGCGCGCACCGCCGCGTCCGTCGTGAACACCCTCGCCGCCCGCTCGCGCTCCGCGGCGGCCGGCCCCTCGAGGCCCGCCGGCGGGACGGGGGCGGTGTAGATGCTGTTCCGGGTGGACCCGTCCGCGCCGCGCCCGCTCGCGGACCAGATCGCCGCGTCGGTCCGACGAGCCCTCGCGGACGGCGAGGTCCAGGCGGGCGAGCGCCTCCCGTCGGCGCGGGAACTGGCGGCCTCGCTCACCGTCAACGTGCACACCGTGCTGCGCGGCTACCAGCAGCTGCGCGACGAGGGCCTGATCGAACTGCGGCGCGGCCGCGGCGCGGTGGTGACGGCGGACGTCGACCCCGCGCGCCTTCGCCTGGGCGAGCGCGTCGCGGAACTGGTCGACCAGGCACGGGCGCTGGGCGTCCGCGACGACGAGCTGGTCGGCCTGGTCCGCGCGGCGCTGGCCGGCCCCGCGATCTAGCGCAAGGTCAATTTCTTCCATGACAGCGCCCGCCGCGGCTGCATAGCTTCAGCCGCGGTCGACGCCGTCGATCACGCACTCGTGTGAGGGAGAACTGATGCGCAGACTGCGCAACGCACTTCTGGGAGCCGCGGTCGGGCTGGCCGTCTTGGCGGGTACCGCACCCGCGCACGCGGACACCGCGGGCGCGGTCGCGGCCCTGCAGGACGGGCTGAACAAGTCCGTCGCCGCCGGGTACCCGGGCGCGATCGGCCTGGTGCAGAACGGCACCAGCAGCACGTACGTCACGGCCGGCCACAGCATCAACGGCTCGTCCACGCCGATCGACCCCACCGGGCAGTACCGGATCGGCAGCCAGACCAAGCTGTACACCGCGACGGTGATCCTCCAGCTGGAGGCCGAGGGGAAGCTGTCGATCGACGACACCGTCGCCAAGTGGCTGCCCAACGCCCTGCATTCCAACGGCTACGACGGACGCATCGTCACGATCCGGCAGCTGCTGAACCACACCTCCGGGGTGGCGGACTACCTCGACGCCCCCGCGGGCTACATCTTCAACCAGCCGGTCTCGGTGGCGTACGTCTACTACAACACCGACCTCCGGGGTAACCACTACACGCCGCAGAACCTCGTCGACACGGCCGTCACGCAGCCGCCGACGCAGCGCGGCGTGTGGGCGTACTCGAACACCGACTACATCCTGGCCGGCATGATCATCCAGGCGGTCACCGGGCACGATCCGTCCGTCGAGATCACCAACCGCATCATCACGCCGCTCCACCTGACCGGCACGTCCTTCCCGGTCTCCGACACCAACCTGTACGGCAACTTCGTCCACGGCTGGCACCGGGCCCTGTTCGGCCTCACCGACGCGTCCGCCTCCAACGTGGAGATCCTCTGGGCCGCCGGCGCGATGGTGTCCACGCTCCAGGACCAGGCCACGTTCGTGAGGTCGCTGATCCAGGGGCAGCTCCTCCCGTCGGCGCAGATGGCGGAACTGGAGACGACGGTCGACGCCCCGGACCCCGACGAGCCGCAGCTGCAGCAGCGCTACGGCCTGGGCATCTCCAGCCTCGTCCTGCCCGGCTGCCAGAAGCGGGTGTGGGTCCACGGTGGCCGCGCCCTGGGCTACAACAGCCGCTGGTTCGCGAGCGAGGACGGCACCAAGGTCATCGTCCAGATGGGCAACGAGGAGGACGGCACGGCGGACACCCCGTCCATCTCCGCGGCCAGGACCGGCGTGCGCACCTCGATGTGCCAGCTGCTTTCCTGACCCGCACTCTCAGAGCACCGTCCGCCGGATGTCCGGCGGCAGGTAGTGCCCCTCCAGCACATCCTTGCCCGGCTGGTACATGCGCAGCATCGGCCGGAAGCCCCCGGCCGGGGTGGGCAGCCAGTTGGCGGCCTCGCCCTCGACGGGCAGGGTGTGCTGGAGGTAGACGACGAGCGAGCCGTCGTCCTCGTAGACCAGGCCCGGGGTGCGGTCGCCGATCGAGTAGCGGTTGGCGGCGTTGTCGACCAGGTAGTAGTCGGGGGTGTCGTACATGGTGATCGACCAGAACGCGTCGACGGGCGGCGGGGACGGGAAGGTCAGCGTGTACGTGTTGCCGCCGTCGAGCGTTTCCCCGTCGGCGTCGGTGAAGGTCACGGCGTAGGCGGCCTCGTAGCCGTGGTTGCCCCACAGCCCGGCCCGCGCCGCCGCGGCGCGGGCCAGGTGGGCCGCGTGCCGCCCGGGGGTCTTCCAGTCGGGCGAGTCGACGCAGCCGAGGCCGAGGTGGTCGAGGTTGTAGTCGAAGGCGTGCAGCGCCATCTGCCACGTGGAGTCGCCGCGCCGGTCCCCGAAACCGGACCGGGCGGCGCCTTCCACGTGTTCCTTGCCGAGTGCGAGTCCGTGGACGAGCGCGGCGGCCAGGGCGTCGGAGGTGTCGCGGTACGGCGTCGCGCCCTCGTGCAGCAGGCCCAGCGCGGCGAACCGCATCTGGTGGTCGCCCTCGTCCTCCCCCGGCGGGAAGGCGGCCATCAGTACGCGCAGTTGCTCCCAGAACGCCAGGTCGTGGCGGGCGGCGTGGTCGGGCGCGGGAAGTCCGGTGAGCGGCCCGGGGGTGCCGTGCGGGGCGAGTGTCAGTCCCTGCTGGAGCGCGGCGACGCGCGGGAGGTCGTCGGGTCCGTCGCAGGCGAAGCGGCCGACGATGACGCACATGTACTCCGGGGCTTCGACGACCCGGGCGCCGTCGGGCGGCGTGCCGGTCCATCCGGGCGGCGTGACGAGGTACGTGCCCTCGCCCGTGCCGGTAGCGCGGCGTCCGATGTAGGCGAAGTTGTTGGTCCAGGCGTCGACGAACTGCAGGACGTAGTAGGCGCCGCCGGTGTCGGGAACGCGCAGCAGCAGCGGTCCGCCCGACAGGTCGAGCCAGGCGATCGAGTAGACGGTGTCGTTGTTGACGGAGACGAATTCGTCGCCGGGGCTCGCGAGTCTGTCGGCGTGGCCGAACGTGTTCGGCGGTCCGCCGGGAATGGACCCGAAGCCGCCGTGGCCCAGTTGGGCGATCATGGCCGCGTTGTAGACCAGCGGGTATCCGTAGACGTACGCCTCGGCGGCCAGTGCGGTGAGCTCGTCGTGGTCCGTCATCGCGGTGTGCTCCTCGGGCGCGGGCAGGCGGTCGTCCCACCGTCCCCCATGGCCGGGTGGGCCGCCACCGGAGCACCGTAGGGTGGTCCGGCACCGTCGAACGGCGAGGAAGGGTCGGATGGTCGTCAAGATCGCCCACCGGGGTGACCCGTTGAAGGTCCGGGAGAACACGCTGGCGTCGCTGGAGTCGGCGGTCGCGTGCGGCGCGGACTGGGTCGAGGTCGACGTGAAGCTGACCGGCGACGGTGTGCCGATGCTCCTGCACGACGACACGCTGCGGCGGCTGTGGGGTGTGGAGCGGCGGCTGGCGGACGTCCCGTACGGCGAGTTGGAGGCGCTGGTGGGCGCGGTCGCCGGGACGCGGATCCCGACGCTGCGCGAGGCGCTGGAGTTGATGGAGAAGCACGGCGTCGTGCTCATGATCGACATACCGGGTCCGGCCGAGGCGCGGGCGTCGCTCGCGGTGGTCGAGGAGCTGGGCGCCGCGGCGCGCGTGGTGTTCACGGGTGACGCGGAGGGGCTCGCCGAGGTGCGGGCGGCGCTGCCGGACGTCGGCATCGCGATGAGCTGGACGGCGCCGTGGCTGCCGGGGCGTGAGCTGCTGGCGCGGGTGCGGCCGGATTATGTGAACGTCCGTCATGTGTGGCTGTCGCGGTGGATGGCGCGGCGCGTGCACGCGCAGGGCATGCGGATGTGCACGTGGACGGTGGACCGGCCGCGGCGGATGGCGCGGGTGGCGGCGCTGGGGGCGGACGCGGTGATCTCGAACGACATCGCCGCCCTGGTGCGCGTGCTGGGGTAGCCGGCCGGCGACAACCCCGGGGTGGTGGGCGGTGTTCCCGAATGGCGGTGCGGAGCGGATGGCGGCATGATCGGCAAAGTCGTTTTGTCCGGTTTTTCGCGCGGAGGACTCGCCTTGACCACGCTCACGGTTTGGAAGTTCGCCACCCCCGAAGGCGCCATGCAGGCGGAGAAGACGCTGCTGGCACTGCAGAAGCAGGACCTCATCAAGGTCGTCGACGCCGCGGTCGTGTCGTGGCCGTCGGACAAGAAGAAGCCCACCACCAAGGAGCTGAACAACCTCACCGGGATGGGCGCGCTCAGCGGCACGTTCTGGGGCATGCTCTTCGGCCTCATCTTCTTCATCCCCCTCATCGGCGCGGCGATCGGCGCGGCCACGGGCGCGCTCGCGGGCAGCCTGACCGACGTCGGCATCGACGACGAGTTCATCAACGACGTGCGCAGCGAGGTGACCCCGGGCACCTCGGCGCTGTTCCTGATGAGCTCGGACGCGGTCATGGACCGGGTGCACGAGGCCTTCGCCGGCTCGCACGCCCAGCTGATCCGCACGAACCTGTCGAACGAGGAGGAGACCAAGCTCCGCGAGGTCTTCGCGGACTGACGGGGTCCCCTGTGTGACGGTCGGACCCGGCACCCGGACGGCGCAGCGCCGCGGGGCCGGGTCCGGTGCGCTCTCCCGGACGGTGGATCTCGTCACGCGCGCGCTGGACATCCAGATCACCGACCGGATCGTGGCGTGCGCGGCGCGGGCGTTCCTGGCGCTGATGCCGCCGGTGATCGTGATCGCGGCGCCTCTTGACCTCGACCGACATGATGCATGCAAAATATCGCATGCCGGTTCCGCAGAGCCGTGGGCTCGTCTCCCGTTCCCTGTTGCGCGACACCGCCTACCGGGCGATCCGCGACGCCATCGTCGACGGCACCCTGGCGCCGGGCGAACGCCTCAACGACCCCGACTTGGTGGCCTGGCTGGGCGTCAGCCGCACCCCCGTGCGCGAGGCGCTCGCCCGCCTGGAACAGGCCGGCCTGGTCGTCACCAAGCCCGGCCGCTTCACGATCGTCAGCCCGCTGGACGTACGCGCGGTACGCAATGCCCGGTCGGTGACCGCCGCCATGCACGAACTGGCCGTGCGTGAGGCGCTGCCGAACCTCTCGGACGCCGAGCTGGACGCGATGCGCGCGGCGAACGGGCGCTTCGCGCAGGCCCTGCGGCGCGGCGACGTCGAGGCCGCGATCGCCGCGGACGACGACTTCCACGGAGTGGCGGTCACGGCGTCCGCGAACCACGCGCTGCGCGCGGTGCTGGAGCAGTTCACCCCGGTGCTGCGGCGCCTGGAGTACCTGCGGTTCTCGTCGCTGAGCGGGCGCGGGTCGGTCGCGCAGCACGAGCGGATCATCGCGCTGTGCGCGGCGGGCGACGTCGAGGGCGCGGTGGCGGCGACGCGCGCGAACTGGCAGACGCTGCTGCCGCTGCTGGACGCGGTGTCCGAGGACGCGGACGCATAGGCCTGTTACCTGTACCCGAGTTCCCCCGGCGCCCACACCGATCCCGCGAACCCTTGGAGCCCGCATGTCCCTTGACGCGTTCGAGCGCTACCCGCTGCTGTTCGGGCCGAGCCCGGTGCACCCCCTCGACCGGCTCAGCGCGCACCTCGGCGGCGCGCGCATATGGGCCAAGCGTGAGGACTGCAACAGCGGCCTGGCGTTCGGCGGCAACAAGACCCGCAAGCTGGAGTACCTCGTGCCCGATGCGCTCCGGCAGGGCGCCGACACGCTGGTCACGATCGGCGGCGTGCAGTCCAACCACACCCGGCAGGTCGCGGCGGTCGCCGCGAAGTTGGGCATGAAGGCGGTGCTGGTCCAGGAGAGTTGGGTGGACTGGCCCGACGCGGTCAACGACAAGGTGGGCAACATCCTGCTCTCGCGCGTCATGGGCGCGGACGTGCGGCTGGTGCGGGCCGGGTTCGGGATCGGGTTCAAGGAGAGCTGGCAGCAGGCGCTGGAGGACGTGCGTGCGGCGGGCGGCACCCCGTACGCGATCCCGGCCGGCGCGTCCGACCACCCGCTCGGCGGGCTCGGGTTCGCCGAGTGGGCGTACGAGGTCGAGCGCCAGGAGCGCGAGCTCGGCGTCTTCTTCGACACCGTCGTGGTGTGCAGCGTTACCGGCAGCACGCACGCGGGGATGATCGCCGGCTTCGCGGGCCAGGACCGGCCGCGCCGGGTGATCGGGATCGACGCGTCCGCCAAGATCGACGAGACGCGCGAGCAGGTCGGCCGGATCGCCCGGGCGACGGCGGAGCTGATCGGGCTCGAGCGCGAGCTGCGGGACGACGAGGTCACCGTCCTCGAGGGCTGGGCCGGCGAGGAGTACGGCATCCCGGTGGCATCGACCCTGGACGCGATGCGGCTCACCGGCAGCCTGGAGGGCGTCATCCTCGACCCGGTCTACGAGGGCAAGTCGATGGCCGGCCTCATTGACCTGGTGCGCGGCGGGGAGATCCCGAAGGACTCGAACGTGCTGTACGCCCACCTCGGCGGCCAGCCCGCGCTGAACGCGTACAGCGGCCTGTTCGCCTGAGCCGGGCGCGAGCCGGGGTCTGGCCGCGCGCCGGACGGCAGGACGAAGCCGGTCCACAGCGCGGAGCCGTCCCCAGGCCGTGCGCGGGGCCGCCGGCGAACAGCGCCGTGGCCGTGAGGAGAGCGGCGGTGCCGCCGAGCGACAGGAGCAGCGGCATAAGCCAGTAGCCCCACGCCGCGGTCCGTGGATTCCGCGTGAGCCCCCGCTCCCCCGTCACCCGGTCGGCCCCCGTGCAGCGAAGCGCCGCGCCGGGTGCGCCGGCGCGTTGTCGCGCGCCGGCGCAGCGGATGCGGCCTTCCGGGGCGCGGGGGAAGATCGTTGCACGGGTCTGACGCCACGTCATCGATCCGCGTGGCCGGGGCGGGAGGGCCCGTGCCGCGGCTGAGAGGACGGCGATGGCGACCGACGCGACGGGGTCGACGGACCGGCCGGCCGACAGGCCGCAGGCCGGGCCGTCGCCCGCGTTGCGCGGTGCGGCCGCGTGGTGTCTCGCGGTCCTCGTCGTCGCGCTGTTCGTCGCGGCGATGGTCGCGCTGGCGGTGTTCCTGCGTGCGGTGACCGGCCCGCTGGCGATCGCCGTCCTCGCGTCCGCGTTGTTCTATCCGCTGCACCGCAGGCTGCTCCGGCTCGGTCTGCGGCGCGGGGTGGCGGCGGGGCTGACGTGTGCCGCGTTGGTCACGCTGGGCGGTGCCACGCTGTGGCTGGTCGTCGCGTTGGTCAGCGACAACGCGGCGAAGTTCGCTGCGGCGCTCGGCGACGCGGCGGACCGGCTGCGCGACCGTTTCGGGTGGGGCGGGGACCCGGCGGCGCAGGCGTCGGACGGTCTCCACGAACTCGGGGGCAAGCTCGGCGGTGAGCTGGCGAGCGGGGTCGTCAGCGGGGTCGGCGCCGCCACGCAGGTGGTGCTGGGGGGCGTGCTGGCGCTCGCGTTCACCTTCTTCCTGCTGCGCGACGGGCACCGGCTGCCGGCGCTGGTGCGGAGGTTCACGCCCGAGTCGCGGCGTGCGTTGGCGGAGGCGCTGACGCGGCGGTCGTTCCTTGCGGTGTCCGGGTTCATGCGCGGGACCACGATCATCGCCCTGATCGACGCGACGTTCATCGCGATCGGCCTCGCGGTGCTGGGGGTGCCGGGCGCGGCGGGGCTGGCGGCCCTGGTGTTCGTTGGCGCGTACATCCCGTACGTGGGCGCGTTCCTGTCCGGCACGGTGGCCGTGCTGGTCGCGTTCGCCGACGGCGGGCTGGGCACCGCGCTGGGGGCGCTCGGGGTGGTGCTGGGCGTGCAGTTCGTCGAGGGCATGTTCCTGCAGCCGATCGTGCAGAGCCGTACCGTCGCGCTGCATCCGGCCGTGGTGATGGGGTCGGTGATCGGCGGCGGCGCGGTCGCGGGGGTGTTCGGGGCGCTGCTCGCGGTGCCGGTCGCGGCGGTGCTGGCGTCCGTGGTCGTGCTGCTGCGCGGTGAGGGCGACGGCGTCGATCCGCCGGGCGGGTGACGCGGTGCGCCGCGGGACGGCCCCATCCCCCGAGGGAGCCGTACCGCGGCGCGGTCCGGGGCCGGTCAGGCCGGGCGGATCGACTGCGAGTGGTGGAAGAAGTCGGTCGGGTCCCAGCGGGACTTGACCTGCTGCAGGCGGGCGTAGTTGTCGCCGTAGTAGAGGGTGGACCACGGGACGCCGGAGCGGTTGACGGCCGGGTCGACGATGTCGGGGTCGGGGTTGTTGATGTAGCAGCCGTCGTTCTGGGCGTTCGGGGCCGGGTAGCCGCCGGTCGTGGCGAAGGTCTCGCCGTAGATGTCGCGCAGCCAGGCGGTGTTGGCGGCGTCGTCGGCGGGGTTGATCCAGAAGGACTCGAACTCGGCGAACAGCACCGAGGAGCGGTGGGCGGTCGCCGTGGCGCCGGAGGCCGGCGCGTTCATCTGGCCGCCCGCGCCGGCGAGTTGCAGGGTGGCGTTGGGGTTGGCGAAGTCGGTGCGCATGAGCTGGCGGTAGATCGCGCCGGCCTGATCGTCGGTGAAGGCCGTGCGCAGGAACGCCGTCTTGATGCCGCTGCGCAGCGTGGGGTCGAACAGCAGCGTCGGGTTGAACGTGCCGATGAGCTTGGTGGAGGCTAGCCACGGCAGGCGGCGTGCCGGGAAGACGGGGTTGATCGCCGTGCCGCGGGTGAGTGCGGCGGCGTAGTCGGCGAGCAGCTGGGGGCCGTTGGGGTCGGTGCCGTCGACCTGGGTGAGCAGGCCGACGCCGCCGCCGGTGCGGTGCCGGGCGAACATGACGCCGGACAGCGCGGTGGCGGGGGCGCCGGGGGCGCTGTTCTGCTCGTACCACTGCCCGAAGTTGCGCAGCAGGGTGGTGAAGGCGGTCTGGTCGAGTGCGGCCCACGGGACGGCGACCGAGCTGATGAGGACGGTCTTCGGGGGGCGGGGCAGCTGGTCGCCGGGTGCGGTGCCGGGGGCGCCGGGGGTGCGGAACCAGTATTTGGTGATGATGCCGAAGTTGCCTCCGCCGCCTCCGGTGCTGGCCCACCACAGGTCGTTGGCGGGGTCGGCGGGGTTGCGGGAGGCGGTGACGACGCGGGCCCGGTTGAAGCGGTCGACGACGACCATCTCGACGGCGTCGAGGTGGTCGGCGACCAGTCCGTGCTGCCGGGTGAGCAGGCCGAAGCCGCCGCCGACGGCGTGGCCGCCGATGCCGACGGTGAGGCACACGCCGCCGGGGACGGCGACGCCCCAGCTGCGGTACAGCGCTTCGTAGAGGGCGCCGAGCTGGACGCCGGGTTCGACGGCGAAGGCGTTGCGGGTGGCGTCGTAGGTGACCTTGTTCATGTGGGACAGGTCGATGATGGTCTTCGTCTCGGCGTTGGAGACGAAGTCGGCGTAGCAGTGGCCGCCGCTGCGCACGGTGACGCGGGTGCGGTTGAGCGCCGCGGCCTGCACGATGCGCAGGACCTGCGCGGTCGTGGTGGGCAGGACGACGGAGTCGGGGGTGGCCGTCCAGCGCTGGTTGACGCCGGTGGACAGTTCGGCGTAGCGCTCGTCGCCGGGCAGGACGACGGCGGGCTGCGCGAACGGGTCGGCGCAGAAGCCGCCCGCGTCGACGGTGGCGTCGGGGACGGCCGGGGGCGCGGGGTCGGCGGCGGCGGCCCGTGCGGTGCTTCCGGCGGCGAGCGCGGCGGCGGCCGCGCCGGCGCCGGTGAGGACCGAGCGGCGGTTGACGTGCGGCATGTCGGGTGTTCTCCCTGGGTGTTCGGGCGGAGGTGTGCGGAGGGTCGGGCCGGCCGGGGGCCGCGCGCCGGATCAGGCGGCCGCGCGGGCGGGGGTGCGGCGTGTGGCGTGCGGCCCGGGGTGACGGAGTCGGGCCGGACGTGCCGCTCCCCCCGCCGGGCGGCCCGGGCGGGGCTCCCGGCCGGAGCCGTGGTGGTGTTCGCGTGGTGCGGTCCGACGGGCGGGCTTGGCCCCGCGCTGGTCTGCCCAGCTGGCCCAGTGCGTCCGACGCGGCGGTCGGTCTGCGGAGCGCGCAGGGACACCCCGCCGCGAACGGCGTGGCGCGTGCGCCCCGTTGGGCCGGCGCGGGTGGTCGGACGCTGCTCGGCGCTCAGCCGGACGCGCGGGACCGCGTTCGGCTGAGCGTCGGCCAGGTGGAGCGTTGCGCGTCCGGTGGTGTCCTTCGGCGCGGTGCCGCTCACGTCGGCCGGGCCTTGCTCCGGGCCTAGCGGCCCTCCCCAGCCCGCCTTCGTGCCGTGCGTCGCAAGGCGCAGGCCTTGGAAGGGCCGCCGGGCCCGGCGCTCGTACCGGGTCGTCGTCGCGAGGTCCGGGAACACGGCGCTGGGCAGGGCCGCCAGGGCGTGCCCGGGGCATCTCTTCGGATCGGCCCGCGTCGCGTGGTGCGTGCGCGCCGGGCCCGGGAGATCCCCCCGGGCACGCCCTAGTGGAAGCCGACCGCGGGGACGGTCACGGCCGCGAAGAGCAGTCCGTGGCGGGTCGTCCAGCGGCCGGGCAGCGTGGTCAGGGGCCGGCCTTCGACGAGGGCGGGTGCGGTGCGGACTCGTACCGTGAAGCTGCCGTGGTCGGGGTCGATGTCGACGACGGCCTCGTCGTGGCCGAGGCGGCGGCCGGTGAGCGGCGACCACGTCTTGTAGGCGGCCTGTTTGACGCAGAGCAGGAGCCGGTCCCAGTCGATGGCCGGTTGGTGGCGGCGCAGTTCGGCGAGGTGGGTGCGTTCGCCGGGGGCGGCGATGGAGGGGAGTTGGCCGTCCTTGAGCGGCCGGTGCGGTTCGACGTCGATGCCCAGGGCGAGGATGTCGCGGGTGCGGGCGACGGCGGCGGCGCGGTAGGTGCGGGCGTGGGTGATGCTGCCGCAGACGCCCTGGGGCCATCGTGCGGCGCCGTGCGGGGTGCGGAGCAGCGGGGCCGGCGGGATGCCGAGCCGGACCAGGGCGCGTCGGGCGCACAGGCGGCCGGCGGCGAACTGGCGGCGGCGTACTTCGCCGGCGAGGGCGACGAGGTGGTCCTCGTCGGGGAAGAGGGTTCCGCCGGGGTTGTCGTCGAAGAGTTCGGCGGTGCGGACGGTCGGCGGCAGGATGCTGCCGAGGACGGTTGCGCGGGCGCTGGGTGGCCGGCGGCGTCCCTGAGGGGGCGTGCCGGGCGGTGCGGTGCGTTCGCCGGCGGGGAGTTCGCCGCCGAGTGCGGCGGCGAGCGGGTCCGGCCGGTTGTCGCCGCGGTGGTCGGCCCTGGGGTTGGTGCGGTTGGTGGGCCGGGCGGCGGGCTGTGCGGTCGGGTGCGCGGCGGGGCCGGTGCCGGGCGGGGGTGTGCCGCGCCGGTTGGCGGTGACGCTGCCGGCGCCGTCGCGGGCCGCGGCGCGGGCTGCCGCTGCGCCGCGGGTTGCCGTGGGTTCGGGTCCGGCGTCGACGAACTCGGGTATGGCGGAGGCGAGTCGGAGGCCGCGTCGGCGCGGCGGGCGGAGTGCGGTGGCACTCCCCCGGCCGGCGGCCGCGGGTGGCGTCGGACGCGCCGTTCCCGCGGCCGCCGGGGGACCGGCCGGGCCCTCCGCTCCGGCCGGTTCCACCGGTCGCACGCCGCCCGCATGCGCCGGTGGGGTCTGGGGTGCGGTGCTCACGAGCTCGTCGATTCGGCGGCGCGGGCGACGGGCGCCCGGCCGGTCGCGGCGTCGGGCTTCGCGTCCGGTGCGGCGGGGGCCGGCGCGGGCTTGCGGCGGGCCATGCCGAGGACGAACAGGACGCCGGCGAACACGACCGCGGTGGGTACCGCGATGGTGGGTTTGGCGGCGTTGACGAAGCCGTGCGTGAAGACGTCGTGGGCGACCTGCTTGATGCTCGCGGTGTCCTGCGGTGTGGCGCCAGCCGGGAGTTTCACGCCGCCGTTGGATCCGGGGGCGACCTGGAGTCCGTGGTCGGCGGCGTTGTTGAAGGCGTCGACGAACGGGGTGCGGGCGTCGGCGGGCACGCCTCCGGAGCGGGTGAGGGCCTCGTCGCGGAGCTTGTCGGAGAGCTGGTTCTGCAGGACGCTGCCGACGACGGCGGTGCCGAGGAGGCCGCCGAGCTGCCGCATGGCGTTGAGCATGCCGGAGGCGGCGCCGGCCTGTTCCATGGGGACGTCGCGCATGGCCTCGGCGGTGAGCGGGGCGAGGCTGAAGCCGAGTCCGGCGCCCGCGATGATGCCGGGCAGCAGGAAGCTGGTGAGCGTGGCGTCGGTGTGCACGGCGGTGATCATGAGGCCGAGGCCGAGGCCGAAGAGCGCCATGCCGGCCATGAGGACGTACTTGCCGCCGTGCTTGTCGGCGAGCCGTCCGGCGACGGGCGCCGTGAACATGGTGGCGACGGACCACGGGGCCAGGGTGAGGCCGGCCCGCAGCGCACTCATGCCGAGGACGGACTGCAGGACGAGGACGACCGGCAGGTAGATGCCGAGCATGCCGAAGGCGATGAAGCACTGCACGGCGTTCATGAGCGAGAAGTTGCGGATGCGGAACAGCTTGAGCGGGAGCAGCGGTTCCTTGGGGCGGAACTCCCAGGCGATGAACGCGGCGAGCAGGGCGGCGCCGGCGATGAGGACCATCGGGATGGTGATGCCGCCGCGGAACTCGCCCCAGTCGTAGCGCTGTCCTTCGACGAGTCCGAAGACGAGGAGGAACAGCGCGGCGCTGGCGAGGGCGACGCCGACCAGGTCGAAGCGGTGGCTGCGGCCGGGGCGCAGGTCGGGGACGTACAGGTAGGTGCCGACGAGGGCGATGACGCCGATGGGCACGTTGACGTAGAAGATCCAGCGCCAGCTGGCGTCGTTGACGAGGACGCCGCCGACGGTGGGGCCGGCGACCGTGGCGAGGCCGACGACGGCGCTCCAGACGCCCATCGCGGCGCCGCGGCGTTCGCGGGGGAAGACCGCGGCGATGATGGCGAGGGTCTGTGGGGTGAGCAGTGCGCCGCCGACGCCCTGGACGGCGCGTGCGGTGATGATCTGCCAGGCGTTGTCGGCGAGTCCGCACGCGATCGAGGAGATCGTGAAGAGGACGAGGCCGGCGACGAAGAGGTTGCGCGGGCCGAAGATGTCGCCGAGCCGGCCGGCGGTGATGAGGAGCATCGCGTACGCCATGAGGTACGCGTTGACCACCCACAGGCTCTGGTCGAGGCTCAGGTGCAGACCGTCGAGCATCGAGGGCAGCGCGATGTTCACGATGGTGGTGTCCAGCATGATCATGAAGAAGCCCAGGCAGAGCGTCATCAGGACCAGCCAGGGTTTGGTCTCGCGGGTGGTGCTCGCTGTGGTCACGGCCGATTCCCCGGATTCCCGCCGTGGGGCGGTCCGGGTCGGTGTCAGCGTGCCCGGCGCGCAACGGCGTTCGACAAAGCGTTCGACGGAACGATCGACAAGAGCGTGGTCACGCAGCACCGCCGACGTCCGACGCTCTCGGAAAACACGAGCATTTACTCGCGTTATTTGAGATTACGAGCATCGACTCGCGTTTGTCAACGCATCGCGACACCCTGCCCGTAGGGGCGGGCAGGGTGCCCCCGACCGTGCGGTCAGCCCGCCTCGGAGTTCGGGATGTCGCCCATACCTTCAGCCAACTCCTCCAGGAGGAGCCGCAGTTGCTCGGCCCGGTCGTCGCCGAGGATGTCCGCGATGGTCTTCTCCAGCGCGGCCAGCTCGGCGTCGGCCTTCACGAGGACGGCCTCCCCGGCGGGGGTCAGCCACATCTCCAGCACCTGCTTGTGCCGGGAGTGGGCCCGCCGTTCGATGAGCCCGCGGTCGGTCAGGCGCTTGACCAGGCCGACCACGTTCTGCGGTGTGACACCCAGGTCGCGGGCCAGTTCGGCGCCCGTGACACCCGGCTGCTCGGAGACGGCGGACAGCACCGAATAGTGCGCGGAGGCCAACCCGAGGGGTTTGAGCCGGCGCTCCTTCGAGGCCGTCATCGCGAGCCCCGCCTGCCGCGCGGCCCAGATGATTCGATTCATTCGACGCATGCGCATAACGCGCATGATAACCATCAACCACTTGACAGAGAACAAGCGCTGACCAAGACTGGCGCCGTACGCAGAAGTTCGCGGCCAGAACCACCGGGCACCGCCCTCCGGTGCCCCTCCGACCGCATCACTGGGGGATCTGTGGCACAGCAAGGCCCGCACGACGTCCAGCCGTCCGCACCGCATCGAACGACCACCGGGCAAGCGAGGCAAGGGCTTTCGAGGCGTCTCTTCCTCGGCCGGGTGGCCGGCGCCTCGGCCGGGGCGGCGGCGGTCGCCGCCGGCTCCGCGCCCGCCGCGTTAGCGAGTCCGACGACACCCGCCGTACTCCCCGAGGCCCCGCTCACCGGCCCCGGCGAGAACCTCGTGACGACGACCCTCACGGTCAACGGCACCACCACCCGGCTCGCGGTGGACCCGCGGACCACCCTGCTCGACGCCCTGCGCGAGCGGCTCGACCTGACCGGCACCAAGAAGGGCTGCGACCGCGGCCAGTGCGGCGCCTGCACCGTCCACGTCGACGGCCGCCGCGTCCTCTCGTGCCTCACCCTCGCCGCCGCGGCCGACAACCGCCCGGTGACCACCGTCGAAGGCCTCGCCTCCGGTGAGCGACTCCACCCGATGCAGCAGGCGTTCATCGACAACGACGCCTTCCAGTGCGGCTTCTGCACCCCCGGCCAGCTCATGAGCGCCGTCGCCGTGGTCGAGGAACGGCGTTGCGGCTCCGCCGAGGAGATCCGCCAGAACATGTCCGGCAACCTGTGCCGGTGCGGCGCCTACCCGGGCATCGTCAAGGCGATCCAGTCGGTCGGCGCCCCGGCGACGGCCGCGCTCGACGAGGCGGTGTGACGTGCGCGCCTTCGAGTACGCCGCCGCCCGCACCCCCGCCGACGCGTTCGCCCGCACCACACCGCGCACCGCGTACCTCGCGGGCGGCACCACGCTCGTCGACCTGATGAAGCTCGGCGTCGTCGAGCCCGACGCCGTCATCGACATCAACGGCCTGGGCCTGCGCGGGATCCGCCTCGACCGCGACGGCCTGCGCGTCGGCGCCCTGGAGCGGATGAGCGACGTCGCCGAACACCCGGTGGTCGCCGCCGAGTTCCCGGTCGTCGCGCAGGCGCTGCAGGCCAGCGCCTCGCCGCAGATCCGCAACATGGCCAGCATCGGCGGCAACCTTCTGCAGCGCACCCGCTGCGGCTACTTCCGCGACGTGGCCACCGCGTGCAACAAGCGGCAGCCCGGCTCGGGCTGCCCCGCGCAGACCGGCGCCAACCGGGGCCACGCCGTCTTCGGCACCAGCGCGAGCTGCGTCGCGACGCACGCCAGCGACCTGGCCGTGGCGCTGGTCGCGCTCGACGCGCGCGTCGAACTCGCCGGGCCCGCGGGCCGGCGCGAGGTGCCGCTCGCCGACTTCTACCGGCTGCCGGGCGACTCCCCGCAGGTCGAGAACGACCTGCGGCCGGGCGAACTGGTCACCGCGGTGGCGGTGCCCCGGCTCGCGTTCGCACGCCGCTCGACGTACCTCAAGGTCCGCGACCGGCAGTCCTACGAGTTCGCGCTGGTCTCCGTCGCCGCGGCGCTGGACGTGCGCAACGGAACCGTGCGCGACGTACGGCTCGCGGTGGGCGGGGTCGGCACCCGGCCGTGGCGCCTGCCGCTCGCCGAACAGGCGCTGCGCGGCAAGCGGTTGACCGAGGCCACGGCACGCCAGGCGGTGGAGGCCGGCACCGCCGACGCGCGGCCGCTGGCGTTCAACGCGTTCAAGCCGGCGCTGCTCCGCCGCACCGCGGTGCGCACACTCCTTGCACTGGGGGGATGACATGACCGCGGAGATCCTCGGGCGCGGACGCGCCCGGGTCGAGGGCCCGGCGAAGGTGACCGGCGCCGCGAAGTACGCGGCGGACCTGCACCCTTCGGGGCTGGCGTACGGGTACCTGGTGCTCGCGACCGTCGGGCGCGGCACGGTGACCGCGGTGGACGCCGAGGCGGCGCTCGCCTCCCCCGGCGTGCTCGCGGTGTACTCGCCGTTCAACCCGCTCAAGCTGTACGGCGGCATCGTCCACTCCGACCAGAGCTTCCTGGGCCAGAACTGGCTGCCGCTGCAGGACGCCGAGGTGCGCCACCACGGGCAGATCGTCGGCCTGGTGGTCGCGGACACCTTCGAACAGGCCCGGCGCGGCGCCGCGTTGGTGCGCGTGGTGTACGACGCGCGGCCGCCGGTCGCGGACTTCGCGGCGGCGCTGCCGAACGCGGTGAGCCCGGGCCCGATCAACGGCGAGCCGGACGTGCTCGACCTGCTGGCCCCGGGCGTGCCGTCGATCGAGGCGGCGCTGGCCGCGGCGCCGGTGCGCGCGGGCGGCACGTACACGCAGCCGCCGAAGAACCCGGTGCCGCTCGAGCCGCACGCGACGGTCGCGGTGTGGGACCAGGCGGGGCTGACGCTGCACCTGGGCACGCAGGCGGCGATGCCGAGCGCGCTGACGGTCGCGGCGGCGCTGGGCCAGGATCCGGCGCGGGTGCGGGTGCTCAGCGAGCACGTCGGCGGCGGTTTCGGCGGGAAGCTCTACACCTGGGCGCATCCGCTGCTGACCGCGGCGGCCGCGCAGGCGCTGGGCCGGCCGGTCAAGACGGTGATCACGCACGAGCAGATGTTCAGCGTGACCGGGAACCGCACGCCCGTGCACCAGACGGTCGAGCTCGGCGCGTCCGCGGACGGTGCGCTCCAGGCGGTCAAGCACGAGGCGGTGAGCGGGCTCTCCACCTCGGGGCTGATCTTCGAGCAGGCCGCGCACACCACGTCGCGCTACCTGTACAAGGCACCCAACATCCACGTCGCGCAGAAGGTCGCGATGCTGGACGCGCCGCCGAGCACCTGGATGCGCGCGCCGGGCGAGGAGCCGGGGTCGTTCGCGCTGGAGTCGGCGATGGACGAGCTGGCCGCGAAGCTGAACCTGGACCCGGTCGAGCTGCGCCTGCGCAACTACTCGACGGTGGTGCCGGGCCGCGGTGTGCCGTGGTCGAGCAAGCACCTGGACGAGTGCTACCGGCTGGGTGCCGCGCGCTTCGGCTGGAACCGCCGCGCGCAGCGGCCGGGTTCGGTGCGCGAGGGGGACTGGCTGATCGGGTACGGGATGGCGTCCGCGGCGTATCCGGGCAACCAGTTCCCGTACACGATGGCGAAGGTCCGGCTGCGTGCGGACGGCGGCGCGGAGGTGTCGTCGGCGACCGCCGACCTGGGCACCGGCATGCGCACGGTGCTGTCCAGCGTGGTCGCCGAGCGGCTGGGCCTGCCCGGCGAGCGCGTCGCGGCGGTGCTGGGCGACTCGGTGCTGCCCATGAACTACGGGGCGTTCGCGTCGGCGGGCACCGCGAGCACGGCGACGGCGGCGCGGGCCGCGGCGTCGGCGGCGGTCGCGCAGCTGGTCCAGGTCGCCGTGCAGAACGCGGCGTCGCCGTTCCACGGGCTCGACCCGAAGGACGTGGTGTACGCGGAGGGCCGGCTGACCGGGCCCGGCGGCCTGGACGCGGCGTTCGGCGAGCTGCTGACGCGGATCGACGTGTCGGGGGTCGAGGCGCAGGACGGCTCCGCTCCCCCGCCGGACGCGCGGAATTTCGCGGTGCACTCGTTCGGCGCGCATTTCTGCGAGGTGCGGGTGCACGCGTGGACGTCCGAGGTGCGGTTGCGCAGGTTCACGTCCGTCATCGACGCCGGGCGCATTGTGAACGAGCGGACGGCGCGCTCCCAGATTGCCGGCGGGCTGGTGTTCGGGATCGGCCAGGCGTTGTTCGAGGGCAGCGTCATGGAGCCGGCGTCAGGGCGCACCGCGAACGCCAACCTTGCGGAATACCTCATTCCAGTGAACGCCGACGTTCCGGTTTTCGATATTCAATTCCTCAGCCATCCGGATACGAACTTCAATGAGTTCGGGGCGCGCGGGATCGGCGAGCTGGGAACCGTGGGTTCGGCGGCCGCCATAGCAAACGCCCTGTTCAACGCCACCGGGAGGCGGGTCAGGGACCTGCCGGTCACGGTGGACAAACTGTTTGGCTGACCAATTCTCACAGGCCTTTACCGGCCCTGCCGGTAAAGATTTGCCCATGGAATTCAAGTCCGCCACCGAGAGTTTACACAACAGCAAATAAATTCACATTGACCGGAGTCACGGATCTTATAGACTCCGAAACGGAACCGCAGCGCACCGTCGATATATAAGCCGCGCAGACCAGGTCGGTCGCCCCGGAATCCGGGGCGGACCGCGGTATTTCCGCGCGCCCGCACAAACAAGCGCTGTTCCGGTTTTCGCGGCCCGACGACGTGCCGATCCACCGGAGCACCGCCCGCGGGACGACCCCTGGTCGCACGCGAAGGAGAGGCCTCATGGCGACAACGGAATCCGGTACCGAGCAGGGCCGCCCCGGCTCGGTCATCCCCAAGAAGTGGTCGGCCGCCGACATCGGCGACCTGACCGGTGTCACCGCGGTGGTGACCGGCGGCAACGGCGGGCTGGGCCTGGAGACCGCGCGTGAGCTGGCCCGGGCCGGCGCGACGGTGGTCATCGCGTGCCGCGACGCGGCGCGCGGCGAGCGGGCCGTCGACGTCCTGCGCGAGGACGTCCCGCACGCCAAGCTCGACGTGCGGGCGCTGGACCTGGCCGACCTCGCGTCGGTGCGGGAGTTCGCAGCCGGGTTCGCCGGCGCGTACCGGGCGCTGGACCTGCTGGTGAACAACGCCGGCGTGATGGCGACGCCGCGCGGCAAGACCGCCGACGGCTTCGAACTGCAGATCGGCACCAACCACTTCGGGCACTTCGCGCTGACCGGTCTGCTGCTCCCCCACCTGCTCGCGGCGCCCGCGCCGCGCGTGGTGACGGTCAGCAGCACGCTGCACGCGCAGGGGAAGATCAACTTCGACGACCTGCACCGCGAGCGGCGCTACAACCGCTACACCGCCTACGGCCAGGCCAAGCTCGCCAACCTGCACTTCGGGTTCGAGCTGGACCGCCGCGCCAAGGCGAGCGGGGTCGCGCTGACCAGCGTGCTCGCGCACCCGGGCTACGCGGCGACCAACCTGCAGACGGCGTCCATCAAGGCGGCGCCGATCCGGGCGATCGCGGGCGGGATGAACAAGCTGATGGCCGTGAGCCCGCGCAAGGGCGCACTGCCGCAGCTGTGCGCGGCCACCCTGCCGGGGCTGCCGGGCGGCACGTTCGTCGGCCCCAGCCGGATGGGCCAGTACCGCGGCGCGCCGGGTGTGGTGAAGGCGAAGAAGAAGGCCTACGACACCGAGGTGGCGCACCGCCTCTGGGAGGTCTCCGAACAGTCCACCGGGGTCGTGTTCGACCTCGCGACACCGAGAGCTGAGCAGTCATGACGGACGAGAACACCCCCGCCGCGGAGGGCGGTTCCGGGAACGGGTCGGCGGCCAGGCCGCGGACCCGGACCCGGGAGGCCGACGTGGTGGTCGTCGGGGCGGGCCTGGCGGGCCTGTCCGCCGCCCGCGACGTCTTACGCGCCGGCTACGAGCCGCTGGTGCTGGAGGCCCGCGACCGCGTCGGCGGCCGCCTCGAGGCGGCCGCCATCGGCGGCGGCCTCACCACCGAGATGGGCGGCCAGTGGTCGGCGCCGCGCAACTCCCGCCTGCGGGTGGCCGCGCAGCTGGTCGGCGCGGAGTTCTTCCGCAGCCACGACACCGGCGCGAGCCTGCTCGAGGTGGCCGGGAAGATCCGCCGGCAGCGCGGCAAGGTCCCGCCGCTGGGGCCCGGCACGCTCGTGGACCTGGTGCAGGCGCAGACGCGTCTGGACCGGCAGGCCCGCCGGGTGCCGGCCGCGGACGCGGCGTCGGCCCCCGACGCCGCCCGGCTGGACGCGTCGACGCTCGGCGCGTGGCTGGACCGCGCGGTGCGCACGCGGACGGGGCGCGCGATGCTCGACGTCGCCGTCACGACCATCTGGGGCGCGGCGCCCCACCAGGTGAACCTGCTCCAGGCGCTGGCGTACATCAGCGGCGCGGGCGGCTTCGAGGCGCTGACCACGAGCGAGGTCCAGGACCGCGTGGTGGGCGGGTCGACCGTCATCGCGGAGGGGCTGGCCGCGGGGCTCGGCGACCGGGTGCTGACCGGCGTGCCGGTCACGTCGGTCGTCGACACCGGCTCCGGGGTCGAGGTCCGCGCGGGCCGGCTCAAGGTGAAGGCGCGGCGCGTGATCGTCGCGGTCCCGCCGGTGCTCGCGGCGGAACTGGAGTTCGAACCGGGGTTGCCGAAGGAGCGCCTGACGGCGCTTCAGGCGCTGCCGATGGCCGCGGTCACCAAGGTCACCGCGGTCTACGACCGGCCGTTCTGGCGCGACCGCGGGCTCAGCGGCCAGGCGTTCACCGTGCGCGGCCCGGTCACCGCGACGTTCGACAACTCGCCGCCCACCGGCGGCCCGGGCGTGCTGCTGGGCTTCGTGCCCGGCGACCGCGCGCGCGACTTCGCGAAGCTGGACGCGGCCGACCGGCGGCGCGCGGCGCTCGCGACGTTCACCCGGCTGTTCGGCCCCGAGGCCGGCGACCCGGGGCTGTTCCTGGAGAAGGACTGGGCCGCCGACCCGTGGGCGCGCGGCTGCTACTTCGGCCTGGCCGCGCCGGGCACGCTCACCGGCGTGCTGCGCGTGCTGGCCCGCCCGATCGGGCGGGTGCACTGGGCCGGTACCGAGACCGCGACCGACAACTACGGCGGCATGGACGGCGCCGTCGCGTCCGGCGAACGCGCCGCCGCCGAGGTGCTGACCGCGCTGACAGAACCCGCGCGCACCCGGGTGTAGAGCCGACGCGGGGACGCGGCGCGCGCGATCCGCGGCCGCCCCGCACGCGCGGCCCGGACCGCCGGGCCGCCCCGGGCGGCCTCTTGGGACCGCCCGACTGCGCCCACCCGTCGCGCGCTTCGGCGCCGACACACACCACCGCCCACGACACCGCGGTGCGAGCCGGGCCCGCTCCCCGTGCTCGCCGGCCCCTCGGCTCCGCGGCCGTACTTCCGACCGCCTCGCGGCTTCGCGCTGCCCGCATTCGGCCGCGCGTCCCTCCACAGAGGAAATCCCGACATGCCTTCGTTGCCCTCGCCCTTTTCCGTCGACCCGTCCGCCGTCACAGCCGAACGCGACGGCGCGGTGCTGACCGTGCGCGTCGACAACCCGCCCCTGAACTTCCTGAACGCCGCGCTGATGGACCGGCTGGCCGACACGCTGGCCGCCGCCCGGCGCGATCCCGATGTGCGTGCCGTGGTGCTGACCGGCGCGACGCCCGGGGTGTTCATCGGCCACTACGACATCGACGAGATCCTGGACGGCGTCCGGCGCGCCGGCGTCGCGCTGCCGGAGCGGCTCGCGCCTGTGCCGCTGCGGGTGCTCGCGCCGCTGGTGCGGGTGCCGCGGCTGCGCGCCGCGCTGGCCGCGACGCCCGTCGGAGGCCTGGTCTCGCTGCTGCGCTTCCACGAGGTGATCCGCAGCATGCGGCGCAGCGACACGGTGTTCGTCGCGGCGATCGACGGGCCCGCGCTCGGCGGCGGGTTCGAGCTGGCGCTGGGCTGCGACATCCGGGTGACCGGCGACGGCCCGTACGACCTGGGGCAGGCCGAGCTACTGCTCGGCCTGGTGCCGGGCGGCGGCGGCAGCCAGCTGCTGGCCCGCATGCTCGGCTCCGCGCGCACCATCGAACTGCTGCTGGAGGGAAGGCTGTTCTCTCCGGCGGAAGCGCTGGAGGCGGGCCTCGTGCACCACGTGGTGCCGCGCGACGAGGTGGTCAAGCACGCGCACGAGGTCGCGTCGCGCCTGGCGACCCGTTCGGCGTCCGCCGTCGGCGCCGCGAAGCGCCTGGTGTACGAGGCGAGTTCGGCGTCCGTGGAGCGCGGCCTGGCCGCGGAGCGGGCCAGCTTCCTGGCCCTTGCGGGCGGCGCGCCGGCGCAGCGGGCGCTCGGCCGGTACCTCGACGACATCCGCGCGCACCTGGCCTCGGGTGGCGGCGCGGCCGACTTCTCCCGGACCCGGCTGCCGCGTTGGCAGGCCGGGACCGCGACCGGGTTCCGGGGGTGACGCGCGGGCCCGGCGCCCTTGGTGGCGGCCGGGCACGCGCGGTGTGCGTCCGGCGTCCGCCGGGCGCGGTCTGAAGTCTCTTCTCTGAAGTCTCTTTTCCACAGTACTGGCCGGGTGGTCGGTTCGGCGTGCCTGCGTACGCCGGGGCCGGCCGCCCGGTGCGGCTCGGCACAACCGGCGGCCCTGCCCGCCGGGGTCCATGGACGGACAGATCGGCAATCCGCAGCGATGCGAGGGGGATTCTCGTGCTAGGGAACAACGTGGGCGCCGGGCGCCGGGTGGCGGTCGTCGGCAGTGGCGCGTCGGGTCTGGCGGCCGCGGTGCGGCTGGAACGGCTCGGGTACGACGTCGAGCTGATCGAGCGCGAAGGGGTGCTGGGCGGCCGTATGGGCGTCGGCGACCTCGGCGACCGCCCGGTGATGATGGGCGGCAAGAACATCGGCCGCAAGTACAGCGCGTTCCGCGGGACGCTGTCGGCGCTCGGCAGCTACGCGTGGGAGCCGTTCGGCATCAACGCGTCGATGATGAAGGAAGGCGAGGTGCTGACGCTCGACAGCACCCGCCGCAGCCGGTCGGTCGACAACATCCGGCGGATGGGCCGGCCCGCCGACCTGGCGCGCCTGGCGGCGCTGGCGGCGCGGATCCGGCTGGACGAGCGCAACAAGTTCCTCGGCGCGCCGTACTTCGCGAAGCTGTCGGCCAAGTACGACCACCAGCCACTGGGTGCGCACTTCGGGCCCGGCCTGGCCGACACGCTGCTGCGGCCGATGACGGTGCGCATGAACGGCGCCGAGCCGGACGAGGTGTACCTGGGCACGTTCAACACCAACCTCGCGCTGCTGATGGACACCTACGACCAGCTGACGGACGGCATCCAGCCGGCGCTGGCGACGCTGCCCAACCGCCTCGAGGTGCTGCTGGACACCGAGGTGGAGGGCCTGGAGCTGGCCGGCGGCCGGCTGACCGGGCTGCGGCTGAGCACCGCGGGCAAGCCGGCCGAGGTGCGCAAGTACGACGGCGTGGTGCTCGCGACGCCGGCGTACGCGGCGGCGCAGATCGTCTCGGCGGAGCTGCCGACGCTGGGCAAGCGGCTCGGCGACATCCGGTACTTCCCGTCCACGGTGGTGCTGGTGGAGTACGACCGGCCGGTGTTCACGCCGGAGGTGCGCGCGCTGGCGATGCACGACGGCGGGCCGTGCTCGAACGCGGGCTCGTACGGCATGGAGGACCGGCACATCGTCCGGTACACCTTCAGCGGCCGCAACGGGCGGGTCGCGGAGCCGACCGAGTCGCTGCTGACCGAGTGGGTGGGCGCGACGGAGGAGCGGCTGACCCGGTACCTGGGGGCGGCGCGCGCGAAGCGGGTCAACCAGGTGTCGCGCGCGTGGGCGGCGGCGTACTGCGCCTATTCGCCGTACCACAGCGAGCTGTTGACCGAGGTCGACGAGCAGGTGGCGCAGGTGCGCGGCCTGGAGCTGGCGGGCGACTACCTGTGGGGTGTGTCGCTGGAGGCGTGCAGCCGTTCGGGGAACGCGGCGGGCGACCGGCTGAACGGGTTCCTGGCCGGCTTCGCGCCGGCGGCGCGGTGAGCGGGCGGCTGCCCGGCGGCACCGCGTGGGCGGTGGTGACCGGGGCGTCGTCGGGCATCGGCGAGGAGCTGGCGCGCGGGCTGGCGGCGCGCGGGCACGCGCTGCTGCTGGTGGCGCGGCGCGCGGCGCGGCTGGAGAAGCTCGCGGACGAGCTGCGGGCGGCGCACGGCGGCAAGGTCGAGGTGCGCGTGTGCGATCTGGGCGACCGGGTCGGACGCGCGGACCTGCGGGCGGAGTTGGCGGAGCTCGAGGTGGGCGTGCTGTGCGCCAACGCGGGTTTCACCACGTGCGGTCCGCTGTCCGAGGCGGACGCGTCGCGTGAGCGCGAGGAGGTCGAGGTCAACGCGGTCGCGCTGCACGACCTGGTGCTCACGGTGCTGCCGGGCATGCTGGCGCGGCGGCGCGGCGCGATCGTGGTGACGGGGTCGACGGCGGGCGAGCAGCCGGTGCCGACGGCGGCGACGTACTCGGCGACGAAGGCGTTCGCGAACACCTTCGCGGCGGCGCTGGCGCAGGAACTGCGCGGCACGGGCGTCACCTGCACGCTGCTGGCGCCGGGTCCGGTGCACACCGAGTTCACCGCGGTGGGCGGCATCGAGGGCCTGGAGGCGCACCGCTGGTTCGCGTGGAAGTCGGCGCCGTTCGTCGCCGAGGCGGCGCTGCGCGGGGCGGAGCGCGGGCGGCGTGTGGTGGTGCCGGGCGTGATGGCGAAGGGGCAGGCGCTGGCGGGGCGGCAGCTGCCGCGCGGCGCGGTGTTCCTGCTGCTGCGCACGGTGGTGCTGCCGCGGCTGCGGCGGGCCCGGTTGGCGTAGCCCGGTGCCCCGGCACCGCAGGATGCGGTGCCGGGGCCCGGCCGTCCGGCGGAGGTGTCGTCAGCGGCCGAAGGGGCCGCGCAGTGCGGCGGTGACGTCCCACAGGCGGGCCGCGGTGGCGCGGTCGCGGGAGGCGGCGGACGGCGTGACGCGGGTGAACCGGTCGTAGTAGGCGCCGGGGACGACGTCGTCGGCGACCGCCAGCCGGACCACCGGCTGGGCGCCCTGCCGGACCGGCAGGGCCATGAGGGAGAGGAAGGCGACTTGTACGCGGGGGAGATCGCGGCCGATGCCGGTGCGGACCATGCCGGGGTGGAGTGCGGTCACGGTCAGTTCGGGGTGGCGGCGGTGGAGTTCGTGGGTGAAGAGCAGGTTGGCGAGCTTGGTGCGGCTGTAGGCCATGTAGGGGTTGTAGTCGCGGGTGTGGTCGAGGTCGTCGAAGTCGATGGCGACGGTGCCGGTGCCGCTGAGCGGGGCGCGGTGGCCTTCGGAGTTGATGTTGACGACGCGGCCGCCGCCGGCGCGCAGCAGCGGCAGCAGGGCCGAGGTGGTCGAGTAGGGCGCCAGGTGGTGGACGGCGAAGTTGAGTTCGCGGCCCTCGGCGGTGGTGCGGCGTTTGCGGCTGACGAGGCCGGCGCCGTTGACCAGGACGGCGACGGCGTCGGTGCGGTCGTGGACGCGGCGGGCGACGTCGGCGACGCCGGCCGCGGTGCTGACGTCGGCGGGGACGAACAGGTGCCGGTCGGGGTCGACGCGGCCGGCGTGCGCGGCGTCGGCGGCCAGGTCGCGCAGCAGCGCGGCGCCGTTGGCGGCGTCGCGGCCGACGGCGACGACGTCGTGGCCGTGGGCGGCGAGTTGGCGGGCGGTCTCGCGGCCGATGCCGGAGGTCGCGCCGATGACGACGGCGGTGCCCGCGGTGGTGGCGTCCATGGGGTGTCGGCCTTTCCGAAGTTCGGGAGCGGTGTCCGGGGTGGTGCGTCCGGTGGTGCGCGGGGTGGTGCCGTCCGGTCGGCCGCAGACCGTCGTGCCGCGGCCGACCGGACGGGTGCCGGGTCAGCCCGCGTGCGCGACGATGTCGTCGAGCGCGCGTTCGGCCAGCGCGGCGATGGTCAGCGACGGGTTGGCGCCGCCGATGTTGCCGGGGACGAGCGCCCCGTCGACCACGTACAGGCCGCGGTTGCCGCGCACCCGGCCGAACGTGTCCGCGGCACCGCCCATGGCGCAGCCGCCCAGCGGGTGCGCGGTCAGGCCGGTGGGGTTCGGTACGGGTGCGGGGCCGGCCAGGCCCTTGTCGATGATCATCTGGTTGAAGCCGACGGCCGCCGCCTCGGACGGCGCGTTCTTCGCCGCCGTCCAGTCGGCGAGCGCGACCTGGCCGGTCGCCGGGTCGTACCGCCAGGTGCCGCGGTTGTCCATGTCGACGGCGACGCTGAACTGCGCCATGCCGGCGGTGCGGTCGAACGCCATGGCGTACCAGTTCTCCACCCGGATCGGCATGCCGAAGCCGGAGTCGACGAACGTGGTGGACACGCACGGCGCGGCCTGGCCGTCGCCGGTGGCGCCGGCGAAGGTGCGCAGGCCGAACGCGTCGCCGTTGGTGCCCCACCCGGTGCCGACCGACGCGTCCAGGTCGGGCAGCGCTCCGGTGTCGCGGGCGGCGACCAGGAGCCGGGTGGTGTTGACCGACCCGGCGGCCAGGAACAGCAGGTCGCAGGCGAGTTCCTCGGTGCCGACGACGGTGCCCTGCTCGGAGAGCCGGCGCACCTGGACGGTGTAGCCGCCGCGCCGTCCTCGGCCGATCGCGGTGACCTCGGTGAGCGGGCTGATGTGCACGTTGCGGGTGGCGAGCGCGGCCGGCAGGTAGTTCTGCGTGACGTCGTTCTTGGCGCCGTCGCTGTTGCCGAACGTGGACTCGCCGATGATCGCGGACGGGCGCAGTGTGCCGGCCAGTTCGGCGCGGACCTTGTCCCAGTTGAAGGTGGTGGGCACCCGCGTGGTGGGGTAGCCGGCCAGCCGCATCTGCTCGTCGAAGGCGCGCGAGTGGGTGAACGGGTCGGTGCCGTACAGGTCCTGCGGGATCGTCTGGGCACCGAGCATGCGGCGCACGCGCGGCCAGTAGACGGTGTCCATCTCGCGGTAGGTGACGGTGCTCGGGTAGATCTGCTCGAAGTAGCGCTGGGGCGGCTGGACGGTACAGCCGGTGTAGACGATCGACCCGCCGCCGACGGCGGCGCCGCACGCGACGGTCACGCCGTTCTGCTGCGTGACCTCCAGGACGCCGGGGACCTTGTCGATGGCGATCGGCGGGACGGTCGGCCAGGTGGCGGTGTCCTGGAACCAGAACATGTCGCTGTTGGGGTTCAGTTCGTCGCCGAAGACGGGCTGGGTGGGGCTGTACTGCCACCACCGGCCGCGTTCCAGGACGGTCGTGCGTATGCCGGCGCGGCCGAGGCGGAGCGCGGCGACGGCGCCGCCGAAGCCGGAGCCGATGACGATGGCGCGCGGTCCGCCGCGTCCGGCGGCGTCCGTGCCGTCGGCGCCGGAGGGAGCGGGGTCGGTGCTGGCGGTGTCCGCGTGCGCTTGGGCGGTTCCCAGGCCGGCGGCGGCCAATCCACCGGCGGTGAGGGCGAGGAAGCGTCTGCGGTCGAGCGTGGCCATGGGTGAGGTCAACTCCTTGATATGGAAAACCAGAAAGAATTCGACGTCCCGGATACCCGGATCCCACACGGGATCCGATTGACCCGGAATCGAGAAAACACGATTACCGGCCCGCTGGCAAGTTAAATCCAGGTGCTCGGACAAAAACTTCCGAATTGCTCGGATTACCTCCCCCCATTCGTTTTCAAATGCCCGTGGAGAGAGTTCCGCTGTTAGCCTGAAATGAGTTATCCGGATTTTCCAAGAGGGGTTGCTTCATGTCCGAAAAGACGCTTTCTTCGCTGCTCAGCACGCATGCAGAGGAGCGTGGGGCAAAAACTGTCTATACGTTTCTCAACGACGGTCAGACCGAATCCGGACGGCTTACGTTCGCCTCCTTGGACCGCTCCGCACGCGCCGTCGCGGCCCGCCTCCACACCCTCGTGAAGCCGGGTTCGCGGGCGCTGCTGCTGGCCGCCGACAATATGCAGTTCATTCGCGGTTTCCTGGCCTGTCAGCACGCCGGTGTAATAGCCGTCCCGGTCGCCCCGCCGGTGCCGCTCGGCTCCGAGCGGCGGGTGGCGACGCTGCGCGCGATCGCCCGCGACTGCGATGCCGGCGTGGTGCTGAGCGAGAGCGCCGCGGGGCTGCACGAGCCGGTGTCGAGCGTCGCCCCCGAGATCGGCGCGCTGCCGTGGCTGGCCACCGACACCGTCGGGGACGACGAGGCCGACGCGTACCAGGCGCCGCGTATCGGCGCCGACGACCTGTCGTTCCTGCAGTACACGTCCGGCTCGACGTCGACGCCCAAGGGCGTGATGGTCACGCACCGCGCGCTGCTGGCCAACGAGGAGATGTTCTCCGTCTGCATGGGCCTGACCGAGGACGACGTCCTGGTGTCGTGGCTGCCGCTGTTCCACGACATGGGCCTGATCGGCAAGATGCTGCAGACCCTCTACCTGGGCGCGTCCGCCGTGATGATGCCGCCGGTGGCGTTCGTGCAGCGGCCGGCCCGCTGGCTCCGGGCGCTCACCCGCTACCGCGGCACCGCGACGGGCGCGCCGAACTTCGCGTACGACCTGTGCGTGCGCCGCATCCCGGTCGAGGAGCGCGCCGAGTTCGACCTGAGCCACTGGAAGCTGGCGTTCAGCGGCGCCGAGCCGATCCGGCCCGCGACACTGCACGCGTTCGCGGAGGCGTACGCGCCGTACGGGTTCAAGTCCACGGCGCTGTACCCGGCGTACGGCCTGGCCGAGTCGACGCTGATCACCACCGGCGGCACGCCGGGCGGCGGCGCGAAGGTGCTGTCCGTCGACCGCGCCGCGCTCCACCAGGGCCGGGTCGAGCCGGGCACGGACCACGAGCTGGTGAGCGTCGGCGGCCCGCGGCTGTCGCGCCGGATCCAGATCGCCGACCCCGACACCCACGCGAGCCTGCCCGACGGCAGCGTCGGCGAGGTGTGGATCGCCGGCGACGACATCGCCGTCGGCTACTGGGGCCGCCGCGAGGCGACGCTCGAGACGTTCGCGGCGCGCACCAGCGACACCGGCGCCGGGCCGTTCCTGCGCACCGGCGACCTGGGCGCGATGTACGACGGCGAGCTCTACATCACCGGCCGCCTGAAGGACCTGCTGATCGTCGGCGGCAAGAACCACTACCCGCAGGACATCGAGCTGTCCGCGGAGAGCGCGCACGCGTGGGTCCGCCCCAGCTTCTGCGCGGCGTTCTCCGTCGAACGCGACGGGCACGAGCGGGTGGTGCTGGTCGCCGAGGTGCTGCGGCCGGCCGAGCAGCGCCGCTCCGGGTTCTCCGGACCCGCGCCCGCGCTCGCCGAGATCGCGATGCGCGTGCGCGCCGCGGTCAGCGCCGACCACGGCATCGTCGTCGACGACCTGGTGCTCGCCGCGCCCGGCACCGTCCCGAAGACCTCCAGCGGCAAGGTGCAGCGCCGCGCCGCGAAGGCCCTGTACGAGGACGGCCGGGTCAAGCCGGCGGCCGACCCGGCCCGCGCGAAGGTGAAGGAGGTCGGGTGATGGCCGAGCACATAGCGGACTGGCTGGCGGGGCGCGTCGCGTCGCTGCTGGGCGTGGGGCCCGAATCGGTGCCGCACGACATGCCGTTCACCCACCTGGGGCTCTCCTCGGTGCAGGCCGTGGAGCTGTCCGACGACCTGCAGCGCTGGCTGGGCGTCGAGCTGTCGGCCACGCTGGCGTACGACTACCCGACCATCGACGCGGTCGCCGCCCACGTCGCCGAACGGCTCGCCGCCGACACGGAGGCGGCGCCGGGCGCCGCGGTGCGGTCCGACGCGGTCGACCACGACGCGGTCGCGGTCGTCGGCATCGGCTGCCGCGTGCCGGGGGCCTCCGGCCCCGAAGCGTACTGGAAGCTGCTGACCGGCGGCGTCGACGCGATCCGCGAGGTCCCGGCCGACCGGTGGGACGCCGACGCGTACTACGACCCGGACCCGCAGGTGCCGGGGCGCATGAACACCCGCTGGGGCGGGTTCCTCGACGACGCCGAGGGCTTCGACGCCGAGTTCTTCGGTGTCTCGGCCCGCGAGGCCGCGCGCATGGACCCGCAGCAGCGGCTCGCCCTCGAGGTCGCGTGGGAGGCCCTGGAGGACGCGGGCATCGCGCCGAGCGGGCTGTCCGGGTCGCGGACCGGCGTGTACATGGGCGTCGCGACGTTCGACCACGGCTCGGCGATGCTGGGGCGGCTCGACGGGGCCGAGGCGTACGACGGCACCGGCGGGGCGCTGAGCATCGTCGCCAACCGGCTCTCGTACGTCCTGAACCTGCGCGGGCCCAGCATGGTCGTCGACAGCGCGTGCTCCTCCTCGCTGGTGGCGGTCCACCTCGCGGCGGCCGCACTGCGCGCCGGCGAGGCCGAACTGGCGCTGGCCGGCGGCGTGAACGTGATCACCAGCCCGCGGATCGCGCTGAGCTTCAGCCGCAGCGGGCTGATGGCCGCCGACGGCCGCTGCAAGCCGTTCGACGCGCGCGCCGACGGCTACGTGCGCAGCGAGGGCGCCGGCGTGGTCGTCCTGAAGCCGCTGGCACGGGCGCTGGCGGACGGCGACCGCGTGTACGCCGTGATCCTCGGGGGCGCGGTCAACCAGGACGGCCGGACCAACGGCCTGACCGCCCCGAACCGCCCGGCGCAGGAAGCCGCGCTGGCCGCCGCGTACCAGGCGGCGGGCGTCGACCCGGGCACCGTCGCGTACGTCGAGGCCCACGGCACCGGCACCGCCGTCGGCGACCCGATCGAGGTCGGCGCCCTCGCCACGGTCCTGTGCGCCGACCGCCCGGCGGACCGCCCCCTCCTGATCGGCTCCGCGAAGTCCAACATCGGACACCTGGAGGCGGCGGCGGGTGTGGCAGGCCTGATCAAGACGGCCCTGTCCCTCCACCACCGCACGGTCCCCCCGACGGTCCACTTCGACAAACCCAACCCGCTCCTGGGCCTCGACCGCATCCCGGTGGTCGTCCCGGCCCAGACCGAACCGTGGCCCGGCTGGGGCGAAGCCCTGGCAGGCGTGAGCTCCTTCGGCTTCGGCGGAACGAACGCCCACCTGGTCCTGGCCGCCGCCCCGGCCCCCCTGGCACCCAACGCGCGACCGAGCACCGACGAGCCCGTCGACGTCGACGACACGAACCGACCAGGCGTCGCGAGCAAGGTCGCCGACCACCGCACCACCGCAACCGCCGCGGCGGAGACCGACCACCGGTCGCCGACGGTCCGCGGCCGGGTGGGCGCGCACGACGGCCTCCTCGCAGGCATCGGCGCGGGCGCCGTCTGGGCACCCGGAGCCGACTCCCCGGACCCGTCACACGGCGATGCCGCCGCGATCGAAGGGCCCGGCGGGTCCCACTCCCCCGCCACCGCAGGCAATGCCGCCGAACAGTCCGCCAGTTCCGCGACGTCGCGCGGCGGAGCCGTTGCGGCCCGCGGGGCCGGCGAGGGCGGCGACCGTTCCTCCGCTCCGCTCCTGTCCCCTGATTCGGCCTCGTCGGCTCACCCCGGCGGTCCGTCGGAGCTCGGGGCCGGGTTCCCGCTCCTGTTCCCCGTGTCGGGCCGCAGCCCCGAAGCGCTGGTTCGGCGGGCGGGGGCTTGGGCGGGGCAGGCCGACGCGTCGGATGGGGATCCTGTGTGGGCTGTGCGGGCCGCGGCGGCCGCTGCGGTGCGGGCTGATCACGATCCCGTGCGGGCCGCGGTGGTGGCCTCGTCGGCCGGGGAGCTCGCGGAGGGGTTGCGGGCGCTCGCGGACGGCAAGGCGCTGCCCGGGACCGTCGGGCCGCGGACCGCGGCACGGCGGCGGGCGAAGACCGTGCTGGTCTTTCCGGGGCAGGGTCCGCAGTGGCCCGGGATGGGGCGGCGGCTCGCCGCGGTCGACCCCGTGTTCCGGGACGAACTGCGCCGGGTCGACGCCGAGTTGGCCGTGTGGCTGGGCCACGGCCTGTGGGACGACGAGCTCGGCCTGGTCGCCGAGGGCACCGCGCAGGTGCAGCCCGCCCTGTTCGCGCTGCAGGTCGCGTTGGCGGCGTCGTGGCGGGCGCGCGGGGTGGCGTTCGACGCGGTGGTCGGCCACAGCATGGGCGAGATCGCCGCCGCGCACGTCGCGGGCGCCCTCGACCTCGCCGACGCGGCGCGGATCGCGTGCGAGCGCAGCCGTCTGCTGACCGGTCTGACCGGCCGCGGCGGTATGGCGGTCGTCGAGCTCGACGCGGCGGGCGCGGAGGCGCTGGTCGCGGAACGCCCCGGTGAGCTTGCCGTCGCCGCGGTCAACGGCCCGCGCGCGACGGTTCTTTCGGGTACGCCGGAGGCGCTGGACGACGTCGTGGCGGAGCTGACCGCCAGGGCGGTGTTCGCACGCCGGATCGCCGTCGAGTTCGCCGCGCACAGCCCGCAGGTCGAGCCCGTCCAGCCGGAGCTGTTCGCCGCACTGCGGGGCATCGCCCCTCGCGACGGCGGGCTGGCGTTCTATTCGACGGTCACCGGCACGCCGGTCCCGGGTGCGACGCTCGGCCCGGAGTACTGGCGCACGAACCTGCGCGCGACCGTCCGTTTCGCCCCGGCCGTCGAGCGGCTGCTCGCGGACGGGTTCGACACGTTCGTCGAGCTGACCCCGCACCCGGTGCTGGCCCGCCCGTTGGCCGAACTGGTCGGCGGCGACGCGACCGTGGTCTCGTCGCTGCGCCGGGAGGACGACGAGGCCGCCGCGATGCTCGGCGCGTTGGGCGAGCTGTACGCGGACGGTGTCCCGGTCGACTGGTCGGCGCTGCACCCGGCCCCGGTGCCGCACGTGCCGGTGCCGCGTCACGGGTGGTCGCATCGCCGGTTCCCCGCAGCGCGCCCGTTCACGGGCTCGGGCTCGGGCTCGGGCGTCGGCGCGACGCAGGCGGACGGCCTGCTCGGTCCGCGTGTCCGCGTCGCCGCGCAGCCCGGGCTGGGCCTGTGGCCGCTGGCCGTGGACGCCGGGTCGGCCCCGGAGCTGGCCGAGCACGTCGTCGAGGACCTGCCGTTGGTGGCGGGTGCGTACTGGCTGACCGCGGCCGCCGAGGCCGCGGCCGGTGCGGATCCGGCGGTGCCGGTCACGCTCACGGGCGTGGACTTCGCCGCTCCGTGCCCGGCGCCGGTCTCCGAGCAACCCCAACTGACGCTCGTGGAAAGCCGGTTCACGGTCGCGTCGTGGGGCGAGGGCACCCCTGTGACGCACGCGTCGGGCGGCGTCGCTCCCGCCGGTCCGCGGCCTCCGGCGGAGGACCTCGAGGCCGCGCGGGCGCGTTGCGCCGAGACGCTCGACGTGGACGCGCTGTACCGCGCGCTGGAGGAGGCCGGGCTGCGCTACGGCCCGCGTTTCCGGGGCCTGGCCGAGGCGTGGGCGGGTTCGGGCGAGGCGGTGGCGAGGGTCGTCCTGCCTTCGGGGCTCCCCCGCTACCGTCCGGGCCGCGCCCAGGCGTTGCACCCGGCGCACCTGGACGCGTGCCTGCACACGGTCGCGGCCGCCACGTCTTCGGCGCACGGCGGCGTTCCGTTGCCCGCGGGCGCGGACGAGGTGTGGTCGCGGCACGACGGCACTCCCCCGGAGACGGTGTGGTGCCACGCGCGGCTGGTGTCGGTCGACGGGCGGCGGATCGTCGCGGACGTGACGGTCGCGGACGACGAAGGCGTCGTGCTGTGGGCGGCGCGCGGCCTGCGGGTGGCGCTGTCGGCGCCGCGCCGGGCGGTGGAGACCGGTCGGCTGTACGACGTGGTGTGGCGGCCGCTCGACGAGACCGCGGCGGAGGCGGCGGGTTCGCCGGGCGACTGGCTGGTGCTGGACGACGGGGCGGGTGTGGCGCAGCAGTTGGCGCTGCGGCTGATCCGCGCGGGCGGGCACACGCTGATCACGGACCCGGACACGGCAGGCGGCTACCAGGCCGTGTTCGCCGACGCGGAGGCCCGGTTCGGCGCGCTGCGCGGTGTGCTGGACGCCCGGGCGCTGGCCGGACCCGGTGACGCGCCGGACCTCGACGGGCCCGATCCGCTCCCGGCCCTGCGGGCGCTACGCGTGGCGCAGGCGGTCGCGGCGTACCCGTGGGCGGCCGACGCGCCGCGTCTGTGGCTGGCGGTCGCCGACGGCGACCTGTCGGGCGGCGCGGTGTGGGGTCTGGGCCGGGTGGCGGCGAACGAGCTGTCCGAGTCCGGGTGTTCGCTGCTGGGTCTGGACGACCCGCGGGACCCCGAGGCGTGGGACGCGGCGGGTGCGGCGCTGCTGGAGGCGTATCCGCCCGCGCAGCAGGCAGTGCGCGCCGGCGTGCGTGTGGCGCCGGAGCTGGTCGCCGCGTCCGGTGTGCCGGACGCTCCGACCACGATCCGCGCCGACCGCCGCTACGTGCTCACCGGCGGCCTGGGTGTGCTGGGTCTGCTGGTGGCGCGGCGCCTGGTCGAGCGGGGCGCGCGGCATCTGCTGCTGCTCGGCCGTTCGGCGCCGTCCGAGGCGGCGGAGCGGGAGCTGGCCGCGCTGCGTGCGCGGGGCGCGGACGTGCGCACCGCGCGGGCGGACGCCGCCGACCGCGGCGCACTGGCGGCCGCGCTGGCGACGTCGGACGTCCCGGTCGCGGGCGTCTTCCACCTTGCGGGCGTGCTGGAGAACGCGCTGCTGCCGGACCTCACCGGCGAGGGCGTCCTGAGGGCGTTCGCCGGCAAGGCGTCGGGGGCGTGGCACCTGCACGAGCTGACGGCGGATCAGCCGGTGGAGCTGTTCGTGCTGTTCTCGTCGCTGGCCGGCCTGGTCGGTTCGCCCGGGCAGGCGGCGTACGCGGCGGCGAACGGCGTCCTGGACGCGCTGGCGTTCCACCGTCAGGCACGCGGCCTGCCCGCGCAGAGCGTCGCGTGGGGCCCGTGGGCGGAGGCCGGCCTGGCCCTGCAGGCAGGGGCCGACGGCCTGGACCGGCTCGCGGCGCGCGGCATCCCGGCGTTGGACCCGCGGGTCGGCGTGGCGTTGTTCGACGACGCGCTGGACCGCGGCGCCGCGCACATGGCGGCGGCCGCGTTCGTCCCGGAGGCGCTGCGCGGCGCGGGCTGGGGCCCGGCGGCACGGCAGGTCCTCGCCGGCCTGCTGCCGGAGACGTCGGACGGCCCGGCGGCGCCGGACGTGCGCGCGGCGCTGGCGGGGGCGGCCGCGGGCGAGCCGCGCACGCGGCTGCTGCGGGAGTTCCTGACGGGGCAGGTCGCCTCGGTGCTGGGGGCGACGGCGGCGGGCGTCCCGTCGTCCGTGCCGTTCCAGGACCTGGGGTTCGACTCGCTGATGGCGGTCGAGCTGCGGGACCGGCTGGAGGCGGCGCTCACGGTGAAGCTGTCCGCGACGCTCGTCTACGCCCACCCGACGGTCGCCGCGCTGACCCGGGCGCTGCTGGACCGGATGGGTCTGGCCGACGTCGAAGACGCCCCGGGCAACCCGGTGACCGCGTCGAACGGCGGCTCGAACGGTGCCTCGAACGGCCACACCCCCGACACCACCGACCCGGACGACGGCCTGGAAGACCTCGACGACGCCGAACTCGCCGCCCTGCTCGCGGCCGAGCTCGACGCCTTGGCACCAGTGGACAACGCGGAGGAATCATGAGCGGGTCGGGCGCGGGAGACCAGCGTCGACTTCTGGAACAGGCCCTGCGTCAACTCCGGGACACCCGGGCCCGGTTGTCCGCCGCGGAGCGGGCCCGCACCGAGCCGGTCGCGGTCCTCGGGATCGGCGTGCGGACACCCGGCGGCGCGGCCGACACGGCCGGGCTGTGGGAGCTGCTGTGCGCCGGCACCGACACGGTGACGGCGATGGTGGACACGGCGGACGGGCGGCGCGCCGCCGCCCCCGCCGGTCCGCCGGCCGACGGCCGGTACGCGGCGCTGCTGCCCGAACTCGACGGCTTCGACGCCGAGTTCTTCGGGATCGGGACGGCCGAGGCGGACCACATGGACCCCCAGCAGCGCCTGGTGCTGGAGACCGCGTGGGAGGCCGCCGAGGACGCGGGGCTGCCGGTGGAACGGCTGCGGGAGCGCAGCACGGGCGTGTTCCTGGGGCTGTACGGCGGCGACTACCTGACGATGCAGATGGCGGGGCGGGCGCCGATCACGGCGTACACGGCGCCCGGCGGCGCGCACAGCATCGCCGCGAACCGGGTGTCGTACCTGCTGGACCTGACCGGTCCGAGCCTCGCGGTCGACACGGCGTGCTCGTCGTCGCTGATCGCGCTGCACCTGGCGTGCCGGGCGCTGCGCGCCGGGGACTGCGACTTCGCGCTCGTCGGCGGGGTGAACGTGATCCTGACCGAGGCGGCGTCGCAGGTGACGGAGAAGGTGCTGCCGATGGCGCCGGGCGGCCGGTGCCGCACGTTCGACGCGGGCGCGGAGGGCATCGTGCGCGCGGAGGGCTGCGGCATGCTGCTGCTCACGCGGCTGTCGGACGCGGAGGAGGCCGGGCACCGGGTGCGCGGCGTGATCCGCGGCACCGCGGTCAACCACAACGGGCGAACAAACGGCCTGACGGCGCCCGCCCCGCAGGCCCAGACCCGGCTGATCCGCCGCGCGCTGCTCGACGCGGGGGCGCGCGCCCAGGACGTCGTGTACGTGGAGGCGCACGGCACCGGCACCCGCCTCGGCGACCCGATCGAGGTCGACGCGCTGCGCGAGGTCTACGGGCCGGGCGGCGGCGCGTGCGCGATCGGCTCGGTGAAGACCAACTTCGGCCACCAGGAGGCGGCGGCCGGGATCAGCGGCCTGATCAAGGCCCTGCTGGTCCTCGAACACGGCCAGGTCCCGCCACACCTGCACCTGGACGCGCTCAACCCGGAGATCGACCTGTCGGGAACGCGGCTGACCGTCCCCACCGAACTGACCGACCTCCCGACGCCCCGCCCCGCCACCGAACCCGCGGACCTGACCGACCCGGCCGACGCCGACCCCGCAGAAGGCCCGCCGCGCCTGGCGGCGGTCAGCTCGTTCGGCTTCGGCGGAGCAAACGCCCACGCGATCCTCGCGGGCCCGCCACCCGGAGCGGTCGCCGCAACCGGCCAGCGAGGCGGCGCGAACACACAGGCGACACACGTCACTCAGCCCAAGGCATCCACGTCCGCGGCCGGGCGCACCGCGGGTCCGTCCGCCTCGGACGGCCACGTGGCTCAGGGCGTCACACCGTCCCCGTCGACCCTGCAGACGGATGCGGACATGCGGGAGACGCCCGGCGCGTCGTCGGCGGGCGACGTCGCGAGCACGCGCACGGCAGACAGCCCGCCTTTCGCGGCGGTAGACCCGTCACACAGCGGCGGGTCGTCGGCGGTCACGTCTGCGGCCGCAACCGGCCAGCCCGTGGGCGCGAAAACACAGGCGACACACACGAGTCCGCCCACATCATCCACCTCGTCGCCGGCGGTAGACGCGGCCCACACCGGCGCGTCGGCGGCGGTCGCATCGTCCCTGCCGGACGTCGACGCGTCGGCCTCCTCGGCGCCGGTGCTCGTGCTGCCGCTCTCAGCCCGCTCCGGCGGTGCGTTGGACGCGCTGGCACAGGGCTATGCCGACCTGCTGGAGTCCGGTGCGGACCCCGCCGCCGTGTGCTCGGCCGCCGCGCACTCCCGCACCCACCACCCGCTGCGTCTCGCCGTGACCGGTGTCGACGCTGCGGAGCTCGCGGCGGGCTTGCGCGGCGCCGTCGGTGGGCGGCCTCGTCCCGCGGCGGAGGGGCCGCGGGTGGCGTTCGTGTTCAGTGGGCAGGGCACGCAATGGCTGGGCATGGGACGCGAGTTCGCGGACCGGCCCGGGCTGTTCCCGGCCGCGCACGCCGAACTCGTCGCGTGTGACGCGGTCGTACGGGAGTTGGCCGGCTGGTCGGTCGTCGAGGCGCTGCACGCGCCGGAGGCGGAGACCCGGCTGGCCGAGACGGGCGTCGCGCAGGTCGCGATCGGTGCGCTCCAGCTGGCGCTCGCCGCGCAGTGGCGGGCCTGGGGCGTCGTGCCGGACGCGGTCGCGGGGCACAGCATGGGCGAGGTCGTCGCGGCCTGCGCCGCCGGCATGCTGACCCGCGAGCAGGCCCTCGACCTGCTGGTGCGCCGTGCGCGGCACACCGAACGCGGCGCGCGCGGCGGGCGGATGGCGGCCCTGGCCGCCGACGCGGACACCGTCGGCGCGCTGCTGGCCGAGGCCGGCGGGGTGGTCGGCTTCGGCGCGGTCAACGGGCCGCGTTCGACAGTCGTGTCGGGCGAGGCCGAGGCGGTCGCCCGCGTGGTCGCGCTCGCGGCGGAACGCGGCGTCACGTCGCGGGCGTTGGCCGTCGAGTACGCGTTCCACAGCGCGCTGCTCGACGGGCACGCCGAGGCGCTGGCCGACGAGGTGCGGGCGCTGCGGGCGGCGCCCGGCCACACGCCGCTGTACTCGACGGTGACGGGCGAACGGATCGGCGCGGCCGAGCTCGACGCGGCGCACTGGGCACGCAACCTGCGCGAGGCGGTGCTGTTCCACCCGGCGGCGGCCGCGCTGGCCCGCGACGGGTACACGGTGGTGCTGGAGGTGGGGCCGCACCCGGCGCTGCTCCAGGACATCGGTGCGACGTTCGAGGCGTCGGGTGTGCCGCACGAGGCGGTGCCGAGCCTGCGGCGCGGCCGGGCGGCGGGGGCCGAACTGGCGGCGGCGCTGGGCGGCCTGTACCGCGCGGGCGTGCCGGTCGACTGGACGGCGGTCCTGGGCCGGCCGGCCGGGCACGTCGCGCTGCCGCTGTACCCGTGGCAGCGTCGGCGGCACTGGCTGGACGTGGCCCCCGAGTCGCACGGCCACCGCGCCACGGGGCTGGTGCGTTCCGTCCCCGAGAGCGACGAGATCGAGCACGCCTCGGCGGAACCGCGGCCGACCCCGGAGTCGTGCACCCGGTTCGTGCGGGAGCGCCTGGCCGCCGCGATGGGCCTGGCGGCCCCGGAGGAGGTCGCCGAGGACGCGCCGCTGGAGGGCCTGGACCTCGACTCGCTGATCATCGTCGAGCTGAAGAACCAGATCTCCCGCGAACTGGGCTTCACCGTCCCGCTGGCGGCCCTGCTCGACAGCGGCACGGTGGCCGGCCTCGGCGCGGCCGTCGCCGCCGCGGCCGCCGAGGCCGACGGCGGCCCCCCGCCCCACCCCCAACCGGAACCGACCGAGCCCGGCCGCCGACGGGAGGCCGCGGCATGACCCCCGAAAGCGACCGGGCAACGCGAAACGGGAGTGGCCGAACGGCTCAGGCCACCCCACAGCCGACCACAGCCCCGACCACGACTGCCGAGCGAGGCGGCCGGCCCGCCGGTGACAGCCTCGCCGACGCAGCGCCCACGTCCCGGACGGCGCCGCACACTCAGGGCCATCGCACGGCGTCGTCGCGCACCGAGCGTCGCGTCGAAGGCCACGTCGAGCGCGATGCCTCCCGTCCCACGGCGCGTCGCGCCACGGCCCACGCCCCCGTCCCACCCCACCCGTCCCGTCGGCGCAACAACCGTCCGTCCCCCGGCCGGAAGGCCGTTCCTCCAACGCCACTACTCGTCAGAGCCGAGGGTTCCTGATGTCCCAGATCTCCACCACTACGGCGCTCGCGGTCGAGGTCGGCCGCCGGGTTCCGCAACTGCGGGCGTCTGTCGCGCTCGTCGGGTTCCCGCACGCGGGGGGCAATGCGTCGATGTTCCGGCAGTGGCCCGAGCGCCTGGCGCCCGACGTCGAGGTGTGGCACGGCACGTTGCCCCGGCAGGGGGTGCGTGCGGGTACGGCGCCCGTCCCCGCCTGGCCGGACTTCGTCAATGGCTTCGCCGAGCGGATCGCGGCGGAGGTGGACCGGCCCGTGGCCCTGTTCGGCCAGAGCCTCGGTTCGGTCGTCGCGTTCGAGGTGGCGCGGGCGCTCACCGCGCTCGGCGTGCCTCCGGTGCACCTGGTCGTCGCGGCTCGGTCCGCGCCGACCTCGGGGCACGCGCCGGCGGTGCCGGACGACGACGGCGAGCTCGTCGAGCTGGTCGACCGGCTGTACGGCGGTATCCCGGACGTGGTGCGCGCCGACCCGGAGTTGCTGGCTTACTTCCTGCCCGTGCTGCGCGCCGACCTGCGGCTCGCGGCGTCGTACCGGTTCGTGCCCGGCCCGCCGCTGGACTGCCCGATCACGGCGTTCGCCGGCGACCGTGACCCGACCGTGCGCCGGGAGGGCCTGCGCGGTTGGGCGGACCTCACGACGGGCCGGTTCACCGCGCACATGCTGACCGGCGGCCATTTCGCGCTGCACAACTACGAGCGGGACGTGCTGCGCACGATCCGCGCGGCCCTGGTCGCATGACCGGCCGCCCATCGAGTCCGGGAGGGGGTTCCGTCGTGGCCGAGCAGGCCGAACGGGCCGTACAGATCGAGCGGGCCGCGCGGGCGCGGGCCGTGGAGGCCGCGCGCGCGGGGCGCGACGAGTCGTTCGACGTGGTGATCGTCGGGGCGCGGTGCGCCGGTTCGCCGCTGGCGGCGCTGTTGGCGCGCGGCGGGTTGGACGTGGCGGTGGTGGAGCAGGCGACGTTCCCGCGTCCGACGTTGTCGTCGCACTGCATCCAGGCGGACGCACTCGCGTTCCTGAACCGCCTGGGGGTGATGGACGAAATCCACGCGACCGGTGCCACGTTGATGACGGGCACGGACACGCGCATGGACGACTTCACGTTCGCCCAGGACTTCCCGTTGCGGCCGGGTGATCCGGGCGGCGCGGCGTCGATCCGCCGGCATGTGCTGGACCCGATCCTGCGGGACGCGGCGGTGGACGCCGGGGCGTCGGTGCGGATGGCCACGAAGGTGACCGACCTGCTCGTGGAGCACGGCCGGGTGGCGGGTGTGCGCGTCGTGCACGACGGCGAGGAGTCGGTGCTGCGGGCGCGTCTGGTGGTCGGCGCCGATGGCCGGGAATCGACGGTGGCGCGGCTGCGGGGAGCCCGCCGCTACAACCTGACGACCAATGAGCGGCACTACTACTGGGCGTACTTCGCGGGCGCGGACCTGGCGCCGACGCCGCGGTTCGTGTTCCACCGTTGGGGTGACCGGCACATCTTCGCGGGTCCCGCGGACGACGGCCTGTACATCGTGGGTGTGTCCCCCGAGGTGCACGAGCGGGACCTGTTCCGCGCGGACCTCGAGGGCATGCTGATGGAGCACGTGCACAGCTGTGCGCCGGTGGCGAAGGCGTTGGCGAACGCGACGCTGGCCTCGAAGATCCACGGCATCCTGAACTTCACGGGCTACTTCCGCGAGGCGGCGGGCCCGGGGTGGGTGCTGCTGGGCGACTCGGGTCATTTCAAGGACCCGGCGGCGGGCCGCGGCATCGGCGACGCGTTCCACCAGGCGTCGTGGCTGGCACCGGAGATCGTGCGCACGCTGCGGGTGTCCGACCGCGAGGTGGACCGGGCGACACGCCGGTTCTGGGGGTGGCGGGACCGCTCGTACGCGCCGTACTACTGGCTGGCCGCGGACCTGGGCAAGGAGGGCCCGCTGCCCGCGGTCGTGCCGGACGTGATGGCGCGCCTGTACGAGCGCGGCAAGATCGACGAGTTCCTCGCGTTGTTCAGCCACCGCATCGGCCCGGCGCAACTCGTGTCGCCCCCACGCGTGGTCGGGGCCGCCGCCCGGCTGCTGTGGAAGCCCCCGGCGCAGGGGCGTGCGGCGGTGGCGCGCGAGGTGCGGGACGTGCTGGCGCTCGAGCTGGCGCGGCGCCGCAAGACGCGGCGGCCCGTGTTCGAGGAGGTGCCGCCGGACGCCGGGCGGCGGCACCGCAACGGGTCGGGCCCGGTGCCCCGCGCGGCGTCGGCGGCCCCGGCCGCGGTGCGCGGCGCCCGTACCGCCGTCTCCGACGTTTCGTCCGCTCTCACTGACACGACGCCCGCCGAGGAGGCCCGCGCATGACCACGACCGACACCGCCCCGCAGCTGACGTTCAGCCAGACCGTGCCGAACGCGATCGCGCACCGCCGCGCGGTCGGCGAGGTGTTCGTGACGGACGCCGCGCAGGTGGGCGAGGACGAGTTCCTGCTCGCGTGGCAGATCCCGCGCGCGCACGCGCTGTGGGGCGACCGGGTGGTGCCGTTCCACGACCCGTTCGCGACGGCGGAGGCGGCCCGGCAGGGCTCGTTCGTCGTGCTGCACCGGTTCGTGGACATCCCGCTGTCGCTGCCGTTCAGCCTGCGCACGTACGGGTTCCAGGTGACCGACCTGGAGGCGTTCCGCGACAACGCCCGGTCGCCGCTGGAGGGGCTGCTGCGCTACCGGCTGGTGGACAAGAAGTTCGCCGACGGCGAGCTCGGCAGCCTCGGCCTGGTCGGCGAGCTCGAGGTCGGCGGGGTGACCGCGATGACGATCAACGGGGACGTCGCGTTCATGTCGCGCGACGACTACCTGGCGCTGCGCCGTTTCCAGCGTTCGCGCAAGCCGCTGGCGGACGCGCCGCCGCCGGTGCCGCGGTCGGGCGTGGACCCGCGTCTGGTGGGGCGCCGGGACGTGCGCAACATCGTGGTCGCCGAGCCGGAGGCCGGCCGGTATCCGCTGGTGATCGACCGTGGGCATCCGTCGTACTTCGACCACGACTACGACCACGTGCCGGGCCCGTTCATCGTCGAGGGCTTCCGGCAGGCGGCGATCCTGGAGTCGTGCCGGACGGGTGCGCTGTCCGCGCCGGAGGTGGCGCTGACGGCGTGCGAGACGGGGTTCGCGGACTTCGGCGAGTTCGAGACGGACCTGGACTACACGGCGCGCGTGGTCGGCGAGCCGGACCCGGGGGTGCTGCCGGGGAGCGTGCAGGTGGAGGTGGCGGTCACGCAGTTCGGGAAGGAGCTGGCGACGGGGCGGGTGACGTTGACGCCGTACCCGGCGTGACGCCCGGCCGACAGGGCCGCTAGGCGTCCGGCGCGGGCCGGGCGTCGAGCGGGGTCAGGTAGCCCAGGAGCGCCTTCTTCAGCTCGGCGGTCATCGCCGTCCGCTCCGACCCGCGGGCGGCGATGATCACCGGCAGCAGCGCGCGGACGACGTGCACGGTCACCGTCGCCGCGCGCTGTCGCTCGCGCGGCGGCAGGGCGGGGGCGATCGCGGTGAGGACGGCGTCGACCCAGGCGTGCACGGCGGTGTGCAGGCGTTCGGCGGACTCGGCGAGGTGGCCGGGGGTGGCGGGGCCGGCGAACAGGGCCTTGAAGGCGGGGTTGGCGACGTTGAACCGGATCATCGGGTCGATGATGCGGTCGAGCAGCGCGTCCAGCGGCAGGGCCGCGAGGTCGGCGTCGGCGACGAACGCGTAGTCGTCGTCGAGTTGGGCGAGGTAGCGCTCGGCCAGCGCGCTGGCCATCGCCTCCTTGTTGGGGAAGAACTGGTAGAGCGTGCCGGGCGAGGCCTTGGCGCGGGCCGCGATGGCGTTGGTGGTGGCGGCCGCGTACCCGACGTCCGCGAAGACCTCCGACGCCGCCTCGAGCAGATGCGCCGCGCGGGCCTCCCCTCGAGCCTGCCGGCGGCGCGCCGGCGTCGCCTCCGTCTTCGTCGGCATCGCGCCTCCTCGCCGACGCCCGCGTCGCGCGCGGCACGTCACTCGCCCCCGTGGGACGGACCGGATGGTTCTGCTTACCAAACTACCCGGCACGGGTCGTGGTTCCCACGCGCGAGATCACCTATCGGCCACGTGCGGAGGCGCCTTCGGCGGGAACGGAGGCACGCGAACGACGGCACGGCGCGGGCCCAGGCGACCGGCGACCGGCGACCGGCGACCGACGGTGCGGCCCCGGATCGCGCGGCGACACGGCGGCGAAGCCACGCCGACGCGAAGCGGGGCCTCCGACGGGGGCACGCGGCGGGGTGCGGCGGCGAGGGCACACGGCGGCGGCCGGGTCACAAGGCGCCGCGGCCCCAGATCGCGCGGCGACACGGCGGCGAAGCCACGCCGACGCGAAGCGGGGCCTCCGACGGGGGCACGCGGCGGGGTGCGGCGGCGAGGGCACACGGCGGCGGCCGGGTCACGAGGCCTGGAACGGGTCCTGGCCCCGAGGGGCCGCTCGCCGAGACGGCGCGCCGTCGCGGGACGCGGGTGCCGGTGCCTCCTCGCCCCGCGCCATCGGCACAGCCCACGCCGGGACCACCGCGGTCACGTCGACCGTGCCCGAGCGCACGGTAGGCGGCGGCCGGGTCACGAGGCCTGGAACGGGTCCTGACCCCGAGATGCTGCTCGCCGAGACGGCGCGCCGTCGCGGGACGCGGGTGCCGGCGTCTCCTCGCCCCGCGCCATCGGCACAGCCCACGCCGGGACCACCGCGGTCACGTCGACCGTGCCCGAGCGCACGGTAGGCGGCGGCCACGCCGCCGTCGCTCCCGCGGCCGCCTCGCCGGGCACACGCCATCGGCGAGGCCTCGCACCCCGGTTGCCCCGCCATGGGTGCGAAGCCGCCCGCCGTGCCGCTGTGCTACTCCGTCGCGACCTGCTCCGCCTCAGCGGCGGTCAGCCGCCGCAGGGCCAGTTCGGCGTAGATGGCCGCGCCGTCGGACAGCACGTCGTCGGCGAACGCGGCCTCCGGGGCGTGGTTGGCCGGGGCCTTGGCGAGGTCGCGGTCGGCGGGGCAGGCGCCGAGCATGACCATCGCGCCCGGGACGTCCTCCAGAACCAGCGAGAAGTCCTCGGCGCCCGCGCCGGGCTTGGGCGCGTCGCGGAAGCGCTCCTCGCCGAGGACCTCGCGCACGGTCGCGGCGACGTGCGCGGCCTCGTCGGCGTCGTTGACCGTCACGGGGTAGCTCATGCGGCCGAAGTCGCACTCCGCCTCGAGGCCGTGCGCGGCGGCGACACCGCGGACCACGGCGACGACCTCGTCCTTGATGCGGCCGTGCGCCTCGCGCGAGAACGACCTGAGCGTGGCGTGGAAGACCGCCTCGCCCGGTATGACGTTGTCGACCGTCCCGGCGTGGAAGCTGCCGACGGTCACGACCACCGGGTCGAAGATGTCGAACCGCCGGGTGACCATGGCCTGCAGCGCGAGGACCATCTCGCACGCGACCGGCACGGGGTCCTTGGCGAGGTACGGCATGGAGCCGTGGCCGCCCTGGCCGCGGACGGTCACGGTGACCGAGTCGGCGGCGGCGAGCGCGGTCCCGGGGCGGCCGGAGAACACGCCCTGCGGGAGCATCGCGGACGCGACGTGCAGGGCGTAGGCGGCGCTCGCCCGCTGCCCGGAGGCGTCGAGCACGCCCTCCTCGATCATGAGGCCGGCGCCGCCGGGGCCCTCCTCGCCGGGCTGGAACATGAACACGACGTCGCCGGCGAGCGTGTCGCGGCGCGCGGACAGCAGGTGCGCGGCGCCGGCCAGCATCGTGGTGTGCAGGTCGTGTCCGCAGGCGTGCATGCGGCCCGGGACGGTGGAGGCGTAGCCGACGCCGGAGCGCTCGGTGACGGGGAGGGCGTCCATGTCGCCGCGCAGCAGCACGGTCGGGCCGGGGCGGGCGCCGCGCAGGACGGCGGTGACCGAGCTGAGCGCCTGGCCGGTCGTGACCTCGAGCGGCAGGCCGTCCAGCCCGGCGAGCACGCGCTCTTGCGTGTACGGCAGTTCGAGGCCGAGCTCGGGGCGGGCATGCAGGTCGTGGCGCATCCGCACCAGGTCGTCGTGCAGTGCGCGGGCGTCCTCCAGGACGGTCATCGCGGCGCTCCTCTCGTGGCGTGGCCCCACCCGGTCCGGTTGGCGGCGGGGACCCGTGCCAGGGTCTCGGGAGGCGGCCTGATGACATGTCGGTTCGCCGGAAAACCGCAAGGGAGGCCATCGTGGCGCAGGATCGATCCGGTTCCGCGGGAGGCGCGGGAGGTGCCGGGGCGCTCGACGAGCTCGATCTGGCGCTGATCCACGCGCTCCAGGTGTCGCCGCGGGCGCCGTGGACGGAGCTGGGGCCGGTGCTGGGCGCGGACCCGGTGACGCTGGCCCGCCGCTGGCGGCGCCTCGAGGCGTCGGGCAGCGCGTGGGTGACGTGTTACCCGGCGCCGGGGCGGGGGTCGTTCGACGTCGGGTGCATGGCGCTGGTCGAGGTCGACGTGGAGCCGGCGCTCCGCCTCGAGGTGGCGCGGGCGACGGCGCGGGACGTACACGCGCTGACGGTCCATCACATGACGGGCGGGCGCGACCTGGAGCTGACCGTCGCCGCGCCGGACCCGGGGACGCTGACCCGCTACGTCCTGCACCGGCTCTCCGCCCGGCCGGGCGTGCGCGCCACCCGGGTGCGCCTGGTCACGCGCCTCTACCAGGAGGGCAGCGCCTGGCGCCTGCGCTCGCTCGACCCGGCGCAGCGGCGCAGCCTCCTCGGCCCGGGACCGCGCCGCGGCCCGGCGGCGCCCGTACGTGTCTCGGATGCAGCGTCCGCACGGGGCTCGGCGGCGACGCCCGTACACGGCTCGGCCGCAGCGCCCATACGTGTCCCGGACGCGGCGCCCGTACGTGTCCCGGACGCGGCGCCCGTACGTGTCTCGGACGCCGACCAGGCCCTGGTCCTCGCGCTGGGCCGCGACGGCCGGCTCCCCGTCGGCGAACTCGCCGAGGCCTCCGGCCTGAGCCCGGCCACCGCCTCCCGCCGCCTGGCCCGCCTGGTGGCCTCCGGCCAGGCGCGGCTGCGCTGCGAGGTGGCCCACTCGCTGTCCGGCTGGCCGGTGTGCGCGACCCTGTGGCTGCGCGTCCCGCCGCCCGAACTCGACGAGACCGCCTGGGCGTTGGCGGCGAACGCCGATGTCCGCATGTGCGTCGCGGTCACCGGCGAGGCGAACCTGTGCGTCGCCGTCTGGCTCCGCTCCGCGGGCGACGTCCCAGCCCTCGAAGCCGACTGGCTGCGCCGCTTCCCCCGCATCACCGTCCTCGACCGCTCCGTGGTCCTGGAAGTCACCAAACGCATGGGCCGCCTCCTGACCCCAGACGGCCGCGCCGAAGGCTACGTCCCCCTGAACATCTGGGCCGACCCCCTCCCCGACGAGCAACCCCGCCTCGGAGGCAACCCCAATGACTGAACCCGCCCCGGTCGACCTGGTCCGCCTCGAGGACGCGGAGGGCAACGGCTGCGTCGTCCGCGTCACCGGTCGCGTCCAACCCGGCGTGCTGACCCGTCACGACGTCCTGCGCGCGGACGTGCTGGTCTCCGCAGACTTCGTGGACGCCCGGCTCCGCACACAACTCCACCCCGACGAACTCGACGCCTGGCAGCGGGATCTGTCCACCCTCACCCCAGGCGGACACCTCTCCATCGGCAGCGACCGCGGCCTCAGCATGAGCATCTACGTCGACCACCAGGGAGGTCTCTCCGTAGCGGTCGACGATCCGGACCGCCTCACCGTCGCCGTGGGCATCCGCGCGCCCGAGGGCTGGATCGCCGAGCACGAGGGTCGTCTGGCAACGGTGCGGCGAACCTGGCCGCGCGAGGTCGTCGAGACCTCGCCGTTCACCTACGTGTGGGCCCGCGACCGCCGCTGAGCACTCGGGCTGGTAGCCCGTCCTACGGGACTCGGGCCGGGTCGGTCGCGTCCGAGGGGGTGGCTCGGGAGAGGGCGCTCGGCCACCACATGTGGTGGGACAGGTCGATGGTGAGGGCTGTGACCAGGACGGAGCGGACGATGAGGGTGTCGAGGAGGACGCCCAGAGCCACGGCGAATCCGATTTCGGCGAAGCCGACGGCGGGGAGGGTTCCCAGGACGGCGAAGGTGCTGGCGAGGATGAGGCCGGCGGAGGTGATGACGCCGCCGGTCGCGGCGAGGCCTGCGACCGCGCCCTCGCGGGTGCCGTGTTTGGCGGCCTCTTCGCGCACGCGGGTCATGAGGAAGATGTTGTAGTCGATGCCGAGTGCGACGAGGAAGACGAACACGAAGAGCGGGAAGGCCTGGTCCTCCCCGCTGAAGTGGAAGAAGTGCGTGAACGCGAACGCACTGATGCCCAGCGCCGCCGCGTAGGACAGCACCACGGTGGCGATGAGCACGAGCGGTGCCACGACGGCCCGGAGCAGCGCGGCGAGGATCAGCAGCACCACGCCGAGGACCAGGGGAATGATCACCTTGTTGTCGTGGGTCGCGGCGCGGCCCGCGTCGAGGACCACGGCGGTGCCGCCGCCGACCTTGGCGTCGGCGCCGGGTACGGCGTGGACCGCCGTGCGGACCCGGTCGACGGTGTCCTTGGCCGCGGCGCTGTCGGGCCGGTCGGTCGCGGTGGCCTGGAAGAAGGCGCGGCCTCCCGCGGTGACGGGTGTGCTGGTGGCGGAGATGCCGGGGGTGGCGTCGACGGCCCGTCGTACTTCGGGCGCGCCGGCCTCGTTGCTGATGACGGACAGCGGGTCGCCGGTGCCGGCCGGGAAGTGCCGGGCGAGCACCTGCTGTCCGACCACGGAGTCCGGCTTGCCGGTGAACGTCCCGGCGACGGTCAGCCCGTTGGCGTTGAGCGCGATGAGCCCGAGGCTGCACACGCCGAGCAGCACCCCGGTGCCGAACCAGACCTGCCGCGGGCGCTTGGAGATCGCGGTGCCGATCTGCGACCAGCGGCCGGTCCGCGTCGGGTCGGCGGTCCCGTAGTCGGGGCGTACGGGCCAGAACACCCACCGTCCGACGATGACCAGCAGCGCGGGCAGCAGGGTGAGCATGGCCGCCAGGGCGACGAGGACGCCGATCGCGCACACGGGCCCGAGTCCGCGTGTCGAGTTCATCTCGGCGACGGTCAGGCAGAGCATCGACACCACGACGGTGGCGGAGCTCGCGAAGATCGCCGGCCCGGCGCGGTGCAGCGCCAGTCCCATGGCCTCGTGCCGGTCTTCGTGACGGCGCAGTTCCTCGCGGTAGCGGGCGGTGAGCAGCAGCGCGTAGTCGGTGCCGGCGCCGAGCACGAGGACGATCAGGATGCCCGCGCTCTGGGCGTTGACGGTCAGCCCCGCGTGGTCGGCGAGCAGGTAGATGACGGCCTGCGACACGGCGAGCGAGACCCCCGCGCACAGCAGCGGGAAGATCCACAGCACGGGGCTGCGATAGGTCAGGAGCAGCAGGATCACCACGACGGCGACGGTCGCGGTCAGCAGTGTGCTGTCGATGCCCTCGAACGCCTTGGCCTGGTCGGCGCCCACGCCGCCGGGTCCGGTGACGTGGGTGACCATGCCGTCGCTGCCCTCGGACGCGACGGCGCGGAGCTTGTCGACGGCCGGGGTCAGGTTGTTCCAGCCGGTGGCGCCGACGGCGATCGGGACGACGGTCTGGAGCGCCTGGCCGTCGGTGGAGGGGACCGGCCCGGTGATGGGCGTCGTCACGTGCGGTGCGGCCGCGAACGCGGCGGCGTCCTGGGCGGCCTTGGCCCGGTCGGCGTCGGTAATGCCGCCGGGGCGCTCGTAGACGACGACCGCGTCGAAGGTCTGCACGGGCTGGAACAGGTGCTGCTGCTCGGCGAGCACCTTCGTCGACTCGGCGCTGCCGGGGAGCCAGCTGGACGCCTGGTTGTCCTCGGCGCCGCTCAGCTTGCCGGCCAGCGGCCCGGCGACCAGGACCAGGAGCAGCCAGACCGCCAGGACCACCCACTTGCTTCGGCGGCCACAGGGTAGCGAGGCCAGTCTCCGCGTCGGACTCATCCGGCTGCCGACCCTGTGCGGGGGCGCCGGAGGTCACGCCGTCGGACACCGGCTCGGATGCCGGGGTACATGTCCCCAGCCTTGCATCGCGGCGCGCGCCTCGCAGGTCGGGCGCAGCGCGGTGCCTCCGTCCGCGTGGCGCCTGCGCCCGCGCGAACGGGCACGGCATTCTGGGTGCATGACGGACCGCGACGACTTCCTGGCGTGGGTCAGATCCGCGTTGTACGACGCGGAGTTCGCGCTGCACAACGGGGACCCGGCGCCGAGGCGGGCGCTGTGGTCCCGCACCGAGCCGGTGAGCGTGCTGGGCGCGTGGCGCAACGCGCAAGGCCGCGGGGAGGTCGACGCGCTGATCGGCTTCCTGGCGGACGGCTTCTCCGACTGCACGTCGTACGCCTTCGAGCTGCTGGCGTACGACGTCGTCGGCGCCATGGCGTACACCGTCGGGCTGGAGCACACCTCGGTGTCGGTGAACGGCGAGCCGCGGACGTACACCTTGCGGGTGACGCAGGTGTACCGCCGCGAGGACGGCGAGTGGCGGGTGGCCCACCGCCACGGCGACACGCTCACCGGGTGACGGCCGCGCGGGCCCCCGACGGCCCGGTTGGCATCGCCGATGCGGCGTAGCCTGGGGGCTGTGAGGGCGTACGCCGTTCCTCGGGCAAGCCTGCGCGCGCTGCTGGTGCTCCTGCTGGCTCTCGTGCTGCTGCCCCTGACCGGCGGCTCCGCCGGCGCCGCGGGCATCAGCGACATCGCGGCGCACCTGCGCACCGACCCGGTGTACACCGAGCCGGCCGCGTCCGACGTCCTGCCTCCGGCCACCGCAGACGCCCTGCGTACGACGATCCGCGATTCGGGCAAGCCCGTCTTCGTGGTCGCCGTCCCCGCCGACTCGCCGCTGGCGAGCGCGGGCTCGCGGGCGGCCGTCCTGACGGCGTTGCGCGAGCAGGTGGGCCGTCCGGGTGTGTACGCGGTCGCGGTGGGCCGGACCTTCGACGCAGCGGCGGACGCGTCCGTGATCCCGCCGGCCGAGCTGGCGACGCTCAAGAGCGACAGCCTCGCCGCGCACCAGGGCGACGGGCCGGGCCTGTTCACGCAGTTCGTCGACGGCGCGGTGCAGCACGCCGGCACCGGTGGTTCGTCGTCGTCGGCGCAGCGCGACCGCGGGAGTTCGTGGTCGGGTGCCGTCGTGGTCACCGCGCTGGCCGCGGCGGTCTTCGGCGGCCTGTTCCTGTACCGCCGCCGCGGCCGTCGCCGTCGCGCGGCGGAGGAGCGCGCGGAGTTGGAGCAGGTCAGGCCCACGGTGGACGAGGACATCACGGCGTACGGCGAGGCACTGTCCCAGGCGGCGTTCGACCCCGGGGCGGCATACGCGGACGACGCGATGCGGGCGGACTGGACCACCGCGCTCGACGCGTACGACGCGGCCAAGTCCGCGATGAAGCGGGCCCGTTCCCCCGGCGACATCCGGGCGGTCGCCGAGGCGCTCGACGCGGGCCGGTTCGCCCTGGCCACGCTGGAGGCCCGCCGCGCCGGGGCGCCGCTGCCCGAGCGCCGGCCCCCGTGCTTCTTCGACCCGCGGCACGGCCCCTCGGTGCGCGACGTCGAATGGTCGCCGGCCGACGGTGCCCCCCGGACGGTCCCGGTGTGCGCGGCGGACGCGGCGCGCCTGGCCGACGGGGTGGCGCCGGACGCCCGCCAGGTCGACACCCCCGACGGCCGCCGCCCGTACTGGGACGCGGGTCCGGCGTACGCCCCGTGGGCGATGGGCTGGTACGGCGCGATGATGCTGCCCGGGCTGCTGCTCGGCACGTCGCTGGGCGCGGCCGCCGCGGCGCCCTACACGTACGGCGACGCGTCGTCGTTCGGCGACCCGACGGGCGGCGGGGACGTCGGCGGCTTCGGCGGATGGGGCGACATGGGCGGAGGCGGCGGCTGGGGCGGCGGCGACGGAGGCGGCGGCTTCTGACCCCGTCCCTGAGCGCCGCAGCACCAGCCATCAGCCGCTGAGCGCCGCAGCCCACACATCAGCCCTTGAGCGCCAGGTCCCCCTCCGCGTCCACCGCGACCGCGCAGCCGAACCGTCGGCTGACCCTGGACAGCGTGGCCGCGAGCCATTCCGCGTCGTCGCGGTCCGCGTGCCCGAGCCGCATCCGCCGGGCCCGCATCGGCACCATGCGCAGCTCGGCGAGGCCGCCGCCGGGCCGCACGGTCGCGAGGTAGAGCACGCGCAGCTCGTCGCGGTAGTACTCGTATCCGGCGATGCCTTCGTAGTCGTCGACGCAGTCGCCGCAGCCGTACAGGATCAGCTTGTCGCCGTGGACGTGCAACGCGCGCGGGTGGTGCGAGGAGTGCCCGTAGACGACGTCGACGCCGCCGTCGACCAGGCGGCGCGCGAAAGACGTCTGCGCGCGCTCGATGTCGTGGCCCCAGTTGGACCCCCAGTGCAGCGAGACGACCACGACGTCGCCCGGCGTCCTGACCCGCGCCACGCGCTCCAGCACGCGCTGTGCGGCGTCTCCCGTGGTGTCGGCCATGAAGTCCACACCGGGGGTGTGTACGCCCGCAGCCCAGCCGTCGGGCACGCCGCTGGAGGGCGTCCCATAGGCGAGCGCAACCACGCGCGTGCCGGCCGCCTCGACCGGGACGACGGCAGGGCGTACGGCCTCATCGGCGTCCCGTCCGGCACCGACCGTGCGCAGTCCGGCCCCCTGCAGCGTGTCGAGGGTCTCCAGCAGCCCCCTTCGCCCGAAGTCGAGCACGTGGTTGTTGGCGAGCACGCACACGTCGGGGCGGACGACACCGAGGCTCGGCAGGTTCGCGGGGTGCATCCGGTAGTGGATGCTCTTGCCCGGGTCGAAGTCGCCCGCGGTGGTGACGCTCGTCTCCAGGTTCAGCATGCGGACGTCGGGCCGCGCGTCGTCGAGCAGCGCGAGGGCGTCGCCCCACGGCCAGTCGAACCCGACGGGGTACGGGATGGGCCCGTTGGCGGCCTCGGCACGCCGCACGTACTCGCGCGCGTCTCCGATGTACGGCTCACGCAGCACAGGATCCCCCGGGTGCGGCAGGACCTGGTCGACGCCGCGCCCGAGCATGACGTCACCGCACAGCAACAGGGTGACGGTGCTGCTGCCCATGCCTCCACGGTCGCACGGTCGGCCCCGCCGCGGGTCCACCGCACCGGGCGACGGCGGCGGATGTGAGAATCGGCCGCGAGAGATCCGCCCGCACCGCCGAGGAGTTCCATGTCGTCCGCAGTTTCGCGTTTCCCCGCGGTGGGGCGGCGGGTGTTGGTGACCGGGGCGGCGCGGGGGCTGGGGCGTGCGGTCGCGCTCGCGTTCGCCGCGAACGGCGACCGGGTCGCGGTGCACTACGGGACGCGGCGGGACGAGGCCGAGCGAACGGCGGCGGAACTGCCCGGCGATGGCCACGTCGTCGTGGGCGGCGACGTCGCGGACCCGGTGGCGGTCGAACGGCTGGTTGCCGAGGCCGCGGACGGACTCGGCGGCATCGACGTGCTGGTCAACAACGCGGCCGTGAACACGCCCCATCCCCCCACGACCACGTCGTACGACGAGTGGGCGGCCGCGTGGCGGCGCCACACCGACGTCAACCTGCTCGGCACGGCCAACGTCACGCACCAGGCCGTGGCCCGGATGATCACGCAGGGCGGAGGCGGGCGCATCGTCAACGTCGGTTCGCGCGGGGCGTTCCGCGGCGAACCGGACCATCCCGCGTACGGCGCGACCAAGGCCGCCGTGCACGCGTTCGGCCAGTCCCTCGCGCTGTCGGTCGCGCGGTACGGGATCGCCGTGGCCTCGGTGGCACCGGGCTTCATCGCCACCGACCGCGTCGCGGACCGCCTGGCGGGCGCTACGGGCGAGGCCATCCGCGCCCAGAGCCCCTTCGGCCGCGTGGCCGAGCCGGACGAGGTCGCGGCGGCGGTGCTGTGGCTGGCGTCCCCGCAGGCGGAATGGTCGTCGGGCACGATCCTGGACCTGAACGGGGCGTCGTACCTCCGCAGTTAGGCCCGCCACGAGGGTGCGCGCCGGAGTCCGGGCGGTGGTTCAGCGGCGCACGATGACGGACTGGACCCCGGCGCGTCCGCGGAACGCCGTGGTCACGACGTCGGCGGAGCGCGGGTCGCGGAGTTTCACGCGGAAGGACTCCGGCATCTGGTCCACGGTGACCGCGGCGGCCAGCGCGCTGTCCTTCTCGGCCGCCTTGAAGTGCTCGAACGCCTCGGCCTGGTTCTCGTAGTAGACCTTTTCGACCTCGGGCATGCGCTGGAGGTCCTGGCGCACCGCCTCCCGCTCGGCGTCGGTGACCGGGCCGTTGGCGCAGCCGTCGCGCGTGGGATCAAACTTGTTGCAGAGGAAGAGCGCGACGTCGGCCTTGCCGGCCCAGTAGTCCGCGCGGGACGGAGTGGCGGACGCGCCGCCGGCCGACGACGTGCCTGCCGGGCCCGGAGCGGCCGAAGTCGCGGCCCCGTTCCGGGTGTTCCCGCCGGATCCGGAGTCGGAACAGCCGGCGACGACGAGCATCGCCCCGGAGAGCAGGGGAAGGCACAGGAGTTCGGCCGCGCGGGCACGAACGGCGTTGCTGAGCGGCATGGGTTCAGCCTAGGCCCCCCGCTTCCGGCGCCGCCGCCTCCGCCACCACCACGCCAGGAACCACAGCAGCGCCCCCACTTGGGCCCCGACCACCAGCCACAGGCCCGCCGCGGCGAGGTTGCTCTCCCCGAACCGGACGTCCGCCAAGAGCACGAACGCCAGCGCGCCCAGCGGAAGTACGACCGCCGCCAGTGTTCGCAGGACGCCCAGCAGGCCCAGCGGTTCGACCGCCTCCCCCTCGCGGCGGGGGGCGCGTCCTGCGGCGATGCGCTGCCCGGTGGCCTCGGCCGCCGAGCTCGTCGCCGCGTAGAACCTGACGGCGCGGCGCCCGAGGCGCGGCGTGGCGCGCTGGTAGGACCAGGCCATCGCGGGGAGCCAGATGAACGGCAGGAAGAGGCCGACGACGACGAACAGCGTGATCCCGACCCAGGTGAGCACCTGGCGCACCCGCCCGACGCGGTGGCCTTCGTCGGGTTGGGTGATGCCGAGGATGGCGGCCATCCGCGCGAGGGTGGCGAGCCGTTGGCCGCGTGGGACGCGGTGGGAGCCGCCGGGCTCGCCGTCGCGTACGGCGGCGATGGCCCGGGCGGCCTGCTGCTGGTCCGGGTAGGCGCCTTGCAGCACGAGGAGGTCGGCGGCCCGCGTCTCGGCGCGCGGGTCGCGTCCGTGCAGCGCCGCGAGTTGCAGCACCATGCCGGCCTGGGCGAGCAGCGCGGCGCAGAACGCGACGGGGATGATGACGACGAACGGGCCGCCGATGCACGTCCCTTCGGCGACGCTGGTGCGGGTCCCACGGACGACGACGTGCCGGTCGAAGGTGGCGGGGTGCGCGTCCGGCTGCTCTTCCCGCAGCTTCCGCGCCACGCGCTCGGCGCCGGTTCCGAGGTGCCGTACCGCGAACAGCGCCATGATCTCCGGCAGGTGCGCGGGGTCGGCCCACACGGCCTTGAGCAGCGCGGGCGGCAGCCAGGCGTCCTCGTCGCCGAGCGCGTCGAGGGCGGCGTCGGCCGCGCCGGCCGCGCCGGCCGCGCCGTCGACCGGCACGTCCTCGCCCGGCACCCGGTCCTCCGGCGGCGGCCCGCTCATCGCCCACACCTCCACCTGTGCCGATACCCGTGGAGATCACGCCGAAGCCCGCACCGAAGCCCACGCCGAAGCCCGCGCTCGCCGCCCCTGTGGGCGGCGGGTCGCGGGCCGACCCCGACCGGCCTGTTCATCAGCTCTTCGCGGCCGCGTACTTCCGCAGGAACAGGGCCTCGGCCAGCGCCATGTGCTCGATCTCGGCCGGGTCCACGCTCTCGTTGGGCGCGTGGATGAGGCACTTGGGCTCCTCGACGCCCATGAGGGCGATCTCCGCGTCCGGGAAGGTGTCCCGCAGGATCGTGCACAGCGGGATGGACCCGCCCTGCCCCACGGTGGTCATCGGCCGGCCGTACGCCTCGGAGAGCGCCTCGGAGAGCGCCTGGTACGCCGGCCCGCCCATCTCGGCCTTGAACGGCGAGCCGCTCTGCTCCGGCGTGAACTCCAGCCGTACGCCCCACGGCGCGTGGGCCTTCAGGTGGTCGGTCAGTTTCGCCAGCGCCTGTTCCGGGTCCGTGCCCGGTGGCACGCGCAGGCTCACGCGGGCCCGGGCGACCGCGGGCACGGCGGCCGTGGACCCGACGACCGGCGGGCAGTCGATGCCGAGCACGGTCACCGCGGGCCGGGCCCACACCAGGTCGGCGACCGCTCCCCCGCCGACGAGCGAGACGCCGTCGAGCACGCCGGCGTCCGCCCGGAACTGGTCGGCGTCGTAGGCCTCGCCGTCCCACACCTGGTCGTGGGCGAGTCCGTCGATCGCGGTGGCCCCGTTCTCGTCGCGGAGCGAAGCGAGCATGGTGATCAGCGCGGCGAGGGCGTCGGGCGCCGGGCCGCCGAACATGCCGGAGTGGACCTCGCTCTTGAGCGCCCGGACTTCCACGACCACGTTGGCGACGCCGCGCAGCGTCGTGGTCAACGTCGGTACGCCCACGGCCGCGTTGCCCGTGTCGCAGACCAGGATCGCGTCGGCCCGCAGCAGTTCGGGGTGCCGCGGGACGAACTCGTCGAGCCCGCCTGTGCCCTGCTCCTCCGAGCCCTCCGCGACCAGGCGCAGCGAGACGGGGATGTCGTCGCCGAGGGCCCGCAGCGCGGTGAGGTGCATGGCGATGTTGCCCTTGCAGTCGGCGGCGCCGCGCCCGTACCAGCGTCCGTCGCGTTCGGTGAGTTCGAACGGCGGGGTGGTCCAGGCGGCGTCGTCGAGCGGCGGCTGGACGTCGTAGTGGCAGTACAGGAGGACGGTCGGCGCGCCGGGCGGGCCGGGCCGGTGGCCGACGACGGCGTAGCTGTCGTCGGGGGTCTTCTCGGGCCGGGCGTCGGCGAAGCCGAGTTCGCGGAAGGCGTCGGCGACGAAGCGGGCGGCTTTCTCGCACTCCTCGGGCGGGAACTGGCGCGGGTCGGCGACGGACCTGAAGCCGACCAGGGTGGCGAGGTCCTGCTTGGCGCGCGGCATGAGTCCGGCGACGCGGCGGGCGAGGTCGGAGCCCGCCCCGTCGGTGCCGGCTGCCGAGGTGGCCTGCGAGGTCATGCGTTGTCCTTCCGCGGGTTCGGGGGCGGCGGCGTGGCCGGCGTCATGGCTTGACGACGTCGTCGAACGTGAGGTCGCCGAGTTCGTCGTCGAAGTCGTCGACCTTGTCGGGGCAGTACGTCTGCAGGACGATGCGCTCGGCCTGCGCGATGCGCGCGGTGCCGATGACCGGCCGCAGGCCCGGCCCGGCCGCGCCGTTGTCGAGGCCGACCCGGTCGACGCCGTTGTGCAGGGCCTTGCCGGGGTCCTCGCACACGGGCCCGCCGTCGGTGCCGAGCGTACGGGTGATGGTGTCGGTGGAGGGGGCCGGCAGGCCGGCGGCGGTGAGCGTCTCGCGCAGTTCGTTGGCCTTGTCGGTGGCCTCGTTGGTCTGGCGGACGTCGCGGTAGGCGAGGATCCCGCCGATGAGGAGGCCGACCAGCAGCACGACGGAGCCGATGTAGATCCAGCGCCGGCTCATGATGCCGGTGTCGACGTGTCCGGCGTGGTCGACGTCCTCGCCGAGGTGGTGGGTGCTCGTGTGCGGTGCCTTGGTGTTCACGCCGTGGCCTCGCCTTCGGTGGTGGTGCCGACGCCGGCCTTCCACTCGGTGTCCGGCTGCTTCCAGCCGGGCTTGCGGAACCTGTAGAACGCGAACGGGACGAGGAGGCCGACCACGACGAGGCCGCCGCCGACGATCAGCAGGTAGGACCACACGCTGCCGGAGCCGTACTGCGAGGGCGGCACGAAGCCGATGACGAGCGCGGCGGCGGAGGCGAGCCAGCCCACGACGCACAGCACGTGCAGTGCCGGGGCGCGGAAGCCGCGCGGGTGGGCGGGGGCGATCCGGCGCAGGCGCATCGCGGCGACGAACATCAGCAGGTAGACGATGAGGTAGACCTGCGTGGTGATGACCGACAGGATCCAGTAGGCGCTGGAGACGTCGGGGATGAACGCGTAGAGCAGCGCGATGCCGGTGGTGACGACGCCCTGGGCGACCAGGATGTTCTGCTGCACGCCGTGCTTGTTGAGCTTCTGCAGGTACGGCGGCAGGTAGCCCTCTTCGCGCGCGACGGTCAGCAGGCCCTTGGACGGCCCGGCGAGCCAGGTGAGCATGCCGCCGAGCGAGGCGGCGATGAGCATGATGCCCAGCACGGGTGTCAGCCAGGTGACGTTGAAGTAGGCGAAGAACGCGTCGAACGCCTGCATGACGCCCGCGGTGAGCGACAGGCTGGACGACGGGACGACCCAGCTGATCGCGAGCGCCGGCAGGATGAAGATCAGCAGCACGAGCCCCACGGCGAGGAACATCGCCCGAGGGAACTCCTTGGCGGGCTTCCGCAGCGACGAGACGTGGACGGCGTTCATCTCCATGCCGCTGTAGCTCAGGAAGTTGTTGACGATGAGCACGAGGCTGGCCAGGCCGGTCCACGGCGGCAGGATGTGGCTGCTGTTCATCGGGGCCGCGGAGGGGTTGCCCTGGCCGAGGAACACGAAGCCGAGGACGACCAGCAGCAGGCCGGGGATGAGGGTGCCGATGACGAGGCCCGTGCTCGACAGGCCGGCGACGGTCTTGGTGCCGCGCGACGAGACCCACACGCCGAGCCAGTACAGCGAGATGATGATGACCGCTGTGTAGACGCCGCTGTTGGCGAGGCTAGGGTTGATGACGTACGCGAAAGTGCTCGCCACGTAGGCGAGCAGGCTCGGGTAGTAGAAGATCGTCATCGCGAACTGGCACCACACGGCCAGGAATCCGAGCGGTTTGCTCAGGCCCTCCGCGACCCAGCGGTACACGCCGCCTGACCAGCCGGAGGCGAGTTCGGCGGAGACCATCGCGGTCGGCAGCAGGAACACGATCGCGGGGACCAGGTACAGGAAGACCGCGGCGAGGCCGTAGACGGCCATGGTCGGCGCGGCGCGCAGCGACGCCACCGAGCTGGTGGTCATCAGGGCGAGGGCGAGCCACGAGATCGCGTTGAGCTTGGGGGCCGCGCGGGGCGCGCGTTGGGGCTGGGTTATGACTTGGCCTGCGGGCACGTCCATTGATGCCACGTCGGGGCTCCTCACGGTGGGCGGCACACCGGACCCGGGGGCCGGGAGACCAACAGGGGCAGTTTGCCCTATTTAGTCCGGTTTTTCTCCACCGTTGCATCATTCGGCAGCATCATGGCCGCCGCAACAGGAGCTGACGCCGCCTCAGCGCGTTGGGCCGTACGGATGACGGGTGGTGACGCCGGGTCAGCCGCCGAGGCCGGCCTCCTCGCGGCCGTCGTCGCAGCCGTCCTCGCCCAGCAGTTCGAGCGCGCCCATCGCGAGCCCGGCCAGGTCGCCGTCCAGGTAGGGGACGCGCGAGCCGGCGTCGCCCTCGGGCTGTGGCACGTAGTCCTCGAACTCGCCCACCACGTCGTCGAGGTCTTCGCCACCCGGGGCGTCGGGCAGGTCGGGGGCGTCGGCGATGTGGGCGCGCAACACGGCGATCACTCGTTCGTGTAGTGCCTCGTCGTCCAGCGAGGCCGGGTACACGCGTACGGCGCCCGGGCCCGTCCCGGCGTACCGCAGCGCGAGCACGACGGCGCCGGCCCACGCCACCACCTCGGCCGGGTCCGCGAGCGCGGCCTCGGCCCACCGCGCCACCGCCGGGCCGCCGCCGAGCAGCGCGGCCGCCACCGCCGCGGTGGCCGCCACCGGCGGATGCGTCTCGGACCGCAGGACCTCGACGAGCGCGGACACGCTGCGCGCGGCGTCCTCGGGGAACCAGCCGAGCAGGTACGCGGCCCCTATTCGCACGGCGGGCGACGGGTCCTCCAGCAGCGCGCGGTAGACGGCGGTGCCGGCGCGCACGGCGTCGTAGGACTCGAGCGCCCAGCGCACGGCGTCGCGCTCGTGCGCGACGTCGAACACCTCCAGGTGGTACGCGCGGTTGCGGGCGATGTCCTCGTTGGGCGCCTCGGCGACCCACTCGGCCAGTTCGCGGCGCGCCTGCTCGGGGTCGAGCGCGGCGATCCGCGCGGCCTCGGCACGCAGCAGGCCCGCGTCGAACCCGCGCGGCAGGTACGCGTCGTCGTACCCGATGGCGAGCCGCGCGAGCAGCCCGAGCGCGCGGTGCCGCTCCGGGGTGGCGGGGTCGGCCGCCACGGATATCAGGTGCCGTGCGGCGTACGGCGTGGCGGCGTAACGGTCGCCCTGGTGGAAGACGTTGCCGTACAACCGCCAGTACGCGGTGTCCCGCACGGCCTGCTCGCCGGAGCGCAGCGCGGCCAGTTGCCCGGGGACGTCGTCGGCGGGCCCGTAGGCGTGCGTGAGCGACGCCCAGTCGACGTCCTCGAACGCGGTGTCGGAGTGTGGTCCGTCCCAGAAGGTCGTCATGCTGCGGAGGCTAGCGACCCACGCCGACATCGGACGCATGTTCGAGACGACACGCCGATGGGCATCTCTTTGTCGACAGCGGCGCCGGGGAACTCCGCGTATGCACCGCGCCTGAGTGCCCGTCAGTCCCTCGCGAACCGCTTGGCCAGCGCCGGCATGAGCAGGTACACGACGACCGGTACCGCGAGCGTCGCCATGATCGGCGGGCGCAGCAGCGGGGGTACGTCGGCCAGCGCGCCGCCGAGGACCAGCTGCAGCACGGTGAGCGTGGGCAGCACGGCGGCCCACACGAGGAACGCTTGGCGGTGGCGGGACACGGCGGCCTCCAGCGGGGGTTCGGCTCACGGCGGGGGTTCGGCGCGGAGCCGGGTTCTGAACCAGTGCGGGCGGGGCGCCCTGCCTGTCCTCCCACTCTCCCGAGCCCGGTCCCAGATGTCCAACATATTCGAGCGATCGACTCGCATAAGCTTTGCTTATGGAACTGCGTCAACTCGCCTACGTCGTGGCGGTCGCCGAAGAGGGCGGCTTCACCCGTGCCGCCGAGCGGGTGCGGGTGGCCCAGCCCGCGGTCAGCCAGCAGATCGCGCGCCTGGAACGGGAGGTCGGCGACCTGCTGTTCGACCGGACGGGGCGGCGGGTGCGGCTCACCCCGGCCGGGGAGGCGTTCCTGCCGCACGCCCGTGCCGCGCTCGCCGCGGCCGAGGCCGGGCGGGACGCGGTCGCGGCGCTGCGCGGGGTGCTCGTCGGCGAGCTGCGCATCGGGACGGTCCCGGCGCCGCCGCCCGAACTCCTGGAACGCGTGGCCGACTTCGGGAGCCATCACCCTCAGGTCCGCCTGCGACTGCTCTCCGGTGACCCCGAGGCGCTGACGGCCGACGTCGCCGCGGGCGTGTCCGACCTCGCCCTCATCGGGGTGTCAGGCCCCCGGCAGGTGGCCGGCCCGGCCGGGCAACGGCTGCCCGCCGCGCTCGCGTACGCGCCGTTCGCCCAGGAACCGCTGGTCGTCGCGGTGCCGCCCGGCCATCCGCTGGCCGCGGCGCCGGACGTGGCGATCGCCGAGCTGCGCGGCCACGGCATCGTCACCCTCCCACCGGTCACCGGCCTGCGCGCCGAGCTCGACAACGCGTGCGCGGACGCCGGGTTCACGCCCGACGTCGTCGCGGAGACCGACGACCTGGCCGTGTTGCCCGGCCTGGCCGCGCGCGGCCTCGGCATCGCCCTGGTCCCCCGGTCGGTCGCCGAGGGCTCCGCGTCCGAAGTCGTGTCCGTGCCGGTGCGGGCGCCTGCGCCGCACCGCCCGATGGCGCTGGTCTGGCACCGCGACCGGCTCAGCGCTGCCGGCCGCGCGTTCCTCGAACTCGCACCGCGACTGGACGACGCAGGAAACCCCGACCGGCCGTAGCCACCCCGGGGCGGCCCCGCGCGGCGGTAGGCGCCCCTGCGAGGCGCGCCCTACGGCGTCACGATCGGGAACGCCGGATCCGGGTCCTCCACGTACGACGCCAACCGCCTCAGCACGGCACGGTCACCGTCCGCGGCGATGCCGTCGAGGCCGCGCCCGTGCAGTACGCCGAGGAGCCGTTCCTTGGTGAGCGTCAGCGTCAGGTCGGCGGTCTCCCGGGTGGGCAGCCCCGACCGGGTGCTGCGGTGGGTCAGGACGCCGTTGGTGAGCGAGACCTGCCAGGTGCGCCCTTCGTCCGTGACGACGAAGTCGACGACGAGGTGGTCCTCCCAGCACGCGGGCCCGTCGACGGCGACGGCGACGGAGTCGAGGATCTGGTCGACGGTGAGCGCGCCCGTGAGCCCGACGCTCCCGGTGGTGTCGACGGCGGGCGGCGTGACCCCGTCGCGGAGTTCGGCGGCGCCCATCAGGAAGAAGTTGCGCCACGGCCCGTTCTCGGCGCCGTGGCCGAGCGTGTCGTAGACCTGGGCGAGGACTCCGCGCGCCTCGGTGGCCGCCGAGGCGTCTGGGGCCGCGAAGACGGCGTGGTTCAGCAGCGTTGCGGCGAACCGCAGGTCGCCGTCGTCCATGTACGCGCGCGCCTTGGCGACGACGGCGTCGATGCCGCCCATGCAGTCGACCAGCCGCCGGGACTGCGCGACCGGCGGGTGCTCCCACAGGTGGGCGGGGTTGCCGTCGAACCATCCCATGTAGCGCTGGTAGACGGCCTTCACGTTGTGGCTGAGCGAGCCGTAGTAGCCGCGCGCGTGCCACGAACGCTCCAGCGCGGGCGGCATCTTCAGCTCCTCGGCGATCTCGGTGCCGGTGAGGCCGGCGTTCAGCAGGCGCAGGGTCTGGTCGTGCATGTACGCGTACATGTCGCGCTGCCCGGCCATGAGCGCGATGACCCGGTCGGTGCCCCACGTCGGCCAGTGGTGCGAGCCGAACGCCACGTCGGTGCCGAAGGTGAACAGGTCGATGGCCTCGTCGAGGTAGCGCGCCCACATCCGCGGGTCGCGCACCAGCGCCCCGCGCAGGGTGAGCACGTTGTGCATGGTGTGCGAGCAGTTCTCCGCCAGGCACAGCGCGCGCCGGTCCGGGAAGAGGAAGTTCATCTCGGCGGGCGCCTCGGTGCCCGGGGTGAGCTGGAAGACGACCGGCACGCCGTCGACGGTCTCCTGCTGTCCGGTGGCGGTGACGTCGATGGTCGGCGGGATGAGCGTGACCGTGCCGTGCGAGGTGGTCATGCCGAGGCCGGCGCCGATCTGGCCGGCGGGGCCCTTGGGGAGGAGGTCGCCGTACATGTAGACGGCGCGTCGCGTCATGGCGTTGCCCGCGTACACGTTCTCGGCCACGGCGTGTTCGAGGAACCCGACCGGCGCGATGACCGGGATGCCGCGGCTGCCGTCGGGCAGGACGCCGCGGGCGCCGCCGAAGTGGTCGACGTGCGAGTGCGTGTAGATCAGGCCGGTGACGGGGCGGTCGCCGCGGTGCGCGCGGTAGAGCTCCAGCGCCGCGGCGGCGGTCTCCGCGGAGACGAGCGGGTCGACGACGATGACGCCGGTGTCGCCTTCGACGAGGGTCATGTTGGACAGGTCGAGGCCGCGCACCTGGAAGATGCCGTCGGCGACCTCGTACAGCCCCTGCCTGGCGACGAGTTGGGCCTGCCGCCACAGGCTGGGGTCGGCGGTTTCGGGGCAGTCGCCTTCGATGAACGCGTAGGCGTTCGCGTCCCACACCACGCGGCCGTCGGCGTCCTCGACGACGCCGGGCTCGAACGCGGCGACGAAGCCGCGGTCGGCGTCCTCGAAGTCGGTGCGGTCCTCGAACGGCGGCAGGTCGGCCGGCGTGGGCGAAGGCGTGGTCATCGGTGGGCCTCCCGGTGCGGCGCAAGGCATGCGAAAGGTACTATTTGCCAGCTTTGCCGGAGTATCCGGGCCCGGCAACTCCACGGTCGGGGCGGCGCGGGACAATCGGCGGATGGCCTCCGACACCCCTGACGAGCCCGTACCCGTCACCGCCGACGTCGCCTTCGGCCGCGCCGCGCTGCTGCCGGACATCGACCGGCCGCGCGCCTGGCTGCTGACGCTCGACGGTTCGCCGCAGTCGTACGTCGACCTCGACGAGCCGGCGTACGTCGAGTTCGAGTACGCCCGCCGCCTCGCCCACGTGCTGGACCTGGCCGCCCCGGCCGCGGCGCCGCTCGCGGTCCTGCACCTCGGCGGCGGCGCCATGACGCTCCCCCGCTACGTCGCCGCGACCCGTCCCGGCTCGCCGCAGCGGGTCGTCGAGGCGGACGGCCCGCTGGTCGACCTCGTGACCGCCCGCCTGCCGCTGCCGCCCGCCGAGCCGATCGCCGTCGAGGTCGCCGACGCGCGCGCCGGCCTCGCGGCCCGCCCCGCCGGGTCCGCCGACGCGGTCGTCGCCGACGTCTTCGGCGGCGCGCTGATCCCGGCCCACCTGACCTCGGTGGAGTTCGTCCGCGACGCGGCGCGCGTGCTGCGCCCGGGCGGGGTGTACGCCGCGAACCTGTCCGACGGCGGCGCGCTGGCGTTCCTCCGCGGCCAGGTCGCGACCGCGCGGGCGGTCTTCGCACACGTCTGCCTGGTCACCGAGGAGGACCACCTGACGGGCGAGCGGTTCGCGAACGCGGTCCTGGTCGCCTCCGACGCCCCGCTGCCGCTCGAACGACTGTCCGAGCGGGCGGCCGCGGACCCGTATCCGGCGGTCGTCGTCGCGGGCGGGGAACTGGTCGCGTTCACCGGCGACGCGGCGGTTGTGACGGATGCCACAGCGGTCGGCTCACCCGCCCCGCCACGTGGGGTTTTCGGCGTCGGATGAGCGCCCTGCCGACGCGGCATCGCGCTGCGTGACGACCGCGTGTGATCCACTCCACGCAACCGATTCGGGGGATTTGGTCGTTCATCTCGGATAAGGGGAAAATCACCCGGTTCCCTACCTCCGAGGTAACTCCGTGAGTCGCGCAGCCATACCCGGTCCCCGCAAGGGCCTCCGTTCCACCTTCCTCCCGGTCGTCCCCGTGGTCGCCGCGTCAGCCCTGCTGCTCGCCGCCTGCGGCGGAGGATCGTCCGGCGAGGACGGACCGAGAGACCAGGGGACGACCGCGGGAAACGGCGGCGCCGCGCTCACCGGCGGTGAGGGGAAGCAGAAGGACCACGACGCGCCCGCGAAGATGACCGTCGCCCCCGCCGACAAGACGACCGGCGTCGAGCCCGGCTCGCCGATCACGGTCGTCGCCCAGGAGGGCACCCTCACCGGCGTGAAGGTCTCCGACGGGCAGGGCGGGGCGGTCGCCGGCTCGCTGTCGGCGGACGGCCGCACGTGGACCTCCAGCGGCAGCACCGCGCCGGGCACCTCGTACACCGTCGAGGTCGCGAGCCGTACCGCCAAGGGCAAGGACCAGACCTCGGCGAGCACGTTCGCCACGAAGAAGGCGGACCGCACCAACAAGCTGGCGATGAAGCCGACCGGCGGCGGGACGTTCGGCGTCGCGCAGCCGGTGTCGATCACGTTCGACTACCCGGTGGTGGACAAGGCCGCGGTCGAGCGGAACCTGAAGGTCACCGCGTCGGTGCCCACCGAGGGCTCGTGGGGCTGGATGAAGGACTACTCCGGCAAGGACCGCGTGGACTGGCGGCCGAAGGACTACTGGAAGCCGGGCACAAAGGTCACGCTCGACGCGGACCTGAAGGGCGTCAAGAGCGGCGCCGGCACCTACTTCGCGCGCGACTACGAGGCGTCCTTCACGGTCGGCAGCTCCCGCGTCGTCGAGGTCGACGTGCCGAACCACAAGGTCAACGTCATGGAGGGCGGGCAGCTGGTGAAGTCGCTGCCGATGTCGGCGGGCTCGGACGAGTACCCGACACGCGGCGGCACGCACGTGATCCTGTCGAAGAACGCCAAGGAGACCCTGGACTCGCAGACGGTGGGTCTGGGCGACAGCTACAACCTGCCGGACGTGCCGTGGGTCGTGCACTTCACCACCTCGGGCACGTTCTTCCACTCGGCCGCGTGGAACACCGGCAACATCGGCAAGACGAACACCAGCCACGGCTGCGTCGGCATGACGGTGGACGACGCCAAGTGGTTCTACGACCGCGTGCAGGTCGGCGACCCGGTGGTGATCAAGGGCTCGAAGAGCAGGACGGCGACCGACCCGGGCAACGGCTTCGGCGCGTGGCAGCTGACGTGGAGCCAGTGGCAGGCGAAGAGCGCGCTGTCGTCCGGCGCGACCACACAGGCGCAGTGACGCGCCGCTGAACGGCACGAGGCCCCGTCGGAAGGCGACTTCCGACGGGGCCTCTGCGTGTTCTCGGCGTGTTCTCGGCGTGTTCTCGGCGTGTTCTCGGCGTGTTCTCGGCGTGTTCTCGGCGTGTCTCGGCGTGTTCTCGGGTCTTAGTCGTCGGTCGACGGCTCGGCGATCATCGACGTCGCGACGCGCCGGAAGCCGAGCCGCCCGTAGATCCGCGCGACGTCCTCGTCGCCGGCGCTCAGCAGCACCAGCCCGAGGCCGCGGTCCAGCGCGTCGGCGGTCAGGTGCCACGTGACGGCGGCGCCCAGCCCCTGGCGGCGCGCGTCGGGCAGCGTGCCGATGCCGACGAGCTCGCTGGCGCCGCCTCGCGGCTGGTGGCTGCCGACCGCGAGCGGGCCCTTCGCGCCGTACGCCGCATAAGTGACGGTCCGCTCGGCGCGCAGCCGCTCGCCGACGTAGCGCAGCAGCCCCAGGGGCTGGCCGGGCGCGGCGGCGTCGCGCAGGTCGGCGCCGCCGAGGCCGACCGCGGTTCCGGGCTCGGAGAACGCGACGGCGGGGACGCTCTGCACGATGGCCAGGTCGAGCGCGTCGTGCGGGACGCGCCGGACCGTCACGTCGGGCGGCGCGGGGCGTTCGGCGGCGTGGAAGGCGTCGACGTCCAGCACCATCAGCGGGTGGCTGTGCACGCGCAGCCCGGCCCGCTCGGCGGCGTCGCGCAGGCCCGGCGTGCTCTCGTGCACCCACTCGAACGCCTCGGGGACACCGAGCTCACGCTGCCGCAGCCGTACGGCGGCCACGTCGCCGACGGTGGGCTGCGCGGCGTGCCCCAGCGTGGGGCGCGCGTAGTAGGGCCAGCCGTCGCCCTCTTGCAGGAACAGGGTCAGGGAGCCGAAGTCCTCGGGCGGGCGGGCGGCGCGGGGCACGGCGTCGAGATAGGCCTCGACGCGCTCGAGCAGGTCGCCGGGCGGCGTGGTGTTCGTGGTCATCGCCTCCCATCCAAGCGGACGGCGCGCCGGTGCTCCACCGGAAATCCGGCCGCGCGCCGACGACATGGCGCCGAGTGCGCGACGGGGCCGCGGCGCAGGTCCGGATGGATGCCGCCGCGTCCGTTCAGGTGTGGCCGCGGCGGGGCCCGGATATCCGTCAGCGAGTGTGCGCCTGTCCCCCGGGCGCACCGGCACGCGACCGAAGGAGCAGGCGATGGCCGACTTCCACACGCACGACCTGACCGGCGTCGGCAAGCGGATCGTCACCGTGGACGCGCAGCCGGGCGACCGGATCCGCGTCGGCTTCGTGATGGCCGACGCGGGTCGCGAGCTCCTCAACGGCAACCTGATCATCCACACCCCGGAAGGCGGCGCGATCCGCCTCCCGGGCTACTCCGCGATGCGCCGCGTCGCCGTCCCCCCGGTCATCCTCGACGCCAGCAACCACCGCTGGACCCCGGCGGCCTTGCTGGACGACTTGGCGTAGGGACTACGCGACGCGGCGCGGAGACCCCCTCACGGCGCCGGGCGAAGCCGACACCCCCGCCCCGCCCGCCCGGTTCGCGTTTCGACGGTTCCAGATCCCGGACCTCCCGCGTACGCCCCCGCCGCGCCGCCGGAGGCGCCGCCTGCGCCGTGCATATGGCGTCGCGGAGTCGAGGCACGGGAGTCCTCCCCGGTTCGCGTTGCGTCCGTGCAACACCGTGCCCAGCCGGCACCACCCGCGGTTGCCGCGTTCCACACCCGCCCGCGCCAGCCGGTCCGGGCCGCCGGGGGCGCGGGCAGCAGCGCGCTCGCGGAGCCGACGCCCGTGCCCGGCCCACCCAGTCCGCGTCTGGGCCGGCTCCCCCTCGAACGGCCGACCTCGTTTCCGACCGGGCACCGCCGAGCCCGCCTGCAGTCGCCACATCCCGCGCCTGAACATCCCCGCAACGCGTCGCAGGCATCCGGTCGAACTAGGGTGCGGACATGACGCACACGAACACCCACCTGTCGGACATGTTCTCCCTCGGCGGTCTCACCGCCTTCGTGACCGGCGGGAGTTCCGGGATCGGGCGGGCCGTTGCGAGCGGGCTCGCGCGGGCCGGGGCTCGGGTGGTGGTCGTCGCCCGTCGGGAGGCGGAGCTGGTCGAGACCGTCGACGAACTGGCCGCCCACGGGGGCGAGGCGGCGTGGGTCAGCGCCGATCTCGGGAGTCGGGACGGGGTGCGGGTCGCCGCCGACGCCGCGGCCGCGGTGTTCGGGGAGCCGGACATCCTCGTCAACTCGGCGGGTATCAACCTGCGTCCGCCGTTGGGCGAGCTCGGCGAGGACGTGTGGGACGCGGTCATGGCGGTCAACCTCGAGGCCCCGTTCCTGCTCGGCCAGCGTTTCGGGCCGGGCATGGCGGAGCGCGGCTACGGCCGGATCATCCACGTCTCGTCGCAGCAGGCGCACCGGGCGTTCGTGCAGAGCGGCGCGTACGGCGTCTCCAAGGGCGGCCTCGAGTCGCTCGCCCGTTCGCAGGCGGAGGCGTGGTCGCCGCACGGCGTCACCTGCAACACGCTCGTGCCGGGCTTCGTGATGACGCCGCTGAACGCGCGTCTGGCGGACGACCCGGCGAAGGTCGCCGAGTTGGCCGCCCGCACGATGGTCGGCCGCAACGGCGTGGCCGAGGACTTCGCCGGGGCGGCCGTGTTCCTGGCCGGCCGGTCGTCGGCGTACATCACCGGTCAGTCGCTGTTCGTCGACGGCGGCCTGTCGGTGCACTGAGGCACCTGACTGGTGGGCCGCGGTGCCGGGCCGGTACCGTCCTTCCTCCATCGACATACGGGGAGGTACGGGTGCCCACGCCCGCGGATTCGGGTCGGCGGCTGCGTTCCACGGCGGTCGCCGCGACGCTCACCCTGGGCCTCGCGAGCGGCCTGACGGCGTGCAGCTCCGGCGGTTCGAAGCAGGCGGACTACGCGGAGGTCTGCGTGCACAAGCAGACGATGATGCGGGTCGCCGACGAGCTGTGCCTGAGCGACCGGACGGGCGTGTACGCCTGGTACTACGTGCCGCGCAAGGGCTCGGGCGGCGGCACGAGCACGCTGCCGCCGTCCGGGAGTTCGGTCGGTTCCGGTGGCGGAACGTTTGTGCGCCCGGGCAAGGGCTCGGTCTCGCGCGGCGGCTTCGGCGGCGGGGGCAAGGGCGGGGGCGGCTGACGTGGAGCGCGTCCCCATCGACCCGCGGCCGGACTGGCGGCACCTGATCGAGTCGCAGGGCATGCTGTACGCCGCGACCCGCCTGGAGGACGGCAGCGAGGTGCCGTACTGGCACGAGGAGGCGTACTACCGCTTCACGCTCCCCGAGGTCGAGCACCTCGAGGAGGTGACCCGCGAGCTGCACGAGATGTGCGTGGCGGCCGCCCGCCACATCCTCGACCGCGGCTCGCTCGCGGCGTTCGGCCTGCCCGAGGAGGCCCGACCGTACCTGCGTAGGACGCTCGACGAGAACCACCCGAGCCTGTACGGCCGTTTCGACCTGGCGTGGGGCGGCGAGGGCGGCCCGGTCGACGGCGTGAAGCTGCTCGAGTACAACGCCGACACGCCCACCACCCTGATCGAGGCGTCGCTCATCCAGTGGTTCTGGCTGCGCGACCGATTCCCGGACCGCGACCAGTGGAACAGCCTGCACGAGCGCCTGGTACGCGCCTGGGCGCGCATGACGCCCGCGCTGCGCTCGGACACGGTCCACTTCGCGCACGTGGGCGGCACGGACTTCGACGAGGAGTGGCTGACCGCGTCCTACCTACGCGACACGGCGATCGAGGCGGGCCTGAACACCGTCGGCCTGGAAGTCGCCGACATCGGCTGGCACGACGGCGACCTGCGCTTCGTCGACCTCGAAGAGCGCGCGATCGACACGATGTTCGTGCTCTACCCGTGGGAGGACATGCTCACCGAGCCCTTCGGCGCGAACGTCATCGCACACCCCCGCTCCTGCCTCTTCGTCGAACCGGCCTGGAAGGTCGTGCTGTCGAACAAAGCGCTGCTCGCGACGCTGTGGGAGCTGTACCCGGGGCACCCCAACCTGCTGCCCGCCTACCTCGACTCGCCACGCGAGCTGACCTCGTACGTCGCCAAACCGCTGCACGGCCGCGAAGGCGACTCGGTGCGCATCGTGACCCCCGACTCGACCTACGTGCACCCGACCGTCGACTACGACGGCTCGGAAGGCTGGTGCTACCAGGAATACGTGCCGCTCCCCGACCTCGACGGCAACCAGGTCGTGCTCGGCTCCTGGATCGTCGACGGCAAACCGGCCGGCCTGGGCATCCGCGAATCCGACGGCCCCGTCACGGACTTCTACGCCCGCTTCGTCCCCCACATGGTCGACACCCCGGCCCCCACCGCCGAGGACCGTGCGGCATGGCTGGAAGAGGGCTGACCCAGGTGTGAAGCCGCCTACCTGAAGCACGAGGAACTGCGCCGACACCCAGCCCTGCCGGCCCGCCTCGCCCGACACAGCGTCGAGGCCGCCCCTTAAATGCGTACACCTCGCGCCGACGGACGGAGGCCGCACTGCAGGTCGCGAGGATCGCCATAATGGGACTGCCGCAGTAAATCCGGTATTCACTGCGGCCGTTGCCGGATACGGGCATTCGCCGAAATGCACGACGTTGCGGGGGGCGATGGATGACGTGATCGTGCGGGTGGTGGAGACGTGCGCGAGTCACCCGTCGCAGTGGGACGCGTGGACCGCTGAGGGCCACTACCTCTTCCTGCACTACCGCCTCGGCATCGGCACCGTCGAGGAGCATCCGGACTGCGACCCGCGCTCGTGGACCAACGAGGCTTGGGAGACCGGGCGGTCCCGGACGGTGAAGGAATGGAACGACGACACAAACGAGGGGTACATGCTGCTCGCGGAGTTCCTCACGGCCGCCGGCTTGCGTCTGGCTGCCGACGCCGACGGCTCCTGCCGATGAATTCCGTTTCCGCTGAGGCGCCGGACCACGCCGCCTACTTCGTCGCGGCGTTCCCGGGGTTTCTCGCCGCCGACGTGCTCGGCGTCGCGTCGGCGATGCCGCCGCACAGGCTGAAGCCCGTGGAGCCGTTCCCGGTCGATGTCCAAGGCGAACGCGTGGCCATTCCCGGGCGCCGCGACGCCGACACCGCGGCCGCGGTCCTGGTCCAACACCTCACTTTGACTGCGGCTGCTCTGACCCACGATTCAGGTCAGGCCATCCGGGCTTAGACCGTGTCCTCGCGCGGAGGACTGACCACGAAGGTCCACCTGGCCGCCGACGGCAACTGCCGCCCGCTCGCGTTCGTGGTCACCGCCGGACAGCGCGGCGACGCACCGCAGTTCCCGAGCGTGCTCGCCGCGATCCGGGTGCCGCGAGCGGTCGGCCGACCGCGCACCCGGCCCGCGGTCGTGCTCGCGGACAGGGCCTACTCGTCGCGGGCGATCCGCGCGCTCCTGCGGCGGCGAGGCATCCGGTCGGTGATCCCGGAGCCCGCCGACCAGCAGGCCAACCGCAGGCGGCGCGGCCGGCGCGGGGGTCGCCCGCGTCACCTGGACCGCGACGCCTACAAGCGCGCGAAACACCGTCGTCGCTCTCGTCCAGGTCGCCACCGCACACCCCATCGGCGCAATCGCGTCGGGATCAGCCAGCCTGGTCACCGGAGGGGGCTTCCTGGTGCTCCGCCGCCTCAAGGACAACGCCGTCGCGGAACTGCGCCGTGCACAGTCGGCCGTACGCACCGACTGCCGCAACCGGGGGCGCCGCAGCACAGAGCCCGCGTCTGAGACCGCGCCGCCACCGGACATCCTCATCGAAGCTCTCACGCGCGACCCCCAAGAGCGGCTCTGAAGCAGATCCATTGGCGATCGCTGGGAGCCATCTCCGTCGACCTGGTGGGGCGACTCAACGCCGCCTTGTTCGACCGCTCCGTCTGAAGCGGACCCGTCGGGTGTCCCTTGGTGGGCTGCGGTCGGGTAGCCGGGTCACCTTGCCGTGACCCCCGCTGCCCCCACCCCCCCCCGCCCCGAAGGGGTCCAGCGGCGCCCCGGGGGGGGGCGGGGGGGGGGGCGGCGGGCCCCCCCCCGCCCCCCCCCCCCCCCCCCCCACGCCCCGGCCCAGACGTGGTCCTGCGGCTAGCAGGAGGTCATGGCCGGTGCCGGCACAGGATCGGTGTCGCCCCGCACCTGGAAGCGCCCTTCACCGAGTTCCCGCGAGGAAGCGGCGACCCAGTCGCCGTACCCGTCGGGCCAGATGGTCGCCTTGGTCCACACGACCCCACCCAACGCGGAACGTTCCCGGACGCCGAAATCGGACAGGTCCGCGCCGGACACGTCCACCACGAGGCCGTCGACGCGGGGCCGGACCCTGCCAAGCCACGTCTGAACCTTGACCAGCTCCTGACGGACCGCGTCCAGCCGCAGGGTGAGCTGCGTCAGTTCCTCGCGCTGCTGCACGAGCCCGGCCATGTCCCCGCCCCGTCCGACAGGCGCGTCGCCGATCACCGGAACCGCCGTAACGAACAACTCGCCTGCGTCCAGGCCCGGAGCCTGTTCCGGGCCGCGCAGCAGCCCGGCCGCAGACGACCCGAACCACTGGCCCAACGCGGCATCGACCTCGCGAGCCAGATCGGCGACCCCGTCGCGCTCAAGCTGCACGCCCAACGCCGTGCCGACCCGGTCCACCGCGCCACGGACTTCGTCCCCCACCTGCACCGCCGCGGCAAGCTGCTCCGCAGTCAGAGAGGAACGCGCTCCCGTCCACGCGACACCGCGACCCACCATGCGGCGGACGGCACCGAGGAACTCTGCGACGTCCTCCGGGTCCTCGGCGAGACGGGCCAGGCTGAAACGGGCCGCCAACGCCCGGATGGCCACCAGGGTGCCTTCGATGTCCCTGGCATCCGCCGTGTCGGGCCGCGGCACGTAGTTGACGCCGTCGGCCAGCGTCCGGCAGGCACCGCAGAAGACACGCGCCACATCCACCGCCGCACGCTGGCCGTCCACCAGCAGCTCCAGCTCCGAGGCATGCCGCACCAGCGTGTGGATGCCATCACGCAAGGCGATCGTCTCCTTGGCGCCGCGCCGCTGTACGTCGCGGCTGCCGCAGCCGGCCGGACCCAGCCTGTCCATGAGCGCCACCAGCACCCGACTGGAGTCGACTTGGCCGCGCACCTCCTCGCGCAGGGCCTGCACACCGACCGCCAGGAAATGGTCGACCCGAAGGGCGAACTGCGTCTCGTCCTGCGCCTCCGGACCGTCACCGCAGATGATTTCGTCGTTCATCGCCGCCAGTACCCCCTCTCGAAGTGCGCAGCGTCGGTGAACGCCGCTCGCGCCTTCAGCCGGCCCGCGCGCAGCGCGTCGCGCACCTGCTGGTCGGTAAGCCCCAAGGTGGCCGCGATCTCCCGGGCGGGGAACCCCTCGAGGTGGAACACCATCACGGCACGCACCTGATCCGAACACCGGGACAGCGCGGCGAGCGTCGTCTCCTTCACCACCGTTGCCTCGGCGTGCTCCGCACCGGCGTCGGGCCGGTCCGGCAGTTCCGCGACCGGAATGACGGTGGGTTGTATGCGGCGGCGGCCTGGCGGCCGGCACCATGCCCGCCAAGCCACCGTCCGGATCCAGGCCCGCGGCGAGGCGACCCCGCCCCACCCGTCGAACTGCTGCACGTGCTGCCAGGCGGTCATGAACGCCTCCTGAGCCGCGTCCTTCGCGTCCTCCAACTGCGCCCCCCGCATCCGCAGATGCAGCACCAACGGCGCGTCCTCCCGGTCGACGAACTCGACGAACTCCTGCAGAACCGCCAGAGCAAGGCCCGCAGCCGGTGCTCCCGGCCGCCCGGATACCGTGGCAGGAGCGGCATCGTGCGCCCCTTCCCCGTCAACGTCGCCCACCGTGCTGGTCCCTCCTGCAACCGCTCCCGACCACGACCACGCGGCCCCCGACATCCACCAGGTATCCCCCCTCGGGAAGGTGGCGCACCTGATCCAGCAGCCGCTCCTCCCGCCACAGCCGGGCCTGCAACCGGCACCGCACCCAACACGCGACCCCTCCCAGCACCGGTCCCGCCAGCGCTCCGGCCACCGCTAGCCCCGAGTCCAGATCCACAACACCGCCTCCACCGCACCAACCGCCCCGGCGAGATACCGGCCTACCTATCAGTGGCCGCACCACGCCAATCCGTGGAACCAGAAATCCCACGCGGAGGACCCCGGCGACGCCTTGCTTGCGGTGTCGACCCCAGCGGGCTGAAGGCGGCCACGGGTTCCGCAAGTTCAACGGCATCCACTGCCGCATGTCCTGGTGGGTGATCAGCCTCCCTGGCCCAGGCCGCCGGGCGGTTGCGTCGAATGCGCCCGTGCGCTGCTGGGAGACTGCGCGTGTACGCGGTTCCGCAGGGTTCACTCGCCGAACGAGAGGAACGTACGCCGTGGATGGCCTGCTCCGCGCGGCGCTGGGCGCGCTAGACGGCGCCGCCGGATGTACGCAGATCCCCAACCCGGCCGGCCTCGACCGCGGGACCCGCACCTACCGGGCCGGCGGCTGGAAGATCAAGACCATGCCGGCGCCCGCACTGCGCCTGCACCACGAGGCCTGCGTCTACCAGGCGCGCGAACGCCAGGGACTGCACCGCGGCACCCGACACGGACACCTGGACGACGGACACCCGGACGCGGGCCGGTGGCTGGCCGTCCCCTGGGTGCCGGGCCCGACCCTGTGGGAGGCGTTCGCCCCAGCCCGGAACGCGCACGGCTCGTCCGCCGCGCGCGGCGGGCTTCTGGACGCCGCGCTCGCCGCCGCGGCCGAACTGCGGCGCTGGCACCGCGACGCGTGGCTGCACGGCGACGTCCAGCCGGCGAACATCGTCGTTGCCGGGCGGGCGGCCATGTTCATCGACCTGGAGTACGCCCGGCATCCGCGCCTCCGCCTGCCGTACCCCTACCGCGGCGGCATCGCGGAGACCACCGCCCCGGAGGTCGCCCGCCAACTCGTCGACTCGCAGCAGCACGCCGCCGAACTGCACCCGGAGGCCGAGGTCTACGCGCTCGGCGCCGCGATCCGCTGGGCCTGGACCGGCCACCCGCCCGCAGGCCGTCGCGACCCCGGCGACGCAGGACCGGGCAGGCTCCTGCATGCCATCGCCCACGGCCCGCCGCGTGCTCTACGCGAGGACCGCCCCTACCCGTTCCCCGAACTCGAAGACCTGATCGAGCAGGCACTTCACCCCGACCCGCACCGCCGCGCCCTGCCCTGACGCGCGGGTACGCCTGGTGGACACCGTGGACGACTGGCCCGACATCTGGATGGACGAGGACGACCCGGACCTTCCCGCCACCACGACCGCAGTGAACAACGCCCTGCTGCCAGCACTGCAACGGCTCCCCGCCCGCATGCGCAAGATCGCCTGGCGTCACGTGGTCGCACCACCGCAGACATCGCGGCCGAACTGTCCATGGCCCCCAGCACCCTTCGGCTGAGGGATACCTGTCACTTCGTCGCAACCTCGGGAGCGTGCTCGTCACTCGCGTACCGGTCCGGGATACACAATCGCCGTGCCATCCGCCGCACGCCGGGCGCACGCCTCGGCCTCGCGGAACGCGCAAGGGCTGCGCCCCAGGAAGCCGTGCCCGCGCGGGCACACGTGCCAAAACTCTCGGTGTCCGGGCTCGTTCTCTTCTTCCACCTTCCAGATGGACGCGTCCGACCATGCGGCGGCCCCGTCCTCATCGTTCGGACACCACCACTGCTCGCCTTTCAGCCATCGGGATCTCCTCCTGATGGTGTGCCAACGGCCCTCATTGCTCACGCCGCGCCTCACGAGTCGCCAGCGAGGACCTTGCTCAGTCGGGTGGACACGCGGTCCATCTCGGCCGTGGACACGCGGTCGTCGGGGTGCTGTCGCAACGCGGCAGGGAAGATGCGAGGCCCGTGGAATTGCGAGGGCAGCAGCGGCGAGCGCGGGACGATGTGAAAGTGCACGTGCGCGAAGCCCTCGGCTTCGCCGAACTGCGCGATGTAGGTCTTCACGCAGCCGGTCACCGTGTGCAGGGCTCGCGACAGCCGTACCTGCCACACCCCGAGCGTGGCTGCTTCCTGGTCGCTCAGGTCGGCGATCGCGGTGACGTGGCGGCGGGGGACCAGCACCAGCCAGCCGGGCACGCTTGTGTCGATGGAGTGGCTGACCACCCAGTGGGCGTCGGCGGCGATCCGCTCGCGTGGGCCCAGCTCGTCGAACCGCGCTTGCTGCCGGCAGGAGAAACACTCCGTTGGCTCGGCCATTGCTCGATCGTACGAGCGCGCCGCGGTCTCGTCCCCCGAATAGCTATCCTCGGCTGCTCGTCCCTGTGCCCCCCGGCCCGCCAAGACTCAGTGGCAGAACCTTCACGATTGCGGCGCCGACATCCAGGCGTTCAACTGACGGCGGTCCGCGTCCATGAGCCAGCCTGCGTTCAGGCGCCGGACGCGGGACGGATGCATCAGCAGCCTGCCTTCCGGCCCGAACTGCTTCAGCGGGGCGGGCTGGTAGCCGCCGAATGCGGTCATCCGCCCCTGGGGCAGCGTTGGCCACTGTCCGGGGGCCGGCGGATCAGGTCCGGGTCGCTGCGTCGCCGCTGCCATGTCCGCGTCGCAACGGCGGCTGTAACGGCGACGACCGCGGTGACGGTGTCGAGGATGCCTTCCAGAGTGGTCTGGGCGTCCTCGTGCGCCCAGCTGATGTGCGCCCGCGCGGTTCCGGGCGCGGCCACGAGCTGTCCCACGGCCGCGCCCGGCGCGCCCGGCACGTCCGGCCTGGGCAGGTCCACCACGTACACCTCGACGGGCATGAGCTCGGCGAGCAGTTCGTCGTTGGACGGCCTCGCTGGCTTAGCCGGTTCGGGCGGCCGCGAGGCGATGCCACGCTGGTTGCATGAGGCGACAACGGCGCCCGGGGCTCCCGACGCGGCCGAACGGGTCCTGGCTGCGCCGCACGACCGGTCGGCCGCCGGTCGCCGAGCGGGATCGCGAACCAGCCGAAGCCCCCAGACGACCCCCACTATTCACGCCACCGAGCCGTTCCCAGTGGGGCCGCATTCTCGGCGTAGACGTGGTTGACAGTGTTCGCCGCGGCAACCGCGTACTGCGCGCTTCTGCGGCCGCCGCCGATAGTGGGCTCTAGCAGGCGTAGATGTGGTAGACCTGCGTCCAGTCGGCCGTCCAGTCGCTGTATGGGGCGGCAGGCGTCGTGTAGATCACGCGCGTGTAGTCGTAGTTGTACATCTTGACCCTCTTCGTGCCTTGGTTCAGGTTGTTGACCCACCAGCCCGGGCCGGTCATGGTGATGTCGTGCCAACCGCAGCCGTAGTTGTTCGGCGGGCTGCTGTTGTCCTGGGACCCGCAGAAGTAGCCTGCCCCCCAGCACCCTGCGGGAAGCGTCGCCGGCTGGGCGCTGCGTCCGGCCGTGGCGCCTGCCGCGCCGGGCAGCGCGCTGACCAGCAGCGCGCCAGCTACTGCGGAGCTGGCGGCGAGGGTACGGAGCCGTCGGAAACGGCGGGTGGGCGTGAAGGCATCCGTTGTGGCACGCATCGTTCTCCGATCCTGGTGATCGCGGCTACTCGGGCTGTGGCCGATTAGTTGCTTCCGCGTCTTCTGGGAGCGGCTCAGGCTTGGAACCGCAGTTCCACCGTCGGGCCTGCGAGCGCTTCCACGCATTCGGTTCGGCGCTGGCCGAACTGACCGGGCAGCGTTGCCACTTACCTGGCAAGGGAGAGCCGTGCTGCGGGTGCGCTTCACTCCTGAGGACCTGATGCGTGTCAGGTTCGCTGATGAACCGGCACCGATGGTCGAGTTGGTGCTCGCCATCGCGATGCTGCAGCGGTCCGACGCGGTCTTCGGTCTGTGGCGGCGGCGGATGGGCCAGACCCTGACGCGCACCGCGGGACCCTTGTTGGAGGTGGTGCCGGCCACCGCGAAGGGGCCGTTGTTCCTCGATCCGCCGAACCCGGGCTTCGAAGACGGGCTCGACCATGTCCTGTCGACCCCCACCGCGCTCGTCCGCTCCGAGTTACGCCGTGTGCACGCCCCAGACCGCCGCCCGGGCCTGTGGACGCGCCAGCTGGTCGACCGTGACCGGGACGCCTGGCGGAGCCTCGAGCGCGCCGTACGAACAGCACACGCCCGCGTCATCGGCGGGTCGTGGGACCGCATCCGCGCGGGTTTCGACGCCGAACGTGCTTGGCGCACCCAGCTCCTGGCCGGCCACGGCATCCGGGCGATGCTGGCCGGACTCACCCCGACAGCACGCTGGCGCGAGATGACCCTGGAGTTCGACAGCACCGACGACGTCGAGATCACCCTCGGCGGGGCAGGTGTGACCCTGCTTCCGTCCGTCTTCTGGACCGGCCGTCCCCTGCTGGGCCGCTACGACCAGAGCTCGTTCCTGGTGTATCCGGCCGTCACCCCGCTGCCCCTGATCGACGAACCCTCCACAGCCGACGCACTGGCCATGTTGTTGGGACGCACACGCGCCACGGTCCTGGAACAGCTGATCCGACCACGCACCAGCACCGACCTCGTCCGCGACCTCGGCCTGGCCAAGTCCTCGGTGTCCGAGCACACCAAGGCGCTGCGCGCCGCCCGCCTCATCACCGCCCAGCGCGACGGCAAGGCGGTCTGGCACTCCTGCACCCCACTCGGCCTCGGACTCCTGACCGGTGTGACACCCGTGGCCGCCCCCACGCCTGGTGGAGGCCTCTGAGTCGTCGTGCAGGCCGTCGAAGGTGTGTTCCGCGGCGTCGGCGGAGTACGCCGCCACCTCCTCGGCTGACGCCGGGCGTTCGACGTGCGTCACCTCGCCGGCGTACGACAACACCGCGCAGCCCTCGAGCTGCTCGAGCCGCTCCGGGCCGTACCGTTCGGCGATCCACGCGTTCGGGATCCACGCCTCGTCGTGGCGCTGCCCGGGGTCCCAGGCGCGCGCGGCCAGCTTCGCCATCAGCACGTCGTCGTCGGTCTCGTCGGCGACCGGCGACGGCAGGGGGCTGGGGCGGGGCGCGTCGTCGGGCGTTCCGATGTACGTCTGTGTGCGGATGGTCATGGCGCCGGACTGGACGGGCGCGGGCCGACGGTGGTGTCGGCGGTGGACGCGGCCATGTCCGTGCCACCCTGAGCTTGTCGCTTAACCGTTCGGGCTGGTGGGCGGCTCGTCGTTTGTGTCGTGAGTCGGTGTGAAGTCCTCGGCCAGTGCCTGTGTGACGCGTTCGATGAACCAGCACAGGGCATCGAACGGCAGCTCTCGGCCGCTGTTGGTGTCCAGGGCCAGGTGCACGGAGACCGGCTTCTCCCCCTCAAGGTGGTAGCGGATCGCGGTGACCACGGCTGTTCCGGGGATCGCAGCCGCAGGGCGGGGCGAGTCCTGCCACACACTGGGGGCGGTCAGCGCCGCGCTCAGTTCGAAGTACCACTCGTCACGGTCGCGGGTTGTCAGCAGGCAGTACGTCTCGTCGTCGTAGCAGCACACCCCTTGCGCATCCGCGGTTTCGGCGGTTGCGCATGACGACGGTGTCCTACGTCCGATCCTGTGCTTCCAGAACGATGCGGGTGACGGATCGGGGCGAAGTCTCGGCTTGTTGGGTCTGCCAGGCGGCGGGGGGCTTGCAACGCGCGGTCCCGCTGTACGAACCAGGCGAAGACCTCGGCCGACTTCGGCGTCGTCGCCGTCGCCCCGCTGAGCGCCGCAAGCCCCGGTGGGGCGCTGCCCGAGGGGGCCGAGCTGGTGCTGAACTACCGCGGCCGGCGCGCCTACGCCGAGCCTGCGGTCGCCGTCCTCGGCGCCGGCGCAGCGGTCCTCGGACGACTCGCTGCGAACTTCCGCACGTTCGAACGGTGCGGATCAGGCCGCCGCAGACGTGTCCGGGATGTACGCGGTGAGGGCGGTCAGGGCCTCGTCCAGGCCACGGAGAACCTCGCCGTTTTCGGCGACCATCTGGATGCGGAGTTCCCACAGGCTCACGAAGTAGCCGGCGGGGTCAGCCGCGGCTTGGAACGCGAAGTGGGCGCCAGCGTCCAGCGCCTGCTGCGCTGCGAGAGCGTGCGGTGTGGCGAGGTCGCCAAGCAGCGTGGAGAGCCTGGCGCGTTCCATGGGGCGATCATGCCGTGAAGACGTGGGTCGTTCCACGTTGGGCGGTGAAGTACGGCAACGCCTTTGGCCGTGGTCGGCTTGGCGCGGCGGGTAGTGGTGTGTATCGGCCGGTAGTGACCGGCATGGTCCAGGTCGGCGTGAGCTCCGCCCCCTGCCCATGGCGTATCCGAACCGTTACGCTCGGTGGTGCCCTCGTCGACGAGGAAATAGGGGAACGCTGTGGGAGACCACCGCAAGCCGAGCGAGCCCGCGCCGACTCCGCCGCCGACACCGCCGGCGCCGCAGCGCGACGACGGCCGCAACGACGACGTGAGCAGGCCCGGAGACGGGACCCACCGGCGCCCCAAATGACCAGCGAGGCAACCACGGCCACTGCGTCCGCGCGCTGGCGTCAGCGCGCCGCGGCGCTCGCCGACGCGGTCCGGCCGGACGGCGAAGCCCCGTCCTGCCGGGGCGCGTTCGCGTGCGTGCCGCGGCACCGGTTCCTCCCCGAGCAGGTGTGGAGGCCGCGCGCCGGCGGCGGCTACACCCCGGTGGACCGGGCCCGTGACCCTGAGGCGTGGTGGGCCCTGGCGTACGCGGACGAGCCGGTGGTCACGCGGCTCGCCGACGACGGCACCGGACGGCAGATCTCCGCGTCGTCGGCCTCGATGCCCTCCCTGGTCGCCGTGATGCTCGACCTCCTGGACGTCCGACCCGGGCACCGGGTGCTGGAGATCGGCACCGGGACCGGCTACAACGCGGCGCTGCTGTGCGCACTGCTCGGCGACGACCACGCGGTCACCAGCATCGAGATCGACGCCGACACCGCAGCGGCCGCGGACACCGCGCTCCAGGCCGCGGGCTTCGCCCCCCACCTGGTGGTCGGCGACGGCACCGCGAACCTGCCAGGCGACGAACTGTACGACCGGATCGAGGCGACCGTCGCGATCCGCCGCGTGCCGTACGCCTGGATCGAACGCACCCGGCCCGGCGGACGCATCGTCACCCCCTGGGCCGGCGGCGGCACCGGCGCGGGCTACTTGCTCGCCCTGGACGTCGACGAGCACGGCCGCGCGCGCGGACACTTCGGCACCCGCGCCGACTTCATGCTCGCCACCGAGGCCGCCCCCGATCCGGACGCCGCCCGGAAGGCGGCACCGGCACCCGGCCCGCCTCGGCGCACCGCGCTCGACCCGGGGTCCGTCGCCGATCCCGACCTGCTCGCCGTCCTGGGCATCGTGCTGCCGGACCTCGTGCTCGCCGTCGACGAGGACGACGCCGGGCGGTCGCGGGCGCACGTCTGGGGGCCGGGAGGCGCGTACGCGTGCGCGACGAACGTGTCGGCCGACGGGCCCGAGGTGCGTGCCTGGGGCGTGGGCGACTTGTGGTCCCGGGTCGAGGACTCCGCCGCGTGGTGGCAGACCGCGGGCCGTCCCGAGACCACCGAGTTCGGCATCACGGTGGGCCCGACGGGCCAGCACATCTGGTGCGACCGCCCGGGCTCCCCGCCCTGGGCAAACGTCTGACCAAACGCCGGGCGCAAACGTTCGCACCGTCCCTGCCCCGACGGCGCGCCAGATGCCCGCGCATGACGCGGCCCCTCAACATGGCTGCGTAGGTGTGTTTGAAGAGCGTTTGTTGGTGGTCCTGGACAGCGTGCCGGCCACTTCAGCGTCTCGAATGTTGGTGAGGGCGAAGAGCGTCGGAGCTCCCGGCCACTACTTCGTGGTCTTTGGGGGCCAGGGCGCCGAGCTCGCCGTCGTTCCGTTACTACGCTGCCGGAATGCTCCGATCGCCGTCCCCTCTGCTTACGCTCGATGACGCCAGGGTTCTTCAGCGTCTGCTCGGCGCAGATGTCGGGCCGGGACTCAGCGAGCGGGAACTCGACGACGTCGAGGCACGGTTCGGTTTTCGGTTCGCGGCGGACCACCGGATCTTCCTCGCGGCCGGGCTCCCGCTCGGTTCCCCGAGTTGGCCGGACTGGCGGCACGGCGGCCCGGAGAACCTGCGGGCACGGTTGTCGTGGCCGGTCGACGGCGTGCTCTTCGACGTCCGCATGAACGGCTTCTGGCACCCGGCGTGGGGTCCGAGGCCGACGGAGACGAAGGACGCGCTCCACGTCGCACGGACCGCACTGGCCGGTGTCCCGCGGCTGGCCCCGATCTACAGCCACCGCTACCTCCCCGCCGCGGCCGGCACCTGGGGCCACCCGGTGCTCTCTGTCCACCAGACCGACATCATCTACTACGGCAACGACCTCGCCGACTACATCCGCAACGAGTTCACCGGCCGGCCCAGCACGCTGCCCAGAGCCCGCGCCACCGTCGCGTTCTGGTCGTACATCGTCGATGGCTGCACGGAGCGCGCACTCACCACGCCGCACGACCCCTATGCGACCACGGCACGAGAGGCGGTCGAATACCTGCGGATGCTGGCGCTGGAGCGTCTGATCGGCCGCCAAGTGGACGACGACCAACTCATCCAGGCAGGGCTAGTGGCCTCGGTCCTCGACGTCGAGGCACCCTCGCTGCCGCTGCTCGCCGCCTTGCCGCAACGCGAGTACCGGCAGGCGTCCGCGCTCTTCGATCAGGTCCTGTCCGAGCTGGATCTCGTGTCTGGCCTGCCTGCCGACGACACCCGCATCTCGTGGGAAATCGCCCGTTGGGAGCTCGTGCGCTGGTGGTTGCGGCTGATCGTCATCGGCAGCATGGCCCCTGTCGCAGGTGCTGCGGTGATTGCGTATGACGGGTGGGCCGCGCTGGCCGAACCCCCGGCACTGCGGCCCCTGGCCGACCTGATCCGGAACCGCGCCGACCAGCAGACCGGGCAGCAAAGCACACCCGCGGAACTTGCCTCAGCAATCGTCGCGGAAGCCGAGCGACTGCTCGCCAGCGCTTGGCCGCCACACCCTGGTTGACCCCCCGGAACACAACCGGCACTGGCTGCGAGAGCGGTTCTCCATGCTGACCTTCGACAACTACCAGGGCACTGGAGACGAGGACGACATCACCTACACCCTCGCGTTTCTGCCCAGCCTCAAAGACTTCTACCGGACGGCCGCCGCCAACGGCCGAGCGGCGATCTTCACCGTCGACCAGTAGGCCGGGCCGGACCGGACCGGAAGCCGGAGCCAAACGAGACCGGAACCAGAAGCTCCTCCACCGCCTCCCGGGGCCAGCTCCGGCCGGAAAACTGGGACCAGTTCAAACCATCAACGCCAATGGCGTCATGTTCGCGCCCAACGTCGGTAGTCCCCAGACCAAATGCGGCTTCACATATGTGCGCTGAGGCATCCGAGGGTCCCCTTCGCCGCTGGTCCCATCGGCCCGGAACAAGCGGCGCAGGACCCCCGCGCGTCATGGGCCGAACGCGGTCTGGACCGGAGGCAGCGTCAACCGCGACCGACACCGTGCGACCATGTCGGCCGCCCAGATCCTTGCGGCCGCGGGGTCATCGGTGAGTTCGCGGATGCTCCGCACCCGCGCCTTGGCCTGGCTGACCCAGGGGGCGTCGAGATCGAGGGCCGGCACCCGCCTCGGGCGCGTTGAACGCCAGGTGGCCGCTGCTGTCCTGCCACAACCACATCGCAGCGACGTTCAGCCGGCTGCCCTGACTCCACGTCGGCGACCCGAACTCCACCACGCACAACCACCAGTCGTGGTCGTCGATCCACACCCGTGACGCACCCCGACGCTGCAACCCGAGCGGACGAAGTTCCTCGCGCGCCGCAGACGCGATCAGACGAGACGCAGCCGACACCGATGCCATCCCGGCATCATCCTGGTCAGCTCGATCTGCCGGTCATCGGGGTCAGGCAGTCGGATCGGCCAGCCAGACTGTTCGAAGACCAGCTCCAACCTTGCCGTTTAACCTCTACTCGCCCTCGTACAGTCGCCTGCGCCACCAGGGGTACAGATATCCGCTCCAGTCGTGCGGCGCGAACCGCGCCAGGCCGCTTACGCGGCATCGGCCTTTCGGCAGATCGTCAACATGGCGACGATGCTAACGACCGGCCTGCGGGCCGCATGCTCCAGTGGGCGCACCGAGGCGCGCCGGGAACGGGCGCGCAGCCTTGGGGCTGGAGTCACCGTCCCCGCCGCACCCCTGTCGGTGCGCGTGGCTACCGTCCCCCTCGTGGACACGGACGAGATCACCCTGGTGCACCAAGGCTTCCCGAAGGCCAAATACGTCCGCCTGCGGGTGGACGGCGGATGGCTGCGCAGGGAGAGCCGCGGCAGCGCGTCCGGTACGCCCCGACAGAGCGCCAAAGACTACGGGTCGCCGACGGAAGCCGCATACGCGCTGGACAAGGAAACGCGGAAGCGCATGAACGACGGGTTCGTGATGCTGCGCGACCCGGCCGATGCGGCCGTCGGCGAACCGGTCTTGGTCGCCGCCGCGCCGAATCGTTGCTCGTCGGCGGCGCTCGACGTGCATCCCCAGGGGCACACGCTCGTGGTCGGCACGACGCTAAAGGAGGCCTACGGCGCCGAGATCCACCTGATCGACGTCGCAACCGGCGTGCGGCGTCTGGTGCACACGGAGCCGGCGGGCGAACGGCAGACGTTTCTCCACGCCGTGCGTTTCCACGCCGACGGGCAGGGCGTGGTCTACGCCCTCAACGGGGAGACCCGGTACCTGGACCTGGCCGACGGGAGGTCGCGCACCCTCGCCTCCTACGAGCAGTGGCAGACCGCGGACTTCAATCCGTTCTGCCTGCAGCCGTCCTGGGACCGCGCCCGGCGGCGCCTGCTGGTCTTCGATGCCGGGAACCGGGTCCGCGTGCTCGACGACGCCGGTGAGCCGCTGCTGGACCTCGACGTGGCGCAGCGTCCCGAGTGCCGGGCCGGCGCCCTGTCCCCGTCGGGGCGGCTGCTGGCACTCGCGTTCGGGATGGAGCCGGCGCACGTGGAGGTGTGGGACGTCGACACCGGCCGGCAGGTGCAGCGCCACCGGTTTCCGTTCCCGTTCCCGGAGAACCGCGGTTCGGCGGGATGCGGCGGTGTGGACGTGCTCGATTTCGACCCGACGGAGCGGTATGTGATCGCCAACGGGGGTTTCGCCGAAGGCCCGTTCTCGATGGCGCTGGACACGGGCGCGCTGGCGTGGGCGGTCCCGGATCCGCACCGGACCGACCGGTGGGGCACGTGCTACGCCTGGGCGTTCTCCCCCGACGGCACCCGCCTCGCGGTCGGCGAACGCGGCACGGTCGTGCTGCGCGACCCCGCCACCGGCGCCGAAGCCCCCGTTCCGCAACTGCACACGGGAACAGGCCGCGCCTACCGGGTCACGTACACGGACGCCGGGGATCTGCTGGTGTGCGGGGGCGACAGCGGCCGCATCGTCGTGCTCCGGGCCTGACCCACAGGCAGGGCAGGCCCGGCACTGCGACCACTTCCGCACCGACGTCTCCCACCTCCCCGATTTGGAGGCATACCTCGCCGATCTCCTGAAGTTGCCCGCACAGGGGCCGTTGGGTCCGGCGTCATTTGATGGTCCAGAGTTTGACGGCGTCGTAACCTGCACTGGCGAGCGTCTTGCCGTCAGGGCTGAAGGCGACTGCATTGACAGGGCCCGTGTGGCCGGTGAGAACCGCGACGTTCTTGTGATTGACCGGATCCCACAAGCGGACAGTTCCGTCGTCGCTCGCGCTGGCAAGAGTGTCACCCATCGGGCTGAAGGCCAGAGACCGAACCGCACCGGTGTGCCCGGTACACGTGGCGTCGAGCGGGCTCGTGACGCCGGGTCCCCACATCTTGACGGTGTGGTCGCTGCTACCGCTTACCAGGAGGCTGGGAGCTACAGGGCTGAAGGCGAGGCACGTGACCGGATCGGTGTGGCTGGCAAACGTCTCTGGCGGACTACCGGGTCTGGCCAGTTCCCACACGCGCACGGTGTTGTCGGCGTAGCCGGCGGCCACTATCGAACCGCTGGCGTTCCATGCCACCGCATTCGCGGCCGGCGGGCGCGCGCTGGCGGCGAACGCGGAGGGCAGGGCGTCGAGGCGGCTGCGTGTGCTGATGGTCCAGCGGGTGATGGTTCCGTCTTCACCGGCTAAGGCGAGCCCTGTGCTGTCGGGGTGGAACGCCACCGCTTTCGCAGAACCGGTGTCGGCCAAGGTGGTGATGTAGGTTCGGGCGACCGGGTCCCACAGCCCGACATCACCCGCGTTGACGCAGACCAGGATCTTGCCGTCCGGGCTGAACCGAACCGGACCGGCAATGGCCAGGTGGCCGGTGAGCGGGAAGAGGACTCGGTGTGTGCTGGGATCCCACAGCGTGATGGTGTAGCCGCCGGAGACGGCCAGCATCGAGCCGTCCGGGCTGAAGGCCACGCCCCGTACGACGCCGTTGTTGACAGCGATATCGACTGGTGGGGCGATCGTGCCACCGCTGTTCGCCGGGGATGGAGTGCCCCCGGCATTGCCGCGGCGGGGGTCCTGCGACGACGAAGTGGCCAGCTCCATCACCACCGGGACAGCTGCCGCGGCCAAGGCGCTGACGCCAGCGGCCAGGACGGCGCGGCGACTCGGACGCCATCCCATGAGGCGCCCAGAGTTTGACGCCGAGTCCGGGACGGCGGCGTTCACGGTTGCAGCGGTGGCGAGCGCCGTCGGATGCGGGGGTGGCGCCGGGTTTCCCCACCGCGGGGTCTGTGTGCCGGTGAGGAGGTGGAGCAGCTTGTCGGTGGTGGGACGCTGCTGGGGGTGCTTGCTGAGGCAGGCGGCCAGGGCGGATCGCAACCCGGCCGGTACTTCGCGCAGGTCGGGTTCGTCGTGCACGACGCGGTAGAGGAGGACGTGGGCGGAGCCTTCGCCGAACGGGCCGTGGCCGGCTGCGGCGTAGGTGAGGACCGCGCCGAGGGAGAACACGTCACTGGCCTCGGTAACGGTGCCACCGGTGACCTGCTCGGGCGCCATGAAGCCGGGGGTGCCGATGACGGTGCCTTTGGCGGTGAGGGCGGTACCTTCCACGGCTTTGGCGATACCGAAATCGATGATGCGGGGGCCGTCGTCGGTGATCAGGATGTTGGACGGCTTCAGGTCGCGGTGGACCAGGCCCACTTTATGGATGGACGCAAGTGCCTCGGCCAGCCCCGCCCCGAGTTCGCCGACATGCTGTTCGTCGAGCGGGCCGGCACGGTTAATGACGGTGGTCAGGTCGGGGGCATCGAAATAGGCGGTGGCCACCCACGGACGCACCGCCTCCGGGTCGGCATCGACCACCGGCGCGGTCCAGAAGCCGCCGACCCGCCGTGCCGCCTCAACTTCCTGCGCGAAGCGCCGCCGAAACTCAGCGGCTGCGGCGAAGTCGGGCCGCACCACCTTGATCGCTACCCGGCGTCCTCCGGGCGAGCGACCGAGGAACACCTCACCCATCCCGCCCGCACCCAGCACAGCCTCCAGTTGGTATGCGCCTATCGCATGCGGGTCGCCTGGCCTGAGCTGCTCCATCGGCGCCTCTCTTTTGACGCTTCGTGGCCGTCTGGCAGCGTAGCGAGGCACCCTGCCGCATCGGTGCAATGAACAGCCTTGATTTTGGCGGCCGTTCCGATCAGTACGTGCGATGGGACTGCGCAAATGATGAGATGAAGGACCGGCTCGGGTTGATCCCTGTGCTTGCCCAGCCCCGACTGAACCTTGCGCAGGCGGTCCGGCGCGCAGTTGCCGCGGCGCAGGGACACCATGAAATGGCCAATATCGATCAGACTCGGGCTTCCGGAGTGGCGGTCGTCGTAGGCGCTGTACGACCGGCCGCGACGCGCCGTGAGACGGATCGGGTCAGCGCAACCGGCGATGTGCGGTTCTTGCTGTGATGTCGCGGTATATGTACGTGGCGATGGTGAGGACCGCCGTGAGGTAGAAAAGCCCCAGGCCGACGTAGGTGGCTTGGAAGTCGCCATTCGGTTCCCAGTCCAGTTCTACGAGGCAGGCTGCTGCGAGCGCGGCTCCCGCGTAGCCTGTCAGCCTCTGCCACGCGCCGGAGTCCGGCGCAGCCATCGCTGCCATCAGCAGGGTCACTGCCAGTCCGGCTAAGGCACCAAGGCTGACGAGCCCGCGTCTGCGCGAGCAGCGCTGCGGCCCGCTCCGGCCCGCATCCCGCGGCCTCCGCGACCTGGCGCGCGGCGGCCGCCATCTCCTCGGGGCCCTTCAGCCAGCGTTCCCCACAGTCGAGCCCGGTCGGTCAGCGCCAGCACGTCGATGCCGCGCTTCGCCGCCTGGGCGGCGAGGGCCTTGGGGTGGGAGGCGCCGTACCGCGCCGAATAGCCCGACGCCACATGCAGGTGCGCGAACCCGGCCACCGCGCACCTCCCGCCTCGCACCCCCAGTGTCCGAAATCCACCTTCCTATTCGAACGACAGTCCGAATCATGGGTTTGCGCCAGCCGGGGCCAGCCGTGGTGCGACGTTCGGTGATGCGCACCACCGGGCGGCCGCAGACGCGGCCACAGAGGACGCGAAGGCCTTGCGGACCACGGCACTCAGCGGGCCCGCACCCCGGTGATCTCCATGTCCGGGCAGGCGGCGGCGTGTTCGGCCAGCGCCGCCCGCTCGGTCTCGTCGACCGCGAGTCCCCACCGCAGCTTCATCGCGATCCAGTTCGCGGTGTACTCGCACCGGGACGGCAGATACGGCGGCATCCACTCCGCGGGGTCCTTGTCCGCCTTGCTCCGGTTCGACGCCGCCGACACGGCGATCAGCAACCGCGGGTCGTCGAGGTCGTTGGCGTACCGCTCCCGGGTCTTGGTGTCCCAGCCGGAGGCCCCAGCTGGCGGGGAGCGCTATTCGAGATGTGCGCTATTCAAGTCGACTCGAGCCGCCGGGCGAGAGATCCTCGACGCGGACCGAACCGAGGAGACGAGTTGATCACCGCCTACCAGCAGAAACTGCGCGAGCGATACCTCGCCGCCCCCGTCGCGCAGGCCCCGGAACCCTGGCAGCCTGTGCTGGACGGCGGAACCCCCGTGGGCGGTCTGCTCGGCATGGGCTTCGCCGTCCACCCCGACAGCGGCCGCGACCTCGTCATGGTCGTATCCCACGACGGCCACGGACTCTTCGACGCGGTTACCGGCGAGAAGATCGCCCGCGACCGAGATCCCGACCCTGAGACCAGCACCCCCGACGCGGCACCGGACCTCACCTGCCCCGGACTCGGCCCGATCGAGGGCACCCAGGTCCGCGTCGCCGGGCTCTTCGGCGGTGGCCTGCACAGCACCACGCCGGACGGCTGGACCCTGGACGTCGTCAGCCCCGAGTGGCCCCACGACCGCGTGATCCTCTCCACCGACGGCGGAGCGCACAAGGGCCCGGCGGGCGACACATGGTGGCACGTCTTCAACTCGGAGGCCTCGGAGCTCCGCGCCGCCGGCTTCTCCCCGTCCGGCCTCGTCCTGGCGGTCGCCACCAGCAGCGACCTCAGTCTCTGGACCCGTCCCGGTCCCGCCCCCGACCGCTGAACCGACAGCGGAGAACCCGGCGGGTACCGCCTACTCAGCTGGCGGGGAGCGTCATTCTCGACGTGCGGTATTCCCCGCGGGGAAGCTCGGGGGTGAGGGTGAGCGTGCTCCTCCAGGCATCGGAGACTCGGGGGCCGACCGAACTAACCGCCGGGCGCTGTTGCGACATGGCCACCCGCCCCGGGTGCCGGTGGGGTCGACGGGGGGTGGGGTCAGAAGTAGGTGCCGCTGTCGGGGTCGTAGGCGTGTCGGCCGCTGAGCAGTTCGTCGCGGTAGTCGCTGAGGAACCGCTCGAACGACGACGCGCGGGGGTTGAGCGGGCCTGCGTGCTCCTCCCAGGCGAAGACCTGACCGCGGGTGCCGTGTTCTGGGGGTGCGAGGTCGATGCACCACAGGTTGCCGCCGCCGTCGGCGGCGAACGGGACCCAGCCCGGGTGCCACCACGCGAACCGCACGCGCGCACGCTCGGGGTCCAGTTCCCGCGGGGGCCAGGTGTCGAAGGTCCCCGTCTCCCGGAGTTGTTCGAGGGACCGCCGCCGCTCCATCATGCCCGCGACGGACAGCCCTTCGTACTCGAAGACGCCCAGGCCCGCGTGGCCGCCGAACAGCCGCAGGTACGCGCGGAAGTCGGCGGTCAGGAACTCGCCGACCGCATCCTCGAGTTTCGTGACCGCATCGGGGCCGGCCGGGCCCAGGGATGCGGTCAGCTGGGCGTGGGCGGGCGCGGCGTGCCCGGCGAGCCAGTCGGTGATGTCCGAGACCAGGGTCTGCAGCCGTGCGGTGAGTGCGCCGAGGTCATCCGCTTCGACTGTCGGGTTCGCCGTCATGCCGGCCGTCGTGCGGGGCGCGCCGGCGATTCGGCCGCGGTCGTGCGGGGCCCGGCCAAGGGGTGCGGCGTGGGTGGCGCACCAGGTGGTGATGTCGGCGAGTGCCGCCGCCAGGTGCTCCATGTGAGGCTCGGCCGGCTGCGGGGCGCCGTGGTCGCGCAGCAGGCGGGCGATGGTGGCGTGCCCGCGTTCCTCCGCGACGCCGAGGGCGTTCACCGTACCGTCGTGGATCGACGGGGCCGTGCTCGCGCCTGCGGCCAGCAGGGCCCGCACCACCTCTGTGTGCCCGAAGTAGGCGGCCAGCACCAGCGGCGTCCAGCCGTCCGGGCGCGGGAGATCGGGGTCGGCGCCCGCGCTCAGGAGCAGGGGCACGATCGCGGCGGGCTCGTCGGATTCCACGGCGTGGGTGAGCGAGGTTCCCGTGTCGAAGTCGCCGGTCTCCCTGAGGTTGACGTTGGCGCCCCGGGAGATCAGGAACTCCACCAGGGAGGGGTTTCCGTTCATCGCGGCGATCATCAGCGGTGTCGTGCCCCGTTCGGTGGTGACCATGTCGACCGGCGTTCCGGAGTCCAGGAAGGGCCGCACCAGCTCGACGTCGTCCGAGTCGAGCGCCACGGCGAGGATCGGCCTGCCCCATTCGTCGGTGCGGTCGGAGCTCAGGCCGCTGTCCAGAAGACGCGTGAGCTCAGCTGTGTCGCGCGCGGCGAGGGCGTCCCACAGAGCCTGGCCATCGCGCATCGGTCGACACCGCCTTTCGGGTACGGCGGGCCCCGTCGGCGGTGGACTCGCCCGCGTGGGCGCGGAGTTGCCTGGCGGTGCCAGGATCAGCGCTGGGCCGCAGAGCGTACCGAAGCCGGCGGACGCAAGCGCTGCCCCCGCGTTTCGCGGATGCCAGGCGGCAGCGAAGCCCGTACTCCACGACGCGGCTGATCATTCGCGCGATCAGACAGTGAGGGCTGAGCTACTTTCGCGCCCGCCAACGGCGATAACTGCCAGGGCGGGCAGCGCACGGAAGCGCACGGCCACTTCCAAAAGCGCCGTTGGCCTGGTGGCCGTGCTTCCGGCTCCCGCACCGAAATCCGCGGTGGCGCACGGCGGTTCAGACGAATCGGTGACCTGCATCCGAGACGCGTGACGTCGGCGTGCGGGGCGTGGCTACAGGTGGTTGTTACCGACGGCGGCCTGACGGTTGCGGGTGCGTGCTTGGAGGTAGGCGGTCCAGTCAGTGGCCGCACGGCGGCGCCACTGCACGGCGGTGGCGACGTGGAGGCCGCACCGCCCTGAGCACATAAGTGGTCGGCATCCTCGGACACCCGGCCGACGTACGGCTCAACGCACCGTCAGAACGGAGACATGACACTGGCACGGCTCAGGCGCTTTCGGCCAGGTCAATCCGCAAGCGCGAGCCGAGGTCCAGGCGAACCTCGCCGTAGGGCGCACGCGCCCCCAGAACAGCGGGGTCAGGGCACGACCTCGAGGCGCTACGGCTACGGAACGGTGGCCTGGCCGTGGACGTGGTACTCCTCTGAGGGCATCGAGTCCCACTCGGTGTTCGCGCCGTCCCGCGTCACCATGAACAACGGACGCGAGCGCAGGACCTGCGAGACGAGTTGCGCGCGCATCACGACGCCGGGGTCGTCCAGTCCTGTCCAGCCCTCGGGCGTATAGCGCAAGCCCACGTCCATGGCCTCGGCGTACGCGATGGCGTCGCGCTCCAGCTCCGACATGTCCCTCCCAACCATCGGGAGTCCGTCATACACGACCTGGGGGCCGTGCACGGCGTCGGCGGCGATACAGAACAACCCCGCCACCTGGCTTACATAGGCCGTGACCGCAGGCGGCGAAGGATCCACCCCGCGGCGGTGGATTTCGACCTTCCAGGTCGGCGAGAACACCGCATGGTCTCGCGCGCAGTCGCTGACGTCCGTCCGGCCGAATCCCTCACCCGCCTCGACCACTTCGCCGACGGTCATACCGAATCGGAGCGGTCCGACACCGACAGCCGGCGCGTAGGACCAGTCCTCCCGTCCGGCGGCCCGGGTCCTGAACGCCATAGTCACTCCCCTGGAGACACCTGAGACTTGCCGCCGCTCATCATGCCCATCGCCGACCAGCAGACTGCCGGGTGCTGCCGGGCTCGCGCAGGTCACCCACAGCGAGCTTCTCTACCCGGCCGCGAATGCGAGACACCTGAATGTGCGAGCTCACCCGTCGGGGACCCCACCCCCAAGGGCCGCCAGTCGGCACCCAACCGAGCACTACACCCCTACCTATAGGAAAACTACCGGCAGGGGTGTAGCTCCGGGGTGCCGGGTGGTCGAGACCCAGCACCCCGGGCCCCGCGCCAGGCAGGGCCCACATCTCGGGAGGGTACTGGCAACCAATCCGTCCGACACCGCCGCCACCGTGACCGTCCAGCCGTGCATCGGCGACGCCCCGCTGTACCGCTGGTACCAGGGGCAGACCGAACAGCAGCGCGCGTACGTCGAACTCTCGCTGCGTGACGGGGTCCTGCTCGCCACCTACGACGCAGTGATCGGAGGCGGCCGCCCGCAGAGCGTGGCGATGGGCATCGACCGCCGCCACCGCATCCCGGTGCTGACCGCTGAGGCGGCCACCGCACTGCTGTACGAACTGGCGCCGCTCGCCCAGCGCGTCCTGGACGACTGCGCGATCGACTGGAACGGCGAACACTTCGCGGCCGTGCTCGGGCCGGACGCCGTCGCCGCCGAGGAGATCGCGGCGGTGTGCGCGCGCCGGGCCGCCGACGGCGACGACGCCGAAGGCCTCACGGACATCTGGGACATCGGCTCGATCGGCACCCTGCGGGACGCCGACGACGCCGGCATCACCGCCGCAACCACCGACGCGGAACTCGTGTCGATCGCCACGACGCTGCTCGCCGAGTTCCGCGAGGGCATGGGCCAGCCGCACGCCGTCATCCACCGGCTCGACGCCCACCTGCGCGAGCTCCGCGACGACCTGGCCGCCGACCAGGACGACTGACCACCGGCACCAGCTTCCCCGGCCGGTCCGGGCACACCCCGGATCGGCCTTCGCCACCCACCCGGCCCCCCTTCGGAGGACACGACCATGACGACGGACTGGCGCACCCGGCTGGAGGACGCGCTGCGCGAGTGCACGGCGCAGAGCCAACTGCTCGGCATCCAGCAGACCGAGAGCGCCGACCGGCGCGCCGCCGCCATCGCCGCGGCGGCCGCCAGCAGGTCGCCGACCACATGCGCGTCACGGTCGGCGCGGTCGACCAGGCCATCGAGCGCGCGGCAGCGGCCCACCTTCGAACCGCTCGCCGGAGACCTCGCCGACCGGCTCTTCGCCCTCGAACTGGCCGAACTCCCCGCCCAGGACCCGGCCGTGTGGCAGGGCCTGGCCGCGCTGCTGTCCGGGGTGTACTTCGACGCGGGCTGGATCGCCGAACCCGGCAGGCTGATCGCCGCCGAGGCCGCGGACGCCGCCGGACACGGCGAACTGGATCCGGCGGCCGCCACCGCCATCGCCCGCGCGGCCGCGTCGTGGACCCGCGTCCAGGCACTCGCCGTCATCGACGCCTTCCGCGCCCGCAACCTCGAGGCCCTGCCCACCACCGCGAAGGCGTGAAGCTGTGGCCACCCGCATGCTGGCGCCGAACAGCCGCACCCCGGCTGGCGAACGCGCCCTGATCACCGGGTACTGGCTGCTGTCTGGGTACGGGCTGCGCGCCTCACGAGCCTTGGGGGCTGCTGGCCTTCATGTCCGAAGTCGCTTGCACGTGTTCGTGGTCTCATTCTGCGGAGGAGAGCTGCCCTTCGAGGACGAGGTCGATGATCGCGGGCCGGTCCCACAGTCCGAGGATCTCGTTTGCGAGCGCAATGATCGGGACGGGGTCCGGTTGGCCATAGACGACGACTTGGGCGGCGGACAGCCCTTTCGGGACGGCGCAGGCGTCGAGGAGCACCCACCATTCGTCCGGCCCGAGTGTCAGGAACTCCAAGTCCGTGAGACCGGTGACCTCCAACGGATCGGCGAGCGTTCCCGGGTACGCGGACAGGGTTCGCAACCGGGACAGGCCGTGCGCGGCGGTGAGGTGGAACGGGGCACCGTCCCAGAGGCCGATGCTCAGTACCTCAAGACGACTCCGGGCCGATCCTTCCGCAGACGTAGCCGTGCGATCCGGCCAACCTGTGGGGCGGGCCTGACCGGTGCGCCGGAACGAACGGACGCCGGCCCGACGGGTCGGGCTACCGCACGGGTTCCGCTGCGGCGGAAGCCGTGGCCAGGAGCTCGGGGAGGGTGCCGGTGAATTCCGGGGCCAGTTGGGCAAGGATGGCGGTTGTCTCACCGGCGAGTGGGCTGTGGCGGGCGATCAGGTCGCGGACGTGGCCGGACAGGTTGGCGAAGGTGTCGGGCTGCCGGAAGCACAGGCCCAGCAGCGCGCCCGCCGGCCAGGCGCGGGTGGCGACGTCTTCGGCGGTGAGCAGCCCTTGCTCGATGCAGTCCCTGATCCAGTCGGTGCCCCGGGCTCCCTCCAGGGACACGAGGTCCAGTGCGGCGGAGGCGAGTTCGGGCGAGAGGACGGCGATGTGCCGTGCTGTTTGGGCGGGGTCGGCCTCGAGGATCGCGCGGGCGAGGTGGTCGGGTGCCCCGGGGAGTGCGGCGAGCGTGGCGGCGGCGTGCTGCGGTACGGGGCGCCCGGCGAGCAGGCGGGCGATGCGCGGCCAGTCGGGGTCGAGGTCCACTTCGAAGTGGCAGGTGAGCTCGGAGCCCGTGGGGGTGAGGAGGTGGGTGGCGAACAAGCTTTCGACCAGGGCCCGCGCGGCGTCCTCCGCCGCGGCGGCGTCGCCTGCCCCCAGCGGTTCGCGCAGCGTCGTGACGACGATGTTGTGCGGACGCGCCGTGTTCGCCGCCGGCTCGCCGAGGACGAAGTCGGCGGCCAGGTCGAGTCGGCCGAGGGCGATGAGGCGGCGGCAGCCCGCGACTTGGTAGGTCGCACACAGGGAGTGGGCCGACGTGCCCAGCACCCCGTAGACGAGGTGCGCGTCCGGGGCATGGATCAGGGCTTTGGGCAACGCTGCACCGCCGTACTGCCGGACCACCGGATCGTCGGCATCGGTGCCGGGCAGGGTGAACCAGCCGCTATGCGCGATCCGGCCCTTCATCGCGGCCGGGATCCCGGGCTTGTTGAGCAGCACACTGTTGACGGCGGTGTCGTCGAGCGCGGCCAACCTCGCCAGGGTTTGCGGACGGTGCCAGCGCAGCGCGGCGAACCGCGCCCGGTGCCGCGCGTCGGCGCTGGCGAGGAACGCCTCGACGAGATCGTCCGAGAGCATGCGAGGGTCACCGCAGAGGCAGATCTCGGCGAGGATCTCCTGCCGGTCGGCGTCCGAGAGCCTCGCGGTCAACGCGCGGACGACCCGGCCCTGGTGCGCGGGCTCGGCCAGTGTGAGCAGCCAGGTCCACGACGATCCGGTACGGGCGTCACCGGGGTGCGTGTCCGCTTCCGGGTCGCGCCGCTTCGGCGCGGCAGGCAGACGCGCGGGCGCAGGGTCCGCGGTCGCGCGCAGGAGTTCCGGCAGGGAGCCGGAGTAGCCGGTGCGCAGGAGCGCGAGGAGTGCGCGCCACCGCTCCGGGTCGGCGCCGAGCTCGGCGCGTACGGCTGCGCGCACCGCGTCGACCGCGGCCGGCACGGTGGGTTCGCTGTAGGCCCTCGCCCGCACGGCGGCCGCGCACAGGACGGAGACCAGTCCGGCCGCGCCCGACGCCTCGGTGGCGAGGTACTCGGGCGTCAGCCTGCCGGTCACCAGGCCGTGCAGCAGCGCGGACGTGCCGTCGTCGCAGGCAAGCATCAGGGTGACCGCGGCGGCCGGCGGGCAGTCGGGGTGGGTCAGGAGCCGCCAGGTCATCATGGACGCGATCGGCTGGGCGGCGTACCGGGCGGCGAAATCGTTCCACTCGCCGGCGGTCCACAGTCCGAAGGCGACCGAGTCCAGCAGGTCTTGGACCGCTTTCTCTTCATCCTGGCCGTCCGCCTCCTCGTCCGGCGTCCGACGGCCGCTGCGCAGCCACGTGTACACGTCCGCCGGCTCGCGGGGCGCGCTGTTGGGCCCCGTGCTGTCGACGACGGCAGCGGCATGGGCGGCGAGGTCGCGGTCCTGGCCGTGGAGGGCCGGGGCGAGCAGGGGCACCGCGCTGGTCGCGTACAGGAGTTCGCGCAGTTCGGCGGGGACGGGCGGGGTGCCGGGGCCGCCCGCCAGGATGCGGCGGCGCAGCGCGGTCGAGGCGTCGGGGTGGGCGTAGCCGGCGACAACGGCCGCGGGCTCGGTGGATCGGGCGAGCGCGTCCAGGACATCGACGGGTATGTGCTTCACGGTCGGGTGCTTGAGCTGCGGATCGAGGAGGGCGCGGCGGTCGTCGCCGGATCCGTGTTCCGTCGCCCAGACCAATACGGCGCGGCGGGTCCGCAGGTCGCGCGCCAGCGGACCACCGAGGAGGACGCCGCGATCGTCGAGGCTCATCCGCGCGAGAAAGGGCCCGACATCGATGACAGGCAAGTGCGGCAACAGACCGCCGGCTCCGGACGCAAGGGGGACGAACACGGGCGGCTCCGGAGTGCAGTGCTGGGCGCGGTGGGGCGGACGCAGGCACGCGGCCGCCAACTGTGGATCATCCTGCCTGCCACCGACCCGGCCGGTCACCGCCTTTTCGGAGGCGTGGCGGATACGCGCCGGGGTGAGCGGTCGGGAATCGCGCTCGCGTGGAACACTGGCTGTTTGGGGCAGGCGAGTGTCTGCCCTGTGCGAAGCGGGGGCGCCGTGGGCAGCAAGGTTGGGCCGTATTACCGACCGGAGATGCCCCGCTGGGTACCGCCGCCGCCCGATCCCGACGCGCCGAAGCCGTCGGCCTGGCGTCTCGTCGGGGTCGTCGCGGTCTTCGCCGTTGCGGTCGGAGTCCTCGTCGCCACAAGCCTCGACAGCCCCTCGCCGATAGACGATGTGCACGTCACCTCGTGCACGCTCTCCGACCAGGACCCGCGGACCGTACACGTGACGGGCACCGTCGCCAATCCTGGCAGGATCGCTTCCTACCGCGTCACCGTCGAGCTGACCGCCGCCGACGGCACGCACCTGGACACGGTGCGTCCCTTCGTCACGGTCCACTACAAGGAGACGAAGGCCTGGTCTGCGGATCTCCTGGCCGTCAATCCCGTCCGACCGGGATTCGCTTGCCGCGTGACCCGCACCCGGACGACATAGCCCGGTCCGGGGCGGCCCCGGCTCCATAGCGCCGTCGACCGTCGGGTGTCGGGCGAGCGGTGTCCATTTCACTTCCGAGCCTGCTGGTGACCTCCGTCTAGGACCCGAACCCCGACGCCTCGGACTCCGAGCAGACCCCGGAAACGACGAAGCTCCAACCACCGACGCGGATCCAAGACCACAGCGAGTCACCTCCGCCAACTGCCTCATACAGCAGCGTGACGAGCACTGGAACTCACTGCATCGACAACTGGCCGCGTTCATCCGTACGTGGCTGGGGACATACGTGGCTCTGGCAAGATTTTCGTAGCCGGAGATCATCTGTTGGCGGGCTTCCCTGTGCCGTGGGCGTGGCCCGTTGAGTCAGGCTGGGTTCGTGTGCTGATGAATTCGAGGAACTGCTACCGCACTTGGCGACCGTGGTCGTGGCATCGGTCGATGCTGTCGGTCCGGTGGTGGCCGTCCGGGCCGAGACCCGGGACGGCGTCTGCGTTGCGTGCCCGGGCTGCGGTGTGGCGAGCGGCTGGGTGCACAGCCGGTACGTGCGCAGCCTCGCGGATGTCGCGCTCGGTGGCCGGCCGGTGCGGATCGACCTGTCGGTGCGGCGCCTGTACTGCGAGACCACGGATTGTTCGAGGGTCACGTTCGCCGAGCAGGTGCCCGGGCTGACCGTGCGCTACCAGCGCCGGACGCCGTTGCTGCAGCATTTGGTGGAGGCGGTCGGTGTGCTGCTCGCCGGCCGGGGCGGCGCGCGGATGCTGCGCGTCGTGCATGCGGGCCTGTCGCGCACCAGTGTGCTGTTCCACCTGATGCGGGTGCCGTTCCCGCCCGTCACGGCGCCCCGTGTGCTGGGGGTGGACGACTTCGCGTTGTACGGCGACGTGTACGGCACGCTGCTGGTCGACGCGGACACCCGGCTGCCGGTGACGCTGTGGGAAGGCCGCGACGCCGAGACACTGGCCGCCTGGCTGCGGGAGCATCCCGGCGTGGAAGTCGTCTGCCGGGACGGCTCGCCGACCTATCGTCTGGGCGTCACCGTCGGTGCCCCGGACGCGGTGCAGGTCAGCGACCGCTTCCACCTCTGGCAGGGCCTGTCGAAACGGGTCCAGCAGGTCGCCGCCGCGCACCGCAGCTGCCTGGACGAGGCCGTCGTCGACACCGAACCCGCAGCTCCGCCGCGTTCCGTGCCCGGTCCCCTGGAGTCGGCGGACACGCCGGCCCGCAGGCACGCGAAGCGGCTGTTCGACGCAGTGCACGCGCTCACGGACACCGGCCGCAGCTACAACTCCGCCGCCCGGGAACTGGGGTTGAACTGGCGCACCGTGCGCAAGTACGCAGCAGCCGCCACCTGGCAGGACGTCGTACGCCGACGCCGGCCGCGCACCCCGACCGCCCTCGACCCTTACCTCGGCTACCTGCGGCAACGCTGGGAGGAAGGCGAACACAGCGCGAAGGTCCTGCACGAGGAGCTCACCGCCAAGGGCTACACCGGGCATTATCAGCGCGTGAAGATGGCCGTCGCCCCGATGCGCGACGGGCTGCCCCTGGCCGAGCCTCACGAGCTCCCGCCGTCGCCGCGCGAGGTCGCCCGCTGGATCGCCACCAGCCCGGAACGACGCGGCCTGGAGACCGAGGATCGGCTGCACCGCCTGCTTGCCCACTGCCCCGAACTCGACCGGGCGCACACGCTGGTCCGCCGGTTCGCGGCCATGCTCCAAGCCGGCGACGCGGCTGCGCTGTCGGGCTGGCTCAGCGAACTCACCGCCTGCCGACTCCCGGCCTTCGCCAGCCTGGCGAAGGCGCTCCGCGAAGACCACGACGCGGTCGTCCAGGGGATCACCAGCCCCTACAGTTCCGGGGTCAACGAAGGCCGCATCACCGACGTCAAACTCCAGAAGCGGATCATGGCAGGCCGCGCGGGCATCGCTCTGCTGCGTCAGCGTGTCGTGCTCATCGCCCACCTGCGCCGCCGGTACCCAGACCGCGTATCCACCGCGACGTGAACCTCACCCTCCTCACCCATGGCGCGCGAACCGGCCGCAGAGGGTGGTGGCGCACGGGCCACGAGGAGATAGTCGAGACATGAATCAAGCGACCGAGTGCGCGCTGAGCGCCGCGGATGCCGAGGCCGTGCAGGCCGCCGTGGATGCCGTTGTCGGCACCTCGGCCGACGGGCAGCCGACCACCCTCAACGTGCTCATCGAACGGTGGAGACTGACTGTGAAGGGGATGGACGAGCCGTACTCCTGGTGCGCGCCGGAGTTCCACCATGACATCCGGTACCGGACCATCCTGGCAGAGGTGTGGCCACGGCTCCCCGCCCGCGTCCAGGCGCTCAGACAACCCGAACTCGACCGAAGTGACGAGATCTTCCGTCAGGTCACGGTTCCGTGGCCCGGGCGGCCCGAGGACGAGGACGGGTGGTGGACCCGGCGGATTCCCCGGGTTCTGGAAGTCGAGGAGTCAGAACTACGCGAAGGGGACTGGCCACTCGGGTGGGAGATGATGCCGTTTCCCAAGCCGGATTCCGTAACAGTCACTTGCTGACCTCGACACATGGCACCTCGGTCCACCACCGCACCGAACCCCCACCGACAGGCAACCCCACTCACACAACTCGCCCCAAGAGCAGACGCCGGGTTTGATCTCCGGCTACGAAAATCTTGCCAGAGCCACATACGTGTGTACGCCGACAGTGGCAAAGCCGAGCGACCGAACTCGACGCCTACAAGCCCTACCTGGACCAGCGGTGGCAGGACGGCTGCACCAATGCCTGGCGGCTCTGGGAGGAGATCAAAGGGCAGGGCCACCCGACGGCTACGGCAACGTCCGCAACTACGTCCGCCGGACCTTGCGCGGCAAGCCCCAGCCCGTCGGGCCGCGGGCGCCGTCAGCCCGCGCCGTGACCTGCTGGCTGCTCACTCACCCCGACGCGCTGGCCGAGAGCGACAGGATCCGACTCAAGGCGGTGCGCCGTGGAATTCCGGCGTCGTCGAAGGCCACGTCGACCGGATCAAAATGCTCAAGCGCCAGATGTTCGGCCGTGCCGGTTTCGAGCTCCTCCGCAAACGCGTATTGCTCTACTCGTGAAGACCAAGCGTGGCTCGGAGCGCGGCCTGGGCTTGGCGCAGGGACAGGAGCAAGCGGCGTCGTTCGAAGTCGATATGGGCGAACGCGACACGGACCTCCTCGCCCTCGCTGAGGAGTTCTTCCGGCGCGGTCACCGCATGATCCGCCGGCTCGGCGCACGGAATCAGGCCCTCGATGCCGTCGCTGACCCGGACGAACGCCCCGATCCGGACGAGCTTGGTCACTGTCCCGGCCACGATCTCCCCGACGTGGACCGTCGCGGCGTACCGCCGCCAGGGGTCGGGGACGGTCGCCTTCAGCGACAGCTTGACCTGGCCGCGGCCAAAGTCAACGTCGAGCACCTCTGCCCGTATCCGCAGGCCGACTTCAACGATTTCGCTCGGGTGGTCGAAGGAGCGCCAGGACAGTCCGGCGCAGTCGATGAACCCCGAGTGGCTACCGCTGGCGTCCCCGTCCAGGGTGACGAACACACCGAAATTGTGGATCGAGACCACCACGCCTGTGCGGATCTCACCGCGACGCACCGTGGACAAGAAGACGGCCAGTCGAGCTTCGCGCGTGGACTCGTGGACCGCCATTTCAGCGGCTCGGGCGGCTCGAAGTTGCCCCAAGGGCCGGTCGTGGGCGGACAGATGGCGTTGTCATGCCGCGAGCCTAACCGCAGACTCCGGAGGAGCACCTTCGAGGTTGGGAGTCATCGCCGTCACGTTGCGTACGCGACCACAACAAATGGACCGGAGCCCGGGAACGGGAGTCGTTTGTCGACGACTTCGGGAGTCGCTGGCCGCGACGCGGCCACGTGAATGTCGACGTGTTCGGGAGGCACGGCGGACCGCCGGCTGCGGGCTTCGCCACCCCGCCGGTGCCGGCCACCGCCTCGGCGCTGCGTCAGGTCGCGCTGGGCATGGCCGTCGCGCACGACCAGGCCGCCGCCTTCGTCGACCGCGCCCACGGCGCCTGCGTCGAACTCGCCGCGAGGCGCGACGTCGCCGAACTGGTGACCGACGCGGTGCGTGAGGCGCGGACCGTCGGCGCGGCGTGGCAGCGCGTCGCGGGCGCGTGGCGAGGCCTCACGAGCGCACCGGACCCTGGACCAGGTTTGCGCGCTCACCCGTACCGGGGCAGTGCTGGCAGCCGGACACCTGCACCGGACGCAGCAGCAGGCAGAGCGCGGCATGATCCTCGCGATCGCCCCCGCACACCGGCCGCCGGGTCTCCCGCCCCAGCGGCCCTATCCGATCACGGACTCCCAGATGGAGGCACTGCGCGCCGCGTACACGGCGGTGTGGGACGCCGTCCCACGGAGCGGAGACCGCACCCGCGCGCTGGAACGTCTGGCCGCCGAACTCCCGGTCGGGCAGACGCCGCCGCCCGCCCCACGGCTTCCCGAAGCCTCGGTACACGCGCCTGGCGAGCGGCCGGCCGACGACGTCCGGCGCATGATCCTGGCCCGCAACGTGTCGACGAACCGGCGGGTACGGCAGGCGACCCAGGCCGGGCTCCGGCGCCAGGACCGCGGCCGCTGAACCGGCGGGCGGGAACGCCGCGGCTACAGCGCCGGGGCGTACCTCCAACCGCTGGATACCGCGCTGCCCGCCGGGGTGTTTGCCAGCAGCTCCTCCCAGCCTGCGTCCGTCATCGCGATGGACCACCGGAACTGGCCGGAGAGGGACAGGTGGGCGGAGAGTCCGGAAACGGTGAGCACGGCGTACTGGAGTACGACGCTCAGGGCATTCGTGGCGTGGTGGGAGTGGATCGCGAACCGGCCCGTCGGGGTCAGGGTGACGATGCCGGGGAAAGCCTTGGGCTTCCGGGCCTTGTCCTGATGGGCGAAACCGTGCCGGACCTTGACCATCGCTTTCAGGAAGGCGGCAGCGTCCGGCCCCGTGCACTCGTGCGCACCCGGGAACCGCCATGTGCTGCCGCCCGGAGTCACCTCGGAATCGGAGATGGTGACCGACCAGTGCCACGCGGGGCGCGGGTCGTAGCGGAAGAACGTCCAGAGCATCTTGCGGAGGTTGTGCGGGCTTGGCGTCTGCACCATCCCGTGCTTGCCATCGATGTGGTACCAGTCGTTGCCGCGTTGGGCCTGGGGATCCAGGGCTTGCGCGGTCAGCGCGAGATCCTCGTTGAAGGCTTCCAGCGCACCAACCGCAGCGACGATGACCGCGCGGTTGAGTGAGTAGTGCACACGCCCAGGCTGGCCTCCGCCCGGCTTGCCCTCTGCTTGGCGGGCCTCCGGCGTCGCTCGGAGGCGCTCCATGGTCACGTCATGGATCTGCTGAGCATCGAGCAGGTACTCGGTCATGCGGTCCAGGGGGCCCTGCAGCGGGTGCAGTCGCAACGCCATCGGCGTGCCGCCTTCCGGGGCGCTCGTCGCCCCACCTCAACGGTCAGTCAGCCTCTTGATCCAAGCTGTTGAGGGAACTTCGCGCACCCCAATTATCGCCGCCGACGCGTGAACTGGCCCTGCTCTCCCGAAGCTCCGGTCAAGTGACAAGTACCTCTGCGTAGCGAAGAAGGGGAATGGAAGTCTCCCGACCGAGCCGCCACGGAGTGCGATTCAGAGCAAGTGGTCGGCAGCGGGTTGGACGACTGTGGAGCCACCGCGATGAGGTGTCCGGACGTAGTCCTCTGGCGGTTGTGCCAGCGCTTGGATGCACTCGCTGGAGCAGGCGTTGACCAGCAGGGGAAGCACATCGGTGGCGACGCGCAGCGAGATCCATGCCTGGTGGAGGCCCGCCTCATGGAGCGGCCGGCTGCACACGCTGCAGCGGCGGATCGTCGTCGTGCCCCACGTTCCAGGGTCGACTTCGGCCATGTCGAGCTCCCCGGTTCCGTCTGCAGTCGGCGAGGGCAGTGCGGGGAACGGCGGGCGGTATTTGTAGTTGCCGTACAGGGCGCGGGTGCTGACGGTGCTTCGATGGAGGTTCGGGCAGCGGGTTATCTCGTACGGGAGCCAGTGGAGGCGGTACGAGGTGTACGGGGTGAACTCCTCCAGGCTCCGCATCGCTCCGATCTCTGGCGGGATGCGGACCAGGTTGCTGCCGTACAGCACCAGGTTCCGTACGGCGGTCAGCTTGGCGATCGACGGCGGAAGCGTGACGACCTGCCTGCGTTCCTCGGCGCTGAGCTCGATCAGCGGCTTGAACTCCTCCCGTTGGTCGTCAGCTGCCTCCTCGATCAGTTCGAGCAGGTGCTGCCAACCAGCCGCACCGGTGTCTTGGCGGTCATTGTGGAACTTGACGCTTCGCGGGGGCCGGTCCAAGCGCTGCCCGAGGCATCGGCACAGGTCGCGGTCGGATCCGGCGCTGCCGCGCCCGACGGCTCCGGCCCAGCGGTTCGAGAACAGCCTTGACTCAGTCATAGACGACCCTCATGTGAACTGTTGCGCTGGACCCGTTCGAGGACGCGGTAGAAGATAGCGGCTGACGGAGAAGCGCCCCGCAGGTCGGCGATGGTGTGCTCGCCAAACTGGTAATGCTGAGGTGGCTCTGTTGGCGGGCGGTGAGCTTGGGCTGCTTCCCCTTGAGTTTGCCCTTGGCCCGCGCGACTGCCATGCCTTCGCGGGTACGCATGCGCGGGAGGTCGACCTTGAACTCGGCGAAGGTGGCCAGGATGTTGAAGACCATCTTGCCCATCGGGTCGGCGGGGTCGTACAGGGTGCCGCCGAGCGACAGCTTGACGCCGCGGGCGGGGCGACGGGCACATCGCCGCGGCGGACGGCTCGCAGCTCGACACGTGGGAGAACAACCTCCTGCCGGAGTCCCACATCGTCCATCGACATGGCACTCACGACTGTGCGCACGTCGCACTCGGCGCCCACCCACGGCTCCGGCCAGTCGGCCCAACGGTCCCCGTCCAGAGCCCCGGCTTCCGGCACCCCATCCAGCTCCTTGCTGCCGCGGTGTTGCCTCAGCCGTCGAACTTCAGCCATTCGATGCCTGCCTGCGCAAGCGGGTGCAGGAGGGCGCGGTGCTTCGCGGCTGCCACGACCGAGATGTACTGGTCACCGCTGACTTTCACGACAAGGCCGGGCGCGACGTAGAAGGACGCCGGGTAGCCCGACCACGACCGGGAGCGCAGGGGTACACGGCGCAGCATCCGGGCCAGGTCGTCGACCCGTGGCGTCGGGACCTGGGTGGCGAAGGCGCCGTACGGGCCCCCGCAAGCAGCTTCGGCGAGCGCGAACTGGAGCAGCCAGGTGCTGAGCGGTTCGGGCTCGCGCTCCATCGGGGTGACGTCGTCGTGGTGGACCCATACCGCCGGGTCGGGCTCGGTCGGGTCCACGAGCCAGCCCCAGCCGCCTTGGTTCTCGACGGCGATCTGCATCAGTTCGCCGGGTCGAGGCGACAGCTTCTCCCACGGTTCGATGAAGTTCTGCACACCGAGGATCCGCGGGCGGTCCGCGGCAAGCCGGTGGAAATGTGCGAGCGGCTGCGGGATGAGGGGCTTGGTTGTCCCAGGGAGGTTCAAAGCAGGAGCTGCTTGGGCCGTCGGGTGCCAGCCGGTCACAAACTCGGCCAATGCGGCTTGGGGGTCGTCGGCCACGAGGTCCATCCAGCCGTCGTCGGGCACGGGCGCGGGAGGATGGGGTGGGCGGACACGGTCGAGCACCGGCCCGGGCACCGGCGGCCGGATCTCCAGAACCGCCGAGAAGCCGCCTTCGTAACCGTTTCCCCATTGTCGCCACTGGCCTTGCCCCAGGTAGACGATGCCGTGGGGAACTCGTACGAACATCAGCACCAGTCCGACGAGCATCGGCGGCCAGCCGGCGGAGTCGTCGAGCGCGGTATCGATCAGCTCGAAGGTGCGACTGTTGCGGACTCCGCTCACGGCCAGGTCGTCGTGCGCCTCCGCGATCACCACGGCCGCAGCGGCCCCGCACACGATACGAGCATCACCGACGCGGTACTCGCTGGTACCAGCCCCCGCCAACGCGAGCACATTCGCTTCCGATTCCAGCACGGTGAAGGGAACCAACGAATTAGCGATCACCCGAACATCCTCTCGAACCGCCGCTGCCGAGTTGACGCGGGTCCGCTGTCGCACAAACGAACAGATGCGAGAGTTCTGCGACGCCGGAGGACACGACCATGACGACGGACTGGCGCACCCGGCTGGAGGACGCGCTGCGCGAGTGCACGGCGCAGAGCCAACTGCTCGGCATCCAGCAGACCGAGAGCGCCGACCGGCGCGCCGCCGCCATCGCCGCGCCGCCAGCAGTTCGCCGACCACATGCGCGTCACGGTCGGCGCGGTCGACCAGGCCATCAAACGCGCGCGGCAGCACCCCACCTTCGAACCGCCCGCCGGCGACCTCGCCGACCGGCTCTTCGCCTCGACCTGGCCGAACTCCCCACCCAGGACCCGGCCGTGTGGCAGGACCTGGCCGCGCTGCTGTCCAGGGTGTACTTCGACGCGGGCTGGATCGCCGAACCCGGCAGGCTGATCGCCGCCGAGGCCGCGGACGCCGCCGGACACGGCGAAGGATCACCCGCGTGGCCATGGCCGCGGGCATGACCCTACCGTCCTACCGCCTGCACCCCGAGGACCTAACCCGCCACCCACGGCCTGTGCTGTGGGAGGAACCGGCGACCGACCCGTACGACGGTCAAGGAAGGCGTTGCACGAGAGCCTGAGCCACCAGCGCCGGCGCAGCGTTAGTGAGCTGTTCGACGTAGGCGTCAAGCGTCGATATGCAGTCCCGCACGGTGGTGGTGAGGACGTCCGGCAGCTCCAGCAGCGGCTCTTGGTGGCGCTGCCCCGTCTCCTCATCGTCAACGTCGATCATGATGTCCCCGCTGACGATCAGCCCGTCCGGTGCGGAGGCGACCATGACCTCGACGTCGATCTCGCGGTCGTCCTCGAGGGTGATAGCGAAGCCAAGGCAGGTGGCGCGTTGTTTCGAGCCCGCGTAGTTGCTGAACTGCTTCCACCCGCATTCCGCATCGTGACTTCGGTAGATGCCGTGGCCGGCTTTCCTGAAGCGGTCCGAAGCGATGGCCAGCGCCGTGATCAGGTCGGCGGCGTCGCGAGTCGAGTTCACCTCGCGATGCTATCCAGCGGCCGCGAACCCGTCCGTTCTCAGGAGCTCGAGAGCTGCTGAACGCGGCCTGTCGACGGTCACGCGATTCCCCAGAGGGCTTCTTCGTCCTCGAACAGCTCCTGCCGAGACCGGGTAGCTGAGGTGACTGGGCCGGGGGCGTGGAGTCAGCGCCGGTGCCGTTGCCTCTCTGGAGGCCACGCCGGACAACGAGGACGGTCCCGGTCGGCGCGGAACAGCCGCCCGGACGGGGCTACGTCGTCCGGGTGCGGGTCACGCGGCAGGCGAATCCCGGCCGGACGGGATCGACGGCGAGGAGGTGGTGCGTCCAGCCGCGTCGCACCTCGTACGTGATTCGCGTCCGGCGCTCGTGTCCGATGGCGATCTCTCCGAGGTCTGTCCAGCCGTCCAACCACGCGCCACCGCCGTGGGATCGGCCCAGACAGGAGCACGTGCAGTCGTCCCTCTCGGCGTCTCGGCGTCTCGGCACGCCGGGGTGCAGACCGGTCTTGCGTGAAGCCGCTCCGGGTTCAGCCCAGCGTCACGCGCAGCACGCGGTCGTCGCCGTCGTGGACGTCGCCGCGGCCGTCGGTGTTGCTCGTGGTGACCCACAGGCCGCCGCCGGGGGCCGGCAGCACGGTGCGGAGGCGGCCGTAGGTGCCCTGGAAGTACGCCTTCGGCTGCCCGAGCTTTGTGCCCTCGATCGGGACCTGCCACAGGCGTTGGCCGCGCAGGGCCGCCACGTAGATCACGTCGTCCACGATCGCGATGCCGCTCGGCGACGCCTCGGCCGGGGTCCACTGCGTGAGCGGGTCGATGTACGTCGGCGCTCCGCCCGTGCCCTCGACGTTCGGCCAGCCGTAGTTGCCGCCCGGGACGATCAGGTTGAGCTCGTCCCACGTGCTCGCGCCGAACTCGGAGGCCCACAGGCGCCCGGCCGAGTCCCACGCGAGGCCCTGCACATTGCGGTGGCCGAGGCTGTAGACGAGCGAGCCGGGGAAGGGGTTGCCCCGCGCGGGTTTGCCCTCGGGCGTCATGCGCAGGATCTTCCCGCCCAGCGAGTTCGGGTCTTGGGCGAGGGACTCGTTGCCGGCCTCGCCGGTCCCGGCGTACAGCATGCAGTCGGGGCCGAACGCGATGCGCCCGCCGTTGTGCCCCCCGGCCGACGGGATGCCGGTGACCAGCACCTCCGGCCTGACGAGCCGCCCGCCGAGGTACCTCATGCGCAGGATGCGGTTGTCGTTCGCGGCGCTCGTATAGATGTACACCCAGCGGTCGAACGCGAAGCGCGGAGACAGCGCGATGCCGAGCAGGCCGCCCTCGTTGTCGTGCTCCGACCCCGGCACGCTGCCGACCTCGGTGCGGCCGGGCTTGCCGGGTGTGAAGCGCGAGATGGTGCCGTTGTCCCGCGAGGCCACCAAGACGTCGCCGTTCGGCAGCGGCGCCACGCCCCACGGAGTGTCCAGACCGGTCGCCACGTCGCCGGTGACCGAGAGGTCCGGTACGGCCGGCGCGGTCGGGCCCGTGGGCGGCGCCGCCGGGGTCTTCGCCACCGAGCAGGCGGGCCGCGCTGTGGCGCCACGCTCCCAGGTCCACCCCGACGTGGTCGCGACGAGCGCGACCGCCAGCGCGGCCGCCGTCCAGCTCCCGGCCGTTCCGGTACGTCGGTCTCGCATGTCGCCCTCCGCCTCCGCGTCGGCCGGACACCCGTCACGGTGACGGACGCGGCGCGCGGAGAGTGCCCGGCCCGGCGAGTGCTGCAACCTCCTTCACCCAGGCGGCCCAGGAGCGCGACGCGGGTGACCAGTACGTGTTGTCGATCGCGCCGGGTGCGGGATCGGCGGGTGGCCGACATGGCACCTGACGTATTTCCGTGCGGCCCGGACGTCATGGTCGTCCTCGGATGGGGGGCTCCACTCGGCCCAAGCAGACCGGGTAGGGGCGCCGATGGGCTCCGGTCAGGCTCCGTGCGGATGCGGATTCCGGATAGCCCAACGGGTCCGGGCGCGGCGGTGGGGCATGCTCATGGCCGGCTGCCGCAGGGCGGCGGGAGCGTCAGGAGGGTGCGTGGACGGCGGATCTGTCCGACGGCGGACCGCCGCGGTTGCGGCCGCGGTGGTGCTCGCGACCGCCCTCGTCGCATGCAGCGGCGACGGAGGGCACACCACCCGCGGCACGGGACCGGCACCGGGCTCCGACTGGGCGGCCGGCATCACACCGGAGTGGATGAGCAGGCAGATGGGCCTTCCGCTGCCGGGCACGGCAAGGTCGCCGGAGGCCGCGTACGAGAGCACCTCCCGCTACGACACGGGCCTGCTCACCTTCACGCTGACCCGGGCCGAAGCGGACACGTACCTGAAGGAGAACCCCCCGAAGGGCAAGTGGCTGGAGCCCACGGCCGCCTCTGGCGTCCCGCCGCGCGACTTCGCCCACTTCGGCCTTCCGGAGCCGGAGACGCTCAAGGACGGCGTGCGCTACGGCTACGTCTGCCCGGCGTCGGACACGGACGGGCCGACCGCGCTCCCTTCCGGCGTGCCCGACACGTACGACACGTCCGACGAGCGCTGCGTCCTCCTCTACGCCCACGCGTACGCCCCGGACCGCACCCGCCTCTACCTGAGGGCCCACTACGATCCCGGGAACGGCCCGGTCCGACCGAGCCCCTGACCCCGGCCCGAGGCGCACTGGGAGATCCGGCTCGTGCCGCACGGCGCGGACCTCGTCCGCTGTTCGGCTGGCCTCCCGCATCGCTGAACCGGTCCTGCTGGGCCTGGCCTTGCTGGCAGTCCGCAGCCGCGTCAGGCGCTGACCGCGCGGTCTCCTCTGTCCCTGAAGGTTGTCGTCGATCCGCTGTGCGGCCAGTCGCCACGAAAGCACGGGACCGTGGAGCGTGCGAGGAAAAGGGCTTCGATGAATGCGCCCAGGCCGCCCGCGAATTCCGTCCACTCGTCGCCTTTCCCCTCCGAGACGACGATGGTCCATTCATCCGGATCGCCGGGGCCGGTGCGCCAATGGCAGTAGTCGCCGTTGGTGGTCACCCCCCACCGCAGGATGCCGCCCGGGGCCGGATACGCGACATAAGGGATCGCCTCGTCGTGGTGCTCCGCCTCTTCGGTGATGTACTCCAGCCAGGACTGGTTGCTCTGCGACTCTGCGACGATGTCCATGGAGGGAAACCGGCCGTGCGGGCCGAGGACCCGGATGAAGCCGCCCACCACGAGCTCGGGATACCGCGCGATCAGGTCCTTGTAATCGGCTGGCAGCCGGGTTCCGAGGGCTTCCTCCACCGACTGCCAATCGATTGCCCGCGGAGGACGCTCCGGCAGTCCCAACAAAGCGCTTCCTACAGCCACTGAAACTCCACACGCGCTCGGTGATCGGATTGGCGGCAGGCCTCTTCCCCCGAAGAGCCAGTCGTCCCGGGCTGCCCGACTGCCGGCGCAGCAGATTAACGACGCGAACCGACAAAGCCGTCGCCTGCGCCGGGCCTCGCGGCACCTGGTCACAGGTCGTCGAAGGCGGCCAGGAGGTCCGCTTCCGACAGCGACTCTGCGGGCGGGGCCGGGGTGGTGGCTTGTTCGGTCCAGATGGTTTTGCCGTTGCGGCGGTAGCGGCTGCCCCAGCGGCTGGTGAGTTGGGCGACGAGGAAGAGGCCGCGGCCGCCTTCGTCGGTTTCGCGGGCCCGTCGGAGGCGGGGCTGGGTGTTGCTCGGGTCGCCGACCTCGCAGACGAGGACCTCGTCGCGGAGCATCCGCAGGTGGACGGGCCCGCCCGCGTAGCGGATCGCGTTGGTGACGAGTTCGCTGACGACGAGTTCGGTGGCGTAGGCGAGGTCGTCGAGGCCCCAGGCGGTGAGCTGGTCGCGGGCGAGTTCGCGGGCGCGGGAGACGAGGGCGAGGTCGGCGGGGAGTTCCCATTCGGCGATGGCGTCGGGGCCGAGGCGGCCGGTGCGGGCGAGGAGGAGGGCGATGTCGTCGTCGCGCGGCGGGGCGAGTTCGGCGACGACGGCCCGGCCGAGGTCTTCGAGCGGCAGGTCGCGGTACGTGTCGACGGCTCGCGCGAGGGCGGCCATGCCTTCGCCGGGGTCGGCGTCGCGCTTTTCGACGAGGCCGTCGGTGTAGAAGGCCAGCAGGGTGCCGGGTGGCAGGTCGAGTTCGACGGATTCGAACGGCATGCCGCCGACGCCGAGCGGCGGGCCCGGGGAGAACTTGGCGAACCGCGGTGGGGCGCCGGGTTCGACGACGAGGGGCGGCGGGTGGCCGGCGCTCGCGATGGTGAAGCCGCCGGTGGCGGGGTCGTAGACGGCGTACTGGGCGGTGGCGCCTTGGGCGGCGAGTTCGGCGGTGGGGTCGTCGGGGTCGTGCTCGGGCCAGTAGCTGAGGACGAGGTCGTCGACGTGGCTGAGGAGTTCGCCGGGTTCGAGGTCGAGGTCGGCGAGGGTCTGGACGGCGGTGCGCAGCCGGCCCATGGCCGCGGTGGCCATGAGGCCGTGGCCGACGACGTCGCCGACGACGAAGGCGGTGCGCAGTGAGGAGAGCGGGATGACGTCGAACCAGTCGCCCGCGACGCCGGCCTCGCCTTCGGCGGGCAGGTAGGTGCCGGCGGTGTGGGCGGCCGGGGTGCGGTTGAGGGCGCGTGGGAGCAGGGCGCGTTGGAGGGCGACGGCGGTGCGGTGTTCGCGGGTGTAGCGGCGCGCGTTGTCGACGCTGAGGGCGGCGCGGGAGGCGATTTCGGCGAGGAGCGTGGCGTCGCGTTCGTCGAACTTGGCGCGGGGCGCGGCCCGCCAGACGGTGATGCTGCCGAGGACGAGGCCGCGGGCGAGGAGGGTGGCGACCATCGAGGAGTCGGCCTCGGCCGGGATCATCGAGTCGAGGACGGCGCCGCTGAGGCCGAGCGAGGCGCGCAGCATGGCCATGTCGGTGGCGACGACGGGGATGCCTTCGGCGAGCGGGGCGAGCATGGGGCTCTCGTCGAAGTGCGGCAGGGCGTCGCCGACGTCGAGCATTGCGGCGGGCCATTCACGGCCGGGGCGGGCGGCGACCGCGGCGCGCCGGAACTGCGGCTGGACGGCGCCGACCATCGGGGCGGGCTCGTCGCCTGCGAGGACTGATTCGTCGAGGTCGACGGAGGCGAGGTCGGCGAAGTCGGGGACGAGGACGTCGACGAACGCGCGCGCGATGTCGGCCAGGTCGAGGCTCGATCCGGTGTCGACGGCGGCGGCGTGGGCGAGTCGGCCGTGTTCGCGGTCGCGGACGTCGACGCCGGGCAGCCCCGCGCCGGCGCGGTCGGCGGGCAGCAGGAGGACGAGCCGCGCGCGGGGACCCGTGAAGACGCGTTCGGGGTCGGGCTCGGACATCGGGGTGGTGAGCGTGCGGGCGTGCAGGAGACCGTGCGCTCCGGGGACGGTGACGCGCGCTCCGGGCCCGCGGCCGGGGATGCCGCGCAGTGCTTCGGCGGCGGCCGGGGGCAGCGGCTGGCCGAGCTGGCGCCGGGCGGCGGGGCTGGCGAGCAGGACGTTGCCGTCCGGGTCCAGCAGCACCGCCGCGAGGTCGGCGGGGAGTTCTTCGGGGGCGCCGGCGCCGGGCGCTGCGCTCATATGGGCTCGCCTTCTTTCGTCCCCGAGCCTGCGTCGCGCGGACGGTGCCGGTTCCGCGCCGCCTGCGCGGTCGCGGTCCCGTCGGCGCGGCCCGTGCCCGGGGCGGTGTGGCACGTCGGCGGCCCGCGCACCGGGTCCGGGCCGCGTGCCGCCGCGTCCCGGCGGACAGGCGCGGTTGCGGGCGCCGCGCCCGCCTTCGCCCGTTTCCGCCGCTTGTGCCGTTCCCGCCATTGTCCCGCCGCGTGAGGTCGGACGCGACTGTCGGCCGCCGCCCGCTGGGCCGACGGCATGGTTTGTTCACCCGTCATGGCGACCGTCAAGGGAACGCGCTACGGCCCGATCGGGCGGAGCACACGCACCCGGCCGGAACGCGTTCGCTTTGGCATGGTCACGCCGGGTCACGGGGTGTCGCGGGGACCCCGGTCACGCCTCCGCCGCGGTCAGCCCCGTCACCTTTTCGACGTGCCGCAGACTCGGCGGCGCGAGGCGCTCGTGCAGGCGGACGAAGACCTGCCGGGCTTCGACCGCGTTCCAGTCGTCCGGGAGCAGCTCGGACGGCAGGCCCGGGTCGAGGTACGGCAGCCGCCGCCATTCGGTCAGCATCGGCACGTAGCCGCGGAACGCGTCGTCCGGGCCGACCTCGTCCCCCGTGCGCAACGCCTCGGCGACCGGCCCGTACGTCGCGGTGAACCGGGCGTACTGCTCCTCGACGGCGGCGAAGTCCCACCACTCGCCGACCGTGCCGCGCAGTTCGGAGAACGCCGCGTAGTCGCCGGCGAACAGGTGGACGTAGTCGCTGAGTCCGACCCGGGTGAGGGTGCGCCGCGCGGCGTCGAGGAGCCGGGCCGGCGCGACCCACACACCGGGCGAGACCTTGCCGAAGCCGAGCCAGGTCAGGCGGGAGCGCAGCTGGTGCCGGGCGGCGCGTTCGCTCTCGGGGACGGAGAACACCGCGACGACCCAGCCGTCCTCGAGCCGGGCCGGCTCCAGGTGGCCGAAGATGCGCGCGTCGCCTTCGTCGAACACCGGGCCCATGGCCGGGCTGAGCCGGTAGCCGGTGCCGGAGCGGCGTTCGCCGACCAGCGTTCCCCGCTTCTTCAGGCGGGAGATGGCGGAGCGCACCGCGGGGCCGTCGACGTCCAGCTCGGCCATCAACGTGATGAGGTCGGCGATCGAGATCCAGCCGCCGCACGGGCGGACGAACGCGCCGTAGATCGTGTTGATCAGTGAGCTGGGTCGGCTCGCGCTCTCTGCCATGATCGCCTTTCCGGAACAGTGCGGCGGCGATGTTACCGGCGGGCGGTCTCGCCCCGGGTCAGGGCGCCGCCGGCGGGACCGGTGATTCGGCGTACCGCCCCGACAGCAGTGTGCCCGCTCCCGGCGCGACCGCGGGCAGCCCCAGCGAGCGCAGCATCTGGTGCGCCGTGCAGATCGCCGCGGACACGACCGGCTTGCCCAGCTTCTGCTCGGCCTCCTCCACCGCGGCCAGCGACGGCATCTGCACGCACGCCGACAGCACCACCGCGTCGGCGTCCGAGTAGTCGAGCGCGGCGGCGATGCCCGGCAGCCTCAGCGGGTCGTGCGCCGCGACGTCGAGGTTGTTGGGGATCTCCAGCGCCGTGTAGTCGAGCACCTCCACGCCCTCGTGCTGCAGGTACTCGACCACGGTGCGGGTCAGCGGCTGCATGTACGGCGCGACCAGCGCGACCTTCTTCGCGCCGAGCACGTTCAGGCCGTGGACGAGCGCGCCCGCGCTGGTCACGACCGGGGCCGGGGCGCCGTTCTCCACGGTGCGGGCGTGCAGGCGCGTCTCGGACTCGCGGTGGTAGCCCAGCCCCATGCTCATGATCGCCACCAGGCACGCGTAGCCGAGCACGTCCACGTGCGCGTCGGACAGCTCCAGGGCGCACCGGTCCGAGTCGGCGTCCATCGCCTTGAGCTGCTCGGGCGTCACATGCGTCATGCGCATGCGGCTGGAGTGGAAGGTGAACCGCTCGGGCGCGACGGTCTCACGCGCCCGGAGGATCGCCGGGATCTCCGTCTCCATCGTGACGTTCGAACTCGGGACGATCTGGCCGATGCGGTAGCTGCGTGGGGTCATCGGATGCCTTTCCGGGGAGCTGGGCGGCGGGGCGTGGTCGGTGCGGCGGTGCGGCTCAGCGCGCGTCGACGACGGGGTTGGACAGCGTCCCGATGCCCTGGATGGTGGCCTCGACGATGTCGCCCGGCGTGAGGAACTGGGGCGGGTTCATGCCGGCGCCGACACCGGACGGCGAGCCGGTGGCGATGACGTCGCCGGGTTCGAGGGTGACACCGGAGCTGATGTCGGCGATCAGCTTCGGGATCCGGAAGAGCATGTCGCGTGTGTTGCCCTTCTGCTTCGTCTCGCCGTTGACCGCCAGGTGCAGGTCGAGGTTCTGCGGGTCCTCGATCTCGTCGGCGGTGAGCACGGCGGGGCCGAACGGGCAGTAGGAGTCCTGGCCCTTGGAGAAGAACCACTGGCCCGAGCGGCGCTGGTCGCGGGCGCTGATGTCGTTGACGATGCTGTAGCCGAAGACGTAGTCGTACGCGTCCTCTTCGCTCACCTTGAACGCGGTGCGCCCGATGACGACGGCGAGTTCGCACTCCCAGTCGAGCTGCTGCGTCAGGTCGCCGTTGTGGAGGATGGGGTCTCCGGGACCGGTGACCGCCGTGGCGGGCTTGCTGAACAGGACGGGCCGGGTCGGCGGTTCCTTGTCGGTGTCGAGGCTGCGGCTGGACTCCTCGACGTGCTCGACGTAGTTGAGGCCGACACCGACGACCTTGCCGGGACGCAGCGGCGCCAGCACCGTGACGTCGGCCAGGGGGCGGACGCACCCGGCGGGCCGGTCGGACGGGTCGCCGGCCAGGAGCTCGCGCGCGGTCTCCTGGGCGACCGGTCCGGCGGCGATGAGGGAGAGCAGGTCGCCGGGCAGCGCGACGCCGCGGGCGGCGGCGAGTGCGCCCAGGTCGACGGCGTTGTCGCCGACCACGGCGCCGAGGCGGGGATCGGCGGTGGTCGCCACGGTGTAGGTGATCAGTCGCATGCGATGGTCCTTGGTCTGTCGCGATGGAACGTGTGGGCCGGGGAAGGGCCCGGCGCTCACCCCCGATGAGCGCCGGTCCCCACCCCTCCCGGGGCGGATGACGGCACGACACGTGCCCCGGGGTCTGGAGGTGCCGCCGGGCCCCGCGGTCGCGCGCCCGTCCGCTCGCGGGTTTCGGTCTTGCCCGGCGGCACCGGCTCAGCCGGCTTTCTGGTGGCCGTCGTTGTCTGCGCAGGCCTCTTCCCGGGAGAAGCCCGGTCTGGGCTTCATCGTCCGGTTCCAATACGGGTATCCCGCGGCGAATACCTCGGGAAAGACCACGAGTTGACGCTCGGTTGCGGCACGGGCACGGGCCGCCAGCGCTGGGGGGTGGGCTCGACCGGTTCGCGCAGCAGGTGCAGGCGCGGCGGCACCCGGTCGGTGCGCGCGCCGGGCGGACGCCCGCTGCCGGCCTGCCACGGATCCGGCCACACGGCGCCGGGCCCCCGGTAGTCCTGCGCGGTCGCGGCGTGCAGGGTCCACAGCGGGTCGTGCAGGTGCCCGCGGCCGATCGCGCACAGGTCGGCGCGGCCGGCCAGCAGGATGGAGTTGACGTCGTCGTACGTGGAGATCGCGCCCACCGCGATGACCGGCACGCCGGTGGCGTTGCGGATCAGGTCGGCGAACGGCGTCTGGTAGCTGCGGCCGTACGCGGGGCGCTCGTGCGAGACGACTTCGCCGGTCGACACGTCGACCGCGTCGGCGCCCGCGGCGGCCAGCGCGCGGGCGATCTCGACCGCCTCGTCCTCTGTGGTGCCGCCGTCGGCCCAGTCGCACGCGGAGATCCGGACGACGAGCGCCTTGTCCTCGGGCCACACCTCCCGCACGGCGGCGAGGACCTCGAGGGGGTAGCGCAGCCGGCCGGCCAGGTCGCCGCCGTACCCGTCCGTGCGGGTGTTGGTCAGCGGGGACAGGAAGCCGGACATGAAGTGCCCGTGCCCGTACTGGAGTTCCAGGACGTCGAAGCCCGCACGGTCGGCGCGGCGCGCGGCCGCGGCGAACTGGCTGGATATCTCGAAGAGTTCCTCGGCGGTTGCGGCGGTCGGCGTCTGACTGTCCTGGTCCCAGGCGAGGGCGGACGCGGCGACGACCGGCCAGGCGGCCGAGTCGGCCAGCGGCCGGGAGCGGCCGTCGGCCCCGGGATCGGTGCGTGCCGCGCGGCGCCCGGCGTGGGTGAGCTGGATGCCGAGCGCGGCGCCGGAGTTCCCCGAGACCGCGGTGACGATGCGCCGCCAGGCGGCTTCCTGCTCGTCGTTGTACAGCCCTGGACTCCCGGGCCCGGGGCGGCCGTTCGGGGTGACGGCGGTCATTCCGGCGAAGACCAGCCCGGCGCCGCCGAGCGCCAGCGCGGTCAGGTGGGCCTGCTCGAAGTCGCCGGGTACGCCGCGGCACGCGGTGCCGGTGGTCATCGGCGGCACCACGACGCGGTTGCCGAGGAGCAGTCGGCCGAGTCGGAAGGGGCGGAACATCGGGGGCGTGTCCGCGGCGGCCGCCGTGCCCGCGGGGACCGTCCCGTCGGGGGCCCCGCCCGACTCGACCGTGGACTCGGCGAACCAGCGGTCGGCCACGCCCACGAAGTCGGCGTCGCGGGAGCGCAGGTTGTCGTACGTGACCCGACGGCTGCGGGTGAGCAGGTTGAACGCGAACTGCTCAGGCGCCTGCCCGGTGTAGCGGCCGATGTTCTCGAACCACTCGAGGCTGGCCTGCGCGGCGCGCTGCGTCGACTCGACGACCGGGCGGCGCTCGGCCTCGTACGCGGCCAACGCCTCGTCTATACCGGGCTGTTCGTGCAGGCACGCGGCGAGCGCGAGGGCGTCCTCCATGGCGAGCTTGGTGCCCGAGCCGATCGAGAAGTGCGCGGTGTGCGCGGCGTCGCCGAGCAGCACGACGTTGCCGTGCCGCCAGGTCGCGTTGCGCACGGTCGTGAAGCGGATCCAGCGCGAGTTGTTGGGGATCAGCCGGTGGCCGTCGAGGTGCTCGGCCAGCAGCTCCTCGCAGCGGGCGATGCTCGCCTCGTCACTGGCGCCGCGCGGCAGGTCGCGAGCCGCGAGGTCGGCGAACCCGGCGGCACGCCAGGCGTCTTCGGCCATTTCGACGATCACCGTGCTGCGCGTCGCGTCGAACGGGTACGCGTGCACCTGCAACGCGCCGAAGTCGTGGCGGTCGACGATGAAGGTGAACGCCTCGAGGACCTTGTCGGTGGCGAGCCACATGTAGCGGCAGCTGCGCTCGTCGAGGTCGGGGCCGAAGCGCTCGGCGTGGCGGTCGCGCACCGCGGAGCGCACACCGTCGGACGCGACCACCAGGTCGTACCGCGCGGCCAGTTCGTCGACATCCGGGGCCTCGGTGCGGTAGCGGACGTCGACACCGAGTTCGGCGCAGCGCTCCTGGAGGATCTGGAGCAGCCGCTTGCGGCCGAGGGCGGCGAAGCCGTGCCCGCCCGAGGTGAGCGTACGGCCGCCGTAGCGCACGTCGATGTCGGTCCACCGGGCGAACTCCCCCGACATCGCGGCGTAGACGACCGGATCGGCCTGGCCGATGCCGTCGAGGGTCTCGTCGGAGAACACGACGCCGAAGCCGAACGTGTCGTCCGGCGCGTTGCGCTCCCACACCGTGATGTCCCACGACGGCGACAGCTGCTTGGCGAGGGCCGAGAAGTACAGCCCGCCGGGGCCTCCTCCGATTACCGCTACCCGCACAGGGTCCTCCTGATGTTCCTGGTCCACCACGACTCTATGCCGCTCATATTGCGAGCGTCAAATTTACGAGATATTCGACGGCCTCGGCCGTATCCCGCTCCGGGAGCCTGCGGACCCCACCGCCCTCGGGCCGACCGCAAACCGTCGTCACGGCGACTTCGCGGCCCAGGCGTGCAGTTCCGCGCGCAGCAGCTTGCCGTTGCTGGTGCGCGGCAGCGCGTCGACGAACTCGACGGCGCGCGGGTACTTGTACGGCGCGACCGTCGCCTTGACGAAGTCCTGGAGCGCCTTCACGGTGGCTTCGTCACGCTCGACGCCCTCGCGCAGCACGACGAAGGCCATGACGATCGTGCCGCGCGCGGCGTCGGGGGCTCCGGCGACGCCGCATTCGACGACGTCCGGGTGGGCGAGCAGCGCCTGTTCGACCTCGGGCCCCGCGATGTTGTAGCCGGACGAGATGATCATGTCGTCGCTGCGCGCCTGATACCAGAAGTAGCCGTCCGCGTCACGGATGTAGGTGTCGCCGGTGATGTTCCAGCCGTCCTTGACGTAGGTGAGCTGGCGCGCGTCGTCGAGGTAGCGGCAGCCGGTCGGGCCCTTGACCGCGAGCAGGCCCGGCTCGCCGTCCGGGGCGCGGCCGCCGTCGGGCGCCAGTACCTCCGCGGTGTAGCCGGGCACCGCGAGGCCGGTCGCGCCGGGACGGATGTCGTCGTCGGCGGCGGAGATGAACACGTGCAGCATCTCCGTCGCCCCTATGCCGTCGATGATGCGCACCCCGGTCGCGGCGTGGAACGCGTCCCAGACCGCGGCGGGCAGCGCCTCGCCGGCCGAGATGCAGCGGCGCAGCGAGGTCAGCCTCGGCGCGAGCCCGGCGGCCAGGATCGCCCGGTAGGCGGTCGGCGCGGTGAACAGCACCGTCACGCCGAAATCCGCTACGAGGTCCGCCAGTTCGTCAGGCGTGGCGCGCTCGGTGAGCAGCGTCGCGGCGCCCACGCGGAGCGGGAACACCACCAGGCCGCCGAGACCGAAGGTGAAGCCGAGCGGCGGGGTCCCGGTGAACAGGTCGTCGGGCTCGGGCTTGATGATGTGCCTGGAGAAGGTGTCGGCGTTCGCCAGCACGTCGCGGTGGAAGTGCATGGTCGCCTTGGGGCGCCCGGTCGTGCCGGAGGTGAAGGCGACGAGCGCGACGTCGTCGGCGGCGGTGTCCACCGGGGCGAAGACGCCGGGCTTGGCGGCGCAGCGGGCCGTCAGGTCGTCGTCGCCCTCCCCGCCGTACGCGACGACGGAGAGCCCCGGCACGGCGGCGGCGTTCAGCTCGTCCAGGAACCGGTGGTCGCAGATCGCGACCGTGGGGAGGCTGATCTCGGCCAGTGTCGTGAGCTCGTGTGCGCGCAGCAGCGGCATCGTGGTCACCACGACCCCGCCGGCGCGCAGCACTCCGAACCAACAGGCCACCAGCCAGGGGTTGTTCGGGCCGCGCAGCAGTACACGGTTGCCGGGCACCAGACCGAGGTCCTCGGTCAGCACCTGGGCGACCTGCTGCGCGCGATGGAGCAGGTCGCCGTACGTCCAGCTCTGCTGCGGCGTCACCAGACAGCGGCGGTCCGGGCCGAAGGCCGCGATGACGTCGTCCAACAGCGCGGTGCCGCAGTTGAGCCGGTCGGGGTAGTGCACCTCAGGCAGTTCGAAGAGCAGGTCGGGCCACTGCTCGAAGGGGGGAAGCCGATCGCGACAGAAACTGTCTACGTGGGCGGATGGGGACAGCTCCATGAGCGCCACCTCGTCCTGATGTGAGCGGGGTCGTAGCCTCACGTTATCCACGAGATCTGACGACAGTCAATGAGACGCGATATGATCCATCCCATTGCTGCCGAATCCGCCGGGCAATCGCGCTGAATCGTGTCAGCTGGGCGGCCGGGGCTCGACGAGAGCCCCGGCCGGCCCCGCCCGGGCGCGCTACGCGCGGTGCGCCTGCGCCGTGATCACCGTGTCGAAGTGCATGGTGGTGCGCGACTGCCGGTCGTACGGCACCCACGTGGGCAGTGCGGGGTGGTTGGGGTCGCCCGTGCGGATGAAGGCGATCCACGCGCGGTGCATGGCCGCCGCGAGGCCGTCCCGGACCCGCCCTTCCATCCCGGCGATGAACGGCGCATGCGCCCAGGCGTCGAAGTTGTCGAACACGAACGGCAGGTCCAGGCAGTGCGGGGCGCCCAGGACACCGTCGTGCGCGGGGGTCGGGAAGTCGAACTCGTAGACCCACACCGGCCGCCCCTGCCCGGCACGGGCCTCGGCGAACTCGAGGGTGGGCTTGCGGAAGGCCTCGTCGGTGGTCAGGTCGACGAGGACGTCGATCGGCCGCGCGCCGGGGCGGGCCGCCTCATACGCGGCATAGGCGCGTTCCGCGTCCTCGCCGAGGCTCTCGCGCAGCCGGCCCAGGACCTGCTCCCTGTCCGCCGACGCGTACATCTCGTTCACGGCGAAGCTGAACGCGGCCTCCTCCCGGGTCCAGCCGACCAGCACGTCGAGGTCGGCGCCGGGCCCGTCGAGCAGGCTGTCGACCGGTGGGCGCGGGATGGTCGAACCGTCGAGCACCGGCACGAACGGAACCGCCCAATGCCCCCAGCGCAGCGTGGCGATGAGGAGTTCGACGGACGCCTCGACCAGCTTCGGCCAGGACACGTCGCGCAACTCGTCGACGTTCTTCACACCGACCGTCTCCAGGAACGCCGCCGTACTGGCGCGAGCCTGCGCGGGCGTGGCGAGAGGCATGCCGAGCGGGACGCTCTGGAGGATGGCCCGCCGGAACAGGCCCCGGGTGTCGGGATGTCCCGCGAGCGCCGCGGTGGCCTGGGCGCCCGCCGACTGTCCCGCGACCGTGATGTTGCCGGGGTCTCCGCCGAACGCGGCGATGTTGTCGTGCACCCAGCGCAGCGCGGCGGCCTGGTCGGAGAGCCACGCGTTGCCGGGCGCGGCCTCGCCGTCGGAGCCGCCGAAGTACAGCAGCCCCAGCGGCCCGAGCCGGTAGGTGAGGGTGACCACGACGAGGTCGCCGTCGCGGGCGAACGTCTCGCCCGAGTAGTTCGGCATGGCGCTCGACCCGGAGATGTACGCGCCGCCGTGGATCCAGACCAGGACCGGCCGGGCGGCGGCGTCGGCGGCCGGCGTCCAGATGTTGAGGGTCAGGCAGTCCTCGTCGAACGGCGGGAATCCGTGGCCGCCGAGGACGGGGTCGCCCTCCCGGACGGCCTGGGGCGCGGAGGGGCCGAACGCCGCGGCGTCCCGCGTTCCGCTCCATCCCGGGTGCGGAGCGGCGGGCTGCCACCGCAACGGGCCCACGGGCGGGGCGGCGTAGGGCACCCCTTTGAACACGGCGAGTCCGTTCTCGTATCCGCCGCGGACGCGGCCCGAGCTCGTGTGGACTTCGGGGGCGGTGTCGTCCTGAGGCTGACCCATGTGGCGCTTCCTCCCACGGCGGCCGGCGCACCGCTCTCCCCCGCCCGGCGCGGATCGCCCGGGACGGGATGGCTGCGCCGACGCCCATTGAAAACTACCGAGTGTTCGGTCGGGTTTGGATGTGCGCAAGCTATTGCGCGCTCATAACGATCGTCAACCAAAAGCAAGCTCAAGCACCCAGGCGCCCCGGCGCCGTGCGACTCTCCGACTGAGCGCCCGTCGGGCGCGAACCCCGATGCCCACCGGCGGGCGGGTCCGCCGCTTTTGCGCGTCTCGACAGGTGGACGCAGCCGAGATTTATGCTCCAAATCTAGCGACAGTCAAAATTACGCGCTAACGTTCCGCACCAGATTCCCGCCACAGGTCCCCAACGACGCCCTCAGGGCTCCCCCGCGACCTCTCGCCATCCTCTGCTGAATCCATTAATCCGGGCATCGCCCCACGCCCCCGAGGTGAGCATGGCCATTCTCCGACTCGTGGTCAGGCGGCTGTTGTCGTCCATACCACTGCTGTTCGTCGTCTCCGCCTTCACGTTCGTGCTGGTCTCGCTGGTCCCCGGGGACCCCGCGCGAACCATCGTGGGCCAGCACGCCACCGAGGCGCAGTACGACGACGTACGTGCCCGACTGGGCCTCGACGACTCCCTGCCGGCCCAGTACTGGCACTGGTTGCGTGGTGTGCTCCACGGTGACCTCGGCGCGTCACTGTTCACCGGCGAGCCGGTCGCGCAGATGCTCAACACGCGCCTCCCGGTCTCGCTGTCCCTCATCGTCACCGGCACGATCGTGTCCGGCATCATCGGCGTGAGCCTCGGCGTGCTCAGCGCGCGGCGCGGCGGCGCCCTGGTCCGCACCGTCGACGTCCTGTCGCTGGTCGGTCTCGCGGTGCCCGCGTTCTGGCTGGCCCTCGTGCTCATCGCGCTGTTCGCGGTCAAACTGCGCTGGCTGCCGGTCACCGGCTACGTGCCGTTCGCCGACGATCCGACCGAATGGGCCAGGTCGCTGGTGCTGCCGGTGGTGTCCATGTCGGTGAGCTCGGTCGCGATCATCGCCAAGCAGACCCGCGACTCGGTGCTCGACACCATGTCCCGCGACTTCATCCGCGTCATGGAGGCCAACGGCTTCCGGCAGCGCTCGATCCTCTACCGCCACGTGCTGCGCAACGCGGCGCTGCCGGTGGTCACCGTACTCGGCGTCGTCATGGTCAGCCTGCTGGCCGGGGCGGTCTTCGTCGAGACGATTTTCGCCCTGCCGGGCCTCGGCGGGGAGACGTCGTCGGCGACGGTCCAGCACGACATCCCGGTGATCCAGGGCGTGGTCCTGTACGTCACCGGCGTGGTGGTCGTGGTCAATCTGCTCGTGGACCTGGCCTACGGCCGGCTCGACCCGAGGGTGCGTGCCGCATGAGTACGACAGCACAAGCGACCGCGAACGCCGCGGTGAACTCCCCTACCGCAAAGCCTTCTTCGCCAGGCCTGGTCCGCCGCGTGCTGCGCCGCCCGGCCGCGGTGATCGCGACGGCGTGGCTGGCACTGCTGCTCCTGGCCACCACCGCCGCGCCGCTGTTCACCGCGCACGATCCGCTGTCACAGGACCTCGACAACGTGCTGTCCGGCCCGTCCGGCAGCCACCTGCTCGGCACCGACGTGCTCGGCCGCGACCTGCTCAGCCGCCTGCTGTTCGGCGGCCGGTCGACCCTGGGCGCGGTCGTCGAAGCGCTCACCGTGTACCTGCTCATCGGTGTGACGCTCGGCCTGCTCGCGGGCTACCGGGGCGGCTGGGTGGACTGGGTGACCACCCGGGTCGCCGACATGATGTTCGCGATGCCGCCCATCATCATCGTGCTGGTGGTGCTCGCGGTCTTCCCCGGGAACCTGCACGCCGCGATGATCACGTTCGGCATCCTCGGAGCCCCGGGCCTGATGCGGGTGTTGCGCGCGCAGACGCTGACCATCCGCGAGGAGTTGTTCATCGCGGCCGCGAAGGTCGCGGGGCTGACGCACGGGCAGATCCTGCGGCGGCACGTCCTGCCGCGCATGGCCAGCACCATCATCGTCCAGGGCGCGCTGTTCTCGGCCATCGTCGTCATCATCCAGGCCGGGCTCGGCTACCTGGGGCTCGGCGCGCAGCCGCCGGACCCGTCGTGGGGCGGCCTGGTCGCGGACGCCTCCCAGGCCATCGACCGCGACCCGTGGATGCTGGTGCCCGCCGGTGTCCCGCTGGTGCTGACGGTCGTCGCGCTGGCCCTGCTGGGCGACGCGATCCGCGATGCGGCGGTCGAGAAGTGGTCGGTCTCCAAAGCGAGTTCGGGACCGGACAAGGCCAAGGCCAAGGCCGCCGCGGCGCCCGCCGACGCCGGCTCCGAGGCGCCGTTGCCGCCCGACCCGCAGGCCCTGCTGTCGGTACGCGGCCTCACCATCGAGATCGGTGGCACCCGCGTCGTCGACGGTGTGAGCCTCGACGTCGCGCCCGGCGAAACCGTCGGCCTGGTCGGCGAATCCGGGTGCGGCAAGTCGGTGACCTCGCTGGGCGTGCTCGGGCTCATCCCGGGCGGCGGCCGGATCACCGCGGGCAGCGTCGTGTTCGACGGTGTCGAGGTGAGCGGGTCGCGCGACGCGATGGCGGCGATCCGCGGCACCGGCATCGCGTACGTGTCGCAGGAGCCCATGGTGGCGCTCGACCCCACGTACCCGGTCGGACGCCAGCTCGCCGAAGCCGTCCACACACACCGCGGCGGCAGCCGTGAGGAGGCCCGGAAGCGCGCCGTCGAACTGCTGGACTCGGTGCACATCCCGAACCCCGAGGCGGTCGCGCGCCGTTACCCGCACCAGCTGTCCGGCGGCATGGCGCAGCGCGTCGCCATCGCGCTCGCACTGGCCGGCGAGCCGCGCCTGCTGATCGCCGACGAGCCCACCACCGCGCTGGACGTCACCGTCCAGGCGGAAATCCTGGGCCTGCTGCGCGAGTTGCAGGAGCGCACCGGCATGGCCGTGCTGATCGTCACGCACGACTGGGGCGTGGTGGCCGACCTGTGCCGCCGCGCGGTGGTGATGTACGCCGGCCAGGTCGTCGAACAGGCGGACGTCGAGCCGATGTTCGCGCGCCCCATGCACCCGTACACCGCGGGTCTGATGGCGGCCAACCCGCACAAGGCGGTGTGGGGCGAGCCGCTGCCGACGATCCCCGGCGCGGTGCCGGCGCCTCGCGACTGGCCGCACGGCTGCCGGTTCGCGGCGCGCTGCGACCTGGCCACCGACGCGTGCCGCGCCGACGCGGTCGCGCTGACCGAGCCCCAGGCGGGCCGCCTCACCCGCTGCATCCACGTCCAGTCCCTGATCGAGGAGGGCAGCCTCCGATGACGCCACCGAACATCCTCGAGGTCCGCGACCTGTCCGTGCAGTTCCGCCAGGGCCGCGGCACCCCGCCGCTGCGCGCGGTGGACGGCGTCGGCTTCACCGTCCGCGAAGGCGAAACCGTAGGCCTGGTCGGCGAGTCCGGCTCCGGGAAGTCCACCATCGGCCGGGCGATCCTCGGTCTGAACCCGGTGCACTCCGGCGAGATCCGCTTCGCCGGGCAGGACATCACACGCGCCGCGCCGCGCACCCGACGCGGCCTCAGCGACCGGCTGCAGGTGGTGTTCCAGGACCCGTACTCGTCGCTGAACCCGGCGCGCACCATCGGCCAGACGCTGGCCGAGCCGCTGCTGGTCCACGAGAAACTCGGCAAGGCCGAGGTGCTGAATCGTGTCACCGCAATGCTGGAGCGGGTCGGCATGCCGGCGGACACCGCCGGCCGCTATCCCGGCCAGTTCTCCGGCGGCCAGCGCCAGCGCATCGCGATCGCCCGCGCGCTGATGCTGTCGCCGAAGCTGGTGATCTGCGACGAGCCGGTCAGTGCGCTGGACCTGTCCATCCAGGCCCAGGTGATGAACCTGCTGGCCGAGCTGCAGAGCGAACTGTCGCTCAGCTACCTGTTCATCGCCCACGACCTGCCTGTCGTGCGCCACCTGTCGCACCGGATCCTCGTGCTCTACCGGGGCCAGGTGCTGGAGGCCGGCGACGCGGGCGAGGTGTACGACCGCCCGGCGCACCCGTACACCCAGGCCCTGCTGGCCGCCGCCCCCGAACCCGACCCCGCCGCGCAGCGCACCCGCCGGCTGGCCCGGGCCGATGCGGCGGGCGCCGGTACCGGAACCGCGGCGGCGCCTTCCGCAACCGGCTGCGTGTTCGCGCACCGCTGCCCGATCGCGGTGGACGTCTGCCGCGAGAAGCGTCCGCCCCTGCTGACCCTCGGCGCCGGACCGGACGGCGCACCGTCGTCCGAACGGTCGGTGGCCTGCCACCTCGTCGTCGAGCCGCCCGTCCCGAGCCCCGCCTCGGCCGGACCGAAGCACCTCCCCCGGCCGAAGAACCCCTAAGGAAGGCACGAACCATGCGCAGACGCACCAGATTCAGCACCGCGGTCGCGGGACTCGCCGCGCTCGCGCTCGCCGCCACCGGCTGCGGGGGCAGCTCGTCGAGCAGCTCCGGCGGCAAGAGCGACACCCTCAACATCGTCACCCTCAGCCCGCCCGCCAGCCTCGACCCGGCCAAGGCCAACGTCGGCTCGGACAACTGGTTCGTGAACCTGGCGTACGACACCCTCCTGCGGACCGGCCAGGACGGCAAGGTCCATCCCGCGCTCGCCACCGAATGGGGCTACGTCGGCACCGGCAACACCGACTTCGAGCTCAAGCTGCGCGCCGGCGTGAACTTCGCCGACGGCACCCCGGTCAACGCCGAGGCGGTCGCCGCGTCGCTGGACTACGTGCGCAAGAACGGCCTGAACGTCTCGTGGACGTCCGCGATCGAATCGGTGACCGCCAAGGGCGCCGACGTCGTGCACATCCACTGCAGCAGCCCCAACCCGGCGCTGCCGCGCATGCTCGAGCAGATCACCATGGTCGGCTCGGTCATCAGCCCCAAGGGCCTCGTCGCCCCGGACAAGCTCGGCACCGGGTCGTACGGCGCCGGGCCGTACACGCTCGACCCCGGGGGAACGGTGTCCGGCGACCACTACACCTACGTCCCCAACCCGGGGTATTGGGACGCGTCGCGGATCCACTGGAAGAAGGTGGTCATCAAGGTCATCCCGAACCCCCAGTCGGCGATCCAGGCGGTCAAGACCGGCCAGGCCGACATCACCAACATCCTCCCCAGCCAGGTCGACACGGCGAAGTCCGGCGGCCTGTCGGTGGTCAACAGCCCGGCGATCTTCACCGGCGTGAACCTGGTGGACCGTCAGGGCACCATCGCCAAGCCGCTCAAGGACCTGCGGGTGCGCCAGGCGCTGAACTACGCGGTGAACCGCGAGGCGATCGCCAAGGCGCTGTTCCAGTCGTACGCGCAGCCGACCACGCAGATCTCGCTGCCGGGGCTCGACGGCTTCGCGGCCGACCTGGACAACCGCTACCCGTACGACCCCGCGAAGGCCAAGCAGCTGCTCGCCGAGGCGGGCTACCCGGACGGGTTCACCGTCGACGTCGAGACGCAGAGCCTGCTGGGCATGGACCTGATCACCCAGGCGGTCATCGAGCAGTGGAAGCAGGTCGGCGTCAAGGCGAACGTCACCACTGACGCGACCGTCGGCCAGTGGATCGTCAACGCCACGTCGAAGAGGTTCCCCGTGCTCGGCTACGGGTACGGCGGCGCCGCGACCTACTTCGCGTCGCTCGACTGGATGCTGCCGCACGCCACCGCGTTCAACCCGTTCGCGACCGAGGACCCGGTGCTGACGAGCAAGCTGGCCGCCGCGAACGCCGCGCCCGAGGCCCAGCAGCCGCCGATGTACCAGGACGTCATGCGCTACGTCGTCGAGCAGGCGTGGTTCGTCGGTGTGCTGCGCATGGACGGCATCTACGCCTTCAACGGCAAGAAGATGACCGGCTTCAACTACGGCCCCAGCTACCTGCCGGACGTCGCCTGGGAGACCCGGCCGGCGAAGTAGCCCGTCAGACGCCCGGGCGGCGGTAATGCCGACCGCCGCCCGGGCCCCACTCCGGACGCCGACCCTCCGCGTCCACCACCGACGCACCCACCCGATCCGCTCCCGCCCGCGGGCCCGAGCCCGTCCCGTTCGGTTCCGCTGCCACAGCACTCCCCCTGCCCGCCAGACAGGAGAGAACCGCCATGGATCGAAGAGACTTCCTGACCCGCGGCGCCGCGGCCGCCGGAGGCGTCGCGCTCGCCGCCGGGCCCTTCCAGGGCCTGGTCGCGTCCGCGCACGCCGCCGCCGACCCGTCGCGCCGCGCGCCCGTGCGCGACCTCGGGCCGCTCGCCCCGGTGCCCGACGACCGCGACGGGCAGGTCCGCCTGCACCTGCCGCCCGGCTTCAGCTACCGCTCGTTCGGTGTGTTCGGCGAGCCGATGAGCGACGGGTTCCCGACGCCCGCACGCCCCGACGGCATGGCCGCGTTCCGCGGCTGGGGCGGCACCACCGTGCTGGTGCGCAACCACGAAGTGCCGGGCACGCCCGGCGCGATCGGCGATCCGGCGGACGCCTACGACGCGTTCGGCGGAGGCGGCACCACCACCCTGACGCTCGACCGGCACGGCCGCCTGACCGACCACCGGGTCAGCCTGAACGGCACGATCATGAACTGCGCCGGCGGCCCGATGCCGTGGGGCGCCTGGATCAGCTGCGAGGAGTCCGTCGACGGCCCCGATGTCAAAAGCCCCGTGCCGGGCGCCGACAACAGCAAGCTCCAGCGCAAGCACGGCTACCTCTTCGAGGTCCCGGTACACGGGCCCGGCGGCCGCGAACCGATCCGTGCGGCCGGCCGCTTCCAGCACGAGTCGGTCGCGTTCGACCCGGTGCACGGCGTGCTGTACCTCACGGAGGACAACCCGCTGTTCGCCTCCGGCTTCTACCGCTATCTGCCGCCCGTGCACCCGATGCGCGCGGGGCGGCTGCTGGACGGCGGACGGCTGCAGATGCTCGCGGTCGACGGGACGCCGCGCGCGCAGCTGCACCTGGGGCAGGCCGAGGACGCCTCCTACCCGGTGACCTGGGTCGACATCGACGACCCGGACCCGGCCTTCGCGCCGGGCGCGACGTGGTTCGACGCGTCGCCCACGGTCAGCCGCTCCGGCCAGGCCAAGGGCGCGGCGGTCTTCTCCCGGCTCGAGGGCTCGGTGTACGACAACGGCACCGTCTACATCGTGTCCACCCAAGGCGGCGCCGCCGCACCCGGCGACGAGCAGCCGACGGGACCGGGCGGTCTGTCGGCGTTCGGCGCCGGGCGGGGCCAGGTGTGGGCGTACGACATCCACCGGCAACAGCTGCGCCTGGTCTACGAGTCGCCGCACTCGTCGGTGCTCGACATGCCCGACAACATCGCGGTCAGCCCGCGCGGCACGCTCATCCTGTGCGAGGACGGCGAGGGCGAGAACTACCTGCGCGGCCTCACCACGGGTGGCGCGCTGTTCGACATCGCGCGGCTGGCGCCGGTGCCGGGCGACCCCGACGCGGAGTTCGCGGGCGCCACGTTCGACCCGGACGGCCGCACGTTGTACTTCAACATCCAGTCCAAGGTCGGCTGCACCGTGGCGCTGCGCGGGCCGGGCCTGTAGCGGGCCGAGGAGCCGGTCGCCGACCGCGCCGGGCCGTGGCGGACGAGCTGACCGGCGTTTGACCATCGATTCAGGAGCAGGACATGGGAGTTGTCGTCAAGACCACCGGCGGACAGGTCGCCGGTACGGAGGCCGACGGCCTGAGGGTGTTCAAGGGCATCCCGTTCGCCGCTCCGCCCGAGGGTGCGCTGCGTTTCCGGGCCCCCGCCCCCGCGGAGCCGTGGGACGGCGTCCGTCCGGCGCGCGAGTTCGGCGTGGCGCCGCCGCAGATTCCGCTGGTTCCGGGCATGCCGGTCGTGTGGCGGCCGTCCGACGGCATGGACTGCCTGACCGTCAACGTCTGGACGCCGGGCGGCGAGGGCGACCGGCTGCCGGTCATGGTGTGGATCTACGGCGGCGGGTGGAAGAGCGGCCACGCGGCGGACCCGACGCACGACGGCGAGGTGCTCGCGCGGGACGGCGTCGTCATGGTGACGTTCAACTACCGGGTGGGCTTCGAGGGGTTCGGCTACGTGCCGGGCGCGCCGGCGAACCGCGGCTTCCTCGACCAGGCCGCCGCGCTGCGCTGGGTGCAGGAGAACATCGCGGCGTTCGGCGGCGACCCGGACAACGTGACGGTCTTCGGCGAGTCGGGCGGCGGCGCGTCCGTGGCGGCGCTGATGACCGCGCCGGGCGCGCGCGGCCTGTTCCGGCGGGCGATCGTGCAGAGCATGGCGGGCCGGTTCATCCCGGAGGAGGAAGCCGCGCGGATCTCCGACCTGATCCGCGACGCCGCGGGCATCGCGCCCGACTCCCTGCCGGGCACGGCGCCGGCCCGGCTGCTGGCCTTCCAGGACGTGCCGCTGGCCTCGATGGAGGCCGAGCCGGGCGCCTGGTCGACGCCGGAGGCCATCACCGCGTTCTCGCCCACGATCGACGGGATCACGGTCGTCGACAAGCCGTGGCTCGCGGTGCGGTCGGGGGCGGCGCGCGACATCGACCTGATCTCGGGCTACACGCGTGACGAGTTCACGTTGTGGGCGATGCAGCACGGCGCGATCCGTCCGTCCCTTCGCGGGATGCTCGGCTCGTTGCCGATGCTGCTGACGATGGCGCGCAGCCGGTCCAAGCCGGACCCTTCCGTCCCCAAGCAGCCGCGCCCGTCCAAGCGTTCGACCCGGCCGGAGGACACCGCGCGGGTGCTGGGGCTTGACGCCTCGGCCGCCGCCGCGTACCGGGCCGCCGCCCCGGGCGCGTCGGACGGGCGTATCCACACGGACATGTACTCCGACTCGCTGTTCCGGATGCCGTCGACGTGGCTCGCCGAGGCGCACGCGGCGGCGGGCGGGCGCGCGTTCCTGTACGAATTCGCGTGGCGCAGCCCGGTGTTCGGCGGCGCGATGGGTGCCGTACACACGATCGACATCCCGGCCGCGTTCGGCCACGCCCGCGGCGAGATGGGCCGGTTCCTGTTCGCCGGCAAGCAGCCCCCGGCGGACTACCTGCGGTTGTCCGAACAGCTGCGCGCCGCCTGGACCGGCTTCGCCGCAACGGGCGACCCGGGCTGGCCGGAGTTCACCCCGGACGAGGCGCTGACCCGGGTATGGGACAGCGAATCGACGGTCGTGTCCGACCCGTTGGCGACGTCCCGGCGCGTGTGGCGCGCCGCCGCGGAGCGCTGACCGGCGGGTTCCCCCAGCCCCCGGTGGTGTCGGAGCTCCGGGGAGGGCCGTACCCGCTCGCACGGCGGGTACGGCCCACGGGGCACGTGCGGCGCGTCCGACTTCGCCGCTCGCCTCGACCGCTCGCTCGCCCTGCTCACCACCGTATGACGCCCCGGCGCGGCCTCGGCGGTGTGCCGTCAGTCGTCGACCAGTGCCTGGAGTCCCGCCCCCAGGCGGGCCAACAGCCGGGGCAGGGCCTCGCGTTCGGCGGCCGGCCAGCCGTCGGTGAGGCCGGCGACGAGGCGGCCCCAGGCGTCCCAGATGCGGCGCAGGGTCTCGTCGCCGTGCGGGGTCAGTTCGAGGGTGGCGGCGCGGGCGTCGGCGGGGTCGGGGGTGCGGGCGACCAGGCCCGCCGTGACGAGGTCGGCGACCTGGCGGCTCAGCGTGGTGCGGCCGACACCCATCTGGTCGGCGAGGTCGGACAGCCGCACGGGCTGGAAGTCGCCGATGCGGGTGAGCGCGAGGACGAGGTGCGTGGGTACGCGCACCCCCGCTTCGTGGCTGACCCGTTCGATGAGGCGGTCGTCGCGCGACGCCCGGACGAGGTCGCGCAGCGGCGGGACCACCGCGCGCAGCCAGTCCCCCTGCGGCGTGTTGTCGCCGACGGCGGCCTCGCTGAGGGGCCGCGTGCTGGTCTTCTTGTCGGTCATCTGTCGGTCGTCGGCCTTCCCGGTTCCGGCGCGGTGCCCCGTGTCGGCGGCGGCGGACCCAGTCTACAGAATTAGTTGCGTCAGTGGCGCAACTGTGATTCGGTGACGGCCATGGAGAGCCTCATACGGACCTGGCTGGAGCAAAACCTCGGCCCCGTCGAGCGTCTGGAGCGGCAGGCCCGCTGGCGGCCGGTGTGGTTCGCCGACGTCGTGCGCGACGGCCGGACGCTTGAACTGTGCGTGCGCGGCGACCGCACCGACTACCCGGGCGTGTTCCCGCTGGAGCACGAGATGCTCGTCCAGAGCCTGATGCACGAGCGCGGCGTGCCGGTCGCGGGCGTGCACGGCTGGATCGACGAGCCGCGCGCGTTCGTCATCGACCGGGTGCCAGGGCAACCGGACTTCGCGGGGTGCACCGAGGCGCAGCGCGACGCCGTCATGGACGACTACCTGCGTATCCTCGCCGAGCTGCACGCCCTCGACGTGGCGCCGTTCGAGGCCGCCGGGGTCCGGCGGGGCGGTGTGGCCGCGTATGAGCGCTGGTACCGGGCGTCCAAGAAGCGGCCGGACCCGTTCATGGAGTTCTGCCTGGGATGGCTGCGCCGTCACCCGCTCGACGCGCGCGGGCGCGAGTCGGTCGTGGTGTGGGACTCGGGGCAGTTCCACCACGACGGGCAGCGGGTCACCGCCGTCCTCGACCTCGAACTGGCGCACATCGGTGACCCGTTGATGGACCTGGCGGCGTTCCGTATGCGCGACACGATCATCGGCTACGGCGACTTCCGGCGGATGTACGCGAAGTACGAGGAGCTGTCGGGGCGTCCGGTCGACGCCGAGGCGGTCGCGCACCACCACTTCGCCTTCACGTTGACGAACCAGCTGGCCTTCCACGCGGCGCTCGCCGACCCGCCGCCGGGGTCGGACTACATGACCAACCTCCAGTGGTGCAACGAGACGAACCTGTTCGCGGTCGAGGCGCTGGCCGACTTCCTCGGCGTGCCGTTGGAGGCGCCCGAACTCCCGGCCGCCGCCGAGCCGTCCGCCGCCGCCGTCCCGACCCGCCACCTCGTCGAGTCGCTGCGTTCGGGCGACTACGAGCTGCGCCGGCTGTTCCGACTGGCCCGGCACCTGCAGCGGTTCGACGAGATCGGCCGGGCGTGCGTCGAGGCGGACCTCGACGATCTCGCCGTGCTGCTGGGCCGGCGTCCGCGTACGTGGCAGGAAGGCGACGCGGCGCTCGAGGAGTTCGTGGTCGCCGACGACGGCGCGCACGACAAGGACCTCGTCCCCCTGTTCCACCGCCGGCTGTGGCGCGCCCACCAGCTCATGGGCCCGGCCGGGTCGGCGATGACCACGCACCACCGCCTGCAGGACGTCGGCTGACGCCCGCACGGCCCGACCCGGAGGGAACTCCCGTATGACAGACCGCGAGGCGCGGGCGAAGACCGTCGCCAACTTCTGGAAGGGCGTGGACAGCCACGACTGGGACCTGGTGGCGTCGACGCTCGCCGACGACTTCGTGCGGATCGGCATGCGCGACAACGAAGAGGACACCTGCCGCGGCAAGGACGCCTACATCGCGTTCGTCTCCGGCGTGATCGGCCGCACGCAGACCCACGAACTCCAGTCCCGCTTCACGTTCCTGAGCGACGACGGGCGCTACGCCTTCAACGAGGCCGTGGAGATCATCACCTACGCCCCGGGCGAGGAGCCGCTGGCGATGCGGTTCGCGAACTACCTGGAGCTGAACGACCAGGGCCTGATCTGCAAGCTCGACATCTTCTGGAAGACGCCGCCCACCAGCCCCCCTGACTGGATCACGGTGGACTCGATCATCGGGGACGGCGAGACCGCGTCCTGACCGCTGCCCCGGCCGCCGCCCGCACGGGGGCGGCGGCCGGGCCGGCGTCGGCGGATTCCGTCACGCCTTGCCGGGGATCGGGTGGCCGAGGGCGGCCGCGATGCGGTTCATGATGACCTGGGCGGTGTTGAGGTCGCCCGGGGTCGTGGGGCCCTTCGTCGTCGAGACGGCGAGCGCGAGGCCGGTCTGCGAGGAGTAGCCCTGCGCGGCGGCGTAGCCGGAGAAGGACGGGTTCTGGACGATCCAGTCGCCGAGCACGAGCACGCTCATGCCGTAGTGGAGTTCCTCGGTGTTGGCGACGCACACGTCGGGCGGGCAGTCCTTGGTCGGGCCGCCGAGGCCGACCGTGCCGGGGTCGAGCAGTTCCTGGTAGCCGTGCGGGGACAGCAGGCGCCCTGCGCCGATGCCCTCGGCGGAGCTGGCGACGTCGCAGATGTCCCCGGTGAGAACCGCTCCGGGCGCGGTCGTCCACGACGGGTTCCAGAACGTCGACTCCTCGTACGTGCCGCGCTCCGAGGTGAACGCGTGCAGGACCGGTGTCGGGATGTCCGGGGTGTACGAGTTGCGGGTCTCGCTCAAGCCCAACGGGTCGATGACGTACTGGCGCAGCACCTGGTCCAACGGCGTGTGCGTGATGCGGGCCAGCGCGGCGCCGAGCAGGACGAAGTTGGCGTGCGAGTAGCTCCAGTTGGTGCCCGGCGCGTACCAGGTCTTGGTCAGCGCGAAGTCGACCAGCTCCTGCGGCGTCCACTGCCGGAAGGGGTGCGCCGCCAGCTCGGCGAGGAAATCGGTGTTCGTGACGTAGTCACTGAGACCCGACGTCGTGTTCCCGAGCATCCGCAACGTGATGTGGTCGCCGTTCGGCAGCTCCGGAATCCAGCGCGACACCGGATCGTCGAGACTCACCCGGCCCTGGTCGGCGAGGCGCAGCAGCGTCGTGCCCATGAAGGCGATGGCAACCGACCCGATCCGAAAATGCATGGCGGGGTCGGCCGGCACCCCCGTCATCGACTCGCCCATCGCCGACGTGACGACCTCGCGGCCCCCTCGGTTCACCCGCAGGATCACCGCGTTGAGCCCGAACTCCCGCTTCGCCTGCTCGGCCACCTCGAGCGCCACCCGCCCGGCACCGCGGACGTCACGCGACGGAGTGGCCACACAGCCGCGCCCCTTCCACCAGTCCTGGCCCGAGGCGGCGGCGGGAACGGCGGACACGGCCTGCAGACTCGCGGCGACGAGCGCGGCGGCACAGAACAGGCGGATCGAGCGGGTGCGCTTCATGGCCGCAGTCTCACCCGCCGCCCACCCCCACCCCGCACCCCCGCCCCGACCCGCCGACGCATCACCCGGTGGGGCCAGTCCCTCACGGGGTGATCCGGGCCAGCGCGGACAACGCGGCGACGTTCCGACGGTTGCGCTGGTGCAGGTCCCTAAGGGTGGCCATGCCGTCGGCGTCGAGCGGTGCGTCGAAGACGCCGCGCAGCAGGGTGTTGAGCGAGTCGATGTGCCGGCGTTCCTTCGCCAGGCGCAGCAGGAACACGACGTTGCGCTTGCGGCGCCGGGCCTTCCACCGGTCGAGCGCCTCCGGCAGCTTCCCGGCGGCCGTGGCGGCCTCGCGTGCGGCGAGTTCCGCCCAGCGGTGCTCGAGGAGCAGGCTCGGGTCGACCGTTCCGATGTGTGTCGCGACGTTCTCGACGACGCCCGTCCGGCTGCGGCCGGGCCGCCCGAAGTACACGCCGGACAGCTCGGCGCCGAGGATGCGCTGGGCGTCGCGCAGTTCGTGTTCGGCGCGGTCCCAGCGGTCGAGGTCGCCCGAGCGGCCGGCGGCGACGATTTCGCCGGCCCACCGTCGGTAGCGGCGCGCGCCGCGCGTGTCGCGCATCTCCAGCGCGACGGGCAGGACGTCCGCGGGGCGCCGGCACTGTGCGAGGACGGCGCCGAGCACGAACGGCACCGGCGACTCGTACCGGAAGGCGCCGAACTCACGCAGGAGTGAGTCCTGCCTTCGGGTCTCGAGCGCCTCCGAGGCGGCGGTCTCCGTCACGCGGACGATCTCCTGCCCGAGGTGCAGCGCCTGTTGGTTGGAGCGGCGCATGCGCATGGACACGTAGTCGAGCCGGTGCGAATGCGGGTGGTACGCCCAGCGCGCGGACAGCGCGTAGGCGACGCTGGTGCGCAGCAGGAACTGCGCGAGCTGGAACTCCGCGGCCGCCGTCGCGCCCGCCGGTCCGTGCAGCGCGGACAGCTTGGCGTGGCTGGCGGGGTCGGTGAGGTAGGCGGGCTCCGAGTACTGGCGGACGAAGCCCTGCGGGTCGCGTTCCGCGGCCTCCCGCCACTGGCGTAACAGCCGGACGGCGGGCGCCGCGTCCTGGGGCGCGTACCCGAGCCGCCGTACGACGCGCCGCGACGCGGCGTCCCGCTCCGCCGCGGCGATCGCATCGACGAACAGCCGCCCGAGCTCCGTTTCGTCGGAGCCGTCGAACACGAGGTTGCGGCACGGCCCGCCGTCCGCGAACAGGGTGTCGTCGCTCGACGGCTGCCACGCCGCCGTGGGCGACGTGATGACGAGGTCGGCGACGACGACGCACTCAAGCAGGTTGGCGAGGTTGAACACCCGGTAGGCGTCCATGCCTTGGCCGGAGATCAGGTCGACCGCCGAGAAGTAGGTCGTGTTGTCGATGAGGACGGCGCCGCAAGGTAATCGCCGGTCCTGGCCTTCGGGGCCGTGCAGCACGATGCCCGCCATGCGATCCACGGTAGCGGCAAAGGCGTTTCGGGCGTCAGGTGTCGAGCCGTCGGAGGTCTGCGCCGACGGCCGTTGATCACTTGTGCGGGTGGGGCTAGGGTGCGGCGGCCGGGCGCCGGGGGTGGAGGGGAGGGTTCGTGCCGATGTTCGAGGTGTTGGACTGCCATCACCATGTCGGGGACGTGCACGGGAGTCTGGGGCTGGGGCCCGGGGCCGTGAAGGAGGCGGCGGACGGGGAAGTGGCGGCGCGGGTGGCGACGATGGACCGGAACGGGGTCGACCGCGCGGTGGTCATTCCCGGGCACGGGTATCTGCGTCCGGCCGGGCTGGCGGACACGCGGCGGGTGAACGACGCGATCGCGGCGTACCGGGACGCTGTTCCGGACCGGTTCGCGGCGGCGCTGGGGATCGTCGAGCCGTTGTACGGGCCGGCCGGGCTCGCGGAGGTGGACCGGATCGCCGACGAGCTGGGGTTGCGCGGGGTCAGCCTGCACACCCGGTTCCAGGGGGTGTCGACGGACTCGCCGCTCGTGCGCGCGGTGGTGGAGCGTTGCGCCGAGCGGGGGCTGGTGCCGTTCCTGCACGCGCTTGCCGAGGTCGCGGACGAGGCGTTGTGGAAGGTGCAGCGGCTCGGCCGGGACTTCCCCGAGACGACGTTCGTCGTGCTGGACGCGTTCTCGTCGTTCGAGCAGGCCCGGCAGGCGGTGGAGGTGGCGGAGGTCGCGCCGAACCTCGTGTTCGACACGTCGCTCGCCTACACCTTCGACCTGATCGAGCCGTTCGTGCGGGCGCACGGGGCGTCCCGACTGGTGTTCGGGACGGACCTGTACTCGGCGCCGCTCGGCTATCGCCGTACGCACGTGCTCGGGCAGGTGCTGGAGGCGGACCTGCCCGACGAGGACAAGCGGCTGATCCTCGCGGGCAACATCCGCGCGATCCTGGGCCTGGAGGCGGAGTGATGCGCTTCGCCACCGGCACCACGGTCAAGGACTTCGCCGACTACGCGGCCTGGCTGGAGGTCGCCGTCGACTGCGGTTTCGCCATGCTCACGACGGGCGACTCGCAGTCGCTGTGGGCCGACCCGTACGTGTCGCTCGCGTTCGCGGCGCAGCGCACGACGACGCAGCGGCTCGCGATCACGGTGTCGAACCCGATGACGCGCCACCCGGCGGTCGCCGCGTCGGCCGCGTCGGCGTTGCAGCACATGAGCGGCGGCCGGTTCGTGCTCGGCCTGTCCTCCGGCGACTCGGCGCTGCGCAACATCGGCGTGCGCCCGGCGAAGGTCGCCGAGACCGAGGAGTACGTCGCGGCGGTGCGCGGCCTCACCCGCGGGGAGACCGTCACCTGGCAGGGCGCCGAGCTGGTGCAGCGCTGGGCGCCCGGCCCCACGCCGGTGTGGATGGCCGCGGAGGGCCCGCGCACGCTGCGGGCGGCGGGCCGGATCGCCGACGGGGTGGTGCTGTCGAACTCGCTGACCCGGGAGGCGTACGAGCGCAATCTCGGGCACGTCGCCGCAGGTGCCGCCGAGGCCGGGCGGGACCTGGCGGACATCGAGGTGTGGTGCATGGCGAACGTGGTGCCGGCCGCCACCGAGGCGGAGGGGATCGCGCAGGTCCGCTCGGTCCTGGCGGGCACGGCGAACCATGTCTTCCGCTTCACGACGGAGGGCAAGGGCCTGCCGGACCACCTCGTGCCCCGGATCGAGGAGCTCAAGCGCCGCTACGACTCGCGGCACCACGCCTCCCCCGAGACCGCCGCGCACAACGCCGCGCTCGTCGACGAACTCGGCCTGACCGCGTGGCTCGCGGCGCACTCCACGGTCGCCGGGCCGATCGGGCGGTGCGCGGAGCGGCTGGCCGAGATCGCGGAGTACGGCGTCCGCAACGTGATCGTCGCGCAGTTCGTGCCGGACCAGCTCGGCTTCATGCGCGTCTTCGCGGACGAGGTCGTCGGCCGCCTGTCCTGACCGCGCGCCGGGCCGGGGCTGTGACCAGGGGCGATGCGTTCCGGCGCGGCGGCGGGGCCCGGCCCGCGCCGTTCCGGGGCGACCGGGCGCGAACCCCGGCGTAGCGTGGAAAGGACGACACCGGAGGGAGAGCGCCATGCCCGGATCCGTCACTGTGAGCCACCACCCCCATGCCGCCTCGATCGAACACGGCGACGCCGAGCGCCTCGTGTGGCTGCTGGCCGAACTCGGCCTGCTGATCAACGAACAAGGCGACAACCGGCTCAGCGACGCGCAGGTCGGACTGCTGAGCGGCGCCCAGTCCGAACCCCGAGAGGAATTCGCCGCGTGGGTCCGCCACGTGACGGCGGACCTGAGCGGACAACTGCACCACGGCCTCGGCACGGCCTGACCCGCCGCGCCCGCGCCGGACGGGCGGGCCGCGGTGGCGCGGTCCGGCGTGCGAGGCTGTGCCGCATGACCCACGACCCTGCGGTGCTGCCCGACGACCTGCCGGTGCCGGACGACGACGGCGCGGCGCGTCACCTCGCCGGGACGGCCCTGCCGGACGTCGCGTTGCCCGCCACGGACGGCGGCCAGGTCCGCCTCGCCGCGCTCGGCCCGGGGCGGACGGTCCTGTACGTCTACCCGATGACCACCGTGCCGGGCGCGCCGCCGCCCGACGGCTGGGACCTCATCCCCGGCGCGCGCGGGTGCACGGCCGAGGCGTGCGCGTTCCGCGACCACCACCGCGACCTCGTCGCGGCCGGAGCGGCACGGGTGTTCGGCCTGTCGAGCCAGGACCCGGCGGACCAGCGGGAGGCGGCCGGCCGGCTGCACCTGCCCTTCCCGCTCGTGTCGGACGCGGGGTTGCGGCTGGCGGACGACCCGGGCCTGCCGACGTTCGAGGCGGCCGGAATGCGGCTGTTCAAGCGGTTGACCCTGGTCGTCCGCGACGAGCGCGTCGAACACGTGTTCTATCCGGTGTTCCCGCCGGACACGCACGCCGAGCAGGTGCTCGCGTGGCTGCGCGCCAACCCGTGACCACCGGCTAGCGGTCCTCCCCCACGGCCCACCACCATGCCTCGAGTTCGTCGTCGCCCAGGTCGTCGAAGCCGTCCGGCGGTCCGGCCGGCAGCGCACCAGTGCGCAGGACGACAGAGCGCAACGCCGCGACCGCCGGCATCTCGGCGAGTTCGTCGGTGCTGTACGGGCAGCCGATAGGACCGTCCAGGAGGGTGTGGCAGCCCAGGGCGTACCACTCGCCGATCAGGGCGACGTCCCCCGCGCGCTCGGCGGCCTCCGCGGTGGCCGCGACCGCCTCGATGAGCGGCACGGGTCGCGGCGCGACGGCGTCGGTGCCGCCGAGCCGGCCCGCGTCCAGCATGCGCCGCCATAGCGCGGTGCCCGCCTCGCAGTACAGGTGCGGCGGGTCGACGTAGCCGTCCTCGAGCCAGTCCGTGTACCCCTCGAAGTCGTCGTCGTCCTCGGCGTCTTCGTCGTACTCGCGCAGCGCCGTGAACCCGGTCAGCCCGTCGAAGTACGCACGCCGCACGGCGTGGTCCGGATGCGCGTCGACCTCGAACCGGTACGCGAACCGCCTCCGCACCAGCGCGTCCATGACCCGGAACCGGGTGAACGAGCAGTCGTACACGTCCTGGAACGCGTACAGCGCCGCGATCCACTCGCGCACCCGCGGCTCGTCGGCCTGGTGCCCGGCGTCCAGCAGCAGGATCGAGTCCGCGACCAGGTCCTCGATCTCGTGCATCGACATGCCGTCTCTCCCTCGCTCGGTTCCGGGCCATGACACCACGGCGCCACGACATGCCGTGGCGCCCGCGCCCCTGCCTGTGATTAGAATGAACACATGTTCATGAACGAACGTTCATAACGGGAGCATGTGATGACGGAGATCTCCGTACGGGACCTGACCAAGCGCTTCGGCGCCGCACGCGGCGTCGAGGAGCTGACTTTCGACGTTCCCTCGGGCCAGGTGACCGGTTTCCTCGGCCCGAACGGCGCGGGCAAGACGACGACGCTGCGCGTCCTGCTCGGCCTCGTGCGCCCCACCTCGGGCGAGGCGCTGATCGGCGGGCGGCGCTACGCGGACCTGGAGCGGCCGCGGCGCGTGGTCGGCGCGCTGCTGGAGGCCACCGGCTTCCACCCGGGCCGGCGCGCCCGTGACCACCTGCGGATCCTGGCCGCCACCACGGGCGTTCCGGTGTCGCGCGTCGACGAGGTGCTGGAGCTGGTCGAGTTGGCCGGGCACGCCGAACGGCGCGTGGGCGGCTACTCACTCGGCATGCGGCAACGGCTGGGCCTTGCCTCGGCGTTGCTCGGCGATCCGCAGGTGCTGGTACTGGACGAGCCCGCCAACGGCCTGGACCCGGCAGGGATGGCGTGGCTGCGCGGCATGCTGCGCCGCCTGGCCGCCGAGGGCCGCACCGTGCTCGTCTCCAGCCACGTGCTGAGCGAGGTCGCGCAGACCGTCGACCACGTCGTCATCGTGCACGAGGGGCGGCTGCGGTACGCCGGGCCGCTGGACGGGCTCGGCGACGACTCGCTGGAGGACGCGTTCCTGCGCCTGACCGGCCCCGTGCCCGACCCCGCGGGCGGAGCACCGCAACGCCCCGGCGGGACCGCCCCCGCCGCCGCCCGCTGAAAGGACAGAGCCTGTGCCCACACTCATCGCCAACGAGCTCCTCAAACTCCGCACCACCCGCGCTCCGTGGCTGCTCGCCGCGGGCGGTCCGCTGCTCACGCTGCTCGGCGTGACCGGCCTGTTCGCCTCCGGCGCCGACACCGGCAAGGCCGACACGGCGACCCGCGCCGTCGCGCACGCGGGGATGGTTTCGCTGCTCGCCCTCGTACTCGGGATCCTCGCGGTCGCCGGCGAGTACCGGCACAAGACCATCACCGACACATACCTGGCCACACCGCGCCGCGCCCGCGTCGTCGCCGCGAAGCTGGTGGTGTACACCGGCCTGGGCGCGCTGCTCGGCGTGGCGTGCGCCGCCGTCGCGCTACCGGCGACCGCCGTCGGATACGCGGCGAAGGGCGCGTCGTTGGACTGGGGCGACACCGGCGTGTGGCGGACACTGGCCGGCGGGGTCGTCTGGAACGCCGCGTTCGCCGCGATCGGCGTCGGAGTCGGCGCGCTCGTCCGCAACCTGGCCGGCGCGGTGTCCGTGGCGCTGGCATGGATCGCCCTGGTCGAGGGGCTGGTCGGGCAACTGGTGGGCGGGTTCGCGCGCTGGCTGCCGTTCGCGGGCGGGCGCGCGGTCGGCAACCTGGCTCCGGACGCGGGCGACCTGCTGCCGCAATGGGGCGCCGCCGCCGTGCTGGTCGGCTACGCCGCGGCGTTCGCGGCCGCGGCGGTCTCGACTACGGTGAGGCGCGACATCACCTAGGCCGTTCCGCCCGGGCGCGACCTCGAAGCGGGCGCGCCCGGGCACCGCACAGACAGGCGACCGCAGAACGTGGCACGACGCGCGAAGGCAGTCAGCGGCCGGGTCGACGACGACCCGGGTACCGCGCTGCGCGAACACCTCCTCGACACCGCCGAACGCCTGCTGCGCGACCGCCCGGTCACCGCCCTCACCGCGCGTGAGATCGCCCGGGAGGCGGACGTCTCGTCCGGGGTGCTCTACAACTACTTCGCGGACAAGAACGAGCTGCTGGTCACCGCGCTCGTGCGGCGCGCGACGCGCATCGTCGCGGAGTTGCAGGCCGATCTGCCGGAGGCGGGCTCGGGCACCGTCGAGGACAACCTGCTCGCCTACGCGCACGCCGCGCTCGGCCTGCACCGGCAGGGGCTGCCGATTCTCGCCGGCCTGCTGAGCACGCCGGAGCTGCTGCACCGGTTCCTGCAGGAGGTCCACCGGCAGGCGGCCGCGCCGCAGCAGATCCAGGCGGGGCTGATCGCGTACCTCGACGCGGAGCGACACCTGGGCCGCGTCGGCGACATCGACACGTCGGCCGCGGCCACGCTGCTGACCGGCGGCACCGCGATGCTGACACTGCCGGCCGTCCTGCACGGACCGACGGGGCACGAGGGGGACCACGACGAGCGGCTGCGCGCGCTGGTCCGGGTACTGCTGACGGGCGCGGACCCGGGCGAGCGCTGACACCGGGCGCTGACACCGCGCGGTTCGCCCGTCGGCTCAGCTCAGCGCGCCGAGCACGGCGCGGCCCTCGGCGGCGGCCGCGACGTAGAACCGGGCGATCTCCAGGAAGCCGGTCCAGCCCTCGGCGGCCAGGCCGTCGGCGACGCGGCGGACGTCGTCGGGGCCGAGGACGAACGCGGGCCCGTAGCCGTTGTCGGAGCCCTCGACGAGCGGGCGGTCGGTGCCGGTCGCGGCGGCCAGTGCCGGATAGGCGCGGGTCCAGTCGGCGGTGCCCTCTTCGGTCTCGGCGCGGCCTTCGGCGATGTCGCCGAGCGCGCGGTAGTCCTCGGCGTGGCGGCCGGCGGTGCCGTCGAGGAGGCCGGCGACCGACTCCGGCCGTGTACGGGCCTCGTCGGCGGCCGCCGGGTCGAGCTTCACCAGTGTCAGCCATATGGACATGGCCGGTCCCTCCCGATCGTGGTCCGCGACGCCTTGGCGGGCGTCCGGAACGTACCGGGCGCGGCTGACAACCAGCTGTGCGACCGTGCCGGCGCCCGCTACTTCTGGGCGGCCTTGATCTTCTCCACCTGCGCCTTCACCACGGCGTCGGGCACCCATTCGGGCTTCCCGGACTTCTGCATGCCGACGAACTGGATCAGCACCTCGCCCGAGCGCACGATCTGCATGCGCCCGGGGAGTTCCGCCGACTGGCCCGGCTGGGAGGTGGTGATGTCGAGGTAGAGCACGGCGTCGCCGAGGCTCTTGGGGGTCCTGTCGGACCGCGCGGCCTTGTAGATGAACGCGTTGTCGCCGTCGGTCGCGTTGACGGTCCCGCAGGAGGACCCGGGGCCGGTCTCCTTCACCACGTCGTCGAGGAGCTTGGTGGCGACGCCGGAGTACTGCTCCATCGAGACGAAGTACTGGGCGTCCTTGGACGAACCGTTCGTAAGCACGCCGTTCCCGGTCGCCGTCGGCGCGGCCTTCGGGTCGCCCGAGACCAGGTCGACGATCGCCTGGCACCCGGCGGGCGTGGCGTTGAGTTTGCTCGGGGACACCGTCGAGCCCGGCTTGACCGTCCAGCCGCTCGGCATGTCGGACTGGACGAGGAGCGCGGCCTTGAGCTGGTCTGCCGTCAGCGCCTTGGCCGCTCCGCCGCCGGACACGGCAGCACCGGAGGAGCCACCACCGGACGGCGCACCCGACCCGGCCGCGGGCTGCGCCGCCGCGGCCGGGTCGGCCTTGCCGCCGCCCGTACCGCCCTTGGCGTCCTTGTCGTCGCCCCCGATCTTGCAGGCGGACGCCGCGAACAGCAGCGGGACGAGGGACACCGCGGCGGCGGCGGAGCGCAGGCGTGCAGGCAGCATCGGGTCGGTCCTTACGAGGTGGAGGCGCTGAACGAGCGGGACACGGAAACTACGGGTGCGACGGCGGCCGCAGGCCGCCCGACGTGCACCGTCAGGACTCGGCGGCGCGCTTGACCGACGTGAGCCAGTGCTCAAGCTGCGTCTGGAGTTTCGCCGAGTTGTAGAACAGCGTGGCGAACAGTCCCGCCATCGACTCCTCGGTGCGCAGCAGGGTGCAGCCGGACGCGGTGAGCGACAGCAGGTGCCGGTGCACGACGTTGGCGCCGGACGAGCTGCCGGTCCAGGTGATCTCGCGTTCCGGGTCGACGACGGCGAAGCGCGACCTGATGGCGGCGCGGCCCATCCGCCAGGTGAAGCGGGTGCCGGGCGCGACGGGGCCGTCGACCAGGACGTCGCTGATGTTCGGGTCGAACAGGTGCCATCCGGCGGGGTCGGCCAGCACCTCCCACACGCACTCCGGCGGCGCCTTCACCTCGATCTCGAAGTCCGCGAGGATCGGCGCCTTTTCGTCACGTCGGCCGCGCTGCGCGTACTCGGTGTGCAGGACGTCGACGGCGGGGCCGCGGTAGAACAGCCGGCTGGGCATGGCGATCCTCGGAATTCCAGTACTGGTAGGGGGTGTTCCCAGTCTGGAGAGGCCGCCGGCCATGATCAACGCCTGTCTGCTGCACGCGCGTTTCACCTGGCATCACGATCCGCCGACCTCCGCGACGGTGTCCGCGAACCCGTTCGCGACGCGCGCGATCTGCACCGGTGTCTCGGTGGACCACAGGGAGACGACGGACATCGGGCCGACGCCGGTCACCGGAACCTCCACGACGCCGGGGCGCGGGTAGCGGTCGAGCAGGCCGCCGAAGGTGAGGTGCGCCGCGCCTTCGTGGACGACCGCCCGGATCGCCTCCTCGAGGTACACGGTGTTGAGCCAACGCAGCGCCATGGGCCTGCCGTTCGGGGTCACCCGCGGCGTCCAGACCCGGGAGACGCCCTCCGGCAGCTCGCCGAACGCGATGACCTCGTGCGCGGCGAGTTCCTCGACGTCGACCGAGGCGCGGACCGCGAGCGGGTGGTCGGCGCCGACGAGGACGACGCGCGGCACCCGGGCGGCGACCGGCCCGATGTGCATGCCGCGCAGCCCGAGCAGCGCGGGCTCCCCCGGCAGCCAGGTGACGAACACGTCCACGGGCCAGTCCTGGTGCAGCCAGCGCAGCACCTCGGACGTCGGGTACTCGGACTTCACGACGCGCCACGAGGTGTACCGCTCCTCGAACGCCGCGATGCTCTTGTCGACCAGTTCCGGTGGCAGCGTCGTGGAGAAGCCGACCCTGAGCACCGAGCCGCGCGGCTCGGCGGCGTCCCGGACCTGGGCGATGGCCCGTTGCATCCACGTGTACGCGGGGCACAGTTCGGCGAACAGCCGCCGCCCCGCCTCGGTCAGCTTGACCTCGCGGCTCGTGCGTTCGAACAGCGTGGTCCGCACGCGCCGCTCGAACGCCCGCACGAGTCCGCTGACCCGCGACGTCGACACCCCGAGCCGTTCCCCGGCCCGTCCGAAGTGCAGTTCCTCCGCGACCGCGAGGAACGCCTCCACTTCCCGGATGTCCAGCACGTCTCCCACCCCTCCCGAGCCCTGCACGATCCCGTGCCGTTCGCGGCGCCCCGCGCACGCTAACGAGCGCATTGCGATTCAACCGTTAGCCGAGTACAGGGCATTCCGGCCGCGGGTAAAGATCACGCCAGGCCGGCTCCGCGCCGCGTGGCGCTGGTCACGCCATCGTGATGCCACGCGAAACGAGGGTGCAGCGATCCGTCGTTGATCATGGTCCGGCGCGAAACCAGACTGGCGTTCACCCCCCTTTTTTCCGACGCTCCGAAGGACACCCCTTGCGCATCGACGTGCACGCCCACCTGTGGACCGACGAGTACCTCGACCTGCTCGACTCGTTCGGCCGCGACGACACCGGGACGCAGCGCGACACCGGCGCGGGCGCGACGCCCGGTGAGCTGGAGGCCCGCTTCGCGCTCAACGACAGCGCGGGGATCGCGCACCAGGTGCTGTCGGTGTCCCCCCAGGTGCCGCACTTCGCCGAGCGGCGGCACGCGGTCACCGCGGCCCGGTTCGCGAACGACCTGTACGCGGACGTCGTCGCCGCGCACCCGGAGCGGTTCTCGGCGTTCGCCGCGCTGCCGCTCCCGCACGTGGACGACGCGCTCGTCGAACTCACCCGCGCCCTCGACGACCTGGGCATGGTCGGCGTCGCCGTCACGACCGACGTCCTCGGCACGACGCTCGCCGACCCCGCGTTCGCGCCGGTCCTCGCCGAGCTCGACCGGCGCGGCAGCGTGCTGTACGTGCACCCGTCGGGGCACGACGCGGACACGCCGCTGATCGGCGAGCACCGCATGCGCTGGATGGTCGGCGCGCCGATGGAGGACACCATCGCGGTGATGCACATGATCCTCGCGGGCGTCCCCGCCGCCTATCCCCGGCTGCGGATCATCAACTCGCACCTGGGCGGCGCCCTGCCGATGCTGCTCCAGCGCGCCGACAACCAGTACCAGTGGGAGTCGCCCGGCACGCCGGAGAAGCCGAGCGTCGCGGCGCGGCGGATGTGGTTCGACACGGTCAGCCACGGGCACGTGCCCGCGCTGCGCGCCGCGGCCGAGTCGTTCGGCGCGGACCGGCTCGTGCTCGGGACGGACTTCCCGTACCAGAGCGGCGACCTGCTGCGCCGCGCCGTGACCTCGGTCCAGGACGCACTCTCCGCGGACGACGCGGCGGCCGTGCTCGACCGCAACGCCGCGGAGCTGTTCGGCCGGCACTGAGCGGGGCGGCGGCCCGCACCCCTGGCGGGGGGTGCGGGCCGCCGGCCTTTCCGACCCCGAGGCCCCGAGGCCCCGGGGCGCCGGGGCGCCGGGCCGCGGGGCTCAGGCGGCGAGGCCGGCCACGAGGTTGACGTCGACGGGGTGCCCCATGGTCTCGACGCGCCAGCCGGCCAGCTCCTGGTAGGCGTCCGACGCGTACCAGGCGCGGGCGGCGTCCGCGGACGGGAACGCGACGAGCGCCATCCGGGTGTAGTCCACGCCGCCCTCCAGCCGCTCCGGGGCGCCGAACGCCAGGAGCCGGCCCTCGTGCTCGGCGAGCGTCGCGCCGACGTTGGCGAGGTAGTGGCCGAGGTCGGCGTCGGGGGTCGTGTCGGTCCTGACGAAGAGGACGTAGTGCATGGCGTGCTCCTTGGTTCCGGTGTCCGTGCCGTGGAAGGCCCTTCACAAGACTCTTCCATCACGAACATTTCGACGCCGAACTGTTTGACATCAGGGATGTTACGCCGCACGGCACACCGGCGTCAAACGTTTCGACATCGAAGGGACTGTTAGGCTCACGCCATGGACGACGCGGTCGACGGGATCATCGAGCGGTGGGGCGCGGTCCGCCCCGACCTGGACACGGCGCCGATCGGCGTGGTGGTCCGGATCTTCCGCGCGGCACGGCTGCTCGACCAAGGCGTCAAGGAGTACTTCGAAGCGCACGGCCTCGAGGCCTGGGAGTACGACGTCCTGACGACCCTGCTGCGCGCGGGCGGCGGCGGCACGCTGCGCATGTCCGACCTGGCCGGCGCGGCGATGATCTCCCCTGCGGCGCTGACCAATCGCGTCGACCGGCTCGTCGCCAAGGGCCTCGTCACGCGCGCGACCGACCCGGAGAACCGGCGGCTCGTCCGCACCACGCTGACCGAGGAGGGCCGCCGCATCGCCGACGGCCTCATCGGCGGCCACATCGCGAACGAGCTCGCCCTCATCGACGGCCTGACCCCGGCCGAACAGGCCACCCTCGCCAAGCTGTTGCGCAAACTCCTGCTGTCGCTGGACGACCGCGCCTGAGCCGGACCACGGGCTCGGCGAACGCCGAGACCGCCCCCGCCGACACCGCGAAGGACCCCGTCGCATGAACCAGCACCCCACCGGTCCGGACGGCGGCGCGGGCGACGACCCCGCCGCGCAGGCCGCGCTCGCCGCCGCGTACTGGGACGCCGAGTTCGCCGCGGGCCGCTTCCTCGACATGGCGCCCGACGCGTTCGTGGACGACGTCCTCGGCGCCGCCCGCACCCACGGCCTGCTCCCCGGCCCCGGCCTGTACATCGGCCCGGGCAACGGCCGCAACCTCCTCCCGCTGGTGGCGGGCGGGCTGGACCTGCTCGGGCTGGACGTCTCGGCGACCGCGCTCGCCGCGATCCGCGAGCGGGCCCCGGAGCGGGCCGGGCGCCTGGCCCACGGCGACCTGTCGACGCTCCGGCCCGACGAGCGCTTCCCCGTGGTCGTCGGCATCAACGTCTTCCAGCACGGCGACCGCGACACCGCACACGCCCACATCCGCGCGGCCCTCGAACGCGTCGCGCCCGGCGGCCTGTTCGCGCTGCGCGTCAACGCGGTCGGCACGCGGGTCGGCCGCCCGCACGAGATCGCCGAGGAACACCCCGACGGCTCGCACACCATCCGCTACACCGACGCCGACGCCCACGCGCCCGGCCTGCTCTCGCACTACTTCTCCGGCCCCGAGCTGGCGGAACTGCTCGCCGACCGGGAGCCCGTCCTGCCGTTGACGCTGGACGACGTGGACGCGGTCACGCGCCGCCCCGGGGCGTGGCGCCGCTGGCAGGCCGTCGTCCGCCGACCGAACCTCTAATCCCGCAACCTTTGGTTGCACATGACGGAGGATTGATCTACAGTCATGTGCAACCAAAGGTTGCGAAAGGAGGAGGTCGCCATGGAGTACGGCACCATCGAGCGGGAGATCCACATCGAGGCGTCGCCCGAGGTGGTCTACCAGGTCATCAGCAGGCCCGAGCACCTGCGCGAGTGGTGGCCCGACGACGCGGACCTCGACCCCGTGCCTGGCGGCACGGGCACCATCAGCTTCGGCGACAGCGCCACTCCGACCCACGTCTCCCCGGTCACCGTGATGGAGGCCGACCCGCCGCGGCGGTTCTCCTTCCGGTGGGTGTACGAGGAGGACGAGGTCGCGGCCGCGGACAACTCGCTGCTGGTGACGTTCGAACTGGTCCCGTCCGACGGCGGCACGCTCCTGCGCTTCTGCGAGTCCGGCTTCCGGGAGAAGGGCTGGGAGGCGGCCGTCCTCGAAGAGGCGTACAACGACCACGCCCGGGGATGGGAGCACTTCCTGCCCCGCCTGGTCACCTATGCGGAGAAGCTGGCGTCGACGCCATGAGCACCGCCATCGACGACGAGCTCTGGTCGGCGGTGGGCGACCCCATCCGGCGACGCATGCTCGACCTGCTGCTGAGCGGCGGGGGCGGGACGGCCACCACGCTGAGCGAGCAACTGCCGGTCACCCGGCAGGCGGTGGCCAAGCACCTGGGGGTCCTCGACCGCGTCGGGCTGGTGCACGCGACACCGTCCGGGCGCGAGCGCCTCTACGAGGTCGACGAGGCCCAGCTCGCCCGCGCGGTCGCCCAGCTGTCGTCCGTCGGCGCCGCGTGGGACGCCCGACTGCGGCGCATCAAGCGCATCGCGGAAGCGATCCAGCGTGCCCAGGAGCAGCAGGGCTGACCCCGGCCGGCGCCGGGCGCCCCGCGCCGCGCCGCGAGCCACGCAAACGATCCCAACGAACCGAGAACGAACCCGAGAGAGAAGGTGTCGAAAATGGTGGACATCCTGCACCGGATCGGCGTCGTGTCGCCGTCCCCGGACGCCGTCTACGCGGCCCTGACCACGATCGACGGCCTCGCGGCCTGGTGGACCGAGGACACCACGGGCGACCCGGCGGTCGGCGGTGTGGTCAAGTTCCGCTTCCCGCCAGGCGGCTTCGACATGAAGGTCCTGGAGACCACGCCCAACGAGCGTGTGCTGTGGGAGGTCGTCGACGGCCCCGAGGAGTGGATCGGCACGCACATCAGTTTCGACCTCAAGCAGGCGGGCGACTACACCGTCGTGCTGTTCAAGCAGGCGGGGTGGAAGGAGCCGGTGGAGTTCATGTACCACTGCAGCACCAAGTGGGCGACCTTCCTGCTGAGCATCAAGCAGCTCGTCGAGACCGGCAAGGGCGAGCCCTCGCCGAACGACGTCCGGATCAGCGACTGGCACTAGCCACCACCACCGAGGACCGGCCCGCGACCCCCACCGCGGGCCGGTCCTCGCTGATTAGGCGCGAAGCCGCGATCCGAGTTGGCCGCCGATACGGTTGCCCGATGGCAGTCGAGGCGGGCAGGGCCGGCACGGTCGGCGCCGACGGCGTACGGGCGGGCAAGTACGCGCTGGTCGAACGCGAGCGGCGGTTCCTGCTCGCCGGCCCGCCGGACCTCGCGGCCGTGACGGTCGCCCGGACGATCACCGACCGGTACGTGCACGGGACCCGGCTGCGGCTGCGCCGGGTGGACTACGCCGACGGGCGCGTCGAGCTCAAGCTCACGCAGAAGGTCCCGGCGGGGCTGCCCGGGGCGGTGCGGGGCCTGATCACCAACACCTACCTGTCCCCCGCCGAGTACGACGTGCTGGCGGCGCTGCCGGCGGACGTCCTGCGCAAGTCGCGGCTGAGCGTCCCTCCGCTGGGCGTGGACGTGTTCGAGGGTCCGCTGCGGGGGCTGGTCGTGGCCGAGGCCGAGTTCGCGACCGACGAGGAGGCGGAGGCGTTCCCGGCGCCCGCCGCCTCCGTCGCCGAGGTGACCGACGACCCGCGCCTCGCGGGGGGCCGGCTGGTCACGGCGTCCCGGACGGAGCTGCTGGGCTGGCTGGCCGAGTACGGGCTGCGCCCGGCCGGGTGACCCGCGTTCAGGCGGGCGGGAGCTGCAGCCGGAGCCCGTCGTCGTCGGTGGCCTTGCCGGCGTCGGCGAGGGCGTCGGCCATGGGGCCGGCCGTGCGTCCGACGACGAGGGCGGTGAACGCGGCGACCAGGTCGGTCCACACCTCGTGTCCGCGGACCATCGCGTGTCCGGCGCCGGGCACTTCGACGCGGCACACCGAGGCCCCGGTGGCGCGCAGCCGCCGGGCGTAGGCGAGCGAGTCGGAGGGGTCGGTGACGTTGTCGGCGAGGCCGTGCACCAGCAGGACCGGGCGCTCCCCCACGGCCGGCAGCGGCTCGCCCTGGGGCGTCCACGGCGCGAGTGCGGCGACCGCGGCGACGCCGGGCAGGTCGGCGACACGCAGCGCGGTGCGGCCGCCCATGGAGTGGCCGAGCAGCATGACGGGGGTCTGCGGGTAGGTGTTCCGCACGGTCTCGAGCGCCCAGCGGGCATCGGCGACCGGATGGGCCTCGGCGCCGTTCCAGCCGCGCAGGCGGTAGCGCAGGACGGCGACGTCGAGCGTCGGATAGTCGCGGGTGGTGAGCGAGCGGCGCTGGAGCTCGCGCCCCATGTGCGCCATGCGCTGGTACGCGAGGTGTCTGCGTGACGCGGGCCCGACGTCCCGCGCGCGTCCGCCGGGCAGCACGAGCAGGACCAGCTCGGGCGCGCCCGCGGGGGCGGGGCGCAGCGCGAGGTGGGGCATGCGGGAGGAGGACGCGGCGGTCGTGCGGTCGGTCATGGTGGGCTCAACGGTCTCACAAGACGCGGGGATCCGTGGGGCACCTGCCGCGACGCCCTGGAAGGGTCACCGCCACGGCCGACCGGGCCGTGTTCGTCGTCCTCACCGGGTGCGGTCCCGGTTCGCGCCGACGTCACGCGTCCAGGATCCGTTGCAGCAGGCCGCGCAACGTCTCGCGTTGCCGTGTGGTGAGGGGGCTCAACGGGTCGGCGGCGAAGGGCATCCGCACGCGGAGGTCGGCGGCGATCGCGCGGCCGGCCTCGGTGGCTGCGACGCGCTTGACCCGGCGGTCGGCCGGGTCGAGGCCGCGCTCGACCAGGCCGCGGGATTCCAGACGGTCGATGATCGCGGTCGTGTTGGACGGCTCGGCGTGCAGCCGCTCGGCGATCCGGCGCATCGGGACGGGCTCCTCGGCCGCGAGCAGCGCCTTGGCCTGCTGCGGGGTCAACCCGTGGGCGGCCGCGGCGGCCTCGGACTCCTGGGCGTAGCGGCGGTTGACGGCCGCGAACAGGGCGACGACCTCCGGGGTCAGCTCATCGGGTGGAGTGGACATGAAGCCGAGCCTACCCAGGTGTTTGACAAGCGAAATATCGTCCGTAATAGTTATGGTCAATATTAGTTATGAATCATAAGCATCTGGAGACGATCCGACGTGAGCACCAAGACCGCCCTCATCACGGGCACCTCCTCCGGCATCGGCCTGGCCACCGCCGTCGCCGCCGCGCGAGCCGGGCTGCGTGTCATCGCGACGATGCGTGACACCGCGAAGGCGGGCCCGCTGCTCGCCGCGGCGGAGCAGGCCGGTGTCACCGTCGACGTGCGGGCGCTGGACGTGACCGACCCGGCCTCCGTCCAGGCGTGCCTCGACGGCCTCGACCGGCTGGACGCGGTGGTCAACAACGCCGGGGCGGGCCACGTGGGCACGCTCGAGCAGGAGAGCGTCGACGACGTGCGCGCGGTCATGGAGGTCAACTTCTTCGGCGTCCTGCACGTCACCAAGGCCGCGCTGCCGCTGCTGCGCGCGAGCGGGGGCCGCGTGGTGACCGTGACCAGCGTCGGCGGAGTGATCGGCCAGCCCTTCAACGAGGCGTACTGCGCCGCCAAGTTCGCGGTCGAAGGCTTCATGGAGTCCCTCGCGCCCGTCGCGGCCACCGCGGGCGTTTCCGTCAGCATCGTCGAACCCGGCGCGGTCGCCAGTGAGTTCGTCAGCAACGTCGGCCTTCCCGCCGACGCCGTCGAACAGGCCGGCCCCTACGCGCCGGCCCTGTCCGCCTACCTGGACCGCACCCGCGCCGCCTTCGCCGCCGCCCAGACCGCCGACGACGTGGCAGGGCAGATCGTCGAACTGCTGGCTGCCGACCGGCCCGCATTCCGCGTCCTGACCTCCGACGCCGCACGGGCCTTCGCCGGGACGAAGCTCAAGGACCTCGACGGTTCGGCCGTCCAGGCGCTGACCACGGCCTGGGTCGCCTGACCCGCCCCGGACCCGAGGCAGGTCAGGCGGGTGCGGTCGGCTCCGCGCGGGCGAGTTCCGTCCACCGGCGCACCTCGTCGGCGTGGCCGCCTGAGGCCGTCGAACGCGTTCCAGCACCAGCGGGCGAGACGTGGGACCGGGAGACCTTCAGTGACCGTGACCTCGGTGAACGGGCATCTCATCCTCAACACGTCGCCCGCACGGTACCGAACGCCGTCAACGCTGCGAGCGCCTGAGTCCGCCTGACCGTCCACGGTGCCCGAGTGTCGGCGTCAAGCGCCGAGCACGTCCAGGGACAGGCGTCTGGCGCGCTCCAACTCGACCTCGTCGCCGAAGAGTTGGTAGCGGGTGTTGGCGGCGCGCAGGTACGCGTCGATACGAAAGGCGTCGTCGGTCGGAGAGTCGCTGCCGGCAGCGGACAGTTCGGCCTCCAGCAGGTCGAGCCATTCGCGGGCGAGGCCGCGGACCGCGTCGGCGACGGGGCCTTCGCGGCGGCCGTATTCGACCGAGGTCGCGGTGATGAAGCACCCGCCGGGGAAGACGCCGTCGCGCAGGTAGGCGACCCAGTTGTCGAGCAGGGCCCGGAGTCGGGGCGCACCCGGAGCGGCGGGCCACGACGGCTCGACGACGTGCCGCAGGTACAGGGTGCGGGCCTCGGCGACCGCGGCGATCTGGATGGCTTCGCGGTTGGCGAACACCGTGAGGATGCCGCTTTTGCTGTGCCCGGTCCGGGCGGCGAGCGCGCCGACGGTGATGGCGTCCAGGCCGTGGACGGTCGCGGACATGGCGGCCTGCCGGGCGACGTCGTGTCGGGTCCGGTCGCCGCGGGCGCGGCGCCCGTCGGCGCGCGGTGCGGGGAGGTCCGCGGCGGGGTCGGTGGTGTCGGAGGCCATCCGCCGATTGTATGCGACCGATCGGTCGTGTAGCGTCCCGCGATAATTACGACCGATCGATCGCATAGTGGGGGCACGGATCATGGGTTTCGGCGGCGGTGCCGGACTGGACGACTTCGCCAAGCGCGTGGTGTCGCTGGGCGGCGACGAGAAGACCGTCTACGTGGCCGGGAGCGGTCCCGCGGTGGTGGTGATGCCCGAGATGCCGGGCATCAGCCCCGACGTGCTGCGCTTCGCCGGATGGGTACGCGACGCGGGTTTCACCGTCTACGTGCCCTCGCTCTTCGGCGTCGACGGGGCGTACCCCACCGTCGAGCTCGCCGAGCCGATCCTCAAACGGGCGTGCGTCAGCAAGGAGTTCAGGGCCTTCGCCGGCGGCGGTACGAGCCCGGTGGCGGTGTGGCTGCGCGCGCTGGCCAGGACCGCGCACGACGAGTGCGGCGGCCCGGGCGTCGGCGCGGTGGGAATGTGCTTCACCGGCAACTTCGCGCTGACCATGACGCTGGAACCGTCCGTCATCGCCCCGGTCCTCGGCCAGCCCTCGCTGCCCCTGGACGACCCGGCCGCCCTGGAACTGTCGTCCGAGGACGCGGCCGCCATCCGCGAGCGCTTCGAGCGCGACGGACTCACCGCACTCGGCCTGCGCTTCGACAACGACAAGTGGTGCACCGGCCAACGCTTCGCCGCCTACACACAACTCCTCGGCGACCGCTTCGACGCCCGCGTCCTCCCCGGCGAATGCGCCAACCCCGAACCCCCGCCGTTCTTCCGCGACATGGTCCGGACCCCGCACAGCGTGGTCACCGCACACCTCGTCGACGAGGAAGGCCACCCCACCGTGCGGGCCCGCGACGAAGTCCTCGCCTTCCTCCGCGCCCGCCTGCTCCCCGCCCCCACCACGGCCTGACGGCGCTGGACCGCAGGTCGGCACAAAGGCCGGGCGAGCAGCATGTCACCTGACCGGCAGTCCGTTCGGAACGTTGGTCGCCGAGCGTCCGCGCAGCAGGGCCTGGCGGGCGGCGTTCAGCCCGTGCCGGGCGGCTGCGGGGCGTCGGGTTCGAGATCGACGACCGCCTTGCCGCTCACGATGTCGAGCGGCACCGAGACCTGGTCGTGCGTGATCAGCCAGGTGCCGTCGATCTTCCGGAAGCCGTACGTGACCCTGACCCACATGCCGGTCACCGTCGTCCCGTTCTTCAGCCTGCCGCCGAGACGGGCGAAGGCGTGTCCGAAGGCCACCTCGTCGCCCACGGCGAGGGTCAGGCGGCGGACCTCGTAGGTCACGGTGTCGAAGGACGCGAACACCGGCGCCCAGTTCCTGAGTTTCGCCGCCACCCCCACGGTCTGGAGCGGCGGCTCGACGTCGAAGGACACGATGTCCGTTGCGTACACCTGTTTCAGGACGTCGGGATCCTTGGCCTGGAGTCCTTCGACGATCGTGTCGACCTGCCTGCGGATCCCGGCCTCGTCCGCTTCGCGTTGCGCTGGCATTGCCGCCCTGCCCTCCGTTCGTTGGACCGCCCGCCCCGGTGCGGACGGCTTCGTCTCGGTTCAGAATCCGATGGCTTCGCGGAGCAGCAGGACAACGCCGCGCCCGGGCTGGTGTTCCGCGTTGAGGACCAGAAGCCGGTTGACGGCGCTGGGCCACCCGTAGGCCTCCTGGGTGCGGGCGCTTTCCAACGGCAGGCAGTGCTCTTCGACGCGCCGCAACGCGGTGTCCAGGTCGGGGACCACCTTCTGCGCCCCGACGATCCAGATCGCGCGGGCGGCGCCGCCGGCGTTGCCGGGCAGCTGGCTTCCACTGCCCGACGCGATCACGAGGGAGCCGGTCTCGGTGACCGCGTGGACGCTGCCCACGATGACGTCGGGCGCGGCGGTCAGCCGCCGGATCTCGTCCATCTGCGTCCCTCGGTCCATCGCCAGGACCTGGGGCCTGACGGCGTTGTACCGCCCGCCGGCGTTGATGTCCTCGTCGATGCCGGACAGGCGGAGGGTCTCGCTGGCCCCGGTGAACACGCCGGCGCCCTCGGGGATCAGGTCCTTGATCCGGGTGCGCGCGGCGGCGGCCCCGTCCAGGACCTCCACGGTGAAACCGTGCGCGGTCAGCGCGGCGGCCGCCCGCTCCAGACGCTGTGCGGACACCGGTTCGCTGAACGCCTGACCGGTGGAGGACGGGTCGGTGAACGGCCCCGCCGGCATCGAGGTGGTCATGATGGGCTCCCTGCTCGCTGGGTGGTCTGTTGGCCTCAGCGGGTCCGACAACACAGCCCCCCGGAATGTCAGGCCACGCGCCGGCCTCACAATCCGGCGGGCCGCGTTGTCGAACAGGTGGACACCGAAGCGACCGAGGGAGCCGGCGGCACCATGACCATCCGATCCGAGCCGGGACACGGCCGGCCCGATCCGGGCCTGGACGCGATCATGAGCGAGCGGCGTCAGCTGATCAACGTCGCCTACCGGCTCCTGGGCTCCCTGACCGAGGCCGAGGACGCCGTCCAGGAGGGCTTCACGCGCTGGTACGCCATGTCCCGACGGGAACAGGACGCCATCGCGTCCCCCGGGGCCTGGCTGACGACGGTCGTCGGCCGCATCTGCCTCAACCTGCTCGGCTCCGCCCGGGCCCGGCGGGAAACCTACGTCGGCGAATGGATCCCCGAGCCGCTGCCCGAACGTACGGAGTGGATCGGCGCGCGCCCCGGCGGCGCCGTCGTCGACCCGGCCGACCGGATCACCCTCGACGAGTCCGTCAACCTGGCCTTCCTGGTCATGCTCGACGCGATGACCCCGGCCGAACGCGTCGCGTTCATCCTGCACGACGTCTTCTGCCACTCCTTCGCCGAAGTGGCCGAGGTCGTCGGCCGCACCCCGGCGGCCTGCCGCCAACTGGCGTCCTCGGCCCGCCGCCGCATACGGGCTTCGCGGCCTTCCGCGACCCCGGCGGCCCAACGCGCCCGAGTCGTCGGGGACTTCAAGCAGGCATGGGAGGCCAAGGACATCGACGCCCTCATCCGCCTGCTCGACCCCGACGCCACGGCGATCGCCGACGGCGGCGGCCTCGCCACGACCTTCCTGCATCCCATCCGCGGCGGCGAGCGGATCGCGCACGCCTGGGTCGAAATCGCCCGCCGGAGGACCGGCGACACGACGCTCGTGGAACGTACGGTCAACGGCCAGCCCGGTCTGGTGACCCGGCAGGACGGCGTCACCGTGACGGTGTTCGCGTTCGACGTCGTGGGCGAACGGATCCAGCGCATCTGGGTGGTGCGCAACCCGGAGAAACTCCGCCGCTGGACGACGGACTGAGGAGCAGGCGCCTGGCACGAGGTCGCCGACGACGAACCGCGTATGTCACAACCGGCGGGCGGGCGGTGTCTTCATGGCGAAGCAGGAACGCCTACCAGGAGGACACCATGGCACTGCGGCTTCCGAAGGCCGAGCTCCCCGCCGAGCTCAGGGAGAACATGATCAAGCAGCTGGGCGCGGTTCCGGAGAACGTGGAGGTGAACTGGAACAGCCCCCGCGTCACGCAGGACAACCTCGAGTTCGGGGGCCGGGTCGGCGCGTGGGACGCGGTCGACGCGGGCCTGAAGTCGTTCGCGCACATGGCGGTCGCGGCGCAGGTCGGGTGCAGCTGGTGCCTGGACGTCGGCTACTTCCAGGCGATCCACCAGGAGCTGGACCTGGCGAAGGCGAGCCAGGTGCCGCGGTGGCGGTACGCGGACGTGTTCACGCCGCTGGAGCGCGACGTGATGGCGTACGCCGAGGCCATGACCGACACGCCGCTCACGGTGACCGACGAGCAGTACGCGGACCTGCTCGACCGGCTGGGCGCCGCGGCGATGGTCGAGCTGACCGCGTTCGTCGCGTACGTCAACCTGGCGACCCGGGCCAACGTCGCGAACGGCGTGGCCTCGCAGGGCTTCTCCGCGGCCTGCGAGGTCCCGCTGGCCACGCGCCCCGGCTCCTCGGACGCGGCGCCGGCGGCATGATCGACGGCATGACGCACAGCTCGACCGCCGCGCCCGCCGACCCGGCCGACGACCCGTTCGTCGGGCTGCGGACGCTGCTGTTCACCGTCGCGTACGAGATGCTCGGCTCGGCGGCGGACGCGGAGGACGTGCTGCAGGAGTCCTGGCTGCGCTGGGCCGAGACCGACCGGGCGCAGGTGCGGGACCCGCGCGCGTACCTGATCCGGGTGGTCACGCGGCAGGCGCTCAACCGGCTGCGCACGGTGTCGCGGCGCCGCGAGGACTACGTCGGCGAGTGGCTGCCCGAGCCGCTGCTGACCGGTCCGGACGTCGCCGAGGACGTCGAGCTGGCGGAGAGCGTCTCGATCGCGATGCTGACCGTGTTGGAGACGCTCGGGCCGACGGAGCGGGCGGTCTTCGTGCTGCGCGAGGTGTTCGACGTGCCGTACGGCGAGATCGCGGAGGCGGTCGGCAAGTCCGCGGCCGCGGTCCGGCAGATCGCGCGGCGGGCCCGCGACCACGTGGCGGCCCGGCGGCCCCGGGTGCGGGTGAGTCACGCGGAGCAGCAGGCCGTGCTGGAGCGGTTCCTCGCGGCGCTGCGGACGGGGCGGTTGCAGGAGCTGATGGAGGTGATGGCCCCGGATGTCGTCCTGATCGCCGACGGCGGCGGCGCGGCCTCCGCGGCCCAGGCTCCCGTGCACGGCGCCGAGCTGGTCGCGACGCTGCTGTCCCGCGCGAACCGCGACGCTGCGACGTCCGCGCTGTGGCTCAACGGCGCCCCGGCGGCCCGCATCGAGCGCGACGGCCGGTCGGCGGCGGTGAGCGTCGTGGTGGAGAGCGGGCTGATCACCCGGATCTACGCGGTCGCGAACCCCGACAAGCTGGCCCGACTGGAGGAGCCGGCGCAGCTGGCGAGGTAGGCCGCGCCGCGGGTGTTCCGCTCGGCGTCGGCCGGGGCGGAACACCCGCGCGCCGGCGCGGGAGCATCGGCCCGGGGTGCAGCCTGAGGCACCCCGGGCCCCGGACATGGGCGCACGACGCCGATCACTGCCCGAACCGCCGCCACCCGCTTGGCCGTTGGGCGACCCGCATGCCGAACTATGCCGGTCTTGCATGCACTCCCGCCGGTACGCGCACCGCCGGTGACTGTTGCGCAAAGGGCCGCTACCGTCCTTGCACAGGAACGGCGTTTCGCATTGGGAAACGACCTGCCATGCACCGTGCGCTTGGGCAAATCCGCAGAGCGTCTCGGGGGGCGGGTCTGTTCACCGCCTGACGGAGGAGAACGCTGTGGAGAGTGCGTTCAACCATAGCCCTGACCGCGTGGAAGCGGAATCGGCTGTCCCGCTCGGGAATCGGCCGGACGGCGCCGACGGCGCCCCGGCGGGCGCGGACAGCCTCGTTGTGGAGGAACTGCCCAGCCGCCAGCGGCGGATGCTGCTGGCGCTGGCGGTAGCCGCCGTGGTCGTCCCCGCGGCGCTCGGCGCGCTCGCCGCCCGGCCCGAGGCCGGGCATCTGCTGACGGCGCGCGAAGCCTGGTTCCTCGCGCACGTCCTGTGCGGCGTGGTGATCGTGCACGCCTTCGCCGGCGGGCTCGCGACGCTGACCGCACGGCGGATGACGCCCGTCAAGGACGCGGTTCGGCTGCTCTCGACGGTCTCGCTGGCCGTCGTCTCGTGGCTGACGGTCGTCAGCGGGACCTGGCTCGTCTACCCCGGCTACCGGGCGAAGCCCGCACCCGGCGGGGACACCACGGACTACCCCCAGGCGTACCTGGCCGCGCACGACCTCGACTTCTGGCACGACTTCGGGATGGAGTGGAAGGAGCACGTGGGCTGGGTGACCCCGCTGCTGGCCACGGCGGTCGCCTTCGTGGCGTTCCGCTATCCGCACGTGCTCAACCGGAACGCGCGGACACGCGCGACCGCCACGACGTACTTCGTCGTCGCCTTCGCCGCCGCCGTCGTGGCGGCGGGCCTGGGCACCGCGATCAACGCGGTGGCACCGAACGGGTTCCTCGACCAATAGCGCCCGGCGCCGGACGGCGGCCGAGCGAGACGCGCGAGAGGAGTACGGCCATGGCAAGCACGCACAGTGGCACCACGTCCGGAAGTGCTGATCCCGACACCGGCCGGGAGGACGGGTACGGCGCGATCGCGGCGGCGTTCCTCGCCGCGCCCGCGGCTGCGGTCGTCCTCGGGATCAACACCGTGCTCTGCGAGGCGAGTCCGGACGTCAAGGAGTGGATGGCCTGGAACCACGACGTGGGGGCGCTCAGCGGCAAGAGCCTGATCGCGACCATCGCCTACGTCGCGGCCTGGCCGCTGCTGCACCTCGGCTTCCGACGCCGCGGTGCGGATCCCGGAAGGATCATGGCCCTCGGTGTCGCGCTGGTCGTGGCGGCACTCGTTCTGACGTTTCCGCCGTTCTTCGGGCTCTTCGCCGCGGACGAGTAGGACGCGGACACACCTGGACAACCGGCCGACACGGTCCGGTCGGCGGCGGTGAGCGCGGCTCGCACGGCAGGCCGGCGATCGGGGGTGTCCGGGGCGGTGCGGTCCGCCCGGGACACCCCCGTCGGGGAGGACGGGCCTGCCGTCAGACGGCGGCGGCGAGTTCGTAGCCGCTGCTGGTCATGTCGGCGCACAGTTCGCGGCACCGGCCGATGTACTCGGCGAAGTCCGGCCGGTCCTGCCACGCGCCGCGGGCATCGGCGTCCCGCCACGCGGCGAAGGAGACGAAGTGGTTGGGATCGCGCTGGTCGCGGAGGAGGCGGGCGTGCACGAACCCGTCGTTGGCGTCACGGGTCCAGGTCAGGAAGGCGGTCCAACGGCTGATGAACTCCTCGCCGTTGCCGTCCGCCACGTGCCAGTTTCCCGACACCCAGACGGGGCTGTGCTCGGCCATCGCCACTCCTCGCGCTCGCGTGGTCGTCCGTCCCGACAGTAGGAGCCGGACCCCGCCGATCCGCGCCACCACGCGCGCACCTCCACCGAACGGCCGCACCCGCTCGGGCGCGTGGCGCGGGGCCAGGACGACGCCGGTGACTTCGCGGGGGCCGATCGGGGGACCGCCGGACATGCCGACGGGATGTGTCCGCCGCGTCGGTGCGGTCGCCGACCGGGTGCCGCAGCAGGATGCCGTGCGCCGGCGGGTCGGCGGACAGCCCCGCAGCCGCCCGGCCCGCGGGTCCGCCGCCGCAAGGGCGGCGCGCCGCCTCCGCCACCCGGCCGACGGCGGCCGCGTCGCCCTGATACGTTCGCCGAATGATCATCGCGCTCGTCGACTCCGGACTGGGCATGCTGCCGACCGCCGGATGGCTGCGGCACCTGGTGCCCGGCAGCGACCTCGTCCTGGTCATGGACCCCGACGGCATGCCGTGGGGCGCGAAGACGGGCGAGTTCGTCACCGAGCGGCTGCTGGCCGGGGGCCGACTGGCCGCCGAGCGTGGTGCGGACGCGGTCGTCATCCCCTGCAACACGGCCACTGTGACCGCCGTCGACGAGCTGCGCGCGCACCTCGAGCCGGCGATCCCCGTCATCGGCACCGTGCCGGCAGTGAAACCCGCCGCGGCCGCCGGGCTGCCGTTCGCGGTGTGGGCGACCGAGCGGACGACGGCCAGCGACTACCAGGCCGGGCTGATCCGCCGCTTCGCCGACGGGGTTCCGGCGTACCGGATCGCGTGCCCGGGGTTGGCCGAGGCGGTCGACCGCGGCGACACGGACGCGGTCGACCTGGCCGTCGCCGACGCCGCCGCCCGCACACCCGCCGACGCCGCCGCCGTGGTGCTCGGCTGCACGCACTACCCCCTCGTCACCGACCGGATCATGAGCGCGCTGCCGCCCGGCACGGTGCTGCACGACAGCGCCGAGGCGGTCGCCCGGCAGGCGCTGCGGCGGCTGGGCCTCGACGCCGCCGCCCCGGCCCCCGACGCACCCGCGACGCCGGGCTCGGTGAGCGTCGTCCTGAGCGGCCGGGACGGCACGATGCCCGCCGCGGCCCTCACCCACCCGCTCGGCCAGGCCCTCGCGGACGCCGCGCACGTGCCAGCCACCCTCCTCACCCGCGCGGTCTCGCAGGTCCCGGCGCGGGTCTGACCTGGGCCCGTTCCAGGGCGTGTCCGGGGGTCACTGGAGCCGCTCACGCCGCGCCCAGCGCCCTTACGGCCCTCCTTCGTGCCGTGCGTCGCACGGCGCAGGGCTGGTTCGGGCCGCTGGGCGCTCGCCCTCGTTCGTCCTCGCGAGGTCCTGCGACGCGGCGCTCGGGAGGGCCGCTAGGCCGAAGGAGGGCTTGGGAGGGCCGCTAGGCCCGGAGCAAGGCCCGGCGGGCGGTGCCAGGCGGCGTGAGTGGTGCCAAGATCCCCCAGAAACGCCCCAGTTCCCGCGCCCCCGCGAGGCGGCCCGGCACGCTCGCGCCGCCCCCGGCTCAGGTGCGCGGGGCGCCCGCGAGTTCGGCCCACGTGACGAGTTCGACGACCGCTTCCGCGACGTCCTGCGGCCGCTCGGCCTGGATGAGGTGGCCGGAGTCGACCCGCTCGTACCGCGCGTTCGGGAGGTCCCGCGCCCAGAGCCGCTGGTGTTCGGCGACGTCGGCGTGCTGCCGCGCGCGGCCCCGCTCGGGGCGGCCGGCGGAGAGCAGGACGATGGGGCAGATCGGCGGGGCGGGCGGTGCGAGGCGGAAGCGCGGGATGGCGGCGGCCACGGCCTTGAGCTCCTTGCGGGTCTGGGCGATGCCGGCCGGGACGAAGTCCTCGGCGAGCATCGTCGCGTAGGTGTCCGGCGGGAACACCCGGCGGATCCGGCCGCTGGCCAGGCGCGCGAGCAGGCGTGAGCGGAACAGCTGCTGCATGACGCCCAGCACGCGGTCGACCTTCGCGGCGGTCTGGTCGAACGTGTCGTAGACGGGTGCCTGTTCGGGCGTCGGGTCGACCAGCAGCAGGCCGCGGAGCCGGGCACCGAGCCGTTCGGCCGCGCGGCGCGTGACGAGCCCGCCCATGCTGTGCCCGACGAGGACCAGCGGCGCCCCGTCGGGGACGACGGCCTCGACCAGCGCCGCGAGGTCGGCGGCCATGTCGTCGACGTCGAGCGGTCCTTCGACGCGCCCGCTGCGGCCGAACCCGGCGCGGTCGTACGCCACCAGCCGCGCGCGGTCGGCGAGTGACGGCAGCACCGCGTCCCAGCTCGCGCGCCCGAGCCCCTGGCCGGCCTCGAAGACGACGCAGGCCGCCCCCGCGCCGGACTCCTCCACGTACACCGACCGGCCGTTGACCGCTACGACCCGCCCCTCTGCCTGGCGCATGCACCCTCCCTGACGAACGACCACCGAACGTTTTCAACTTTGATAACGGTATCACTCGTGAAATAGTAAGGCCGTGGACACCGTCGACCTGCTCCTCCACCCGGTCCGCCTGCGCGTCGTGCACGCCCTGTCCGGGGGCCGCGAGCTCACCACGGGCGAGCTGTGCGCGCGGATGCCCGAGGTCTCGAAGGTGACCGTGTACCGGCACGTCGCGCTGCTCGCCGAGTCCGGTTTCCTGGAGGTCGCGGGCGAGCAGCGGGTGCGCGGCGCGGTCGAGCGCCGCTACCGGCTGCGCCGCGACCGCCCGGCGATCGACGGCGAAGCGGCGGCCGCCATGACGCCGGACGACCACCGGCGCGGCTTCGCCGCCGCGATGGTCACCCTCATCGCCGAGTTCAACGCCTACCTGGACCACGACGGCGCCGACCCGGTCGCGGACTCCGTCGGCTACCGGCAGGGCACGCTCTGGCTCGACCCGGACGAGCTCGCCGCGCTCCTCGGGGACCTGCTCTCGGTCCTGCACCCACGGCTCGCCAACGGGCCGGCGCCGGGCCGCAGGCCGTACCTGATCAGCCCGATCCTGTTCCCCACGGGCGCGGCGGACGAGCCGACCACCGGCGAGCCCGCTGACGAGCCCACGGGCGAGCCCGCCGCGGCGGCCGCGAACACCCCGGCGTCTGACGCCCCGAGGTAGTCCCGCTCCCCCGAACGGGGTACACGTCCTGACAGCCGCCCGGTGCGCCTTCGACGCGCCGGGGCCGACTCAGGGAGGCGTCATGGCCGCCGTACGGGAGCCGGACACGGGGACGCAGGAACGCGCCTGGATCGTGGAGACGCCAGGGCCGATCGCGGGCCGTCCGCTGCGCGAGGTGCAGCGGGCCGTGCCCGAGCCGGGGCCCGGCGAGGTGCGGGTGCGGGTCGAGGCGTGCGGGGTGTGCCGCACCGACCTGCATCTGGCCGAGGGCGACCTCGCGCCGCGCAGGCCCGGGACGGTCCCCGGGCACGAGGTCGTCGGCGTCGTGGACGCGCTCGGCCCCGGCGCGGTCCGGTTCGCGCCCGGCGACCGGCTCGGCGTCGCGTGGCTGCGGCACACGTGCGGCGTGTGCGGGTACTGCCGCGCCGGGCGGGAGAACCTGTGCGAGGCGTCGACGTACACCGGCTGGGACGCCGACGGCGGCTTCGCCGAGCACGCCGTCGTCCCCGAGGACTTCGCCTACCCGCTGCCGCCCGACGCCGACCCGGAGCACATCGCGCCGCTGCTCTGCGCCGGGATCATCGGCTACCGGGCCCTGAAGCGCGCCGAACTCCCGGACGGCGGTCGGCTCGGCATCTACGGCTTCGGCGCGTCCGCGCACCTGGCCGCGCAGATCGCGCTCGCGCAGGGCGCCACCGTCCACGTGATGACGCGCGCACCCGCCGCCCGCGACCTCGCCCTGGCGCTCGGCGCGGCGTCCGCGCAGGACACCTACGACGCCCCGCCCGAACCCCTCGACGCCGCGATCCTGTTCGCCCCCGTCGGCGACGCCGTGCCGGCCGGCCTCGAGGCGCTCGACCGCGGGGGCACGCTCGCGATCGCCGGCATCCATCTCACCGACGTTCCGGTCCTCGACTACCAGCGGCACCTGTTCTACGAGCGCCAGGTCCGCAGTGTGACCGCGAACACCCGGCAGGACGGCGCCGAGTTCCTGGAGACCGCCCAGCGGATCGGCATCAAGGCGACCACGACGCCGTATCCGCTCGGCCGCGCGGACCAGGCGCTCGCCGACCTGGCGGCCGACCGCGTGAACGGCGCCGCGGTGCTGCTCGCGGACTGAACCCGACCGTGCCCCATGATGGGCCGGTGCTGGTACAGGTGGAGCGGATCATCCCGGGCGACCCCGTACTGGCCCGCGTGGCGACGCCGTGCGGCCGTACGACGGTGCGCTGGTGCGGCGACCCGGACGCCGCGCCGGGCGCGTTCCACGTCGAGTGGACGGTCGACGAGGACCTGCTGTGGGGCGGCAACGCCCGCGCCGCTTCGGTGGCCGCGCCGGAGGTCCGCGCCGACGGCGACCGCGTGGTCCTGCGCGGTGTGCTGGACGTGACCGAGGACGGCGCGGGGGTCCTGACCCTGGCCGGCACCTTGGTCCTGCTCGACGTGGCCGCTCCCCTGCCGGACGGCGTCGACGGCACCTGGGTCGAGGTCGCCGTCGAGCGCCGGAACGCCGCGCTGTTCCCTTACCGGCTCTGAGGGGCGACGGGCGACGGGTCAGCCGTGCGGCCAGCGGGCGTACGCCGTGCGGTACGCGCTCGGGGTGAGCCCGACGCGCTGCACGAGGTGCTTGCGCAGCGAGTCCGCCGATCCGAGCCCGCTCTGCCGTGCGACCCGGTCGAGCGGCAGGTCGGTGGTCTCGAGGATCTCCAGCGCCCGGTCGACGCGCCGGTGCAGGAGCCACTGCAAGGGGCTGGTCCCGGTCTCCGCCTGGAAGCGCCGGGTGAGGGTGCGGACGCTGGTACTCGCGTGCGCCGCCATGTCGGCGACGGTGAGCGGTTCGTGCAGTCGGGTCAGCACCCACGCCCGGGTGTCGGCGAGTGCGGCGCCGCGCTCGGGCGGCAGCGGGGACTGGATGAACTGGGCCTGCGCGCCGGGGCGCGCGGGCGGGGCGACCACCAGGCGCGCGGTGGCGTTGGCGACGGCGGCGCCGTAGTCGGTGCGCACGATGTGCAGGCACAGGTCCATGCCGGCGGACAGCCCGGCGGAGGTGAGCACCTGCCCGTCGTCGACGAACAGCACGTCGCGGCGCAGCTCGACGGCCGGGAAACGGCGGGCGAACTCGCCGGACATGACCCAGAAGGTGGTGGCCGCGCGTCCGTCGAGCAGTCCGGCCTGGGCGAGCACGAACGCGCCGGTGCAGATGGACGCGATGCGCCGCCCGTCGGCCGCGGCGACCCGCAGCAGGTCGAGGACGCGCGGGTCGGCGTTGTGGCGCGCGCCGGTGCCGGTGACGAGCACGGTGTCGGCGTCGGCCGCCGCGTCGAGCCCGTGGGCGACGACGACGCCGAGTCCGCCGGTGGTGGCGACCTCGCCGGGCTCCGGCGTGCAGACGACGACCTCGTAGGCCGGCTGGGCCTCCACCATCGCGGTGCCGAAGACCAGTTCGGGGATGGACAGGTCGAACGCGGTCACCGGCGGGACGGCGACGACGGCGACCCGGTGCGGCCGGTGCTCGTCCCGCTCCCGGTGCCCCGCGTGTTCCCGGCGCACGAACCCTCCCCCGGCCGTGGCCGGAACTTCCGGATCCCTGGCCTTTCGGCCAGTACTCTACGCGTCCGGCCCGCCGCAGAGTTGTCCCGTCGCCGCACACACGCGGCCGAAACAACGGAAACCGCACCAACGTTCGGGAGAATCACCGTGGCCCTCCACATCGTCACCGGCGCCGGATCGACCGGCATCGCCACCGCCCGCCTGCTCGCCGACCGGGGCGAGCGCGTCCGCGTCGTCACCCGGCGCGGCACGGGGCCGGAGCATCCGCTCGTCGAGCGCGTCGCCGCCGACGTCACCGACCCGGACACGCTGGCCGGGCTGCTCGACGGCGCCCGTACCCTCTACAACTGCGCGGCCCCGCCGTACGACCAGTGGCGCACCGCGTTCCCGCCGCTGGCGGCGTCGCTGCTGGCCGCCGCCGAACGCACCGGCACCGACTACGTGATGCTCGGCAACGCGTACGGCTACGGCCTTCCTCACGGCCCGTTCACCCCCGGCCTCCCCATGGCCCCGGTCTCGGACAAGGGCCGGGTCCGCGCGGCGATGTGGGAGGACGCGCTCGCGGCACACGAGGCGGGGCGGGTGCGGGTCGCCGAGGTCCGGGCGAGCGACTTCCTTGCGGCCGACGCGATTTCGCTGTTCTGCCTGATGGTCGCCCCGGCCGCCCGCACCGGCGGCGCGGCGGTGTACCCGGGCGGCTTGGACGCGCCGCAGAGCTGGTCGTACACCGGCGACGTCGCCCGCACGCTGGTCGCGGTCGGCGACGCGCACGACCGCGACGAGGTGTGGGGCCGCGCGTGGCACGTCCCGTCCTCGGTGTCGACGGTGCGCGACCTCGCGGCACGCGTCGCGAAGGCCGCCGGCGCGGCCCAGCCCGAGCTGACGCGCATGACCGCCGACCAACTGGCGGCGGCCGCGGCGGCCGACTCGATCATGGGCGAGGTCGCGGAGATGGAGTACCTGTACGACGACGCGTTCCTGCTGGACGCTTCCGAGACCGAGCGGGTGCTCGGCGTGGCCGCGACGGACTTCGACGCGGTCGTACGCGAGGTGGCGGGCGCGGCGGCCGGGGAGTGAGCGCGGCGGAGTGCCCGGATCCCGGGAACCGAAACGGGCACTCCGCCGACCAGATGAGGCACTCCGTGACGTATTGGGTCCGGGCGCCGGGAACGGCGTCGGGGGCGAGTTCTACCCGCTCGACGCGCCTCGCGACCGCGCGGGGCACCGACCCCGACGAACTCGTCCGGCGGCTGGGCCGCGACGTGCGCGGCTGGACCGGCCGCCTGACGGACGACATCACCATGTCGGCGCCGCCGATGCCGTCCCACGTCCGGTGTCAGGTCGGCCCGTACGACCGGTCGGCGGGCGGTCGTCTCCGCCGCCGTCCGGACCGGCGGTGTCCCGGTCAGGCCCTAGACTCGTGCCCCGAATCGCGGGGTGGTCCTGGGGGGTTCATGCGTGTCCTGAACGAGCGCTACGAGCTGGTCGAGCCGATCGGCCACGGCGGCATGGGCCAGGTGTGGCGCGGCCGGGACCGGGAGTTGGCGCGGACCGTGGCGATCAAGACGCTGCCGGTCGAACTGTCGCGGCAGCCGGAGTTCCGCGAGCGGTTCCAGCGCGAGGCGCGCGCGGTCGCGGCGCTGACCCACCCCGGCATCACGGTGCTGCACGACTTCGGCCGCGACGACTCCGCGGACCCGGTGCCGTTCCTGGTGATGGAGCACGTCGACGGCCAGTCGCTCGCGGGCGTGGTCCGTTCGGGGCGTGTTCCGGTCGCGCGGGCGGCCGGGATCGTGCGGGACATCGCGGACGCGCTGGCGCACAGCCACGGGATGGGCATCGTGCACCGGGACATCAAGCCGGGCAACGTGATGCTCACCCGCCACGGCGCGGTCAAGGTGCTGGACTTCGGCATCGCGCGCATGCTGTCCGACACGGCGACGCGTCTGACGACGACCGGCGGGATCGTGGGCACGCCCGCGTACATGTCGCCCGAGCAGGCGATGGGCGAGCAGGTCGACGCGCGGACCGACCAGTACTCGCTGGGCTGCGTCCTGTACGAACTCCTGTGCGGGCAGCCGCCGTTTCTGGGTGACTCGGCGTTCTCGATCATGAACCAGCACTTCGTCAAGCCGGCCTCGCCGCCGTCCGTGGCACGATCCGACGTGCCGCCCGGACTGGACGCGGTGGTGCTGCGGATGCTGGCCAAGGAGCCCGCGCAGCGCTTCGCGTCGATGGCTGACGTGCGGGCGGCGCTCGCCCCGTACGCCGACAACGCGCCCGCGGGCGTGCCCGTCGGGTCCGCGCCGGACTGGCCGACGCCCCCTCCGGTCGTCCCAGGCCCGCCGACCACGCCACCGGGCGCGGCCACGACGTACCCGAACCCGATGGCGACGCCGTGGGACGGCCCGCCGTCCGACCGGCGTCCCGCGTACGACCCCTGGCAGCAGACCGAGCAGGCGACCCGGCCCGACAGCCGCTACGCAACGCACGTCGGGCCCCCGCACGAACGGCAGTACGAGCCCGCCCCGACGCCGGCTCCGACCCCGTCGCGCGCGGCCGCCCGCCGCGCGGCGATGCGGGAGCAGGCCCGGGCGGAACGCCCGCGTGCGGAGCACCGCGGCGCCGCGGCGGTCGCGGCCGCCCTGGCGCTGGGGGCGGCCGGGTCGACGTTCCTGCCCTGGGTGGCACCGTCGGGCGGCTCGGCCTCCCCCGGGGACCACATCAGCGGCACCACCCTCGCGGGCGGCCGCAAGTCCTCGGCCGCCTACATCGATACGGCGACCAAGGACTTCACCGGCCTCGACAGCTACATCGGCCAGGGCGTGCTCGCCGTGGCCCTGCTGTCGGCGGTGCTGCTGCTCTGCGGGCTCGTCGTCGGCAGGCTGGTCCGCCCCGCACGCGCGCTGCTGAGCCTGAACATGGTCGCCGTGATCGTGTGCATGGCGAAGCCGTCGATCCTGGTGTGGGCGAGCAAGGGCGTGCAGGACGCCGACATGCCGTTCAGCCTCGTCGACAAGCTGTCCCTCAGCCCCCAGACGGGTCTGATCTTCGCGTTGATCGCCTCCATCCTCGCGATGACATCGGTGCAGTTGGCGGCGTCGCGCGTGCCCTGACGGACACCTCGGGCCGCCTGTTCGGCGGCCCGATTCCTAGACGTTCCACGGCACTTCCCCACCCTGTGTCCGACCAGGTGATCGTGGGAAACGGATTGCTCCGAACTTGCCAAAACCCGGCCGTGACTGGAGTACGTTCTGTCGCCAATACCTTGGGGGTGGGGATGGAACAACAGCCGTACAGACCTGTGCCACCGAGAGTTTCCGGGCAGGTTCCACAGCACCTGCCGCACCATGCGCAGCACCGTGCGCCGCAGCACCTGCCGCAGCCCGTGCCGGGGCTGTGGCCCGAACCGGAAGCGGCGGACCCGCCTCCTCCACGAAGGCGACCGTCCCGGTCGCGGACGTGGCTGGTGGTCGTCGTCGTGGCGGTGCTGCTCGTCGCCGGCGCGGCGGCGGCGTACCTGCTGCTGCTCAAGGACGACGGCGGCGGCCCGTCCGGCCGGGACGTGGACCGCACGGGCTTCCAACAGTCCGGGAAGATCTGGCCGTTGACCGTCCGCCAGGGCCGCATCGAGTGCCGCGGCGGCGACGCCCTGGTGTTCACCTCCCCGGACGGCCGGCAGTACGCCCTGAACGACGTCGCCCAGGTCAAGCTCGCGCTGCCCGCGATCGAGCCGATCTGGACCGAGGACTCGTCGGCGGCCGGCAAGCGCGTGGACCTCAGCGACCTGCTCGGGGCGGCCCAGGCCGAGTGCTGACGGGCCGGCCCGCACCCCTCCCCGTGCCGGGTGCGGGCCGGCCGCCCGAAAACCTCCTGCCGCATAGCACGCACATCCGGGCAAATCAGCCCTACGCTGATCGGAGGGGGCGGGAAGGAGGAGGTCATGAGCAGCTTGCTGAGTCCGGGTCTGTTCACCGACGACGGGCGTGAGGCGACCGTGTTCCACGAGTGCCGCAGCGCCCCTCACGACGCGCCGATCTCGCCGGAGGACCTGGCGCGCGGCGGCGCCTACGCGGCCTCGCTGGCGTGGAGCGGCATGATCGCGTCCAGCGGACGCCGTCCGGAGATCTCCCGGGCACGGCACCGGGTGATGGACGCGGCGGACGCGTTCATCGAGCACACCGCGCACGACCACCCGGTGAGCCCTGCCGAGCTGCGCGCGGCGAAGCGGCTGTCCGAGGCCGCCGTCGAGCACGCGTTGCAGCGCGTCTATCACTGACCATCACCAACGGCGGGATCCCCGCCTCGCGCGCGCCACGACGCGCCTGGCGGGCGCACACTGGTGTCATGGCTGGGGCGCAGGTGGTGCGCCGCTTGGTCGGCGTGTACGACATGGAGACCGAGAGCCGACGCCCGATGGGGCGCGCCCTCGACTGGGCCCGCGAGCCGCCGGACGACGTACTGTACGGGCTGACCCACGACGGCTGGCAGCCCCGAGCGGACTGGGCCGCGCTGCTGTCGACGATCGCGGTGCCGTTCGACCTGGTGTACCTGGACGAACGCGAGCCCGCGGTGGCCGAGGCGAGCGAGGGCCTGACGCCGTGCGTCGTCGCGGTGACCGACACCGGCGCGGTCGTCGTCCTCGGCCGCCCCGACCTGGAGGCGGCCGGCTCGTACGTCCTGCGCTTCGACCAGACCCTGCGCGAAGCGGCCGACGCCGAGGCACTGATGCTGCCGCTCGTGTAGCCGTTCATATTTCCGAACATCAAAGCCGAATATCCGAAGGATGGCGTTGATCCTTGCGGTTCGCCGGGCTACCGTCGCCGGGCCGGCCGCCGGGCGCGCCGGCGCGGTCGCGGACTCGCACGGGTCCGCCGCGGGACCGCACCCTCGACCCCTTCGGAGGCCCGCAATGGTCCAGCACGCCCGCGCGGCGGTGTTCCCCGGCGACGGTACGTACGAGATACGGGAGTTCGCCGTCCCGGACCCGCCGCCCGGCGGCGCGGTGCTGAGGGTCGAGGCGGTGGGGCTCTGCGGCAGCGACGCCATGCAGCTGCACGGGCAGCGCCATGTCCCGGGCGAGGTCGCCGATGTCGTCCCCGGGCACGAGATCGTCGGCGTGGTGCACGCGATCACCGCGGAGGCCGCCGCCAACTGGGGTGTGGCCGAGGGCGACCGGGTGTGCGTCGACGAGATCGTGACCTGCGGACGGTGCCGCGCCTGCCTCGGCGGCCCGGGCGGGCTGTGCGCCAACCTCCAGCTGTACGGCTACACGATGGGCGCCGACCACGACGGCGGACTGTGGGGCGGCTACGGCGAGTTCATGCGGCTGCTGCCCACGACGCACCTGATGAAGGCGCCGGACGGGCTCACCGCCGCCGAGCTGACGGTGTTCGAGCCGCTGGCCAACGCCCTCAACTGGGTCGCCGCGGCGGGTGTGCGGACCGGGGACCGGGTCGTGGTGCAGGGCCCCGGCCACCAGGGCCTGCTGTGCGCGGCGGCGGCGCTCGCGCAGGGGGCGTCGCAGGTGATCGTGACCGGTACGGGCGCGGACGGGACCCGCCTGGCGACGGCGCTCGAGCTGGGCGCGCACGCGGTCGTGGACGTGGACGCGGAGGACGTGACCGAGCGCGTCGGGGAGCTGACGGGCGGCCGGATGGCGTCCGTGGTCATGGACCTGACCCCGGTGCCCGCCGCCGTGAACACCGCCCTGCAACTGGCGGCCTTCCGCGGCCGGGTCGCGCTGGCCGGCCTCAAGCACTTCCGGCCGGTCGAGAACCTGCTCAGCGACCTCGTGTCGCTGAAGTCCCTGACCGTGCACGGCTGCGCGGGGTCGACGCCGGGGTCCATGGAGCAGGCCGTCCAGCTGCTGGCCGACAGGCCGTCGATCGCCCGCACGCTGCGCGGCGTCCACGTAGGCCTGGAGGACGTCGGGCGCGGCATCGCGCTCCTGGAGCGCGCGGTGCCCGGCGAGGACGCGGTGCATGTCAGTCTCGTCCACGAACACTCAGTGCGCTAGTACATATCCAGCCCGGATCCTCTGGACATTCAAGTCGCGATGAGTATGTTCTGGGGTTCATACGAGCCAGGGCCCGACAGGGCCCTGGCCTCGCGCGACCGGGCAGGAGTGGCGATGAAGGCCGTCATGGTCATGTTCGATTCCCTCAACCGCAGGTACCTTCCTCCGTACGGAGCGGCGGACTGGGTCCACGCCCCGAACTTCGCGCGGCTGGCGGAGCGGACGGCGGTGTTCGAGAACTGCTACGCCGGGAGCATGCCGTGCATGCCGGCCCGCCGGGAGCTGCACACCGGGCGCCACAACTTCCTGCACCGCGGATGGGGGCCGCTGGAGCCCTTCGACGACTCGTGCCCGGAGATGCTCACCGACGCGGGCGTCTACACGCACCTGGTCACGGACCACCAGCACTACTGGGAGGACGGCGGCGCGACGTACCACAACCGGTACCGCACCTACGAGTTCTTCCGCGGCCAGGAGGGCGACCCGTGGAAGGGGCACGTCGCCGACCCGGAGGTCCCGGACAGCCTCAAGACGCTGCGCGGCGAGGCCTGGCGGCAGGACTGGATCAACCGGCGCTACATGACGCGCGAGGAGGACCAGCCACAGACGCTGACCTTCGACGCCGGGCTGCACTTCATCGAGACCAACAAGGCCGAGGACGGCTGGTTCGTGCAGATCGAGACGTTCGATCCGCACGAGCCGTTCTTCTCGCAGGAGCATTACAAGGAGCTGTACGAGCACGGCTACGACGGGCCGCAGTACGACTGGCCGGACTACCGCATGGTGCGCGAGACCGACGAGCAGGTCGCGCACGTGCGCTACGAGTACGCCGCGCTGCTGTCGATGTGCGACCGCAACCTCGGCCGCGTCCTCGACGCGATGGACGAGCACGGCCTGTGGGACGACACGATGCTGATCGTCTGCACCGACCACGGCTTCCTGCTGGGCGAGCACGGTTGGTGGGGCAAGGCCGTGATGCCGTGGTACGACGAGACCATCCACACCCCGCTGTTCGTATGGGACCCGCGAAGCCGGGTGCGCGGGGAGCGCCGCGCGTCGCTCGTGCAGACCGTCGACCTGGCGCCCACGCTGCTGGAGTTCTTCGGTGTGGGGCGCACGCCGGACATGACGGGCGTCGCGCTGCGGGAGACGATCGCCGACGACACCCCGGTGCGCGAGGCGGGCCTGTTCGGCGCGTTCGGCGGCCACGTCTCGGTCACGGACGGCCGCTACGTGTATATGCGGGCGTGTGCGGACGCGGCGAACGTGCCGCTGGCGCAGTACACCCTGATGCCCACGCACATGCGGGCGCGGTTCCAGCCGCGTGAGCTGGCGGAGGCCGAGTTCGTCCCCGGCGGCGCGTTCGCGTTCACGAAGGGCGCGCCCGTCCTCAAGGTCCCGGGTTTCGCGATCTCCCCCGCGCCGCACGGCACGCTGCTGTTCGACCTGGCGACGGACCCGGACCAGCTCGACCCGCTGGTGGACGACAGCCTCGAACTGCGCATGATCAGCATGCTCGTCGAAGCGATGCGCGCCGCCGACGCGCCCGCCGAGCAGTACGAGCGCCTGGGCCTGCCCGCGCGGGGCCCGGCGACCGAGGCGCACTTGCTCGTGCGGAAACAACGCGAGGAGGCCGAGACCGCCGCGGGCGCCGCGCCGGTCGACCCCGCGGAGTTCCCCGACGGCCCGCGCAGCGTGCACGCCCCGATCCGCGAGCTGTTCGCGGACGCGGCGGCCGAGGCGGTGCTGCGCGAACTGGGCCTGGGCCGCCTGGTCGACGGCGGCGTGGCGAAGATGGTGGGCGACACGTCGCTGCTGCAGTTGGCCGCGCTGGCCGGCGGCCTGCTGCCGGCGACGGCACTGCGCGCGGTCGCGGACGCCCTCGCGGCGCTCGACACGGACCCGGACGCGGACCCGGCCGGGGACGTCGCCGCGCACGGGGTCCGGGCGTGACCGCGGCGGAGCCGGTCGCCGGAGAACCGGGGGGTCAGGTCGGGTCGGAGCCGGGCGCGGCGCGGCTGGCCGCAGGCCTGCTGGACGCCGAGGCGGAGCGCACCCGGCAGGCCGCCGCGGAACGGGACGTCCTGTTCGCGGACGAGCTGCTCCCCGGCGTCGGCGGTCAGGCCCTGACCCTGCGCGAGGGCCTCGCGGCCGGCGGGGCGGCGACGTTCGTGACGCTGACGCTGCTGTCGGCGTTCGACGAGCTGGAGACCGCGACGCTGGGTGTGCTGGCGCCGGACATCCGCGACGCGTTCGGGATGAGCGACGGCGCGATCGTGTTCCTGTCGTCGGCGTCGGGCGCGTTCATCGTGCTCGGGGCGCTGCCGATGGGCTGGCTGGCGGACCGGTCGCGGCGCGGCCGGGTCGCGGGCTGGGCGGGTCTGGCGTTCTCGGCGTTCGTCGTCGCGTGCGGGCTGGCCGCCAACGTGTTCCTGATGTTCCTGGCCCGGCTCGGGGTCGGTGTCGCGAAATCGAGCAACCTGCCGGTGCACGGGTCGCTGAACGCCGACACGTACCCGATCGGCGTGCGCGGCCGGCTCGCCGCGGCGAACGCGGCGACGGGGCGGATCGCGGCGACGCTGAGCCCGCTGGCGGTCGGCGGGATCGCGGCGCTCGCGGGCGGCGACGACGGCTGGCGCTGGGCGTTCTTCGTGCTCGGCGTGCCGACCGCGCTGGTGGCGCTGTTCGCGTTCCGGCTGCCCGAACCGCCGCGGGGGCGGCAGGAGATGCGGGCGGTGCTCGGCGAGGTCGTGGCGCAGGACGCCCCCGCGCCCGTGTCGGTCGAGGCGGCGTTCGCGCGGCTGATGCGGATCCGTACGACGCGCACAGTGGTGCTGGCGTTCGCCGCGCTCGGGTTCGGGCTGTTCACCGGTCCCGTGCTGACGAACCTGTGGCTGGAGGACCACTTCGGGCTCGGCACGTTCGAGCGCGGCGTGTACGGCACGCTGGGCGGAGCCGGTGTGCTGCTGGTGCTGCCGTTCGTCGGCCCGTACTACGACCGGCTCTACCGCACCGACCCGGCGCGGGCGCTGCGGCTGGTCGGCCTGCTGATCCTGCCGGTGGCGGTGCTGATCCCGGTGCAGTGGCTCATGCCGAACGCGCCGGCGTTCGCCGTCGTGCAGATGCTGCCGCTGATCCTGCTGTCGGCCGCGTTCGCGATGGTCGGGCCGGTGATGCAGTCGGTGTCGCCGTACCGGCTGCGCGGCCTGGGCGCGGCGTTGGCCGCGGTGTACATCTTCTTCGTCGGCGCGACGGGCGGGTCGCTGCTGTCGGCGCTGATCCTCGACTCGTACGACCCGCGCGTGGCGGCGCTGGTGATCGGCGTGCCGTCCACACTCGTGGGCGGCCTGATGCTGGTGCGCAGCTCGGGGTTCATCAAGCACGACCTGTCGCTGGTGGTCGCGGAGCTGCGCGAGGAGCTGGCCGAGCGCGACCGGCAGGCGCGGGACCCGGAGCACGTGCCGGTATTGCAGGTGCACGACGTGGACTTCGCGTACGGCAACGTGCAGGTGCTGTTCGGCGTCGGGTTCGAGGTCCGGCGCGGCGAGGTGCTGGCGCTGCTGGGCACCAACGGCGCCGGCAAGTCGACGATCCTCAAGGCGGTCTGCGGGCTGGGCACGCCGTCGCGCGGCGTGGTGCGGCTGAACGGCAAGACGATCACGTACGTCGCGCCCGAGCGGCGCGGCCGGATGGGCGTCCGCCTGCTGGCCGGCGGGAAGGGCGTCTTCCCGGGCATGACGGTGCGGGAGAACCTGGAGATGGCGGCGTTCCAGCTGCGCGACCGGGACCAGGCGCACCGCGACGGGCGGCTCGCGTACGTGCTGGACGTGTTCCCGGACCTCGCGGCCCGGCCGGGGCCGCTCGGTCTCGCGCCGGTGGTGGTGCAGGACCTGCTGGCGGTCGTCGAGCGCCTGAAAGCCGACGGTCTGACGATGGTCGTCGTCGAGCAGTCGCTGAACGTCGCGCTGTCGATCGCCGACCGCGCGGTCTTCCTGGAGAAGGGGCAGGTCCGGTTCACCGGCGACGCCCGCGAACTGACCGAACGCGACGACCTCGCCCGCGCGGTCTTCCTCGGCAGAGACGGGGGCTGACGTGATCACCCTCACCCGCCAGCTGGCGTTCGACGGTGTCGTCGACGGCCTGGTCGTCGGTCTCCTCGCGATGGGCGTGGTGCTCGTCCACCGGTCCACGCGCGTGGTCAACTTCGCGGTGGCGAACATGGGCCTCGTCGGCTCGGCGCTGTTCGCGCTGCTGGCCGTGCGCTACGGGGTGCCGTACTGGATCGCGCTGCCGATTGCGCTGGCCGCGGGCTCGGCGTTCGGGGCGCTGGTCGAACTCGTGGTGGTGCGGCGGCTGTTCGTGGCGCCGCGCGTCATCCTGCTGGTCGCCACCATAGGCGTCGCCCAGCTCGCGCTCGTGGTCGTCGCCTCCTATCCGGAGGTGGACGGCGCGCGTTCGTATCCCGTGTGGTCGTCGTCCGTGTGGCGGCCGGCGGGCGTCCAGGTGACCGCCACGCAGGCGGCGATCCTGGTCGTCGTCCCGCTGGCGGCGGCCGGGCTCGGCTGGTTCCTGGGGCGGACGGTGCTGGGCAGGACCGTCGCGGCGTCGGCCGACAACCCCGAGCTCGCGCGGCTGAACGGCATCAGCCCCAAGGCGGTCTCGACCGCGGTGTGGACGATCGCGGGGCTGGTCGCCACGGTGTGCCTGATCCTCATCTCGTCCCGCAACGGGTCGGTGACCGCGCCGGCGGTGCTGGGCATGACCACGCTGATGCGGGCGCTGGCCGCGGCGGTGATCGCCCGCATGCGGTCGTTCCGGACGGCGCTGGTCGCCGGGGTCGGGCTCGGGCTGCTCGACGCGGTGGTGCAGTTCAACTGGCTCGACCAGCCGGGGCTCACCGACCTGGTGGCCTTCGGGCTGATCCTGGCCGCGGTGTTCGCGGCGCGCGGCGGGGCGGCGGAGACGGCGTCGTTCTCGTTCGCGCCGAAGGTCCGGCCGGTGCCGGAGCGGCTGCGCGGGCTGTGGTGGGTGCGGAACCTGGAGCGGTTCGGGCTGCTGGCGCTGCTGCTGGTCGGGATCGTGGTGCCGTTGGCGGTCACGCAGCCGTCGCGGCACCTGCTGTACACGGTGATCGCGGCGTACGCGATCTGCGCGGCGTCGGTGACGGTGCTCACCGGCTGGGCGGGGCAACTGTCCTTGGGGCAGATGGCGTTCGCCGGTATCGGGGCGATGACGGCGGCGGCGCTGTCGCGCGGTCTGCGGCTCGACGTCGGCGGCGGCCGGGTGCTGGTCGTCGACCGTCTGACGTTCCCGACCGCGGTCGCGGTGGCGGCGGTGGTCACGGCGCTGCTGGCGGCGGTGATCGGCGTCGGGGCGCTGCGGGTACGCGGGCTGCTGCTCGCGGTGAGCACGCTCGGGTTCGCGGTGGCGTGCGAGCAGTGGGTGTACCGCCAGGAGGTCTTCCACGACAGTCCCACGCGGATCACCGCCTCGTTCCCGCGGAGCGACGTGTTCGGCCTCGACGTGTCGTCGCAGCGCGCCTACTACTACGTGGTGCTGGCCGTGCTGGTGGCCGTGCTGGCGGTGACCGGGCGGCTGCGGCGCACCGGGGTGGGCCGGACCACGATCGGGGTGCGCGACAACCCGGCGACCGCCGCGGCGTACACGGTCGGCGCGACGCGGGTGAAGCTGCGCGCGTTCGCGCTGGCAGGCGGTGTGGCCGGGTTGGGCGGCGCGCTGCTGGCGGGGGCGCTGCAGACCGTGCCGTACGGCGACGCGTACTTCCGCAGCGAGGACTCGCTGATGCTCGTGTCGGTCGTCGTGATCGGCGGTCTCGGGTCGACGTCGGGGCCGGTGCTCGGCTCGCTGTGGGTGATCGGCCTGCCCGCGCTGTTCCCGGGCAACTCGCTGGTGCCGTTGCTGGCGTCCAGCGTCGGCCTGCTGATCCTGCTGCTGTACTTCCCCGGCGGCCTGGTGCAGATCGGCTATGCGGCGCGCGACGGGCTGCTGGCGTGGGCCGAGGGCCGCATGGGTCCGGCGCCTTCGAGGTCGGACGCCGTGCTGCCGAAGCCGCGCGCCCGCTCGGAACGCGAGCCGCTGCCCGAGGGCCGGCCGGTGCTCGCGGCGTCGAACGTGCGGGTGCGGTTCGGCGGGGTGAGCGCGGTCGACGGGGTGTCCGTGGAGGTGCGGCCGAACGAGATCGTCGGACTCATCGGCACCAACGGCGCGGGCAAGTCGACGCTGATGAACGCGGTCGGCGGGTTCGTGCCGGCCACGGGACGCGTCGAGCTGTTCGGCGAGGACGTGTCGCGCGCGGCTCCGGCGCGGCGTGCCGCTCGGGGGCTCGGCCGGACGTTCCAGGCGGCGACGCTGTTCCCGGAGCTGACGGTCACGGAGACCGTGCAGGTGGCGCTGGAGGCGCGCGGCCGCACGGGCCTGCTGTCGTCCGCGCTGCGGCTGCCGCCGTCGGTCAGGCGGGAGCGCGCGAAGAAGGCCGAGGCGCACGACCTGATCGACTTCCTGGGCCTGGGCCGGTACGCGGACGCGTTCGTCGCCGACCTGTCGACGGGCACCCGCCGCATCGTCGAACTGGCCGGGCTGCTGGCCCTGGACGCGCGGCTGCTGTGCCTGGACGAGCCGACTGCGGGCGTCGCGCAGCGCGAGACCGAGGCGTTCGGCCCGCTCATCCAGGAGATCCGCCGCGAACTGGGCGCTTCGCTGCTGGTGATCGAGCACGACATGCCGTTGATCATGGGCATCAGCGACCGGGTGTACTGCCTGGAGGCGGGGCGCGTGATCGCCGAGGGCGCGCCGGACGCCGTCCGGAGCGACCCGAAGGTGGTGGCGAGCTACCTGGGCACCGACGAACGCGCCATCGCCCGCAGCGACGTGGCGCGGGCGGGCGGCGCGCCCGCGCAGTGAGCCCGGCGACACAATGCCGGAGCGGGGGGCGCCGCGCGCCGCGACCCGACATGCTTGTCCCGGGCCGGAACGCACCGGTCCGGGGCAGGCGTGCCCGGCATCGACAAAGAGAAGGCCATGCAACTCGACTTCGTCATCCTCGGGATGCTGACACTGCGCCGGTTCTCGGGTTACGACCTGCGCAAATGGATGGAAGGCCCGCTGAAGTACATCGGCTACGGCGTCCAGCTGCCGCAGATCTACCGGCGGCTGGCCAAGCTCGTCGAGCGCGGCTGGGTCGAGTACGACGTGGACGCGCGCGAGGGCGGCCCGGACGCCAAGGTGTACCGGATGACCGAGGCGGGCCGCGAGGCCCTGTGGGAGTGGGCGCGGTCTCCGTACGAGCCGACGCCGCGCTTCGTCGACCCGGACTTCATGGTCCGGTTCATCTTCGCCGGGCAGCTCGACCCCGAGTTCGCGCTGGCCGTCCTGCGGACCGAACTGGACTACCGCGAGAAGACCGTCGACCCCTCCGGCGTGCCCGCGTGGACCCGGGACGCCGCGCTCGCGGCGGACCCCGGGATGCCCGGCGTCGACATGGCCTGGGCGAGCGAGGTCCACATGGCGGGGCACGAGTACGGCTTCTCCAGCGTGAGCGCCTACATCGCGTG